>CAVVAT010000008.1:0-330247 GCA_963746215.1 uncultured Solirubrobacterales bacterium
CGAAGCGCATGCGCTGAAGCAGCATCGTCGCCACGAGCTTCACCTCGGTCTGACCAAAGCGCTTGCCGATGCAGATTCGCGAGCCGCCGCCGAAGGGCACGTAGGCGCCGCGGGGGAGCGCTGCCTTGCGCTCGCGCGTGAAGCGCTCCGGGATGAACGCCTCGGGCTCGGGGAAGACCTCGGGGAGGCGGTGGCTCGCCCACGAGCAGTAGTTGACGTACGCGCCGGGCGGGACCGTGTAGCCGCCGAACTCGAACTCTCGAATCGCCCGCCGCGGGCCCACCCATGCCGGGGGATAGAGCCGCAGCGTTTCGTCGAGAACCATGTCGAGATAGGGCAGTTCGCCGAAGAGCTGCTGTGGCGTCGGTACTGCGCCACCGAGCACCTCGTCCTGCTCGGCCTGCAGCCGTGCCAGTTCGGCCGGATGGCGCGCCAGCTCGTAGAGCAGGAACGAAATCGTCGAGGTTGAGGTGTCGTGGCCGGCGAACATCAGCGTCATCACCTGGTCGCGAATCTCGCTGTCGGTGAGCTCGGAGCCGTCCTCGGCGCGGGCGGCGATCAGCAGACTGAGGATGTCGTTGCGGCCGTCGTCACCGCGCCGGCGCCGCTCGCGGATCTCGCTGAGCACGATGTCGTCGAGCACGGTTCGTGACGCGACCATCCGGCGCCACGGCGACCGCGGGCCGCGCAGCAACCGCAGGGGGTAGGCGATCCCGTAGTAGGAGAGCGCGTGCTCGAAGTGCTCGGCCGCCGCCGCGCCTCGTCCCGCATCGTCGGGATCCAGGCCGAGCAGCGCCCGCATCGCGATCCGCATCGCCAGGTTGCGCGCCCAGTGATAGACGTCGACGGTCGCGCCGGGCTCCATCGTCGTCATCGCGGCCTCCGTCTCGACGACCATGGCGGCGACGGCAGTCTCGATCTGCTCACGGTGAAAGGCGGGCATCATGATTCGCCGGACGTGGTCGTGGTAGGCGCCGTCGATCGTCAGCAGGCCGTCGCCGAGCAGCGGGATCAGGTCGCCGAAGCTCGACTCGCGCCAGTGGAAGCTGCCCGGACTGGTGACGGTGATGAACTGATTCGCCTCGGGCCCGAGCATGAAGACGACCTTCGTGTGGAGCATTCGCGCGCTGAAGATCGGTCCGTGCTCCTCGTACAGGCCAAGCAGGATCGGAAGCGGATCGCGACTGAAGTCCACAGCGCGCCTGAACGCGCCACGGTTCGGTCCCGGGGGGAAAGTCCCGCGTCCGCGAGCTCTGCCCTCCGCGATTACGTCGCTGGCGATCCGGCGTACAGGGTTGGTCGAGATCGCTTCGGGGCGTCGCGGGGCGTCGTCGGCCGAGGTCGCGTAACCGGAGGTGTCGGTGGCCGCCACGTAAGAAACCTAACCGCTTGGCCAAGAACTCGATTCCCCGATAGGCTTGCGCGACCAGCGGCACCGGCAATCAGCAGGAGGAACTTGATGGCACGCGCACCGCGTTCGCTCAACGGGAAGGTCGTAGCGATCACCGGAGGAGCCCGGGGCATCGGTAAGGCGACCGCGAAGGCGCTGCGCCAGAAGGGCGCGAAGGTTGCGATCGGCGATCTTGACCGCGAGCTCGCCGAGGAGACCGCTCGCGAGCTGGGCGGCGACACCCTGGCGCTCGAGCTCGACGTCACCCGCCGCGACTCGTTCGAGGGCTTCCTCGATCAGGTCGAGGAGCGGCTCGGCTCGCTCGACGTGCTCGTCAACAACGCGGGGATCATGCCGCTCGGCAAGTTCGTCGAGGAGGACGATCTCACCGCTCGCCGGATGGTCGATATCAACGTTCACGGCGTCATGTACGGGATGAAGCTGGCGCTGCCGCGGATGCAGCGGCGCAACCAAGGCCATCTGGTGAACATCGCTTCTCAGGCCGGCAAGACCGGGTTCCCGGGCGGTGCCACGTACTGCGGCACAAAGCACTTCGTCGTCGGCGTGTCCGAGGCCGTTCGCGCCGAGCTGCGTGGAACCAACATCGAGGTCTCGTGCGTCATGCCCGCGGTCGTCAACACCGAGCTGGGCTCGGGGCTCACCGAGACTCGCGCGATCAAGGTCCTCGAGCCCGAGGACGTTGCGGACGCGATCGTCGATGCGCTCGAGCGCCCGAAGTTCGACGTCTTCGTCCCGCGCGAAAGCCTCGCGATCTACAAGGTCCTCACGCTCCTGCCGCGCAGGGCAAGCGAGGGGATCGGCCGGATGCTCAAGGCCGACAAGGTGCTGATGGACACCGACGCGAGTGTCCGCGCCGCCTACGAGGACCGCGCTGCGCACTCCGAGCCGGGACTCGAAGCCGAGGAGGCTGCCGGAGAGACCGAAGCCACCGAGGCGGAGGCCGAGACCGCCTCGAACTAAGCGGCCGAGAGCAACGCCGCAAGGGCGAAGCCGAGGACGGTCACGAGGCCGACCTTGTCGCCGCCCTCGCGGAACGCCTTCGGGATGAAGGTGTCGGCGAGCATGCACAGGATCGCGCCGCCGGCGAACGCCTTGATCCAGGCGAGCAGGTTCTCGGAGGCGTCACCGAGCGCGCCGTAGCCGACCGCGGCGGCGATCGCTGATGCGATCGCGATCCCAAGCCACAGACGCAGGATCCAGGCTGCCGAGTGCTTGCTCTTCATCTCTGCGGTCGCCGAGATCGACTCCGGCAAGTTCGAGAGGAAGACGGCGGCAACGAACGAGACGCTGACGCCGCCGCCGCCGAGCAACGTCACCCCGATTGCCGCCGATTCCGGGACGCCGTCCAGCAGTGCTCCCAGGGCGATTGCGTTGCCCGAATTCTCGTCGCCTCCACGACGGGCGAGCAGGCGATTGCCGGCGAAGTAGACGAGGGCGCCGGCGAGCAGACCGCCCGCTGCCGCACCAGGGCTGCCGAAACCGATGGCCTCCTCGGTCAGATCGAAGGCAACGGCGCTGATTAGGACACCGGCTCCGAACGCCATGACGTAGGCGATCATGCGCTCGCTCATCCCGCGCAGCAGGGCGAAAACGGCGCCGAGGACCAGGGCTCCACCACCGACCAGCCCCCAGAACGCGGCCTCGAGCACTGTTAGCCGACGGCCGAGTTGCCGTGTGACGCCCGCTCAGCGGCCTCGCGCAGCTCGTCGCGAAAGTCCGGGTGGGCGATCTCCGCAAGCGCCATCCCGCGCTGGTGGACGGTCAGACCTTGAAGCTCGGCGGCGCCGTGCTCGGTGATGATCACGTCGACCTGGTGGCGAGGGGTGGTCACCACCGCGCCCGGTCCGAACCAGGGCACGATCCGCGATTTCACCTCGTCGTCGATGGTCACGGTCGACGGAAGGCACAGCAGCGCGCGGTCGGAGAGCGAGAGCGCCGGACCGGCGACGAAGTCCTCGTGTCCGCCGATGCCGGAGTACTGGCGGCCGTTGATCGTGTCGGCGATCACCTGACCGTGGATGTCGACGCTGAGCGCGGCGTTGAAGGTCACCATGTCGCGGTTGCGCGCGATCGCCTCGGGGGAGTTGACGAGCTCCACCGGCAGAAACGCGACATCCTCGTTGTCGGCGAGCCAGTCGTAGAGCTCGCGCGTGCCGCCCGCGAAGGTCGCAACCGAGACCCCGTCGTAGAGGCCCTTCTGGTTGGTCACCTTCCCAGCCTGATGCAGGCGCATGAGCCCGGTGGTGAACATCTCCGAGTGGACGCCGTAGTCACCGCCGTCGCCGTCGGCCAGCCGACCGACGATCGCCGAGGGGATCGCGCCGATGCCGGTCTGAAGCGTCGCGCCGTCGGGGATGAAACGCCTGGCGTGTTCGCCGATCGCCTCATCGGCCGGTCCCGGTTCGGCGTCCGGCAGCTCGAACGGCGCGGCGTCGGACTCGACGAGCACGTCGATCTCGTCGACGTGGATCGCGTGGCGATGGTCGGGTGGCAACCCCTGCGTACGGGGGAACTTCGGCGAGACCTCGACGATCAGCAGCCGCTCGGGGTCGGCGCCGGCGCGGCCAAGCTCCTTCAGCGTCCCGCCGGCGTGCAGCGAGAGGCTGCACCAGCCGTCGGCATCGGGCGGCGCAGCCACCGTGGCCATCACCCGCGGCTTCTGCGCCTCGAGCAGCGGCTCGAAGCGGCGAAAGTCGGCTGGAGCGAAGCTCAGGTTGGCGCCCTGGTCGCGGAGCGCGCGCTCGACCGGGCCGAAGAAGCCGGAGAGGAAGTGGACGTTCGGATGCTTGAACGCCTCCGACCAGGCGAGCAGCAGGGCGCCGCCGATTCGCAGGTCGGTCCAGTCGTCTCGCTCGCCCAGCGCGGCGATGAACGCCGGCGGCTGCCCGGTCCCGAGCGGGATGCCGAGCGTGTCCTGCGGATTGAGCAGCGCTGCGGCCTGCTGCGGGCTGATCGGGTCCGGCATGCGCGCAACCTATCCGCCGAGGGTCGAGCACGCTTGGCAGGACGTGGCGGCGAGGGGCAGCCGCGTCGGCGAACTGCGGGAAACGTCCTCAGGGAGGACGCTAACCGCAGTTCGTGCGCTACCGCGCTTCGAGCCCCGCCAGGATGATCTCGAGGTGGCGCTGCCAGGTGAGTGCTGGGACCCCCGGGGCGGCGCGCACGGCGCGGCCGATGCCGCAGATCAACCCGGGGACATCCCAGGGCTCGGTGTCATCGCGGAGCTTGCCCTCGGCCTTGGCGCGGTCGACCATCGCCCCGACGAGATCGATCAGCCCGACCGATTCGGCCGCCCCGCCGCAGAGCTCGCCTCGCTGGTCCATCGCCTCGGAAAGCATCTGATCCTCGGCCATGACCTGCGCCGAGTAGGTCATGAACTCAACGAAGCCCTCCCAGCCGTCGTCCGCTTCAAGCGCCGCCCGGGCCTGCTCGGCGAGTCCCTCGAAGCGCGCCTGGGCGAGGGCCGCGAGCAGGTCGTCCTTGGTCGGGAAGTGGCGATAGACAGTGCCGACGCCCACGCCCGCGCCGCGAGCGATCTCGTCGATCTGCGCATCCAGGCCATGGTTGGCAAACTGCTCGCGCGCGGAGTCGAGAACGCTCTCGCGATTGCGGCGTGCATCTGCGCGCTGAGGGCGCGCGGTCGTGATGTCGGTAACAGCCACAGCTCTCCTGCAAGCGGAACGGTCGTTCCGTATAGTACCCGCGAAGCGGAACTACGGTTCCGATTATAGGAACGCGAAGACGAAGGCAGGAGTGGAATGACGGAAGAGCAGGAGTTCGAACGCAAGCGCTGGATCGGGCTCGCGCTCCTGTGCGTTGCGCAGTTCGTTGTGGTCCTCGACGCCTCGATCGTCAACGTCGCGCTGCCGACCATCGGCGCCGACCTCGCGTTCTCCCAGGACGACCTCTCCTGGGTCGTCAACGCCTATGTCCTCACCTTCGGCGGCTTCCTCCTACTCGGTGGTCGTATGGCCGACTTGCTCGGCCGCCGGCGCGTGTTCATGGCCGGGCTCATTCTCTTCGCTGCCGCGTCGCTGGGGGAGGACTCGCTGAGTCCTCGGGCGTCCTGATCGCCGCCCGAGCGGTGCAGGGCCTCGGCGCAGCGTTGCTCTCACCCGCGGCGCTTTCGATTGTCACCACGACCTTCCGCGACGGCGCCGAGCGCAACAAGGCCCTCGGAGCCTGGGGGGCCGTGGCCGGCTCGGGTGGCGCCGCGGGCGTCCTGCTCGGCGGCGTGCTGACCGAGTACGCCGGCTGGGAGTGGGTCCTCTGGGTCAACGTCCCGATCGGGATCATCGCCGCGCTGCTTGCGCCCCGGCTTCTCGCCGAAAGTCACTCCGACTCGGAGAGCCGCTCGTTCGATATCGCCGGCGCCACTAGCGTCACCGCGGGACTGGCCCTGCTCGTCTACGGGCTGGTCGACGCACCCGACGCGGGCTGGGGCTCGACCCAGACCATCGGGCTGCTTGCCGCGGCGGTCGTGCTCCTCGGCGCGTTCGTCGCAATCGAGAGGCGGGCGGAGTCGCCACTGGTGCCGTTCTCGATCTTCCGCATCCGGACGCTCACTGGCGCCAACGTCGTCGGCCTGTTGACGGGCGCCTCGCTGTTCTCGATGTTCTTCTTCATCTCGCTGTATATGCAGAACGTTCTCGACTACAGCGCGATCAAGGCGGGTCTTTCGTATCTGCCGCTCGCGGTGTCGATCATCATCTCTGCAGGACTTGCCTCAGTGCTGGTGACGAAGGTCGGCTTCAAGGCGGTGATGGCCGCCGGGATGCTGCTCATCGCAGCTGGGCTCGCATGGTTCAGCCAGATCTCGGTCGACGGCACCTTCATTGCCGACGTTCTCGGCCCGTCGCTGCTTGCCGCTGTCGGGCTCGGATTCGCCTTCGTGCCGGTGACAATTGCCGCCGTCTCCGGGGTCGAGCCGCGCCAGGCCGGCCTCGCCAGCGGGCTGATCAACACCTCACAGCAGGTCGGTGGTGCACTCGGGCTCGCGGTGCTCGCGACGGTCGCCTTCACGCAGATCGACGATGCGGCCGCCGCTGCAGGGGGCGCGCCGAGCCTCGCCGTGCTCACCGATGGCTACGCCGATGCCTTCTTGGTAGGCAGCGGAATCGCCGCCCTCGGCTTCATCGCAGCGCTAACGCTGATCCGGGGGAGCGACAGCCGCGCGCACGTCGAACTCGGGGGCGGAGCGGAAGCACAGGCTCCGATCGCCTGATAACAGGTACCCTCTCGCACACAAACGTGCGTAGCAGTTCGCAGGCGTCTCTTTCAGGGAATCCTTCGTACCGCGAGCACCCGAGTTCCCTGGAGGGACAATGGCACTAGGAACAGTTAAGTGGTTCAACCACGAGAAGGGCTTCGGCTTCATCACCCCCGATGACGCCGGTCGCGACCTCTTCGTGCACCAGAGTCAGGTTGAGGGCGGCGGCGCTCTCGCCGACGGCGCGAAGGTTGAGTTCGAGTCCGAGGAGAGCGACAAGGGCCCGCGCGCGACGAACGTCCGCACGGTCTAGCCCAAGCGACTTTTCGCTTTCGAAGAGGGGCGGCGCTTCGGCGCCGCCCCTTTTCTTTGCCCTAAAGCGGGGTGAGCTCCTCAGCGGCGACGGGGCTGGTCAGCCGCTCGCACTCGGCCCAGAGCCGCTCGCGGTCGGCTGGCGTCTCGCGTGTCCAGGGAACGCGGTGCAGCGGCCGGGGCTCGCGGTCGTGCCAGAAGAGGCCGGAGCGCGCGGCCGGCTCGGCGGCGCTGGCCAGCCAGAAGATCGTGTCCGCGGCCTGATCGGCGTCGCGCAGTAGCGGGCGCATCAGCTTGCGGAAACGCGGCAGCGAGGTCTGGACACCGGGAGTGTCCGCCCAGCCGGGGTGCATCGAGTGGACGGTGATCGCGGTGCCGCGCAGATGCTCGGCCCAGAGCTCGGTGAGGATCACCTCGCAGCGCTTCGTGTGTGCGTAAACCGCGGCCGGGTCGTACTCGCGCTGCTCGAGCTGGAGGTCGTCCGCGCGCAGCCGCTGCGAGTACATCCCTCCCGACGAGACGTTGATGATCCGCGACGGCGCGCCGCGACGCAGCGCCGGGAGCAGCAGGTTGGTCATCAGGAACGGGCCGAGGACGTTGGTCGCAAAGGTGAGCTCGTTGCCCTCCGGCGTGAGCGTCCGCTCCGGCGGCATCGCACCGGCGTTGTTAACGAGGCAGTGCAACTCCGGATGATCGGCGACGAAACCGGCCGCGAATTCGCGTACGGCGCCGAGGTCCGAGATGTCGCAGATCTCCAACACCAAGCGGTCCGATCCGGTGGCCTCCGAGATCCGGGTGCGGGCGTCCTCGCCGCGTTCGCGGTTGCGCGCGAGCATGTGGACGGCAGCCCCGGCACGCGCGAAGCGGGTGGCGGCCGCGGCGCCGATGCCGCTGCTGGCACCCGTGACGAGCACGGTCCATCCGTCGAGACGCGCCTCCGACTCCTGCTCGTCCCATGAACGTGAGCGCACCGCGTAGCCCAGACGGCTGTAACCGGGGACCACGGTCCAGTCGAAGGTGCGGTCAAGAAGCTTCGGAAGCATGGGGGGAAACGTAGCGGGGCCGCCGAATTACGCCTCGATGTCCGTGATGACGCCGACCGATCCGTTCGGGCGCGCAGTTCTGCGCACCGTGCTGATCGTCGTCTCGGTGGCGATCGTTCTCTATCTGATCGTGCTCCTGCAGCGACCGCTGACCTGGCTGGTCATCGCGGCGTTCATCGCGATTGCGATGTCGGGCCCGGTGAACCTGCTGCAGCGCCACATGAAGCGCGGGCTGGCGATCGCCCTTGCCTACATCGCCCTGGTGATGATCCCGATCGGGCTTGGGGTCGCCCTGGTGCCGTCGCTTGTTGGACAGATCGAAAACCTTGCGGACAACGTGCCGCAATACGCCCAGGACGTCACCGAGTTCGTTCAGGAAAACGACACGCTCAACAACCTCAACGACGAGTTCGACTTCACCAGCGGGATTCAGAGCGCCGCCGACGACCTTCCGAATCGCATAGGCGATGCCGCCGGCGTCCTTCAGGACATCGGCGTCGGCGTGGTCAACTCGGTATTCGCCGCGTTGACCATCCTCATCCTCAGCATCTTCATGGTCAGCGGCGGCAACCGATGGGCGCAGGCGTTCGTGCGCTCGCAGCCGCCACCGCGGGCCGAGCGGGTCGAACGGGGCATGCGCGACGTGGCGAACGCAATCGGCAACTACGTCGCCGGCGCGCTCGCCCAGGCCACGATTGCCGGTGTCAGCGCATTCATCGTGCTGACGATCCTCGGCGCCCCCTTCGCGGGTCCATTGGCGCTGGTCGTTGCCTTCTTCGACCTGATCCCGGTGGTAGGCGCGACGATCGCAGCGGTACTGATCGCCGTCGTCCTGTTGTTCGTCAACTTCCCCGTCGCGGTGATCATCTGGATCATCTGGGCGATCGCCTACCAGCAGATCGAGAACTACGTGATCCAGCCGCAGATCCAAAAGCGGGCGGTCGAGGTCGAGCCGTTTGTGGTTCTTGTCGCGGTGCTCTTCGGGTCGACCCTGTTCGGCGTTCTGGGCGCCGTGCTCGCGATTCCGACCGCGGCGACGCTTCAGATCGTCTATCGCGAGTACCGCGACTATCGCCGGGAGACCCTGACTCAGCCGATCGACACCGGGCCGCCCGCTGGCAGCGGGCTCGAGCTCGCCACCTAGTACGAACGTCTAGGTACTGCCCATCGACTCGCCCAATGGGCGCTAGGGTCGATCAACTGAATGGAGACAGATGCCGTCTCCGACTGGACCCATAACCCCATAAAAGTCCCCATCGGGTGAGCCTTTATTGGCAAGTCCGCGGGGCACCTCCGATGCCAGAGCCGGAGCGCCATGATGGCGCTCCGGCTCGATTACTTGCGATCGCGGAGCCCGAAGGGCGAAGCGGAGCTGCGCCGCTGTGAGGCGCTTTATTCCGTGCACCTCTAAAGGCCCGTGTAGTGGGGGCCGATCAGGCTTTCACACACCCACCACCTCTCTCTTGGTGGGCGACCAACCAACACACCTCCCATGTGGACAGCGAAACGGGGCGCCGGGCGGGCGCCCCGTTTCCATTTCTGGAGTCAGCCGTCGCTGTTTGCGCGCATCCGCATCCCGGCGACGACGATCGCGATGCAGCCGCCAAGCGCGACAAACGGTCCGATGCGGAGCGAGATCCGGGTCGATCCGGCGAGCTCGTCGGGGCGATCGAACATCAGGTAGACCCCGACAAGCGCCGCCCAGACTCCGCGCCAGCATCACCAGATCGGCTGACCGCAGCGGTCGCACCGGTGGTCTGCCTGCCGCCTCGCGCATGACGACGACAACGGCGCCGCCAACGGCGACGAGCAGCGCGGCGGCCGCAAAGCCGAAGGCGTTGAAGCCCGACACCGAAAGCCCGCCCGTCAGCGGGATCCCGTACCAGGGCAGAAGCATGCTGCCGAGCGCGACTGCCGCGCCGATGCACGCGAGCCGCTCGGCCGGCGTCAGCGACCGGCGCGGGTGCGTTCCGTCGCGCGGAGCGTCACTCATCCAGCGGCTGACGGCCGCCGAAGCCCGACTCGATGTCGTGCCACCAGGAGATCCCGTCCTCGTCGAGCTGCCAGCAGAGGTAGACCTCCTCGCCGTCGATGACGGCCGGGAAGTCGATCAGGCCGCGGTCGATGTCGCGGACGACGATTCCGAGCTCTTGGACGGCACCCAGCAGCCTGCGTACCGCGAGAAAGCCCTCGCCCACCTCGCGACCGGGGGCGCCGCCGCCGTTGGTGGGCGCAACGTCGGCCAGCAGCTGATGGGCTTCGGCATCGGTCAGGCGGTCCCGGGCGGTGCGCAGCTCGCGCAGCATCGGCTCGACTTCGGCGAGGAGCGTCTCGGCTTCCTCGCGGGTGAAGTGACGCTCGTGAATCACCCCGCGACCGGGGCTCGCGCGGCGGCCTCGATGCGCCTGCGCAGCAGTTCCGCATCGGACTCAGAGACCGTCCGAAGCTGTCCCTGAAACGCCAGGTGCCAGTGCTCCGCGGGCCACTTGGAGATGTGCTCGAGCTCGCCGACGAGCGACTCGGCAGGCACGAATGACGACTCCTCGAGCACGATCTCTGGCTCGCCGTGCACCCGCCACGGGTAGTCCTCGGAGTGCTTCTTCTTGCCCTGGGGCCAGATCGGCGCGCGGTCCTCGAACATCTCCGAGGTGACCTTGGCGATGCCGCCAAACGCTTGGACGCCGGTCACGTAGAAGACGACCTCGTCACCGGCTTCGAACTCGAGCGCCTGGTTGCGACGACGCTCCTTGAAGCCGATCGGGTCGAAGCCGCGCTCGACGTTGATCCGAAAGTTGTTCACGTCGCCGGTGAGGATCCAGGTCGCCACGGACCTGAGTCTAAGGCGGTTAGGCGAGGCGCTGTTGCTGGCGCTCCGGGGTGATCGCGACCACGTTCCACGCGAGGCCGAGCCGCTGCATCACCCGGATGACCGCGCCGGAGGGGTCGAGCTCCCAGCGACGGAGGCCGTGGAATGCGGAGCGGGGGAAGGCGTGGTGATTGTGGTGCCACGCCTCGCCGAGCGAGAAGACGGAGAGCCACCAGACGTTGGTCGAATAGTCGTCGGTAGCGAAGCGACGGGCGCCGTGGTAGTGGCAGATCGAGTTGATCGACCAGGTGATGTGGTGGACGAAGAAGATCCGCACGAGGCCGCCCCAGAGCAGGCCGGTGAGGCCACCGACGATGCTGCCGGTCAGCACCAGGCCAAGCACGAAGGGGATCCCGAGCGAGAGCCCGACGAGCGGGAGGAAGCGGCGGTTGAGCAACCTCATTCCTCGGTCTTCCACGAGGTCGGGGGCGTACTTGCGGCGGCTGGCGGTGCCGTTGGTCTCGAACAGCCAGCCGACGTGGGCATGCCAGAGGCCGCGCAGCCCGCTGCCGTGGCCGACGTGCGGGGAGTGGGGTCGCCCTCCTCGTCGGTGTGGGCGTGGTGCTTGCGGTGGTCGGCGACCCAGTCGATCACCGGGCCCTGAACCGCCAGCGAGCCGGCGGCGGCGAGCGCGTACTCGACGGACTTGTGCGTCTGAAAGGCGCGGTGGGTGAGCAGCCGGTGGTAACCGATCGTGATTCCGAACGCGCTGACGACGTACATGACGCCATGACGACGAGGTCGCTCCATCCGATCGCGCTGTTCCAGAGCAGGACGAGCGCGGCGAGGAAGGCGCAGAACGGGAGGATTACGGCGACGATGTTGACCCGTCGCTGGAGCTTCGTCATGCCTCCACCGTAGGCTCAGAAACAACCAGTTTCTTGACCTGCAGCCACGCTCGGACGTAGAATTCTTGTCATCAGCGCACAAGATCACTCGATCGACGAGCCCTGGCGGCTGCTCGAGCCCGAGCTCGGGGCGCTGATCCGCCCGCACGTGCCCGACGCTCAGCGACGAGGTGATCGAGGCGATTCGTGAGCGCGTGCCCGCCTATCACCGGCCGCTGCGCGGTCGTTTCGGCGCCGGGATCCGCCAGGGCGTCGAGGTCGCCCTCACCCAGTTCGCCGACCTCGTCGCCGATCCCGAGCTCGACCGCTCCGACCTTGATGCCGTCTATCGCGCGCTCGGCGCGGGCGAGCAGGCGAGCACCGCTCGCTCGACGCGCTGCTGGCGGCCTATCGCCTCGGCGCCCGCGTCTCGTGGCGGCGCGTCTCCGAGATCGCGATCGAGGCGGGCCACGATCGGCGGACGCTGGCGATGCTCGCCGAGGCGGTCTTCGCCTACATCGACGAGGTCTCGGCGCTCTCGGCCGAGGGCTACGCGCAGGCGCAGTCGGCGGCCGCGGGGGAGAGCGAGCGGCTGCGTGCGCGTCTTGCGGAGTTGATGCTCGAGCCGGCCACCAGCCCTGACGCGATCGCACGCTGCGGCGGCGGAGGCCGGGTGGGAGGCGCCCGGAGTTCGTGCTGCGCTCGTCTGGTGCGGCGACGGCGCTCGCCTGCGAGCCGCGGTTGCCGCCGGAACGCCCGTCGCACCAGAGCCCGATGACGAGCGGCTGGCGGGGTGGCCTTCGTCGCCGATCCGGACGCGCCCGGACTGCGCGCGAGGCTGGAGCGCGCGCCGCGGGTGAGTCCGCGGTGGTTCTCGGTCCGGCCGTCGAGCCGGCTCGCGGCGGCAACGAGCGCAGCCCGAGCGCGCGATGTGCTGCGTCTGATCGACATCGGACGTCGCTCGAAGCGGACGGCCTCACGCTGGCCGACGATCACCTCGGCTCGTTGATCGCCCACGGCGACGCGGCCGGCCCTTGCCGAACTCGCGCGCCGGCGACTTGCGCCGCTCGACTGCGGAGACCCCGGCCTCGCGCCACCGCCTCGCCGAGACGCTGCGCTCGTGGCTCGACCATCAGGGCGAAGTCGCCGCGTTGCCACCGAGCTCGACGTCCACCCTCAGACCGTTCGCTATCGGCTCGCCCGCCTGCGCGAGCTCTTCGGCGAGGCGCTCGAGCGCGCCGGCGGACCGCTTCGAGCTGGCGCTAGCGTTGCGGTCGACCGTTTGGCCGGCGCCGGCGACGGGCAGAAGCTAAAAGACGCGAAAAGGAGAAGACGAATGAGCGATACGACGACGACCAGCGGCGACATCATGTCCGACGATCACGCCGATCAGCGCGAGCATGTGATCGACCTGCTGAAGAAGGCTTATTGGATGGAGATCGAGACGGTGATGAGCTACATCGCCAACTCGATAAACCCCGACGGCGTGCGCGCGATGGAGATCAAGGAGTCCCTCAACCAGGACATCCAGGAGGAGCTCGGTCACGCACAGCAGTTCGCCGAGCGGATCAAGACGCTCTACGGCGTGGTGCCCGGCTCGCTCGAGTTCGCTGCCGAGCAGACCTACCTGCAGCCGCCCGACGACCAGATCGACATCGTCCATGTGATCCGTGGCGTAATCGAGGCCGAGGCTGGCGCGATCGAGTACTACAGCCACGTCATCAAGGAGACCGAGGAGATCGACCCGGTCACCAACGACATGATGATCGCGATCCTCCAGGACGAACAGGGCCACAAGCGCCTCTTCGAGGGCTTCCTCCGCGAGTACGAGAAGGAAGGGCTCGCCTAGGGCTCTAGCCGACGCGGGTGAGTAAGCCCGCGCAGCGCTGCTGCGTCGCCTGGGCGCTTGAGCGCGTTCCAGGCGGCCTCGGCCTCCGCGAGCAGTGCGGCGTCGCGTGCCGCGGCGCCGCGGGCCTCGAGCGCTGCGGCCTCGCCGACCGGGTAGCGCAGGCGCTCGGCCAGGCCGGCGGCCTCGGCCGCGGTTTCGGTCGCGAGTTCGGGGCGGCCCCAGATCGCCGCGTTGACGGCGCGGGCGGCGGTCGCCTCGACCGACTGCGCGACCAGGCCCGGCGCGCTCGCAGAGGTCGAGCGAGCGGGCGAGCGTCTGGTCGGCGTCCGCGTGGTCGCCGCGGTCGCGCAGGGTGGCGGCGAGCGCCTGCAGCGACTCGAAGGCGACCTCCGAGCGCCCGACCTGCTCGGCCATCTCAAAGGCGCGCTCGAGCATCTCGGCCGCGGCGTCGAGGTCGCCCTCGTGGGCAGAGCAGCACGCCGCGCATCGAGTACGGGTAACAGAGCTTTCCGTCGAGGCCCTGGCGCTCGGCGAGCGCCTGCGAGGCATCGGTCTCGGCTGCCGCCGCCTCCCATTCGCCGAGGTAGACGTCGACCTGGGCGATCGCCGCGCGCAGCTCGACCTGCGATGGCAGATCGCCGGTCTCGAGCGCGAGGTCGAGCGCCTCGGCGTACGCGGCGTTGGCGCCGTCGTAGTCGGCGTCGGAGACCTCGAGGTGGTAGCCGAGCGCGAACAGCGCCCGAATCGCCTCGGCCGGATCGCTCTCGCGGGCGAGCTCGACCGATCGCTCGAGGTTCTCGCGCGCCCGGGCCGAGTCGCCGATGCGCCCGAAGACGCGCCCGAAGATCCCGTGCGCGCGGCTGGCGGCGGCGGCCTCGTCGAGCCGCTCGGCCAGTCGCAGCGCCTTCTCCGACGCGTAGATCGCGAGCATGTTGTCGCCGGTGTGCATGTAGAGCGACGCGGCCTCCTCGTAGAGGCGAACGAGCTCGATCGACGGCGGCCCGTCCTTGAGCAGGTCGATCCCGCGCTGGTAGTTCTCGATCGAGCCCTCGCGGTCGCCCTTGTGCCAGAGGCCGGAGCCGATCTTGCGGTGCAGGTCGCCGACGCGGGCGAGCTCCTCCTCGCCGCGGTGGTACTCGAGGCATTCGGTCCAGGCGCGGATCGCGCGCTCGACCCGGCCGAGTCGCAGTGCGACGTCGCCGAGCTTCTCGCCGATCCTGCGCGCGGGCCGCGGGCTCGGTGACGCGCTCCAGCGAGAGCGCGGTTTCGTAGTGGCCCTGCGCCTCGCTGTTGGAGTAGAGCGCGGCGGCGGCGTCGCCGGCGGCCTCGAGCGCCGCGACGGCACGCGCCTCGATCGACCTCGAGCTCGTCGCGGGTCGAGGTCGGCGGCGGCGCCGAGAGCGGCGGCACGGCCGTAGTGCTCGGCGACCATCCCGATCACGCCCTCGCCGCGATCGGCCGCGCGCGCCGAGATGAACTCGCCGACCTCGGCGTGGCGGCGCGCGCGGACCGCCTTCGGCAGCGTCGAGTAGGCGACGTCGCGGATCAGTACGTGCTTGAACGCGTACTCGCGCTCGCCCGCGAGACGGCTGCCCGCGGTCGGGACGACGAGGTCCTTGCCGCGCAGCGACTCGAGCGTCTCGTGCAGGTTCTTGGCGTCCGACCCGAGCGCGACCGAGCCCTCCCAGAAGGTCTGGCCGACGACCGAGGCCGCCTGCAGCACCTCGCGCTCCGCGCGGGGCAGCGAATCGAGCCGCGCGGCGAGCACCGAGTGGACGGTTTCGGGCAGCTCCTCGGCTTCGCCCGAGCCCTCCTCGACGATCCGGTTGACCATCTCCTCGACGAACAGCGGGTTGCCGCCGGAGCGCGCGGCGATCTGCTCGGAGAGGTCGCGTGTCGCCGCCGGCGAACAGTGCGCCGACGAGCTCGCGCGCCTGCTCGCGGGCGAGCGGGTCGAGCCGGATCGTCGTCGACTCGATCCGGCCGCCGCCCCAGCCGGGGCGCCGGTCGAGTAGCTCGTCGCGTGCGAGGCAGACGATCAGGATCGCGCCCTCGGCCCAGCGCGCGAGGTGCTCGATCAGGTCGAGCATCCCCTCGTCGGCCCAGTGGATGTCCTCGACCGCGAAGATCAGCGGCTGGCGCCGGCTTGCGGCCTCGAGCAGGCTGCGCGACGGCGGAGAACAGGCGCTCGCGCATCTGCCGCGCGCGTCCGTCGACCGTCCGCCCGGCTCGTGGCTGCCGCGGGCCGTCGGGCTCGATGCCGAGCGGCCGGCCGAGTGCGGCTGCGACCCGCTCCGGCGGCTCTCGACGTCGGATTCGGCGAGCAGCTCCTCGACCCCGCGGTGCAGCTTGCGCCCAGGCGAGCTCGGCGTCGTCTGAGTCGGTGATCTCGAAGGTTCCGCGGACGATCTCGCCGAGCGCCCAGTAGGAGAGCCCGGCGCCGTAGGCGGGGCAGCTGCCGAGGCGCACGGCCGGCGGGGGCTGGCGTCCGCCGACGCTCGTCGCGAGCTCGCGCAGCAGGCGCGACTTGCCGACCCCGGCCTGGCCGATGACGGTGACGAGGTGGGTGCGCTCCTCGCCCGCCGCGCGTTCGAACAGCGACAGCAGAAGCTCCGACTCGTCGTCGCGCCCGACGAGCGGCGAGGCGTTCGAGGCGGGTCGGGCGGCGCGCCCGCGGACGACGGCGCGAACGGCCTCCCAGGCAGGGACGGGCTCGGACTTGCCCTTGAGCTCGAGCGGCTCGAGCTCGACGTACTCGATCGCCGCGCGGGTCAGGCGGTGGGTGATCTCGCCGACGGTGACCGTGCCCGGCTTCGCCGCCGACTGCAGCCGGGCCGCAACGTTGACCGGGTCGCCGATCACCGTGTAGCCGTCGCCGATCCGCCCGGCGAGGACCTCGCCCGAGTTGATCCCGACCCGCAGCGCGAAGTTGGCGCCGACGTCGGCGGCGATCCGCTCGTTGACCTCCTCCATCGCCGCCTGCATCGCGAGGCCGGCGCGGACCGCCCGCTCGGGATCGTCCTCGTGGGCGACCGGCGCGCCGAAGACGCCCATGACGTTGTCGCCGATGTACTTGTCGATCGTCCCGCCGTAGCGCTCGATCTCGCTGCCGAGACGACGCAGCGCGCGGTCGACCATCGTCTTGATCCGCTCCGGGATCCAGGCGCTCGGAGACCGCGGTGTAGCCGGAGAGGTCGGCGAAGACGATCGTCGCCTTGCGCCGCTCCTCGGGCAGGCTCTCGGCCGGCGGCCGGCCGGTGCCGTGCCCCGCGAGCGCGCGTTCCGCACTCGATGCAGAACTTCGCGCCGGCGGGGTTCTCGGTTCCGCACGAGGGGCACGCCGGAGCCAACGAGGCCCCGCAGCTCATGCAGAAGCGGGCGTTGTCGGGATTCTGCGTGCCGCAGCTCGCGCAGGTCACTCGATCGGGATGTCCTCGACTCGGGGGCCGCCGCCGTTCGCCTCGTACTCGTCGAGGCGGGTGAGGTAATGATCGATCATCGCCCGCATGGTCACAAGCGCCTCACGCTGGACGCTCTGCCACTGGCCGCGCAGCTCCGGGCTCGCGGTCGAGCGCAGGACCTCGGCCCCACGGCAGATCGGGCAGAGCTCGACGCACTGATGCTCGTACTCAGTCATGGTCGGCGCCCGCTCGTTGCAAAGCTGACCTCGAGCGAGCCGTCGCGAAGCTTGGCACCGGTCGGGCTGCGGCGGGCGAGACCGGACGGGAAGGATGATCGTGCGCTTGCGCGGGCCGACCGAGACGATCAGCTCCGGCCCGACCTTCTTCAGCGAGACGTCGCCGCGCTCGCCGAATCCGACCGGGATTCGCAGCGTCGCGCTGCCGTTGGCCGACTCGAGCTCGTGGGCGAGCTCGGTGTGCAGCATCGCCGCCGGCTCGGCGTCATCGTCGAAGATCTCGTCGCCGAGGCGGTCGAGCATCTCCGCGCCGACGACCTCGTCGCCGAAGTAGCGCGCGGTCAGCACCGGGACCGGCGAGAAGCCGGCCTCGACCTCCTCGAGGCAGCGCTGCTGGCGCTCGCGCCAGGCGCCGAAGTAGCCGTCGGCGAGCTCGTCGGGAAAGACGCGGTTGACGATCACGGCGTCGGTCAGATAGCCGTAAAGGTTCAGGTAGGTGAAGGTCCGCTGGGCCTCCTTGACGACCATGCGGTCGGGCGTCATCACCAGCCGGACCGAGGCGTGCTTGCGGTCGCGGAGGATCTCGTTCATCGCGATCAGCTGGCGCACGAGTTGCTGGACCTCGGCGATCACGTCCTCACCCGGGATCTCGACGTCCACCATCCGCGCCAGCGGCTTCGCCGCCGCGAGCAGGCGCCGCTCCCAGGGAAAGACCTTCTCGAGCCACCAGCTGGCGATGTCGGGAAAACCGAGCAGCCGCAGGGTCTCGCCGGTCGGGCGCGCAGTCGACGATCACGGCGTCGTAGTCGCCGGAATCGTGGTGGCGCTTGATCTGCAGCAGGCTGAACAGCTCGTCCATGCCCGGCGGGACGCTCAGCTCCTCGGCCGCGATGTCCATCACGCCCGCGGTCGGCGAGCAGCGCTCCGAGCCACGCCTGGACGCGGCCCCAGTTGGCCTCCATCTCGCGCTCGGCCTGGACCTCCTGACCCCAAAGCAGCGGCGAGATCGAGGTCGGGTCGGGGCCCAGCTCCGTCTCGAACGAGTCGGAGAGGCTGTGCGCAGGATCGGTCGAGACGATGATCGTCCGCAGGCCGGCATCGGCACAGCGACGCGCGCTGGCGGCGGCGACGCTGGTCTTGCCGACGCCGCCCTTGCCGGTGTAGAGGATCGTGCGTGGAGTCGCCATCGGGCGGCCCAATGTAGACGCGGGAGGCCGCAATCGTGACGGCCTTGCGACTTCAGACGTAGTCGCTACGCTGCCCGTCGCTTTCAACTCGAACCTCAAGGAGTGAATCGACTTTGATCCGGACCCGAACCCGAACACTTTTGGCCGTTTGCGCCATCGCGCTGCCGATCCCGGCCGCGATTGCCGGTTGCGGCGGTGACGATGACGCGAGCTCGGAGGACCCGCAGACCGTCCTCGACGAGACCTTCAACAACGACACGAAGGTCTAGCAGCGGCGACCTGACGCTGAGCGCTTCGGTCAACGCCGAGGGATCGCAGGGTGGCGAGTTCACCGCGAGCCTAAGCGGTCCGTTCCAGGGCGATGCGGATGACCCGAAGGCCCTGCCCGCAGCTCGACTGGACGGCAACGGCGTCCGGTAGCGGAGCGGGCCAGAGCATCGACTTCTCCGGCGGGCTTGACGATCACCGACCGACAACGCCTACGTCGAGTACCAGGACCAGGCCTACGAGCTCGGCGCGGAGCAGTTCGAGCAGATCAAGGCCTCGGTCGAGGAGCAGGCTGATGCCGCCGGCGCCGAGGCGACACCCTCCTTCGCCGAGGGCTGCAAGCAGGCGATCGAGCAGGCCGGCGGCGATCCCGCGGCGTGCGACATCGACTTCGAGAGCTGGATCACCAACCTGACCAACGAGGGCGAGGCGGACGTGGGCGGTACCACCACGACGCATATCTCGGGTGATGCCAACATCGAGAAGATCCTCGACGACATCGGCAACATCGCCTCGAGCGTCCCCAGCGCCGCTTCCTCGGGCTTCGACCCGTCGCAGCTGGGTCTTGTCTCGGGCGCTGTCAGCGATGCCTCGATCGACGTCTACTCGGGCACGGAGGACAGCGTCCTGCGCAAGCTCGAGGCGAACCTGACGATCGACCCGTCGGCACTCGGAGCTCCGAGCGAGCAGATCGGCGAGATCACGATCTCGTTCGCGGTTGAGATCGACGGTCTCAACGAGGAGCAGACGATCAGCGCTCCGGAGAATCCGAAGCCGATCGCGGACCTCCTCCAGAGCAGCGGCCTCGACCTCGGCGCCCTCGGGGGCCTAGGCGGCGTCAGCGGCTCGGGTGGCTCAGGCGGCGCGGCTGGAGGCGGCGAGTACCTCGACTGCATCCAGCAGGCTCAGACGCCTGACGAGATCAACGCCTGCGCAGCTCAGCTCTAGCGAGCAGGTGACGCAAGTCGTAACACGGGCCCCGGCTTCGGCCGGGGCCCGTTTTTTCTTCCTCTAGGCTGCTCTCGAATGTCGGCGGGTGATGCGAAGCGTGGGGGAGTGCTGGGGTTCCTGACCTCGGCGACCGGCTGGCCGTATCTGCTCACGCCGTTCATCCCGCTCGCGATCGTGCTCGAGCTGGCCCACGCCGACCGCCGTCCTGATCTTCTTCATCGCGGCACTCGGGATCGTCCCGACCGCGGCGCTGATGGGCCTTGCCACCGAGGAGCTGGCAGCGAAGTCAGGGCCCGGGATCGGTGGCCTGCTCAACGTCACCTTCGGCAATGCGCCGGAGCTGATCATCGCCCTGATTCGCTCTCAACGCAGGCCTGCAGGAGGTCGTGAAGGCCTCGATCGTCGGCTCGATCATCGGCAACATCCTGCTCGTGCTCGGCGCATCGATGCTCGTCGGCGGGCTCAAGCACGATCGCCAAACCTTCAACAGCCAGGCAGCAAACATCCAGGCGACGATGCTCTTCCTCGCGGCTGGCGCGTTGATCATGCCGGCGATCTTCGAGCTCGTCGAGGGCCAGGGTCTGCCGAGCCCAACCGCCGAGCTCGTCAATTACGACTCGACGGTGGAGAAGCTCTCGCTGGCGACGGCGATCGTCCTCATCGGCACCTACGTCGCAGGCCTGTTCTTCTCGCTGCGCACTCACAAGGACCTGTTCAACCCTCCGTACGCGGAGGAGCACGAGGAGGGCTACGGCTGGAGCGTGCGGCGCTCGGTCATCTATCTGTTCATCGCCGGTCTGGCGGTGGGGTTGATGTCCGAGGTCCTGGTCGGCTCGATCAGTCGAGGCCTCGGAGTCGATCGGCCTCTCGCAGTTCTTCGTCGGCGTGATCATCGTCGCGATCGTCGGCAACGCGGCCGAGCACTGGGTCGCGGTCCTCGTTGCCTACAAGAACAAGATGGACCTGGCGGTCAACATCGCGATCGGCTCGAGCGCACAAATCGCTCTGTTCGTCGCTCCGGTGCTCGTAATCGCCTCGTTTTTCATCGGGCAGCGGCCCGATGCCCCTGGTGTTCAACGGCTTCGAGCTCGGGGCGATCCTCATCGCGATCCTCGTCGCGCAGGCGATCACCCACGACGGCGAGTCGAACTGGTTCGAAGGCGTACAGCTGCTGGCGCTCTACGCGATCCTCGGGATCGCCTTCTTCTACGCCTGATCGGGTAGACGAGAACGATGGAATACGTCCTCTTGGCGGCGGCGTTCGCGGTGATCCTCGCCGGAGCGCTGCTGTTCACCAACGCGATCGAGTGGACCGGCAACAAGCTCGGCATCGGCGAGGGTGCGACCGGGAGCGTGCTCGCGGCGGTGGGTACGGCGATGCCCGAGACCCTGATCCCGATCGTCGCGATCATCGGCGGCGCCGAAGGGTCCGAGGACGTCGCGATCGGCGCGATCATCGGCGCTCCGTTCCTGCTGGCCACGATCGCGATGGCGCTCGTCGGGATCTCCGCACTGATCTTCAAGGGCCGGCGCGAACAGGGGACCGAGCTCAAAGCCCACGTGGAGACCCTCGATCGCGACCTGATCTTCTTCCTGATCTTCTTCGCGGCGGGCATCGCGATGGGTCTGGTGGTCCCTAACGAGCTGCACATCCCATTCGCCGTCGTGTTCGTCGCGGCATATGTGGTCTATGTCCGCCAGACGCTGCGCGGCGGCGGCGACGTCCAGGAAGAGGGCACGATCGGACCCCTCTACATGGACCGCACCCCCGGCGACAACCCGCCGGGGGTTACGGTTGGCATCCAGCTCGTGGTCGGTCTCGGCGCGATCGTCGGTGGTGCTCACCTGTTCGTCGAGGAGCTGCTGCATGTCGCCGAGAACATCGGGATCGAGCCGCTGGTGCTGTCGCTGGTGCTGGCGCCGCTCGCCACAGAGCTTCCCGAGAAGGCGAACAGTTTCTTCTGGGTCAAGGACGGCAAGGACAGCCTCGCTCTCGGCAACATCACCGGCGCGATGGTCTTTCAGTCGACGATCCCGATCGCGGTCGGCCTCGCGCTCACCGAGTGGGACCTCGACAAGTTCGCGGCGGTCTCCGGCCTTCTTGGCCTCGTCGGCGGCGTCGTCGCCTATTGGGCGTTGCGCTTGCGCGGGCGCTTCGAGCTGCTCCCGATCCTCATCTGGTCGGGGCTCTTCGTCGCCTTCATCGCCTACGTGGCGATGGCCTAGAACAAGGCGCCTCAACAGCGGCGCGGCTCGGCTACGCCTCGCTGGCGAGAAGCTTCAGCACGTCATCGTCGTGCGTCTTCGGCGACGCCTTCTCGATCACGTCGGTGATCTTGCCGTCGGGGTCGATGACGAAGGTGGCGCGCTGGACGCCCATGATACTTCTTGCCGTACATGTTCTTCTCGACCCAGGTGCCGTAGCTGTCGGCGACCGCGTGGTCGCCGTCGGCGAGCAGAGTGAACTCGAGGTCGAACTTGGCGGCGAACTTCGCGACCGCCGTCGTCGTGTCGGGGGAGACCCCGATCACCCGCGCGCCGGCGGCGTCGTAGTCGGCGCGTTCGGTCCCGGATTCCGCACGCCTGGGTGGTGCAGCCGGGCGTATCGGCTCGCGGATAGAAGTAGAGGACGACCGTTTGGCCGCGAAGGTCGGAGAGGGTCAGGTCGTCGCCGTTTTGGTCTTGGAGGGCGAAGTCCGGGGCGGTGTCGCCTGCTTTGAGCATGGGTCGAAACCTACTCGGCCCGCGCGCGCAGCTCGTAGAGGACGTGGGGGAGGCCCGCCCGCTCGAACTCGCCGACGTAGTCCATGCCGAGCTTCTCCATCACCCGCCGCGAGCGCGTCGTTGTCGACCTTCGTGAACGAGACGATCCGGTTCAGGCCGCGCGCGAACCCCCAGTCAACCGACGCTTGGGCCGCCTCGGGCGCAAAGCCCTCGCCCCAGCGCGCCGGCGTCACCGACCAGCCGACCTCGACAACGTCGGCACCGTCGACCTGGTCGCGGTTGAGGCCGGTGTAGCCGACGAGCTTGCCGCTGGCCCGCTCGCGCCACCACCACAGACACCAGCCGGTCTCCGCGGCCTGCGCTGCCTGGGCGAGGAGCATCCGGTGGCAGTCACGGGGGCCGGCGCCGTGCCATGGCGCGATCGCCGGGTTGTGCGAAGTGCGTCTGCCGCGAACTCGAGGTGCGCGCCGGGTTCGGGCAGCTCGGCGTCGAGCCGGCTGCTTCGCGGCAGGCGCGGCTGAGCTCATTGCGGCCCAGAAGTCGTCCTGGCGCTCGGTCTGCGGCTCGTCGACGCGGGTCGACATGATCACGAGCTCGGCATCCGCATCGCCGTCGTTGTGGACCGAGTAGAAGTCCTCGCCGGTCATCCGCACCGCGGTCTGCGGCTCGGCCTCGAAGACGTCGTCGCCAACCTTGAACGTCAGCGTGCCGGCGATCACGAGGTAGATCTCCTCCTGGCCGGGATGGCGGTGCCCATAGCTGCCGCGCCCGCCGGTGCCGGGCGGCATCAGCCGCCACGAGAACGCGACCTGCTCGCATCCAAGCGCCTCCGGGTAGTGGCGCATCTCCCCGAAGCCCGGGAAGTCGGCCATCCAATCGACAGCGTCGGCGCGCGACGCGATCGAGTAGCCGCTCACTCGAGCTCCTCGGGTTCGGGGTCGGGCTCGAGATCCTCCTCGGGCTCGACCTCCTCGTCGCCCTCGCGCACGACCTCGAAGACGAGATCGTCGCTGCCGGGGTGGTTGATCGTCTGGAAGCGCTCGAGCGCGGTTTCGAGCGCGTCCGAGTCGACCGGGATCTCGTCGGTGATCCGCACCCAGTCAGCGCCCTCGTAGGGCTCCATGTTGAAGACCTCTTGGTCGATCGACGCGGAGTCGTCGACGACGACGACCACCTCGGTCTGCGGGTTGAAGTAGGTGCCCGGGCCGGACCAGCAGATCCTCGAGCTCGAAAACGTTCTTCTCGTCCGCCATGCGTGCAGCCTATTACGCGCGGAGCGCCGCGCTCAGCTCACTATTGCCCGAGGTTCTCGAGGTCGCGCAGCTGGCGCTCGATCTCGGCGTCGACGTCCAGCGGCTCCTTGCCCTGGCGCGCACGGCGCTCGTTGCGGGCGACGACGAGCTGGCGGACCTCCTCGCGCAGCGCGGGGTCGGCCTTGGAGACCGAGGGCGTGCGCTGCTCGGCTCGCAGCCGCTCGAGCTCCGACTCGACGTCGAGCGGCGTCTCGCCGCGGGCGCTCTGGCGGTAGGCCTTGGCCTCGAGCAGCTGGCGCAGCTCGGCGTCGGCCTCAGCGGCGGATGCCCATCTCCGCCCCGGAGTCGCGCATGCCCTCGCCGAGGTCGGAGTCGAACTCGACCGACAGCCCGCCCTTGCCGATCGAGCGAAACGCGCCCGCCGGCGCCAAGCGCGAAGACGACCGCAGCGATCGGAATCGCGACGAAGACGACGATCAGGATCACATCGCCGTTGGAGACACCGAGGGGCATCACAGACAGCGTAGGACCCGGTGGCTTCGAGGGCGACGATCGGCTACCATTCTCGGGTGATTGACTGATCAGTCAATCGGACTCTTCAAGCACGCAAAGGAGCCCCGCAGCAGTGGTTGACTTCACCCTGACCGACGAGCAGAAGGACCTCCGCGAGCTCGCGCACAACTTCGCTGAGCGCGAGATCCGCAAGGTCGCCTGGGAATACGACAAGGAAGGCACGTGGCCGCAGGAGATCATCCAGAAGGCCTGGGAGGTCGGCTTGATGAACACCCACGTCCCCGAGGAGTACGGCGGGCCTGGGCTCGACTTCCTCTCGGGCTGTCTGATCGAGGAGGAGTTCGGCTGGGGTTGCTCCGGCATCGGCACCTCCCTCGCCGCGAACGGCCTGGCGATGACGCCGGTCGCTCTCGGCGGCTCGGACGAGATCAAGGCGCACTTCCTCGGGATGCTCACCGAGGAGCCGAAGCTCGCCTCGTTCTGCCTGACGGAGCCCGACGCCGGCTCCGACGTCTCCGGGATGAAGACGACCGCCAAGAAGGTCGGCGACAAGTGGGTCATCAACGGCTCCAAGTGCTTCATCACCAACGGCCAGTACGCCGACTGGTACACCGTCTACGCGAAGACCGACAAGGACGCGGGACACCGCGGCATCTCGGCCTTCGTCGTCCCCCGCGATGACACCGTCGTCATCGACAAGAAGGAGGACAAGCTCGGCCAGCGCGCGTCGAACACGGCCACGGTCACGTTCAACGAGACCGAGATCCCCGAGGGCAACCTGCTCGGCGAGGAGAACAAGGGCTTCAAGCTGGCGATGATGACCCTCGACCGCACCCGTCCGGGTGTCGCGGCAATGGCCGTCGGCATCGGCCGTGCGGCGTTCGAGTTCGCCGCCGAGTACTCGAAGGAGCGCGTCCAGTTCGGCGTACCGATCGCCATGCACCAGGCGGTCGCCTTCATGATCGCCGACATGGCGACCAAGGTCGAGGCCGGCCGCCTTCTGACCTGGTCCTCGGCGGCGCAGCTCGACCGCGGCATGCGCAACACGCTCGCCTGCTCGCACGCGAAGCGCTTCGCCGCGGACTCGGCGATGGAGATCACCGTCGACGCCGTCCAGGTCTACGGCGGCTACGGCTTCATCAAGGAGTACCCGGTCGAGAAGCTCATGCGCGACGCGAAGATCATGCAGCTGTACGAGGGCACCTCGCAGATCCAGCGCCTCGTGATCGCCAAGGAGGTCCTGATGGGCCGCAACGTCGACGAGCCGCTGCCTGAGACGGCGCAGGACGCAGACCGACGCGGCGAGCCAAGGAATCCGAAACGGCGGGCGCCGCGGTTTAGGTCCGCGGCTCCAAGCAAGCGTTTGCGAAGGGGCCCCGCGTCGTGCGGGGCCCTCTTTCGTTCGGGGCGCTAGGCGCGGCGGTTCGGGCTGACGCGCGATCATCGCGCCGATCGTCGTGAAGACGATCGCGGCGAGGACGACCGCCGCGGGACCAGCTGTCGAGGCGCTCGATGGTGGCGTAGCCGAGGGCGCCGACAGACGCCAGGGCGATCAGGTTGGTCGACGATCAGCGCGCGGCTGCCGCGACCTGGACGCCGGTCGACGGGACGGTGAGATCGACCCGCTCGAACTGGTTGCGCTGGTTGACGGTCATGTTCGCCATCTGGCTCTCCTCGTGACGCTGGGTGGGCAGCGAGCGAACCTATGCCGGCTCCGGCCCCTGTCCGTGAACCTCGTCACGGAAGGCACAGGTCACCGCAGCGCCGCTCTCTAGATTCATCCGGTGGCCAAGCGCTCCAAACCCGTCGCCGACGCCGTCGCCAAGGCGGCGCGCAGTGCCCGCGCACGCGGGCGGGCGGAGCGCAAGCGGCGGCGGGGCGATGGACGTTTTCGGCGGCGAGATCCGCCGCCGCGACCTCTTCCCGCTGCTGGTCCTGCACCTGATCGAGCGCGAGCCGCAGTACGGCAACCGGCTGATCGAGGAGATCGAGCGGATCACCGAGGGCGCGATCTCGGTCAACCCGAACACGATCTACCCGCTGCTGCGCCAGCTCGAGGCCGAGAAGATGATCAAGGGCGACTGGGAGCACCCCGATCGCCGCACCCGCCGCTACTACTCGATCACCGCCGCCGGCCGCCGCGAGCACACCCGCCTGCGCACGGAGCTCGAGCCGTTCCTCGACTCAGTGATCCGCTCGGTGACCCTGATCAAGGACGAGCTCTACGGCTCTCAGCGCTGGCCGGTGGGGGTCGGCCCCTCACGGCGCGTCACCTCGCCGGGGGTTGCGGGATCGGCTGCGCTGCTCAGCGGTAGCGCTCGACCGCCAGGCGGCCGCCGCGGAGGCGCAGGCGGTCGCCGTGCTCGCGGTCGACGCGCTTCTGCTTGGTGCGGACGACGAGGTTCACGAACAGCGGGAGTGGCTCGCCGGAGCCGCCTCGCAGGGCGCGGCGGATCGTCGCGACGCCGACCTTGCGGGTCAGACAGGGCGAGTTGACCGGGGTGCAGTTGGTGCCGTTGACCGGGCTGATCTGGCCCTTCTGCGAGACGGAGCGGCGGATCAGGCGGCTGGGCGCGGTCGCGTTGGGCCCGCGGGCGATGACCAGCTCGGCGCCGACGAGGGCGTTGTAGCCGAGGTGGCGCACGTCGGAGCGGATCCCGGCGGACGCGGCGATGACATCGCCGCGCTCGAGCCCCTCGACCTTCTGCGAGAGCAGGACCTTGCGTTGCGGGCGCAGGCGCAGCGACTTCCTGCGCAGGCGGTGGTTGGCGAGCCGGCGGCCGCGTGCCTCGCGCTGGAGGACGACCGCATTGAGCCGGCTCTTGTTCTGGACGATCCGGCCGCTCGGCTTGTTCGCGCCGATGATGATCACGTCGTTGCGATCGCGCCCGCGGATTGGCCGCCGAGACGACGACGTTCGCGAAGCAGCGCTCGAAGCCGGCACGGGAACGTGCTTGCCGACGCGCAGCGACCTTGTCGAAGACGACCGGGCAGTGGTGCTGGCGGTTCGGCAGCTTCTGGCGGCAGGTGAGCGTGCGGCGGGCGATCACACGCGCCTGGCTCGCGGGCGGATCGCCGCTTGCCGAGCTCGAGCGTCACGGTGATCTTCGGGTCGTAGCGGTAGGGCCGGCCTGCGCAGCGCCGCGAGCGCTTGTCGCAGTCGACCGTGAGCTGGACCTCGGAGGAGAGCTCGAGTCGCCCGCCGCGCTGGATCCCGCCGAGCTTGCCCGGTCCGAGCGAGAGGACCACCCGCGGCTCCGGCGCCCGACTGCTGGGTGATCGGGACCGTCTTGTCCAGCTCACCGCCCTTGCCGGTGGTCGCGGCGTGGGCACGGGGATTTGGCCGCGCTCGCCGGCTCGGGCTGGCCAGGGGCGAGCGCGAGCGCGAGGAGAACAGCGCCGAAGGGTGTGGACTGAGAAGAGCAAGCCGGTAGTTCTACGGGGTGATCGACGTTATGGATCCGTTGCCCTCGCTCGCGAGCGATCCCGTCGGCGTAGGCTGGCCCCGTGGCCAGGCTGACACGAGTCGGTCCTGGTCGGTGCCTCACTCGCCGAAACGTGGGACCTCTACTTCGAGCCGAAGTCCTGGATCGAACTGGGTCGAGGGCTTCGGCCAGGTTGAGGAGTCCGACGGCTATCCGGACGAGGGCGGGACGCTCGTCTGGCGGTCGAACGCGGCCGGGCGGGGAACGGTGACGGAGACGCGTGCTCGCCCACGAGCCGCGGACACTGCACCGGATCGCCTTCTCCGATCCGCAGTCGAGCGGTGAGCTGACGACGCGATTCGCGATCGAGGGCGAGGGCACGCGGGTGACGCTCGAGCTCGAATACCGCGTCGGGCGCGGCGGCCCGTTCGCCTGGCTCACGGACGTGTTCTTCGCTCGCGGCCAGGTCGCCGGCT
The DNA here is from genome assembly GCA_963746215.1 of uncultured Solirubrobacterales bacterium. Classification (GTDB taxonomy): domain Bacteria; phylum Actinomycetota; class Thermoleophilia; order Solirubrobacterales; family 70-9; genus WHSW01. Next base: position 27,951 of record CAVVAT010000008.1, read on the forward strand.
CGCTTCGGCGCTCGCTGGCCGACTTCCGCATGGCCGTGGAGGATCAGTAGCCTCCCCGCGGCTCTTTACCCCGTAACCCCGACCGAAGGATTCATCTCAGAATGTTCGTCTCCAAGGCCGCCGTCGTCGGCGCCGGCACGATGGGCGGCGAGATCGCCCAGGCGATCGCCGCGTCCGACATCCCAGTCGTCTTAAAGGACATCGACCAGAAGTTCGTCGACCACGGCCTCGAGAAGGCGCGCGAGGTGACCAAGGGCCAGCTCGACCGTCTCGTCTCCAAGGAGAAGCTGACGCAGGAGCAGGCCGATGCCCGCCTCGAGGAGGTCATGGGCCTGATCGAGGGGACGACCATCGTACGACTCGTTCGGCGACGTCGACTTCGTGATCGAGGCCGCTCCGGAGAAGATGGAGATCAAGCAGGCGGTCTACGCCGAGCTCGACGCGGTCACGCCCGGCCACGCGATCCTCGCCTCTAACACATCGTCGCTGTCGATCTCGGAGATGGGCGACGCGACGCTGCGCCCGGACAAGGTCGTCGGCTTTCACTTCTTCTACCCGGCGTCGGTGATGCCGCTGGTCGAGATCATCGAGGGCGAGGACACCGATCCCGAGGTCGTCCAGGCCGCCTACAACTTCGCCCAGGCGATCAAGCAAGCAGCCGATCACCTGTCGCGAGGTTCCCGGGTTCGTCGTCAACCGGATCCTCAACTCCGCCGTCGGTGAGATCTGGCGTGCACAGGAGGAGCAGGGGCTGTCGATCAAGAAGATCGACGAGGCCGTCGGCGCCGCCAACGTCGCGCCGATGGGCCCGTTCTTCCTCGTCGACCTGCTCGGGCTCGACACCGTCCTGCACGTCGCCGAGCACCTCCAGGAGTCCTACGGCGACTCCTTCTACGTCCACAAGGGAATGCAGAAGCTCGTCGCCGACGGCAAGCTCGGCGCGAAGTCCGGCGGCTCAGGCTTCTACGAGAACGGCGAGCCGCAGATCGAGGGCGACGCCGATCCCGACGGCGAGGCGCTTGCCGAGCTGATGAAGCTGAAGGCGATCGTCGAAGCTTGCCTCGTGCTCGAGGAGGGCGTCTGCACCGTCCGCGACATCGACCTCGGGATGATGGCCGGCGCCGGCATGGACCCGCGCCGGGGAATCTTCCCGCCGTTCATGGGTGCCGACATGCTCGGCCTCGACGTCGTCCTCGAGAAGCTCGAGGCCGCTCAGAGCCGAGCACGGCGAGCGCTTCGCGCCGCCGACGGTTCTGCGGCGCCTGGTCGCCCAGGGCCGCCACGGCCAGAAGACCGGCCACGGCTTCTACGCCTACCCGCAGCCCGACGAGGGCGACCAGACCGACACGGTCAAGCTCGAGACTCGCGGCGACGTCGCAATCGCCTGGCTGGTCAACCCGCCGATGAACGCGATCTCCCCGCAGGTGATCAAGGACCTCGGTGTGGTCTGGGAGAAGGTCAAGTCCGGTGGCGAGATCGGCGCGGTCGTGATCGCGTCGTCGAACCCGGTCGTCTTCTCGGCCGGTGCCGACATCAAGGCGTTCACGCAGATGGACGAGGCCGGTGGGGAGGAGCTGATCCACTCAGGTCACGCGCTCCTGCGCGACATGGGCCAGAACCGGGTCTCGACGATCGCGGCGGTCAACTCGCTCGCCTTCGGCGGCGGTTGCGAGCTGGCGATGGCGTGCGATTTCCGGATCGCGGCCGAGTCGGCCGTCTTCGGCCAGCCCGAGGTCAAGCTCGGGATCATTCCCGGCTTCGGTGGCACCCAGCGCCTGCCGCGGCTGGTCGGTCCCGGGCAAGGCGCTCGAGATGAACCTGATCGGCGACGCGATCCTCAGCGACGAGGCAGAGGCCTACGGGCTCGCCAACCGCGTCGTGCCCGACCACGAGCTGCTCGACACGGCGCTGTCGTGGGCGAAGCGGCTCGCCGGCCAGGCGCCGCTCGCGGTCGAGGAGATCAAGCGGGTCGCTCACAAGGGCGATCTCGACGAGGGCATCGAGGCCGAGAAGGAGGGCTTCGCCAAGGCCTTCCAGACCGAGGACGCCAAGGAGGGCATCAGCGCCTTCCTCGGCAAGCGCACGCCCAAGTGGCAGGGCAAGTAGTTGGAGGTCCGTAACCGCAGGGGCGCGACGAGCGATCTCGCCGCGCTGATCCGCGACGCCGACTCGGTCGTCGCGCTCACCGGTGCCGGGATCTCGGTCCCGTCGGGGATTCCGGACTTCCGCACGCCCGGCAAGGGCCTGTGGGAGAAGGTCGACCCGATGAAGGTCGCTCACATCGACGCCTTCCACGCGGACACGCGCGAGTTCTGGCGCTTCTACCGCCCGCGCTTCTCGGAACTCGGGCGAGAAGTGCCCGAACCGCGCCCACACCGTGCTCGCCGAGCTGGAGGGCGCGGGCAAGCTGGACGCGGTGATTACCCAGAACATCGATCGCCTTCACACGAAGGCGGGCTCGGAGCGGGTGATCGAGGTCCACGGCTCGATCGCGACGTCGAGCTGCACCTCGTGCAGCGCGAGCTATCCGCTCGAGGGCGTCGGCGAGCTCTTCGACGAGGACGGGATCGCGACGTGCGTCTGCTGCATGGGCAAGGTCAAGCCCGATGTCGTCCTGTTCGGCGAGCTGTTGCCAGAGGCCGCGATGACCGAAGCGCAGGCGCTCTGTGCGGGCGCCGACGTCCTGCTCTGCGTCGGCTCCTCGCTCGAGGTCTACCCGGTTGCAGGCCTGCCGGAGCTGACTCTGTCGTCGGGCGGGAAGCTCGCGATCGTCACCCAGGGACCGACTCCGTACGACGCCGAAGCGGCCATCAGGCTCGACGGGGACGTCGTCGCTGAGCTCGAACTGCTGGTAGAAGCGCTTTAGCGCTCAATATTCGGCCGTAGGCTGCCGATATCGGGGTGTGGCCACTGGACCCACCCCACCCGACGCGAACGGCTCCTCGGAGGCTGCGTACGCCGAGATGGAGCGACGCCTGGGCGATCCCGGCGCAGTTCTTTCGCAGCGCCTTCGAGAACGCGCCGATCGCGATGGCGCTCACCGGGCTCGACGCCTCGTTCCTTGCTGTTAACCGCAGCTTCTGCGAGTTCGTCGGCCGCAGCCTCGACGAGCTGCTCGGCATGCAGTTTCAGGAGATCAGCCACCCCGACGACTGGGCGGACACCGTCGCACGAAGCCGCGCCGGATCGTCGCCGGCGAGAAGCTCGAGCACGAGCGCGAGAAGCGCTACCTGCACGGTGACGGCTCGATCGTCTGGGGCCTGCTACATACCTCGCTTGTCCGCGATGCCGAGGGCAAGCCGCTGCACTTCATCTCCCACGTCGTCGACATCACCGAGCGCAAGGTCGCCGAGTACGAGCTGATCTCCTCGACCCAGCGGCTGCACAGCCTCGCGCTCCGCGATCCGCTCACCGGCCTTCGCAACCAGGGCGACTTCCGCGAGGCGCTCGAGGCCGAGCTCTCGCGCGTTCAGCGCTACGGCGGCTCCCTCGGACTCGCCCTCTTCGACATCGACGGCTTCGCCCGGATCAACGCCGAGCACGGCCGCGCCGACGGCGATCGCGTTCTGCGCGAGGTCGGCGACCTGATCGAGCGTGAGTCGCGGCGGCCGGACCTGAGCGCGCGTCTTGGCGCCGATACGTTCGGGCTGATCCTGCCCGAGGTCGATGCTGCCCGCGCCCATTACGCGGCCGAGCGCATTGCAACGGAGGCCACCGATCTCAACGACGGCTCGATTGGGCTGTCGTTCGGGATCTCAGCCTTCCCCTACGACGGTGACAGCGCCGAGGATCTCCTTCGCGCGGCCGAGGCTGAGCTCGAGAAGGCCAAGCCGGAAGCCGACGACGACGCCGCCATGGGGCCACGCGCCGAAGCCCGAATCCGGCGCATTCTCGGCATCGCCCGCGAGCAGCTGCCGCTCGATCTCTCCCAGCTCGCAAGCTTCCTCTCCGACCGCCACGTGGCCAGCGTGGTCGAGACGGAGCTCGCCGCGGCCGCCGGTCCGGCGGCGGAGACGACGGCGCCCGCCGACGACCTGACCATGATCCGCTTCGTCGCCGCGCTCGTTGACGACACCGCCACCCAGGAGCGAAAGGCCCGCGACGAGCGCGAGGCCGCGGCGGAGCTCACCGGCATCCACGCCCTGCTCGCCGCGCTCGAGGCGCGCGACCAATACACGGGCGAGCACTCGCGAATCGTCGTCAAGCTCGCCCGCGGCGTGGCCGGCCAGCTCGGACTGGACGAGCAGGAGACGCTCGAGGTCGAGCAGGTCGCCGTTCTCCACGACATCGGCAAGGTCGGGATCCCCGACGCGATCCTGCTCAAGCGCGGCCCGCTGAGCGACGCCGAGTGGCAGCTGATGCGCCAGCACCCCGCGGTGGGCGAGCGAGTCGTCGCCAACACGGAGAGCCTCGCTCACCTTGCGCCGGCGATCCGTGCCGAGCACGAGCGATACGACGGCGGCGGCTACCCGGACGGTCTTACTGCTGAATCGATCCCGATCGCAAGCCGGATCACGCTCGCCTGCGACGCGTATCACGCGATGACCAGCGACCGCCCGTACCGGCGGGCCCTGACCCGCGAGCAGGCTCTCGTCGAACTTAGAGACAACGCCGGCAGCCAGTTCGACCCCGAGGTCGTCGCCGCGCTGCTTACCCTCGTGGAATCGGACCCCGAGGCGTACATGAGCGCCGACGACTAGCTCGTCTCCACCTCAGCCGATGAATTCGGCTGCGGACCGCGGTCTCAGGACCGTGACCAACCGATTGGAGTGGAGATGGGCGAGCTGAATCAGGTGGCCGACGGCGTCTGGGTCCGCCAGAGCGAGTGGGTCTGGACCAACTCCATCGTGGTGCGCGGGGAGGATGGATTGGTCCTGGTGGATCCCGGGATCCACGGTGCCGAGTTGAACCAGCTTGCCGACGACGTGGACCGGCTCGGCATTCCGGTGATCGCCGGGTTCTCCACTCATCCGCACTGGGATCACCTGCTCTGGCATGCCCGGTTCGGCGACGTGCCGCGTTACGCCACAGCTGCAGGCGTGAGCTTCGCCAACGAGACCCGAGCGCAGCAGCTCGAGGGACCGGAGGAGGACGGAGCGTCAGGCGTCCCGCTCGAGCTGATCGCGCTCGCCACCCCTTTGCCTGCCGACGGCGGACCGCTGCCGGGCGAGATCATCGAGCATCAGGCGCACGCTCTCGGCCACGCCGCGGTGCTCCTCGCGGACCGTGGCGTCCTGCTCGCCGGCGACATGCTCTCCGACATCCTGATCCCGATGTTCGATTCTCGCCAAGACGATCAGGTGGGCGCCTACGAGACGGCGCTCGAACGGCTGGATGAGGTCGCCGGGCAGGTCGATGTCGTGGTCCCCGGCCACGGCGCCGTAGGGGTGGGTCCCGAGGTGGCTGCCCGCCTCGCCGCCGACCGGTCCTACATCGACGCGCTACGGCGCGGGGAGGAACCGGTCGACGCGCGTCTGGATGAGGACTGGGTCGCCGGCATCCACGGGTCGAACGCGGAGCAGGCCCGAGTTAGCTGAACGTGAGCCGGTACAGCCGCACGACGCCGCGCGTCTCGCGCTGAGTCTCGACCGAGTGGTCGAGACGGTCGAGAAGTTCGTCGCCCGCCGGGCGGCCGGGGTCCGCGAGCAGGGCCTGTGGAGCGAGCTTTGGCATCAGCGAGCGCAGGTGATCGACGGCGGTGTCCTCGTAAAGGAGATCCGCCGCGATCACGAGGTCGAACGGAGCGCGCGCGAGCAGGGGCTCCGGGTTGGCCCAGTCGATGACCGCGGTCTCGAGCTCGAGGTCGTTGGCCTGAGCGTTGTGCTCGAGCAGGCTGAGGGCATCCGGGTCGATATCGGTGGCGAGGACGTTTGCGCCAGCGCGGGCGGCGGCAAGGCTCGGCACGCCGAGGCCGCAGCCCAGCTCGACGACCCGTCGTCCGCGCAGGCCGCCGCGATCGAGCTTCTCCGCGAGAGCGACCCCGCTGCGCCACAGAACGGCCCAGTACGGCGCCAACGGGGCCCATTGAATCTCGCCCTCATCGGGTAGCTCGGCCACCTCGCGCGGCTGGAACAGCCGCAGCGGCCCGCTGGGAAGTGCGATCTCCTGTTCGACCAGATCGTCGAGCGGCTCGGTCACCGCGACGCCCGCTCTCGCCGCAGCACGCGCTCAGCGAGGCGCAGCGCCTCCCCTGCGGCATCGACTTGCTCAGCGGTCGGTTCGCCGGTGAGAGCCGCCGCAGCGGCTCTGTCGACCGCGGAGGCTGCTTCGTCGAGAGCGACCAGGTCCGTGTCCTGGCCGGCCGCGGTGAAGGCCGCACGATCGGCGAGCATCGCTTCGACCCCGCCTCGCAGCTGCAGCGCGGCTTCGCGGGAGCGCCCGGCGTCGAGGTCGGCGCGGGCCCGCAGCAACAGCAGCTCGCAGGCCGAGACGTCCTCGCGACCCGCGAGGACGCTGGCCACGCGCTCGGTGGGGCGCAGCGCCTCGACACGGCGGCCGCGGCGGTCTGAGGCCGGGACCTCGATCGCCTCGGCGTAAAGGCCGTCCGCGAGCTCCTCGCCCTTGCCGAACCCGATCCGCACGGCCAGCGCGGAATCGGCGACGACGTCAGGAATGCCGGGGTCGCCCACCGCGGCGCGGTGGGCATGGACGGCACGGTTGATGAACTCCAGCGCCGCGGTGATCGAGGCGTCGATCGCCTCGTCGTCGGCGCGGACGCCGGTGAGCCATGCTGTTGCTTCGGCCTCGTCGCCGAGCGGCTCTGGGGTGACGACGGTCAGTGCTGTCATCGGCACGGGCTCCGGGGTCGTCGCCGGGTTCGAGTCCTTGGGCTTCGCGCGCCCGAGGCGGCGTCGCGGCGCAGCCGGGGGGTGGGCGACGCGGACGACGAGCACGCGTTCTGGGTCGCGCCCGAGGTAGCGGCCCTCTTCGAGGCCGACCGTGCCCGCGAGTTCGAACTGAACGAAGGGAAAGAGCGCGGCGGCCAGGGGCCGCTACTCGCCCGAGTGGGCGGCGGAGGCGCGGTCGCCGGCACCCTTGTCCTCATCCGCCGGGAGGGCGAAGTCAGACGGCTTCGTCGGGACCTCGGGGTTGTCGATCTCGCCGAGGCGGTCGATCAGACGCTCCCACTGCGAGCCCTTGAGGATCTGGTTGAACTGCTTGGAGACGGTCTGGGCGCCCTCGGCGGGGAAGCCGACGTGGATGTGGTCGGCGTGGTCGCCCATCGCAAAGGTGTTGTCGGAGCCGAAGTAATCCATGATCGAGATGATCTGGTTCGGTCGCATCGAGCCCTGGAGCTGGAGCAGGTCGCGGACGACCGAGTCGGCCAGCGTGCCCGGGCCCTGGTTGCCGATGATCGGCTGCCCGTTGATCGCCGCGATGTCGACGGCGGATCCGTAGGAGTGCGCGGAGACGTTGCCCGAGGTGGTCATCACCGAGTGACCGCAGTCGAGGGAGGTGATCGTGAGGTCGTAGCCGCGGGCGACGAGGTACTCGAGCATCGCGAGGACGCGGCGGTCGATGATCCCGTTCTTGATGTCCTCGCGGCCGCAGGCGTAGATCGAGAGGCTCGAGTCCGCGAGCGCCCGCTCGATCAGCTGGCCCTTCGACATCAACAGCACCTGGCTGGCGGTGGCGGTCCCATCAAATGGGTTCTTGCCGGCGGCGCGATAGATCGCGGTCGCCTCGAGCAGCTTCCAGCCGTCCAGGATCGGCTTCGGGTCGATCCGCGGTGCGCCGCGACCGGCGGGCTGGATCTCGAAGTGGACGTGGGGGGCGAGGGGACCGTCGTCGCCAATCTCGCCGAGGACGGTGCCCGCGGTGACCTGGGAGCCCTCGCGCAGCGGCTTCAGGTCCATCTTCTTCGGGTTGAAGCGAAGTGCATTGGCGAAGGCGCCCTTGAAGGTTTCATAGCCGGGGAGCTTGTCGGCAAGCATCGAGTCGAGCTGGCCGTCGAGGCCCGCGCGCTCGGCGTTGTTGTCGCGCTCAGGGAAGGCGTAGAGGCGGTCGCGGGTGTCCTCGGTATTGACCGGCCCGGTGTCCTCGCTGTCGGCCGCGTCGCTCGTCGCCTTCTCGTCGGCACCTGATTCGGAGTGCGACGCCGGTCCGGCCTCGACCTGCTTGCCGGCGCTTGCGGGCTCGTCGGGCTCGGAGTCGTCGTCGCCGGGGGAGACGATCTCGAAGTCCTTGGCGGTGAGCTCGCGCTCCTTCGGAACCGGGTAGGCCTTGGCGACGCTGCCGAGCTCGGCGTAGGTGAAGCGGTTGCCGTAGGCGTCGCGCAGCACGATGTAGTTGCCGAGCTTCTTCGACTTGCCGATGTCGATGATCGTGCCGTCGTTGACGGCGACAACCGGGGCGCCGTCCTTCGAGTAGATGTTGATGCCGCGGGCCGTCGGCGAAGCCGAGATCACGTCGGCGACATTGCCGACGCCCTTGCCGGGCTTCGAGCGCTCGAGCGCGCGGCGCTCGGAGATGTCGTCGGCGTAGCGCGCCTTCGCCGCAACCGGGAAGCGGGCGCCCTCGGTGAGGCCGGTCAGCGAGCCGATCAAGTCCTCGGGGAGCTTGCCGTACTGGTTGGCGTAGAGGACGACCTCGTCGACGTACCAGTCGGCGTGGTTGTAGGCAAAGATCGCGGTCCGCAGATCGTCCTGACCGCCGGCGGCGCGCAGGTAGCGGGCGGCGGCGCAGATCGCGTCGACGGGGTTGAAGGGGTCCTTGCGGCCGTCGTTGTTCGCGTCGACTCCATACATCTCCCAGGTCGAAGGCAGGAACTGCATCCAGCCCACGGCGCCGGCGGTGGAGATGTTGAGGTTGGTGCCGAAGGCCGTCTCGATGCGGTTGATCGACGCGAGGACCTCCCACGGGATCCCGTACTGCGTTCCGCAGGCCTGATAGATCGGCAGCAGGAACGGCGGGATCGTGAACTGGTCGATGACGAAGTTCGGGACACCGATCGGGGCTGGGCCGAAGTCGGCGACGGTGAGGCCGGGGTTGGTGTCCGTCGGGGTGCCGTCCGGGTTGCGGTCGGGCTCGTCCGGGATCTGCGTCCCGGCCTCGACGCCGCCGCTCGAGTCGGCGCGGTCGCCGCTGCCGTCGGGCTTGTTGCCGTGACCGTGAAGTGGACCATCGACCTCGATGCCGTCGCTGCTGTCGGGAGCCGTCGTCTCCTCGTCGGCGGTCGGCAGCCCGCCGCCGGAGCCGCCGCCGGAACCGCTGCCGCCGCCGCCCTGACTTCCGCCGCCACCGGTGGGCTGGCTGGGGTGGTGGGCTCGTGGGTGGGGCCGGGACTCCCGAAGAGCCGGACTCCGTTGATCGAGCGGGCCGCTGCAGTCAGGGTCGGAAAGATCCTTGACGCCGTCGCCGTCGTCGTCGGTCAGGTTTGAGCACTGCGGGAGGACGTCGACCTGGGGGAGGTCGCCGCCGTCGGGGATGTCGATCTGGACGCCGCTCTCGCCGACGCCGACGACGCTGCCGCCTCCGGCACCCGCCGTCGCGGCCACAACGACCATGCCGAGGATCGCCAGACCGAGCGTCAGTAGAAAGTTGCTTCTCATATCCCTCGTTGCCCTGGAGCGCGCGCCGCAGGCGTCATACCCCGCCACGATCCGCGCCGAACCTCCTCCTCCAGAGGCGGCGCAAACTTACTTGGTGGTGTGTTGATTTGCAATTGAGAACCGTGTTCCTGTCAGCCCTATAACAGTCGCCTAACAGGCATCGGAGCGCTGGAACGCCCGGCCGATGCCTCGATCCCTCCATCGGCAGGCGCCAGGCAGGGCTTGAAGCGTGTCAGGCGGGTGGGCGGAACGGACCGAAACCCGCTCTGTAAGGCGATCCTTCGCGATTCGCATCCTCTACCCTGGATTCGGTGAGCGACTCAGCCGAGCAACGCGCGGGTATTCGGGCCAAGGGCGAAGAGGCCGTGGGCGAACTTGCCCAGGCGCTCGTCGAGAACCCGATCTTCAACTCCGCGCTGTCCCGCGCGCTCGGCGCCGGTGAGCGCGCCATGGGCGCCCAGCGCTCCGCGATGGGGGCCCTCAACTTCGCCTCCGGCTCCGACGTCGAACGGCTGGAGCAGCGTCTGCGGTCGCTCTCCGGCCGACTCGAGGCGCTCGAGGATCGCATCGACGACTTGGCCGACGAACTCGCCGCCGCTCGCCGCACCAACGGTCAGCCAAGCTGATCGAACGCGCGCACGGCACGCTCGCCAAGGTCCACCAGATCGGCCGCCTCGGACGCGGTGACGATCGACCCGACGCCGACGGCTACGCGCTCGCGTCCGGCGGCAGCGAGCAGCGCGGCGGTTTCGCCATCGGCGGCGCTGGCTCCGGCTGCGACCCACCTCGCGCGCAACGCCGCGGGCGCGCTGGCGACCGGAAGGTCGTAGCCGGCGACGGTTACGTTCGCCGGCTCACCGAGCGCCGCCGACAGTGCGGCTGTGAGATTCGGATCCGCGAGCGGCCGCTCGATCCCGAGCGCGGCACTGGTCCCATCGAGGCCGAGCGCAGCGCCTGCCACCACCACATCGCCCGCCGCTGGATGCTCAGCAATCGCTGTGCACGTTCCGAGGCGAATCGCGCGAGCGACCCCGTGGCCGGCGAGCTCGGCGACGACGGCGGCGGTGCTGGGCCCCCCGATCCCTGTCGACTGGACCGTGAGCGCGCGCCCCGCCGGGGTCGCGCCCGAGTAGCCCCAGAGGCCGTGATGGTGGTTGGCCATCAGCGGCTTGGCGAGAACCGCCTGCGCCAGCGCCATCGCGAGACCGGGGTCGGCGACCAGAATCGCGTCAGGGGCGATCTCCGCGGTTGGTCGCAGGTAGCTGGGCTCGGACCTGCTCAAGGGCGCGGGATTATGCTGACCACAGGCCGATGAGCGACGAACCGACCAAAGGCCCCGGGACAGGGGGCGACGAACCCGACGGTGGCGTCGCCGATGCGCTGCGAACCGCCGTCGAGCGAACCATGCGAGCGACCGCCGGCTCGGCGGTGAGCACCCGCGACCTCGTCGACGAGGTCGTGCGCCGCGGACGCGACGCGCGCGACGAGCTCGCTCGCCGTGGCCAGGAGGCCGGCGTCGGGCTCGCGCGCCGGGGCCAGGAGGCGACCGGCGAGATCGGCCGCCGCGTTGAGACGCTCGAGCGCCGGCTCGCCGAGCTCGAGGGCAGGTTGATCCCCGCCGAAGACGCCGGGCAACCGGGGGCTGCGCCGGACTCCACCGTCCCGGACGACGCAGACCCCCACGCCGAGAGCTAGATGAGCCCGAATGAGGCGCCTCAACGGCGACGCGTCTCGGCTTCGCTCCGCTCCGCCTCGCAGGGTCGCCGGATCGCGATCACCGGGATCTCGAGCCAGTGGGGCGCCGCTCTCGCCGCCAGGCTCGAGCGCGATCCGTCGGTCGAATACCTGGCGGGTATCGACAGCCGCCCGCCGCCCCCCGGGCTCGAGCGCACCGACTTCATCGAGGCGGATGTCCGCAGCCCGATGCTCTCGCGGCTGCTGCCGCAGACAGAGGTCGACACGGTCGTGCACTGCGGGATCCTCTGGTACCCGGAACCGGGCCGGCCGCCTCGCGCCCTGCACGAGATCAACGTGATCGGAACGCTGCAGCTGCTCGCAGCGTGTGAGCGCACCCCGACACTGAAGACCGTTGTCGTCCGGGGCTCGGCTGCGATCTACGGGTCCGAGCCCGCGGCACCGGCGTTCTTCAGCGAGGACCTTGCCCGGGCCGGGCCAATGCGCTCGCGCTTCCAGCGCGACATCTCAGAGCTCGAGGAGTACTTCGACAACTTCGCCCGCCGCCACCCCGAGCTCGTCTGCTCCATGCTCCGCTACCAGCCGGAGATCGGCGCGGACATCGACAGTCCGCTTGTTCGCTATCTCACGCTTCCCGTCGTGCCCGTGCAGCTCGGCTTCGATCCGCGGCTTCAGTTCCTGCACGCCGACGACGCGCTGGGCGCGCTGGAGGCGGCGATCATGAATCCGATTCGCGGTGCCGTGAACGTCGCCCCGGACGGCTCGATTTCGCTGAGTCGGGCCCTGCGGCTGCTCGGCCGGCCGGCGGTCGGAATCCCGAACCCGCTGTTCGGCGCGGTGATCGGCCGTGTCAACGAGCGCCTGCGGGCCGGCGGACTCGTCGCCGACGGCACCCGCATGTTGCGTTTCGGGCGCGGCATCGACAACACACGTCTGCGCGAGGAAGTCGGTTTCACCCCGGCCTACGACGCCGTCGGCGCGTTCCGCGATCTCGCTCGTAAGACCGAGAGCCGCCGGATCGGTCCGAACCTGCACATCGGAGCCGTCGCCGGTCGGCTCACAGGGATTGGTTCCTGATGGCGGCGCATACCGATACCGACACGATCGCGCCCGAGGCGCTCGCCGACTTCCTGCGCGGCGTCCGGGTCGGGGTCGAATCGGGACTCGACCCGCTTGCGGCGGCGCAGCAGGCGGCTTCCGCGCTGCCACGGCGGCTGCGAAATGCACTCGAGCTCGTCGTTCGCCGCCTCCAGGGCGACTACCACGAGGACGAGTGGGGGTTCGACGAGGGCTTCGCCGAGGCGGCCTATCCGCTCTTCGAGTTCCTCTACGAGGTCTGGTGGCGCGTCGAGACCGAGGGCGTACGCAACGTCCCGGCCCACGGGCGCGCGCTGATGGTCGCGAACCACGCCGGCTCGCTGTTCCCGTTCGACGCGACGATGATGACCGTGGCGCTGATGAAGGACCACCCGCTGCCGCGGTGGCCGCGCTTCATGGTCTTGGACTGGGCGTTTCAGCTGCCGTTCTTGTCGAGCTTCATGCGCCGCGGCGGCGGGATCCCCGCGAGCCCGCACAACGCGGTCCGGCTGCTCAACTCGGACGAGCTCGTGATGGTGTTCCCCGAGGGCGTCAAGGGGACCTCGAAGTCGTTCTCCGACCGCTACCGGCTGCAGCGCTTCGGGCGCGGAGGGTTCGTCGAGATCGCCCTTCAGACCGGGGCGCCGATCGTTCCAGTCGCCGTCGTCGGCTCGGAGGAGATCTATCCGAAGCTCGGCGAGAGCCGCGCGCTGGCGCGGATCACCGGCGCGCCGTTCGTGCCGATCACGCCGACCTTCCCGTGGCTCGGCCCGCTCGGGCTGATCCCACTGCCATCCCGGTGGCGGATCGAGTTCTGCGAGCCGATCGACGTCTCGATGCATCCGCCGGAGGCCGCCGGCGATCGCCGCATCGTGTTCGACATCTCCGAGCAGGTGCGCGAGACGATCCAGGACCGCGTCTACGAGAACCTCGTCAAGCGACGTTCGACATTCGTGTAGTTCGGGCATAGGGTCCCCTGGATGCCGGTGACCGTAACCGCAACTGAGCCGGGCCTGGAGAATTTTCGTGACGCGATCGAGCGGGCGCTGGCCGAGGCCGATGCCGACGAACGGCTCGGGCCGCTGCTCGGGGCCACGGGGCTGCGGATGCGGTTCGAGTTCACCGATGCCGATCTGGACCTCAACGTCGCCGCCGGCGAGGACGGTCGCAACCTCAGCTGGTCGTTCGAGAACGAGAGCTGGCCGGCGCGTCTGGTCCTGACGATGGAGACGCCCGTCGCCAACCGCTTCCTTCAGGGTGCCGAGAGCCTCGCGATCGCGATCGCTCGAGGCCGGGTCCGCTGCAGTGGTGAGTCGCGAGCGGCCCTGCAGTCACTGCCGGCCACCCGTCTGCTCGCGAGCTCGTACAGCCGGGTGGTCGAGCGCGACTTCCCGGAGCTGCTCGTAGCGTAAATCCGAAGTCTGCTCGCTACGCAGGCGTCGTAGGATCGCCGCGTGGCCGACGATCTCCAGCAGATCTCCCTCAGCGAAGCTGCGCGGATCTCCGGGGTTTCCGCGGCGACGCTGAAGCGTTGGGCAGCGGCGAAGGTGATCCCGGTGCGGAAGGGCCGATGGACCTCGGCGGCCGCCGCCCAGGCGCGAGTCGTCGCACGGATGCGCGAGCGCGGTCACTCGCTCGAGGAGCTTCGTCGCGCGGTCCGGGACGGCCGGCTGGCCTTTGGCTATGTCGAGGACCTGCTCCCCGGGCACCGCGAGCGGCCGATCGCGCGGGCGGAGGCCGCTGAGCGCACGGGGCTCGAGGAGGAGCTGATCGAGCGCTTCATGACCTTGCTCGGCACCCCGACGGCGCTCGAGGGAACGCTCAGCGAGCAGGACGTCGATGCGATCGAGCAGATGTCGGAGGTGCTCGAGGCCGGCTTTCCGCTTGTCGCCCTGCTCCAGCTCGTCCGCGTCTACGCACAGTCGATCCGCAAGATCGCCGAGGCCGAGGTCCGTCTCTTTCACCTCTATGTGCACGAGCCGTTGATTCGCCAGGGCGTCGACGCGCTCGAGATGGCGGGGGAGATGGAGGGGCTGGCGGGCGACCTCCTGCCGCTGACGTCTCCGCTCATGGAGTACATCCACCATCGCTACCTGCGCTTTTACATCGAGCAGGACGTCGTCGGTCACATGGAGGTCGACTTCGCGGGCATGCGGCAGATGGGCCGGGTGACGATGGCCTTCTGCTTCGTCGACCTCACCGGGTTCGTCCGCTACACCGAGGAGGAGGGCGACGATGAGGCGCTCGACCTGATCGAGCGCTTCGTCGAGACCGTCGAGGCGACGCTGCCATCGGAGGCGCTGATCGTGAAGACGATCGGCGACGAGGTGATGATCGTCTCGCCGGACCCGATCGTGCTGACCGAGTGGGCGGTCGGCTTCCTCACCCTGTTTCAGGAGCGCCCGCAGCCACGGGTCGGCCTCCACTACGGGCGCGCTGTGTACCGCGACGGGGACTACTTCGGCACCGACGTCAACCTCACGCATCGGGTCGTCGCGCGCGCCCTTGGCGGCGAGGTCATGGTCACGACTGCCGTGGCCGAAGCGATCGGCGACTCCGCGTATCTCGATCTCGATGCGATCGGCCGCGTCGAGCTCAAGGGCTTCCCCGAGCCGGTGGAGCTCTACTCGGTCCGCGCCAGAGCACACGACGCTCCGTAGTCCGCTCTAACAAAAAAGGCGCCTCAACGTCGGCGCGGCTCGGCTTCGCTTCGCTCCGCCCAGACAAGGCGCCTCAACGGCGGCGCGGCTCGGCTCTGCCTCACAGGCAGGATTCCGGGGACGCCGCTCGTACTATCGCGGTGTGGACAAGCAAACAGCCCTGGCCCAGCTCGCCGACGCGGTCGCAGCGAGCGGGCTGATCGACCCCGGCACCGAGGCCGTGGTGATGGTTTCGGGCGGCGCGGACTCCGCCTGTGCCGCCGCCGGCCTCTCGGCGCTCCTCGGCCCCGAGCGCGTCCACGCCTCCCACATCAACTACGGCCTGCGCGAGGGCGCCATCGAGGGCGAATCGACGGCGCGCCGACTCTGCGCTGCGCTTCGCATCGACCTCCACGTCGAGCGCCCGCGGCGGCTTGCCGAAGGAAACGTTCAGGCCGCCGCCCGCAGCTTTCGCTACGAGGCTGCCGAACGACTGCGCACGCGAACCAACGCAGCGGTGATCGCGACCGGCCACACCCGCACCGACGTGGCCGAGACGCTGCTCTACAGACTTGCCACCTCGCCGGGCTCGCGCGCCCTGCTCGGCCTGCCCGCCCGCAACGGCCGGGTCGTTCGGCCGCTTCTGGGCCTCGAGCGTGAGCAGGTCCGCGAACTCGCAGCCGCCGCCCGCCTTCCGTTCGCCGACGATGAGACCAACGACGAGCGCCGGTACGCGCGCAACCGGATCCGGGCGGAGGTCCTGCCCGTCCTGCGCGAGATCGGTCCCGCCGCCGAGCGCAACATCGCCGAGACCCGCTCCGAGCTCGCCGAGGATGCGGCGCTGCTCGATCGCGTAGTTCTCGAGGAACTCGCCGGCGCCGGATCGGATGCCGGGTCCGTCGCCGTTGCCGCTGAGCGCATCGCCGGCTGGGAGCCGGGATTGCAGCGCCAGGCGCTGCGCGCTCTCGCCGAGCGTGCCTGCGGTCGCCCCGTCGCTCTCGGGCGTGGCCGTGCCGCTGAGATCCTTCGTCTGGCAGCGCTTCCGGAGGGGGGCGCCGTCGAGCTCGGGGGCGGCGTGGTCGCTCTCTGCGAGTCCGGTCACGTGCGCTTCGTGGCCGGCGCAACCGACGCCGCTCCGAATCCAGTCGCCCTTGCCCTCCCGGGCCGTGCCCGCCTTGGCGCCTGGGAGGTGCGCGCCGAGCTCCATCCCGCGCCCGTCGAACCCGCCGGACCGGACCTGGCGACCCTCGACGCCGCAACCCTTGACGGCGCGGTCGAGGTGCGCACCTGGCGCAACGGCGACCGCATCCGTCCGCTCGGGATGCGCGGTACGAAGACGCTGCAGGATCTGTTCACCGATCGTCACGTGCCGCGCTCCCTGCGTGGGACCCTGCCGATCGTCACCGTTGCCGGCGAGGTGGCCTGGGTTGCAGGCGTCGCCGTCTCGGACGACTTCCGCCTCGAAGCCTCGGCAAACGAAGTCGCGGTCTTGAGCGCCAAGCCCGTCTGAATAACTCGCGCCACGTCCTCGGCTTCGCCTCCGCCTCCGGGCGTGCGGGTCTTTGCGAGGGACGAGGCTTGGCGTACTTCTCAGTACCTTGCAGGCCGTGAACGACCCCGCCATCGGCGACATCCTGGTCGAGGCCGATGACCTCCAGAACCGCGTTCGGAAGCTCGGGGCGGAGATCAGCGTCGACTACGAGGGTCGCGACCTGATCATGATCGGCATCCTGAAGGGCGCCGTGTTGTTCATGGCGGACCTGATGCGCGAGCTAACGGTGCCGTGCGAGGTCGACTTCATGGCGGTCTCGAGCTATGGCTCGGCGACCGACTCCTCGGGCGTCGTGCGCATCCTCAAGGACCTCGACGCCTCGATCGAAGGCCGGGACGTGCTGCTCGTGGAGGACATCGTCGACTCGGGCCTGACGCTTCACTACCTGCTGAAGAGTCTCGGTGCCCGCGATCCGCGCTCGCTGGAGGTCTGCGCGCTGCTGACGAAGCCGGAGCGCCGGAGGGTTGATCTGCCGATCAAGTACGTCGGGTTCGAGATCCCGAACCGCTTCGCGATCGGATACGGCCTCGATCACGCTCAGCGCTACCGCAACCTCCCTTATGTAGCCGCGTTGCAGGGCTAAGTACCCGCTTGGGCCGCCGGTTGGCCCCTGGTACGCTCAATCAGGCTCCAGCGCGGGTTTTGGAGCGGGAAATCCCTTTTTCGCGAGGCGGCTTTGTAGGCAGATGAGACGGTTTTTCAGAAGCGCGATGTTCCCGATCGTCATCGTGATCGTGCTTGCCTTTTTCGCGCAGCGGCTGATCAGCCCGCCGCCGCCCGACGACACGCCCACCTTCGACGAGTTCCGTAGTCAGGTCGCGAACCGGCCGACTGAGATCGAGTCGGTCACCTTCGAGCAGAAGAACGAGACGATCAACGTCGTCCAGACCGACGAGACGGAGTACTCGACCGGCTACCCGCCCGACCTCCAGGCGCCACTGATCAACGAGCTCGCCCGCAAGGACATCGAGACGAAGGTCGAGGGAATCGGGGGCTCGGGCTTCCTCAACATCCTTACCTACATCCTGCCGTTCGTCCTATTTCTCGGGTTCTGGCTGTTCTTGATGAACCAGATGCAGGGTGGCGGCTCACGCGTGATGAGCTTCGGCAAGTCCCGCGCCAAGAGAATGTCTGTCGACGCGCCGAAGATCACCTTCCGCGATGTCGCCGGCGCCGACGAGGCCGTCCAGGAACTGCACGAGATCAAGGAGTTCCTCGAGAACCCCAAGAAGTTTCAGGCGTTGGGCGCCCGGATCCCGAAGGGCGTCCTGCTCTACGGACCGCCGGGTACCGGTAAGACGCTTCTCGCTCGGGCCGTCGCCGGGGAGGCCGGTGTGCCGTTCTTCTCGATTTCGGGCTCGGACTTCGTCGAGATGTTCGTCGGCGTCGGCGCCAGCCGCGTCCGCGACCTCTTCGAGCAGGCCAAGCAGAACTCCCCCTGCATCATCTTTATGGACGAGATCGACGCCGTTGGCCGCCACCGTGGCGCCGGCATGGGCGGCGGGCACGACGAGCGCGAGCAGACCCTCAACCAGCTCCTGGTCGAGATGGACGGCTTCACGATGACCGACAACATCATCCTGATCGCCGCAACCAACCGCCCGGACATTCTCGACCCGGCTCTGCTGCGCCCAGGGCGCTTCGACCGCCAGATCGTCGTCGACCGCCCCGATCGCCGCGGGCGCAAGAAGATCCTCGAGGTCCATACCCGCGGCAAGCCGCTTTCCAAGGACATCGACCTCGACGCGCTCGCCGGTCAGACCCCCGGGTTCACCGGCGCCGACCTCGCCAACCTGATCAACGAGTCGGCGCTGCTGACCGCTCGCTCGGGCAAGCGCGAGATCACCCAGCTCGAACTCGAGGAAGGGATCATGCGAGTGATCGCCGGCCCCGAGAAGAAGACGCGGGTGATGTCGGAGAAGGAGCGCCTGGTCACCGCCTTCCACGAGATGGGCCACGCGATCGTCGGCCACATGCTTCCGAACTGCGACCCGGTCCACAAGGTTTCGATCATCGGCCGCGGTCAGGCGCTCGGCTACACGATCTCGCTGCCGGGTGAGGACAAGTTCCTCACCACGCGAGCAGAGCTCGGCGACACGATGGCGATGACGCTGGGCGGCCGCGCAGCCGAGGAGATCGTCTTCGGCGAGATCACGACCGGCGCCTCCAACGACCTCGAGAAGGTCACTGAGACGGCCAAGCAGATGGTCATGCGCTACGGCATGTCCGAACGCCTCGGGCCGCGGGTCTTCGGCCACGACCGCTCGATGCCTTTCCTCGGACGCGAGTTCTCATCCGAGCCGGACTACTCCGACGAGATCGCGCGCGAGATCGACGACGAGATCCGCCGCATCGTCGAGGAGGCTCACCAGACCGCGAAGGACATCCTCGTCGAGCATCGCGAGGACCTCGACCGGATCTCAAATCTCCTACTCGAGCGTGAGACGATCGACGCGGTCCAGTTCGTGAAGCTGCTCGAAGGAGTTGCCGAGGAGGACGTCTTCCCCGAGGCCTCCGAGCCCGAGCCGCCGTCTCCCGAGCCGAGTGAGCCCGAGCGCGAGAAGTCCGCAGGTCGAGAGGGTCCGCGCCCCGTCGCGCCCCCGCGCCCCGGTTTCGCGGGCGGGTCGGCCGACATGCGCGCCGATCAGTCCTAGCCGGGCCCCGCGACTTACTCCTCGAATCGCTTGCGCTGGCGCCGTCGGTCGCGGTAGATTGCGGCGCCGTTTCAATTCGTCCGTACGAAAGGATTCTCAGATGACTAACCACGCAGGGGGATCTCGTGGCTTCAAGATTGGGCTAATCACCGCCACCGCGGCAGTGGCCCTTTTCGCCTTCGCCGCCGTAGCCATGGCGAACAATCTCGACCGCCGCACGGCGACAAACGTCGCCAAGGAGGTCGCCCGCAAGGAGTGCCAGTCCACCTCAGGATGCCGGGAGTACTTCGTCCGGCGCCTGCATGCTGTCAGCCAGCACAAGGCGATCGGCAAGATCGCAACCGTCAGCGTCAAGAACGGCTCGCAGTTCGTCTGCGTCCGTCAGATCGTGATTCATCTCGACCACTTCACCGGCGAGATTCGGTACGGGACATCGACCCGTCGGTGCACCAACACCGGTCCGGCCAAGGCCTGACCACCGCGTCTGACGAGGGGCGGGCTTCACGCCCGCCCCTCGATCTTTCTCCGGCGTCCCCGGCGGTGATGGGGATCGTCAACGTGACGCCGGATTCCTTCTCAGACGGGGGGTTGTTCCTCGACGCCGAGCGCGCGATCCGTCATGGCCGCGAGCTCGTAAAGTCCGGCGCCGACATGCTCGACGTCGGTGGCGAGTCGACCCGCCCCGGCGCGGACGCGGTGCCAGTCGATGTAGAGCTGGAGAGGGTCGTGCCCGTCGTCGAGGGCCTCGCTGGAGCGGAGGTGCCGATCT
This sequence comes from uncultured Solirubrobacterales bacterium, assembly GCA_963746215.1. GTDB lineage: Bacteria > Actinomycetota > Thermoleophilia > Solirubrobacterales > 70-9 > WHSW01. The sequence goes on from CAVVAT010000008.1 coordinate 47,888, forward strand.
CGGTCGACACGTCGAAGGCCGCGGTGGCCGCCGCCGGGCTGGACGCCGGAGCCGCGATCGTCAACGACGTGACCGCCCTGCGGGCCGACCCGGAGCTGGCGGCGCTGTGTGCCGATCGCCATTGCACCGTCGTCCTCATGCACATGCTCGGGGAGCCCCGGACCATGCAGGACGATCCTCGCTACGACGACGTCGTCACCGAGGTCTCGGCGTTTCTTGCCGAGCGGATCGAGTTCGCCACCGCCGCGGGAATCGACGAGCGGCGCATCTGGATCGACCCCGGCATCGGCTTCGGTAAGACGGTCGAGCACAACCTCGAGCTGCTTCGGCGCCTGGGCGAGCTCGCCGAGCTCGGGCGGCCGATCGTGGTCGGCACGTCGCGCAAGCGCTTTCTCGGCTCGATCACCGGCCGCGAGGTCGGCGACCGGATCGGCGGCACGATCGCCACCAACGTGCTGGCGCTCGCTGCGGGGGCCGACGTCTTCCGCGTCCACGACGTCGCTGACGCGCGACAGGCGCTCGACACGGCAGCGGTCCTCCTCGGCAGCGCCGACTGGCGTTAGCGTTAGGCGCGCATGGACGCCCACCGCGAGGGAGCAGAGTCGTCGGTTCAGGTCGAACTGCGCGGCCTCTCGATCTACACCCACCATGGGGTCACCGATGCCGAGCAGGAGATCGGTCAGCGGCTCGTGCTCGATATCTGGTTCGACGTTCCTGACTGCGATGCCGTCCTCACCGACCGCATCGAGGACACGATCGACTACGCCGAGGTGGCAGACATCGTGGCCCTGGCGGCCACCGAGCGCAGCTACCGGACGCTCGAGCGGCTCTGCGGCGTGATTGCCGAGCGGCTGATGGTGCGCTTCGGCTCCGATCTCGTCCGGGTCAGGGCGGCGAAGCCAGAGCCGCCGATCCCGCTCGCGGTCGAGGAGGTCGCGGTCGAGGTCGTGCGCGAGCGCGGGCTCATCGATGAAGAGGAGTCGTCAGAGGACGAAGCGTGAGGGGGTTTTTGGGGCTCGGCTCGAACGTCGGGGACCGGCTCTCACACCTCCAGGCGGCGGTCTCGATGCTCGGCGAGCGCGGGGTGGAGGTCGTTGCGGCGTCGAGCACCTACGAGACGGAGCCGGTAGGCGAGATCCTCGAGCAGCCGGACTTCCTCAACGCGGCGATCGAGATCGAGACCGAGCTCGACCCCGAGCCTCTGCTTGACGTCTGCAAGGTCGTGGAGGCCGAGCGTGGCCGCGACCTCGAGGCCGTCCGGCACTCGCCACGTCCGCTGGACGTGGACGTGCTCCTGCTCGGCGACCTCGAGCTTTCAACCGCGCGCCTGACGCTGCCGCATCGAGAAGTGACGACGCGACGTTTCGTGCTCGTGCCTCTGCTGGAGCTCGATGCGTCGCTGCAGTTGCCCGATGGGACCCTGCTGAGCGAGGCGCTTACGAGGCTGGGTACGGGTGAGCGGGTGGTGCGCGTCGGGCCCTTACCGAGGAGCTAGTGGCTCGAGCCAGGCCTGCGGCAGGATCGGCGGTGCGGTGCCGGGGTACGACGGGTCCACCCTCATCGCCAACTGTCCCGCCGGGCGCGCCTCGATGAACGGGCGCAGATCCTCGAGCGTCATCAACAGGCGCACGGAGGTGCCTACCTGGAGGTCGCCGGCGTTCAGCTGATCGCCGCCGAGAACGCCTGCGGCGATCCAGTCGTCGACGCGTTGGAGCATCCCCGGGAGTGCCGCAAGGTCGGCACGGACGTTGTCGTCTGTCGCCTCGTTGAAGCGCGCCGAGAGCGCGACGAGCGGCTGGCCGGTCTTCACCGCAAGACCGATCGGAACGCCCAGTCGTGCGCCCTCGGAGTAGGACGCGAGCGGATGGCGATCGCGGCGCAGCGCGTTCCAGAGGATGCGCCGCGCCACGCCTTGAAGGTTCTCGTCGCCCCACGCCTCGGCCGCCTCAACCTCCGCGCGGGCCGCCGGATCGGTTGGGAAGAGGGGTGGGTCGGGCTGAACGCGGTCGAGCTCACGGGCGATCTCGCGCGAGCCCTGGATCTTGCGATCGCCGAGCTTGAGCGCCGGCACCGTGACGCCGTCGAAGCCCGCCAGCTTCAGCCTCCCCTTCGAGACCACCGGCATCAGGTCGACGCGCTTGAAGGGGATGCCCTTCGCGTCGAGCATCATCGACGCGGTTCGCGACGGGTGCGATGCAGGAATCACGTAGAGCTTGGTTTTCGTGGCCATGGCCCGTCAACATATGTGCTCATGCTGCTCGCTGTCGACATCGGCAACACCCAGACGCACCTCGGCGCCTTCGACGGCGCCGAATTGGTCGAGCACTGGCGGTTTCGAACCGTCTCCGGCGCCACCGGCGATGAGATCGCCGAGCGCATCGCAGGCCTGCTCGCCCTGAGCGGGGTCGAGCGCCGCGGGATCGACGCGATCGCGGTCTCCTCGGTCGTCCCGCCGCTCGGCACCGAGTACGAGCGGATGGCCGAGCGCTACTTCGACGCGGGCTTCCTGCAGATCGGGCCCGGGATAAAGACGGGCATGGCGATTCGCATCGACAACCCCTACGAGGTCGGCGCGGACCGCCTGGTCAACGCGGTCGCTGCCTTCGACCGCATCGGCTCTTCCTGCGTCGTCGTCGACTTCGGCACCGGCATCAACTTCGACTGCGTCTCCGACGAGGGCGAGTACCTCGGCGGCGCAATTGCGCCGGGCGTGGAGGTTTCGCTGACCGCGCTGACCGAGCGCGGGGCGCGGATCCCGCGGATCGACCTCGCCGAGCCGGCGTCGGCGATCGGCAAGTCGACCAAGGGGGCCATCCAGTCCGGGGTGATCTTCGGCTTCGCCGGGCTGATCGACGGCATCGCCAAGCGGATCGTCGCGGAGCTCGGCGGCGAGCCGCGCACGATCGCCACCGGTGGGCTCGCGCACGCGATTGCGCCCTTCTGCGAGACCGTCGACGAGGTGGACGACCTGCTCACGCTGACCGGCCTGCGTCTCATCTGGGAGCGCAATGCCTCCGACTGAACCTCGCTCGCAGCCGCCTCTCACGGACCCCTTCCGCATCGCCGACGTGGAGCTCGCGAACCGCGTCCTGCTCGCGCCGCTCGCGGGCATCGGCAACTGGTTCGTGCGGCTTCAGGCCCACCGCTACGGAGCGGGCCTGGCCGTGTCGGAGATGGTCTCGAGCTTCGCGATCGCCCATCGCAACCGGCGGACGCTCGAGGAGATGTTGCGGATCCATCCCGATGAGGGGCCGGTCTCGATCCAGCTCTTCGGCAGCGACCCGCAGGTGATGCGCGAGGCCGCCGCGGTTGCGGCGGCGGCCGGCCCGCGCCTGATCGACCTCAACTTCGGCTGCCCGGTGAAGAAGGTCCTGAAGACCGGTGCCGGCGCGGCACTGCTCGACGACCCCGACCGCGCGGTCGCGGTCGCACGGGCCGCCGGCGAGGGTTCCGGGCTCCCCGTGACCGTGAAGCTCCGTTCGGGCCTGCGCTCCGGCGAGCGCTCCGGCGTCGATCTCGCCCGCCGCCTTGTCGCCGAGGCCGGGGTGGCGGCGATCACGCTGCATCCGCGTGCGGCTGCCCAGCACCACTCCGGGCGCCCCGACTACGCCCTCGTTCGCGAGCTGGTCGAGACGTTCGACGCCAGCGGCGAGGCCGTCCCGGTGATCGTCTCGGGCGGACTGCGGTCCCCCGAGCGGGCGCGTCGCGCATACGAGGAGTCGGGAGCCGACGCGGTGATGATCGCCCGCGGCTCGCTCGGCAACCCGTGGATCTTCGCCGCGCTCACCGAGAACGGCGAGGGTGAGCCCGACGCCGACGAGATCGTCGCCGAGCTGCGATGGGTGATGGAGCGCGCCGCAGAGCACTGGGGCCCGGAGCGGGCCTCGCGCAATCTGCGCAAGTTCTACCCCTGGTACGTGTCGCGGCTCGGATACGAGGGTGCCGACGCGGACCGCTTTCAGCGCGCCGAGAGCCTCGCGGAGGTCGCCGAGCTTCTCTCTGCAAGGCCCGTTTCCACGCCTGTTTGAGGTAATGCGTCATCGCTATAATCGCGCGCCCTGCCCGGTCCGCGTGCGCCGAAAAGCGTCGCGTTTCGGGCGTTTCTATGCCGGGATCCCGCTTGAACACTGGGTTTGAGCGGGTCAGATAAAGGACGAGGAAGAGGACGAATCGTGGCGCGCGAAGCTCTGATCACCAAGGAAGGGCTCGACCGGCTGCAGGCGGAGATCGAGCATCTCTCGACCGTCAGGCGGCGCGAGGTCGCGGTCCGCATCAAGGAAGCCCGTGAGTTCGGCGACATCGCCGAGAACTCCGAGTACGACGACGCCAAGAACGAGCAGGCCCTGCTCGAGCAGCGAATCGCGCAGCTCGAGGAGCGTCTACGTCGTGCCAACGTTGTCGATCAGAAGTCGATCGACACCGAGACCGTCGGCGTCGGCGTTCGCGTCCACGTCAAGGATCAGAAGTCCGGCGAGTCGCGAAAGTTCACGATCGTCGGCCCGACCGAGGCCGATCCCACCGAGGCCAAGCTTTCGAACGAGTCGCCGATCGGCAAGGCGCTCAGCGGGCGCAAGCGCGGCGACCTGGTCACGATCGACGTCCCGCGCGGCCCGAAGAAGAAGTTCAAGATCACCAAGATCGAAGCTGCCTAGCTTCGTGATCGTGATCTAGGCTCGCCCGGATGGCAGAGCCTGAAGACTCCCCGGAGGCGAGCGAGCCGCACGTGCTCGCCGAACGCAGGGCCAAGCTCGAGCGCCTGCGCGAGGCCGGCGTTGAGCCGTTCCCGCACGACTACGACGGCCGGGTCGAGATTGCCACGGTGCGCGAGGCCCACGAGGACCTGCCCGACGGCGAGGAGACCGATGTCGCCTACCGGATCGCCGGCCGGATCGCCGCCCGGCGCGGGCAGGGCAAGGCCGCGTTCATCGACCTGGTCGACGCGACCGGCCGCATCCAGGTTCTCGCCCGCATCGACGCCCTCGGCGACGAGGCCTTCGAGGGCCTCGTGGGACTGGACCTGGGCGACATCGTGGGCATCGATGGCTCGGCGATGAAGACGCGCAGGGGAGAGCTGTCCATCGCGGCAACCGGCTGGACGCTTCTCGCCAAGAGCCTGCGCCCGCCGCCCGACAAGTTCCACGGCGTCAAGGACACCGAGCTTCGCTTCCGCCACCGCGAGGTAGACCTGATCGCGAACCCGGAGACGCGCGAGCTCTTCCGCAAGCGTGGCGCCGCGATCGCCGCAACCCGGCGCTTTCTCGATGAGGACGGCTTCGTCGAGGTGGAGACCCCGGTTCTGCAACCGCTCTACGGCGGCGCGCTCGCGCGGCCCTTCACCACCCACCACAACGCCCTCGACCGCGACCTCTACCTACGGATTGCCACGGAGCTCTACCTCAAGCGCCTGGTCGTCGGCGGCATCGACCGCGTTTACGAGCTTGGCAAGGACTTCCGCAACGAGGGCGTCTCGTTCAAGCACAACCCCGAGTTCACGATGCTCGAGTGGTACGAGGCCTACGCGGACTACGAGGACGCTGCGACCCGGCTCGAGAACCTCGTCGCGCACGTCGCCACCGCCGTAAACGGCACGACCAAGGTCGAGCGCGACGGCGTCGAGATCGAGCTCGCGCCGCCGTGGCGCCGCGTGACGCTACGCGACGCGATCCGCGAGGAGAGCGGGATCGATGTCATGGAGCACCCGACCCGCGACGCGCTCGCGGCGGCGATGGATTCCGAGGCGAGCCCCGACGAATCAGGCGACTCAACAGCGGCGCGGGTCCTCGGCTGGGGCAAGCTCGTCGACGGACTGCTCTCGAAGGAGGTCGAGCCGAAGCTGATTCAGCCGACGCTGATCACCGACTACCCGGTTGAGATGTCGCCGTTCGCCAAGCGCCACCGCACCGAGGAGGGTTTGGTGGAGCGCTGGGAGGCGTACGTCGGCGGCTTCGAGATCGCGAACGCGTTCAGCGAGCTCAACGATCCTGACGAGCAGCGCCGGCGCTTCGAGCAACAGGCAGAGGAGCTGAAGCGCGGCGATGACGAGGCTCAACCGTTCGACGCGGCCTACATCCAGGCGCTCGAGTACGGAATGCCGCCAACCGGCGGCGTGGGTCTCGGGATCGACCGGCTGGTGATGTTGCTGACCGGGGCCGCCACCCTTCGCGAGGTCGTGCTGTTCCCGGCGATGCGTTCCTGAGGACGGCGTGGGCCTCGGCGGCGTAGTCGGGGCGATTGCAGCCTCGCTCGCGCTCGGGATGTCGCCGCCGGCGTGCGGCCCTGAAGCGCTCCCCAGCTGCGAGGCGGCCAGCGGCAACGTGATCTACGTCGAGCGGGTCGACCCTGACGGCGACGGCGACGCGCATTTCGTCCTCTCCAGCAGCGAGTCGATCACGGCGCCCGGGATCACGATCGTCGACGTCCGCGCCGACCTGCGCCCACGCCCGCTGCCAGGCCCCGGCGCACTCATCGCCGCCGCCGGGCCCGTCTTTCCCGGCTCGGCGGGCCAGCATCAGATCGAGGCGACCGAGGTGCGCGTCGCGGGCCGCTAGGCGCGACTTCGCAGCTCTCCGGCCAGCCGGGTGACGTAGTCGTCCAGCACGGTGGTCGACGGCCCCGGCGCCGAGACGTCGAAAGCGGCGCTCGCGGTCGGGCCGGTCTCGCCCGCGACAAGCGCGATCACGTCGCCGCGCTTGTCGCCGTCGCCGGTGAGCATCAGCGCGCCCTCGACACCGCCGAGCACGCCGCTCATCACACGCTTGGGCGCTCCGGGCAGGTCGGCCTTCGCGTGGGTGGCCGCGAACAAGGTCGGGTCCTGCTCGGTCAGCGCGTGGGTGCGCATGTATTCGCGCCAGAACCCGCGTGAGGCCAGTTCCTCGGATAGGCCGTTCACCTGGCGCCTCAGGACCAGCGGGCCGATGACCGCGAAGAGGATCACCTGGTAGACGATCACGGCGCGGCCGGGGTTGCCCAGGTTGAGCAGGAGGCCGTAGATCCCGCCGCCGACGATGTTGACCGCGAGCATGATCAGCAGCGTCATCCAGAACGCGATCAGGTAGGTCGAGGGATGGCGAAGCAGCTGCTCGCGAAACTGCGGCCGCGTCGAGCCGACATCCGTTGGCGGGTTGGCGAACGTGGTCTTCGAGATCAGCGTGTCGACGAGTCGGTCCCTTGCCTTTGCCGGCTTCTCCGTCTTGGCCGCTGATCGTTTCGCCTCGCCGGTCTCGACCTCTTCGAGGCACTCCTCGCGGACCGTCGTCGCGATCCGGGCCGCGTCGGCGCAGAGCGCGGCGAGCTGTTCTTGGTCGCGAACGTGGCCCTCTCGCGATGTGCAGAGGACGCCGTCGGCGAGCTCCCACTCGAAGTCATCAGGGTTGCGCTGCAGCCACTGGGTAAACGCCGGGGAGAGGAGCTCGCGCAGCCACCCGTCGTTAACGCCCTCGTCGACTCGCAACGAGCCGCCGCCGTCGAGCTCGACCGACTTGATCAGATGGGTGCCGCTGCCCATCCGGGCGGTGCCGAGGTACGGGACGAAGCCCATCGACTCGGGAATCCGAAGGACGGCCGCCGTGCGGTTGGCCTCGTGCGTCGTGTCGTTGGAGCGGTAGGTGTAGTGCAGGTAGCAGAGCGCCCCGCGCTCTGAGCCCGCGAGAATCCCGGCCGCAGTGCCCTTCACCGAGAGGTCGTCCTCGCCCAGCAAGTCGCCGGAAGTGGGCAGGCCTATGCGTTCGGCATAGACGAGTCCGTTGGCCTCGGCGTATTCCTGAAGCGCACTCGGCTTCCTTGCCTTGTCGCTCACAGTGCGGAATTTAGATGAGTTATCCCGCCTGGCCGAGGAGAGGCCCCCGATATACTTGCCTCTCGCGGACGTCGAGAAAGACCGGAGGTTCTAATCCCGCGGCCACTCGCAGCCGATCTAGAGGATGGAGCGCCGGCGCTGTCGCGTCCCCCGGCGTAGCTAGAACTTAGGCACGGAAAACCAGGAAGACCGGATTTAGAACAGGATCAGATTTGTTCGAGCGATTCACAGAGCGCGCACGGCAGGTGGTCGTCCTGGCCCAAGAAGAGGCGAGGACGCTCAAGCACAACTACATCGGCACCGAGCACATCCTGCTTGGGCTACTGCGTGAGGAGGAGGGGCTGGCGGCCCGCGTCCTCGAGTCACTCGACATCACGGTCGAGCGCGTGCGTGCTCAGGTCGTCCGCATCGTCGGCTCCGGCGAGGAGGTCACCTCCGGCCAGATCCCGTTCACGCCCCGCGCGAAGAAGGTCCTCGAGCTGGCGCTGCGCGAAGCCCTGTCGCTTGGGCACAACTACATCGGCACCGAGCACATCCTGCTCGGGCTGGTGCGCGAGAACGAGGGCGTCGCCGCCCGCATCCTGCTCGACTTCGACGCCGACTCGGAGAAGATCCGCAACGAGGTCATCCGCATGCTCTCCGGCCCGGGCGGTCGTCGCCAGGGTTCCGGTGGGGGCTCGGGTGAGGGCAAGAAGTCGTCGAAGCTGCTCGACCAGTTCGGCCGCAACCTGACGAAGCTCGCCTCTGAGGGCAAGCTCGATCCCGTGATCGGTCGCGAGACCGAGGTCGAGCGGATCATGCAGATCCTCTCGCGCCGCCAGAAGAACAACCCCGTCCTGCTCGGTGAGCCGGGCGTCGGTAAGACCGCGATCGTCGAAGGTCTCGCGTCGCGGATCACCCGCGGCGAGGTGCCAGAGCTGCTCAAGAACAAGCAGATCTACACGCTCGATCTTGCGGCTCTCGTTGCCGGCTCGAAGTACCGCGGTGAGTTCGAGGAGCGCCTGAAGAAGGTGATGAAGGAGATCACCCAGCGCGGTGACATCGTCCTCTTCATCGATGAGCTCCACAACCTCGTCGGCGCCGGTGCCGCCGAGGGTGCGATCGATGCCGCCTCGATCCTGAAGCCGGCCCTCGCACGCGGTGAGCTGCAGACGATCGGCGCTACGACGCTGGACGAGTACCGCAAGTACCTCGAACGCGACTCCGCGCTGGAGCGCCGCTTCCAGCAGATCAAGGTCGAGGAGCCGTCGATTCCGGACACGGTGAAGATCCTCGAGGGTCTGCGTGAGCGGTATGAGGACCACCACAAGGTCAACATCACCGACGACGCCCTCGAGGCCGCTGCCGAGCTCGCCGACCGCTACATCTCAGACCGTTTCCTTCCCGATAAGGCGATCGACCTGATCGACGAGGCCGCGTCGCGGATGCGTATCCGCTCGATGAGCCAGCCGCCCGTCTACCGCGATCTCGAGGAAGAGATCGAGGAGACCCGGCGCGCCAAGGAGGCCGCGATCGAGGCCCAGGAGTTCGAGAAAGCCGCGAACCTGCGCGACACCGAGCGCCAGATGACCAACCGCAAGCGCGAGCTCGAGGACCAGTGGGAGTCGGGCGAGGCTGGCGAGCGTCCGGCCGTGGGCGAGGAGGAGATCGCGGACATCGTCTCGATGTGGACCGGGATCCCTGTCTTCAAGCTGACCGAGGCCGAGACCCGCAAGCTGATCCGCATGGAGGAGGAACTCCACAAGCGCGTGATCGGCCAGCACGTCGCGATCGAGGCTGTGTCGAAGGCGATCCGCCGTTCGCGCGCCGGGATCAAGGATCCCAAGCGCCCCGCCGGCTCGTTCATCTTCCTCGGCCCGTCGGGTGTCGGTAAGACCGAGCTCGCTCGGACCCTCGCCGAGTTCCTGTTCGGCGATGAGGACTCAATGATCCGCATCGACATGTCGGAGTACATGGAGAAGCACGCTGTCTCGCGCCTGGTCGGTTCGCCGCCCGGCTACGTCGGTTACGACGAAGGCGGCCAGCTCACCGAGGCCGTGCGCCGTAAGCCGTACTCGGTGCTGCTGCTCGACGAGATCGAGAAGGCCCATCCCGACGTCTTCAACATCCTGTTGCAGATCCTCGAGGACGGACGCCTCACGGATGCTCAGGGCCGCACGGTCGACTTCCGCAACACGATCGTGATCATGACCTCGAACATCGGGGCCAAGGACATCGCCAAGAACGTCTCCTTCGGCTTCTCGGTCTCCGACGACGAGATCGGCGCGTCCTACAAGGACATGAAGGACCGGATCATGGGCGACCTGAAGAAGGTCTTCCGCCCTGAGTTCCTCAACCGGATCGACGAGGTCATCGTCTTCCACAAGCTCGCGAAGGAGGAGATCAAGGAGATCGTCGATCTCCTGATCACCCGCGTGCGTGCACAGGTGGCCGAGCACGAGCTTCAGCTCGAGCTCACCGATGACGCCAAGGACCTGCTCGCCGACAGGGGCTGGGACCCGTCGATGGGAGCGAGGCCGTTGCGCCGCGCGATCCAGCGCTACATCGAGGATCCGCTCGCCGACGAGGTTCTGCGACAGGGCCCAGGAAATATCGTCACCGGCACCACGGTGCTCGTCGACGTCGATGAGAAGAGCGATGACGAGGAGCGCCCGCTCTCGCTGAAGCTGATCAAGCCGCGCAAGAAGAAGGCGAAGCCGGACGAGAAGGAGCCGGTCGGCGTTGGCGCCGCCAAGGGCGACGCTGCGGACGACGAGCCCGGCGCTGATGCCCCGGGCGAGGACGAGTCGGCCGCTTAGGACCGTGCGCTCGCTCGGTGGCCGCGGCTGGCTGGCCGCGGCAGTCATTTCCCTGACGATGCTCCCCAAGGTCTGCTTCTCCAGCGACGCGGACGAGGTCTGATGCGCGTAAGGGGGTTGCTCGCGGCGGTGTTGATCGCCGGACTGGGTGCCGGAGCCGTCACGGCTGTTGCCACCCCGCACACCGACAAGAGCGGGCGCGTTCTCTTCACAAAGCGCGCCGACGACATCTGCCAGAAGAAGGGCAACGACGCCAGACGCAAGGTTCAGCGTGGCGTCGAGTACCTCTCACACCACCGCCTACGTAAGGCCGGCATCGAGTTCGCGGCGGCCTATCGCGAGCTGCGCCAGGGCTACCGGCGAATCGGGCGGCTCAATCGTCCCGCGCACGGCCACCGTCACATCGCAAAGTGGCTGCGAATCGAGCGGCGCGCGACCGCGGTGGGGGTCAATGCGGCCGTCGCACTGCAGCACCGCAAACTCGAGCGCGCCGCGCGGTTGACCCGTAAGTCAGCCCATTTGGAGCGCCGGGCCTACGAGCCGATGCGCAGCTTCAAGTTCAAGCGCTGCCGCCCGCTTTAGCGGACGCACGTCACACATCCATACGGCCGAGGCTCGGTAGGTTGCATCATGCAACCTATGGCTCATCGCTGGCGCATCCTCTTCATCACCTCGCTCGGCGTGTTCATCGCGAGCCTCGACCTGTTCATCGTCAACATCGGTTTCCCGGCGATCGCGGAGGACTTCTCAGGCGCCTCACTCAGCGAGCTCAGCTGGATCCTCAACGCGTATGCGATCGTGCTTGCCGCGCTGCTGGTGCCGGCGGGGCGGTTGGCGGACAGGATTGGCCGCCGGCGGATGTTCCTGCTCGGTCTCGCGACCTTCACGGTAGGTTCGGCCCTGTGCGCGGTGTCGCCTTCGGTCGGCGCGCTGATCGCCGCCCGCATCGTGCAGGCTGCGGGCGCCGCGATGATCATGCCGAGCACGCTCGGCCTCATCCTTCCTGCCTTCCCGCCCGAACAGCGCGCGATGGCGGTGGGGATCTGGTCGGCGGTCGGCGGCGTTGCTGCTGCGCTTGGGCCGCCCATCGGAGGCCTTCTGGTCGAGGGGGACTGGCGCTGGATCTTTCTCGTCAACATCCCGGTCGGAATCGGGGCCTTCGTCGCCGGCCGGGCGTTCCTGCCGGAGATCCGCGAGCCGAGCGGCTCCGCACGCCCCGACGGGATCAGCGCCCTGGTCTTCGCCGCATCCATCGCTCTGTTGACCGCGGGGATCGTCCAAGGCCCGGAGTGGGGATGGGGCGACGCACGAGTGATCGGCGCGTTCGTCGGCGCTGCGGTGGGCCTCGCCGGCTTCGTCTGGCGGTCGAGTAACCACCCGGCGCCGGTGATCGAGCTGCCGCTGTTGCGGATCAGACCGGTTGCAGTTGGCAACGCGGCGGCCATGGCCTTCTTCGCCGGGTTCGCGGCGATGCTGCTCGGCGCGGTGCTCTTCCTGACCGAGGTCTGGGGCTATTCGATCGTCACCGCCGGTCTTGCGATCGCACCCGGGCCACTTACCGCAGCGATCACCGCCGCGCCGGCGGGCAAGCTCGCTGCTCGCTACGGGCCGCGCCTACCGGCCGTCGCCGGCGGGTTGGCCTTTGCGGCCGGCTTCGCATGGTGCCTGGCCGTGATCGGTCCGGAACCGGCCTACGTGACGCAGTGGCTTCCGGGCTTCTTGCTCGGCGGCCTGGGCGTTGGCCTGACGCTGCCGAGCCTGCCGACCGCCGCGACGGCGCCGCTGCCGCCGAGCCGGTTTGCGACCGGGACCGCGGTCTTCGCGATGTCGCGACAGATCGGCTCCGCGATCGGTGTCGCAATCTTCATCGCAATCATCGGCGATGCGAGCGGTCCGGCGCTTCTCGATGCGATGCGCAACGCCTGGTGGTTCACGCTCGGAACTGGACTCGCGGCCGCGGGGCTGGCGATGGCCCTGCCGGGCACCACAGCCGACCTGCTCGCGGCGAAGGTCGTCGAGCCCGAACCCGTCGCCACCTAGGGCTCAGCAGCCGACGCCGAGCTTGTCCTTGCGGTCGGCGCGGACCTTGTCCTTGCCCGGGCCGCAGCGAACGCGGTCGCGCTCGCCGTCCCGGGCACCGATCGTGTCGGCCCCCGGCCCGCCGCCAATCACGTCACGCCCGGCTCCGCCCTTGAGCCGGTCGTTATCGGCTCCGCCCTTCAGCCGGTCTGCGCCTGAGCCGCCGTCAATGCGGTCGCGGCCCTGGTTGCCGAAGAGGCAGTCGTCGCCGTCGTCGCCGCGCAGGCTGTCGTTGCCCCCGCGGCCGCGGATCGCGTCGCCCGCGCCGCTTGGTGGCAGCGTGACCGGGGTGTCCTTGGCGTCGGTGCCGAGCTGTGGCAGCAAGCATGGCCCGCCGGTCCCCGCCGCGCCGGACGGACCGCCTGAACGCGGGGTGTATGCGTCGGAGACGAACGAGTAGCCATCCGGGTAGCCGTCGGGCGCCATCGAGTCGCAGCCGGAGCGCATGTCGTCGCAGATGACCTCGGTGCCGTTGGCGTGCAGGTCATAGCGCGAGAAGCGATAGAAGGAGTAGAGGTTCGCGTCGCCGTTGGTGTCCACCGCGCCGCCGCGCTCATCGTTGCGCCAGCGGTCGGTGAGCAGCGCTCGGTCGGCCGCCTCGATGTCGGAGTTCCCTCCGTGCGCGCCCTTGACGTACTTGTCGAACCAGGCGGTCGTGTACCAGGCGATCATGTCCGTGCCACGCAGGCTCGCAAGGCCGAGAACGCCGGTCGTGTTGCCCGGGATGAACGCCGACTCCTCGTGCGTGCCACCACGGATGTGGAACTCCATCGAGTCGACTCCAGCCTCCTTGTAGGCGAGGAAGCCCTCGTTGCCTGTCTGTGGATCGGGATCCGAGGTGTTCGGCGAGGGGGCAATTCCGTAGTCGTTGGAGATCCCGATCGCCGGCTTGGTGATCGCGAGATCGGTTGGGCGCGGGGACGAGCCCGAGGTGCAGACGGGCGGGCCGCCCGGTCCCTCGCCGGGATCCTGACTCGCGCTCGGTGCGCGAAGGTTGTCCCAGGCGGCGATCGCGTCGACGCGCGGATCGAGCTGCCCGACGTAGGAGACGGCTGCCGCGCCGAGCGAGTGACCGGCGATCCCGACCCGGGTTGGATCGATGAGGTCGGCGAGCGGGTTATATGCGGCGTTGAGCCCGGCCGCGGCGCGGCGATCCTGTTTCGCCGAGTGGTCGGTCCCCGTTGTGCAGCTGGGTCGTGGGTCGTACGGCTTCGCGGCGGTCGAGAGCATGAAGTCGAGCGCGTCCTCTGTGCCGTCGTAGAACGGTCGGCCGCTCTGGGACGGGAAGCCGTCGAGCTGGTCCGCGCCCTCACCGAAGGTGTCCGAACGGCCCTGGCCCTGCGTGTCGTAGGTAAGGACGACGTAGCCGTGCTTCGCCAGCGTTGCCGCCGTGCCCCAGTACAGGCGCTCGGGGGCCTGGACCGAGCCGGTGGTGATCACGACCGCGGGCCGCGGGCCGATGTTGTCGCGGGTCGCCCAGACGTGGCCGGAGAGGGTTGAGCCGTTGCGCGCGGTGAACAGCACTGGCTTTCGGATCGCGAAGCCGAGGTCTACCCAGTCGTAGAAGCGGACGTCGCCGGCGCATTCGTTGCCGCCGTTGGCGCAGACGTTGCCGCTGAAGTTGCGCTCAGGATCGCTCGCGACGATCTGGGCGACCTCGGTCTCGTTGTCGAGGTTTGCCTGCTGGAGGCGCACCTGGAATTCCGGCGTGAGGGTGACGTACTGCATCCGCTCGCCCGTTTTCGCGAAGTTCAGCGTCTCGAGCGCGGGGTCGAAGCCGATCGCGACGGCGGGAATGGCGAGGGCAGCAACGGCAGCACAGAGGGCTGCGGCCCGGGCGGAGTGCAGGCGGAAAGATGGCATCTGCGAATCCTCGTTGACGAACTTGGCACATGCGCCGGTTGATGCGTCGGGGGCCATACGTACGATCGGCCCATGTCACCACGCGCGACCTCGAGCTTCTTCTGCCAGGAGTGCGGCCACGAGTCGCTGGCGTGGTCCGGTCGCTGCTCGGGGTGCGGCGGCTGGAACACGATGGTCGAGGCGCCGAAGGCTGAGCCCGCGGCCAAGGGTTCAAAGCGCGGAGGCGGAGGCCGTACGGCGGGCAAGCCGATCGCGCTGCGCGATGTCTCGGCACCGAAGGTCGCTCGCCTCGAGACCGGCATCGACGAACTCGACCGCGTCCTTGGCGGCGGCCTGGTCCCCGGATCGCTCGTCCTGCTCGGCGGCTCGCCGGGAATCGGCAAGTCGACGCTCACGGGAATGGCTCTCGGCAACTTGCGCGCAGGCGGTCACGACGTCCTCTACATCTCGGGCGAGGAGTCGACCGCGCAGGTCAAGCTCCGTGCGGAGCGCCTCGGCGAGGCCGCGCTCGGCGTGCCCGCGCTCGCCGAGACCTCGCTCGGCGCGGTGGTCGCGACGCTCGAGGCTGAGCGCCCGGCAGCGTGCGTGATCGACTCGATCCAGACGATGCACGCCGAGGGACTCACCGGCGCGCCAGGCTCGGTCGGTCAGGTACGCGAGGCGGCGGGGGCGATCATGGAGGTTGCCAAGCGGCTCGACTGCGCCGTGATCCTCGTCGGCCACGTGACCAAGGACGGCTCCGTCGCCGGCCCGCGCGTGCTCGAGCACCTCGTCGACTGCGTCCTGTTTTTCGAGGGCGAGCGCGAGCGAAGCTTCCGCACCCTGCGCGCGCTCAAGAACCGTTTCGGCGCGACGAGCGAGGTCGGCGTCTTCGAGATGCGCGCCGGTGGGCTGGTCGAGGTCGTCGATCCCTCAGCGCGCTTCGTCGCCGAGGCGAGCGCGGCCCCGGGCTCGGTCGTGCTCAGCTCGATGGAGGGCACGCGCCCGTTGCTCGTCGAGGTTCAGGCACTGGTCGCACCGACTGAGATCGAGCATCCGCGGCGCGTTGCCAACGGCATCGACCGGAACCGCCTGGCGATGGTGCTGGCGGTACTCGCGCGTCACGGTGGCCCGTCGCTGGCCGGGGCAGACGTCTTCGTCAACGTCGCCGGGGGTGTTCGCGTCGACGAGCCAGGGGCGGACCTTGCGGTCGCGCTGGCGCTCGTCTCGGCGCACCGCGGCGAAGCGCTCGCCGACGCGGACGGCAGGCCGCTCGCCTGCTTCGGCGAAATCGGCCTCACCGGTGAGCTACGCCCGGTCGCACACGACGACCGTCGCGTGGCTGAGGCGGTCAAGTTCGGGCTCACCCCCGTGATCGGCCCGCGGGGCTCAGAACCGCTCGACGGACTGCGCGCGGAGACGTCGTTGCGCGGTGCGATTGCAGCAGCGCGGCGCCAGGCCGGTGGGCGCGAAATCGCAGCCGCTTGACAAGCTCCATTCCGAGCTATCCACGCGGGATTGGGCGGAATGCTCGGTCAGCAGGGGTTTTGCCATCATGCGTAGGTGGCGCACGCCGTCGATGAGTTGACAGAGTTGGAGGCCCGCCAGGACCCCCGACTTCTGCGCGCGCTGGACATGGTCGCGCCCGGCAATCCGCTGCGCGAGGGCATCGACAACATCATCCACGCGCGTACCGGTGGATTGCTGTTGTTGGCCGAGCCCGACGAGGTTTCCTTTCTGTTTTCGGGAGGGCTGCGACTCGACGTCGACTACACGCCGGGGCTGCTCTACCAGGTGGCGAAAATGGACGGCGCGATCGTGCTGCCGCCGTCCGCCGACCGGATTCTCTGGGCGAACGTCCAGCTGATGCCCGACCCGACGATCCTGTCGATGGAGACCGGGACGCGCCATCGAACTGCCGAGCGCGTCTCCAAGCAGACGAAGGCGCTGGTGATTGCGATCTCGCAGCGCCGCGACGTCGTCTCGCTTTACGTCGAGGGGATCAAGTACATCCTCGAGGACATTCCGTCGGTGCTCTCGAAGGCCAACCAGGGACTGGCGACGCTGGAGAAGTACCGCGCACGCCTCGATCAGGCAGGCGCCCGGCTGACGGCGCTGGAGTTCGCCGGCGGTGTCGTTCTACACGACGTCCTCTCGGTTCTGCAGCGGACCGAGCTGGTGACGCGAATGGCGACCGAGGTCGAGCGGTACATCATCGAGCTGGGCGCAGAGGGCAGGCTGATCGAGATGCAGCTCGAGGACTCGGTCATGGGGGTCATGGCCGACCGTGCCGCGCTCGTTCGCGACTACACGACCCTTGATGCGGAGAACGAGGTGGAGCGCGTGCTTGCCGAACTCGGCGGGCTCGAGCACACCGAGTTGCTCGACTTCGGCCGGCTCGCCGAGCTGCTCGGCTACGACCGCAAGACCGACACGCTCGAGTACGCGGTCGCTCCGCGCGGGTACCGGGTGCTCTCCGGCGTGCCGCGCCTGCCGCGCCTGATCGCGCAGAAGGTGGTCAACCACTTCGGCGATCTCGAAGGACTTACCAGCGCTTCCGACGTCGACCTCGAACTGGTCGACGGGGTTGGAGCAGCCCGCGCACGGGAGATCCGCGAAGGGATCCGCAGGCTTCAGGAGGTCGACATCGTCGACCGGTACCGGTGAATCAGATGGCCGCTACGGCGGCCGTCTTTATTTAGGAGGCAGAAACATCACGGACACAGCACTGGAGGAGACGGAGGAGGGCCTCATCGACGATGTCGAGGATCTGGAGCCCGCTGTTTGCGAGTTCCAGGTTGGCGACAACGTCGTCTATCCGCATCACGGCGCAGGCGTGGTGCTCAAGCGTGAGTCACGGGACATGATGGGCGAGTCGCAGGACTACCTCACCATCAAGATCCTTCACAACGACATGACCGTCATGGTCCCGGCGTGCAACGCCCATCGGGCTGGGCTGCGCAGGGTCATCGACGAAGAGGCCGTTCGCAAGGTCATCAGCGTCCTCACCGGCGAGGTCTCTGAAATGCCGAAGAACTGGAACCGCCGGTTCAAGTTCAACCGCGAAAAGATCAAGACCGGCGACGTGTACGAGCTCGCCGAAGTCGTCCGCAACCTCGCGATCCGCGAGTGGGAGAAGGGGCTCTCAACGGGCGAAAAGCAGATGTACACCCGCGCGAAGAAGATCCTCGCGTCGGAGTTCATGTACGCCCTCGACAAGGACGAGGACGGAGCCGAGGAGTACATCGACGGTCTCCTGGAGGAGCGCTTCGGCGCACCAGCCACGGCCTGAGGGTCGTCCAGCCGTCGCACTGATTGCGGCCGCCGGCTCCGGAGAGAGGCTCGGAGCCGGCGGTCCCAAGGCACTCGTCGAACTCGGCGGGCAGCCAATGCTCGCCTGGTCGGTGGCCGCCTTCGCGGCCGCCCCGACGATCGGGCTGATCGTCGTGGCCGCGCCGCCCGGCGCCGAGGAGGAGGTCGAGCGGATCGCCGCCGGCGCCGCGGGCGCGACGCACGTGATCGTCGTCACCGGCGGCGCCGCGCGTGCCGAGTCCGTCGGGCTCGGGCTGGCGGAGGTGCCGGCCAGCGCCGAGATCGTCGCGGTGCACGATGCGGCGCGCCCGCTTGTGAGCGTCGATCTCATCGAAGCGCTCATCGCGAGGATTGGGTGCGAACCCGCTGCGGCAGGCGTGATCGCCGCGGAGCCGGTGAGCGACACGATCAAGCAGGTGGAGGGCGGGAGGATCGTCGGCACTCCCGACCGTTCGACCCTATGGGCCGCACAGACGCCGCAGGTGTTTCGCGCTGCCCTGCTACGTGAGGCTCACGACGATGTCGAGGCCGCTGCGAATGCCACCGACGACGCGATGCTCATCGAGGGGCGGGGTGGGGTGGTTCTCGTCGAGCCGGTGAATGGTCCGAACCTGAAGGTGACGACGCCCTCGGACCTCGCCGTAGCGGCGGCGCTACTCCGCTAGGCCGACGGCCTCGAGCCATCCCCCTGATCCTCATCCAACTCACTGAGCGAACCCTGAATCGCCTCGGTGCTCGAAACAAACCCGCGGTGCCGACTATGGACGACGACTGGTGAAGCTCGAGGTCAGGTGCCAGAAAATCCGTCGGCGCCTCGCCCGTCTCCGCGAACCGCTTATGGCTGCGCTACGCGGGTGGGGCCTCCGCGAACTGCGGGGCGTCGCCACCGATCTCATGCCAG
Organism: uncultured Solirubrobacterales bacterium; assembly: GCA_963746215.1. Lineage (GTDB taxonomy): Bacteria > Actinomycetota > Thermoleophilia > Solirubrobacterales > 70-9 > WHSW01. The sequence continues at coordinate 66,615 of CAVVAT010000008.1, forward strand.
TCGGCCTTGTATGCGACCTGGAGGTGGAAGGCCGGCTCCATATCGAGCTCGCGCATCAGTCCCGCGGCGACGAAGAATTTGCCGCCGAGGTCGTCGTACAGGCTGGATCCGCACGTGCTGCAGAAGTTGCGCGGAGCGAACTCACTCTCGTAGGTCGAGACCAGGTCCTCGCCCTTGGTGAACTTGAAGTTGTCCTCAGCGACAACCACGCCGGCAAGGCTCGAGCCAGTCCACCGCTGACAGCGCGTGCAGTGGCAATAGCCCATCGCCTCCGGGTCTTGAACCTCGTACTCCACGCCACCGCATAGGCATGAACCCTTGAGCGTCGCAGTCATCCTGACCCCTATCTGTTGGCGTTTGGACGGTCTGCGGCCACGCTATCACCGGCCCGTCCAGGTGAGAAACGCCTTGTTAGTCCCTGGTCATCGTCCAGAGGAGCGCGACGGCGAAGGCGATCTCGCCGAAGGTGAGCGCAGTGCCGAAGTTCGTCGCGCCGAGAGCGGCGGCAATCGCCGTGACCCCGGCCAGGACTCCGAACAGGAGGGTGAGATCGGTGGCTGTCCGGCTCACTGGCTCGGGACCTGCGGGCTGCGGCCGCGATCGCGACGGCTGTGGCCGATCGGCAAGCCCGCGCTCTCGCGGGCGTTGTCATCGAGATGGGCGCGGCGGCGTCGTACGTAGATGCGCCTCTGAACGTAGAGGGTCGCGACGCCGGCGAGCACAATCCCCGTGAGGTTGACGGCGAGCTGGAGCAGGGCGCCGCGGAACTCCGACCACTCGGCGTACGCGGCGGCGACGCCGATGTTGGCGGCGGCCGGAATCGTGGTCACCGAGACGAGGACGCCGATCAGCGCACCCGACTTCGCCGCGGTCAGCGACAGCACGCCTGCACAGCCGGCGATCAGCGCGACGATCAGCGAGAACGCATCCGGCTTCGAAATGAAGTCGGTGAGCGGGTGAGCGTCCACAACGAAGTCCTTGGGCGTGAGCTCGACCGCGTTGATGAACAGGGCGAGCAGCAGCGCCGCCGTGATCCCGACCGGGAAGCCGATCGCAAGCGCGCGGAAGGAGCGCTTGGCGACGTCGGGGCGTCGCTGGACGATGGCGACGCAGAGGCCGGCGATCGGCCCGAACTCCGGGCCGAGGATCATCGCGCCGACGATGAGGATCGGCGAGTCGAGGAAGATGCCGACAGAGGCGATCATGCACGCGAGCGCCATGAACGCCAGGAAGACGCCGTTGACCTCGATGTTCTCCGACGTCCGCGCCTCCACCTCCTCCCAGACGACCGCGTCGCCGGGGTGGCCCTGTGCGGCCTTCTCGGCGGCGGCGGCCACCGCCGAGATCGCCGAGTCGATGTGCTCGATCGCAATCGAGCCCTCGGTGTCGATGTTCAACTCACGCAGGTCGGAGACCAGCACGCTCGCGTCCTCGCGAGCGACGTCGCAAAGGATCACGTCGCCCTCGGGCTTACGCGCCGCGCCGGGTAGGTAGATGACGTTCGTCGCCGACGGCGAGTTCTCGAGCAGGTCGAGTACGTGTTCGCAGTGGCCCGCTGGAGCCACGATCCGCATGTGAACCATTCAAACAACCTACCCTCGGCTGCTCGGCTTCGCCTGCGCGGCCGACGGGGCTAGGCTCAGGCACTTGCTCACCGACTACCACGTCCATCTGCGTCCCGACGAGCTCGATGCAAGTCCCGACGAATACTTCACCGACGCCAACGTCGAGCGATACACGCAGGCAGCCGCCGCAGCGGGAATAGGCGAGCTGGGCGTTTCCGAGCACATCCACCGCTTCACGGATTCACTGACCATCTGGGATCACCCGTTCTGGCAGCAGAACGCGAGCGACGATCTCGCCGCCTACTGCGAGTTCATCGCCTCGACACCGCTGCGCCTCGGGATCGAGATGGACTATGTCGCTGGGCGCGAGGACCGAATCGCCAACGTCCTCGACGCGCACGACTTCGACTACGTCGTCGGCTCAGTGCACTTCGTCCGCAACGGGGCGGTCGACGACGACGTCTACGACATCTGGGAGTCGGTCGCCGACCCCGATCGCGTCTGGAAGCTCTACTTCGACACCCTTGCGGAGGCCATCACGACAGGCCTCTACGACATTGCGGCCCACCCGGATCTGGTCAAGCTCTGGGGCGACGCCCGGCCGGCGCCCACGCGCGACCCGCGCTTTTTCTACGAGCCGGCGGTCGCCGCGATCGCAGAGACCGATACCGCGGTTGAGTTCTCGACCGCTGGCTGGCGAAAGCCGGTGGCCGAGCAGTACCCGGCCCGCGACTTCGCCGAGATGTGCATCGACGCTGGCGCGACCTTCGCTCTCTCTTCCGACGCGCACGTGCCCGACCAGCTCGGCTTCGAGTACGAGCGGGCGGTGGCGACCCTGCACGACTGGGGGGTCGAGGAGATCGCCGTGTTCGAGGGGCGCAATCGACACACGGAGCCGCTCGGCTGATGCGGGTCGGCATCGGCTACGACAGCCATCGCTTCGCACCGGGACGCAGGTTGATCCTCGGCGGCGTCGAGATCGAGCACGACCAGGGTCTCGAGGGCCACTCCGACGCAGACGTGATCACCCATGCGGTGATCGACGCGCTGCTCGGGGCGGCAGGTCTCGGCGACCTGGGCACCCACTTTCCACCCGACGACGAGAAATGGCGCGATACTGACTCGCTCGATCTCCTGCGGACGGTGCTCGCCATGTTGGACGGCCCGGTCGCCAACGTCGACGCGACGGTGATCTGCGAGGCACCGCGGCTCGGTCCGCACCGCGCCGAGATCGAGCGGAACCTCAGCGAGGCGATTGGCGCACCCGCAAGCGTCAAGGCAACGACCAACGAGGGCATGGGTTTCACGGGCCGCGGAGAGGGAATCGCTTGCATCGCAGTGGCGCTCATTGAGGGCGCCGCCAACTAGGGTTTCGCCCATGGATCTCGACCGCACGAAATCAATTGCCCGCCGCGTCAAGCTCGGCCCCCTCGGCTCGCTCCAAGAGGTGCCGTTCAACGTCCGAACGCTGCACGAAGCCGGCGTGATCCGGCCGATGCGCCCGGACAAGCTGGCGCGAGTCATCCGCGAACTCGCGCGCTGGGGTGCCTCGCCAGCTGCCGGAATCATCGGCGCCGGTATCACCCACCCCGACGAGGTGGGCCTGATCGACGAGGAGGGCGAACTCACCTTCAGCCAACTCGATCGCCGCTCCAACGCGCTCGCTCGGGCGCTCGCGGATGAGGGCGTGGAGCCCGGCGATGGGATCGCGATCATGACCCGCAACCACCGCGGCTTCGTCGACGCGACGCTCGCGGTCTCGAAGCTCGGCGCCCACGGCCTCTACATGAACACGGCGTTCTCGGGACCGCAGCTGATGGATGTGATGGAGCGCGAGGGCCCGAAGGTCCTGATCTACGACGCCGAGTTCTCGGAGCTCCTCGGTGAGGCGAAGGAGGAGGCCAAGCGCTTCGTCTCCTGGCCCGACGATGGCAAGACCGGCGGAGACAAGACCACCGACGAGCTCATCGAGAACGCCGATGACTCGCCTGTCTCACCACCGGAGGAGACCGGTCGCTTCGTGATTCTCACCTCGGGAACGACCGGAACCCCGAAGGGTGCCCAGCGCGCGGCGCCGGACACGCTCAGCCCACTCGCGGCGATGTTCTCGAGGATCCCTCTTCGCGCATCCGAGAAGACGCTGATCGCCGCCCCGCTCTTTCACTCGTGGGGCTTTGCGCACATGGTGCTCGGCCTCTCGCTGAACTCGACCTACGTCCTGCAGCGCAAGTTCGATCCCGAGGAGACGCTGAAGGCGATCGCCGAGCACGAGGCGACCGCGCTAATCGTCGTTCCGGTGATGATGCAGCGGATCCTCCAGCTGCCCGAGGAGACGCTCGACAAGTACGACCTGCCGAGCCTAAGGGTCACCGCGGCAAGCGGTTCGGCCCTGCCGGGCCAGCTAGCCGAGAAGTGGATGGACCACTTCGGCGAAAACCTCTACAACCTCTACGGGTCGACCGAGGTCGCCTGGGCAACGATCGCGACGCCCGAGGACCTGCGCGCCGCGCCGGGTACCGCCGGCCTACCGCCGCGCGGCACGATCGTGAAGATCATCGACAACGAGGGCAAGGGCGAGGTCGAGCAGGGGGAGACCGGCCGTGTATTCGTCGGCAACGAGATGGCCTTCGAGGGCTACACCGGCGGTGGTGGCAAGGATGAGTACGAGGGCCTTCTGTCCTCCGGCGACGTCGGCCACTTCGACGAGGAGGGCCGCCTGTTCATCGACGGCCGTGACGACGAGATGATCGTCTCCGGCGGCGAGAATGTCTTCCCGCGTGAGATCGAAGACCTGCTGGCCGGCCACGATGCCGTCAAGGAGGTCGCGGTGATCGGCGTCGACGACGACGAGTTCGGCCAGCGGCTGAAGGCCTTCGTCGTGCTCGGCGACAGCGGATCGCTCGATGAAGACGGGGTCAAGGCGCACGTGAAGAAGAACCTCGCCCGTTACAAGGTCCCGCGCGAGGTCGAGTTCCTCGACTCGCTACCGCGAAACGCGACGGGCAAGGTGCTCAAGCGCGAGCTGGCCTGATGCCGCCGCGCGGCGTAAAGAAGGGCACGAAGCGCGCTCGCCAGTACGAGCACGTCAAGAAGAGCCAGAAGGAGGCCGGCCGCTCAGAGGAGCGCGCCGAGGAGATCGCCGCCCGGACGGTCAACAAGGAGAAGGCGCGCTCGGGGGAGTCGCAAACCGCCTCGCGCAGCTCGAAGACCGACATCTCCTCCGGTCGCCGCGGGGGCAAGCGCTCCGGCAGCGGCCCCGGCGGCCGCACGCGCGAACAGCTCTACAACGACGCGAAGAAGCTCAATATCGAGGGCCGGTCGAGCATGAACAAGAAGCAGCTGCTCGCGGCGGTGAATCGCAAGAAGGGCTCGTAGAGCTCAGTCCAGATCCGCTGATCGCCACGAGACGAACCGGCGGCGATTATCTGGCGGCCTAACGGGTAGTTGCAGTGATGCGGTGCGCTGAGGCGGCCGATCATATGAGTGGGGGCGCGCTGCTCCGGGGCACGGGTCGCGCGGATTTACAGACGGGCTCGATCACGCAGTACATAGACGGCCGAGAGACGGACCGCAGCCAGATGCGCGTGATCCGGGTAGTCGTCAATCACCGAAGGCATACATGAGCGCCCGAAAAACGCCGGTGGGCGGTGGGCACTACACAGTCATGACGCGGGTTGGCGCTCATGGAGGTGTGACCGACGAGGAACTGATGCGTCGCGTCAACGACGCGGAGGATGTGGAGGCGTTCGGCTGTCTTTATGATCGCCACGCCACACGGGCGTACCGCGTTGCCCGATCGGTATGCGGCGATAGCCCCCGCTCAGAGGAGGCTGTCCAGGAGGGTTTTCTCTCGATCTGGCGTGGCCGGGCCAAGTTCCGCACGGCGCACGGTTCCTTTCAAGCTTGGTCGATGAGCATCGTCCGACACGCGGCCATCAACGCTTTGCGTTATGAGACCGCCGCTAAACGTCCTCGCTTCAGCGAACAAGAAGTGGATGCCTCTGATTCTGGCGCCTCGCCAGAGGACCAAGCGGTCGCCCAGAGCGAAGCCGAGGCTATGCGCATTTCCTTGGCGCGCCTGCCTCGCCCCCAGGCAGAGGCCATCGGCCTGGCCTTCTTCGGTGAACTCAGCCACGCAGAGATCGCCCGGCAACTGGATCTGCCCCCCGGCACCGTCAAGGGTCGGATTCGTCTCGGCTTGGAGAAGCTCCGCAGCCAGATGACGCGCGTTGACTAATCGTTCCGAGGGAACGTCGAACGTCGCGGACTTAGTCCTATAGGCGGCCTTCAGCGACGTTCGGTGGCCGATGGCGGAGTATCGCTCCGGACGACGAGTAGCCCTCTTGGTTCCCGGGCGCCGAATCCTCGAAAACCGCAAAGGCCCGCCGAAGCGGGCCTGTGGCGCGGCCGGGGAGCTATCCCGGTCGGTTGCGCGGGGGTGACGGGGGCCGCTGATCTTGTGGGTTCTCGGTGCTCAGGTCTCACCGCGATCGTGATCGGAGCGTTTGGCGACGCTCGCTCGCCAGGTGGCAAGAGCGGACTTCGGCTGATGGTCGATGAAGGTGGCGACTAAGCGGGCTGGCGCTCGGCCTGCCGCGCCGCGGCCTGCTGGCGCAGGTGCTCGTGCTGGACCTCGCGCCGGAGCTGCTGGAGCGAGCGGCGCAGCTGGCCGCGGATGCGGGGCGCGGCGACGTGTTCGGCGATGTAGCCGGTGATTCCGGCGCCCGCGACGCCGTAGGCGAAGCGAAACTCGACCTTCGTACGGCCACCGCCGGCTCGGCGCAGGCGCCAGCGGCCGCGCTGGTCGACGCCGGTGATCGATGACCAAGCCATGTCGAGGGGCTCGGAGAACTCGACGATCTCGACCAGGCCGCCCATCTCTGCTGAGCCGACACGCATCAGCATCCGGTAGCGCGCGCCCAGGCCGGAGCGCTTGTTGCCCTCGACCTCCCAGCGGGTGATCCCGGACATGTACTTGAGGGCGTTGTCCGGGTCAGCGATGTAGTCCCAGACGAGCTTCGGCGGCGCCGAGACGATGATCGACTCGCTCAGGCGCATCGCTAGCCGATCACTGGGAAGCGGCGCTCGGCTGCGAGGCCGTCCAGCGTCTCCTGCATGAGACCGGTGATGTGCGCGTAGACCTCGTCGACGTCGGGCTCGGGACCGAACTGCTCGCGCAGGTTGATCGGCGGGCCGACTTCGATCGTGATCTTTGCCGGGAGCGGGAGGTGACCCATGAGGTCGCCGACGTTGAGACCCCAGGGGAGCGCTAGCGAGATCGGGAGCACCTTCAGGCGCAGGTAGCGGTCGGCGCCGGTCAGCTTCGCGAGCCAGGCGCCACGGCTGAGGAAAAGCGCTGTCTCCTGGCCACCGATGGTGACCACCGGGACGATCGGGACGTCGGCGTTGAGCGCCAGCTTGATGAAGCCCCTGCGTCCGGCGAGGTCGATCTTGTTGCGCTCCCATGACGGGCGATGGACCTCCCAGTCGCCACCGGGAAAGACGAGGACGGCAGCGCCGGCGTCAAGCGCGGCCTCGGCGTGCTTGTGCGAGGCGGCCATCGAGCCGTATTTGCGCAGCATCGGCCCGAACGGGGAGGCGAGCACGAGGTTGTGCGCGAGTTGGTAGAAGGGCCGCTCGACGCCGAAGTAGGTGGAGAACGCGAGTGGCAGAACAACGACCTCGGGCGACATGTTGCCGCCGGTGTGGTTGCCGACCAGCAGGACGGGACCCTCCTCGGGGACGTTGCCCATGTTGCGGACCTCGGCGCGATACCAGAGCGTGGCGAGCAGCCAGGAGAGGGCGAGGTTCTCGCGGATGTAGTCGGGGTCGCGATCGTCCAGGTCGGCCGTCAGCGAGCGCTGCATGCGCTCGATCGCCGACCCGCCGAGCATGCGGGCGGCCCGCTTCCCGGCTCCGAACAGGCCGCCACTCGCCCGGGCGAAGCCATCGCCGCCCGCGCGCGCGATTCCGCCGATCGAGTTGAGTCCAGCGAAGCCAGAACGGCCGTTGCCGTTCGCGTGCGTGCCGCCGCCATTGCGCTTCGCCTGCTCGCCGAGCGTGGTCGAGTCAGCCATCACGTTCGATGATAAGGCGGATTGGGCCCCTGCCGCGCGGGTCGGGTGCTCAGCCGGCTCGTCGCAGGCGCGAAAGCGCTCTGGCGCGCCGCGGAGCGCGGGACGGCTTCGACGACGAGGTGATGCGGTCGCGGATCATGCGGTTGGTGAGGTCGGCGAGCTCGACCTGAGGAACGTGCCCGCAGCCGGTGAGGATCATCTGGTCGACGCCGGGGAGTGCCTTGGCCACATGACGCGAGAAGCTCGCCGGGATGAGCGTGTCGCGGTCGCCCCAGATGAACAGAGCCGGTGGCTCGAGCTTCGCGAGCCTGGCGTAGAAGCCGTCCTCACCGTGCGGCTCGTCCAGATAGATGTTGCGAGCCGCGGCGAAGAACGCGACGCGGGCCGCGCGCGAGCGATAGAGACGGCAGAACTCATCGACGGCCACGTCGGCGGCGGCCGGGTCCAGCCGCTCGGGGTCCGCGAACAGGGCGTGGAACTGAGCGCGCACGAGCGGTTCGCGCAGGATGTGGGGAATGATCGCGAGCTCCGGACGCAGCAGCTTGATCACGGGCGCGAGCTGGCGCTTGCGGAAGGCGAGGGCAGGTGCCAGGAGGCTAAGGGAGGTGACCCGCTCGGGCGCATCGAAGCCGACCTCGAGAGCGACTCGGCCGCCCATCGAGTTGCCGATGAGGTGTGCGCGGTCGATCCCGAGCGCGTCGAGGTAGCCGATGACGGCGGTCGCAAACCAGGGGGCGTTGTAGCGACCGCGCGCGGGCTTGTCGGATGAACCGAAGCCCGGCAGGTCAAGCGCGTGGACGGTGTAGTCGGGCGCGAGCGCGGCGACCGTCTCGAAGAACGAGGCCTTGTTCGAACCAAGCCCATGCAGGCAGACGACGTGTTCTGGGCCGTCACCGGCGATGAGCGTCGTCAACTTCGCAAGCCCGGCGTCGACCTGAGTGATTCTCAGCAGCGGGTCGCGATCGCCTGGGAGGCGGAAGAGCCCTTCGAAGCCGAGCGCGTGGTCAATGTCGCCGCGGACCCAGAGGCGCCGTTGGGAGAAGGCGTCGATCCCGGACAGCCGTCCCTCGCGCAGGGCCAGCCACGTGGAGGCATCGGTGCCGATGACGACATCCGGCTTACGCGTGGGGGAGGGATTGACCTCGCAGCGCTCCGGGCGGGCGATCACCTCCCAGGTGCGGCCGACGTCGCCGAGGCGGATCTGGAAGGTCGCCTCGATGTGGTCGGGAACGCCCAGGTAACGGCTCGGAAGCTCGGAAAAAGCCTCCTGGACCCGACGCATTCGCTGTTCGTGTAGCGAGATCATCCTTGCTCTCACCTGGGCTTTACCCATTGCGCGGGCACGTTACCGACGGCCAATGACGATCGGGCGCAGGAGGCCGGGTCGTTTCCCGCAAATAGCATGGTGGTTGTGCGTGAGATCAAGATCAAGGACACCCTCAGCGGGGAGCTGAAGCCGCTCGAGCCGCGCGAAGCCCCGAAAGTCGGCATCTACGCCTGCGGACCGACCATCTACTCACGCATTCACGTCGGCAACGCGCGGCCCTTCGTGCTGCCGATGTTGCTGCGCCGTTTCCTCGTCCACGAGGGGTATGAGCCGACCGTCGTGATCAACGTCACCGACGTCAACGACAAGATTTATGACGCCGCTCGTGCCGAGGGTGTCTCGTCGACCGAGCACGTCGCCGAGATGATTCGCCTCTATCGCGCGGACACGGACGGTCTTGGCCTGGGCCGCCCCGACGCCGAGCCGCTGGCCACCGAGACGATCGACGAGATCATCGCCCTGATCGTGGCGCTCATCGAGGGAGGCCATGCGTACGAGTCCGGCGGCGACGTCTACTTCCGGGTCCGCAGCTTCGACGCCTACGGCCAGCTCTCCAACCGCGATCCCGACGAGATGGATCAGGGCGAGGAGGCCGGCGCCGCCGATCTCAAGGAGAGCCCGATCGACTTCGCGCTGTGGAAGTCGCGCAAGGACGACGAGGACAGCTACTGGTCGTCACCGTGGGGAGATGGCCGGCCCGGCTGGCACATCGAGTGCTCGGCGATGGCGGAGAAGATCCTGGGCGCCGACTTCGAGATCCACAGCGGCGGCTCCGATCTCGTCTTTCCACATCACGAGAACGAGATCGCGCAGACCGAGGCCGCGCGCGGGTTGCCCCTGGCGCGGATCTGGATGCACAACGGGATGGTCCGGACGGCCGAGGAGAAGATGTCGAAGTCGCTCGGCAACATCTTCCAGCTGTCTGAGGCGATCGAGCGGTTCGGCGGCGAGGCCGTGGTCGCCTATCTGAGCTCGGGTCACTATCGCCAACCGCTCGAGTTCTCCGAACGGGCCATGGAGGAGGCTGGCGCCCGCCTCGAGCGCATTCGCAACTTCGCCGAAAGCGCAGCGCCGCTTGGCGATGGGGAGGAGGACCCGTTCGTCGCCGAGAAGCGCGAGGTCTTCCTCGCCGCGCTCGCAGATGACTTCAACACCCCGCGGGCCTGGGCAGCGCTGTTCGAGCTTGTCGCCGAGGGCAATCGCCGCCCGCTGCCCGGCGCGCGGGAGGCGCTGGCCGAATTGCTCGAGCTGCTTGGTCTCGAGAGCGTGCTCGCGAGCGCCACTGCGTCCGGTGACGACGCTGAAGCCGAGGCGCTGCTCACCGAGCGCGAGGACGCGCGCGCCGCCCGCGACTTCGAACGGGCGGATGCACTGCGCGATGAACTCGCGAATCTCGGGTGGGACATTCGGGACACTCCAGAGGGCGCGCGCCTGCGACGGCGTGCCTGACGTGACCGACCGCGAACCCGAGGTTGTCTACGGGCGCCGGCCGGTTGCCGAGGCCGAGCGTGGCCGGCGGGTGGTCCGTCGCGTCTGGCGCGCACCGGAAACCGATGCGGCCGAGCTCACGCGCCTCGCCGGCTCACCCGACCACCAGGGCGTTGTCGCCGAGGTCGAGCCCTATCCCTACGTGAGCGCCGACGAGCTGCTGGCAAAGCCCGACTGCCTGATCGTCGCGCTCGACCAGGTCCAGGATCCGCAGAACCTCGGAGCGGTTGCACGTTCGGCTGAGGTCGCCGGCGCCACCGGCCTGGTGATCCCCGAGCGCCGCTCGGCCCCGATCACCGCTGCGGTGGCGAAGGCATCGGCCGGTGCCATCGAGCACCTGCCGATTGCGCGGGTCAAGAGCCTGGCCGACTGGCTGGCGCGAGCGAAGGACGCCGGCGCCTGGACCTACGGCGCCGATGCCGCTGCGACGACGGACTACACCGACGCGGATCTGACGGGGAAGGTCGTGCTCGTTCTCGGCAGCGAGGGGGAAGGTCTGCGCCGCCTCGTGTCGGAGCGCTGCGACGTCTTGGTCTCCATCCCGATGCGGGGGAAGATCGACTCCCTCAACGTCTCGTCGTCAGCGGCGGTATTGCTTTTCGAGGCAGCGCGGCAGCGCGGACGGGGCTAGATATCAGCGGGCGCGGACGGAGGCCTCAAACTGCAACGCATCTTGCGCAAGTTCCTGCAGGTTGACAGAACTATGTCCGCAGGTATACATTTCGCGCAGTAAGTAAGGGTGAACTAAAGGTCGAGCTTTGATCTGACGATCACCTAGAGGAGAGGCGCCTTATCGGGAGGTGCGGCGCCACAGGTTCCAACCATTAGATCTGGAGGACCAGTGGCCGTTCCTACCCATGCCAATGTCGGATCGATCGCCCCTGCGGCGACCGCCCAAACCGCGCGCCAATCTGACGCTCAACCACAGCTTGAGGATGCGTACCTTGTTGCGCTCGCCAAGCGGGGGAGTGCAGACGCGTACGAGCGCATCATCAAGCGTTATCGAGGCTTCGTCAGGCTGAAGGCCTCGTCGTACTTCCTTCTCGGAGGCGACTCCGAGGATCTCATCCAGGAGGGGCTCGTCGGCCTCTATAAGGCGATCCGCGACTTCCGCTCGGATCGCGAGTCAAGTTTCCGCAACTTCGCCGAGCTCTGCATCACTCGCCAGATCATCACCGCGGTGAAGACGGCGAGCCGCAACAAGCACGCTCCGCTGAACCAGTACGTCTCGTTCGCACAGTCGCCGGCGGCGTCATCGGAGGCGGAGACGACTCTCGAGGAGATCCTCCCGGGCCCGATCTCCGATCAGCCGTCCGAGCGCGCGATCGCAACCGAGGAACTACAGGCGCTCGTTTCGTGTCTGTCGAGCGTTCTGTCCGAACTCGAGAGCCGCGTCCTGTCCCTGTATCTCGATGGCTACTCGTACGAGCAGATCGGCGAGCGCCTCGAGTGCGACACGAAGACGGTTGACAACGCTTTGCAGCGGGTCAAGCGCAAGGTCGCCGCGCACGTGTCTGGTCGCGAGATCCTGGTCTAAGCACGCCGGAACCAACCGCGTTCGCCGCGGCGGCGCCACTGCGCCGCGGCGAACGCGCTTCGGCACCGTCTCGTCTCAATTTCGGCACATTCAGCGCGCCACACGCGCGGACCGAAGCAGCGATCATCTACGTAACCCGGGACGGTCAGCGCCAGCGCGTACATTGGGCCGCGGACTACCAACTGCCCGGGTAGCTCAGTTGGCCAGAGCAGCCGCCTTGTAAGCGGCAGGCCGTGGGTTCGAATCCCACCCCGGGCTTCATGGACGAGAAAGACTTCACCTGGCGCGATGGAGAGCGCACGATCCACTTTCGTGCTGGGGTGGTCAACGACTCGCCTGACATCCTCGCCAGCCACGGCTTCGAGGAGTACGAGCTCCTGACAACCGAGCGGGCGATGGGCGCTGCGCCTGTCGAGCTCGCCGAGGAGTCGACCTGCTTTCACCATGTGCCGCCAGGCCCGGTCAACGAGGTCGCTGCGCGGCTGTTCGACGACGTAGGCGATCGCGACCTGGTTGCGCTCGGTGGTGGCCGCGTGATCGATGTCGCTAAGGCGATTGGCGCGGTTGGCGGGGTGCGGGTTGCCGCCTTGCCGACGACGCTGTCGGGCGCTGACATGACCGCGATCCATCGGCTGCCGGAGGGGCGCGAGGCCAAATCTCTGATTCGCCCGCAGGTGGTCCTGGCGGATCCCCCGCTGATGGTCAGCGCGGCGGAGGAGCGCCTGCGTGCGAGCGCACTGAACGCGCTGGCGCACGGAGCTGACTGTCTCTACACGCCGCTCGCCAACCCGGTCTCCGAGATGGCGGCACTGCGCGGGGCGAAGTTGATCGCCAAGGCGCTCGACCGCGATCGCGCCGAGCGCGACCCGGCTGAGCTCGCGCTGGGCGCCATCCTCTGCGCCTACGCGACAGACTCGTCCCAGCTCGGCCTCCATCACGCAATCAGCCAATCGCTGGTGCGCGAGCTGCGGATCCCCCATGCCGAGACCAACGCGGCAATCCTCCCGCGGGTGGTCGAGGCGCTGATCCCTCGCGCTGGCCCGCAGATGACAGCCCTGGCACGAGCGCTGGGCGTAAAGCAGGCCGAGCTGCCGAAACGGATTCAGGCACTCGGCGGCGGACGCTTCCGGCTGGGGGAGATCGGTGGCGATCGCGATCGCATCGACGACGCCGTCAAGACGATCATGGCGCGGCCGGAGCTGCAGATGACGCCGGATCCGCCCGACGAGGCGGAGATCCGCGATCTCATTGAAAACGCCTGGTAGCTACGTGGTAGTAACGCCTTGACCCGCACCGTGTAGGCCTCCTCGTGGAAGAGGCCCCCCGGCGGTCAGCACCGCCGCGAAACGACGACGTCATCTCGGAGGAGCGCTACGAGCGCTACCACCGGTTTGCCCGCGAACGCGGAACCAGCCGCTTGCTCTATTACGCCGCACGCGTCGTTCTGCTCCCGTTCTTCCTCCTCTACTTCCGCCTGCAGCGCTCCGGCCGGGAGCACGCCAGGTTCAAGGGCGGACTGATCGTCGCCTCCAACCACCGCTCTTTCCTCGACCCGTTCGTGATTGGCGCGATGCTTCCGTGGCGGCGCCGGATGCAGTTCGTCGCCAAGGTCGAGCTCTTCGAGAAGCGCTGGCAGGGTTGGGTCCTGTCGCGACTCGGCGCCTTCCCGATCCGCCGCGGCCAGGCCGACGAGACGGCGATGGAGACCGCCCGGATGATCGTCGAACGCGGCGGAACCGTGATCATCTTCCCCGAGGGCACCCGGATCCGGCGTGGTGCGCTGGGCCGTCCCAAGCGCGGCGTCGGCCGCCTGGCGCTCGAGACCGGAGCCGCCGTGCTCCCCGTCGCCGTTCAGGGATCGGAGGAGGTTCGGCGCGGGTGGCGGATCCGCCCGCGCAAGGTCCGTCTCCGCGCCGGCAAGCCGATTACCTTCCCGCGGACCGACCGTCCGTCACCTGCGCTCGCCGCAAATGTCACCGACCGGATCTGGCCGAACATCGAGCTGCAATGGGAGTGGCTCGGCGGTTTGCCGCCGCTGCGCAAGGCCGCGGTGATCGGTTCGGGCAGCTGGGGCACGGCGGTCGCTGTCCTGCTCGCCCGTGGCGGGCTCGAGGTCGAGCTCGGCACCCGTACAGAGGAGAAGGCCGAGCTGATCGCGCGCAAGCGCGAGAACGAGCAATACCTGCCGGGCGTGAAGCTGCCCGAGGGGATCGTGGTCAAGCGCGCGAGCGAGATCGAGCTAGCCGGGTGCGACCTGATCTGCCTCGCGGTTCCGTCGGCTGCGCTGCCGAACGTCGTCGGCGCACTCGGCGATCGGATCGGCTCGCGCGCGTCGGTGCTGATGCTCTCGAAGGGCTTCGTCCAGCCAATGGGCGCGCTGCCGAGCGAGTACGTCTCCGAGCGGATCCGCGCCCGAGCTCTCGCCTGCCTCGGCGGCCCGGCACACGCCCGCGAGGCGGCCGCCGGAATGGCCGCGCTCGTCCTTGGCAGCTCTGACCCGGACCTGCGCTCGATGCTCGGCGAGGTCTTCGACCGCGCCGGTCTCGTATGCGAGCGCTCGGAGGACGTCGTCGGGGTGGAGGTTGCCGGAGCGGCCAAGAACGCGGCTGCGCTTGCCGCCGCCGCGGCCGAGCGCTTCGGCCTCAACGCAGCCGGAATTGCCGCGGCAGGCGTCTGGCGCGAATGCGTCGACTTCGCGCTGGCGAAGGGCGGGCGCCTCGAGACCTTCTCCGGGCTCGCCGGTGTTGGCGACCTGACAGCGACCGTTCTCGCCCCGAAAAGCCGCAATCGCCAGGCGGGGGAGCTGCTCGGCGCGGGCGTCGCTGCCGAGAAGATCCCGGGGCGCATCGGGCAGGCATCGGAGGCGCTCGACTCCGTGCCGCTCATCGCCGAGACCGTCGCGGCCGCTGGCGTCGACGCGCCAAGCCTCGAAGGCCTTGCATCGCTGATCGAGGGAGAGATCGACGCCGGCGAGTGGGTGGCCGGCCTGCGCAGGGCCGAACGCGCGCGGAGGGCCGCGTGATGATCGCCGTGGATCGCGCAATACGCTTGCCGGGTGAGCGAGGACGAGTCCGCAGACGCCGAGCAGACCGTGGTCGAGTCGCCACCCGTCTCGAAGGCCGAGCTCGACCGGGCCTTTACCGAGCTCTACAAGACTCACCTTCGCGACGTCTACTCCTACGCCTACTACCGGGTCGGCAATCACCACGACGCGGAGGATCTGACCGAACAGGCCTTTCTTCAGGCCTACAGGCACTTCGAGCGCGCCCGGCGCGAGTCCAACGGGCGCCCGCTGCGGCCGTGGCTCATTCGGATCGCACACAACCTCGCCTCCAACTACTACCGCGACCGTGCGCGGCGCCCCGAGGCAAACATCGAGGCGGTCGAGCCGCCTGCGCATCCCCACGAGACAGAGCGCGTGGTGGAGGGTCGCGAGGAGCTGCGCGAGGTGCTCGACAAGCTCGGCGACCTTTCCGACGATCGCCGGGAGGCCTTGATCATGCGCTTCGCGCTGGGCATGTCGAATCGAGAGATCGCACGCGCGCTCGGTCGATCCGACGGCGCGACGAAGGTCCTGATCCATCGCGCGATCAAGCAGCTCGAGGAGTTGATGGCCGATGACTGAACACGCCGGCGACCTCAATCTCGAGACCCTGCTCGCCGATGCGCTGCGGCCGATCGAGCCGCCCGAGGACCTGGTGACGCGCGTGCAGACGACTTTGTCGTCGATCGCCGAACAGGCCGCTGCCGAACTTTCGAGCTGGGCCGATGAGCTCTCCGAGAGCGAGCTGCAGTCGTTGCGCGATCCCCGCAACTGGGTCCGTCCCGTGATTGCGGTCGGGGCCGGCGCGGCAGCCGCCGCGGCGCTCGTCGTTGTCGAGCAGCGCCGGCGCCGACGTCCAGGCGGCGTTCGCGACACCGCCGGCCGCTTTATTCGTGAGCTCGGTCAGTGAGGCGATCGCTTGCGCTAGCCCTCGCACTGGTGGGTCTCGTTGCGGCGGCGCCGACAGCAGGCGCCAGCATCAAGATCCACAACTCGGAGACGCTCGAGCTGCTTCAGGAGTTCGACAAGGCGAGTTGCAAGGCGTCGCGGAACGCCAAGATCCCGTTCTACGCGTTCTCGCTCCCGGCCAACGACCTCTACACGCTCGACGTGTTCATCACCCGCGACGCGTGGAAGGGGTTCGGGCACACCTACAACCTCTACTACGGCAACAGCGACATCACCGCCTACGTCTTCGGCCCGAATCAGGGGGAGACCTACACGAACGAGGTCGGGCTCCCGGGGACGCCTCCCGGGACCGTCGGCGCGGGCGCAATCAAGATCTCCGCCAACGGCAAGCGCTATTCGATCGGCGCCTACGGCCTCTCCGACGAGAGCGCCTCCAGGGGTGTGTCGGTCAGCGGCGCGGCCAAGTGCAAGTACAAGCACCGGCCGAATCCCTGACCGCCACCGTCAGCTAGACGCTGGTTTTTCCTTCGCGGGAGGTGTCGGCTTGCGTTCGCGCGGCGGCCGCTTCGGCCTCGGCTTCGGCTTCTTCGCGGGCGCCGGCGACGCGGCGCCGGCGGCGACCCCGGTCAGACCGAGGAACAGGTCGAGAACGCTGTCCGCGCCATTCGCGGCGAAGAGCCCGAGGATTACATCGTCGCTGTCGGCGAAACCCCAGATCGCGAAGACAAGGAAGAGCAGGCCGATCCCGAGCGCATACGCGCGCGCCGCCGAGCTCGCGAGCGCAAGCCCGAGGAGGCCGATGGCGATCGCAAAGAGGTTGGACCAGCCATTCACCGCGAAAGTTCCGAAGACCTCATCCGCATCGCCGGCGACGCCCTTTGCGCCCGTGTCGAATCCCGAGCTGTAGAAGAAGCCCACGAGCCCGGCGATGACGAGCAGGGCCCCGGCGAGGGTGCAGTAGAGCTGTGCGGGGGTCGAGCGATTCACGAGCGGTCGATTATCACCCTATCTTCGCGGTGGCGCCTGATCCAACCGGGCAGCGCTGACGTATTGCCGATGTGCGGGCAAATTTGACCACCCAGGAGCTTCAGAGGCTCGCCGACGAGGATCTGATGACCCTCGTAGAGCGCCGCGACGCGGACGCGTTCGCTGTGCTCTACGACCGCCACGGCGGCGCCGCCTACTCGCTCGCTCACCGCATCGTCGGTGACCCCGAGCTCGCCGAGGACGTCACCCAAGAGGCCTACATCTCCGTGTGGCGAAGCGGCGCGCGTTTTGATGCGACGCGCGGCAGCGTGCGGTCCTGGACCCTGGGGATCGTTCGCAACCGCGCGATCGACGCCCTTCGCCGCGGCGCCGGCCCGGCCCGAAAGCTCGACTTCGACGACGACGGCGTGCTCGAGGCCGAGCCGGCCGAGGAGCGTACGGAGTCCGAGGCGATTCGCCGCGAGACTGCCAGCAAAGTGCGCGGTGCTCTCGGCGAGCTGCCTCGTGAGCAGTCGGAGGTGATCGGTCTCGCCTACTTCGGCGGCTTCACCCACAGCGAGATCGCACAGATGCTCGGGATGCCGCTCGGTACCGTGAAGGGCCGAATGCGACTCGGGTTGGAGAAGGTCCGCTACGTACTTGCCGAGGGGATGGGGATCGAGGGAGCTTCGGAGGTATTGCCGTGAGCAACGATCTACATCGCGATCCTGAGCGCCTTCAGGACAACCTCGCGGCCTACGCGCTTGGCGCGCTCGACCCGGGTGAAGCGACGGACCTCGAGCGCCACATCGCCGACTGCGACTCCTGTCTGGAGCGGCTGGACTGGCTGCGCCCTGCCATCGACATGCTGCCCGCGGGCGTCGAGCAGCGCACGCCACCGGATCGCCTGCGGGAGAACATCATGGAAGTGGTGCGGCGCGAGGCGGCCGAGGACACCGCTGCCGCGCCCGCCGCTCAGGCGCCCGCGCGCTCGAGCTGGTGGGAGTCACTTCGCGGGGTGCTCGTTCAGCCCGCCACCGCGATGGCCGTCCTGATCTTGCTGGTCGCCGGAATCGGCGCCGGGTACCTGCTGCGCGGGACCGACGAGGTCACCCCACGGTCGACCCTGGTCAAGGCTCAGCCGGCCAACGGCGCCAACCCGGTCTCGGCAACGCTTGAGCGCAACGGCGATTCGGGGACGCTGCATGTCAACGCGATGCCGCCCCTGGCTGACGACGAGGTTTACGAGGTCTGGGTACAGCGCGCCGGCGTGATGGAGCCGCGCAGCATCTTCGTCCTCAACTCCGACGGCACCGCTGAGGCAGCCGTTCCCGGGCCGCTAGACGGCGCCGACGCCGTGTACGTGACTCGCGAGCCTCGCGGCGGAAGTCGCCAGCCGACGACCGATCCGTTGCTCTCGGCGCCGCTCTAGGGCCGGCACGCACCTCCCCATATAGTCATCGCCCGATGGCGGCCTGCTACCGACACCCAGACAGGGAGACCAACGTCTCCTGCTCCAACTGCGACCGGCCGATCTGCACGGACTGCATGACCACAACGCCGGTCGGCATGCGGTGCCCGGAATGCGCACGCGATCGGACAAAGGTGGTCCGCAACCCGGTCGGCGCGCCCGGCCGCTCGGATGCGCCCGCGACCTACGCCCTGATCGCACTTTGCGTCGCTGCCTTCATCGGCGAGATCGCAAGCGGCGGAACGATCACGCGCGGCGGTGGGACCCTCAGCATCGACTTCGGCCTGATCACCGGTGGCCCTGCCGTCGAGGCCGGGGTTGCCGGGGGTGAGCCGTACCGGCTCGTCACCGCCGCGTTCCTGCACGCGGGGATCATCCACCTGATCCTCAACATGGTCGGCCTCTACTTCCTCGGGGTGCTGCTCGAATCAGCCATCGGCACGGCGCGCTTTTTGGGCGTCTACCTCGTCTCCGTACTTTGCGGGTCGCTCGGGGCGCTCCTGCTCGATCCGAACACGCTCACGGTGGGCGCCTCGGGCGGAATCTTCGGGCTGATGTCAGCCTCGTTTCTGATCGCTCGACATCGCGGGCTCGACGACCTCGCGTCTCAGATCGGGTTCTTCGTGCTCATCAACGTGGTCTTCACCTTCAGCGTCAACAACATCAGCGTCGGCGGCCATTTCGGTGGCCTCGCCGGCGGTGCGCTGGCGGCGTTCGTGCTGATCCAGCTCGAAGGACGGCGTCTGGCCAACCGCAAGGTGATCGAGCTCGGAGCGCTGTTCGCGATCGGTGTGATCGCAGTGGTCGCCTCGCTGCTCGTTGCCGACTCGAGCGTTCCGCCGCAGTTCGCCTAGGCCGAAGCGTCGAGGCGGCGTTCGACCTCGTCACGCAGGTCCTTGACCGAGCGCCGCATGACGCCCTTGGTCAGCTGCCTCGCCAGCAGCCCTGGGACCGGCACGCCGGGGTCGATCCCGAGCCTGTAGGTCGCCGTTGTCGAGTCGCGGTCGGGTTCGAGCAGGTACTCGCCCTCGACCGCGGCCACATCTCCCTCGACCAACTCCCACCAGACGTGGCTCGGAGCGTCGTGGTGGTAGCGCAGCGTGTAGGCGATCTGGCGCACCTTCGCGTCGATCTCGAACGCAACGACGGTCGCGACTCCGTGGGCGTCGCGCTCGAGCACCTCGACGGATTTCACCGCCTGCTGCCAGTCCGGGTAGGTCTCGAAATCGAAGATCGCGTCGAAGCACGCCTGCGGCGACGCGCCTATGCGCTCGGACTGCTCGGCCCTATGGAGTCCCACAAGGCGTGGGAGCGTAGGGACGACGGGTGGTCGACGCGATCGGGATGTAGGAGGTGTGCGAGTAGCTCGGTGCCGTCGACCAGCCGTGGCCCCGGCCGCGAGAAGGACGATGCTGCGTCGACGGCGACAACCCGCTTGGCGCCGAGGGATTGCAGGCGGTCGGCGTGCTCGCGCGCCTGGGCGGATGCCTCGTCGGCGTAGAGGCCGCACGGCATCACGACAACGACGTCGGGGCGCGCGTCCTCGACCTCCTCCCAGCTCACGACTCGCGACTTCTCCCCAGCGACCCCGAGCACGTCGTCGCCGCCGGCGAGCTCGATCATCTCCGGCACCCAGTGGCCGCCCACGTAGACCGGGTCCAGCCATTCGAGTGCGGCGACGCGCGGGCGGGCAGCGCCCTCGACCGCATCCGCGATGGCGTCGAGTCGGGCCTGAAGGCCGGCCACCACCTCGGCCCCGCGCGGTTCGATGCCGGCGGCCCCGGCAAGCTCGGCGACATCGGCGAGGACCTCACCGAGCGAGCCGGGATCCTGCGAGAGAACGCCCGGTCTGCTCGCGAGGCGACCCGCGACGGCGCACACCTCGTCGTAGGACACAGCGCAGACGGCGCAGAGCGCCTGGGTGACGATCAGATCGGGGTCGAGGCGGTCGAGCGTCGCCTCGTCGAGGCGGTACAGCGACTCGCCCCGCGCCGTTACCTCGCGCACCCGCGCGTCGATCTCCGCGGGATCGAGCCCGGGCGGAATCACGCTCGAGGTCAGCTTTGGGAGCTCGAGCACCGCCGCCGGGTGGTCGCACTCGTGGGTGACGGCGACGACCGAGTCGCCGAGGCCGAGCGCAAAGAGCGACTCCGTGGCCGAGGGAACGAGGCTGGCGATACGCATAGGTCCAAAGATAAGCTTGGTGGCGATGGCCGACCTTCTCGAAGATGACGAGATCTCCAAGCGCCTGGGCGAGCTCGAGGGCTGGTCGCGCGAGGGTGACGCGATCGTCAAGACCTTCGACCATGGCGACTTCGTCGGTTCGGTCGAGTTCGTTCGTCGGCTCACCGGGCACGCCGAGGAACTCGGCCACCACCCGGACCTGAAGATCTCGTGGAGCGAGGTCGAGGTCTCGATCACGTCGCACTCGGACGGCGGGTTGACCGCCAACGACTTCGAGCTCGCCGCTCGCATCGACGCGATCGCCTGACCCGTAGATGTCGCGAGAAGACGTCCGCTTTCGCTCCGGCGACGACGAGTGCGCGGCCTGGATCTACCGGCCGGACGGAGTGCCCGGCGACGCTCCCTGCGTGGTCATGGCTCACGGCTTCGGCGGGATCAAGGAGGCACGCCTCGATGCGTTCGCCGACCGCTTCGCCGCCGCGGGTTACGGGGCGCTCGTCTTCGACTACCGCTACCACGGCGAGTCCGGCGGCAAGCCGCGGCTACTGATCGACATCGGCCGCCAGCGCGATGATTGGCGCGCGGCGACTGCATACGCGCGCGGACTCGAGGGGATCGACGCCGGTCGAATCGTCGGCTGGGGAACGTCGTTTGCCGGAGGTCACGTGGTCGAGTTGGCGGCCGCGGGCGAGCGCTTTGCGGCCGTGATCGCACAGGGACCCTTCATGAGCGGCGCCGCAGTTCTGCGGTCCGCCGGGCCCGGTCACAACAGCCGGCTCGCGCTTGCTGGCCTGCGTGACCTGATCGGCGCCCGGTTCGGCCGTTCCCACTCGATCGCGGTGGTCGGCCCGCCCGGAACCACCGCGGCGATGACCAGCCCGGACGCGCAGCCCGGCTACCTCGCCCTGATCCCGCCAGACCACGCCTGGCCGAACCGCTTCCTGCCGCGGGGGACAATGACGCTGGCCTTCCAGCGGCCGTATGCGAAGGCGAAGCACGTGACGGCTCCGTTGCTGGTCCAGGTTATGAGCGACGACGCCGTCACGCCCCCCAAGCCAGCTCGCATCGCCGCTGAAGCGGCGCCGCGAGGCGAGCTCATCGAATACCCGGGCGGCCATTTCGAGATCTACGTCGGCGACACGTTCGAGCGCGCGGTCACCGATCAGATCGAATTCTTGGGGAGGGTTCTCTGATGAGGATCGTTCACGTCCTCGGCACCCGGCCCAACTTCGTGAAGATGGCCCCCGTCATCGCCGCTTCCCGCGAGCGCTTCGGGCCTGAGGGTTCGGTGATCGTGCACACCGGCCAGCACTACGACCGGGCGATGTCGGACATCTTCTTCGAGGAGCTGGGTGTGCCGGAGCCCGAGCACATGCTCGGCGTTGGCTCCGGGGCGCACGGGGTGCAGACCGCCAAGGTGATCGAGCGCCTGGAGCCGGTGCTCCGTGCCGAGCGGCCCGACCTCGTGCTCGTTCCGGGCGACGTGAACTCGACCCTCGCGGCGGCGCTGTGCGCGCAGCGGTGCGGGATCACGGTCGGCCATGTCGAGTCCGGCCTGCGCAGCTTCGACCGGACGATGCCCGAGGAGGTCAACCGGATCGTCGCCGACCACCTCTCCGAGCTGCTGTTCACGCACTCCCCCGAGGCCGACGACAACCTCCGCGCGGAGGGAATCGACCTCGCCAAGGCCCACTTCGTCGGCAACACGATGATCGACACGCTGGTCGCGCTCGAGGAGCGAATTCGCGCTCGCGACGCTGCCCGAGGGCTCGGCCTCGAGCCGGGCTCGTACCTGCTCGTGACCCTCCACCGGCCGGCGCTTGTGGACGGGCCGGCTCTGGCGGACGCGATTGCCGCGCTCGGGGCCATCGGAGAGCTGATGCCGGTGCTGTTCCCGGTTCACCCGCGGACGCGGTCGATGCTTGCGGCGGAGCCCCCGGCGGGCGTCCGCCTGGTGGACCCCGTCGGCTATCTCGACTTCCTCTCGCTGGAGGCGGACGCCGCCGCCGTCCTCACCGACTCGGGCGGAATCCAGGAGGAGACGAGCTATCTCGGAATTCCTTGCTTCACCCTCCGCGACAACACTGAGCGACCGGTGACGCTGCGCGCCGGGACCAACACGCTGCTTGGACTCGCCCCTGAGCGGATCGCCGAGATTCCGGCGCTCCTCGCCCAGGCGCCCGCGACTCCTCCGCAACCTCCGGAGAAATGGGACGGACATGCGGCCGGACGTCTCGCTGACGTGCTCGCGGGCTGGTAGGTTCGCGCACCGTGGCTTGGCCGTCGCTCGTGCCCAAAGACAACGCTTTCTTCGACCTTCTCGCGAGGGCTGGTCAGAACGCGAGCCACTCGGCCGTGCTCCTCAAGCAGATGATCGAGGGCTGGCCCGAGACCAAGGAACTGGCGCGTGAGCTCCTGCTCGCCGAGCAAGAGGGCGACAAGATCACTCACGAGATCGTCCACAAGGTGAACACGACCTTCGTCACCCCGATCGACGGCGGCGACATCTACGGGCTTGCGACTCAGCTCGACGACGTCGTCGACTACATCGAGGAGACCGCCGACTTCATGGGCCTCTACCGGATCGAGGCGCCGATGGAGCAATCCGTCGCGATGGCCGACGTCCTCGTCCGGTGCTGCGAGCAGCTGGCGGCGTCGCTGGAGCATCTGAACGGTTTCAAGGACCTCGAGCACTACTGGATTGAGATTCACAGGCTCGAGAACGAGGGCGATCGCATCTACCGCGATGCGGTGGCGTCGCTGTTTGCCAACGGGGTCGACCCGATGTTCGTAATTCGCTGGCGCGACATCTTCCTCCGACTCGAGCGCGCGATCGACGCCACTGAGACCGCTGCCCACATCCTCGAGGGCATCGTCATCAAGAACGCCTAATCAGTGACGCGGAGCGAAGCGAAGCGGAGCCGCGCCGCCGTTGAGGCGCCTTAAGTGTCCGAAGCTGATCTGATTCTCGGCATCGTCGTGGTGACGGCGCTGGCGTTCGACTTCACCAACGGCTTCCACGACACGGCCAACGTCGTTGCCACCTCGATCTCGACCCGGGCGATGGCGCCACGGGTCGCGGTCGCGTTCGCTGCGATCCTCAACTTCGCCGGCGCGTTCATCTCGCTCGAGGTCGCGGCGACCGTTGCCAAGGACGTAGTCGACCCGGGATCGATCACCACAACGGTGATCTTCGCCGGGCTCGTCGGCGCGATCACCTGGAACCTGATCACCTGGTACTTCGGCCTGCCGTCATCGAGTTCGCACGCGTTGATCGGCGGGGTGGTCGGCTCGACCTTCGTCGCCGCCGGGGCCGACGCGATCTTCGGCGAGGGGATTCTCGGGAAGGTGCTCGTGCCGGCGATCATCGCGCCGATCCTCGCCTTTGTCGTCGGCGCGATCGCGATCGTCGCCGCCTATCGCATCCTTGCCCGCCAACGACCTGGACCGGTCACACGTGGGTTCCGCCTCGGCCAGGTGCTCTCAGGCGGCCTGCTTGCGCTTGCGCACGGCACCAACGACGCCCAGAAGACGATGGGCGTGATCACCCTCGCCCTGATCGCGAACGGCAGCCTCAGCTCCGACGCGACGGTGCCTACGTGGGTGGTGGTCAGCGCGGCTACGGCGATCGCGCTCGGGACCTACTCCGGGGGGTGGCGAATCATCAAGACGATGGGTACGAAGATCATCAAGATGGACGCAGCCCAGGGTTTCTCGGCGCAGGGTTCGGGTGCGGCCGTGATCCTTGCGTCCTCGCACTTCGGCTATCCGCTTTCAACGACCCAGGTGATCGCCGGTGGCGTGATGGGCGCCGGCGCCGGTAAGCGGCTCTCGGCGGTGCGCTGGGGAGTCGCGGGCAACATCGTCGGCGCGTGGCTGCTGACGATGCCCGCGGCGGCGACGATTGGCGGGGTCGTCTACCTGGTGGTCGATCTATTCCCGGGGGCCGTCGGTGTGATTCTTGTCTCCGCGATCGGCGCCGCACTCTCCGGGCTCCTATTCCTCAGCCGGCACCGTCACGGCACGGCGATGTCGGCGACGTGATGCTCGCGACGATCGTCGACACCGATGCGTTGCTCCAAACGATCGCCGCTGCGTTCGTCGCCGGCATCGGCGCGACGATCATCGTCTCGCTGGCGATCCTGGGCTCGGTTCGGTTCGCCGACGCGAACCGCGAGGGGCGCACGGTGGAGGCGGTCTTCTTCGGCGCGCTGGCGGTCCTCGGCACGCTCGCGACGGTCGGTGCCGTCGTGCTCGCGGTCGTCGTCATGACCACTAAGTGAGCCCGGACGGGCCGCCGGTCGCGCCGGGGTAGCCTGTTCAGCGTGAGGACCGCGCGCAACATCGCGATCATCCTGCTGCTGGCGCTGATCTTCGATCTCGCGCCCGGTGGCGGCAATGCGGCGCAGGCGATTCTCGCCGCCGTCTCGATCGGCTTTCTGCTGGCCATCGGCTGGAGCGGCTACGTCTTCTACCGCCAGAACCGCCTCACCTATCTCGGCCTCACCGAGCGCCAGCGCTGGCTTTTGGCCGGCTCGCTCGGCGCGATCGTCCTGATGATCGCCGGCGCAAGCGAGCTGACGAGGACCGGCGGCGGAACGCTGCTTTGGATCGCCGTCCTCGTGCTCGCGGTGATGACGATCTTCAAGGTCGGCACCGAGGCGCGCTCGAGTTACTGAGCCGGCACGATTTCGTAGCTGAATCGGCACCGAGCCCGCGCAACCGGTGACCGCGCGGCGCCTAGCGTCGCCGTATGGCATTCGCGGCGCGCGACCAGGAGGGACAGGCGGCTGTTGAGCTCGTCGTAGCGGTCCCGATCGTCCTGATCATCGTCCTTGCGGTTGCGCAGCTCGCGATCGCCGGATTCGCGCTCTGGACTGCCGGCGACGCGGCTCGCACCGGAGCGCGAGCCGAGCTCGTCGGTGGCGACCCCGAGGAGGCTGCGCGATCGGTGCTGCCCGGTTGGCTCGAGCACGGTGCTGAGATCGAGGTCGCCGACGGGGTCACCGTGAGCGTGCGAGCACCCGCGCTCTTGCCAGGCATACCGGCGATCCCGCTGAGTGCCGGCAGCGTTCTCGATCCGTTGGCGAGCGGCGATGGATGAGCGCGGGCAGGCGTCGGTCGAGCTCGTCGCCGCGGTGCCGGCGATCCTGCTCGTCGCACTGCTGTGCCTGCAACTGCTCGCGACCGGCTACGCGGCTGGGCGTCGCCGACGGTGCGGCTGAGGCCGGAGCGCTGGCGCTTGCCGCCGGGCTGCCCGCCGACGACGCGATCAGCGCCGCTCTGCCGGAGTGGGCGCGGAGCGGTCGGAGGTCGGAGGGAGGGCGGGCGGCTGACCGTGACGGTACGGCCGCCCTCGCCGCTGGAGCCCCTGGCGCAGGCGCTGGAGGTGAGCTCATCGGCCTGGGTGCGTCGCGAGCGGAGACGGTGGCTGAGATGACAGACGTGATTTTCGTCAGCGAGCTCGAGGGCGCCGACGGTGCGCTCGGCCTGCGCCGCCGCGCTGGCCTGCGCGCTCGCCGCGTTCGATCGCGAGCCGGTGCGGCGTCGTCCTCGTCGAGGCGCGTAGCGAACGCCCGCGCGGCCCGACGATGCTCGCGTCCGACCCGGCGCGCCGCGCTGGAGGGCGAGTTGCGAGCAGCCGGATCACAGCGCGGCGGCGCGGGGGCGCGTGGCGTGGGTCACCGTCGATGACCCGAACTGGTCCGAGGCCGTGCCGGCTATCACTGTCGCGGCGGTGGCTGGCGGCGCACGCTTCGTGGTCGTCGAGACGGCGGCGGAGCAGCTGCGCGCGAATGCTGACCGCTGTGCGGGGGCAGGTGACCGCGGTTATCCGCGCCGACCTGCCGCGCCAGCGGGCGCTGGCGTCGCTGCTCGCGCGAGAGCTTCGCGACGACGGGGTTGCCGTGCGCCTCGTGACGCGCGCGCCGGGCCGCGTAGCGACGCGCAGGGCGCTGGCGGGCGTCGATCCCGGAGGGACGCTGCGGGACGCCGAAGCCATCGTCTCGCGCAGGGGCTCGCCGCCGAGGCGGGCCAGGCGCTGCCGCTGGTGCTCGGATGCCTGGTGGCGCTGATCGCGTGCGCGCTCGTCCTGGCCGCGTTCGGCGGCGCCGTGACCGGTGCGTCGCGCGCGCAGCGCGCCGCGGACCTCGCGGCGCTGTCAGCCGCGCGTTCGATGCGCGACGACTTCGACGCCTCTTCGTGCCCGCCGCGGCTCGGCGAACGGCACCGCGAATCCCGACGCACCTCGACAAGCGCGAGTACCTCGCGCGGGCGTCGGCCGCGGCGCGCGAGGCGGCGGTGCGCAACGGGGTCGCGCTCGAGCGCATTCGGGTCGCGTTCCCCGACGGCGACTCGATCGCGCCACTGCGCGTTCGCGCTGGAGGTCAGCGCCGAGCTCGAAGGAGCCGGGGGACGGCGCGGGGCGCCGCGGTCGAGACCTACGCCGAGGCCGAGGCGGCGCCGCCGTCGAGCGCTGCGGCGGCGCCGCGACGGTCCCGCGATCGCGAGCGGCGGCGGCTACTCGGGACCGCTCGTCTACCGCCAGGGCGAGGGGATGCGTCCCGACGTCGCGGCGGCGTTCGACCGGATGGCTGCTGCCGCGGCGGCGGACGGCTTCTCGCTCTGCGTCAACTCAGGCTTTCGCTCCGACGCCGAGCAGGCGATGCTGTTCGCCGAGAACCCAGATCCGCGGATGGTCGCGCCGCCGGGGACGTCGCTTCACCGCTGCGCGACCGAGCTCGACCTCGCCCCGGCCGCGGCCTACGGATGGCTCGCGGCGAACGCCGGCCGCTTCGGCTTCGTCCAGCGGTATTCATGGGAGGCCTGGCACTACGGCTTCATCGCTGGGCCCGACGCCGTGCTCGGCCGCCGGCGACGCGGGCGGTTCCGCGGAACCGCGAGGGGCGGCAGGCCGATGGCGAGTCCGGCGAGCGGTCAGCCTGCCTGCGTTCGTCCCGGCGCGTTTCCGCGACGCGATCGCCGCCGCCGCGCAGCGCTGGAACGTCTCGGCGGCACTGCTTGCGGCGCAGCTGATGGCCGAGTCGAACTTCAACCCGTTCGCGGTCTCGCCCGCGGGCGCGGCCGGGATCGCGCAGTTCATGCCGGCGACAGCCGCGGCGTACGGCCTCAGCGACCGCTTCGATCCCGAGGCGTCGATCGAAGCCCAGGCGCATCTGATGTCCGACCTGCTCGAGCAGTTCGGCGATCCCGTCGCTGGCGCTTGCCGCCTACAACGCCGGGCCTGGCGCGGTCGCGCCGTGCTCATGCGTGCCGGCGATCCCGGAGACGCAGGCCTACGTCGCGCGGATCCTCGGGCTGATGGGCGGCGCGGGCGCGATTGCGGCGCCGCCGACGCTGGAGGTGCGGTTGGTGGACTGAGTCGGACTGCGACTGCTCGGCCGAGTAGTCCGGCTTGCGGACGGCTCCGACGGGATGAACCAGAGGTCGACGGCCTTGCGGCTTGTCGGGCCCGCGCGCGGCCGCCGACTGGAACCTCGCTGTCGACGCGGCCGCCGAGCTCGCGCACGGCCTCGGAGATCAGCTCGCGGGCCTCGGCCTTGCCGGCGCCGAGGTCGCGCAGCGCGGCGACGGCGCGCTTGCCGTTGAGCTGGCGCTCGTCGGTATGGGTGTCGTTGCCGATCGCGTTTGCCGGGTCGGTGACGATTCGCTTTGCATCTTCTGCGTCGGCCATGGCCATGAGCCTAGAGCGCAGCCGGCCGATAGGCTGCGCGCGATGGCACCGCAGACGATCTCCGGAATCGACGAACTGCGCGACCTGATCGGCAAGCCGATCGGCCCGAGCGACTGGCGTCGAGGTGACCCAGGAGGACATCAACAAGTTCGCCGAGGTCTCGCGCGACGACCAGTGGATCCACGTCGACGTCGAGCGCGCCGAGCGCGAGAGCCCGTTCGGCGACCACGGTCGCGCACGGCAACCTGACGCTGTCGCTGATCGACGGCTTCCGCGGCCAGCTGATCGACCAGCAGGGCGTCGTGATGGGGATCAACTACGGCTGGAACAAGGTCCGCTTCCCGGCGCCGGTGCCGGCCGGCGCGAACGTCCGCGCCACTGCGGAGATCGTCTCGGTCGACGAGCTCGGCGACGGCTGGGTTCAGGTCGCGACCAAGTTCGTCCTCGAGCGCGAGGGCGGCGAGAAGCCGGTCTGCGTCGCCGAGTCGGTCGGCCGCGCGCTCCGCGCGCCGGAGTAGATGCCGGCCGTCGTTCTGGTTGGGCTCGCCGGGGTCGCCGGTGTGCTCGCGCGTTACGGGATCACGAAGGCGACGATCGGCAGCTCGTCTCTGATCTGGTCGACCGCGGCAATCAACATCGTCGGCTCGTTCTTGCTCGGGCTGCTGGTCGCCGCGGGCTGGTTCTCGCGCGACGCCCGCGAGGCCATCGGGGTTGGCTTCCTCGGCGGCTTCACGACGTTCTCCACGTTCTCCGTGCAGATCGTCACCGAGGCTGAGGGCGGCCGCACCGGCACGGCCGCTGCCTACCTGCTGATCTCGGTGGTCGGCGGGATCGCAGCCGCCGTCGGCGGCTACGCCCTCGGCCGCGCCGTTACTTGACGGTGAGCGTGCCTTCCATGCCGGCCTCGCGGTGGGAGTCGACCGAGCAGTAGAAGGTGTAACTCGCCGGCCTCGAGGTCGGCAGTCCGTCGAGGTCGAGCTCGCCGGAGATCACATCGGTGCGCGCGATCTCGTTGCCGTCGCCGTCCTCGATCACGACGTCGTGGCTGAGCGACGCCGGGTTGTCGAACTCGATCGTGGCGCTGCCCGCCGCTGGCCTCGACCTCGGTCTCGGTGTAGGCGAGCGACCCGTCGGGATCGGCGGTGAAGGCGACGGTCTCGCCGCCGCCGGAGGTGGAACCGGCTGAGGTCGAGGTGTCTCGTCGTCGCCTCCGCAGGCGGCGAGACCGAGCGCGGCAGGGGCGAGGGCAAGGGCGGTAAGGGAGATTCGAAGCTTGGTCATGCACAGCCTAGGCAACGCGCTCAACGCCCGGTAAACCGGGCCTCGCGGCCGTTGAAGAAGGCGTCGACGCCCTCGCGCAGATCCTCGGTGCCCATCGAGTCGGCGATCCCGTGGCGCTCGACCTGGAGGTGCTCGGTGAGCGAGTTGTCGAGGCTCTGGCCGATCAGCAGCTTCGCCATCCGCACGTAGTGCGGGAGCCTTGGCGCCGAGCTTCGCGGCCTTCTCCTTGGCGACGTCGCAGCAGTTCATCGGGGGCGACGACCTTCGAGACGATGCCGAGTTCGAGCGCGGCATCGGCCGAGAGCAGCGGATCGTCGAGCAGCAGCTGCAGCGCCTTGTCCGGACCGACGACGCGGGGCAGGAAGTAGGTCATGCCGCCGTCGGGCGAGGCGCCGATCCGCCCGTAGGCGCAGACGAAGGCGGCGTTGGTCGAGGCGATCCTGAAGTCGCACATCAGCGCGAGCGAGAAGCCGGCGCCGGCGGCGACGCCGTTGATCGCGCCGATCACCGGATACGGGATGCGGCGGAAGTCGACGATCGCCTGGTGCAGGACCTCGGCGCCGCGCCGGACGTTCGCCGGCAGGTCGACCTCGGGGTCCTCGAGGCCACCGCGAAACCAGGTCGACGTCGCCGCCTGAGCTGAACGCGCGCTCGCCGGCGCCGGTCACGACGAGCGCCGCGCAGCGGCGCCTGGTCGGCGAGCCAGCCGGCGGCGACGGTGAGCTCGAAGATCATCTCCGGGCTCATCGCGTTGAGCGCGTCGGGCCGCTCGAGGGTGAGCACGCCGAGGTCGCCGTCGATCTCGATCGAGAGCGTCTTCATATCGGGCGGGGCTGGAATCGTGGCTTCGCTCATCGCAAATGGGCTCCTCCGAGGGGTCGGGTGACGGCGGACGGGCAACCCTAACCTTTGAGTCAGTGGCAGCCGAGTCCGTTGAGTCCGTAGACGAGCAGAGAAGAAGCTGCCCGATCAGCCGGGCGTCTACGTCTTCGCCGACGCAGGCGGGCAAGGTGCATCTACGTCGGCAAGGCGGTCTCGATCCGCAAGCGGGTTGCCGGCCACTTCTCCGGCAAGTCGACGCGCGGGCATGGAGATGGTCGATCAGATCGCCTCGATCGACTTCCTCGTCACCGAGACCGAGGCCGAGGCGCTGCTCGCCGAGCAGCAGTTCATCAAGCGCCACCGGCCGCGGTTCAACATCCGCCTGCGCGACGACAAGTCGTACCCGTACATCGGGATCAGCCTCGACGAGGAGTTCCCGCGCGTCTACTTCACACGCGAGCGCCATCGCTCGGCGCGGATCTACTTCGGCCCGTACTCGTCGGCGAAGCGGGTTCGCGAGACGCTCGACCTGCTCGGGCGGCTGTTTCAGTACCGAACCTGCGAGGGGCCCGGAGCCCGGGCCGCCGCTCGGGCGTGCCGTGCCTCGACTACTACATCAAGCGCTGCGCGGCGCCCTGCGTCGGCTACATCGACCGCGAGGAGTACCGGCGCGGCATCGACGCGATCGTCGACTTCCTCTCCGGCCGCTACCGCGACGTCGAGCGCGACCTCGAGCGCAAGATGAGCGAGGCGGCTGGCGACGAGGAGTTCGAGCGGGCGGCCGTCTTCCGCGACCGGCTCGAGGCGGTCCGCTCACTGATGGAGCGGCGCTCGGTCGCCGGCGAGTCGCTCGAGTCGGCCGACCTGATCGCGGTCGCCGTCGAGGGCGCCGAGGCGAATGCCCAGGTCTTCCAGGTGCGCGATGGCGCTCTCGCCGAGCGCCACGGCTTCTACCTCGCCAACGAGGCCGAGGCCGCCGAGGCCGAGGTCACCGAGGAGTTCCTCGCCCAGTACTACTCGGCGGCGCCGTCGGTCCCGCGCCTGGTCGTCGTCGGCCCCGCGATGCGCGAGCGCGCCGGCGTGGTCGCCGATGCGCTCTCGGCGCGGCGCGGTGGCCCGGTCGAGGTGCGCGTCGCCGAGCGCGGTTCGAAGCGCCGGCTGCGCGAGCTCGCCGAGCGCAACGCAACCCTCGCGCTGGCTCAGGACCGGCTGCGCCAGGAGCGCCGCCGCGCCCAGCGAGTCGACGCGCTCTCCTCGCTTCAGGACGGGCTCGAGCCTCGAGACGCTGCCGGTGCGGATCGAGGGCTTCGACATCTCCAACATCGGCGGCGAGCACACCGTCGCCTCGATGGTCGTCTTCCAGGGCGGCGCGCCGCGCAAGTCGGACTACCGGCGCTTCCGGATCCGCGGCGACCGCTCGGCCGGGCCCGACGACTTCTCCTCGATGGAGGAGGTGCTCGGCCGGCGGGTGGCGCAGCTGCTG
The DNA here is from genome assembly GCA_963746215.1 of uncultured Solirubrobacterales bacterium. Taxonomy (GTDB): domain Bacteria; phylum Actinomycetota; class Thermoleophilia; order Solirubrobacterales; family 70-9; genus WHSW01. The sequence continues at coordinate 98,461 of CAVVAT010000008.1, forward strand.
GAGCAGTCGGATCGCTCGCCGCACGATCCCGAGCGCGACGAGAGCTTTGCCGCGCTTCCCGACCTGATCGTGATCGACGGCGGCAAGGGCCAGCTCTCGGCCGGGCATGAAGGTGCTGGCGCCGCTGATCGAACGGGGCACGGCGGTCGTCTCCCTCGCCAAGCGGCTCGAGGAGGTCTACGTGCCCGGGCCGCTCGGCGCCGCTCGAGCTGAGCGCCAGACTCCGAGGGCTCGCAGCTTCTGCAGCGGATCCGCGACGAGGCGCACCGATTCGCGATCGAGCACCACCGCTCGCGGCGCAGCAGGGCGATGACGACCTCGCTACTCGATGAGCTGCCCGGCGTCGGGTCCGAAGCGCAAGCGGGCGCTGCTGGAGCACTTCGGCTCGCCCGACCGCGTGATCAAGGCCAGCCGCGAGGAGCTCGAGGCCGTTCCCGGGATCCCGGGCAAGCTCGCCCGCGACATCCACCGCCAGCTCAATCGGGCCGGGTAGCGATGGCGGGCGAGCAGAAGCTGTTCGGAGACGGGGTCGAGCTCTTCGTGATCACCGGCTACTCGGGCGCCGGTAAGTCGGAGGCGATGGCGGCCTTCGAGGACGTCGGGCTTCTTCTGCGTCGACAACCTGCCGCCGCGCCTGATCGCTGCGCTCGGCGAGCTCTTCGTTCACGGCGGCAGCAAGGTTCGCCGCGCCGCGGTCGTCACCGACGTTCGCGGCGGCGAGTACTTCGACGACCTGCTGGCGGTCCTCGACGAGCTCGGGGAGGAGGGATTGCGCCCACGCGTGCTTTTCCTCGAGGCCGACGACGAGACCTCGTCAATCGCTTCAAGGAGACGCGCCGTCGCCATCCGCTCGCTCCGGAGGGACAGATCACCGACGGGATCCGCGCGGAGCGCGAGATGCTGGGACCACTGCGCGCGCGCGCCGACGTTGTCATCGACTCGACCGGGCTCACCGGGGCGATGCTGCGCCGGCGGATCGCGACCGAGGTGCTCTCGCCGGAGTCGAACCGCAAGCTGGCGCTGACGATCCTCACCTTCGGCTTCAAGAACGGCGCCCCGCGCGACGCCGACCTCGTCTTCGACGTTCGCTTTCTCCCGAACCCGCACTACCGCGAGGACCTGCGACCGATGACCGGCCGCGATGCCGAGGTCGTGGCCCATGTCGAGGCCGGCGAGCTGGCCGGCGAGTACTACCGCCGCCTACTGCCGCTGCTCGACTTCCTGATCCCGGCCTACGTCGCCGAGGGCAAGAGCCACCTGATGATCGCGATCGGCTGCACCGGCGGGCGCCACCGCTCGGTTACGGTCGCCGACCGCGTCGCCCGCCACCTCTCCGCGCGCGACGACGTCTCAGCGCGGGTCGTCCACCGCGACGTCGAGCTGAGCTAATCGCCGGGGTGCCAGCCGAAGTACTTGTCCTGCGAGACGTGCTCGCAGAAGCCGCCGTCCTGGAAGTTGCTGCCCGAGCTACAGGAGAAGTTGCGGGGTTGGTGGCTCCCGTTCGACTCATAGACGCGTCGTGCCTTCTGTTTCGCTTTGGCACAACGCATGTTGTGCTTAGTGAAGACGCGCGGTCCACCGAGATTGATCGTGCTGCAACTGCGCTTTGAGGGGGCAGGCCCCTCGCTCGAGGCGAGGCTCGGCGAAGCCATTAGAAGCGCCACCACTGCCAAACATCCAACCCACTTCATCTCTCTGGTCTCCTCTCCCTCGGGGTCGATCCGACGCTACCACTGACCGGCCTAACGACGACACCACCCGCGATGAGCGCGCCGATTGCGCTAGCAACGACGAGGCCGAACTCCCAATGAGGTCTTGGCGGCGAGCTTTCGAAGGGAATCTCGTAGGCGCACGCAGAGCGCGACCGCAATCGGATCCATGCGTTACCCAAGCTCGAACGTCCCGGATACCCCCCTGAGCGGTAGTAAGCGGGACGTTCGACCTCCGAACACGTTCACCGTGCGCGCGTGGGCAGAGCCCGCGCGCGCGCCGCTAGCCGCGCGCTCGGTTGGCGAGCGTCGCGCGGTAGGCCTCGTCCATCGCCGCGGCGTGGTGCGCCAGCGTGAAGCTGGCGGTCACGCGGCCGCGCGCGGCCGATCCCATCCGCTGGCGGGTCGATGCCGGCTGGGCGGCCATCCAGGCGATCGCGTCGGCGAGCGCGCCGGGGTCCTCCGGCTCGACGAGAAGGCCGGTGCCGTCGGTGATCTGCTCGGCGATCCCGTCGCGCCGGCTGCCGACGACGGGCAGGCCGCTCGCCATCGCCTCGAGCATCGACAGGGGAAACGGGTCAGCGCGCGAGGGGAGCACGAACGCGTCCCAGCTGCGAAAGCGCTCGAAGACATCGGCCGATGGGATGTGTTCGATTCCCGCCACAGTTGCTCGCTCGAGCACGTCACGGGCCCACTCGCGGTCGACGAGCTCGCTTGGAGGGCCGACCATCTCGAACCGGTACTGAGCGCCGTTGCGACGGCGAAGTTGCTGCGCCGCCTCGACGAAGAGGTCGCTGCCCTTGCGCTTCGAGACGACCGCGACGGTGCCGACGGTGAACGGCTGCGGGCTCTCGCGGGTCTCAACGAGCTCGGGGATCGGCGTCGCCTCGTGGACGATCCGCGGCCGCCGGCCGCGCCAGTCGAAGCGAGCGCCGCTGGTCTCCGAGACGGCGACGATCTGATCGAGGTTGCGCCAGGCGGCGCTGCGGAGCATCCGCCCGCGCAGGTCGAGCGGCAGCATCTCGTGGGCGTGAAGCAGCGTCGGCAGCCCGCTGCGGCTTGCGACAAGCGCCTCGGCGAGGCTGAGGATCGAGTTCGCGTGCACCAGCGCCGGTCGGCGGGTCTGGAGGAAGCGCCGGTAGCGGCGCAGGTAACCGGGAGCGGCGATCAGCCGCCGGGCGGGGCCCGGCGGTAGCCGCCAGGTGCGAAGGCTGTATTCGATGCAGCGCGGCGCGCCGTCGACGTCCCAGCCGCCTTCGACGAGGTGGTCGTAGAGCTCGCTCGGCTTCGGCACCCAGAAGCTGAAGCTCCAGCCGCGCTCCTCGAGCAGCGGCACGATGCGCAGGACCGAGCGCGTCGCGCCTCCGAGGATGACCTCGTGGAAGGCGACGGCGACGCGTTTTCCCTGCTCGCTGGAGTTGCTCACGGCGGCAGAAGCTAACGGCGTGACAGGCATCTAGAGCCGCCTACATATGATCGTCCGGTGAGTGAGACGGTCATTTCGGTCAGCGGACTGCACAAGTCTTATGGCGATTTCGAGGCGGTTCGCGGTCTTGACCTCGAGGTCGAGGCGGGCGAGATCTTCGCCTTCCTCGGGCCAAACGGCGCGGGCAAGACCACGACGACCGAGATCCTCGAGGGCTATCGCGAGCGCAGCGCCGGCGAGGTCAGCGTGCTCGGCGAGGACCCCGCACAGGCCGACCGTGAGTGGCATGAGCGGATCGGAATCGTGCTCCAGCAGTGCCGGATGCGACCCGAACTCACCGTTCGCGAGACGCTCGAGCTCTACGCCGGCTATTACCGCGAGCCCTCTGGCGTCGACGAGACGATCGAGCACGTTGGTCTCGGCGCCAAGGCCGAGGCGCGCGCGGGTGGCCTCTCCGGCGGACAGCTGCGCCGCCTCGACGTCGGCGTCGCTCTGATCGGCGATCCCGACCTGCTCTTCCTCGACGAGCCGACCACCGGCTTCGATCCGACCGCCCGGCGCCAGTTCTGGTCGCTGATCGCCGGGCTGCGAGAACTCGGCAAGACCGTGTTCCTGACCACGCACTACATGGACGAGGCGCAGGTGCTCGCCGACCGTGTCGCGATCATCGTTGGCGGCAAGATCATCGCCGAGGGCCCGCCCGACGAGCTCGGCTCCACCGCCGCGACGACCGAGATCCGCTTTCGGCCCCCCGACGGAGTGGCGGTCACGGATCTGCCGCTCGCCGGTGCTGCCCGCTCCGAGGATGGGCGCCTGGTCATCGGGCGCACCAACGATCCGGTTCACGCGCTCAACGAGCTGACGAACTGGGCGCTTCAGCGGTGGCCACGACCTGCTCGGCCTCGAGGTGGGCACGCCGAGCCTCGAGGACATCTACATCGAGCTGACCGTCGGGGGCGAGCGAATGAGAGCGCTCGCGCTGGTCGGCCACCAGTTCCGCTACGACCAGAAGACGTTCTGGCGCAACGGCGGCGCCGTCTTCTTCACCGTGCTGCTGCCGCTCGTCTTCCTCTTCATCTTCGCGACGATCTTCAGCAACGACACGCTCGAGGAGCTCGGCAACCTCAAGACGACGACGTACTACGTCCCGGCGATCCTCACGCTGGCGATCGTCTCGGCGACGATGCAGAGCGTCGCGATCCGGCTGACCGCCGAGCGCGAGAACGGAATTCTCAAGCGCGGACGGGGCACACCGATGCCCTCATGGGTCTTCTTCGCCTCGCGCTTCGGCAACGCGATCGTGATCTCGCTGCTGATGCTGGTCGTCGTCACAGCGATCGGCCGCGTGATCTACGACGTGCGGATCCCCTGGGATCACCTGCCGGCGATCCTCGTCACGCTGGTGATCGGCGCCGCGAGCTTTTGCGCGCTCGGGGTGGCGCTGACGGCGATCATCCCGTCCGAGGACGCTGCCCCGGCGATGACCAACGTCACCGTGTTACCGCTCTACTTCCTCTCAGGAGTGTTCATCCCCGAGACGGAGATCCCGGACGGCGTGCTGCACGTTGCCGACATCTTCCCGATCCGCCACTTCTTCGAGGCCTTCTTCACGGCGTTCACGACGACGGGCGGTAGCGGCTTCGAGTGGGGCCACCTCGGTATCGTCGCTGCCTGGGGGGCACTCGGACTGGTGCTCGCAGTTCGGTTCTTCCGCTGGACCCCGAAAGGGCAGAACTCGACGTGATCCATCACGTATCTGTCGGTGTCTCGGACCTCGAGGCGAGTGGGCGCTTCTACGACGCCGTGCTCGGCTCGCTCGGATGGCGGCGCCATATCGAGAGCCCCGAGACCCTCGCCTGGGGGATCGTCCGGCCTGTCTTCTTCGCCTCGGCGCGGCCCGGCGCGGCCGCCGGCTCGGGGCACATCTGCTTCATGGCGAGCGGGATCTCGGGGGTCAAGGGCGCCTGGGAGGGGGGCATCCGCGAGGGCGGTACCGACGACGGCGCGCCAGGCCAGCGGCCTGAGTACGGTGGCAGCTACTACTCGGCGTACCTGCTCGATCCGGACGGAAACCGGGTCGAGATCGCCGTGGGATCAGACTGAAAAACAGACGAGTTAGCGAGGGAGAATCGATGGCGAAGGTGAAGGTCGGGATCAACGGGTTCGGGAGGATCGGGCGCAACCTCTTCCGCGCGGCCTACGAGGCGGATGCCGAGCTCGAGTTCCTCGCCGTCAACGACCTCACCGACGCGGAGACGCTCGCCCACCTGCTCAAGTACGACTCGATCCTCGGGCGCTTCCCGGGCGAGGTCGAGGCGGCCGACGGCGCGATCATCGTCGACGGCCAGGAGATCAAGGTGCTCTCCGAGCGCGACCCGGCCGACCTGCCCTGGGGCGACCTCGGCGCCGACGTCGTGATCGAGTCGACCGGTCTGTTCACCAAGCGCGAGGACGCCGCCAAGCACCTCGAGGCCGGGGCCAAGAAGGTGATCATCTCGGCGCCCGCGACCGACCCGGACGTGACCGTCGCGCTCGGCGTCAACTTCGACTCCGACTACGACCCGGACTCGCACCACATCATCTCCAACGCCTCATGCACCACCAACTGCCTGGCGCCGGTGGCGAAGGTGCTCAACGACTCGGTCGGCATCGAGCGCGGACTGATGACGACGATCCACGCCTACACGGCCGATCAGCGCCTCCAGGACATGCCGCACAAGGATCTGCGCCGGGCGCGCGCCGCGGCGCTCAACCTGATCCCGGCATCGACCGGGGCGGCGAAGGCGGTGGGCCTCGTGCTGCCGGAGCTCAACGGCAAGCTCAGCGGGATGGCCGTTCGCGCGCCGGTGGCCGACCGGCTCGGTTGTCGACCTCACCTTCCAGGCCTCGCGCGACACCACGGTCGAGGAGATCAACGGCGCGGTCCGCGAAGCGGCCGACGGGCCGATGGCCGGAATCCTCGCCTACACCGAGGACCCGATCGTCTCGACCGACATCGTCAAGGATCCGCACTCGTCGATCTTCGATTCCGAGCAGACGATCGTGATGGAGGGGAGCTTCGTGAAGGTCTTCTCCTGGTACGACAACGAGTGGGGCTACTCGAACCGCGTCGTCGAGCTCGCGGCGAAGGTGCTCGAGCCGGCACGCGCAGCCGCTTAGGGCCCCGTTGGCCGACCGCGGCGTTTTCAATAAGGCGAGCGTCCGCGACGCGCCCATCGAGGGGGCGCGGGTGCTCGCCCGGGTGGACTTCAACGTCCCGCTTGACGGCGGCGAAGTCGCCGACGACACCCGGATCCGCGCGGCGCTGCCGACTATCGAGCTGCTGCGCGAGCGCGGGTGCGGCGGTCGTGCTCGTCTCGCACCTCGGCCGACCGAAGGACCGCGAGCCCGAGCTCTCGATGGCACCGGTCGCAGCACGGCTCGGCGAGCTGATCGGCGCTGAGGTCGCAACGGCGCCCGGCGTCGTTGGCGCAGAGGTCGAGGCGGCCGCTGCGGAGCTCGGCGACGGCGACGTGCTCGTGCTCGAGAACAGCCGCTACGAGCCGGGGGAGACGAAGAACGATCCCGAGCTCGCCGCCGGCCTCGCCAAGGTCGCCGACGTCTACGTCAACGACGCATTCGGCGCCGCCCACCGTGCCCACGCGACCACCCACGGCGTCGCGAGCGTCCTTCCAGGCTTCGCCGGGCTGCTGCTCGAGCGCGAGGTTCGCGAGCTGACGGCGGTCCGCGACGATCCGGCCACGCCGCTGTGCGTTGTCCTCGGCGGCGCCAAGGTGACCGACAAGATCGGCGTGATCGACCGCTTTCTCGATACGGCCGACTCGATCCTGATCGGCGGCGCGATGTGCTTCAGCTTCTTCCGAGCCCAGGGACATGAGACCGGCAATTCGCTCGTCGAGGAGGAGGGGATCGGTCTGGCCGAGAAGGTGCTCGAGCGGGCGGCTGGCTCGGACTGCGAGCTACTCCTTCCCGTCGATCTCGTGCTCGGCCGGGAATTCGACGCGGCCACCGAGGTCCAGGAGCTCGACGGCGTCGACGTCCCCGACGGCTGGATGGGGCTCGACGTGGGCCCGCGCACGACCGACGAGTACGCGCGGGTGATCGCGGATGCGGGCACCGTCTTCTGGAACGGCCCGATGGGCGCGTTCGAGCTTGAGCCGTTCGCCGCGGGAACGCGGGCGGTCGCGGAGGCCGTGGCCGATGCGCCGGGGTTCACCGTCGTCGGCGGCGGCGATTCCGCCGCAGCGCTGGCGAGCTTTGGCCTCGCCGACGAGGTCGACTGGCTGTCGACCGGCGGTGGTGCGTCGCTCGAACTGATGGAGGGCAAGGAGCTACCCGGGGTGGAGGTGTTGCGCGATGCGTAAGCCGTATGTGGCAGCGAACTGGAAGATGAACAAGACGGTCGACGAGGCCGAGGATTTCGTCGAACGGTTCATCGGCTCCGTTGGCGACCTCGACGGGGTCGACGTCGCGCTCGCGCCGCCGTTCACTGCGCTGGCAACCGTTGTCGACCGCACCCGGCGCTCGCCGATCGAGGTCCTCGCTCAGAACGTTCACGTCGAGGAGTCCGGTGCGTTCACCGGTGAGGTGTCGATCCCGATGCTCGCCGACATCGGCGCTGCCGGCGCGATCATCGGGCACTCCGAGCGCCGCCAGCTGTTCGGCGAGACCGACGACGCGCTTGCGCGCAAGGTCCCCGCGCTGCTCGCGGCCGACCTGCTGCCGCTCCTGTGCTGTGGCGAGACCGAGGCCGAGCGCGACGGCGACGAGATGGAGGCTGTGCTCGAGCGTCAGATCACGGCCGACCTCGCCGAGGTCGACGACGCCGACCTCGCGCGCGTGGTCATCGCCTACGAGCCGATCTGGGCCATCGGCACCGGCCGCACCGCGACGCCAGAGCAGGCCGACGAAGCATGCGCGTTCATCCGCGGGCTGATCGCGAAGCGCGATGGCGCGGCGGCCGATGCGATCCGCATCCTCTACGGCGGCTCCGTCAAGCCGGCCAACGCGGCCGAGCTGTTCGCGCTCGAAAACGTCGACGGGGGTCTGGTCGGCGGCGCGGCTCTCGACCCGGAGGACTTCCTCGCGATCTGCCGAGCAGCCGCGCCATGAGCGAGGTCCCTGCGGGGCCGTCGTCGGTCCCGGTCCCGTCGCTGGCGTTGATCATCCTGGACGGCTGGGGCCTCGCGGACGCTGGCCCTGGCAACGCCGTCAGCCAGGCTGACACGCCGGTTTTCGACGAGCTCTGGGACTCGTATCCGCACACCACGCTCTCCGCCGGAGGCACCGACGTCGGCCTCCCTGAAGGGCAGATGGGCAACTCGGAGGTCGGGCACATGAACCTGGGCGCAGGGGCGATCGTCAAGCAGGACCTGGCTCGGATCGACGAAGGCGTCGCGGACGGGTCGCTCTTCGACAACGAGGCTCTTCTTGCAGCCTGCGAGGCCGCGCGCAACAGCCCGCGCGGGCGGCTGCACCTCGTGGGTCTGGTCTCAGACGGGGGCGTTCACTCCGGCTGGACTCACATCGAGGCGCTGATCGAGATGGCGGCTCAGGAGGGCGTTCCGGATCTCGTGGTGCACGCGCTCACCGATGGGCGCGACACGCTGCCGACAGCCGCAGCGGGATACATCGACGAGCTCGAGCGCTGGCTGCGCCACGCGGGCCGGATTGGCACCGTCGGCGGCCGCTACTACGGCATGGACCGCGACCGCCGCTGGGAGCGGACGAAGCTCGCCTACGACGCGATCGTCCACGGCGCCGGGCTCGAGGCCGCAAGCGCCGCCGAGGCCGTGGCGGAGGCGAGTGAGCGTGAGGAGACCGACGAGTTCATCCGGCCGACCGTGATCGGCGACTACGACGGCGTGGCCGACGGTGACGTCGTCATCCACTTCAACTTCCGCCCAGATCGCGCTCGACAGCTGGTTCAGGCGCTCGCGGAGCCGGACTTCGATGAGTTCGATCGCGGCGACGCTCCCGACATCGAGCTCACGACGCTCACGAGCTACCGAGCTGAGTGGGAGTACCCGGTCGCGTATCCGCCACGCGGCCCCGAGACCACGATCGCCGCGGTGCTCGCCGAGGCCGGCGCCCATCAGCTCCACGTCGCCGAGACCGAGAAGTACGCCCACGTCACCTACTTCTTCAACGGTGGCCGCGAGGCCGAGTGGGAGGGGGAGGAGCGCGCGCTGGTCGACTCGCCGCGCGACGTGCCGACCTACGACCACAAGCCCGAGATGAGCGCGGCGGCCGCCGCCGAGGCCTTCACCTCGCGCTGGCGCGACGGCGACTACCGCTTCGGGATCATCAACTTCGCCAACCCCGACATGGTCGGACACACGGGCAGCATTCCGGCGGCGGTAACCGCGATCGAAGCGGTCGATGCCTGCCTCGGCAAGGTCCTCGCCGCCGTCCACGAGTCCGGAGGTGCCTGCATCGTCACCGCCGACCACGGCAACGCCGAACAGATGCTCGAGCCCGACGGCTCGCCGAACACCGCCCACTCGCTGAACCCGGTGCCGTTCATCGTCACCGCCTCGGGGATCGAACTCGACGACGGCGGCATTCTCGCGGACGTCGCGCCTACCGCGCTGGCGTTGCTCGGGATCGAGCAGCCGGAGGCGATGACGGGCCGGTCGCTGGTTTCTGCCTCTCGCTGAGCTTGTGGTGGGCGAGGCGGGCTGGCGGGGCGCGGGGCGGCGCCGACTCCAACCTTTTTCCGGCTATCGGGTGCAAAACGTTGGACTCGGCATGAAGCTCCGGGATCCTTGACGCCCCAGGCACACATCTGATACAAAGCTACTCAGGTTTTCGTACAGTCTTCGAGACAGGAGGAGTCTGAGATGGCACTTGTTCGTTGGGAGCCCGGCCGTGAGGTCGACTCGCTTCAGTCTGAGGTCAACCGGGTCTTCGACGCCTTCTTCGGCGGGAGCGCCACACCCACCCGCGCGCGTCGCTGGGTCCCGCCGATGGATCTGGTCGAGACCGAGGATCACCTCGTTCTGCGCGCCGACCTTCCCGGGATGAAGCGCGAAGACGTCGAGATCGAGATCAAGGACGGTGCGCTGACCATCGCCGGCGAGCGCACGGCCGAACACGAGCAGAAGACCGAGGGTTACTACCGCGTCGAGCGCGCGTCCGGTCGCTTCGCGCGATCGCTGACGCTGCCCGAGGGCACCGAGCCCGAGGGGATCGACGCCCAGTTCGAAAACGGCGTCCTCGAGGTGAGGATCCCGAAGCCGGCGCAGCGGAAGCCGCACCGGATCGAGATCCGTGCCGGCGAGCATGCGAACGCCAACGGAAATGGCGCGACCCACGAGACGATCGAGGCGTAGCCGCGCCCTACGCTGGGGCCGTGCGAAACGACCCCAGCCGACTCAAGTTCGAGATTTCAGCGCGTGACGGAGCCGCCCGCACCGGGCGGCTCCTCACGTCCTCCGGCCCGGTGCAGACGCCGGCCTTCATCCCGCTTGCGACAAAGGGCGCCGTTCGCTCGCTGAGCTTTGCCGACGTCGCCGAGCTGGGGTTCGAGCTCGTTCTCGGCAACACCTTCCACCTCTTCATCACACCCGGGGCGGAACGGATCGCCGAGCTGGGCGGCCTGCACCGGTTCATGGGCTGGGAGCGGGCGATAATCACGGACTCCGGCGGCTTCCAGGTGTTCTCGCTCGCTCACGGCAACGTCGCCGATGAGATCAAGGGGCGGCGCGGCGGCTCGGGAACGTCTGATGGCGTCGTCGAGATCTCCGAGCGCGGCGTTGCATTTCGTTCCTACCTCGATGGCTCGAAGCGCTTCATGGGTCCCGAGGAGTCGATGGGTGTGCAGGCCGCGCTCGGCTCGAACATCGCCCTGGTCTTCGACGAGTGCACGCCCTACCACGCGGATCGCGACTACACCGCCAACTCGACCGCTCGCACCCACCGCTGGCTCGACCGCTGTCTGGAGTGGCACGGCGAGCGGGGTCCTGTCGATCAGGCGGTCTTCGGGATCGTCCAGGGCGGAACCCACGAGGATCTGCGCCGCGAGTCGGCCGAGTACGTGGCTGCGGCGGGCGTGGACGGGATTGCGATCGGCGGCACTCTCGGCCGCGACAAGCCGGAGATGTACGGCGTCTTGGGCCTGACCGTTCCGTTGCTCCCCGCGGACGCGCCCAAGCACCTGCTCGGCATCGGCGAGCCGGACGACCTGCTGGCCGGCATCGCGCTCGGGATCGATGTCTTCGACTGCGCGGTGCCGACGCGGCTTGCGCGCCACGGCATGGCGCTCGCGAACCTGCCTGACTCGCGCTTTCGCTTCGACCTCGGCCGCGCAGCCAACGCGCTCGACAGAGGGCCGCTCGTCGCGGGCTGCGAGTGCCCCACCTGCCTCGCCGGCCACACGCGCGCCTACCTGCACTACCTGACCAAGGCCGAGGCCCCGACCGCCGCGCGGCTGCTGACCACGCACAACCTGCACTTCCTCAACAGCCTCGTGCGCGGAGCACGCGAGGCGATTACGAGGGGCGCCTACGACGCATACCGCGCGGAGGTGCTCGGCGGCGCGGCCCCCTGGGGCGCACGCCCGGACGCGTAGCGGAGGACGTGGCGCCAGTGCTTACTGGGAGTTCTGGCTGATCAGATCCTCGAGCGCCTGGATCTGATCGTTGATGTTGTCCTTGATCGTCTGACCGATGTCGGTCGACTGGCCGGCGTCAGTGAGCAGCAGAACCGCGCCGGCGATGATCGCGGCGAGGACCGCGATCAGGACGAGGATCCCGATCGAGCGCGCGAAGCGGCTGAAGGCCGAGCGCTGGGGCCTGCCGGCGGGGGCGGGCGTGATCGGCTGGCGCGGAGCGGCCGCGGCGCGCCTGCGTGGCGCGACCGGGACCGGTGCGACCGGCGTCGCCGGGTCTGGCTCCATTCGCCGCGTCGCCTCGGTGCGTCCCTCCGGGGTCATCATGTTGGTCGGCATCTCGTCCTCGGGCTCGGGCGGCTCGCGGCCTGCGAGGCCCGCCTGCAGCGCGCGCGAGAGCTCGCGCGCCGACGAGTAGCGGTTGCCCGCTTCGCCCTCGAGGGAGCGCAGGACCGCCTGTGACAGCGTCTCCGGGACGTCGGGGTCGTAGGAGGTCGGCGGCAGCGGCCGCTCGTTTTCGCGGCGGATCGCGAGCTCGGCGAGGGTTGATCCCTCCCACGGCAGGCGGCCAGTGAGCAGTTGGTAGAGGACGACACCGAGCGCGTAGACGTCGGCGGCCGGGGTGGCCTCCTCGCCACGCGCCTGTTCAGGGGCGAGATACGCGGCGGTGCCGACGACCGAGCCCACCTGCGTCAGGCGGGTCTGGGCGCTGGCGCGCGCGATGCCAAAGTCGGTGAGCTTGACCGTCATCTCGCCGGTCGGCGGCTCGTGGGCTGACGAGTCGCGGCGGCGTCCACGCCCGGCGGGCCCGCCGATCACCATCAGGTTTCCGGGCTTGACGTCGCGGTGGATGATCCCCTGGCGGTGCGCGTACTCGAGCCCGGCGCAGGATTGGATCCCGATCTCGACCGCCGAGTCGGAGCCCAGCCGCCCACGGGTCTGGAGCAGCTGCGCGGCTGACTTGCCCTCGACGTACTCCATGACGATGTAGTGGCGGCCCGTGTCGACGCCGGTGTCGTAGACCTGGACGATGTTCGGGTGGATCAGCTTCGCGACCGCGAGCGCCTCACGGCGGAAGCGGGCGACGAACTTGTCGTCGTCGGATAGGTGCTCGGCAAGGATCTTCACCGCGACGGTGCGCTCGAGCACGCGGTCGGTCGCCCGGTAGACGGTCGACATTCCACCCGAGCCCAGGCGGTCGCCGAGCTCGTAGCGATCGGAGATCGTCGAGTTCATCCGCTGCCATCCGGGGGTTCGAGGCCGCCGCTCGGGGTGCCGCCGCCGGGCTCGCCGCCGTTGTTGCCGCCGGGGGTCGGGGGCTGATCTTCCTCTGGCGGCGTGGGCTCCGGTTCCTCCGTCGTCGTCGGTTCCTCGGTGGTCGTCGGCTCCTCCGTGGTCGTGGGCTCCTCGGTGGTTGTCTCGGTGGTGGTGGTCTCCTCCACGCCCTCTGCCCCGGAGGCGCCCTCGTCGACGCACTCCTCAGGGTTGTCCGCGAGGTTCACGAGCTGCTCGGAGGCTCTGGTGAGCGCGCTCTGCACCTCGTTGTCCACGTCTGCCGGAAGGCTGTTCACGGTGTTGACCACCTCCTCGGCGTTCTCCTTGGCGAGTTCGCAGTCGCCATCGGAGACGCTGTTCTCCACCTGCGAGAGCAGGCTGAGAAGCGTGTCGGACTGATCGCTTGGGATCGTGCCCTCGTCGTCAGAGCCGCAGCCGCCGATCGCGATCGCGAAAACGGCTGCGAGCAGGCTGATTCGTGTCTTCCCGCGCATCGCGGCGAGTCTAGTTCTTGACCTACTTCGTCCCACCAAATCAACTCACTGACCCACGTAAAGGCGTCGAGCCAGATGCTCCGGCAGTTCGGCGGCCACGATCGCGTCGGCAGCTCGGTCGATTTCGTAGACAACGCGGCGGAAGTTCGCCTGCCAGGTCTCGGTGTCGAGTTCCAACCAGGCCGCGCGAGGATCCCCGTCGCGGGGCTGGCCGACGCTCCCAGGGTTCACGAGCCAGCGCCCGCGGCGGACGTCGAGGCTCGTTCCGGCTGCGGCCTGCGCGCCGCGGGCGTCCTCGATCCCCTCGGCGTTCTCCTCGGCGAGAGCGAAGAAGAGCGCAACGTGCGAATGGCCAACAAAGCTCACCCGCTTGGCCTGTGCGCGGATGCACTGCGCCGCCTGGTCGGGCCAGAGGACGTATTCCCAGACGGGATCTCGTGGCGACGCGTGGTAGAGGCCAACCTCGCGCGTCTCGTCCGAGGGCGCAAGTCCGGCCAGAAACTCGCGAGTCACGTCGTTCATCGCCTCACGTGTCCAGCGCACGGCGCTTGCCGCTGCGGGCGAGAAGGTTGAGATATCGAGCTGCTCGAGCGCGGCGAGGTCGTGATTCCCGACGAGGCAGACGTCGCAGCGCTCCGCGACGAGCGCCGTGCACTCGTTGGGCTGAGCGCCGTATCCGACGACATCGCCGAGGCACCACACGTGTTCGACGCCGGCGGCATCGACGTCGGCGAGAACTGCCTCAAGCGCAGGCAGGTTCGAGTGGATGTCGCTGATCAGCGCGAGACGCATCGAGAGCCCCCACACCTACCGGGGGCGGCGGACTATCGTAGGCGGCGATGAGCAAGGCGGGCTCCTTGCCGCGCTCCTCCGCAATTCGGATCGGCGGAGCCGCGGTGGCGATGGTGGTGGTCGCGGAGCTCGCCGTGTGGCTGTTGGCGCCGGGTGACGCCCCGCCCGAGCCGCTGCCTGTGGACGAATCGCAGTACTTCACCGCGGCTGAGCTCGATCGCGCCCAGGACTTTCGCGACGGGCAGGCGAGGCTCCTGATTGGCGCCCTGGTAATCGAGGGCGGCGTTCTGGTCGCGCTCGCGCTCGGGCGCCCGCGCCGTTGGCGCCGTGCTCTCGATCGACTCGCCGACAAGCCGCTGCGCGGCGCGGCGGTGGCCGGGGCGGGCGTGGTCATCGCGATCGCTGTCGTGACGCTGCCCGTATCGATCTGGTCACACGAGCGCGCGGTTGACGTGGGGCTGTCGACGCAGCCGCTCGGTGCGTGGTTCGCAGACGTCGGCCGATCGGTCGCGATCGGCGCGGCGATGACCGCGATCGGGACGACGCTGCTGCTCATCCTCGTCCGTCGCTGGCCCCAGCGCTGGTGGATCCCTGGGACGGGTGCGGTTATCGCGCTGGCGGCGCTCGTCACCTGGGTCGGGCCGGTCCTGCTCGCGCCGATCTTCAACGATTTCGAACCGCTCCCGGAGGGCAGTGCCCCGCGCCAGGAGGTGGTTGCGCTTGCAGAACGCGCCGGCGTCGAGATCGGCGAGGTCTACCGAATCGACGCCAGCCGCCGGAGCACAGCGCTGAACGCCTACGTCGACGGCATCGGCTCGAGCAAGCGGGTCGTTCTCTACGACAACCTGCTCGAGAACGCGCAGCGCCCCGAGCTCCGCTCGATAGTTGCCCACGAGCTTGGCCACGTCGCCCACCACGACATCCGCCGAGGGCTGACCTTCGTCGCGCTCGTCGCTCCCTTCGGCCTGCTGTTCAGCCGCGAGGTCGCCATGGCGTTCGCGCGGCGTTCGGGGGCGGACCCGCGCTCGCCGGCAGTGGTCCCGGCCTACGTGCTGGCGCTGACACTGGCGGCATTCGTCCTCAACATCCCCGGCAACCAGCTCTCACGCAAGGTCGAGGCGAGCGCCGACCAGTTCGCGCTCGAGCTCACCGATGATCCCGAGGCGTTGATCGACGTTCAGGTGCAGCTCGCTCGGACCAACGTTTCCGATCCGGATCCGCCCGCACTGCGAAGCGCGATCTTCTCCACGCATCCGTCGACGGTCGACCGCATCGGTGCGGCGCTCGCCTACGGCGGTGACTAGCTGATGCGGTCGCCGGCGCGGCCGGCGGCGCTGCGCACCGCTGAGATCGCGAGCTTGCCGGCAATCCCCGCGTAGACGGCCGCGTTAGTCAGCGGGTTGCGCGTCGCCGCGTAGTGGTCGCGATAGAAGCGGAACATCCCGTAGTGAAAGGCGCGGTTGAGGCGCAGGGAGCGCCGCTTGCCGCTGGTGCCGGCCTTCACGTGGATGACCGTCACCGATGGCTCGTACCAGGTCGTCCAGCCCGCCTCGGCAAAGCGGTAACAGAGGTCGAGATCCTCCATGTACATCCAGTAGCGCGGGTCGAAGCCCCCGACCTGGTCGAGAGCGTTGCGGCGAATCAGCATGAACGCGCCGTTGATCGCATCGACTGGACCAGACTCGACCTCGGGCGCGCGGTAGGCCGCGAGCGACCCGCTGGCGCCCTCGCGCCGCCCGAGGCCGGTGAAGTGCCCGAGCGCGCTGAGAGGCGTCGGAAACGAGCGGCGCGAGGCGTGGTCGAAGCTGCCGTCGTCGAGTTCGAGCCGGGGGCCCGCCATCCCGACCTCAGGTCGCGCCTCCAGCACCGCGAGCATCGCATCGAGGGCCCCGGCGGTTAGTCGCGTATCGGGGTTGAGGACGAGGACGCTCGGGGCGTCGCCTGCGGCGATCCCGACGTTGTTGGCGACGCTGAAGCCGCTATTTCGCGGCTGCTCGATGAGCTCCACATCTGCGAACTCGCGCCGGACCATCGCCGGCGTGCCGTCGCCCGAGGCGTTGTCGACCACGATCACACGCATGGGGACGCTGGCCGGGTGCTCGCGCAGCGAGGTCAGGCAGTCGCGCAGCAGCCCCTCGCAGCGGTAGGAGACGATGACGACGTCGAGCGCCATAGAACTGCGCATGGTGCCGAGACTAGGTGGTCTCTTGGACCCAGGTCCAAGTGGCGGCGAGCCCGTCGCGCAGGCCCTTCTCGGCGCTCCAGCCAAGTTCATCCGCCGCCCGCGCCGAGTCGATCGCGATCCGCTGGACCTCGCCCGCCCGTGACGGAGCCAGCTCCGGGTCGAAAGATGCGCCTGCGACCTCCGCCAGGCTCTCGCCGAGCTCGAGGACGCTGGTCTCCACGCCTGTGCCTACGTTGAACGGTCCCGGCGTCTTTGCGTCGGCTGCGGCGATGAACGCGGCGGCCACGTCGCCGACGTAGACGTAGTCGCGGGTCTGCTCGCCGTCGCCGAAAACCTTCGGGGTCGTACCCGTGTTCATCGCGTTGCAGAAGATCGCGACGACCCCGGCCTCGCCGAGCGGGTCCTGGCGGGGGCCGTAGACGTTGCCGAGCCGCATCGCGACGGCGTCGATTCCGTACATGCGCCGGTAGAGGCCGAGGTAGCCCTCGGCGGCGAGCTTCGACTGGCCGTAAGGGGCTTCGGGCTGGCTCTCTGCGTCCTCGGCGAGCGGCAGGTCGCGGCCGTTGCCCTCCCCGTAGATCGCGCCTCCGGTGGAGGCGAAAACGAGCTTTCCGGAACCCCGCTCACGCAGGCGTTCGAGGAGCGCGAGCGTGCCGCCGACGTTGATGCCGAGGTCGTAGGCCGGATCCGCAACCGAGCGGCGAACGTCGATCTGTGCGGCGAGATGGAACACGCGCTCCGGATCGGCCTCGGCGAAGGCGCTCCCGACCGCGTCAGGATCGGTGATGTCCCCCTCGATCAGCTTCGCCCCGGCCCCGATCGCGCCGGCGAGGTTTTCGCGCTTGCCGGACGAGAGGTCGTCGAGCACGACGACGTCGTCCCCCTTGCGATGAGGGCGTCGACGAGGTTGGAGCCGATGAAGCCGGCACCGCCGGTGACGAGGGATCGCACGCGCGGCAGCTTAATAGGCGCCGGGGCGCGTCTACTATCGCTCCGTGGCGACCACTCCGACAGCCGACCCGCTCGCCGCGCTGCGGAGTGCCATTCTCGCGGCTGCGGCTCCGATCGGCGATCCGGGTGAGAAGCTCGGGCTCGAGCGCCCGCCCAAGGCCGAGCTCGGCGACTACTCGACCAACGCCGCCATGCTGCTCGCCCCGATCGCCGGGGCCTCCCCGCGCGAGATTGCCGAGCGGCTGCGCGAGCAGCTCACCACCGGTCTCGGCGCCAGCGCCGACCGGATCGAGGTTGCCGGCCCGGGCTTTCTGAACGTCTTTCTCTCCGACCGCTGGCATCGCGAGGCCGCTGGCGACCTCCTGGCCGCCGGCCCCGACATTGGCGTCCCGGCACACGCCAGCGAGCGGATCCTCGTCGAGTTCGTCAGCGCCAACCCCACGGGACCGGTCACCGTCGCCAGCGGCCGGGGCGCGGCGTACGGCGACGCGCTCGCGCGAATCTTCAAGCGCCGCGGCGACGTCGTGGAGCGCGAGTACTACGTCAACGACGCCGGCACGCAGATCCAGCTCTTCGCGGCTTCGATCGCGGCGCGGATGCGTGGCGAGGAGCCGCCGGAGGGCGGCTACACCGGCGACTACGTCACCGAGCTCGCCAACGAGCTCGCAGCCGATGGCGCGGTCGCCGACGATCTCGAGGGCCTCGAGCGGCAGGGGGTGGCGGCCATGCGGGTGCGCATCGAGCAGACGCTGCTGGACTTCGGCGTGGAGTTCGACACGTGGGCGTCCGAGAGGGCTCTGCGCGAGGCGGGCGCGGTCGAGCGGGCGCTCGAACGGCTGCGTGAGCAGGGCCACGTCTACGACCACGACGGCGCGGTCTGGTTGCGGACGACCGACTTCGGCGACGATAAGGACCGCGTTCTGATCCGCAAGGACGGCGAGCCGACCTACTTCGCTCCCGACATCGCCTACCACCTCGACAAGCTCGAGCGGGGCTGGGAACAGCTGATCAACGTGCTCGGCGCGGACCACCACGGCTATGTACCGCGGATGCGCGCGGCGCTCGCGGCGCTTGGCTTCGACGCCCGACCGTTTCGAGGCAGCGATCATGCAGCTGGTCAACATCGTCGAGGGCGGCGAGCGAGCGCGGATGTCGAAGCGCAAGGGCGACTTCGTGACCCTCACCGAGCTCGTCGGTGACATCGGCGTCGACGCATCGCGCTTCTTCATGCTCCAGCGAAGCGCCGACACCGCGATCGACATCGACCTCGAGCTGGCGCGGTCGGCCTCCCAGGACAACCCCGTCTACTACGTCCAGTACGCCCATGCGCGGATCGCGAGCATCCTTCGTAAGGCGGCCGACGAGGGTGTCGCCGCCGACGAGGACGCCGCCGTCGCCGCCGCGGGGACCGACGCGGCGCTCGGCGCCGCAGCCGAGCCGAGCGAGCGAGCGCTTGTCCGCAGGCTGCTGGAGTTCCCAAACGAGGTCGCGGTGGCGGCCGAGCGGCGCGCCCCGCACCGCATCTGCGCCTACGCAAGCGCGACCGCCGCCGACTTCCATTCCTTCTATCGCGACTGCCGTGTCGTTGGCGCCGACCCCGAGCTCGAGGCCGCCCGCCTCGGTCTTTGCGTCGCGACCAAGCGAACGATCGCCGCCACCCTCGGCCTGCTCGGAGTCGCGGCGCCGGAGCGGATGTAGGCGATGGGCGCGCGGCCGGGGGGCGGTCCGCCGGCGATCAGTGTCGTCGTCCCGACTCGCGACCGGGCCGCACGGCTCGAGCGGCTTCTTGACGCGCTGCGGCGCCAGACGCTCGCCCGGACCGAGTTCGAGGTGATCGTGGTCGACGACGGCTCGCGCGATGCGACGTCGTCGGTGCTCGCCGGCGCGGACGACGGGTTGACGCTGCGCGCGATCCTTCGCGCCCAATCCGGAGGACCGGCCGCGGCTCGCAATGAAGGTTGGCGCCAGGCCGCCGCGGATCTCGTCGCGTTCGTTGACGACGATTGCGAGCCGGTGCCCGAATGGCTCGAGCAGGCCCTTGCCGCCGCACGGGCAAATCCGGGCGCGATCATCGCCGGGCCGACGACGCCACTCCCCGCTGAGGCCGATCGCATCGGCCCGCTCGCTCGCACGCGCGACCTTCCCGAGCCCGACGAGTGGTTCGCGAGCTGCAACATCGTCTATCCGCGTGATCTGCTCGCGCGCCTCGACGGCTTCGACGAGCGTTTCCCGGAAGCGCTGGGCGAGGACACCGACCTCGGTTGGCGCGCACGTGAGCTTGGCGCCGAATTGCACTTCGAGCCGCTGGCCGCCGTCCATCACGCGGTGGACGAGGTCGGCGTGGCTGCGGCGCTGCGCGGCGCGCTGATCGGAGCGGACTCCGTGTACGCGTTTCGCCGTCACCCCGAGCTGCGCCGCCGCACGCTCTCGCTTGGCGTCGTCCGCAATCCGGCGCTGCCGCGGCTGCTGCTCGCGGCTGTCGGGCTGCGGCTGGCGCGCCGTCACCGCTGGGCGGCCGTACTCGCGGTGCCCTATGCGCTCTCGGTTGCGCGTCGGTGCGCCGCTCCGGGAGCGGGCCCTGGGTTTGCCGCCTTCTTCGTTGCCCACGATGCGCTCTCGCTGGCGACGTCGCTGCGCGGGTCGATCCGCCATCGCACCCTGGTGCTGTGACCGTCAGCGTGATCGTCCCCTTCGCCGGTGAGTCGGCGGAGGCCGAAGCCGCGCTCGACGCGCTCAGCCGGATCGAGCTGGGGGAGGGCGACGAGATCGTGTTCGTCGACAACACCCCGGGCGGGGTGGCTCCCGACCACGCGTCGATCAAGGTTGTCCGCGCGTCTGAGCGCCGCTCCGCGTATTTCGCACGTAACGCCGGTGCGGCGCGGGCAAGTGGGGATTGGCTGCTGTTCCTCGATGCCGATTGCGTCGCGCCGGCGTCGCTGATCCGCGATTACTTCGCCACCGAGCCTGCGGAGCGCGTTGGGGTTCTGGCGGGCGAGCTGGTCGGTGACTCCTCGCAGACGGCGCTCACAGCGCGCTGGTCGCGCTCGCGCCGCGGGCTTCGCACCGCACAGGAAACGGTCCGGGGGCCGGGCCCGGCAGGCGTGACCGGCAACATGGCGGTGAGGCGTGCAGCCTGGGACGAGGCTGGCGGTTTCCCCGGCGACGTGCGCTCCGACGCCGACGTCGAGCTGTGCTGGCGCATCCAGGCTGCCGGCTGGTCGCTGGAATACCGCCCCGACGCGCTTGTGATCCATCGCGACCCCGAGCGCGTCGGCGCGATCTGGCGCCAGGCAGTGGCGTACGGCGCGGGTCGCCGCTGGATCGGGCGCCTGCACCCGGGCGCGGGTGACCGCCCGCCCCTGTTAGGCCCGCTGGTGCGCGCCGTGGGCGGAGCGCTGGTGTGGGCCGTGACGCTGAGGTTCGAGCGCGCCGCGTTCAAGCTGCTGGACGGCGTGGCTGTGGCCGGCCTGTGGTGGGGCTGGGTGGCCGGCTCGAACGAGGCTGGGTAGGGCCCCCGCACCGCGAAAGGCGTCTGAGTCAGCCTGACGCTGACAAATCCGCCACTCGCGAATGGGAGCCCTAGGCCTAGAGCATCAGCCGCCGGTAGCGAACCGCGGCTCGCGCCACCGCGATCGTCTCGACCACGTCGAGCAGCACGTACCAGGGGGCCAGCAGCGGGCCGCCTCCGTAAACGCGGCCCCGGGCCCAGATGTCCCGCAGGTACGGGTACATGAGCCAGGCCCGGATCGGGGCCAGGCGGGCTGGCAGGAGCAGCCCCAGGAGCATGCGAGCGAGCCAGTAGTGGGTGCGCTTCCAGAAGACGCCACCGACGAAGTCGCGGCGCAACTCGGGGTGGCGCGCGTAGGCGAGCATCGGCGTGGTCCAGCGCGCCGCGACCCGCAGCATCCCGATCGGGCCGACGCGGTCGACCGCATGGTGAACCAGCGCGGCCGGCTCGAACACCGGCCGGGCGCCGGCGGCGATTGCTCGCCATGCGAGGTCGCAGTCCTCGCCGCCGGGTGCTCGGTCGAAGGCCTCGTCGTCGAAGCCGTCGATCCGTTCGAGGATCTCGCGCGGATAGAAGATGTTGCAGGTGTTAAAGGCCGGGTGGAGCTCGGTCACTTCGATGGTCCGGGAGAACGGTCCGAGCGCGTCGAGCTCGGCCGGATCGGGCTCGGTTCGTCCTTGGACGAAGGCGCCGGGGTTCGCGGCAACGGCAGCGAGGCCCCGCTCGAGCCACTGAGGATCGGGGACGCAGTCGTCGTCGGTGAAGGCGATCAGCTCACCCGCCGCCACCCGCCAGCCCTCCTCGCTGGCGGTGGCCGGCCCGCCGGCCTGTCCCGCGTGATCACCCTCATTGCCAAGTCCTCGGAGCCGTTCCGCGCCAACGCCTCCGCCGTCCCATCACTCGAGCCGTCGTCGACCACGATCACCTCAAAGCGCTTGGGGGAAAGCGTCTGCGCACGCAGCCCGGTGAGCAGCCGCTGCAAGCGCTCAGCGCGGTTGTGTGTGGCGACGACCACTGAGATTTCCGGGGACATCGCAATACATTGTCGGGCTTGCACAGGCGACCGCTGATCAGCGTCGTGATTCCGGCTCATAACGCCGCGGCGACCATCCCGCGAACACTCGCCGCGCTTGCCGCGCAGGACCTTGACGGCGAATACGAGGTCATCGTCGTCGACGACGACTCCGAGGATGAGACGGCGGCAATCGCGAAGGCCGCCCCCGGTTCGGTGACCGTTATCAGGCAGCCTCGCTCCGGAGCAGGCTCTGCTCGCAACCGGGGTGTCGAGGCGGCAGCCGCTGCGGTGATCGCCTTCACCGACGCCGACTGCGTCCCCGACCCGGACTGGCTGAGCGCCGGGCTCGCGGCGCTCGAGCGCTTCGATCTCGTCCAGGGACTCGTGGTCGCAGACCCCGGCACGCCGCGCCACCCGTTCGACCGCACGGTTGAGGTCGGCGGCCCAACCGGCCTGTTCGAGACCGCCAACCTGTTCGTGAGCCGGGACGCATTCGATCGCGCTGGCGGCTTCAGCGACTGGGCCGCGGCGGCGATCGACGAGCCGTTCGGCGAGGACGCGGTCTTCGGATGGGATGCGCGTCGCAGCGGCGCGCGGTTCGGCTTCGAGCCGCGCGCACGCGTTGCCCATGCGGTGTTCGCACGCGGACCTGCGGGCTATGTGGCCGAGCGCCGGCGGCTCGCCTTCTTCCCGGCTTTGGTCGCGCGGGTGCCCGAGTTGCGACGCGAGCTCCTGGTCGGGCGCACCTTCCTGACGGTGCGCTCCGCACGCTTCGATTTCGCCCTTGCCGGCATCGCGCTGGCGGCCGTGCGCAGGTCGCCAATCCCGCTTGCAGCCACGGTTCCGTACGTTGGATGGCTCTCACAGAGGGCGCTCGGGCACCGCCGCAACGCGGCGCTTGTTGCGGCCACCGAGGTTGCCGCGGACGCCGTCGGATTCGCGGCGCTTGTCGCTGGCAGCGTCAGGCACCGCTCGCCGGTCCTCTGACCGCTCGCGACAAAGTCGCAATTCCGCACAAGCAAGCCGCAAAAAGGTCGTCTAGGGGCGCTGTTACGGTTTTTTCCGTTCCACCGACCAACGCCACTCAGGAGGAAAGACATTGACTAAGGCTGAATTCGTCGAGAGCATCGCCGGCAACTTCGACAGCAAGAAGGCTGCTGCGGATGCCGTCGACGCAGTCCTGGACGGGATCCAGAGCACGCTCACGGGCGGCGGTGAGATCAGCTTCACCGGCTTCGGGAAGTTCAGTGTCGCCGAGCGCGGTCCGCGCCAGGGCGTCAATCCGCGTACAGGCGAGCGCATCACGATCGCGGGCGGCAAGGTGCCGAAGTTCTCCGCGGGCGCCGGCCTCAAGAGCTCGGTCAAGGGCGGCTGACGCCGCCTGAGTCGGCTCTGAGTCCCGTATTTGCCGACCGGCTCGCTGCGCTCGTAAAGGAGCGCAGCAGTCAGGTCTGTCTCGGGCTCGATCCGGATCCGAACCGGCTCGAGCGGCGGCCTCGGGAGGGCGACAGTTCGCCCGCCGAGGCCGCCGCCGACGCCGTTCTCGACCACTGTCGGGAGCTGATCGAGGCAGCCGGTCCGGTCTGCGTCGCGGTCAAGCCTCAGCTCGCCTGCTTCGAACGCCTCGGTTGGCCGGGCTGGCGCGCGCTCGCGGGCGTTGTCGACGCCGCACATGACGCCGGCCTACTCGTGATCGCCGACGGTAAGCGCGGGGATGTCCCGGTGAGCGCGACCGCTTACGGCCAGGCGCTCTTCGGCGCAACCGACACACCTTGGGGCGAGGTTGCCGGGCTCGGCGCCGATGCCGCGACCGCGAACCCGCTGATCGGCGGCGACGCGCTCGACCCTCTGATCGACGCCGCCGCTGCGAGCGGAGGCGGCGTCTTCATCTTGGTCCGCACCTCGAACCCCGGCGCGGCTGACGTCCTCGATCTCGAGACCGGGTCAGGCCCGCTCTACGAGCACCTGGCGCGAATGGTCGCCGAGCGGGCGCCGCGCCTCGCCGGGGGGTCGGGGCTCAGCGGAGTGGGCGCCGTTTGCGGCGCGACCGAGCCAGAACACCTCGCGCGCCTGCGCGAGCTCATGCCGGACGCGATCTTCCTGATCCCGGGTGTCGGAGCTCAGGGCGGCAGCGCTGCAGAGCTCGGTCCGGCCTTCTCGGCGGAGCCTGCTTCGGCGCTCGTAACCGCCTCCCGCTCGATCGCCACGGCCGCCGATCCGCGCGCTGCGGCCGAAGATCTGCGCGCCGAGGTGTGGGCCGCGGCGCAAAGTGCCGCCCGCTGAGTACCGTGCCGCGCACCGATCGGCCGATGACCGCCTACGCTTTTCGCCGCCATGGACCGACCGATCCGAGATCGCAAACCGACGAGCTGGACGGCTCGCGTACTCGCACCCCTGGTGCTGGTGGTCGTGGTCGGCGCCGTTTTCCTCATCGTCTCGGGTTCGCTGAGCGGCGACGACGACTCGGAGAAGTCCGACGGCGCCAAGCAGACGGCGACGACCGGCTGCGAGCCGAGCGCCCCGGAAGCGGTCGAGGCCGGGCTACTACGTGGTGACGGCCGACGACACAGCGGGGATGACCAGCATCGCCGACAAGACCTGCATTTCGGTCGACGAATTGATCGAGCTCAACCCGAACCTCGATCCGCAGACGCTCCAGGTCTCCAACTGCGTCGACCTGGTCAAGGACGGCTGCAAGGAGCTCGCCTCCGGCTAACGGTCCTCGTCGCGGCCATCGCCGCGATCGCGCTGTCCGCGGCGAGCCCGGCGGCGGCGGCGGACAAGCCGACCGGGTTGCCCGCGCGCGCATGGGTGCTCGTCGACGCTGAGGATGGGACCGTGCTCGCGGCGCATCGCGCGAAGACCTCCTATTCGATCGCGTCGACGACGAAGCTGATGACGGCGCTGGTCGCGCGCCGCCAGTTGAAACCTGGCGAGACGGTGACCGCGGCCCCGTACGACGCACTTCCCGCCGAGTCCCTGCTCGGTCTCGAGACCGGTGAGTCGATCGAGGTCCGCGACCTCCTCTACGGGCTGCTGCTGGTCTCTGGCAACGACGCCGCCGAGACCCTGGCCGTCGCGGCGGCGGGCTCCCGCGAGGAGTTCGTCCAGCAGATGAACGCGACCGCTGCGCGCCTGGGCCTCGGCGACACCTCCTACGCCAACCCGGTCGGCCTCGACGAGGCGGGCAACTATTCGAGCGCCACCGACCTCACCACGCTCGCCATCCACCTGCGTCGCGACTCACTCTTTCGGCGGATCTTCGACACCGCGACAACGACGATTCAATCGGGTGCTCACCCGCGCTCGCTGACCAACCGCAACAACCTGGTTCTGACGGTCCCCTACGTCAACGGCGTCAAGACCGGCTACACGATCGAGGCGGGCAACGTTCTCGTGGGGTCGGGGGAGCAGAAGGACGTCGAGCTCGTCTCAGCGGTCCTCGGCGCGCCGTCGGAGTCCGAACGCGATTCGGCGACCCTAGCGCTGCTCGACTACGGGTTCACGCTCTACCACCAGCGCTCCCCGGTCAAGGAGGGCGAGCAGCTGGCGACGCTGAAGATCCGCGATCGCGACGTAAAGGTCGGCCTCGAGGCAGCCGAGCCGGTGCGCGTAACGGTCCGCCGCGGCGAGGAGGTCGAGACGCGGCTCGACGCACCGGCGGAGGTGGCCGGCTCAGTCAGCGAGGGCGAGAAACTCGGCACGGCAACCGTGTTCGTCGATGGCGAGGAGGAGGGAAAGGTTGCGCTGGTGGCGACCGACTCGGCCGCCGCCGCGAGCGTGACCGAGCGCTTCGACGCCAAGGTCCCTGGTCCGCGAATCGTCGCGTGGATCGTCGTGATCGCCGATCGTGGCGCTGCTGATCGCCGGTGCGCTGGCACTGCGGGCACGTTCACGCCGATGATCGCGGCGCCGCGGTTCTACGCCGAGGGCCTCGGCGAGCCGTACGTCGATTCCGCCGCAGCGCTCGAGCGTGTCGCGCCGGGCCGGGTCGGTCGCTTCGCCGCGTCACGGCCGCGGCTGCGGGCGGCGCTGCTCGGCCTGCTGAGCGCGCCGCGGCCGACTCGGCTTCGTCGTGATCCGCGGCGAGCCCGGGACGCTGACCGCGCTGGCGATCATGCGCCCTGCCGCCCGCGCGCCGGGCCGTGTTCGTCTCGAGCTGCTGCGCCGGCCGCCGGCGCGCGTCGTGCCCTGCGGCGCCTCGTCCGCGGTGCCTGGAGCCGCCTGGTCGAGGGGCCGCTGCTTCGCCGCGGGCGGCCGGCGCTCAGGTGATGACCGCGTGGGAGCGCGACGAGCTACGCCGCCGCATACGGCCTCGACGCCGCGGCGCGTTTCTCTGATCGCGTGGCCCCGGCGCGAGGGCGGTGACACGGCGCCGGCCGAGATCGAGCCGGGGTCGCGGCGGGTGTTCTCATCCGGGCGAACGGCCTGCGACTGGGAGACACTGTTCGCGGCGGCATCGAGCGCCGACTGGGAGCTGACGGTCGTCTGCTCGGAGGCCGACGCCGCCCGGGTGCACGGTCTCGCGGCCGATCTCGAGGGCTGCCGCGTCGAGGTCGAGGTCGAGCTGCCTTGGGCCGAACACGAGCGGCGGTTGCGCGGCAGCGCGGTCTGCGCGATCGTGATCGCGGACGCCGGCATGAGTGCCGGGCAGGTGCGGCTGATGAGTGCGGTGGAGGCCGGCGTCCCGGTGGTTGCCACCGCAGCCCGCGCTCTCGACGAGCACGTCGTCGCCGGCGAGACCGCGATCGTTGTCGCCCCAGCCGACCCGCCCGCGCTGCGCGCGGCGGTCGATGGCCTGCTCGCCGACCCGAGTCGGCGCCGCGAGCTTCGCGAGTGCGCGCGCGAGCGTGCGGCCGATTCGACCTATGCGCACTACTTCGCCCAGCTACGCGAGGCGATCGGCGATGCGCTCCACCACGTCCGATGAGCGACTAGCCTTACCTCAGGCGTGATCCTCACCGTCACCCTCAATACCGCGATCGATCGAACGGTCGCCGTTCCCAACTTCCAGCTTGGTCGTCGTCACCGCGCTGTCGAGTCGCGCACCGTGGCCGGGCGGCAAGGGGATCAACGTTGCCCGAGCGCTGCGCCTGCTCGGCAAGCCGGTGATCGCGACCGGGTTCGCGGGTGGCGGCACCGGGCGGCGCGTCCTCACCCAGCTCGACGCCGAGGGCATCCTTCACGATTTCACGCCGATCGACGGTGAGACGCGCACCAACCTTTCGGTCGTCGATCCAACCACCGGCCAGCAGACCGAGATCAACGAGCGCGGCCCCGACGTCTCCGAAGCCGATCTCGAGCGTCTGCGTCGAAAAGCTGCTCTACCTGGCGAGCGGGGCGAAGATCTGCGTCCTCGCCGGGAGCGTCCCGCCGGGCGCGCCTGCGGACGTCTACGCGCGCCTCGTCTCCGAGCTTCGCTCGCGCGACGTGCTCACCGTGCTCGACTCCGACGGCGATCCGATGCGCGCCGGCCTGCGCGGGGAGCCTGCGGTCGTCGCGCCGAACGTCCGCGAGGCCGAGGAGGCCGTCGGCCACGAGTTCTCCGAGCCCGAGGATCTCGCGCTCGGTCTCACCGGGCTGATCGAGATGGGCGCCGAGGAGGCGATCATCACCACCGAGTACGGCTGCAACGCGATCGTCGGCCCGAGCAGCCGCGGCTACGAGGTCTCGATCGAGCCGCTCGAGCCGGTTGCGACCGTCGGCTCAGGCGACGCCTTCCTGGCCGGCTACGTCGCCGCCCGGTACGAGGGCGCCGACGAGGGCGACTGCCTCGCGTTCGGCGTCGCATGCGGCGCCGAGTCGACCCAGCATTTCGGCGCCGGAACGCTGGCGCCGCGCGAGGTCGAACGGCTCGTCTCGCGAGTGCGCGTGACCGAGCTGCCAGCCTCCGGCCGGCGGCGTCGAGCGACGGGTCGTCTCGAGAGCCGCCGCGGACTAGCCACCGTGAGTGGCCCCGGATCGCTTCCGTGAGGCGGAGCGAAGCGAAGCCGAGCCTCGTCGCCGTTGAGACGCCTTATTCGAACGAGGCGATCGAGAATCCGGCTGTCGAGTTCGAGGAGCGCCTTTCGCTCGACGGGCGCAGCCTTCGCGAGCACACCGCTCGCGGCGTCGTCATCAACGCCGCCTTTCACGTCGGCATCGCCGCGCTCTCGCTGGCGCAGAAGTTCGCCGTCGCCGCGTTTCTCACCGTCACCGAGTTCGGCATCTGGGGGATCGTCTTCCTGATCCTCCAGACGCTCTCGTGGCTGAAGGAGATCGGGATCGGCGACAAGTTCATCCAGCAGTCCGACGCCGATCAGGAGCTCGCCTTCCAGAAGGCCTTCACGCTCGAGCTGCTCTACACCGCCGGCTTCGTCGTCTTCGTCTGGCTGACGCTGCCGCTGTTCGCGCTCGCCTACGGGACGACCGAGATCATCCTGCCGGCGATCGTGCTCAGCCTCTGCCTGATCGCGGGCGCACTGACATCGCCGATCTGGATCGCCTTTCGGGAGATGCGTTTCGTCCGCCAGCGCACGCTCGAGGCGGTCAATCCGGTGGTCGGCACCGTCGTGATGATCGCCCTCGCCGCGGCCGGCGCCGGTTACTGGGCAATCGTCATCGGCATGCTCGCCGGCGCCATCGCGGGCGCCGCGACCGCGCTCATCACGTGTCCGTACCGGCTCGCCTGGCGGTTCGAGCGCCACACCCTTCGCACGTACATCAGCTTCTCGGCGCCGCTGCTGGTGAGCGCGTTCGCGGGGATCGGGATCGTCCAGGGGACGCTGCTCGTCGGCAACGCCGTGGTCGGTCTCGCCGGCGTGGGCGCGCTCACCCTGGCCGCATCGGTGGCGGCGTTCAGCGACCGCGTCGATCAGGTCATCTCGCGGACGATCTATCCCGCCGTCTGCGCCGTCCGCGACCGCACCGAGCTCCTGCACGAGACGTTTGTGAAGTCGAACCGGCTCGCGCTGATGTTCGGGTTGCCCGTTCGGCATCGGGCTGCTGCTCTTCGCGCCGGACCTCGTCAACTACGTGCTCGGCGAGCGGTGGGAGCCGGCGATCGGGCTGCTGCAGGCACTCGGGGTCATGACCGGCGTCCGCCAGATCGCCTTCAACTGGGGCCTCTTCTACAACGCTCGCGCCGATACGCGCCCGCAGGCCGTCACCGCGCTGATCCTGCTCGGGCGTCTTCTGCGCCGTGACCGTCCCGGCGATGATCGCCTGGGGGCTCGACGGCTTCATCGTCGGTACCTCGATCTCGGTCTGCATCGAGATCGCGGTGCGCACTCACTATTTGCGCCGGATGTTCGCCGGCTTCAACATCTGGACGTATCTGGTCCGCGCCTTCGCGCCGATCGTTCCGGCGGTCGCCGTGGTTCTCGCTGCTCGCTACCTCGGCCCCGAGGTGCGCACGGGGGGCCAGGCAATCCTTGAGCTCTGTCTCTACGTCGCGACGATGTTCGCCGCGACCGCGCTCATGGAGCGGCGGCTGCTTCGCGAGATCGGCAGCTACCTGTCCGGCCGCAAGGACGATGAGGCGAGCGCCCTGGATGCCGGCGCCACCCCGGCATGACCCCCGACGTCTCAGTCGTCATCCCGACGCACGATCGCGAGACGCGACTGGCGTTCGCGCTCGAGGCTCTCGCTGAACAGACGCTCGCGCGCGAGCGCTTCGAGGTCATCGTCGTCCGCTCGCCAAATCCGGCGCCTCAACAGCGGCGCGGCTCCGCTTCGCCCTCCGGGCTCCGCGATCGCAGGGCCCCAAGTGGTCCCCTGACTGAGGCGCCCCCCGGCCTCGATGTGACCTTTCTCCGCAGCGAGGTCGGGGGCCCGGCGGCGCAGCGCAACGTGGGCTGGCGCGCCGCCCGCGGGCGGCTGATCGCGTTCACCGACGACGACTGCCGGCCCGCGGCCGACTGGCTCGAGCTGATGCTCGCCGCCGAGGCTGGCCCCGCGACGTTTCTTCAGGGGCGCACGGTCGCTGACCCGGACGAGTACCACCTGCTCCACGGCTTTGCCAGATCCATGGAGGTGGAGCGCTTCGATCCGTGGGCGCCGACCTGCAACATCACCTATCCACGGGCGCTGCTCGAGCGGATCGACGGCTTCGACGAAAGCTTTCCGGACGCGTGGGGCGAGGACACCGACATGGCCCTGCGGGCGATCGAGGCCGGGGCCGAGCAGCACTTCATCGAGGAGGCCGTCGTCCGCCACGCGGTGCTGCCGCGGCGCCTCGGCCAGGCGTTGTCCGACACGGTGAGACGAAGCACCATCCACATCGTCGTCGCGCGCCACCCACAACAGCGCCAGGCCCTCGACATGGCGCTCTTCACGAAGCGTCGCCACGCGTTTCTGTTACTCCTCCTCGCGGCCCTGCCGTTCGCGCGCAGGCGCCCGCTCCTCGCCCTAGCGGCGGCGATCCCCTACCTGCGCTCGTACAACCCGGGACCGCCATGGACGCCGGGACGGGTCGCGTGGTGGCTCGCGGTGTTCCTGCCACGCCGCCTGCTGCTCGATTCGACGACGGTCGGCGTGATGGCCAGATCCTCTGTCCGTCACCGGACCCCGGTGCTCTGATGCGGATCGCGCTGCTTGCCCCGACCTACTGGCCCGAGGTGACCCGCGGCAGCGAGCGCGTCGTTCACGACCTCGCCGTACTACTGGCCGAGCGCGGCCACGACGTCACCCTGCTCACCTCGCATCCGGGAGCGACCACCGTGTCCGAGGAGGGGGGGTCCGGGTCGTCCGCGACCGTCGCCCGCCGCGACTCGATCGGATGCGCTTCTACGAGGACCACGTCGAGACGACGCCGGCGCTGTTCGCCCGCCTGGCCGCCGGCCGCTTCGACGTTGCGGCGGCCTTCCACAACGCCAGTGCCTGGGCAGCGGTGCGCGCGCGGCGCGTCGGCGGCCCTCCGGTGGCGTTCTGTTACCACGGCCTTCCGACCCGCTTCTATCTCGTCGAGCGCAGGTATCGCATCGAGCTGATGCGTTCCGCGATCACGGGCGCCGCCGCGACGGCGGTGCTCAGTGACGCCGCGGCCGTCGCCATGCGGCGCTGGCTGCAGTGCGAGCCGCGGGTGCTCCCGGCCGGAATCTTCACCGAGCGCTTCGCTGTCGAGAAGGTCACGCCGCCGCAACCGACGCTCGTCTGCGCCGCGAGCCTCGGCGATCCGCGCAAGCGTGCCGATCTGCTCTTCGCGGCCTTCAGCCGGCTGCGCGAGCGCGTACCCGACGCGCGCCTGCAGGTCGTCGCGACGCAGGATCCGGTCCTCAGCCGCCGAGCGATCGAGCTGCCAGAGGGAGCGGAGTGGGCGGAGCCCGCAGACGGCGCTGAGGCCGATCGGGTCGCGCACCTCTACGCCGGCGCGACCGCGAGCGTGCTGCCAGCGGTCGGCGAGGCCCAGGGGCTGGTCCTGCTCGAGTCGCTCGCCGCGGGGACGCCTGCGGTCGCGGCTCGATCTGGGGCGAGTCCGGAGGCGCTCAACTCGGACCAGGTCGGCCGCCTCTTCGAACCCGACAGCGAGGATTCCCTGGTGGACGCGCTCGAGGACGCGCTGAGGCTGGGCACCGACCCGGCTACGGCGGCAGCGTGTCGCGACCGCGCCGCGGCCTACGACTGGTCGGCGCGGATCGGTCCGTACGAGGAACTGCTTGCGGAGGTCGCGGCAACCGGGCCGCGTCGCGCGCGTCGGCTTATGGCGCTTCGTAGAGGCTGAAGTCGCCGTCGGCGGCGACCTCCTCGTAACCCGCGGCCTCGGTCCAGGCTCCCTCGTCGCGCTGCGGGAAAGCGAGCGGCTTCTCGTTGCCGACCAGCACCAGGTCATAGTCACCGCGCTCGAGGGCGGCGGCGTACGCGGCCGGGTCCTCGTAGGGCAGAAGCATCCCGTCGGGGGTCTCGCCGACGTACTCAACCTGGTTCTCGAAATCGGGACCGAAGAGAGCGAGTACGGGGGAGAGGGTGGTCACCGGCCAGGCCCCGGCGAGTCCGATCCTGGCCTCTGCCGACGCGTGATCAAGCGCCGTGTCCAGTGGCACGGTGGCGCCGGCGTAGCGACCCTCGAGGTAATCGTTTTGGGTGACTCGGGCGCCCACCGCCACGATGGCGACGATGAGGACGGCGAGCCCGGCGAACGCCAGTCGGTCCCGGCGGCGCAGCGCCAGTGCCATCGAGAGCGCAAGGAGCGCCGCGATCGCGACGATTGCCGCGCCCGCGATCGCGTCGGCAGCGGAGACGTCGACGCCGCGGCGCATGCCGTCGAGCGCTACGGCGAGGAGCACGACCTCGAGCCCGATGCGCACGCCGCCCGGCGCGCGGGTGACCATCCAGGCAACCGAAGGTGCGGCGACGAGCAGCGCGGGGACCAGATAGCGGACGTTGGCGCCGAGCTCATACGGGAGGTCGCGCAGGCCGAGGGCCGTGTAAGGGGTGATCAGGTAGACGACGACGAGGCCAACCGTTGCGACCGCCAGGCCGAGCACCCGGGCGCGGGTTACGTCGCGCTTGGCGCGGAAGGCGACGATGCCCGCCCCAAGCGTGCCGAGACCCAGTGCGATCGCGACGAAGCCGAGCTGGATCTTCAGCGACGGAAGGATGAAGTCGGAGAGGACCTCGACGTTGCCGAGGTAACCGCCGAGCGTGAAGCCAACGAGCTCGCGCACGCGATCGTCCGGCGCGTCAAAGACCGTGATCCCGAGCGGGTCGACGCGCACGGGAAAGAACGGGTTGCCCGATTCGACCCAGTTGCGCAGCAGCCAGATGCCGCCGGCGAGAGCGATGGGCACCGCGATCCAGGCAAGGTCCGTGAGGGTCTGGCGGCGCCCGCGCTCGAAGATGAGCCGGCCGACCAGCCAGACGCCGACGACGACAGCGACCGCCGCGACCCCGTACCAGCGCGTCCCGAAGGCAATCCCGAAGCCGAGGCCCGCAAGCAGCAGATCGCTGCGATTCCGGCCGCCCACGTGGCGGAGCAGGAAGAGAAGGCCTGCTGCGAAGGTCGCGTACATGACCGCATCGGGCGTCGGCGCGTCGACGACGTAGGAGGTGACCGCGGGGTAGGAGAGTGCGACAGCGGCTGCGATCGCGGCGCTTGCGGCCGCGGCGCCGAGCTCGCGGCCGGCGGCGTACAGCCCGAGCCAGGTCAGGGCGAGGAACGGCAGGTTCACAAAGCGGATGAGCGAGTCGCTGTGCCAAGGCAGGATCGCGGCGAGATCGACGACGTTGCCGTTGTTGGGGTAATAGCCCTGCGCCTGGCCGGGCAGGAATTGGTCGATCTGCCAGATCCCGTTGGATTGGATCCAGCGGGCCACGCCCGGAATGTGAAAGGTGACCGTGTCGATGAATGTCACCGGCGTCGAGCCGAAGCGCGCGAGCATCGCGGCGAGGTAGATCGCAAGGCCGCCAACCGCGACAGCGGCGAGCACCTGCGAGGTGCGGGAATCGGACGGCCGCGGTTCCTCGGGTTCCGGGTTCCTCCCCCGTGCACGGCGCAAGGCCAGCAGCGACGCAACGAGCACCGCCGCGGCGAGCACTCCAACGGTCCCACGAGTCATCACCCCAAGCACGGCTGGGAGCAGATGAACTCCGATCAGGGCCGCCGTAGCCAGCAGCGCGATCGCGACAGCGCGTACCGCGCCGGCGAGGTGCGTGAGCCACATCCCGGCGATCGCGAAGGCGGCCGTGATCGACGCGCTGATCACGGCGCCGAACAGGAGCAAGCCCGCGAAGTAGGTCCCGAGCTCCATCAGCCGCGAGAATCTACGGCGTGGTGTCCTCCGAAGAGCAACCGACCGCGCCATGGCCTGAGCCTCCCGCGGCACCGGTCACGGCATGCGCGTGGTGCGGCGCTGAGCTCGACGCTCGCGCCACCCGGCTTGCAGGACGCACGCGCTGCGGTGCGTGCGCTGCTGCGACCACCGACCCCCAGCCAACCAGCGCGCAGCTCGAACAGGCGTACTCGAGCTGGTACCGGCCGGAGTCCGGCCGTTTCTCAGGACCGGGCGATCGGCTCCTGGAGCTCACCCGCGGACGCCTCGCCCGCCGCCTCGACCGGATCGCGCCGCCCGGCGCGGTCCTCGACGTCGGCTCCGGCGACGGGATCCTGTTGCGTGCATTGCGCGCCCGCGGCCGCGAGGCGCTCGGGCTCGAGCGTGGCGAGGCGGGACCGGGCGTTCGCGAGGCCGATGTCCGTGAGCTCGACGAGCGCTTCGCGGCGATCGTCTTCTGGCATTCGCTCGAGCACCTGCCCGACGCGGGCGCCGTCGTCGACCACGCCTGCACACTGCTCGAGCCGGGCGGCGCGCTCGTCGTCGCGCTTCCGAACCCGTCGAGCGCCCAGGCGCAGGCGTTCGGAGATCGCTGGCTCGCCCTCGACCTGCCGCGCCATCTGATCCACGTCCCCGCCGAGACGCTGACCGCGCGGCTGGAGAGCAACGGGCTCCGGATCGGCCGGCACAGCGGTTGGCGCGGGGGCCAGGTGATGTTCGGCTGGCTGCACGGACTGGTGGCGTCGCTGCCGGGACACCCGAGCCTCTACGCGGCGATCCGCCAGGAGGAGGCACGCGACGGCCGCACATCGGGTGCGACTCGCGCCGCCGCACTTGCCGCGGGCGTTGCGCTCTCACCCGTGGCCGCCGCGGCGACGGGTGCTGAGATCGCCTCGCGGCGCTCGGGGACGACCTACGTCGAGGCGCGCCGGGGCTGAAGCCCAAGCTCGACGAGCGGCGGCTGGACGCCGCTCGGGTTGACGGCCCGACCGGCGACGATCCGGCGGCCGAGAACGACGACGCCGACGAGCGCCGCTGCCCACAGGGCGATCATCAGCGGCGAGTACAGAAGCGCGATCGAGCGGCTCTCCCAGATCGTGGAGTAGGTGATCACGAACGGCACGAGCAGCACTGCCTCGATCGCGAGAACCGAGCGCACGTAGCCGGCCATCAGCAGGAACGGAATGCCCCAGATCGAGTACTGGAGGAACTCGTTCGGCGTGAACGCGTAGACGACGAGCCAAAGAAAGACCGCGCCATCGCGCGCGGCCGGGCGGTAGCGCAGCAGGAAAACGGCGGTTGCAGCAAGGGCGATCATCGCCGGCAGGCCCTGGCGGTCCACCAGCCACTGACTCGCCCCGGTGAGGTGCAGCGTGTCAACCGTGAGCCAATCCGCGGCGAGGTCCGGCTGCAGCACGAGCGACAGGCCGCCAAGCCCGGGAGCGCCGCTGTAGTCGAAGACGGCCGATGCGCCGTCGAGGTCGGCGATCAAGAACGGCGCGAGCATGACGATCGGAACCGCGACCGCTGCGACGGCGAGCGTGATCGCCTCACGGCGGTCGCGCGCGGTCGGAATCAGCGCAAGGATCATCAGCCCAGGCACGGTCTTCGTGGCGGCACCGAGACCGATCAGCAGCCCGGCGATCAGGGCGCGCGACGGTCGGGCGCGCGCTCCCACACGATCAGCGCGATCACCGCGGGCAGGATCGCCAGCGAGTCGATCTGACCGTGGTAGCCGGAGATGACGACGAACGGTGGCCCCAGCGCGATCAGGCCAGCGGCGAGCAGGCAGACGCGCTCTGCAGCTCCGCGCCAGCGCAGGAACGAGTAGACGAGCAGCGTGAGCGCAGCGTCGGCGAGGATCGACGGGATCTGGATGGTGCCGTCGAAGGGCAGGCCGAGGCCTCGATCGAGCTCACCAGAGACGAGGATCCACGGCAAGAAGAGCGGCGGATAGGGCCAGCGAAACTGCTCGATCCCCTCGCCGACGACAAAGGTGACGTGGCTGTAGAAATGCAGCGGGTCGGCGCGCAGAGCGTCGTCGACGATCAGATACGACTCGATGTCGAAGAAGTGGCCGTGGGAGGCAAACGCCCAGACCAGCCTGCCGACGGTGCCCACCGCGATCAGGATCCAGAGCCATTTCGAGCCCCGCAGGCTCACGACAGGTAGGCCGCCATCGGGCGGCAGCGTAGAGAACCGATGGCAGACTCCCGCCCGCACATGAGCCACCGTCACTTCAGGTTTGCGCTTAGCGCGATTCTCGTCGCCGCGCTGGCGATCCGCGTCTTCGTCGCGTTCGACGTCAACTCGATCGCGCCGCAAAGCGATGCGGCCGACTTCGATCGACACGCGCTCTCACTTGCGGAGGGGGATGGCTATCCCGAGGCCCTCGAGGTTCTCGGCGGGCCTGGGGCCTCGGCGTTCCGGCCACCGCTCTACCCGCTCGTGTTGACGCCCGTCTACGCGGTGGTCGACACCGACGACGCGAGCGCCCGCTGGCTGGGCGCTCGCCTCGAGCAGGCGGTGATCGGTACCGCGATCGTCGCGCTGATCGCCCTCATCGCCTTCCAGCTCTGGGGCCGGCGTACCGCCCTGATAGCCGCGGCGATCGCGGCGATCTACCCACCGCTGCTTCAGGCGGGGACCTCGCTGTTGACCGAGCCGCTGTTCATCGCGATGGTTCTTGCGGCGATCGCTGCGGTGCTGCGCTACCGGCTGAACGACCCGCGTCTGCGTTGGCTTGCGATCGCCGGCGTCTGCGCGGGCTTCGCGGCGCTGACTCGCGGCAACGGGCTGGCGGTTGTCGTCGCGCTTGCCTTCGGGGCCTGGGACATGCGGCCGCGATTGAGCCTGAAGTCGGCAGCGCAGCCGGCACTTCTGATCGCCTGCGCCGCGGTGGTCGTGGTGCCTTGGACGATCCGCAACGCGATCGAGCTCGACGCCTTTGTCCCTGTGACCGACCAGGCAGGCGTCGCGATCGGGGGCCAGTACAACGACGTCGCGAAGGCAAACGACTGGAGCTGGGTCGGGCCGTGGGGGGTTCCGGCGTTCGCCGACCTCTACGAGGGGGAGCCCCTCGGGGAAGTGAAGCTCGGGCGCGAGCTCGCCGATCGGGGCGTCGACTACGCGTTCGACAATCCGGGATCCGTTGTCAGCGTCGCCTTCAACAACAGCCTGCGCCTTCTCAGCCTCCACGACCCGATCGACTTCGAGCGTTCGAGCGCTCCCGTAGTCGGCCAGCCGAGCGGCCTCGCGGTCGCGGGCGCCTTCGCCTTCTGGGCGGTCGCCCTGCTCGCGATCGCCGGTGCTCTGACGGGTGCCGCCCGGAGGATCCCGGGGTTCATCTGGCTGTACGTCGGGCTGCTCGTAGCCTCGATCATCTTCGTCGCCGGATCCGGGCGCTATCGCGCACCGCTCGAGCCGATCGTCATCCTGCTGGCGGCAGCGACGATCGAACGCGCTCTATCTTCTCGCTCCGCATGGCCGCGCTGACGATCCTCATGCCGGTCTTCAACGAGCGCGCGACCGTCGCCAAGGCGGTCGACGAGGTGCTCGCGGCAGCGCCGCTCAACGGCGACTTCGAGCTCGTCATCGTCGACGACGGCTCGACCGACGGCACGGCTGAGGTGCTGGCCGAAAGCTCATGGCCGGACCATGTTTCGGTGATGAGCCACCCGCGAAACCGCGGCAAGGGCGCCGCGATCGCTACCGGACTGGAGCGAGCGAGCGGACGCTGGACGGTCATCATGGACGCCGACCTCGAGTACCAGCCACAGGACCTCGACACCGTGGTCGCGCCGCTGGCGAGCGGGGAGGCGGAGGCGGTGTTCGGCGCCCGCGGATTCCAGGCCCACTCGGCTCACAGCTTCTGGTACGTGGTCGGCAACAAGGGGGTCACCTTCGCCGCGAACCTGCTCTACAACAGCTGGCTCACGGACATCATGGCCTGCCACAAGGCGATGAGCACCGAGCTCTTCCGCTCGCTGGCTCTGCGGGAGGCGGGCTTTGGCGTCGAGCCCGAGATCGCCGCCCTGCTGCTGCGCCGAGGGGTTCGCATCTACGAGGTCCCGGTCGTTTACCGGGCCCGGACCCGCGACGAGGGTAAGAAGCTCACCGTCGCCGACGGCTTCCGGGTTCTGCGGACCCTGCTGCGCTGCCGGCTGACCTCGGGCTGACCGTGCGCGAGGTCTGTCCCGCCTGCGGTTCGTCGCGCTCGCGCAGCGCCTGGCGAATTCAGGGCTTTGGCTTTCGCCGCTGCGCGACTTGCGCCAGCCTCTGGGTCGAGAACCCGCCGGCGGAGAATGAGCTCGCCTCGCTCTACAGCGACGGCTCCTATTTCGAGAACCCCGACTTCGGCAGGGAGGCCGGCTACCACGGCTATCTCGACTACCTCGCCGACCGCGACGAGATCGCGGCCAAGTTCGCGCTCGTCCTCGATCACGTGGAGGCGCAGGTCGAGACCGGGCGCCTGCTCGACGTGGGGGCTGGGCCGGGGCTACTGGTCGCCGCGGCGCGCGAGCGCGGCTGGGATGCCAGCGGGGTCGACCTCAACCCGTGGGCCGTGCGCTACGCCCGCGAGGCGCTCGGCGTGGAGGTGCGCGAGGGGTCGCTCGGCGATCCGGATGTTGAAGCGACCGGACTCGAGGCGCTGACGATGATGGACCTGCTCGAGCACGTTCCCGACCTCGACGCGGTGGTCGGCCAGGCCGTCGCCGCGCTCCGTCCGGGCGGCGTCCTCGCGGTGCTGACACCCGACGCGGGGTCTCCCGTGAGCCGGGTTCTCGGCCGTCGCTGGCCGGAGGCGATCCGCGCGCCCGAGCACCTGACCCTCTTCTCGCGGTCCGGCCTCTCCGCGTTGCTCGCCCGGCACGGCCTCGAGACGGTCGGCGCTCACTCGATCGGCAAGACGTCCTCGGTGGGGACGCTGCTCGCCGACGTCGCCCCGGTCGCGCCTGCGCTCGTTCGCGGTGCCGGCGTCGCGATCGCCGCGGCCGGCCTCACCGAGCGAACGTTCGACTTCGACCCGCACACCAAGTTCTGCCTCTATGCGCGGAAGGATGGCGAGCGCGTTCAGACGGTCAAGTCACCCGCTCGGCTGCCCAAGCGCGTGCCATCGGCACCGCCCGCGGAGGCGGTCGACGCCGATCTCCGGCAGCTGGCAGGCGCCCGGCGGCTGGCGGCATGGATGTTCGACCAGTACGCCGATGCGGTGGGCCCGGACGTCGCCGAGGTCGGGGCGGGTCTTGGCACCTTCTCCGAGCGCCTGCTCGAAGCCGGTGCCAAGCGCCTGCTCCTGATCGAACCGGAGCCGGGTGGCGCGGTGGAGCTCGAGCGGCGCTTCCGGGGCGATCCGAGGGTCGAGGTCGCCAGCGACGAGGTCCCGGGCTCAAGCGCTCTCGCCCAGCGCGAAGGCAGCCTCGACCTGGTCGTCTGCCAGAACGTGCTCGAGCACATCGACGACGATGCGGCCGCGATCGCGGAGATGGCGTCGGCGCTGAAGCCGGGGGGGAAGCTGGCGTTGCTCGTCCCCGCCGGGCCGCGTCTGTATGGCGCCCTGGATCTGGCCTACGGACATCGGCGTCGGTACACGCCGCAGCGAATCGAGAGGCTGCTCGCGCATGCCGGGCTCGAGGCCGAGCGGGTGCACCCCTTCAATCTCCTGGGCGTCCCCGGCTGGTGGCTGAGCAATCGAACCGGGCGAACGGGGATCGACCCGCGTGCGTTGCGTCTCTACGAGGCGCTGGTGCCGCTCGCTCGGGGTCTCGAAGAGGCAACGAAGCCGCAGTTTGGGCTCAGCCTGATCGCGCTTGCGCGACGCCCCGGGAGCCCAGGTTGACCGCTGTTATCATCGCCAAGGCCTCGCGCATCCACCGTTTCTAGGGGCCACTCAGCCGCAAAAAGCGGCTTTTGAGGCCCCTTTCGAGGGGCTTTTTTCGTCCGCGACCATACGTAGCTTGGAGCCAGATGGAAGTCGAGATCGGACGCGGTAAAAAGGGCAGGCGGGCCTACGGGTTCGACGACATCGCAATCGTGCCGTCGCGGCGCACCCGCGACCCCGATGATGTCGACATCTCGTGGACGCTCGGGCCGTATCGCTTTGAGCTGCCGTTGCTGGCCTCGGCGATGGACGGCGTCGTCAGTCCCGCGACCGCGATCGAGCTGGGCCGTCTGGGCGGTCTCGGCGTCCTCAACCTCGAGGGGATCTGGACCCGCTACGAGAACGCCGACGAGAAGTTGCAGGAGATCGCTGTGGCTCCGCCCGAGCAGGCGACCCATCTGATGCAGAAGATCTACGAGGAGCCGATCAAGGCCGAGCTGATCGCCCAGCGCATCGAGGAGATGAAGGAAGGCGGCGTGGTCGTGGCGGGGTCGCTGACCCCTCAGCGCGTAGCCGACTACTACGAGGCGGCGATCGAGGCTGGCCTCGACATCCTGGTCATCCAGGGAACCGTGATCTCGGCCGAGCACGTCTCGACCAAGAGCGAGCCGCTGAACCTCAAGGAGTTCACCTCCGAGGTGCCGGTGCCGTGCGTGATGGGCGGCTGTGCCTCGTACTCGACGGGCCTGCACCTCATGCGGACCGGCGCTGTCGGCGTCCTGGTCGGAGTCGGACCTGGCGCGGCCTGCACGACCCGCGGTGTCCTCGGCCTAGGCGTCCCGCAGGCGACCGCGATCGCGGATGTCGCCGCGGCGCGCGCTCAGCACATGCTGGAGACCGGCGAGTACTGCAACGTGATCGCTGACGGCGGCATGCGGACCGGTGGCGACATCTCGAAAGCGATTGCCGTCGGCGCGGACGCCGTGATGATCGGCTCGCCGCTGGCTCGTGCCAAGGAGGCGCCCGGCCGTGGGTACCACTGGGGAATGGCCACGTTCCATCCGACGCTGCCGCGCGGAACCAGGGTCAAGACCCATCAGGACGGGACGATGGAGGAGATCCTTCAGGGCCCCGCCCACGAGAACGACGGCACGTTCAACCTGATCGGCGCGCTGAAGACCTCAATGGCCACCTGTGGCTACGAGGACATCCGCGACTTCCAGCGGGCCGAGGTGATGGTTGCCCCGGCGCTGCAGACCGAGGGCAAGCAGCTACAGCGCTCGCAGTCAGTCGGCATGGGCGCCAACGGCAAGGCACACGCGGCCAACGGTTCCGCGACGAACGGCTCGTCGACGCCGACTCCCGAGACTGAGGTAGCCCCAGCGGATGCCTGAGGCGCCGCCGGTCGACGGCCCGCGCGGGCCGCTGGCCGAGGGCGATCCTGCGCTCCCGGCGCATCCGGGAGTCGATGACGCGGTCGAAGTCGCGCCGCCCGAGGCGGCAAGCGAGGAGGTTCTCGTCCTCGACTTCGGTGGCCAGTACTCACAGCTCATCGCGCGGCGTATCCGCGAGTGCGGCGTCTACGCCGAGCTGCTCCCGCACGACCTCGATCTCGAGACGATCCGCGAGCGCCGGCCCGCGGCGCTGGTCCTCTCCGGCGGCCCCGCCTCGGTCTACTCGGAAAACGCTCCCCGCCTGCGCACCGAGCTGCTCGAGCTCGGGATCCCGGTACTAGGCATCTGTTACGGCATGCAGGCCATGGCGCTCGCGCTCGGCGGGAAGGTTGAGGGCGCCGAGTCAGGTGAGTTTGGTCGCACATCGCTCACGCTGGCCGGCGATGGCGGCCGCCTGCTGGCGAACATGCCATCCGAGCAGCAGGCGTGGATGAGCCACCGCGACTCGGTCTTCGAGGCGCCGCCTGGATTCGAGGCGCTCGCCGCCAGCCCCGGTTCGCCGGTTGCCGCGCTGGAGGACACCGACCGTGGCCTCTACGGGATCCAGTTTCACCCCGAGGTCGTCCATACGCCTTACGGCCAGCAGATCCTCGATCGCTTCCTCACGCAGATCGCCGGCTGCGACGCCAGCTGGTCGCCGGCCTCCGTCATCGACGAGCAGGTCGAGAAGATTCGCGACGCGGTCGGCGACGCCGGGGTTCTCTGCGGTCTCTCCGGCGGAGTCGACTCGGCGACCGCCGCGGCGCTCGTGCATCGCGCTATCGGCGATCAGCTCACATGCGTGCTCGTCGACCACGGCCTGATGCGCCTAAACGAGGCCGACCAGGTGGTGATGGCGATGGAGGAGCTCGGTGTCAACCTGATCCTCGTCGATGCCGAGCAGCGCTTCCTCGACCGGCTCGGCGGCGTCGACGATCCAGAGACCAAGCGCAAGATCATCGGCGAGGAGTTCATCCGCGTCTTCGAGGACGAGGCCGCGAAGCTCGACAACGTCGGCTACCTCGTCCAAGGCACGCTCTATTCCGACGTGATCGAGTCAGGCGGCGATGGGCGCACCGCCGACACCATCAAGTCCCATCACAACGTCGGCGGCCTGCCCGAGGACCTGGGCTTCGATCTCGTCGAGCCGCTGCGGATGCTTTTCAAGGACGAGGTCCGCTCGGTGGCGGCTGAGCTCGGCCTCTCGGACAAGGTCGTCTGGCGCCAGCCGTTCCCCGGCCCCGGCCTCGCGATCCGCATTGTCGGCGGCGAGGTCAACCGCGAGCGCCTGGACATCCTCCGCGGCGCCGACGCGATCCTCCAGGAGGAGATCAAGGCCGCGAGCCTCTACCGCGAGCTCTGGCAATCCTTCTGCGTGCTGCCGGTCGTCCGCTCGGTAGGGGTCCAGGGCGACGGCCGAACCTACGCCTACCCGATCGTCATCCGGGCCGTCACCTCGCAGGACGCGATGACCGCCGACTGGGCCCGGCTTCCCTACGACCTGCTCGAGCGGGTCTCGAACCGCATCATCAACGAGGTCGCGGGCGTGAACCGCGTGGCTCTCGACATCAGCTCGAAGCCGCCGGCGACCATCGAGTGGGAGTAGCGCCCCCTGTCGGCGGCGAACTGCGGCTAACGTCCTGGGTGAGGACGTTTCCCGCATCTCGCGGGCGTTTGGGCGAGTAGGGGGAGAGCGTCACTCGAGGGTGGAGGTGCCGCGGAGCACCACCGACGTCGCGACCTGGCGCTCCGGGATCGACCAGTACTCGCGCAGCAGCCGGTCCTTCTCCTCGGGCGACGTGAGCCCGAAGCCGTTGCGCTCGTAGAAGGCGATGGCCCAGGTCGCGGTCGCCCACGTGCCGACGAGCACGGTGCCCTCGACTCTGTCGAGCAGATGCCCGCAGTAGCTCGGCGCCGATGCCGCCGCCCTGGTCTGTCCGGGTCGCACGTACGCGTGGCGAATGAGGTGCACGTCGCGAACGGCCTGGACACCCATAACGCCCGACAGCTCGCCCTCCTCCTCGCTGCCCCAGAACCGCACTCCTGCTGCGATCTCGCCGTCGAGCTCCTCGCGGACATGTACGGCTCGTGCCACCGATCGGCTGGGATCACGCCGCGGTAGGCCTCAGCCGCTGCGTTGACGATCGCGAGGATGGCGTCGCGGTCTGAATCGCGACAGGGCCGGATCTCAGCCACGCCGCGCGATCACCAGCATCCGGTCGCGGAAGTCCGGGGTCCAGAGGCGGTCGCGTAGGCCGACCGCCCCCGCTGTCCCGACCACGGCCCGGCCGAGACCGTCGCTGTAGCCACCGAGGCGACCGAGGTAGTAGCCGGCGGTGAACGTTTTCGGCTGGGTCGAGATCGAGACGACCCGGTAGCCGTGGCGGACGAGCAGCGCGGTCAGGCTGGCGCGGGTGAAGTAGTGGACATGGGTCGGGAGCACCGACCACCAGCGCTTGCCCATCGCTCGCGCAAGGCGGCTGCCGGCGTCGGGGAGCGCGAGCGCGAGCACTCCGTCGGCCGTCAATAGCTCGGCGATCCGGTCGAGCGCGTCGCCGGCGGCCGGCAGGTGCTCGATCACGTCGCCCATGAAGACGGCGTCGTATGCGCCCGGCTCGAGATCGGCTTCGAAGAGGCCTTCGGTGCGGACATCGAGGCCGAGGCGGTCGCGGGCGTAGGCCGAGGCGAACTCGCTCGGCTCGACACCCGTCGCCTGCCAGCCACGCTTGCGCGCCTCGTCGGGCAGGAAGCCAACCCAGCAGCCGAGGTCGAGCAACGCGCCCGGGGCGACCTGATGCTCGATCCGCTCGAGGATCGCGCGGGCCGTCGCTCGTTGACCCTCCTCCTCGCCGATGTAGTCCTCGGACTCGGCCTCGCCGTACGCCTCGGAGAGATCCTCCTCGGTCGGGAAGCGCGCGAGCTGCATATGCCCGCAGCGCGGGCAGCGGACGATGTCGGCGAGAGCGGTGCCGAACGCGTCGGTGGTGGGAATCAGCCCTGCCTCGCCCATCTCGCCGGCGACCGCGAGATGTGGGTGCATGTCGGTGTTGCCGCACACGGCGCAGGGTTCAACAGCGGCTGCAGCGGTCGCTGACATGGCGCGAGCCTAGATGAGGGCCATGTACGCTCGCGCCGCGTGAGCGGCCAAATCGAGACGGCCGGGAGGGAGCTGACGCTGCTCAGCGTCGTCGCCCCTGCCTGTAACGAGCAGGACCTGATCGTGGAGTTTCACCGCCGCGTCGTCACGGCGCTCGAGGGCCTCCCGTTCGAGCTGATCATCGTCGACGACGGCAGTACCGACGACACGCCGCGGCTGCTTCGCGAGCTCGCCGCCGCCGACGAGCGTGTCCGGATCGTCACCCTCTCGCGCAACTTCGGACACCAGGCGGCGATCACCGCTGGGCTCGACCGTGCGCGCGGCGACGCGACGGTGATGATCGACGCCGATCTGCAGGATCCGCCCGAGGTGATCCGCGAGATGGTCGTCCGGTGGGAGGAGGGAGCCGACATCGCCTATGGCGTGCGCCGCGAGCGCGCCGGCGAGACGCGCTTCAAGCTCGTCACCGCCCGCTGGTTCTACGGCCTGATGTCACGCCTGTCGCAGGTACCGATCGAGCGCAATGCCGGCGACTTCCGCCTCCTCGACCGCAACGCGCTCGACGCGCTCAACTCGATGCGCGAGCGCGACCGCTTCATCCGCGGGATGACGAGCTGGATCGGCTACAACCAGGTTCCGGTCGAGTACGACCGCGACGCCCGCTTCGCCGGCGAGACGAAGTACACGACGAGGAAGATGATCCGCTTCAGCCTCGACGCGATCTCTTCATTTTCGAACGTGCCGCTGCAGGCCGCGACGATTCTCGGCTTCATCTTTTCCGCGATTGCCTTCCTCGCGATTCCGGTCGCGATCGGCTTCCGGGTCGCGGGCGAGTTTGTCCCAGGTATCGCAACCGTGCTGCTGGTCGTGCTGCTGCTCGGCGGCATCCAGCTGATCACCG
This sequence comes from uncultured Solirubrobacterales bacterium, assembly GCA_963746215.1. Taxonomy (GTDB): domain Bacteria; phylum Actinomycetota; class Thermoleophilia; order Solirubrobacterales; family 70-9; genus WHSW01. The sequence goes on from CAVVAT010000008.1 coordinate 143,426, forward strand.
TCGGAATCATCGGCGAGTACCTCGGTCGCGTTTACGACGAGGTCAAGCGCCGGCCGCTCTACGTCGTCGACGAGCGCCGGGTGGCAGACCGGGTGTCGACGCCGCCGACGCACGATCCCGACGAGCTGTGAGAGTCGCGGTAATCGGGGCCGGGATCGCGGGGCTGACCGCGGGGCATCGGCTCGCCAAAGAGGGCCACACCGCTGACGTATACGAGCGCTGGCCCGGCCTCGGAGGCCAGGTCGCGACCCTCGACCTGGGCGACGGCACCCTGCTCGAGCGCTACTACCACCACCTCTTCACCACGGACGCCGCAATCGCGTCCTTGTACGACGAGCTCGGCCTCGAGATCGAGTGGCTGCCGTCGAGCATGGGCGTCTTCTCGGGCGGGCGCGGCTACGCGTTCACAAGCCCGCTCGACCTCCTTCGTTTCACCGCGATGAGCTTGCGGGGCCGCATCAGGATGGGCCTCGCGACCGTGCTCCTGCAGCGCCGTCACAAGGAGGTCGAGCCGTTCGAGTCGGTCACGGCCCACGACTGGGTCCGGTCGAACATGGGCCCGGAGGCCTGGGACATTCTCTGGGGCCCGCTTCTGCGCGGCAAGTACGGGCCGCGCGCCAACGACATCTCGATGGCCTGGCTGTGGAGCAAGCTGACGCTCCGCCGGCGCCTCGAAGGCAAGGAAGCCCGCGGCGAGATGCTCGGCTATCCGCGGGGTGGCTTCGAGCCGTTGCTGGAGCGTCTGCGGGACTCGATCGAAGCCGGTGGGGGCCGAGTGCTGATCGACCGGCCGGCGAAGTCGATCGCTGCTGGCGAAGGCGGTGGGTTCGAGGTAACCGCCGGCGCGTCGGACTCGTTTCGGCGCGGTCACGACCCGCGCGAGTACGAGCCGGCCGGCGAGCCCGAGCAATACGACGCGGTGATCGCGACCGTGCCCAGCGACGTCTTCGCAGCGCTGGTTGAGCCCGCGCTTGCGGGGCGTCTCGATCCTCGCTGCGTCGCCGGCACGTCGGCGATCCCGTACCAAACCGCCCTCTGCGTGATCCTCAGCCTCGACCGTCAGTTCGGGCGCTTCTACTGGACCAACATCGCCGACGAGCGCCTGCCGTTCATCGGGCTGATCGAGCAGACCAACCTGATCGGCCCCGAGCACTACGCCGGCCGTCATCTCCTCTACATCGCCAACTACGTCGAGCCGACCGACCCGCTGCTCGATCTGGACTACGACGAGCTGGTCGATGCCTACACACCGGGCCTAAAGCTCGTCAATCCCGACTTCGAACAAAACTGGATCCGCGACCGCTGGATCTTCCGCGAGCCGGCCGCGCAGCCGGTCGTGACGCTGGGCTATCGCGACCGCATGCCGCCGCTCGACACGGGCGTCCCGGGGCTGATCCTCGCGAACACGACCCAGATCTATCCCGAGGACCGCGGCACCAACTACAGCGTCGAGCTCGGCGACCGGGCGGTCGCGGCGCTTAGCACGAGCCTTGTGCGCATGAGTTTCGCGGCGAACTCGAGTCTCTACCTAGCACCGACCAACTGCGCTCGAGGCAGAAACGACATGACCGCCAGCTACACCTTTGACGTCTTTTCCAGCCTTGATCGGCTACGGCGCTGGCCGGCGGCGACTGGACCGGGTACCTCGGGCGAAAGCAAGGTCCTGAGTTGCTCGACCAACGCCTCGCCGAGCACGGCCCGGATCAGCGGATGGTTTTCGGTGCCAAGACGTACCGGGCGTTCAGCGCGGATGCTGGCGCTCGAGCACCGAGGAGTCCGAGGGTGCGTGATCCATGGGTCACGCGGATGATCAGCCTGCCGGCGACCGTGGTGTCAAAGACCTTGGAGGGGCCTCTCGATTGGCACGATGCGATCCTCGTGAGCGGTGACGCCGTCGACGTGCGTCGCCCGCCTCAAGAGGAGTCCGAGCTGCCGTTGCGATCACACGGCAGCCTGTCGATGAACCGCTCGCTCATGGCCGCCGGCCTCGTCGACCTCGTTCAGGTGACGCTCTTTCCCGATCATCACCGGGCAGACCGCGGCAAGACCCGATCTTTCAGGGTGCGGAGGACTTCGACCTGGAACTGGTCGATAAGCCGGACTCTCGACGCGAACATCCACGGAGCCCACTTACCGACCGACGCTCCATTGAGCGGCCGGAAGCCGGCCAGCTAGCCGATCTCGTCGATCGAGGCCAGGCGCGCCTCGATCTCGTGTGCTGAGCCGGGCGTGACCTCGTCGCCGGCGACCGGGTGCGGGCTGCGGTAAAGGAGGTAGAGCAGGACCGAGAGGGTCGCGGCTGAGAGCGCGAAGCCGATCTCGACAGCGCGGTAGGGGTCGATCGGCTGGATCAGGTTGAAGATGATGAAGCCGATCGCGCAAGCCACCCAGCAGGCGGCCGCGCGGCGCGCCTGGCCCTGTGCGAGTGCGGCCTGGTTGAGCGTTACGGCCGAGAGGTAAAAGCCCATCCCGACGGCGACGATCGCGAGGCCCGCGCGGTCGTAGGAGTGGTCGTCGCCGAAGGCGATCTGCATCACCTGAGGCCCGACCGCGAGGACGCCGACGGTGACCGCCGCGGCGAAGCCGATGATGATCAGCAGGGTGTTGTTGATCGACATGCGGAAGGCGTCCTCGCCGGTCGCGTCGCCGCGAGTGCGCAGGCGCGTGAGGTGGGGGAGGAGGCTGGCCGCGACCGCCTGAAAGAGCAGCAGCGGTGCGCGCGCGACCATCAGGATGTTGAAGATCCGCCCGGCCGCGTCGGCGTCGAGGGCGCCGCGGACGAAGAGCGCGCCGGAGCTGACCAGGATCTGCTCGGAGAGCATCATCAACAGCACCGCCGCGGCGAAGGCGCCGCCGCGCGCGAGGGTGAACTCGAGGCCCGCTGTCGTCGGGCGCGGGTGGCGGGGCCTGGCGTGCGGCGTGGCGGGCGAACGCGAACGGCAGCACGGTCAGGCTCGCGAGCGGCGCGACCGCGACGCCGAGCGCGACGACGTCGACCCCATCGGCGATGCCGACGGCGACGGCGATCGGGAACATCAGCCGCGAGCCACCCTCGAGCACGAGCAGCGTCGCGTAGAGCCCGAACTGGCGCCGGCCGGCCAGGAATCCGCGCGCGTAGTAGGCGGCGCCGAAGCCCGCGATCCCGACGACCAGCACCCAGTAGAGCGTGGTCGAGCCGTCGAGCAGGTCGTCGGTGATCGGGTCGCGCAGGATCAGCATCACCACGACCGCGAGCGTGGTCACGGCACCCTGGATCAGCCCAGCGATGCGCAGCACGTGCCCGGAGCCCTCGCCGACCTCGTCGTGCTCGGCGAGGCTGCGCGAGAGCAGCTGCTCGATCGGCCGGAAGAGCGTCGCGGCGACGATGAAGTTCACCGACCAGAGGACGACGATCGTCCCGTAGTCGTGGCTGTCGAGCGTGTGCGAGGAGACCGCGAAGAAGGCGTAGGCGAGCAGCCCGGCCGCGCCGAGGGCGATCGTGAGCAGGCCCGCCGAGCGCCCGTAGCGACGGGTTTCCTCGCTCGCGACCTCTTTGCTCACGCCGGCCACGCTATCTACGAGAACGCGTCCCACGCCTGGAGCAGCGCAAGCGGATCGGCCGGGGAGCCGTCGTGGTAGCCGTGCGGCCAGAGCTCGAAGTGAAGCTGGCAGAACTCATTGCGTGCATTGCCGGTCTTACCGACGCGTCCGATCTCCTCGCCGGTCTCAACCCGGTCGCCCTCCGAAAGTGGCGACGGCGCCTCGAGGTGAGCGTAGAAGTAGTCGCGGTCGGTGGCGAGGCCATCGATCAGGACGTAGTACCCGTAGAGCGCGTCGCTGTAGCCGGTCTGCGGCGACGGTGCCGCCGCGCGCGGCAAGCAGCGGCGTTCCGCACCCGGCGCGGAAGGTCCTGCCCCTCGTGCGTGCGCCCGCCGCTGCGCGGCTCACCGAACCGGTCGCCATAGGTGTGTGAGCCAGCGACCGGGAAGACGTGATCGTGAAACTCGAAGCGGCCGGCGGGTGCGCCGTCGTGACCGGGCGGGCCGATTCGGAACTCATATGTACCGTCGGCCGGAACGCCACGGTCGCCGCGGCGCCCATCCCATCGCACGCGGTGCAGCTTTCCCGGCGCGAGGCCACGGCGGACGATGCGCCGGACGGCGTCACCATCGCCGACGCCAACCACGCGGATGACGAGGTCGAGGCGGCGGCTTGCGTCGAAGCTGAAGCGCAAAGTCGCGGGCCGCTTGCCGTCGAAGTACACGGTGTGAGGGCCGGCCCGGGATTCGCGCAGCTCGAAGCCGGCGCCGGTCGGCGCGGCTGCCGCCGGGCTCGCCAGGCCAACCACCGTCAGCGCCGCCAGAGCGACGGTCCGCCGGAGCAAGCCTCATCTCAGCTCCAGGCGTCCCAGCGATGCAGAAGCTTGGCGACGCTCGGCATCGGGCTCCCGCCCTCGTACCACCCCGGCGCCGTCCAGATCTCGAAGTGGAGATGACAGCCGCTCGCGCTGCCCGTCTGGCCGACGTTGCCGATCAGCTGCCCGGTCCGAACGCGCGCGCCCTTTGCGCAGCGGCGAGCGCCGGATCAGGTGCGCGTACATGGTGTCGACGCCGGTCCCCTTGCCGTCGATGACGACGTAGTTGCCGGCCCGCGACTGCGTGGAGTTGACCTGCACCCGGCCGCCGCGAACGGCCCGGATCGGCGCGCCGCACTTGGCGAACACGTCCTGGCCCTGGTGGCCGCGGCCGGCGCCGAACCCATCGCCGTAGCTGTGCTTGCTCTGCAGCGGAAAGCGGTACTGGTGGTAGCCGAAGTCAGACTTCGCGGTCGCCTGCGCGCCCGATCCGGCCGCGTCGCCGATCCTGAACTGATAGTCGCCGTTCGGGGCTGGGGTGCCGTCGCTGGCGAGCCCGTCCCACGTGGCCGTGTTGGTCGAGTTCGGCTCGGCGGCTGCATCAATCGTGGTCGCGACGACCTCGCCGGTGTCGCGATTCACCACCTCGACGCGCACGCCGGAGGTCGTCTCGCCGCTGTAGACGTATCTCACTCCGGGCGGGCGGACCCCGTCGTAGAAGCTGGCGCGGGGGCTTGCCTGCGCAGAGCTCAGCCGGAAGTTCCCTGCTCGACTCGATTTGCCCCGGAGCGACGATCCTCAGCTCGCGTTCTTCGGGCGTCTCGGCCTCGGTGCCGTAGGCGTCGACGATGACCGTCCCGGTGGTGGCTCCGTCGGGGACCTTGGCCACAACGACACGAGGGGAAACGGCGGTCGGCTCTACGTCGACGCGGCCCGAACCATCGCCCGCGAAGCGGACGCTGGCAACGCCATCGAGATTGCGGCCCCGCAATTGCACCTTCGAACCGATGGTGGCGACGCGGACGTCGGCGCAACGATCGAGGCAGATGACGTCGGTGAGCACGGGTGGGTCGGGCGTGCCCACGCCGCCACCGCCCTGGGCGAGCGCGGCGCCAGTGCCGGTGGTGGCCATGCAGACGGCGACCGCCACAACGATCAGTTTTCGCCAACTGCGCCTAGCGGACGCTCGCGGCTCCATCGTCCGTGCCTTCCTTCATGCGGTGTTCGACACCGACCTCGAGGATTCCCCCAACAGAGCGCGCGCAGTCTACAAGCGGCTACAGAAGCGGCTCCTACTATCATCGGCCTCGCCGCACCGGGGCAGCGCTGCCTGCCGGGGCGGCTTTTCGCGCGCCAACAGCGCACCGAACTGATGAAGACTTACACCGCCAAAGCAACTGACCGCCCCGAGCGCGAGTGGTACGTCGTCGACGCCGACGGCAAGACCCTCGGCCGGCTGGCGACGCAGATCGCGGACATGCTCGCGTGGCAAGCGCAAGCCGGAGTACACGCCGCACTGCGACACCGGCGACTTCGTCGTCGTCGTCAACGCCGAGAAGATCGTGGTCACCGGCAAGAAGCGCACCGACAAGATCTATTACCGCCACAGCGGCTATCCGGGCGGACTGCGTTCGCGGACGCTGAACGAGATGCTCGAGCGCCGCCCTGAGGAAGTAATCCGCAAGGCGGTCACCGGGATGCTGCCGCGCAACCGGCTCGCGCGCCAGCAGATCAAGAAGCTGAAGGTCTACGCCGGTCCCGACCACCCGCACGCCGCCCAGCAGCCGAAGCCGATCGAGATCGAGACCTGATGACCGAAGAGCAACCCCCGGACGAGCAGACGCCGTCCGAGGACGAGAACACCGAAGCTCCCGCCGAGGAGCCCGCGCAGGAGACTCCCGGCGCCGAGGAACCGGCGGCAGAGGAGCCCGCAGCCGAGGAGCCGGCGGCGGAGGAGCCCGCTGCCGAGGAGCCCGCAGCCGAGGAGCCCGCAGCCGAGGAACCCGCTGCTGAGGAACCCGCAGCCGAGGAGCCCGCAGCGGAGGCACCATCACCTCCGGCCGAGCAGCCCAAGGCGAAGGATCAGGCGCCAGGCGCCGACCTCGAGCCGATCGCCCTCGAGCCCGAGCGTGAGCTCGACGCCGAGGAGCGCGCCAGGCTCGAGGCCGAAGAGGAGGAGCGCGCCAGGCTCGAGGCCGAGGCCGAGGTCGGCGACGAGCCGCGTCGCGCGCTCAGGCCCGCAGGTCGAGCTCTCCGCCGGTGCGACGATCCAGGCGACCGGCAAGCGCAAGAGCTCGATCGCCCGCGTGATCGTCCGCTCAGGCAGTGGCGACGTCTCGATCAACGGCCGCACCCTCGACGAGTACTTCCCGCGCCAGTACCTGCGCTCGATGGCCCGCCAGCCGCTGGTCACCGCCGGCTATGAGTCGAACGTCGACGTCATCGTCCGCGTTCACGGTGGCGGCATCGCCGGCCAGGCCGGTGCGGTGCGCCACGGGATCGCCCGGGCGCTCACCGATATCGACCCGGAGCTTCGTTCCGAGCTGAAGCGCCGCGGCCTTCTGACACGCGACTCCCGCAAGAAGGAGCGCACGAAGGCCGGCCTCAAGAAGGCCAGGAAGAGGCCGCAGTTCAGTAAGCGGTAGCGGTCGGTCGCCTGGCGATGGCCGTCGAAGAAGCTGTTCGGCACCGACGGGGTCCGCGGGGTCGCGGGCGAGCTGCTTACGGCCGAGCTCGCGGTCGCCCTCGGGATCGCTGCCACGCGCGAGTGCAGGCACCGCGGCCGCAGGTGCTCGTCCTGCGCGACACGCGGGAGTCGGGGCCGATGCTCGAGGCCGCGATGGCCGCCGGAATCGCGCAGGCCGGAGGCGACGCTCTGGTCGCGGGCGTCCTGCCGACGCCTGGCGCTTCGATTCTTGTGCGGCGGCTCGGCCTCGACCTCGCCGCGGTGATCTCGGCCTCGCACAACCCCTGGTACGACAACGGGATCAAGTTCTTCGGCTCCGACGGGCGCAAGCTCGGCGACGACGCCGAGGCGCGGATTGAGGCGCTTGTACGGGATGGCCTGGAGCCAGAGCCGGGCGCCAAGGAGCGCGGCGTCGGCACCGTCAGAGAGCTTCACGGCGGCCTCGACGACTACCTGCGCGAGCTCGAACGCGCCTTCGACCTCGACCTCGCCGGCAAGCGCATCGTGCTCGATTGCGCCAACGGCTCGACCCACCGCGCCGCACCGGCGATCTTCGCCCGCCTCGGAGCCGACATCGAACGTTCTGGCGAGCGAGCCGGATGGCCGCAACATCAACGACGGCTGCGGCTCGACTCATCCCGAGCCGCTTGCCGAGCGCGTCGTGGCGGCTGGCGCCGTGGTCGGTTTTGCCTTCGACGGTGACGGCGACCGCGTGATCGCGGTCGATTCCGCGGGCACCGATTCGCGACGGCGACGAGATGATCGCGCTGGCGGCCATGCACCTGGCAAGCGCCGACCGCCTCGAGCGGCGGCGTGGCGGTGACCGTGATGAGCAACTACGGCTTTCACAACGCGATGGGCGAGGCCGGTATCGAGGTCGCGACGACCGCCGTCGGCGATCGCAACGTCACCGCCGAGATGGACGCACGTCGCTGGGCGCTCGGCGGCGAGCAGTCGGGCCACATCATCTGGACCGGCTTCGCGCCCACCGGAGACGGCGTCGCCGCTGCGCTGCTGACGCTCGCGGCCCTCGGGGACGGGCGAGCTGGCGGCGGCGAAGCCGATGACGCGACTCCCGCAGGTGCTCATGAACGTCGAGGTCGCCGATCGCGATGCGGCCGCGGAATCGCCCGAGCTGGCCGAGGCCGTCGAGAGCGAGGGCGCCGCGCTCGAGGGCCGCGGGCGCATCCTCGTGCGCCCCTCCGGCACCGAGCCGCTCATCCGGGTGATGGTCGAGGCGCCCGAGGAGAGCGAGGCCGAGGCCGTCTGTGAGCGCCTGGTCGCGCGATCGTGCGCTCGTAGCGCGCTTCTAGATTAAGCCCGCGACCTCGTCTCTACCCTGTACCGCCTATGTGCGGAATCGTCGGCTATGTGGGGCACCGTCCCTGCCGTGATCTGCTCGTCGAGGGCTTGCAGAAGCTCGAGTACCGGGGCTACGACTCGGCGGGCATCTCCCTGCTCGCGGACGGCCACATCGACACGCGTCCGCGCGGTCGGCAACCTCGCCAACCTCCGCGCCGAGCTCGGCATGGGCGAGAACGGCAGCAACGGCGGCGGCGTCGCGGTCGCGGCGCCGCCCGCGACGATCGGCCTCGGCCACACGCGCTGGGCGACCCACGGCCGCGTCACCGAGGAGAACGCCCACCCGCACGGCGACTGCGCCGACGAGGTCCACATCGTCCTCAACGGGATCGTCGAAAACCACGCCGTCCTGCGCAAGCAGCTGACCGCCGAGGGCCACGTCTTCAGCTCGGAGACCGACGCCGAGATCGTCTCGCACCTGATCGAAAAGCACTACGACGGCGATCTCACCGACGCCGTCGTCGCCGCCTTCAGCGAGCTCCGCGGCCACTACGCCTTCGTCGCGATGCACGCCGACCATCCGGACACGCTGGTCGCCGCCCGCCAGGAGTGCCCGCTGATCGTCGGCCTCGGCGAGGGCGAGACCTACGTCGCCTCGGCGATTCCCGCCTTCCTCGCCCATACCCGCATCGTCCTCGGCCTCAAGAACGGCGAGATCGTCACCGTCGACGCCGACGGCGCGCGGATCATCGACTCGAACGGAACGACGGTCGAGCGCGACGTCGAGGAGGTGCTCTGGGACGAGGAGGACGCCGAGAAGGGCGGCTACCCGACCTTCATGCTCAAGGAGATCCACGACCAGCCCGACGCCGTCGCCGAGACGATCGCCGATCGGCTCGCCGACCCGAAGCGCGTCGATCTCTCCGAGCTCGAGCTTCCCGAGGGCTTCGCCCAGAGCGTCGGCCGCATCGTGATCGTCGCCTGCGGCACCTCCTACCACGCCGGGATGGTCGGTCGTTACGCGCTGGAGCAGTGGGCGCGGATCCCGGTCGAGATCGACGTCGCCTCCGAGTTCCGCTACCGCGACCCGGTCATCGGTCCGGAGCGATCTCGTCATCGGGATCACCCAGTCAGGCGAGACCGCCGACACCCTCGCGGCTATGCGCCTCGCGCGCGAGCGCGGCGCGCACGTGCTCGCGGTGACCAACGTGATGGGCAGCCAGGCGACCCGCGACGCCGACTCGGTCCTGTTCACCCGCGCCGGCACCGAGATCAGCGTCGCCGCGACGAAGACCTTCGTCAGCCAGGCGGCCGCGCTCTACCTGCTCGCGCTGTGGCTCGCCGACGCCCGCGGGCGCATGTCGCCCGACCGCGTCGAGGGCCTGATCGCCGAGATCAAGGAGCTGCCGCACAAGATCCAGGAGACGATCACGCAGACGTCGACCGCCGCGTCCAGGCGATCGCGCGCAGCCACTACGAGCAGCGCTTCTTCCTCTACGTCGGCCGCAACGTCGGCCTGCCGGTCTGCCTCGAGGGCGCGCTGAAGCTCAAGGAGATCTCCTACATCCCGACCGACGCGTACGCGGCGGGCGAGATGAAGCACGGCCCGATCGCGCTGCTCGACGAATCGACCCCGGTGATCGCCGTGGCGACCGACAGCCCGGTTCTGGAGAAGGTGCTCTCGAACGTCGCCGAGGTGCGCGCCCGCGGCGCCGATGTGATCAGCGTCGCGACCGAGGGCTCCCAGCACGTCGCCGACGCGTCCGACCAGACGATCTGGGTTCCACGCACCGATTGGATGCTGCAGCCGATCCTCGCGGTGCTCCCGCTGCAGCTGCTGGCGTACTACATCGCCCGCCTGAACGGCCTCAACGTCGACCAGCCGCGCAACCTCGCGAAGACCGTCACGGTCGAGTAACAACGGTCGTACGGGGGGTGGGTCGGCCCACCCTCTTGGGGGATGGACGCGCGGCCTCATCTGGATCGATGCTGCGGGCGTGAGATCCCTTCGCCACACCCTCGTCGCCCTGCTCTGCACGCTCCTGATCCCCGCCGTTGCGCACGGCGAGACGCTGGTCAGCACGACCGGTTCCGCGATCACGATCGTCGATAACAACACCGCCGGGTTGGGCTCGCTCACGGTGGACGGGGCGGACGGGGACATCTCGGACCTCGACGTGGACGTCAACCTCAGTCACGGGGACCCGTTCGACGTCGATCTCGCACTTGTGTCGCCTGATGGTGAGGCCCAGATTCTGATGTCGGATGCCTGCGGCTCGAACGACCTGACCGAGGTACGCGTTGACGTTCGACCAAGACTCCTGCGACGAGCCTTCCCAACGCCGCATGCACGGGAAGCGCTTTGCGGGCAAAGGCGACGAACGTCGGCGCCAACGGAGAACGTGGACCGCTCCCGGGGCCCCGGCAAACTCTCGAGCGAGGCCGATCTTGATGGCTACAACGGCGAGAATCCGAACGGCACGTGGCGGCTGTTCGTCGCCGACGACGCCGGCGGCGCAGCCGGCACGGTCAACAGCTGGAGCCTGAGGATCGAGACTGAGGACAGCGAGATCGTGATGCCCGGCGATGCGGCCGGCGGTCTGTCGAGGCCCTATCCGTCCGCCAAGAGCTTCGACCTGGAGGGGCGCGCGATCACCGATCTGAACCTCAAGATCGATGGGTTCCATCACCCGCGCCCGGACGACGTGGACGTGGTGCTGCAGTCTCCCTCCGGCCAGGCCGTGATGGTCTTCTCCGACGCGTGTGGCGACGGGTTCAGGTTCCACGCCAACTGGTTGTTCGACGACGAGGCGAACTTCGGCTTGAACGACAATGGGGGCCCGGACTGCAGCGCGGTCCAGCAAAAGCCGTCCGTCTTCGGCGAGGTCGAGAGCCTGCCGCCGCCTGCCCCGCCCGGGCCATATGCGACGTCGCTCAGCGCCTTCGACGACCTCGGCGGCGCTAACAACTGGCGCCTATACGTAAACGACGACACGACCGGCGTGAGCGGCTACGTCACCTTCTGGGAGATCGTTGCGACAACCCGCCCCGCGGCGGCCACAGGCTTCGCTTCCACTGCAGTCGCAACGGCCGAGGGGCAGACGGCGCAGCTCACGGTGACCAGGGCGGCACCCGCAACCGGTCCAGCGACACTCGAGGTGAGCGTCAATCCCAGCGATATCACCCCGTCCGACATCGGTGCCGTGCCGACTCAGCTGCAGTTCGCGCGCGGCGAGACGTCGAAGACGATCGAGATCCCGATCCCCGCCGACCTCGAGGGCGAGACGGCCGAGACCTTCGTCGTCGGGCTCGCCAACGCCCTCGATGACGCCGCGCTCGCCGACGCGACTGCGTTCGCGACGGTGACGATCGCGCCCTCGGCGCCCGACAACCGCTTCACGCTCGGCAAGCCGAAGAAGCTGCCGAACGGCTTCGCACGGTTGCCGGTGACTATCCCGTACGCGGGCACGGTCACCGCCGACGACGCCACGGCCAAGGACAAGCTCAATCAGACCGAGGTCGATCTCGAGAGAGGCGGAACCGCCAGCCTGACGATCAAGCCGGCAAAGAACACCAAGAGGAAGCTCAGGGCGGGCAAGAAGATCAAGCTCACGGCTGAGATCACATACACGCCCTACGGTGGCACGCCGAACGAGGAAGAGACGAAGGTCACGCTCAAGAAGCGTGACGGTCGGGAAAACCCGACCGTTAGGATCGTCCGCTTGCGCGGAGGGGTCCTTCAGAAGGTCGCCGGTGCGCTCGCCCTTGCGGCGAGCTTTTCGCGTTCGGCTGCGGAAGCGACGACGGGGGTCGGGGACGCCGGGCTTGCCGCGCTCGCGCCCCCGGATGCGCCGTTCTACATCGAGGCGGCGATCGACCCCGACGACGATCAGGAGGAGGCGATCGACTCGATCACCGAGCGCTTCGGCGGAGCTCGACGCGGACGAGCAACTGGTCGCGGGCCTCGACGAGCTGCTCGCGACCAACGGCGTCGACGTGACCTACGCCGACGACATCGAGCCATGGGTCGGCGACCACGCCGCGGTGTTCGTTCGCTCGTTCGAGCAGCCGCAGGCTGGTGGAGCCCGGACTTCGGACTGATGATCGAGGTCGACGACGCCGATGCCGCGCGGGAACTTCATCGAGCAGCGTCGCCGAGGAGGATCCCGCCGCCGACGAGAATCGTTCCTACGAGGACACCGATACGTGTACGAGACCGAGTCGGACTACGCCGTCGGGATCGTCGACGACGCGGCGCTGGTCTTCGGTTCCGAGGACTCGTTCAAGGTCGCCGTCGATGCCTCACAGGGCGAGTCGCTCGCCGGCAGCGACGACTACGACTCGCACGTCGAGGCGCTTCCTGACGACCCGCTGGCCACGGCGTTCTTCGAGCCGGCCACCGCGATCGAGGCCGCGATCGCCTCCGAGGGCATCGACCGTGCCGAGGTGCAGATGCTGCAAGCCGTTGCTCGGCGGGCCGCTGTCCGAGCCGATCGCGGCAGCGCTCACCGCCGAGCCGGACGCGGCGAGCATCGACGTCGCCGCTACGATCGACTCCGACGCCCCGGCGAGCACCGAGTCGTCGCTTCTCGAGGGCCTGCCGGGCGGTTCTTGGTTCGCCGCAGCGCTGCCCGACCTCGGGCCGACGCTCGAGCGCAACCTCGACCAGGTCTCCAACAGCGGCCTGCCGGGCGCCGGCCAGATCGAGGCTCAGGTCGAGCAGGAAACCGGTCTCGACCTCGCCACCGATCTCTTCGCGTGGCTCGGCGACGCCGCCGTCTTCGTGGAGGGAACGGGCGCGCCCGGGTTCTCGCTCGGGCTGATCGCGCAGACGAGCGATCCGGAGGGCCCGCGCAAGCTCCTCGACGTCGTTGGGCGCATCGTCGAGCAGCGAGTCGGGCCGGCCATCGTCAGGACCTCCTGAGGGCGCCGACGTACGGCTTCAGCTTCGGGATCCCATCGCTCGGCGGGGGCGCGGAGGCCGGCGTCGTCGACGACATGCTCGTCGGGGCCTTCGGTGCAACCGTCGAGCAGGTCGCTCGAACCCGGCGGAGACCCTGGGCGACGATCCGGGGTACGTCGACGCTCTCGAGGCTCTCGGCGACGGGGTCGCGCCGGCGCTGTTCATCGACCTGCCGGAGATCCTCGCCGTCGCTGAACGCGGCGCCGCCGACGATCCGCTGGGCGAGGACCTCGACTACGACGCGATTCGCCCGTACGCCGACGAGCTCGGCTCGCTGATCGCCGGCAGCCGCCACACCGACGGCCTCGTCGTCACCCGGGTCACGATGACCCTGACGCCGCAGTAGCGTTCGCCATGTCCGCGATCCCCGGGATCGGCATCGACCTGATCGAGGTCGAAAGAATCGAGCGCGCGCTCGAGCGCCGCCCGCGTCTTGCCGAACGCCTGTTCACGCCGGCTGAGCTCGAGTACTCGCTGGCGCGCGCGCGGCCGGGCCGCCACCTCGCAGCTCGCTTTGCCGCCAAGGAGGCCGCGCTGAAAGCGCTTGGACTCGGCGGGATGCGGATGGGCCAGGTAGAGGTCTTGGCGGCGGCGACGGCCCGCCGAGCCTCGCGCCTCAGCGGCGACGCGGCAGCGGTCGCCGAGCGCGAGCATGTGAGCTGCGCGTCTCGATCACTCACTCGCGCGAGCTTGCCGCGGCGGCGGTTTCGGCGGTGGCGGCCGAGTGATGGAGATGGAGCCCTGGCTCGATCCGCTGCTCGACGCCGACGCGATGCGGGCGGTCGACTCGTGGGCGATCGACGAGCGCGGCGTGCCGTCGCTCGAGCTGATGGAGGCGGCGGGAGCGGCGGTCGCAGCCGCCGTCGAGGAGCTGCGCCCGGAGGGACCAGTGAGGGTCGTCTGCGGAAAGGGCAACAACGGCGGCGACGGCCTGGTCGCGGCGCGCCTACTGGCGGCGACCGGATTCGACGCCGAGGTGTTGTTGCTCTGGCCGGCGGACGAGCTATCCGACGACGCCAAGCCGCCAACCTCGAGCGGTTCGAGGGGTCCGTCCGCGAGCTCGGCGCCGGGGGAGACGAGCGCGGCGCTCGACGGCTCTGGCGCGATCGTCGACGCGATCTTCGGAACCGGTTTCTCGGGAGCCCCGCGCGAGCCAGCCGCGGCGGCGATCGAGGCGATCAACGCTGCCGCGGCCCCGGTGGTCGCGGCCGACATCGCCTCGGGAGTCGACGCCGCGACGGGAGAGGTCGAGGGGGCCGCAACGGAGGCCACGGTGACCGTGACCTTCCACGCGGCCAAGATCGGCCATCAGGTCGCGCCCGGCAAGCGCCACGCCGGCCGACCTCGAGGTTGCGCCGATCGGGATTCCAGACGGCGCGCCGGGATCAGCGCCCGCTGGACTGGTGCGCACCGAGGTGCTCGAGGCGCTTCCCGGGCGCGGGGCCGACTCGACGAAGTTCAGCTCCGGCCAGGTGCTGGTCGTCGGCGGCTCGCGCGGGCTGACGGGCGCCGTATGCATGTCGGCGGCCGCTGCGGCGCGCGCCGGAGCGGGCTACGCGACGGTCGCCGTTCCGGGTGAGCTCGAGTCGATCTTCGAGGTGAAGCTGACCGAGGTGATGTCGGTCGGCTGCTCGAGTGAGGAGGGGAGCTTCACCGCCGCTGCGGCCGACGCGATCCTCGAGGCGGCCGAGCGCGCCGCCGCGGTGGTGCTCGGGCCGGGGATCGGGCGAGGCGTGGAGATCGAGGACCTCGTCGGCGCGCTGGTCGAGCAGATCGAGGTCCCGCTCGTCATCGACGCCGACGGGCTCAACGCCCTCGCCGGGCGCCTCGACCTGCTTGCAGGCCGCGAGTACGCCGACCGTTCTGACCCCACACGCGGGCGAGCTCGGGCGCCTGCTCCTGCGCGAGTCGAGCGAGATCGCGTCCCACCGCATTGCCAGCGTGCGCGAGGCGGCGGAGCGGTCAGATGCGATCGTCGTCCTCAAGGGCGACGACACGCTTATCGCCGCGCCGGGTGAGCGCCTGATCGTCAACGGCCTCTCGAGCCCGGCGCTGGCGACTGCCGGTACGGGCGACGTCCTCAGCGGGATGATCGCCGCCCTGATCGCGCGCGGGGTCGAGCCGCGGACCGCGACCGCCGCTGCGGTGCACGCCCATACCCGCGCGGGCCGCGTGGCGGCCGACCGGATCGGCGCGCGCGGAATCGGTTATCGCGACCGACGTGATCGAGGCGATCCCCGCGGGGCTCGATCCAGGCGCTGCCGCCGCAATGAGGGCGCGCGCGACGGTCGACGCCGGGGCGGTCGAGCGCAACTGCTCGCGGCTCAGCTCCGAACTCGGCCCCGAGACGGCGCTGTGCGCTGTCGTCAAGGCTGACGGTTACGGCCACGGCGCCGTGCCTTGCGCGGCGGCGGCGCTGGCCGGCGGGGCGACATGGCTGGCGGTTGCCGCGGCGAATGAGGCGGTCGAGGTTCGCAGCGAGCTCGCCGAGCGCGCCCGCCTGCTCGTCCTCGGAGCGCTGGACGAGCGTGAGCTCGACCTCGCCCTTGGCGCCGGCGCCGACATCAGCGTCTGGCGGCCGGGGATTCCTCGATCTGGTCGTCGGCGCGCGGCCGCGCGCTCGGCATTCGCCCGAAGGTCCACGTCAAGTACGACAGCGGCATGGGCCGCCTCGGCGAGCGCGATCCGGTCGCTGTTGCCGAGCTGGCGCGCGCCGCGGCCGCCGCCGACGACGTCGAGCTCGTGGGCTTCTGGACGCATTTCGCGACCGCTGACGAGGCGGACGCGAGCTACCTCGACGAGCAGCTCGAGCGCTTCCTCGAGGTCGCCGAGCCGCTGCGCGACGGAGCTCGACGGGCCTCATGCTGCACGCCGCCAACAGCGCCGCGACCCTGCGCGAGCCGCGAGCCCACCTCGACATGGTCCGTTGCGGCGTCGCGATCTACGGCATGGACCCGTTCGGCAGCGATCCGGCCGAGCAGCGGCTCGAGCCGGCGCTCACGCTGCGCTCCTACGTCGCCGACGTCAAGCGCTTCGAGGCCGGGCGCAGCGCCGGCTACGGGCGCACCTGGTCCGCCGAGGCTGCGACGTGCGTCGGCGTGGTGCCGATCGGCTACGGCGACGGTGTTCGCCGCGCGCTCTCCAACAACGCCGAGGTGCTTGTCGGCGGCCGCCGCTACCCGCTGGTCGGAACGGTCTCGATGGACAACCTCACGATCGACCTCGGGCCCGACACCGACGTCGACACGGGCGAAGAGGCGGTGCTGATCGGCGCCCAGGGCGACGAGCGGATCCTCGCCGAGGAGGTGGCGGCGCGCCTCGAGACGATCAACTACGAGGTCACCTGCGCGATCTCGCCGCGGGTGCCGCGCGAGGTCGACATGAGCCTGGCGGAGTCCGAGGGCCGTCGCGATCGCCCGCGAGGCGCGTCGGCGACGGAGAGCGCCTGGATCGTCGGAGGTGCCGTCCGCGACGCCGCTGCTCGGCCGCGCGGTCGTCGACCTGGACCTCGCCGTCGCCGGCGACGAGCAGAAGGTTGCCAAGGCGATCGCGCAGGCAGCTGGCGGGCCCGCGTTCGAGCTCTCGGCTGAGTTCGGTACCTGGCGCGCGCTAGCGCCGGACCGCGACTGGCACGTCGATGTGTCGCGAGTTCGCGGCGAGACGATCGAGGCCGACCTCGGCGAGCGTGACTTCACCGTCAACGCGATCGCGACCACGCTCGCCGATCCGACCAGCAGCCGATCGACCCTCACCGACGGCCTCGCCGACATCGAGGGCCCGGCGCCTGCGCGCGGTCTCCGACGCAGCTTTCGCCGACGACCCGCTGCGGCTGCTGCGCGCGGCGCGGCTCGGCGCCGAGCTCGGCTTCGAGATCGATCCCGAGACGGTCGCCCTCGCCCGGCGTCGGCAGCCCGCACGCCGGTGAGCCCGCGGGTGAGCGCCAGCTCGCCGAGCTGCGCCAGCTCGTCGCCGGCCCGGATCCGCTGCGGGGCCTTGGCGCTGCTCGACGAGCTCGGCGCGACCCCGGGCGTGCTCCCGGAGCTCGAGGCGCTGCGCGGAGTCGGCCAGAACCTCAACCATCACCTCGACGTCCACGGCCACACGCTCGAGGTGCTCGGCAACCTGCTCGAGGTCGAGCGCGACCTCGACCGCTTCGCGGGCGACGCCGCCGACGACGTCCGCGCGCTGCTCGCCGAGCCGCTCGCCGACGAGCTCACGCGCGGCGGCGCGCTGCGCTTCGGCGCGATCCTCCACGACGCCGGCAAGCCGGTCACGCGCCAGGAGCACGGCGAAGGGCGCGTCTCGTTCATCGGTCACGACCGCGAGGGGCGCGACGATCGTCCGCGATGCCTGCGCAGCGGCTGAAGACGAGCCGGGCGCTCTCGCGCTACCTCGAGGCGCTCACGCTCCACCACCTGCACCTCGGCTTCATGACGCAGCGAGCGGCCCCTGCCGCGCACGGCGCCTGTTCGACTACCTGCGCCTGACCGCGCCGGTGGCTGCCGACGTCACCCTGCTCACCGTCGCCGACCGGCTCGCGGCCCGCGGCGGAGGCCCGACCGCGACGCCCGGAGATGATCGAGGCGCACCTCGAGCTCGCGCGGGAGGTCCTGCCGGAGGCGATCGCCTGGCACCGCGACGGGCCGCCGCGCTCGCCGATCGCCGGCGACGAGCTCGCCGCGGCGCTCGGGATCGAGCCGGGCCCGCAGCTCGGCCGTCTGCTCACGGAGGTCGAGGCAGGGGTCTTCACGGGCGAGGTGAAGACCGCCGACGACGCCGTTGCCCTGGCCCGGGGTCTATAGGGTCCGCGCGTGGCCGACTGCCTCTTCTGCGGGATCGTCGCCGGCGAGGTGCCGGCGGAGATCGTCGACTCCGACGAGCACACGATCGCGTTCATGGACATCAACCCGGCGACGACCGGCCACGCGCTCGTGATCCCGCGCACGCACGCCGCCGACCTGATGGAGATCTCCGACGAGGACCTCGAGCATTGCGCCGTCGCCGCGCGGCGCCTGGCGCTGAAGATGCGCCAGACGCTGCGACCCGACGGCTTCAACCTGCTCAACGCCTGCGGCGCTGCCGCATGGCAGACCGTCTTTCACTTCCACATCCACGTCGTCCCGCGTTACGCCGACGATCCGCTCGAGCTGCCGTGGGTGCCGAGCCCCGGCGACCCGGACGAGATCGCGGCGACCGCGGCGGCGATCCGAGCCGAAGGAGGCTGACCCCGGATGGCTGACGCCACGATCAAGCTCGAGCGCGACGGCGACGTCGCCTCGATCGTTCTCTCGAACCCGCCGCTCAACCTCTTCACCGACAACGCCTTCAACGAGCTGATGGCGTGCCTCGACGAGGTCGAGGGATCGGGCGCCCGGGCGCTGGTGTGGCGTGCCGAGGGCGACATCTTCAGCGGCGGGCGTCGACGTCAACGGCTTCCAGCGCGATCGTCGACGCCGACTCGCCGGAGGCGGCAAGCGCGATGGCCGGCCCGCTGATCGAGGGCGTGCAGCGGCTCGAGGCGCTGGAGATCCCGACGCTCGCGCTGATTCACGGTCTCTGCCTCACCGCCGGCCTCGAGATCGCGCTCGGCTGCGATCTGTTCTGGGCCGAGGAGTCGTCGAAGTTCGGGCTGGTCGAGGCGGTCGTCGGCCTCACCCCGGGGGCCGGTGGCACCCAGCGGATGGCCGACCGTGCGGGGCCCGCGCGGGCGCGCGAGTTCGTGATGACCCGCGGGCTCTACGACGCCGAGGTGCTCGAGCGCTGGGGCGTGATCAACCGGGTCGTTCCCGACGGCACCGTCCACGAGAAGGGCATGAAGTTCGCTCAGCAGCTCGCCAGCGGCCCGACCGTCGCGCACGCGGCGACGAAGCGGATCGTCAAGGCGGTCTCCGACGGTGGAATCGAGCGCGCCGACGAGGTCACTCCAGGCGTGTTCGCGGGCCTGTTCGAGACGCGAGGATCTGCAGAACGCCGTGCGCTCGTTCCTTGCAGATGGGCCTGGAAAAGCCAAGTTCGAAGGGAAATAACCGCTACCCTCACCGCTCGAATGGGTAAAGAAGAGAAGATCGAGCTCGAGGGAGAGGTCACCGAGGCCCTCCCCAACACGATGTTCAAGGTCAAGCTCGACAACGACCACGAGGTCCTCGGGCACATCAGCGGCAAGATGCGCCGCCACTACATCCGCATCCTCCCGGGCGACCGGGTGAAGATCGAGCTGTCGCCGTACGACCTCGACCGCGGCCGCATCACCTACCGCTACAAGTAGGTCGCTATGGGTGGCGAGCGAGTCCCAGGCGGGGTCGTGCACAAGTTGCCCAGGGATTTACGTTCGGCGCTGGTAGCCAACGCGACGGCGCTCGACGCATGGCGGGACATCACGCCTCTGGCTCGTAACGAGTTCATCTGCTGGGTCGAGGACGCCAAGCAGGACGCGACGCGCGAGCGCCGGATCCGCCGGACTCAGGAAGAGCTCGAGGAAGGCCAGCGTCGCCCGTGTTGCTGGCCCGGGTGCGACCACCGCGAGCGCACGGGGAGCTAGCGGACTGCTCAGCGTCGGGGGTCTGCCATTTCCAAGATCAGGCTGGTCCAGGCGAAGTCGCGTGCGCCAAGGCCCTCGCCGGTGAACGGGTCGTAGTACTCGCGAAGCCCCTCGCGCATGACCAGTCCCGCCAGGCGCTCCGCCATGTGCTCCGCCTCCTGTTGATACCCCAGGCGACGCAGCCCAAGTGAGAGCATCCAGGCGCCGTTGATCCAGGTCGGGCCACGCCAGTAGCGCAGCTTCCAGCCCGCGCCGCGGTTGGGCTCGAAGGTCGGCTCGGCCGCGGAGACGGAGGGCGGGGGGTTGGTCAGCCAGTATCGCTTGGGGTCGAGCAGGTGCTCTTGGACCAGGCGGTGGCCGATCTCGTCGGGCAGGTCGGGAAGCGCCAGCGGTGAGAGGGCCGCCCAGGTCGAGATTCGAGGGCGCGCACCGCCCGGCTGGACCTCGTCGTAGAAGAGGCCGTCGCGCTCGTCCCAGAGGCGGTCGACCAGCGCAGGCGTGATCGAGGGCTCGCCGGCGGAGATCCGCGATAGCCCCCAGAGGACGTTGGTCATTACCTCGCAGACCACCGGCCAGCCGCGATCTCGGATCCGGCGTGCATCCCAATCCAGATGGCGGTTGCGGGCGACCAGCAGCGGAAAGCCGTAGCCCGCGTGCTTGAGGCGGCCCCAGACCGGGTCGAACTTCGGCGACGAGTCGAGCCCGGACTCGTCGGGCTGGACCAACCACAGCAGTCCGTCGCCCTCCAGGTCGCGGTTGGCGCGCAGCCACTCGTGGTGGGTTGCGATCCGGGGCTCGTCGCCGGGGTCGCCGACCGCCAGACGCCACGCCCATGCCAGCAACGGTGGCTGGATCGTGCCGGTCATCTCAGCGTGGCGCGAGGTGACGTTGTAGTAGACGAGTCGCCGGAAGCTCAGCGGCTGATCCCAGAAGACAACGTGGCCGATGAACCCGTCCGGGCGCATCGCGTTGAGCAGGCTCTCGAGCTCTTCGCGCGACCGCGACTTGTCGAACCGCCGCCAAACGATGGCCGCGAAGCACGAGTCCCAGTACCACTGCCACGGATAGCGGCTCGGGCTCGGCCGCGTGTAGGAGTAGGGGACCCCGCGGCGCTCGCCCTCGGCGTGGGAGGCCTCGAGAACTGCCCGGCAGCGCTCGGCGAGCTCAGTCACTCGCGCGGTTCATGCCTCGAAGCGCAAACCCAGCGCCAGCACGGCGAGCATCCCGGCCAGGGCTACGAGTCCAGGCCACGTTCCGGCCCAGGTGACACTGTCGTCGACGAATCCCTGGCGCATCGCATCGACGACTTGGGTCAAGCGGGTTGATGCGGGCGACATCGGCGAGCCAACCCTGCAGCAGCTCGATCGGGGCGTAGGCCGTCGTCGTCAGGACGAGGATGAACATTCCCGCCTGCATCAGCGGCGCTGCGCTCTGCGTCTTGTAATGGAGCGCGAGGCTGACGCCCCAGCAGGCGGCAACCGTTCCGGTCGCCATCACGCAGAAGACGGCGAGCAGCAGGCCGTCGACGCCCGGGAAATCCACGCCGATCGAGAAGCCGACGGCGAGCAGGACGGTCGCCGGGAATCAGCGAGCGCAGGCTCGCCGACAGGACCATTCCGGCGAGTAGGGCTCGGCGCGGAGCGGGGGAGGCGAGCAGACGGTCAAACCAGCCCTGCTCGATATCGCGGGCGAGGTTGACCCCGGTGGCGGCGCCGGTGAACCCCGCGCCCTGCAGCAGGCTGATCGGGAGGATGAAGCTCTGGTAGCTCTCGGTGTCGAATCCGGGGAGCAGGGTGAGGTTGCCGAACACCGCGGTCAGGCCGAGGAAGAAGATCGTCGGCGCCAGGACGCCCGGGGATCGCTGCGCCTGGGACCCGGAGGATCTCGTTGGTCGAGCGCCGGACCAGAGCCCAGACGGTCGCGAACTCGACCGCGAGGCCCATCAACCCACCCTCAAGCGTCGGCGCAGTGCCACCGCGCTCAACGCCATCGAGATCGCGCCCACCAGCCCGATCGCGCCAAGGGCCTTGAGCAGGGACTCAGCGCTGAACGAGCCGATCACGGGCTCGCGGATGCCGTCGACAATGAACGAAAGCGGGTTGTACTCGGCGACCGATGCCGCCGGCTCGAGCAGGAGGTTGACCGGGAAGAACGCTGTGGAGAGGAAGAGGATCACGAAGATCAACGGGAACAGCCCCTGGACGACAGACGCCTGCCCCGTGTAGAGGGCGATCGCCGCGCTGAGCCCGCCGAAGGCGACGGCGGCGAGCGACGCCAGGGCGATGATCAGCAGCATCCCCGGTACGCCGAGCTCGAACGAGGCGCCGAAGATCAGGCCGATGGCGATGAACCACACCGCGGTTGCCGCCCCGAGGACCGCGGTGCCGGCAAGGCGGCCGAGGACGATCGCAAAGCGCGAGATCGGTGCCGCGAACAGCCGGTCCGTGAAGCCCATCTCGAGGTCGACGGCGAGCGCGATCCCGCCCGAGTTACCAGCCAGCAGGCACGACTGCAGCGTGGCTCCGGCGAGCATGAAGCTGAGAAAGCTGTCGACCTCAGGGAAGCCGGGGAGGTCGACCGCGCGCCCGGCGCCACCGGTCTGAACCGCGAGCAACAGCGTCGGAAAGATGATGATCGGCGAGACGAGCTGCGGCCGGCGAAACGTCTGCTTGATCGATCGGGCGCCGAGCGCGGCGACCACGCGGCGAGGCTGTTCACTCGTCCTCGGCGGTTGTGATGTGTTCGCCCGTCTTTGCGACGAAGACGTCGTCGAGCGTCGGCTCGACAAGGTCCAGCGACTCGAGCAGGATGCCGGCCTCGTCGAGCGCCCGAACGACCTTGGCCACGTCGGCAGCGCCGCCCGCCAGCTCGACCAGGACCTTGCCGTCGCGCTGCGGGCAGGACCCGCCCGAATTCCGCGAAGGCCCGCTCGGCCGCCTCGGCCGAGCCGTCGGCGAGGCCGATCTCGAGGTGAGCCTTGCCGACCTCTGCCTTGAGTGAGGTGGGCGTGCCCTCCGCGACGATCTTGCCGCCGCTGATGATCCCGACACGGTCGGCAAGCTGGTCGGCCTCCTCGAGGTACTGCGTGGTCAGAAAGACCGTCGTGCCCTCGCCGTTGAGCGCGGCCACCTCCTCCCAGATCGTCCTTGCGGCTGACCGGGTCGAGGCCGGTGGTCGGCTCGTCGAGGAAGAGCACCTGAGGCTCGTGGACGAGCGCCGACGCAAGGTCGAGACGCCGGCGCATGCCGCCCGAGTAGGTGCCGACGCGGCGGTCGGCGGCACCGGCGAGGCCGACGCGCTCGATCAGGGCGGCGCAGCGCCGCTCCGCTTCGGCGCCGATCAGGCCGTGCAACGTGGCCTGAAGGCGAATCAGCTCGTTGCCGGTCATCAGCGGGTCCAGCGCGGCCTCCTGAAGCGCGACCCCGATCGAGCGGCGAACGTCTCCGGCCTCGCTGACCACGTCGTGCCCGGCGACCCTGGCGCTGCCGCCCGTGGGGCGCAGGAGCGTGGTCAACATCCGCACCGTCGTGGTCTTGCCTGCGCCGTTGGGACCCAGAAACGCATAGATCTCGCCGGCCTCGACTTGGAGGTCGACACCGTCCACAGCTCGCAGACCCCCCGAGAATTCACGCTCGAGCCCTGATACCTCGATTGCAGGCACTAGCGGGCAATCTACCGCCGACCGCCCGACCGGCCTAAGCTACGCGTCGCTGCAGGAACCGAAACCCCACCTGGGAATAGGTGTTCTGCTGATTCGATGGTCGGAACCACGACACGTCCCGTTCGCTCCGCCTTCAGTCGCCGCACTCGGGCTGGTCGCCCTCTGCGCGCTTGTCGGCGCCAGCAACGCCTGGGCGGTGCCGGCGAAGACGCTCGGCAATACCTCACGGACTCCGGCGCCCGCATGCCCCGGCGATCCCTGCGAGGCGGTCGGCAGCGTCACCGGCTATCAGCTGGTCGCTGACGGCGTTCGCGCCCCGTTCAAGGCGCGCGAGGACGGCTGGATCGTCGCCTGGGCGCTCGACCTCTCCGAGCCCAAGACCAGTCAGATCAACTTCTTCGCCGACTTCTACCAATCGGGCACCTTCGGGCTGACGCCCACGGCGCGCATCTCGGTGATCAAGCGCCGCGACGAGCGCGACTACAAGCTCAAGGCGCAGAGCACGGTCGTCCCGGTGAGCTCTTCGCTCGGCAGCCGCGAGACCTTCACGCTCACGGACCCCCTGAAGATGAAGAAGGGCGACTTCGTCGCCCTCACCATTCCCACCTGGTCCCCGTCCTTCGCCGTCAACCTCGCAAGGGGCACCAACGTCTGGCGCGCCAGCCGCGTCGACGGCAAGTGCGACGGCACCGAGAACATCGAGGACGGAAAGCCTCAGCAGAAGGTCGGCTCAACCCGCTCCTACGGCTGCGACTACCAGGCCGCGCGCCTTCTGTACTGGGCCTACTACACGCCCCGCTGAGCGGCGCGATAGCCCCGCTAGAGCTCTACGCCAGCGGCGGCTGGCGCAGTCCGCAGTACGGGCAGTCGCTCACGTCGACGCCGATCAGCTGATCGCAGCGCCGGCACGTGCGCAGGTTCTCGGGCGAGCGCAGCAGCGCGGAGTCCGAGGGGGCGAGCGGCAGAAGCTCGGTGACCGGCTCCATTTCCTCGCCGGTCTCGCTGTCGATGTAGACGCCGCCGGGCTCAGCCGGGGCGAACGCCTCGCGGCCGGAGGCCCGGGCGCGGAGGCGAAAGATCTGTCGCTGATTTTGCATCGGGACGGCAGAGTAATGGGTGGCCCCGCCGGATGACGACCTAGTCTCGCGAGCCGTGCGAGTCCTGATCTTCCACGGCTACCTCCTCCGGGGCACCGGTTCCAACATCTACAACGTCAGTCTCGTGCGCGCGCTCGCAGCGCTCGGCCACGAGGTGCACCTGCTGTGCCAGGACCGCGAGGCACCGGATCTCGGCGCCGGGCTGCCGGGATCCGTGACGATTCACAACCCCGACATCGGCGGTCTCTTGCCGGTCTTCGTCCACGACACCTACGAGGGCTTCGACGTTAAGACGTTCAGCGAGATGACCGAAGCCGAGCTGGAGCGCTACGTCGACCTCAACGTCGCGGCCGTCACCGAGCTGGGCGACCAGCTCGGGGGATTTGATGCTGCGCTCGCCAATCACCTCGTGATGGGGCCGGTGATCCTCGCGCGCGCCGGGTTGCGCTACGCGCTCAAGGTCCACGGCTCGGACCTCTCCTACACGGTCCTGCCCGAGCTCGACCGCTTCGGCCCCTATGCGGAGGAGGCGGTTGCGGCGGCCAACGGCATCCTCGTCGGGTCCGACCATGTCGCCGAGCGGCTGCGGCTCGCGGTCGACGATCCTGCGACCAACGCGAAGGTGCGCCTGGGTCCGCCGGGTGTCGACACCGAGTTGTTCGCGCCCGTGGAGCCGGCGGCGCGTCCCGCGGCGCTCAGACAGTCCGCGACGGCGCTGCGGGACGCTGTCCCTGCGAGCTCGGAGTCGGCCGGCTCCTCGTGGGACACCGATCCACAGGCCGCTGCCGCCGCGCTCGAGTGGTACGCCGAGGCCGAGGGACCGCGGGTCGTCTTCGTCGGCAAGTTGATCGTCTCGAAGGGGGTCGATCTCCTCCTCGCTGCCTGGCCGCTCGTGCGCCGTGCCCACCCACAGGCGCGCCTGCTGATCGTCGGCTTCGGCGGGCTCGAGGGCGTGTTGCGAGGGATCGTCGACGGCTTCGCCCGCGGCGACCTTGAGCCACTGCGCGAGCTCGCAGATCAGGGCCGCGGGCTCGAGGACGGCGCCGACGAGCGCTTGACGATGCTGTCGGCGTTTCTCGATCGGGCGCCTGATGACTATGCGAGAGCCGCGTCGGCCGCCGCCGATTCCATCGAGTTCGCGGGACGACTCGAGCACGACCAGGTCGCCGCCCCGGTCTCGTCCTCAGACGCCCTGGTCTTTCCCAGCACCTTCCCCGAGGCGTTTGGCATGGTCGCCGCTGAGGCGGCTGCGGCTGGCGTGCCGCCCGTCTCCGCGCATCACTCCGGAGCCGCAGAGGTCAGCGACGCCCTGGCTGCGGACCTAGCCGAGCCGCTGCAGCCGCTCGTCGCGTTCGAACTCGACGAGCGAGCGGTCGGCGAGCTCGCCGCTCGGATCAACGGATGGCTCGGGCTCGCGGAGCCCGATCGCGACCAGGCGAGCAGCGCTCTGCGGTCGACGGTCGAGCGCCGCTGGAGCTGGGAACAGGTCGCAAAAGGTGTTCTCGACGCCAGCGCCGGGGACCTCGAGCGCCTTTCCCGCCCGGGCAAATGAGCTGCCTCAACGGCGGCAGAGCTCCGCTTCGGCCTCCGGCCTCCGCGATCGCAGATTGAGCCGGTTGAAACAAGCTCGCGACGTGCGCGGGACACCGTCGCCGCGATCAATAGAATCGCCGCAGTGACCCGGGTGACCTACGTGAGACTGGTCGCGGCGATGCTCGTGATCGGCGCCTTGAGCTCCGTCGTGCTGCTGCAGTTCGACTGGTTCGGCGACGCCGCTTCGAGCGAGCGCGGGCCGATCGACACGCTTTTCGACGTGATGATCGTGCTGTCGTGCTTCGTCTTCGCGATCGTCATGGTCATGTTCGCCTACGCGCTCTGGAAGTTCCGCGCGAAGCCTGGCGACGAGTCCGACGGCAAGCCGATCCACGGCAACACGCAAGCCTCGAGATCGCCTGGACCGTGATCCCGACGATCATCGTCCTCTTCGGCGCCGGCTACAGCTGGGTCGTGCTCGACGACATCGAGGCCAAGGCTTCAGACCGGATGCCGCTCAACGTGATCGGCCAGCAGTTCAAGTGGACCTTCCAGTACCCGGAGGAGATGGTCGGGAGCGGCGACACCGCGACTCCGGTGACCACCAACGAACTGCACGTGCCGGTCGACCGCCAGCTCGAGATCACGATGAGCGCCCTCGACGTCCTGCACTCGTTCTGGGTGCCGGAGTGGGGGATCAAGCGGGACGCGGTGCCTGCGGGCGATCCGGAGGAGGAGGGCATCGACAACGAGTTCGTCGTCACCCCCGACGAGGAGGGCACGTTCAGCCTCGTCTGCACGGAGCTCTGCGGCACGGGGCACGCGACGATGCGCGCGCACGGTGGTCGTGGAGTCGCAGGAGGAGTTCGATCAGTGGCTCGCCGAGCAGGCCGAGGCGCAGGCTCCGGACGAGGCCGCCGGTTCGTCGGACTCGGGCGGGGCATAGGCTTTGAGGTAGGACAGGGCGTGGCAGCGGCATTGAAGAAACCAGGACTGGGGCGAGGCGCGACTCGGCTTCCTGCTCGGAAGCGCATTCGGCTTCGGGCTGGTCGTTGCGCTGCGCGCGATCTCCGGGCCTCGAGATCTTCCAGACGGAGCAGACCGGCTACCCGCACCTGATCGTCCCCGCGATCACCGGGCCCGCTCGGCTTCCTCGTCGGCCTCGGCGCGTTCGACTACTGGTTCCGCTGGGCCGCCGGCGCGCCGACCGTGCCGCGACGATCACTCCCAGCACGGGGCGACCTCGTGGAAGGACTACTTCAAGTTCAACACCGACCACAAGGTCATCGGCATCCAGTACATCGTCACGACCTTCTTCTTCTTCCTCTGCGGCGGCCTGATCGCGATGCTGATCCGCGCCGAGCTCGCTCAGCCGGGCACGCAGATCGTCGATCCGGGGCTCTACAACGGCCTCTTCTCTACGCACGCGGCGCTGATGATCTTCGTCTTCGTGATCCCGGTCTTCGCCGGAATCGCGAACTACGTCCTGCCGCTGATGATCGGCGCGCCGGACATGGCGTTCCCGCGCCTGAACGCGCTGTCGTTCTGGATGCTCCCGATCGCAGGCGTGCTCTTCCTCGTCAGCTTCGTCGTCCCCGGCGGCGCCTTCGACGCCGGCTGGACCGGCTACGCGCCGCTCTCAACCGGGGCGCCGCTGGGCCAATCGTTCTTCAACCTCGGCGTGCAGTTCGCAGGTGCCTCGTCGATCGCGACGGCGCTGAACTTCCTGGTCACGATCATCACGATGCGGGCGCCGGGAATGACCTTCTGGCGGATGCCGCTGCTGGTCTGGGCGAACCTCTCGACCTCGCTGCTGGTCGTCGCGGCGACGCCGTTCATCGCCGGCGTGCAGTTCATGGTCCTCTTCGACCGCGTCCTGCACACCAACTTCTTCCAGGAGGCCTTCGGCGGCGACGTCCTCAGCTACCAGCACATCTTCTGGTTCTACTCGCACCCAGCCGTCTACATCATGATCCTGCCCGGCTTCGGGATCGTCTCCGAGGTCATCTCCACCCACGCCCGTAAACCGATTTTCGGTTACCGGTTGATGGCCCTGGCGCTGATCGGGATCATCGTCCTGTCGTACACCGTGTGGGCGCACCACATGTTCGTCAGCGGGCATGTTCAGCTGGCTGCGCGTGCCGATGATGATCACGACGCTGCTGATCGCGGTGCCGACCGGGATCAAGATCTTCTCGTGGTTAGCGACGCTCTTTGACGGGGTGATCCACTTGAAATCGACGGCGATGCTGTTCGCCCTCGGCTTCATCGTCACCTTCGTGGTCGGCGGGATATCCGGCGTCATGCTCGGCATGGTGCCGATCGACATCCACGTCTCCGACACCTACTTCATCGTCGCCCACATCCACTTCGTGCTCTTCGGCGGCTCGGTCTTCACGATCTTCGCCGGGATCTACCACTGGTTCCCGAAGATGACCGGGCGAATGTACGACGAGCGACTTGGGCGCGTGCACTTCTACCTGACCCTGCTCGGAATGCTCGGCACGTTCATCCCGATGCACTGGATCGGGATGGAGGGCATGCCGCGTCGCGTCGCCGACTACGCCGCGCAGTTCGGAACCTGGAACCTGGTCATCACGATCTCGTCCTTCCTGCTCGGTCTCGCGCAGCTGGTGTTCATGTACAACATGTACGTCTCCTGGCGCTATGGCCCGCGCGCCTCCGCCAACCCCTGGCGGGCGAAGACGATCGAGTGGCAGGTGTCCTCGCCGCCGCCGATCTTCAACTTCGACGAGATTCCGCGCGTCGTCGGCGGTCCGTACGAGTTCGGCGTCCCCGGCGCCCGCCACGCGATCATGGGTGGCGAGGAGGCCGAGGTGCGCCAGCCCGAGCCCGCCGTGGCCGGGGCGGCGGCCGGCGCCGGCTACCTCCGGAGGGAGTAGTCCGTGACGAGCGGCGAAGACGCCAACTACCCCATCACGACCGACGTCTCCAGCCCGGTGGACTGGAGCAAGGGCGGCACCGTGCTCGCCTTCGTCAACGAGGTCGCGGGTGGCCGCAAGCTGCTGCAGGCGGTCCGCGAGCGCGTGGAGGCCGGGGCTGACTCGGTCGCCGTCGTCGCGCCGCAGAACCAGCCAACGGTCGGCCAGATCGTCGATCGCGACGAGGTTCGCGACGCGGCTTGGAGCCGTGTAGAGGTCACTCAGGAGGTTCTCGACGAGTTCGGCATCGAATCGTCGGGCGCGGTTCTGGATCCCGACCCTTCGCTTGCGCTCGACGACGGTGTGCGCGCCTTCCAGCCCTCCGAGGTGCTGCTGTCGGCGCTCTATGAGTCGCGCTTCGGGCTGATGCGCAAGGACCTCATCGAGTGGGCCAAGGACAACATCGAGGTGCCGGTCACGCACATTCCGGTACGCGTCGACGATGACGCCGTGCGCTGGGACGTGACCCACACGCTGCTGGTCGCTACGCAGACCGTCAACAGCCCGGATCTGCTCGAGCATCTGAAGACCCGCGCCGGTGACAAGCCCGCACCGTTACACGGTGATCTGCCCGCGCTCGGGCGATCTGAGCCGCCAGGAGGTCTGCGACCGCCTTGCTGCAGCGCTCGCCGAGCTCTACCGCGACGAGATCGACGCGACCGGCCAGCCGATGAGCCCCGAGCCGCTGCCGGCGATCCGCAACGCGATCGAGCACTACCGAATCGACGACATCCTGATCTCAACCCTCAGCGGCCAGAAGTCGGCGTGGCTCGAGGCGGGGTTGCTCGACGAGGTCAAGGCCCACACAGACAAGCCGGTCGAGCACTTCGAGGCTCGGGCTGCGGAGGTGGTTGCCTGATGGAATCCGCTTCGATCGCCGTCGGCCACGACGCTCACGAGCATCACGGGCCGCCGGAGGCCAACGAGAGCTCGCGGATCGACCGCCAGGTCCTCGGCATCGCGATCTTCATCGTCTCCGAGATCATGCTGTTCGGGGCGTTCTTCGCCTCGTACTTCTTCCTGCGGGTCGTCTCCAACGACGGCCCCTGGCCGCCTGAGGGCTTCGAGCTCCCGGTCGCGATCGCCGGCTGCAACACCGCGATCCTGGTCTCATCGAGCTTCACGATCCACTGGGCGCTCGAGTCGGTACGCCGCGGCAACCGCAACGGGCTGAAGATGGGCCTCGCGCTCACCTGGCTGCTGGGCGCGACCTTCCTCTTCATCCAGATCAACGAGTACGTCCACATCGGCTTCAGCGCCCGCGACGGCGCCTTCGGCTCGATCTTCTACGGCCTCACCGGCCTACACGGTGCTCACGTCTTCGTCGGCCTGGTCCTGCTGACGTTCGCCAACATCCGCACCTGGCGAGGCCACTTCGGCCCCGAGGCGAAGGACCACTTAGGCGTCGAGGTGCCAGGGATCTACTGGCACTTCGTCGACGTGATGTGGATCGTCGTCTTCACCGCCGTCTACATCCTTTAACACCGCTTGCTCAAGCGGTGCGCCTGGCCGATGCGTCAGCTACGGGCCAGTGGATGCGCCAGTCAGCGCCGACAGTGGCGCATGTCGTCCAAGGCGCACCTCTTGCTCGGGAGTCCGAACGTCGCTGAAGGCCGCCTATAGGACAAACTCCGCGACGTTCGGCGCAGTTCGCCCGGATGCCGCAGCCCTGCGCCAGGCGCCAGCCACGCGAGCGAGGGCGCCTGTGCCCTGGGCGTTCGGGGGAGAGCTCTCCAGAACTCCGCCCTAGTCCACGCACTCCACGTCGAACTTGCGCAGGCGGTCCGCGTTCGGTGGGGCATCGCCCAGGTAGCGGAGCTTGGCCTTCTGGTACATGTCGAGCGTCTGACCCACGCACTTGACGGTCTGAAGGTCGCGGAGCTTGACCTTGACGCGGTAGCGGTCGATGCCGCCGTCGGCGCAGTTGGGGTCGCAGTCGTTGAGGTGGAGGTCGCCCTCGCCCTTAACGGTCGGCTCGAACCAGTTCCTCCACCGCAAGTGCTTGAGGACCGCGCCGTCATCGGCGCAGGACAGGGTGATGCTCCGCGGCTCGATCTTCGGCGTCGTGCAGTCGCGCGGGGCGTAGGTCTGGGGGATGGGGTTGATTCCGGCGCCGGCTGGTGCGCTGAGAGCGATGGCGAGCGGCAATCGAGGCCAGAGCGGCGAGGGTCCTCTTCATGCGCGGGCACCCTATTGCGCGTTCCGGGCCCGAATCGCTACGTTGGACACATGTCAGACGACGATCAGCACGCCGGCCGAATCGGAGACGTTCGAGCGCCTCGAGGCACCGTTTCGCTCCGAGGAGGCGATGTTCAAGGTGTTCGTTGCCGTTGCGCTCGTCGCCGCGCCGGTGATCGCTGTTGGCCTGATCATCGGTCCCCTCGCGGGGCTGATCACGTTGCTTTTCGAGTTCGGCGTCGGGCTGGGCGTTTGGCTCAGCCGCCGCCGTTCGCGTTCTGCAGCAGGTACTGGACGAGCTGGTTGAGCTTGTCCATCGGGATCTGATCCTCGAAGTCCTGGGGCATCACGCCTGACTGGATAACCCTCGAAGATCTCGGAGTTCGGATCGACGATCTGCTGGAGCGTGTACTTCGCGTCCTTGCCCTTGAGCGACGTCTCCGAGATTCGGGCCGACGCCTGAGCCCGTACCGGGCTCGAGCCCGTGGCACTGGGCGCACTTCTCGGCGAAGATGTCAGCCGGGCCACCGAGCGGCGGCGGCTTCGCGCCGGGAACGCCGGCGACGCTCGCGACGTAGGTCGGAGACGTCCTCTGCGTCCTGGCCCTCGACGAGGTCGGCGGGCATGTAGACCTGCTCGTAGTTCGAGGCGCCCTCTTCGATCACACGCGGGTTCTCGATCTGCTTCTGGACAACGCCCTCGACCGTGTCGTTGTCCATGCCGTCGGCACGCGCCTGGGCGAACGCTGCGTCGAGGTCGGGACCGACGACCGCGCTCGTGCCCGCCTCCGCGAGCGCGTGGCAGGTTCCGCACTTGGCCTGGAACAGCGCGCGGCCGCGGACGAGGTCGGCGTTCTCTGACGTGTCGCAGCCTGCGAAGGCCGCGCCGCCCATCAGCGCGACGGCGACCGCGCCCAGGCGCGCAGCATTTCGCATGCGAGTTTCGTGGAAGACTCGACCCACCGCGCGGAATCCTATCTGTCCGAGCCCCGAACCGGGTCGGCCTTGAGCCGGTCGCAGGCGGTCCGATAGGGTTCGCGCGGATCGGCACTAACTGTGAATTCAACCCGGGGAGCGAATAGTCCAGATGGAAGTCCGTGAAGGTATGTCGACCGTCGTCCTCACGGTGGGCCCGGCGCACACGCTGCGTGAGGTATCGACGCGGATGACCGAAAAGGGCGTCGGTGCGGCGGTCGTTGTCGACGAGGAGGCCCAGGGTCCGCGGGTGGTCTCCGAGCGCGACGTCGATGAACTCGTCGGCCGCGGGGAGGACCCCGATACCGAGCGCGTCGCCGACCACATGAGCGACACGGTGATCTCGGCCGCGCCGCACTGGAGCCTCGAGCGCGCCGCAGTTGAGATGTCGCGCCGTCACGTTCGCCACCTCGTCGTGGTCGACAACGGTGAGCTGGTCGGGATGCTCTCGATGCGCGACATCGTGCGCGTCTGGACGTCCGACGGGGCCACCTCGTCGACGATCTCGCCCGAAGCCGAGCAGAGCGCCGTCTGAGGCGCTGAGAGGGCGCTCAGAGCTCAGTCCCGCTCGCGCTCGAGCGGGACCGCGGGGATGACCGACGTCGCGACGCGCTGGCGTCGCGGCAGCTTCGAGATCTCGCTGCTGGCCTCGTCGAACCACGAGCGCAGCCCGGCGAACAGCAGAACCGCGCCGAGGACGCCGTACGGCCACCAGGTGAATAGCGAGACCAGCACGCCTGCGAGCCCGAAGGCGATCAACACAGGCGTCCAGGACGGCTCGGGGATGTAGACGAGCTCCGTCCGCTCGCCGTTGCGTCGATCGTCGCTCATCTAGCCGATGTAGACGATCGCGGCGAGGAAGGTCAGGGCGAAGAGCGCCACCGCCACCGAGGCGACGAGGAGCGCGGTTCCGACGTTGCTGTTGGCTCGAGTCCTGTCCACGGCGGCGATTCTGTCAGATGACCCGGTCTGCGGCCATCGCGCAGAAGAGGACGGCGAGATAGATCAGCGACGAGAGGTACAGGCGGAGGGCCAGTGCGCGGGACGGCGCCCGCAGGAGGTGCGTGGCGAGGACGATGAAGCCGACACCGAGAACCGTCGCGGTAACGGCGTAGAGCGCGCCGAGGAAGCCTGTGAGAACCGGCAGGAGGGTGAACGCGACCAGAATCACGCTGTAGATCATGATTTGGCGCCTCGTAGCGGCCTCGCCCTTGACGACGGGCAGCATCGGTACGCCGGTGCGCGCGTAGTCGTCCTTGATCAGCAGCGACAACGCCCAGAAGTGGGGCGGGGTCCAGAGGAAGACGATCCCGAAGGGATAGAGCGCCTCGATCTGCAGGCCGCCAGTTGCGGCAGCCCAGCCCACGAGCGGCGGTACCGCGCCGGCCGCGCCTCCGATGACGATGTTCTGGGGCGTCAGAGGCTTCAGCCACATCGTGTAGACGACCACGTAGCCCAGCAAGCCCGGCGAGCGCGAGAAGCGCGGAGAGGACGTTGACGGTGATCGCCAGTTGGACCGTTGCGAGCGTCCCAAGGGTGACGCCGAAGAGGAGGCCGTGAAGCGGCTCGATCCGCCCTGCGGCGATCGGCCGCGACTCCGTCCGCGCCATCTTTGCGTCGCGTTCGCGGTCCAGGTAATGGTTGATCGCGCCGGCGCCGCCAGCGGCGAGATAGCCACCCAGCATCGTCCAAAGCAGCGTCGAGATTGATGGGAAGGCGCCCTTCGCGACGATCATCGTCGCCACGGTCGTCAGCAGCAGTAGCGAGATGATCCGCGGCTTGGTCAGCGTGATGTAGTCGCGGACCGTCGCAGCGGCCGAGCTTTGGGCGAGGCTGACCCCTCCGGCTGTCGTTGTCGCGCTCTCCATCGCTATGCGGGTGCGGCGCCGGTGGCCTGCGGGCCAGTGACGCGTTCGGGGGCGGGGGAGGAGACCGGCAGCAGTGTTGCGGTCGCGTAGACGATCGTCATCCACAAAGTTGTACCGAGGATGAGGTGGCCGACGATCAGCCCGGCGTGCTTGCCGGCGTACACGTTGATCACGCCGAGGGCGATCTGTCCGACGAGGATCAGCGGAGCCAGCCAGAAAGCGCGACTCGGGGCGTGGCGGCGCAGCGCGAGCGCGGCGAAGCGCTAGGACCGAGAGCGATGCCAGATACATGAGGAGGCGGTGGGTCAGCTGGATGTCGGCGAGCCGGCTCTGGCCGAACGAGAGGAAGCCCTGGCCGTTGCAGCCGGGGAACTGGGCTGTGCTCCAGCCGGTTCCGCAGGCCGTGTGGGCGCCGACGACTGCCTCGGCCTGAGGGGTGCCGTGGTACTCGGTCCCGGCGACGTAGCCACCGGCGACGATCGTCGCGAGCACGAGGGCGGCCGTCACGTACCCAAGGGGGCGCAGGCCGCGAACCTCGCTCGGTTCCGGCGCTGGTTTGTCGTCAGCCGCGCGGCGCAGGACGAACAGCAGGGCGATCATGATCATCGCCACGCCGAGGTGGATCGCGACGAGCTCATCCTCGAGGCCCTTCTCGACGGTGAGCCCGCCGAGCGCCGCCTGAAAGAGGACGAGCACGCCGACGGCGATCGAACCGCGGACGAGCAGACTGGTGCGAGCGCAACTGGCGCCATGCGCGCCACGCCATCAGGGCGATCAGGACGCTGACGACCGCGGCGGCGATCGCGGTGGCTGAACTCGATCACAGATTCGGCGGAGTCCGCGGGAAGGACGCCTCCCTGGCACAGCGGCCAGCCGTGGGTGCCGCTGCCCTCCGGGCCGCAGCCAAGGCCGGAATCGCTGACACGGACGACCCCGCCGATCAGGATCAGCACGAACGTGGCGACGATCGTGACGGTGACGAGGCGGCGAAAGCGGGACAGTTGATCGCCCGCATCGCCCCTGCCCGCGGCAACAGACTGCATCGCGTTCAGGCTACAGGGGCGTTATCGCCGTCGTCCGGGCTTTCCGCGTCGTCCGCGGGCGCCTCTGGCTCCGGCTCCGGCGCAGCATCCGCCTCGGGTTCCGGCGCCGCTTCTGCCTCCGGCTCCGGCGCGGGCTCCGGTTCGGGGGCGGGCTCAGGTTCGGGCTCGCGCTCCGGCTCCGGGCTGGCGATGCGCTCGAGCGGTGGCGGCGGCGTAAAGCTGCGCTGACGGCGAGCGATCGCGTCGCGGATGTCGGTCAGCGGCTCGGGGCTGCGGACGTCGGGGACGGCGTCGAAGTTGTGCGGCGGTGGCGGCGACAGCGCGTACCACTCGAGCGTCGAGCCGCGCCACGGATCGTGGCCGCGGGCGGGGATTCCGTTGTTCCAGCTGTAGGCCAGGTTGCCGAGCTCGAGCAGGACCCCGATGACGAGGATGAAGGCGCCGATCGAGGCGATCACGTTGAGCCCGTCGACCCCGGTTGCCTCGTAGAACTTGAAGACGTCGACCGGCTGTCCCTTAAGTCCCGCGAGGAACATCGGCAGCACGTAGAGGTGGATGCCGACGGTCATCGCCGTGAGCGAGGCCTTGCCGAGGGTCTCGCCCAGCAGGCGGCCGCTCATCTTCGGGAACCAATAGTGAAGGGCGGCGAAGCTGCCCATGACCCCGCCACCGACGAGGACGTACAGCGTGTCGCCCTGCGAGGCCGTGGTGTTGTCGAGCATCCAGCCGACCGGGATGACCGAATACATCAGCTCACCGGCCAGGCCGCACGCCATCGTCGAGATCGCCAGCAGCGCGTACCAGGTCGCCGCACGCAGCTCGAGCGCCCCGTTCCAGATCGTCGCGATCCAGTTGTAGAGGAGCGTCCCGATCGGGACCACGAGTGCGATCGCGAACAGCATCGCGGCGATCGTCCAGCCCTTGTTGAGCGGGGCGATGTACATGTTCTGCATCCAGGCGAGAAGACCGAGGACGGCGATGGCGACGAATGACGTCGCAACGGCCCGGCGGCTGAACAACGGCTTGCGGGCAAAGGTCGGCAGGATCTCCGACACGGCGCCGGCGGCTGCGAGGAAGACGGTCAGGTACAGGCCGGTGAGGAAGATGTAGGCGACATGCTGGTAGAAGAGCGGCGCGCCACCCTCCTGGGAGTCGAAGAAGATCCCGTCGAACTGGCGGTCGATGAGCAGCATCGACAACGCCGCGAGCATGATCGGCGAGATCGTCAGCAGGACGTAGGAGATGACCGTCGCGGCGCTGGCGAAGCTCGGCATCCGCCGCCAAACGAGCCCCGGTGCGCGCATCCGCCGCAGGGTGACGAGCATGTTGATCGCAAAGCAGGTGAAGCCCAGGCAGGCGAGACCGGTGCCGACGATCCATGCATCGACGCCATGCGACGGGGAGAAAGACTCCTCGGACAGCGGCGGCAGGGCGATCGTGCCGGTCTCGGGGACGGCGTAGAGGAAGGTGGCCTGGAAGGTGACCGCGCCGGCCAAATAGAGCCAATACGAGAGTTGGTTGAGGCGCGGGAGGGCGACGCCGCGAGCGCCGATTTGCAGCGGCACGATGTAGCCGATCAGCCCGATGATCAGCGGGATGACGCCCAGGTACAGAAACGAGGCCACCGACGCCGTCATCAGACGGTTGAAGATCTCAGGCTGGATCAGGCCGTTCTCCGGAACTATCAGCTGGACGCGCATCAGCGCGAACTCGGTCGCGGCCAGCGCGATGAAGACCAGCGAGGTGGCGATATAGAGCAGCGCGACGGACTTGTGGTCGGCGCTCGTCGCGCGCTCGATCCACTCCGAGCGACGCGGCCGCAGGTCGCGAATTACGACTTCCGGACGGGGCTGGGCTGTGGTCTGAGTCGGGGTCATTCGGCGCTCACCGCGGGCTGATCCTGAAGCACGGCCTCCTGGGCCGCCGTGATGTCCTCACGCAGTTGCTCGATATAGGTCTCGTACTCGGGGACCGTCACTACCCGGACCCATGAGCGCATCGCGGGATAGGCGGAGCCGGAGAAGACGGTCGAGGCGCCGCCGTAGAGACCAACCTCATCGGCCTTGAACCAGGTCTCGTTCGAGACCCCCGGCGTCGCCTGGACCTGCCCGCCGAGCGCCGGCACCCACCAGCTGTGGAGGACATCGACGGAGGTGATGTTGAGAATCACGGGCGTGTCGACTGGCACAACGAGCTCTCCATAGGAGAACGTGCGGTTGCCCGGAACGCCGCCGGGATACTCGAAGCGCCAGAGCCACTGCTGGGCAAACGCGTTGATCTCGAGCGGGCTGGTCAGCGCAAGGTCTTCCTCGTCGCCGCTCGCGGCCGTGGTGGCCGCGACATCGCTGACCTCGGCGTCGTTGATGCCGACCTGGGCAGTCGCGGAGGCTCCGAGGCCGTTCGGGCCGGACGGCTCGACCGAGCGAACTTCGCCGGTCTGAACCACGCCGAAGACGAAGATGGCGAGAGCGAGGATGCTGAGGACGCCCAGGATGGGTCGCAACGCGCCGCGTCCGGCCTCCACCTGCGAAGCCTCGCGGCCGCGGCGCTCACGGAATCGCACGACGGCGAGGATCAGCGCGGCGTTGACGGCGACGATGATGATCGTCGCGGTCACGAGCATCACCCAGTAGGTGCCGCTGATCGCGTCGGCGTTCGGGGAGTGCGACTCGGGGGGTCCGAGCTGGATCGCGGAAGCAGGCGCAGCGACCCAGGCAAGGGCCATCAGGGCGCTGGTCGCGGCGAGCAGGATCGTGCGGCGGCTCAAGGCGCGGCGCATTCTATGGACCTGCCCCGATGCGTGGCACAGTGAGCCGTCATACTCGCCCCGCTTTGCGCCGCTTCCGCTCCTCCCGACGCCCCTCACCAGCGCTGAGTCGAGCCGTTCGCGGGGCCGCCGCGGCCGCTTTGGCGGCGGCAATAGCAGTCCCGGTGATGCGGCGAAATCGGCGTATCCCCGCCGGCGCGACCATGGCAGCGCTGGTTTCCGGGCCGATGGCGCTGGCGGTCCTGCGGCCGCGCTCCCGTGGTCGCGACCTCGCGCTCTTCGGCCTCCAGATGTGGGGGTTCGTGATGGCCCACGAGCTTCCCTACGACGACCCCGACGCGCTTCGGGCACGGCTTCGAATCCGCTATCCGATCGTCGCCGACCGCTTCCTCGGCGCGGGCACGTTGCCGAACGCGCGGCTTCAGCGGCGCTTCAGCCGGCCTGACCACGTGACCGGCCTCGATCGCTTTCTCTCGATCGCGCACTGGGCCTGGTTCATGGAGCCACACATCGCGCTCGCCTTCGTTCAGGCACGCCACCCCGATCGGTTTCCGCAAGCGGCACGCCAACTCGCAGCGACATACGACATCGGCTGCGCCGTCTACTTCGCGGTCCCGACCGCACCGCCGTGGTGGGCCTCCGAGGAGGGCTACGTCGATGAGCCGGTTCGGCGGATCATGGTCGACACAGGCGAGCAGGTCTGGCGCGACGCCTGGCAGCCGCTGTATGACCGCTTCAACGGCAACCCGTGGGCGGCGATGCCCTCCCTGCATTTCGCCACCGCGATGATGGCCGCGATCCAGTTGTCGGAGGCTGGCAGGCTTGCCGGCGCCGCTGGGTGGGCGTACACGGCGACGCTCGGATTTGCCCTGGTCTACCTCGGCGAGCACTACGTCACCGACCTGATCGCCGGGGCTCTGCTGGTCGCGCTCGTTCGCAGTGGTGAGCCGATCGCCGAGCCGCTCGTGGAGGCGGTCAATCGCCGCCTGCAGTCGCTCGAGCGGATCGCCGCGGACACCTGAGCGAAAACGACCCCCGGTCCTGCGAGTATCAGGCCCCATGTCTCGTGGTTCCGGCGGGTCGAGCGGGGGTGCTCCCGAAGAGCTGAACGCGACCCTGCCCGTGCCAGAGACCGACGAAGAACCCAAGTTCTTCGACAGCCCCAAGCGGATCGCGCAGACGATCGTCATCGTCCTCATCGTCCTCGTCGCGATCTACCTGCTCTTCCCGCAGGTGGTCGGCATCGAGGACGGCCTCGACATCCTCACCAGGGGCGACCCCGTATGGATCGGGATCGCGGTGCGCGTTCGCATTCGCGATGTTCGGTTCCTACGTCGCGCTGTTCCGCGGCGTGGTCGGCAAGGCCGTCAAGCTGAAGTGGCGCGAGAGCTACCAGATCACCATGGCGGGCCTGGCGGCGACACGGCTGTTCTCGGCCGGTGGTGCCGGCGGCATCGTCCTCACCTACTGGGCGCTCCGCAAAGCGGGGATGGAGCGCAAGGACGCCGCAGCGCGCATGGTCGCCTTCAATGTCCTGCTCTACGGGATCTACATGCTCACCCTGCTGATCAACGGGATCCTCCTGCGAACCGGGGTCTTCAGCGGCCCGGCCCCCGCGGGAATGACGGTTGTGCCGGCGGCGATCGCCGGCGGTGTGATCCTCATCTTCCTGCTCTTCACCCTGATTCCGGGAGACCTCGAGCGGCGGTTCTCGGGGATGTCTCAGAAACGCCGGACCGGTCGCATGTTGAAGCGGCTGTCGACGGTTCCGTCGACGCTCGCGGTCGGCACTCGCGAGGCATTTCGGTTCCTGCGCGAGCCATCGCAGGGAAGCCTTGGCGCTAATCGGCGCGATCGGCTTCTGGGCGGCCCAGATCGCGATCCTCTGGGCCTCGTTTCACGCCTTCGGCGCCTCGGTGTCCGATCGCCGTGATCACACAGGCGTTCTTCGTCGGGATGTTCGCGAACCTGATCCCGCTGCCCGGTGGGGTGGGCGGGGTGGACGCGGGCATGATCGGCGCGTTCTCCCTGTTCAGCCTGCGGCATCGGCGGCGGCACGATCTTCGCCGCCGTCCTGACCTACCGGCTGATCGCCTTCTGGCTGCCGCTGCCACCAGGCGTCGTGGCCTTCATCCAGCTCCGCAAGACGGTGCACAGCTGGGAGGAGGGCGACCCGCGAGCTGCCCGCCGAAGCCGCCCAAGCCATTACTTCATAAAATGAAGCGAGGAGTACACTAGATCCATGAGCGAAAACAGCGACGCAAAGGTCGAAAACCTGATCATCCTCGGCGGCGGGCCAGCCGGCTACACGGCGGCGCTCTACGCCTCCCGCGCCAACCTCGAGCCCCTCGTGATCGAGGGCTTTCAGTGGGGCGGTCAGCTGCAGAACACGACCGACGTCGAGAACTATCCGGGCTATCCCGAGGGGATCATGGGCCCGGAGATGATGAATCAGTTCCGCGCGCAGGCCGAGAAGTTCGGAACCCGCTTCATCACCGACGACGCCGACCGCGTCGAGCTCTCCGACGGCGGCTGTGCAGCGCGTCCACGTCGGCGACGACGTCTACTCGGCCAAGAGCCTTGATCCTCGCGATGGGCGCCGAGCCCCGCCGGCTGGGGATCCCGGGCGAGCTGGAGCTCTCCGGCCGCGGCGTCTCGACCTGCGGCGTCTGCGACGGCGCCTTCTTCAAGGGCGACGACGTCGCCGTGATCGGCGGCGGCGACTCGGCGATGGAGGACTCGATCTTCATCTCCAAGTACGCCAAGAACCTCTCGATCGTCCATCGCCGCGACGATTTCCGCGCCTCGGAGATCATGTTCGACCGCGCCCGCGAGCGCGACAACATCTCGCTGAAGACGCCCTACGTGCCCGAGGAGTTCCTTGCCGGCGACGATGGGAAGCTGCGAGCGATTCGCCTGCGAAACGCTGAGACCGACGAAGCCGAGGAGCTCGAGGTCGGCGGTGCCTTCGTTGCGATCGGCCACATCCCGCGCTCGGAACTGGTCGCCGACCAGGTCGATACCGACGAGGACGGCTACGTGCTCACCGAGGGCAAGTCGACGCGCACGAAGCTCGCCGGCGTCTTCGCCGTCGGCGACCTCGTCGACCGCACCTACCGCCAGGCGGTCACCGCCGCCGGCAGCGGTTGCATGGGCGCGCTCGACGCCGAGTGGTTCCTGCGCGACACGCCGCCCTCGCCCGAGGCTCATTGGCTCCCCGCCGGCGAGCCGCTCGAGGTCGCGCCGCAGCTGCACAGCGAGTAATAGGGGTCATCGGATTTCGACTGGCGGAGGCCGGTCGGACTCTCCTAAGCTCGGTGCATGGATCGCCGAGCCTGGACGTTGCTGGTCTCGCTCGGCGCGATCTGGGGTGCGAGCTACCTGCTGATCAAGATCGGGCTGCGCGACCTCTCGCCGGGGATGGTCGCGTTCGTTCGCGTCGTGCTCGCCGCTGCGGTCCTGGTCGCGCTGGCCGCCGGGCCGCAACGCGCTCGGCGGCTTTCGTCCCGAGTCGGCTGGGTCTTTCGATCGCGCTGTCGCAGGTGTCGGCGCCCTTCGTGCTGATCGCGGCCGGCGAGCAGCACATCACCTCGTCGCTCGCGGGGATCCTGGTCGCCTCGGCGCCGATCTTCACGGCGCTGCTCGCGATCCGTGTCGATCAGGACGAGCGCGCCGAGGGCATGCGGCTCGTCGGCGTGGTCCTCGGGGTCGTCGGCGTCGGGCTCCTGCTGGGCGTGGATCTCAGCGGTTCCGGGGAGGAGCTCCTCGGTGGGCTCGCGGTGCTGATGGCCGGCCTCGGCTACGCGATCGGCGGGCTACTCGCCAAGCACAAGCTCCCGACCGCCCGCCGATCGGGGTCGCGGCCTGGGTGCTGACCGCCGGTGCCGTACTGCTGGTGCCCGCTGCGGTGATCGGCGCGCCCTCATGCCGTTCCCGCCATCGGCCCGGTGGCCGCCGTCGTCGCGCTCGGCGTCGTCGGTACCGGGATCGCCTTCGCGATCTTCTACGAGCTGATCGCCACCGTCGGACCCGCGCGGACCTTCATCGTCACCTACCTGGCGCCGGCGTTCGCGGTCGTCTACGGGGTCACCCTGCTCGACGAGGAGATCAGCGTGACGACGATCATCGGTCTCGCCCTGATCCTGTTCGGCTCCTACCTCGCGGCCGAGGGCCGCAACCCGCTACGCCGGCGCCGCGGGCGGACGATCGCCGCCGAGCTCGCTCCAGCGGCGCAGGAGGCCGGCGGCCCGGTAGCGGTCGGCGTCGATCTCGACGGCGAGCCGGTCGAGCGTCGCTAGGGCGCGTCGCCGGCCCCGATCTCGCGCGCCCACTCGAACGGGCCCTTCGGGTGGTTGAGCCCGAGCTTCATCGCAGCGTCGACGTCGTCGGGGGCTGCGACACCCTCCTCAACCGCGAAGCACGCCTCGTTGACGAGCTGGGCCAGCATCCGGCTGAGGATCACGCCTGCGCAGCTCGGCTGTCCACCTCGGCCTCGACCTCGACCTTCTTGCCGTCCTCGTACTCGTAGAACCCGGCGCCGCTCTTGCGGCCGAGGCGACCCTCCGCGACCTTCTGGCGCTGGATCTCGTGCGGCTCCCAGCGCGGCTCGGCGCGCTGGGCGTAGAACGACTCGGCGACGCTGAGGTTGACGTCGATGCCGATCAGGTCCATCAGCTCGAACGGGCCCATCCGGTAGCCGCCGTCCTCGCGCACGACGCGGTCGATCTGCCGCGTGCGTCGCAACGCCCTCGCCGAGCATCCGCAGCGATTCGAGCGCGAACGGGCGGTTGCAGCGGTTGACGATGAAGCCGGGCGCGTCGGTGCAGCGGATCGGCGTTCGGCCCATTCGCTCGGCGAGCTCGGCTGTCGCCGCCAGCGCCGGCTCGGCGGTCGCATCGCCGGCGACGACCTCGACCAGC
Organism: uncultured Solirubrobacterales bacterium; assembly: GCA_963746215.1. GTDB lineage: Bacteria > Actinomycetota > Thermoleophilia > Solirubrobacterales > 70-9 > WHSW01. The sequence continues at coordinate 186,230 of CAVVAT010000008.1, forward strand.
TTCATCAGCGCCGGCGGATTGAAGAAGTGCATGCCGCAGATGCGCTCGGGGCGTTGTCGCCGCAGCGGCGATGTCGCTGACCGGTAGCGAGGAGGTGTTCGTGGCGAGGACCGCGTCGTCGCCGCAGATCCGCTCGAGCTCGGCGAAGAGTTCGCGCTTGAGCTCGAGCTTCTCGGGCGCCGCCTCGACGACGAGGTCGCAGCCGCCAAGGCTCGCTCGAGCGTCCGGCGGCGGTCTTGCAGCCGGGCAGCGGCGGCCTTCGCGTCCGTCCGCGCTCCAGCGATCGCGCTGCGCGCCGCTGTCGAGGTCGGCGCGAACGCGGTCGGCGCCGACGCTCGAGCGCCTCGGCCACGGGGTCGTGAAGAAGCGTCTCGCAGCCCGCGAGGCAGGCGAGCTGGGCGATTCCGGCGCCCATCGTCCCGGCGCCGACGACGCCGACGCGCTCGGCCCGAGTCACCGAAGGCGCCTCAACGGCGGCGCACCTCGGCTTCGGCTCCGCCTCCGCCTCACCGGCCGCGGTAGGTCGGCTTGCGCTTCTCGAGGAAGGCCTGCATGCCCTCGACTCGATCCTCGGTCGCCATCGCCAGCTCGTAGAGGCGGCGCTCCTGCTCGAGGCCGGCCGAGAGCGCGGTCTCCTCGGCGATCAGCACTGCCTGCTTGGCGAGGCGAGCGGCGAGCGGCGGCCGTCGAGGCGATCAGCCTGCGCGAGCGCGAGCGCCTCGTCGAGCCATTCCTTCTTCTTCGCCACCTTGTTGACCAGCCCCATGCGCTCGGCCTCCAGCGGCGTCGAAGCGCCGACCGGTGAGGACCAGCTCCATCGCGCGTTGCTTGCCGATGGCGCGCGCGAGCCGCTGGGTGCCGCCGCCTCCGGGGATGATCCCGAGGGTGATCTCGGGCTGGCCGAACTCGGCCGTCTCGGAGGCGACGATCATGTCGCAGATCAGCGCCAGCTCGCAGCCACCGCCGAGCGCCCAGCCCGACACGGCCGCGATCAGCGGCGTGCGGCAGTCGGCGACCTTTCGCCAGAAGCCCGCGGCCGGATGAAAGAGCGCGTCGTGGAACTCGCGCTCGGCGAGCGCGCCGATGTCGGCACCTGCCGCGAAGACCTCATCGGAGCCCGCGATGACGATGCAGCGGACCTCGGGATCGGCGTCGAAGCTCGCTCGAGCGCGCCGCGAGCTGCGTCCATCAGCTCGGGCGAGAGGGCGTTGCGCGCTTCGGGACGGTTGAGGCGACAGAGGGCGACGTGGCCGTCGACCGAGGTCTCGACGAGCGCCGCGCGGTCACGCCTGAGGCGCCTGAGGCGGAAGCATCGCGTTGATGCCGGTGGCATCGCGGCCGATGATCAGCTTCTGAATCTGCGAGGTGCCCTCGTAGAGGGTGGTGACCCGGGCGTCGCGCAGGTAGCGCTCGACCGGGTAGTCGTCGACGTACCCGGAGCCGCCGTGGACCTGGATCGCGAGGTTGGCGGCCTCGACCGCCGATTCGGTCGCGTAGAGCTTCGCCACCGAGGTCTCGACCGTCGACGGCTTGCCGGCGTCCTTGAGAGCGCCGGCGCGGCGAACCAGCATCCGCGCGGCGTCACGGCGGACGATCATGTCGGCGATCATCTCCTGGACGAGCTGGAAGCTCGCCAGCGGCACCCCGAACTGGCGGCGCTCCTTGGAGTATTCGACCGAGGCCTGGACGCAGCCCTCGATGATCCCGACGCAGCCCGCGGCGACCGAGTAGCGGCCGGAGTCGAGCGCCGACATCGCAACCTTGAAGCCGTCGCCGACCTCGCCCATCAGCGCGTCGTCGCCGACCTCGACCTCGTCGAGCGAGATCTCGGCGGTGTCGGAGGCGCGCAGGCCCGAGCTTGCCGTGGATCTCCTGGGTCGTGAAGCCGTCGGTGTCGGTCGGGACGAGAAAGCAGGCGAGTCCCTTGTGCTTCTTAGTCCGGGTCGGTCTGGGCGAAGATCAGCGCGACGTCGCAGACGTTGCCGAGCGAGATCCACATCTTGCCGCCGGTGATCTTCCAGCCGCCGTCGATCTTCTCGGCGCGCGTGCGCAGGTTCGCGGCGTCGGAGCCGGTGTCGGGCTCGGTCAGCCCGAAGCAGCCGAACGACTCGCCCGAGGTGAGCTCTCGGCAGCCACTTGCTGCTTCTGCTCCTCGGTGCCCCAGCGCTCGATCGAGCCGCAGACGAGCGAGGTCTGGACCGAGACGACCGTGCGCATCGCCGAGTCGCCGCGCCCGACCTCCTCGACGATCAGCCCGTAGCCGGTGTAGTCGAGGCCGCGGCCGCCGTACTCCTCGGCGACAGGTGCGCCCAGATAGCCCATCTCGCCGAGCCGGCGGGCGAGCTCGATGTCGAACTTCTGCGCGCGGTCAGAGTCGCGCGCCTTCGGGATCACCTCGTTGTCGACGAAGTCGCGGGCCGTCTCCTGGATCAGGCGCTGCTCGTCGGTGAGCTCGAAATCCATCAGCTGCGCTCCCCGAGCTCGTCGGTAATCGCCTGCTCGAATGCCTCGCGCGCCTCTTCGGTGCGCGGCCCCGGGTCGAGGACGGTGTCGTCGATCGCCGAGATCGGCTGAACCTCGCGGACCGTGGAGGCAAGGAACGCCTCGCTCGCTCCGAGCAGGTCATCGAGGGGGTACTCGCCCTCGGCGACCTCCAGGCCGTCGACGACCGCCCGGCGGGTGATCGAGTCGAGGATGCCGGTTTCGAGCGCCGGGGTCCGCAGCTCGCCCTCCGAAACCCAGAAGATCGTCGAGGTCGGGCGCCTCGAGCACGATCGCGTCGGGGCGCACGAGCAGCGCGTCGTCGGCGCCGCGCTGCTTGGCGATTCGCGTCGCCTGCATGTTCGCCCCGTAGGAGAGCGATTTCACGCCGGTGAGGATGATCGTCGGCGTGTAGGTGACGGTGGCGAGCGCGACCGAATCGCTGTGCTCGACGAGGGGCTCGATCAGCGCGATCCGCCGGCCGCCGCGCGTGACCAGCAGGCGCAGCTGTGCGTCGGTGTCGCCGTTGGCCTCCAGCAGTGCGTCGATCTCGGGCTCGAGCGCGGCGCGCTGGGCGTCGAGGTCGATCGCGGCCGCCGAGCGCTCGAGGCGGTCGAGGTGGTCGGCCAGCGCGTAGGGCCGACCTCCGTAGAGCCGGATGACCTCGAAGACGCCGTCACCCCGGTAAAGGCCGTCGTCTTTGAGCGGGATCGTGGTTTCCGCGGTCGGCGCGATTGCGCCGTCGACCGATGCGAACTCGAGCAAGGGCATCGCCGCGAGGCTATCCAAGCCGCGCGCGCGGCACGTGCCGCCACGGCTGAACCCACAGCGTCAGCCACTGAGCAGGACACGAAAGGCTCCGCCGACAGTCGGCGGAGCCTCTCGCTGATGTCCTCGTTACTTCATCCGCGGATCGACGAAGACGTCGTCGATCAGCCAGGTGCCCTCGCGGTCGTCCTTTGCGGTGAACCGCAGAGCCACGAGACGCCATCCAGCGGTCTTCCCGCCCCTCTCGGGCTTGACGTTGATGTCCTTCGTGACATGCCACCCGTCCTTAAACTTGGACTTGATGGTGGAGGTGCGCTCCCACTTCTCCTTAGCGACGTCGGGATAGAACACCTCGACGTCCAGGCCCAGATCCTCGTCTGAGAGCTGCATGCCAACAAAACGCATAGTCGGGTAATGCAGATCGACGCACATGGTCGGGCTGACCGCCGAGGACCCGGCGGCAGCGAGAGGGAGTTCGAATCCGTCGAGCTGCCGAATGCAAACGGATCGGCGACCGCGACCACCGATGCGCCGCCTTCGAGCGTCCACCCGCCTGCCGTGGGATCATCAAACGCGCCGCCGGGAGCCAGGACGTAGTCCCTGGTATCGCCGAGGGCGCTGAATGGCTGCTCAAGCGACGGATCGGTACAGGTGTCCGTCGAAGCAGCCGTGGTGGCTACCTCCTGCGCCGCAGCGGTAGCCGCGAGCATGAGGGGTACTGCCACTGCTAAGCCGAGCGCACTGCGTACTCGGTTGCGACATCCGTTCATTTTTGGCTCAGACTTTCTGTGTCTGAGTCGGTAGTCGAGCGGTCTCGTTCCCCCTGCGAGATCTCTGACTTTGCGTCCCCGCCTCACGACGGGTTTGCCTTGGACGACTCTACTAATCGTTCGGACTGGCTATCGGCGCAGAATCCGGGGTCTTGAGGCCAGTGGACGGTGTTGGACGAATGTCCAATTTCTGGTCGTTTTCGCTGGCCACCACTGTCAGCAGCACGTCGACGATGGTGGGGTCGAACTGAGAGCCCGAACAGCGGACCATCTCGGCCACGGCCGCCTCGTAGGCGAGCGCTGGCCGGTACGGACGGTCAGTGCGCATCGCGTTCCAGGTGTCACAGCAGTTGATGATCCGGGCCTCGAGCGGAATGTCATCGCCGGTCCGCCCATCCGGGTAGCCCTCGCCGTCCCACCGTTCGTGATGGGAGCGAACGATGAGGCCGACCTCACGCATGAAGCCGCCGACGCGCTCGAGCATGTTCTGGCCCTCGAGCGTGTGGGTCTTGATCACGCGCCACTCATCCGGGTTCAGCTTCGCTGGTTTGTTGATGATCTCCTTCGGTATCGCGATCTTGCCCACGTCGTGCAGCAGAGCGCCGAACTCCAGGTTGCGGCGACGATCCGAAGTGATGCCGAGGCCTTCGCCGACGGCAAGGCAGAGCTCGACCACGCTGCGGCTGTGACGCCCGGTGTAGGCGTCGTCGGCTTCGACAACGTCGCCGAGAAGGAGCGCGGTGCCGCTGTACGCATTGCTGAGCTCAAGCAAACCCTCGAGACGCTCACGGCGCTCACGGGCGAAGAATCCGAGCAGCGCGATGAGAGGCAGAGGCGCGAGCGCGGCGAGCGGCGTGGCCTCGATCGCAACGCCGACGGCGAGCGCAACGGGCGTGAGGGCGAGATCGACGGCGTAGACCCAGGTCTCGCTGAACTGGTCGCGAGGACTGGCGCCCGAACCAATCATGTCGCGAGCTGCCGATGCGCAGAAATCGCCAACGAACTGCGCTGCCAGCGCCAGCATCAAGATCATGGCACTGGCCTCTGCCGGGCTTGTGCCGGCCACGGAGAGCACGGCTGCGGGCCCGATGGCAAACCACGAGTTTCCGAGCACATGGACAACGCGCGATGGCCGCATCTCTCCGGTCACGACGTCGGGGATCCGCGCGAGCATCAGCCCAGCGGCCACTGCGACGGGAAGCCAGTTGACCGGCATCGCGAAGATCAGCGGCACGAAGGCCAGCTGAGTCGGGACGGTGAACCCGAAAACGGAGTCGAACCGAATCCTGCTGGCCATCGCAAAGACCAGTAGCGCCAACGCCGCCGCGAGCGGCTGAAGATTGCCGGATTCGCCCTCTCGCCAGATCAGGACTGCCGCGAGGACGAAACCGCCGCCGATCCACCACTCAGCTCGCCGCTCCGGCCCCGACAATTCCTCGCCGTCGCGCTCGAGCGTTTCGGCTAGATGGCGCTCGTGATCTTGTGCGATCAGGCTCATGTCTCAGAAATCGACAGATTGCCCCGATGTCCTTAGCCGCGGTCTAAGGTAGGTGCATGGGCTTCATGCTCATCACCATGGGGATGATCGGCCTGATCGTCATCGTCCTCGTCCTCCTCGCCCGGGCCTATCCAGGCAGCGGCGCGGACCTCGTCGACTGGAAGCCCACGCGCTCGCACGAGGTCGAAGCTCAGAACGAGATCGACGACATTCAGCAGATGCTCGCCGCGCAGAACGAGTACCGCCGCCGTCGCGGAGCCAGCGAGCTCACTGAGGAGGACGCTAACCGCATGGCGCGCGAGGACGAGGCGGTGCGCGACCAAGCGCGCCGCAACGGTTAGTGGCGCGAGCGCTGATCGTCGGCTGCGGGTGTCGCGGCCGAGAGTTGGGCGCGGCGTTGATCGAGCGCGGCTGGGTCGTGCGCGGCACCACGCGCGACCAAGCTGCGACCGAGACGATCGAGGCCGCGGGTATCGAGGCCGTGGTCGCCGATCCCGATCGCATCGGGGAGGTCCTCGAGGCGATCGAGGGCGTCACGCTCATCTACTGGCTGCTCGGCTCGGCGAAGGGTGCGGCCGAAGCGGTCGCGGCGCTTCACGGTCCGCGGCTCGAGCGGCTGCTCGAGGAGATCGTCGATACGCCGGTCCGCGGCGTCGTCTACGAGCTCACGGGTGAAATCGACTCACGCGTCTTCGTGGGGGCGCTCGAGGCGCTGCGCAACGCGGGGGAGACGTGGCGGATCCCGTTCGAGGTGGTCGACGCGGATCCACGCGAGCCGGGACAGTGGCTCGAGGGGATGCTCGCGGCCGCGGACGAGCTGACCGCGGCGAAGGAGTGAGGCGGAGCGGAGCGAAGCCGAGCCGCGCCGCTGTTGAGGCGCCTTATTCCTACTCGAGCTCGGCTGGCTTCTCTTCGGTGCCGGTCCAGGGGGCCTCGTCGACGGCCTTCGCGGGGGGCTTGTCGAGATCGTCGACGAGCATCTTGGCGCCGAAAGCAGCGCCGGCGACGACGACGACCACCAGCGCCCAGCGAACCAGCTGCTTGCCGAAGCTCGCGCTGTAGCTGCCGCCGATGACCTCGCGGCGCTTGTCGAGGCCCATCGCGTCCTTGTCGGACTGTTCGTGGCGTGCAAGGCGCTCCTCCGGGTCCTCCTTCTCGATCTTCGTATTCGGCCCGATCGAGGGAGCGGTGATGTCGCTGACGTCCTCTTGGGAGCCATCCGAATCGTCGGAGTCGTTGGAATCACTGCCCGACGCCTCCTCAGCTTCGCTTCCGGGGGCGTCGGGGTCTGAGTCGGGATGGTCTTCTTCCGAGTCCGGCTCGTCTTCGGGATCAGGCTCGTCATCCTCGATCTCGTCCGGCTCGTCCGGCTCGTCCGGCTCGGGCTCGGGGGTCTCGTCGACGGGATCGTCGTGCTGTGGGGTCCTCGTCCTTCGGCTCGCCGGACCCGCCGATCAACGGCAGCCGTGAAATCAGTCCCTTCGGAACGTCGAGAATCCCCATCCCGCGCTGACCATAACCGCTGCCCCCGAGCATTTCCAGGAACAACCGCGCGACTAATCCCTATCGCTTTGGTGGGGTTGAAAAGTGAAACCTATAAAGTCAGATCAGGATTCATGCCAACGAGGAGGAACACATGGCTTTGACGATCAACGACACCGCACCTGACTTCGAGGCCGAGACCACCGAAGGCAAGATCAGCTTCCACGACTGGCTCGGCGACTCATGGGGCGTGCTCTTCTCGCATCCGCGCAATTTCACGCCGGTCTGCACAACCGAGCTCGGCTACATGGCGAGCATCCAGCCCGACTTCGAGAGCCGTGGCGTGAAGATCATCGGCCTCTCGGTCGACCCGATCGAGAACCACGAGGCTTGGGCGAAGGACATCGCCGAGACCCAGGGCACGGCGCCGAACTATCCGATCATCGCCGACTCGGATTTCGCCGTCGCAAAGCTCTACGGGATGCTCCCGGCCGAGGTGGAGGGCGATCCGACCGAGCGCACGCCCGCGGACAACGCCACGGTCCGCAACGTGTTCGTGGTCGGGCCGGACAAGAAGATCAAGCTCGTCCTGGTCTATCCGATGACCACCGGGCGCAACTTCGACGAGGTTCTGCGCGTGATCGACTCGCTGCAGCTGACCGCCAACCACGCTGTGGCAACCCCCGCGCAGTGGCAGCCGGGCGACGACGTGATCATCGCCGGCTCGGTCTCCGACGAGCAGGCCAAGGAGCGCTACCCGGACGGCTGGGATGCGCCGCGGCCGTGGCTGCGGATCGTGCCCCAGGAGAAGGCGGAGTCCAGCTGATCACCAGTCGGTGATCGGAGCCGTGGCGACCGCTCTTGCGGTCGCCGCACTGGCCCCGGCATCGCCGGTAGCGCAAGAGCGCGCCGGCGATGGCTGGGAGCAGCGGGTCGAGGCCGCCGAGCGGTTCGCCCAATCGCGCGCAGGCCGGATCTCGTTTGCCGTCGTCGATGAGGAGGGGCGCCTTCACGGTTCCCACCCCGACCGCGTCCACAACTCGGCGAGCGTGGTCAAGGTCCTGTTCATGGTCACGCTGCTGCGCGAGCCGGAGGTGCGCGACGACGACCTCACCGACACCGAGCGCAATCAGCTCGACGCGATGATCACCCACTCCGACAACGATGCGGCGACCGCGATCTACAGCCGAGTCGGTCAGGCGGCCCTCTACGACGTTGCGGAGGAGGCCGGATTCGATCACTTCACGACCCAGCCCGTGTGGGGCCTGTCAACAATCACTGCCGGATCGCAGGCGCGGTTTATGTACCGGATCGAGCGCTACATCCCCAAGCGTCACCGCGCCTTCGCAATGCGGCTTCTGACTCGGATCGTCAAGCGCCAGCGCTGGGGAATCCCGCCGGTGGCTCCGGATGGCTGGAAGCTCTACTTCAAGGGCGGCTGGTCAGGCCGGCCCTCCTGGCGGGTCAACCAGGTGATGCAGCTGCGCGAGGGTGACCGGCGCCTCAGCCTCGCGATCCTCACTCGCGAGCAGCCGTCCAAGGAATACGGCACGCACTCGATCGAGGGCGTTGCCAAGCAGCTGTTGCGCGGCTACGACTGAGGCTCGGGGATACGCCGCAGCAGTTCCGCGAGGATCCGCGCGGTCGCGCCCCAGATCAGGTGCCCGTCCATCAGATAGGTGGGGGTGCGAATCGGGACCCCACGTCGGACCAGTCGCCGCATCGCGAATCCCTCGCGCAGCTCGTCGATCGTGAAGGCGAGGACGGTCTCAACCTCGGCCGGGCTTGGCGTGAACTCGAGGTCGTCGCCGATCAGGCCGACGAACGGATGGACCTTGAAACTGGTTACGAAGGTGCCGATCGGCGGCAACGCACCGACGATTTCGACGCCGGTCTTCGCGAGCCCGATCTCCTCGTCGGCCTCGCGCAGCGCGGTCTCGAGCAGCGGCTCGTCGGGATGGTCTTGGCGCCCGCCGGGAAACGAGATCTCGCCGCCGTGACGGCGAAGATCGTGGCGGCGCTCGGTAAAGACGAGACCGGGCCGCTCGGGATAACCGAACATCGGCACGAGAACCGCCGCTTCCGTTTGGCCGTGCGCATCCATTGCCTCGGCCTCTTCCGGCGAGAGCAGAGCCCCCTTGAGCGCTTCGACGCTCACGACTAAATAATGACCTGCACAGTGCCGCCGTCCACCGACCACGCTGCGCCTGCGACATAGGAGGCGCGTTCGGAGCAGAGAAAGACGATTGCGCTGGCGATCTCCTCGCTCTCGGCGAGGCGGCCGATGGGCCGACTGGAGCCGACCGTCTCGAGTGCCTCCTCGCGGCTGGCGGCACCCTGCATCTCCTGGGCCTGGTCGAGCAGGCCGCCGGGCTCCATCCACATCTCCGAGGCAGTCACGCCGGGACACACAGCGTTGACGAGGACCCCCTGCTTGACGAAGCGGTCGGCGTAGAGGCGTGAGAGCGAGAGCTGGGCGGCTTTGGCGACCGAGTACTCGCCGATCTGCTGAGAGGGCCGCTTGCCTGCGGTCGAGCTGACGTTGACGACACGACCCCACCCGCGGTCGGCCATCGCCGGGATCGCGGCGCGCATCAATCGCATCGGCGCCATCACGTTGAGCTCCCAGGCCGCGTACCAGTCAGCCTCAGGGACATCGTCGAGATCGCGCCACACCGCGGTGCCGGCGTTGTTGACCAGGACGTCGAGGCTGCCGAGCTCGGCGTTCGCGGCCTCAACGATCCGGTCCGCGGCGGTGTCCGTCGTGATGTCGATCGCGAGCTGTGCGACCTTCGCGTCGCCGCTCGCGAACTCGCGGCAGGCCTCCGCCGCCTCGGCGAGCACATCGGCGCTCCGCGCGACAAGCAACACCGAAGCACCGTCGGCGACAAGCATCTTCGCGGCCTCAAGCCCGATGCCTCGGCTGGCACCGGTGATCACGCAGCCGCGGCCTGACAGCCCGAGGTCCACGACTCAGGCGCTCTCGATCCGGTCGTGGATGACGACCTCCGACTCGCCCGAGAGCGCGCGATGGACCGGGCACTTGCCAGCGACCTGAAGCAGCCGGTCGCGCTGGTCGTCATCGAGCTCGGTCGGAATCCGCAGGGTCAGCGTGATCACCTCGAAGACGGAGCCGCGGCCCTGTTCGATCTCGACCTCGCATTCGACCGCGCCAAGCTCCCACCCCTTGCGTTCCGCGTACATCTCGCAGGTGATCGCCGTGCATGCGGCGAGCCCGGCGGCGGCTGCTCGGGTGGGGGAGGGGCCGAGGTCGGCGCCGCCCGACTCGACCGGCTCATCGATGACGATCGTGTGACCACTGTCGATCTCGACGTCGTGCGTAAAACCCTCGCGGCGCCTCGCGACGACGCGCATCAGCGCTTCGGCTCTGCGCGCTCGCGGCCGGCGAAGAGTTCCGGGTCGTCAACGTCGGCGTAGCGCGCCATTGCGTACGCGGCGTCGGATGCGCGGTTGACGAACGTGAGCAGGTCCGCGGATACCAGCCCTTCGCCGCCGTCGAGCAGGACCGTCCGCCGTTCGGCGCGCCGCAGGATCGCCCGGGCCAGGTCGAGCGCGGCGGAGAGCTGCGAGCCACCCGGGATGACGAACTTCGGTGGCAGCTCGACCCGGTCCATGTACTTGTCGATCAGCGATTCGAGCTCGATTGCCATCTCTGGGGTCACGCGGCTGACGCCGTCGACCAGGCGCTCGGCGGCCTCGGGAGCGGTGGCGAGCTCGGCACCGGCGATGAAGAGGTCATCCTGCAGGCGCAGGACGTCGGCGGCGAGCTCGGCGTCGTCGCCGCAGAGCGAGCGCGCGAGGCCGAGAGCGGAGGCGGCTTCATCGAAGGCGCCGTATGCCTCGGTGCGCGCATCGGACTTCGCCACGCGTCCGCCGTACCAGAGCGAGGTCGTGCCGTCGTCGCCCTTCTTGGTGTAGATCCGGGTCACGGCTCGACCCTAGCGCGCGTCGATGATTCGAAACCTGGCCAGCGGGGGATTCGACTCGCATGAAGCTTGTCGCCGCTCTCGCCGTGGTTGGCGCGCTGGTCGTCGCGCCGGCCGCCGAAGCGCGGATCTCACTTGCCGAGGTCAAGCGCGAGAACCGCGAGACGGTCCGCGCCCATTGCTTCGACCGTTGCATCGAGTGGAGCGTCCGATACTGCAAACGGGTTGGTGCCGATCGCGCGCGATGTGTCGGTCGCGTCACGTGGGAGGACCACGCGGGGGTCCAAACCTGCCGGATCATCAACCGCTTCAAACAGAAGCAGGGCGACGCGGAGATCTACGAGATCAGCAAGCGCTGCAGCCCGGTCTAGCCGGACTAGTCGAGCGGGTTGAAGACGAGCCCGGTCAGCAGCTTCGGATAGAAGAACGTCGACTTCGGCGGCATCGTCTCGCCGGCGTCGGCAACCTCCCGCACCTGGGCGACCGGGGTCGGGCGCATGAGGAAGAGCGCGTCGGTCTCGCCGTCGAGCGACGCGAGCGCGTCCTCGGCCGACGCGGTGTAGGCGATGCCGCGCTTTGCCTCCACGTCCTCGGGTGTCATTCCAAGGCCTCCGCGGAGGATCAGCGTCTCGAGGATCGCGGCGTCGAGCGTTCGGTAGGCCGCCGAGGTATCCGGGATGGCCGTCTCGAGCATGCTGGGGTCCTTAAGGCGCAGGCGAAAGCCCTTGCGGTGGTGGGCGTCGACGTAGCCGAAGACGCCGATGCCGTCCTCGCCGGCGGGGTCGAGCTGATCGAGTGGGACCTCCTCGACGTCGAAGTTGGCCAGCAGTGCGTCGCGCAGCGCCTCCTGCTTGGCGCTGTCGCCGACATCGGTGAGCAAGCGGTGGTAGCCGAAAACCGTCAGTCCGGGGTCCTCCAGGGAGACGAGGGCCATCAGCGTGTAGCGGTGCGGGCCGTCGCCGCCGATTGCGTCGCCGTAGGTACGGGCGGTCTCATAGCGGTGATGGCCGTCGGCGATCAGCAGCTCGGCGTCGGCGAGCTCGGCGGCGACCGCGCGGTGGGCATCGGCGTCGTCAATGCGCCAGACGCGGTTGACGGTGCCGTCCTCGTCGGTCACCTCCGCCCAGGGCTCATCGCGGGTGTAGCCCTCGATGTGGCGCCAGGCGTCGCCGGGGTGCAGGGAGAAGATCGGCGAGAGGTTGTGCCGGGTTGCCTCGGTGAGGTTGAGCCGATCCTGCTTCGGGCCGGGCTGTGTCCGCTCGTGTGGCCGCACGAGGCCGGCACCGTACGGCGTCACCCGCACCCGGCAGAGCAGGCCGCGGCGGGTGTGGCGCGATCCGTCGGGTCCCTCGTAGTCCTGGGTGAGCGCCCACAGGGCGGGCTCGCGATCCGAGGCGAGGATGCCCTGGAGCTCCCACTCCTCGAGCGTTTCGGCGGCGTGCTGGTAGGGGTCGCCCCCTCCGGGAGCGATCGGAAGGTCGAGTTCGACGACGTTGAACGGTGAGCGCGAGAGGAGCCGCTCGCGGCGGGCGGCGTCGATGACGTCATACGGAGGCGCGACGACATCGTTGAGATCCGGGATCGCCGCGAGGTTGTAGTGCAGCGCGTTGAGCGGGCGGACCTCTGCCATTCGGCCGCGCAGGCTAGCGGGCGGCGCTCAGGGGTCGAACCGACGCTCAGCACGTTCGCCACCGCGTTAGTCTCGGGGAAGTGCACGAGACGGAGGCTGATCTTGCGGCTCTACAGGAGGTCCTGGACCGCAGTTATGGGAACGCCGGCGGGCACCTGCTGCGCATTCACAGCCCCGAACACCGGCTGACCGCACCGCAGGTTGCCGAGCGCCTCGACGGGATGAGGCTGCTCGCCCTGGCGACGACGACGGCCGACGGGCGACCGGTCGTGGGCCCGGTCGACGGGATCTTCTACCGAGGGGCGTTTCACTTCGGCTCGGCCCCTGACTCGGTGCGCTTCAAGCACATCGCGAAGCGGCCGGCGGTGAGCGCCACGCACCTTCCGGGTGAGGAGTTGGCGGTGACGGTCCACGGGCGTGCCGAGATCCTCGACATGACGGACGAAGAGAACAGCGGCCTCCGTGCCGCCATTCTCGAGATCTACGTGCCCCGCTACGGCCCCGAGTGGGAGGAGGACATCATGAACTCAGGTGCCCTCTACGCCCGCATCGAGGCCGCGCGGATGTTCACGTACGCCGCTTAGCCGGTTGAAGCGGCTGGTGTGCCCGTCCCGCTTGCGGTGCGGCGGGTATTTGCCCGTCCGGTGAGGACTGCGGCGAACCCACCGGCGACGCCGGCAACGAGTGCACCGATCGCCCAGCCGATCCCGGCAACGTCAAGGCCGAGAGCGTTGTCGAGCGAGATCGTGCCCGCGCCGATTCCGGCGGCGGCGAATGCGATCAGGCCGTAGAGAACGTTGAGCTCCCAGCCGTTGTCGGTGACCCACGGACCGTTCTTGGCGTGAACCGTGATGATCGCGGCGGTCATCGTCGCGATGATCAACGCGGCCGCTAGCGGTGTGAACAGGCCGAAAGCGAGCAGCAGGCCGCCGGCGAACTCGTTGAACCCAGCGGCGCCCGCATGAGCACGACCGGGACTGAGACCGAGGTTCTGCTCGAAAAATCCGCCCGTTCCCTTAAGGCCGTTTCCCCCGAACCAGCCGAACAGCTTCTGTGCGCCGTGGCCTGCAAACAGTAGGCCTGCGCCGATCCTGAGAACTAGAAGTGCTACTTCCACGTTTGCTTCTTTCTTGATGGAGCAATAGTTGCGTAAGCAATTATAGCGGACGCAAGTATTTCCCCCGCGCTGCTGCTTCGGCGGCCGCTAGGCGATCATGCCGCGATGGAATCGGGTCCCCAGAGCTCTCGCCGCCACCGCCTGACGGCGACGCGGCGCGAGGCGGAGCGGGTGTTGCCGCTCGAACTGTTCTTCGACCTCGTCTTCGTGCTCGCGCTGACTCAGTGCACGGCGCTGATGATCAACGAGCACAGCTGGACCGGTCTCGGCCAGGGATTGCTGGCGCTGCTGGTCCTCTGGTGGACCTGGACCGGTTACGCCTGGCTGACGAGCGTCATCGATCCCGAGGACGGGCCGGTAAGGCTGGCGATGCTGGCGGCGATGGCCGCGATGCTCGTGGCGGCGCTCGCGGTGCCCGACGCATTTGGCGATGGCGCGGTCAAGTTCGCGGTCGCATACGGCGCCGTACGCGCCGCGCACATCGGGCTCTTCCTGGTCGCGAGTCGCGACGACGCCGGCCTGCGGCGCTCGATCGCCGGGCTCGCGGGCGCGACCTTCGTAGGCGTTGCACTGCTGCTCGCCGGGGCTCTGGTCGGCGGGACTGCTCAGGCCGTCATCTGGATCGCCGCCGTGATCCTCGACATCGGTTGGGCGCTCTTCTTCGGCTCGGCCGGTTGGCGGCTCGTGCCCGAGCATTTCGCCGAGCGCCACGGCCTGATCATCATCGTCGCGCTCGGCGAATCGGTCGTCGCCCTCGGCGTCGGTTCGGAGGCTGGGCTCAGCGCGGGCGTCACCGTCGCCGCCATTCTCGGCATCGCGCTCGTCTTCGAGCTCTGGTGGATCTACTTCGACGTGGTGGCGATCGCCAACGTGCGGCGGCTGGTGCGCGCGACCGTCGGACGTGTTCAGAACGAACTGGCGCGCGACGTCTACTCATATCTGCATTTCCTGCTCGTTGCCGGCATCGAGCTGGCTGCCTACGGACTGCACGACGTGCTCGCGCATCCCGACGAGCACCTGAAGGACGTGCCGGCGTTCGCGCTGCTCGGTGGCGTCGCGATCTACCTGCTCGGCCACGTGGCGATCCGCCTGCGAGGCGCGGGCACCGTGAACGTCCATCGCGCGGCGGTCGCTGTGCTTTTGCTCGCGTTCATCCCGTTCGCCGGCGAGGTCTCGGGTCTCGCCGTGCTTGGAATCGCGGTGGTGGTCCTGGCGGTAATGATCGCCTACGAAACTCGCGACTACGGCCCCGGCCGCCGGCGCATTCGCCACGACTACGCCGTCGAAGGCGCGATGGCCGAGTGGCCGATCTCGCGGTCGGGCGAGCGAGACGCGTAATCGTGGTGTGCGAACAATCGGGGCGACTGGATTTGAACCAGCGACCCCCTGCTCCCAAAGCAGGTGCGCTACCAGGCTGCGCCACGCCCCGTGTGGCTGAGTCTAGAGCGGGTACTTGCGATACCCGGCGCCGACCACGGTTCGAAAACCGCACCAACCGAGGAGAGACATGGACTTCAAGAAGCTCACCGACAAGGCCAAGCAGGTCGTCGACAGTCGTGGCGGCGTCGACAGCCTCAAGGAGGATGCGCAGCAACTACGCGATATCGCCAAGGGCGAGGGAAGCCTCAAGGACAAGGCCAAGGAGGCGGCTTCGGCGGTCAAGGCACCGGGTGGTGCGCCCGAGGCGGCGGATCAGACGGCGCAGTCAGAGCCGGCCGCCAAGGTGACGCCGCCGCCCGCGCCCGCGGAGCCGGCAGCAGCGCCGGAGGACCCGGTCGCCGACAACCTTTCCAAGGGCGAGCGCGGCGAGGGTCGGGGCCGGCGCGGTGGCGGCGGTGGCAAGCGCCACGACGGCGGGCACGGTCGCGGTCACGGCGGTGGTGGCGGCGGCAGAGGCGCCGACGAGCAGGTCTAATCTGACTCCCGGCCCCTGTAGCTCAGCTGGATAGAGCGGCTGCCTTCTAAGCAGCAGGTCGCAGGTTCGAGTCCTGCCGGGGGCGCTCGGGGCGCTAGATTGAGTGCCGCTTGGTGGGCGTAGCTCAGTTGGTAGAGCTCCTGGTTGTGGTCCAGGTGGTCGAGGGTTCGAGCCCCTCCGCTCACCCCTAAGAAAGCCCTGTAAAACGGCTAGTTTTGGAATTTGTCCTAGCGGGCCTCGGTTCCCCAAGGTGCCAATGAGGTGCCAAAGTGTGCAGCGTTTGGCACCCTAAAACAGGCTCGCCCTTGGGCCCGGCACCCCTCGAGCATCGGCCTCGACGCCGGCGGATCGGGCAGTTAGGGAGTTCGCCTGGTGTCCGTTTTCGCGCCTCTGTTGGCGAGAGGAAAATGGGGCTACTCCGCATGGAATGCGCGTCTTTCGGGCGACCGGCCTCATCGACGTCGACGGGCAGATAACGGCCCATATGGGGCCGAAATCGGACCGTCGATTTCAGATCGCGAACAGTTGCCCTTAGGACGAAAAACGCGACTCCGTTCAGCGGTGGATTTGCTTCCCGGTGTTCCAGAGTGCGACGGTTCCTGACCGCGAGTCCAGTGCAGCCTTTCCGAGGAATGGCCTCCACGGTCCCTCACCGATTCGCCTTTCGATCACGAAGCTGAACCCGCAGAGTTCAAACGCCGGGTCCACGACCCGTTCGTCTGAGGAAAATCGAGGCGCATGCGGTCCCCTCTCTCATGGCGCCTGACTAGGTGCGCGATGACTTCCGCTCGCTCCTCGCTGCTGAAGAACTGACGGGGCTGCGGACCGTAGTTCGACGCTACCCGCGAGAACACCCGGAAGTCGCGGAACCTGAGTCATTGCCCCCTCGAGGGCGATCTCGTCGCCCCGACTTGCCGCTCGAAGCGAAGTTTCAGGCGCCATCGAGCAGCACAAACTGCTTAGCGCACGTTTGGCTTCCGGGCCGCTGGGCGGCAGTCGACCCGTGGGCAAGGGGCGCCAGACAGGCGAGCACGACGAGCAATCCCATGGCGCCCCGTAAGAGCATCTCCGTAAGTCTGTCGGCTCTCACCCTCGGTCGCAACATGGGGCGCGCTTTGGACGAGAAGCGGCACGTCGACCTTCGCGCAAGCAGGAAAGGGCGGGATGGGCGCCTCCCCTAGGTCCGGTGTCCGCTCAGCGGCTGAACATTCGATCCGGTCGTCGCGCTCTACTGCAATCCATGGAGCGAAGCACTGACCGCAGATGGCGGGTCGATGCGGTTCTGGCCTTTCCAACCGAAATTCCGATGGCTCCGGACGGAGGGCTACCCGAAAAGCTGGAGCCGCAGAGCAGGGTGCCAACTCAGACTCGCATGATCGCTGGCATCCAGCTTGGCGTGCGGCCGGCGACCGAAACGAGGCGGAACACCGGGAGAACACCCCAATTACTCGTGGGGCCTGATGACCGCAGAGGTCACCGCGCCCGACACCGTCGCTGCGTACGAGCGAGCGGCCGAACGCGATGGAGACGGCCGTCGAGTCTCTGTCATTTCAGCTTCGAATGCCACTTCAGATCCACGGCATCCGGGCGATCGATGTCACACCGCCTGTGGAGTTGGGAGAAGAGCGTGAATTCGGCCAGCTCACCGGGTATCCGCTACGCCGCTTCCGACCGGCATCCGTTCAGATGGCAGGGGTCGTGACGCAGCTGATCCCTGACCTGGCCGTTGAGCTGAGCGCGCTTGACCGACGGCAGCGCGCGGCGCTGGACTGGTACCTCAAGGCTCTTGCCGCCCCGTACCAGGTCGATCAGTTCATGTTCCTTTGGATCGCGTTCGAGATCCTGTCCGACCTCAGCCCAATTCGAGTCGAAGGTCCCTTCGTCACACGCTGTCAGCACGAGATCGCTGAGTGCCCCGTCTGCGCCAAGCCCACGACTCGCATCGTTCAAGGCGCGACGCGTCAGAGGTATCTGATCGAAGGATTCGGCATCGGCGAGGAGGTGGCGCGCGAACTGTGGAAGACGCGGCAGATTCTCCACGGCGCTGAAGACTTCGATTCCGCCGTTATGGACCGGCTGCCTGAGCTTTCCAGGTGCTGCGCGCCGTGCGTTAACACCGCGCTGAAGGACGCACTAGGGGTGCCTCCCGCCGTCACACCCACCGTCGACATGGGCAGCTCTCGATCTCGCCGCACATGGGAGTCGGCGGAACGCGCCGCGTCGAGGCACGGACTTAGTGTGGCCCAATAGGGGTCTGAGAGGCCTGAGGGGACGTCATGCCCAGAACAGCGAAGGCGCCGCTTACACAGGGCACATCCTCCGCAGTGCTTGGGGGCCTATGGCGGATTGTTGCGCTTTCCGCACAAAGCGCAACGATCGACTTGCCGTCCGGAGCCGCCTCGGGGAGGCTCGGGTCAACGAGCAAGGAGGCTTGATGCAGGATCATGAGCCGCCACGGGTTCGCGATCGAACGCCGGGCGGAAGTTCCCTGCGTAACAACCGCTATTACGAGATCATCGCGGTAATGCGCGCGGCCGGCGCAGGACCATTCGGACTCCGGCTGCGAGCTCTCATTGTGATCCTTTGGCGCTCTGGCCTGGTTGAATCAGCGACGATCGGTCCTAGCGCGAGGACGGACCGTGAGGGGTTCGAGCGCGCCCTCGTCCGAGCCGGAAGGGTGGGAAGAGGCGCGAAGTCGGCGATGGACGAGGGCCTGGGATCAACTGGTGATCGGCTCCAGTTCCGACTGACCCCACGGTTACACCCATCGATTTGTGTATCGGCGATCCGCGAGCCGGTCCGGCCCTGGAACTTCACTCGGTCGCCCACCTCTCTGGCCTACCTGAAGTCCTTGAGTCCGGACGAGAACTTCGAGGTCCTGACCCGGCTCGTCGATCAGCTTCGAGAGCGAGGGAAGGTGTTCGCACGATCCGCGCCCGCTCGGACGCAACACCTCGAGGTTGCCGCCGATGCTCGGCGCGAGAGCCGCGGCACGGTCGGCCTGCGGCTCGTGCCGACGGTCTCAGCTGCGGCGGCACTTTCTCGCTAGCGATTCTTATTCGGTGCTCGGCCGTGCCCACGATCTTGCGCGGACCTCGAGGTCTGTGACGTACGCGGACTTGCCCTCGATGTACGCGAGCCGGTCTTGTGGGTGGCGAGCCACTACTTGCCGTTTGAAAGCCTCGTAGCGCGCCGCCTCGTCGGGATGAGTTCGCAGGTAGTCACAAACGGAGATGTGTCGGAATTCCTCATCGCTGCCGACGTCGAGACATGCAGGTGATCGGTGCTGGACGCGATGGCGGTACGCGAATAGGTGGTAAGCGGAGTCACTCGGGCGCGGGAGATGAACAGGTACCCGTGCTCAAGCGGCTCGCGTAGCGCTGACTCGGACTAGTCAGCGTCGAATTGAGATCTGCAGGTCGATGATCGGCTTAGCCCCAAGGTCGGGCACGGCAGTCGACCCGAAGTGCTCCCGGCCAACGACTAGGCCTGAGAGTGCGGTGGCGACTCGATCGAGCTCGGCCTGCGCACGTGTTGGCCAGGCGGGGTCGTAGTTCACGATCTGAAGGGCGGGATCGAAGCGATCGCTTAATGACGCATGTCTCACCAGTCCGCCGCCGCTCGATGGCTGCTTCGCGTTCACCCTTACGACCGTAGCCAAGAACCAGAGGTATTCACCTCACGAACTTCTAGCTCTCGTCCGGAGCGATCATTTCGTGCCCGCATTCGCAGCTTGGACCGCTCGGATGCACATCTCGCGCTCGCATAGGTTGCCGTCCTGGCTGCGCCGGTGGTCGGCTTTCTCACCATGGCGTTGATCTGGATGGCTGTGTCCTCAGACGGGCGCGGTGGAATGGACTTCGGCGTGATGTTGGTCGGCGGCGCCGTGGCCGCCGCTTTCGTCGGCTGCTTTGCCCGCTGGGAAGCGGTGCGACCCCAGAGCGTTGTCCCGTGGCTGTTGGCCGCGTTCATCGTCACGTTCGGGCTTGCCTCGGCGGTGGTGTGGGTGTCCTGCCCGGCCCAGATAGCCACGACTTCGCGATGGACTGACCGCAGGCAAAAGTCGCTCCTCGTCCAAAGCGCTACTCGGTGCGCCTGGCGGTTTCGAGCGCCGCGTTGCGGTCCGAGAAGACGTGCGCACTGCGGAGCTTTCCGTCTTCGACGAGATAGACGCCGGCGATCCTCGACGAGGTCTCGGCGGCGCTCAAGCGACCGCGCGTCTTCAGCGTGAAGAAAGCCACCACCCGCTTGCCCACGATCCTGATCTCCTCGATCTCCACGCTGCTCGACTCGGCGAACGTCTCCGCCTCCTCGAAGAAGCGCCGGATCCCTTCGTGGCCCACGATGCGACCCTGCAGCGCTGAAGCGGGAGTGATCAGCTCGATCTCATCAGAGGCGACGCTGAGGTATCGGTCGACATCGCGCTCCCCAAGCGCCGCCAGCGCCGTACGGACCACCTCTATGGGTTCCTGCGACATCGCCCCGCAGTATCTCGCGGAATGCTGCGCTTTCCACGCGGAGTAGCGGGTTTCGTCCAAAGCGCTACTTCTCGAGCCCGGCGGCTTCGAGGGCTTCTTCGACGCTCGCGTACATCTGCATCCTGACCGCGTGCCCCTCCCGGAATGACCACACCTGGGCAAAGCGCATATCGACGGGGATTCCGGTGGCCTTCGAACGCCCCCGCTGGTTGACGATGACGACGACGTACTCGCCGGCGTCGATGTAGTCCTCGGGCGCGAATTCCCAGTCATCCCACGCATCCGTCCACTCGGCGTTGAACTGGTTCGCACCCGTAGGCCCGGAGTAGATCTGCTGGCCGGGCCAGCCGAGTTTCGACACATCCCAGACCAGGTCGGGGTGGACGCGAATCTGACCTGTGGCCACGAATCGCTCGTAGTCGTGTCTTAGGGCCTGCACGTTCTCCTGGGACATCGCCCCGCAGTATCTCGCGAACGTTGCGCTTCCCATGCAAGCAACGCTTTCCGCCGTGGTCCCGTTCGTGGTCCCAAGGTTGTGGTCGAGGGTTCGAGCCCCTTCGCTCACACCTCTACTTCGCGAGTGTGAGCGCGACCTTCGTCCCCGCGGGGAGGTTCTCGCCCTCCGCAGGTGATGTGGATAGCACGGTCCCCGGCTTCTTAGACGACTTGCGCTTCTTCGTCTTGCCGAGGACGCAGTTGGCGCCCTCGAGCGCCTTTCGCGCCTTGGCGAGCTTCTTGCCGACCAGCTTCGGGACGATGCAGGCGTCGGCCGCGACGCCGGGGGCGGAGTCCGCGACGACCGAGCCGCCGGCGCCCGTCGCGGTCACGCTGCACTGGATCGCCTTGCCCGCGTCGGCTTGCGTCAACGTGTAGGTGGCCTCGTTGGCGCCCGCGATGGCGCCGCCATTACGCAGCCACGCGAACGCGAACGAGCTCGCGCCGGTGAACGTCCCCGGCGCGCAGGTGAGCGTCTGCCCGGTGCGCGAGGTGCCGGTGACGGTGGGACGGGCGGTGTTCACGGGCGGCGAAACGCCGATCGGCCTGGGTGGGACGACGGCGGGCGATGTCGCCACGGTCTGGGCCGCGATGTTGGTCGCCGTGACCTGGCATTGCACAGCCGTGTCGAGCTCCGCGTCGGTGAGCGTGAAGGTCGAGGCGGCCGCGCCGGCGATCGCCGCGCCGTCGCTCAGCCACTGGAATGCAAGGGATGGGTCTTGGGTGAACGCGCCCGGGTTGCAGGTCAGCGTCTGCCCGGAGGCTGCGGTGCCGCTGATCGACGGGAGCGTGGTGTTGACGGGCGGCGTCGCGCTCTCGACCGCGCCGGTGTCGCACGCGCCGCCCTGCGGTCGCGAGATCCCGCGCTGGTCGGTAGCTGAACAGAAGGCCGGTCGCGCCAGCCCGAACACCGGGCTCGAGAACAGCGGCACGCGGCTTAGCCCGAGCCCGCCGTTGTTGCGCAGCGCGCCGAGCTGCGGGTCGGTGTTGACCAGGTCGCCCGGCCCCGTGAAGTTGCACGAGTTCGCGTCCTCGATGTTTCCGCCCGAGGACGAGATCGGCGCCGAGGCGAAGCAGTTCACGGGGCCGCCTCCGGCGACGATCGTGTTGCGGACTACCCTCGTCGTCCCTGCGAACAACGAGATCCCGTTGGCAGTGAAGCCACTGCCGGTCCCGGCGACGTTGTCGGTCACGGTCACGTTCGTCAGGGTCACGTTCGTCACGCTGCTGGCGTCGAGGCCGCCGGTGCGGAAGCCGTTCGCCCCGGAGGCGCTGACGGTGTTCGCATTCACCGTGGAATCGGTGATCGACAAAGCGGTGCCGAGATTCAGCTCCACGCCGCCGACGGCGCTGCTGTTGGTCCCGGTCACCGGGTCGACGCGGTTGCGTGAGATCGAGCTGCGCGAAACTGCCACAGTCGTCCCGTTGGCGAATGAGATTCCGCCCGCCGCCGCCGGCGAATTGTTTCCGGCGAACACGTTGTCCTCCACCGCCGAGTCCGTCAGCGTCAGCGACGAGCCG
This sequence comes from uncultured Solirubrobacterales bacterium, assembly GCA_963746215.1. Classification (GTDB taxonomy): domain Bacteria; phylum Actinomycetota; class Thermoleophilia; order Solirubrobacterales; family 70-9; genus WHSW01. The sequence goes on from CAVVAT010000008.1 coordinate 208,332, forward strand.
TCTCCGGCGATCCCCCCTGCGCCCTCGCTGGTGGAGGCGGCCTCCGATCGATTGCCCCGGACGACGACGTCGTCGAGGACGAGCGCGGCGCCTCCGCCGGCCGCGACCGCGCCCCCTCCGACCGGGACGCTGCCGGTCAGCCGGTTGCCGCTGATCGTCACGCCGCGCAGCGTGAGCTTCGCGCTCGCCCCGCCAACGGCGAGGGCGCCACCCTCCAGGTTCCCCGCCCCGCTCGTGTCGGCGCCGGTGATCGTCGTCACCAGGGCGCCGCCGGTGCCCTCGATGGTGATGTCGCCGGGGATCTCCGGCAGCGCGTCATTCGGCAGGACGTAGGTCCCGGGGGCGAGCTGGATGGTGTCGGCGCCCGGGGTTTCGGTGTTGTCGTTCGCGTCGGTCACGGCCTCGCGCAGCGAACAGCTGAACCCCGACAAGCACGAGCCGACGGCCGGGTTCGCCACCGGATCGGTCGTCTCCGAGACGACGAGCGTCTCGCCCCATGCCGTACCCGCGAACGCGAACACCGAGATTCCAGCCGAGCAGAGGAGAGCGATCCGTCGCATCTGCATGCGACCCTACATCCGAGGAAGAGCGCGGCCAAATCGCGAAAGCGGGATAGGGTCGGCAACGATGGGTCGCCTCCCGCCGCTGCTGAGAAACCAGCCCGTTTGGCTGCAGTTCACCTTGGCCGTGATCATCCCGCTGGGTTACGGCTTGATCACCGGATTCGTCCTCGGTAGCTCCGAGATCGGCTACCTGATCCTCGGCCTGCTCGGAATCCTAGGTGGAGCAGCCGCCGGCTTTGACCACGATGGCGCAGGCCCCGGCGCTCTACGCGGACTCCTCGGCGGCACCCTCTTCGGCGCCGGCATCCTGATCGGCCACGAGCTAGAAGGCTCTGAGCCGGAGGCGCACATCCCGGACCCGGCGATTCTCGTGCTCGTGATCACCGTCGGGCTCGGCGTCATCCTCGGTGCGATCGGCGGCCGCCTCCGCGCGCGGGTCGAGGCCGCAACGCGCGCTGCCGCCTAGCGCAGGTTCTTCATCGCCGGCTCGGCCCGGTAGAAGCTCGCCTGGACCCCGGGGCCGATCAGCAGCGCGAACGCCGCGGTACCGAACCCGACCGTCCCGCCGAGCAGAAAGCCGGCGGTCAGCGCACTGAGCTCGATCAGCGTTCGCATCAGCCGTAGCGAGCGCCCGGTGCGCCGGTGCAGCCCGGTCATCAGTCCGTCGCGCGGACCGGGGCCGAGCCGCGCGCCGAGGTAGACGCCGCCGCCGACGGCAACGAGGGCGATCCCGCCGCCGAGCAGCGCCCACTTGCCAACGCCTCCAGGGTCGTTCGGGAGAAGCTCGAGCATCACCCCAATCGCGACGCCGACCACGATCGCGTTGAGGATCGTGCCGAGGCCGAGCGGCTGGCGCAGCGGAATCCAGGCGCAGAGCACTGCGAACGAGATCACCACCGTGGCCGCGCCGATGTCGAGCGGCGTGTTCTCCGCGACCCCCTGCGCAAGCACCGTCCATGGCGAGTTGCCGAGGTCCGCCGCGACGATGAAAGCCTCACCGGTGCCAAACAGCCAGAGGCCGCCGAGCAGAATCGCGAGTCGCAGCGGGCCGGGCCGCCAGAGGTATGCGGGGAACACCGAGCGAACCTAGCGGCGTCGATACTCTGAACGCATGTGTAGAAACATCCGCACCCTCCACAACTTCGAGCCGCCCGCGACCCCGGAAGAGGTCAGTGATGCGGCTCTCCAATACGTCCGCAAGATCAGCGGCGCGACCAAGCCGTCGCAGGCCAACGAGGACGCGTTCAACCGCGCCGTCGAGGAGGTCACGGCGGCGACGGAGCGTCTGCTCGATTCGCTCGTGACCTCGGCGCCGCCGAAGGACCGCGAGGTCGAGGCAGCCAAGCGTCGTGCGCGCTCCGAGGCTCGCTTCGCCGCCTGATCAAAACAAGGTGCCTCAACGGCGGCACGCGTCGGCTTCGCTTCGCTCCGCCTCACAGCAGTACCTCGTCCTCTACGACGAGGACTGCGGCTTCTGCAAATGGAGCCTCAACAAGCTGCTTGCGTGGGACCGCGATGCAAGCATCCGCCCGGTTGCGATCCAAAGTGACGAGGGCGAGAGACTGCTCAATACCGCAGGCGTCCCGGCGGCCGCGCACCTCGACTCCTGGCACGTCGTTTTACCGGACGGCGAACTCCGCTCGGCGGGCGCAGCTGCGGCCCCGCTGGTCTCGGAGCTACCGGCAGGCCAGCCCCTCGCGGCTCTCTTCAAGGCCCTTCCGCGAGCGACCGACCGTACCTACCGGTTCGTCGCCGGCCACCGCGACTGGTTCGCGCGGCGACTCGGCATCGATGCCACCTGCCAACTGAGGCGGTGACCACCGGTCCGAAGATCTGCCGCCGCCGTCGATCGAATTGCCTCCGGCGACTGCCTTCGCGCCCTCCTCACGGCCTGAGTCGAGGAACCCGGTGACGCGGTCGTGCTGCCTGCGAGACGAGTTCGCTGCACCGCGGATCGCTGTCTCCAGATCGGCGTCGCCGTAGACGACGTTCGGCGACTTGCCACCGAGGCGCGCGTATCCTCGACCAGGTGGACCCGCTAGTCGACGCCCACGGTCGCGCGATCACTGACCTACGCGTTTCGGTCACCGACCGTTGCAACTTTCGCTGCCGCTACTGCATGCCCGCCGAGGGCATGGAGTGGCTCGACCGCGACGCGGTGCTCAGCTTCGAAGAGATCACACGCCTGGTCACGGTTCTCTCCGGATTCGGCGTCACGGACGTCCGCCTCACCGGCGGTGAGCCGCTCGCGCGGCGGGACTTCCCGCGACTGGTTGGGATGCTGCGAGCGATCGACGGGATCGAGGACCTCTCGATGACGACCAACGGCTACCTGCTCGAACGTCACGCCGCCGCGATCGTCGAGGCGGGTATCGACCGCGTGAACGTCTCGATCGACTCGCTCTCGCGCGACCGCTTCCACGAGGTCACGCGGCGCGACGCGCTGCCGCAGACGCTGCGTGGGCTCGAGGCGATCGCAGCCTTCGACCGGGTCCGGCCGATCAAGGTCAACGCGGTCGGCATGCGCGACTTCACCGAGGATGAGGTCGACCGCTTCTGCGACCTCGCCCGCTCGACCGATTACGAGGTGCGCTTCATCGAGTTCATGCCGCTCGACGGCGACCGCGCATGGGACATCGACCAGGTCCTCACCGGGGCCGAGATTCGCGCGCTGATCGAAAAGCGCCACCCCCTCGTCGAGCTACCGCGCGAGCCACATGCAACCGCGCGCGTCTATCGCTTCGCGGATGATCGCGGCCAGATCGGCTTCATCAACCCGGTCTCCGAGCCCTTCTGCGCCGACTGCAACCGCATCCGCCTGACCGCCGACGGCAAGCTGCGCACCTGCCTCTTCTCAATCCGCGAGACCGACCTCCGCGCGCCGCTGCGAGCGGGCGCGACTGATGCCGAGATGATCGAGATCGTCCGCGCCGCCGTCTGGCGCAAGGAGCTCAAGCACCGCGTCAACGAGCCGGGCTTCGTTGCCCCGCCGCGGACGATGAGCGCCATCGGCGGCTAGCGCAGCAGCTTGACTTTCTGAGTGACCCTGCCGTCGGCCCCGTCGAGGACCGCGGTTGCCTTGGTCTTGTCCTTCTTGCCAAACGCCTTCTTCAGCGCCTTGCGCGCCTTGCGATCGAGGTTGAGCGGGACGTCGCCGCCGGGCGGCGCCACTGAGTAGTCGCCCGTCGCGAGTTTCTTCCCATCCGGGAGCGCGAGCGTCACGGTCCCCGTGCACGCGCTCGTGCCGGTGGGGCAGGTGAGAGCGGCGGTCACCCGTTTCTTGCCGTCGAGGCGCAGCTTGGACTCGATACCGCCGGTCTTCGTCGTGGGATTCGGCGTCGGGTCGGGGGTCGGCCCGGGTCCGGGTCCTGGCCCCGGCGCCCGGATCTGGCGTGCTTGCGGGCCCCGTCATGCGCACCTGGAAGCCGGTGGCCGGCGTCCCGCTCAGCACCTGCACGGTTACCGGGCCCGCCGCAAAGCTCTCGTTGAGTTCGAAGGGTGCGTTCTGGAGTGCCCCGCACACTGAATCGTTCGGATCTCCAGGGTTGCTCGGCTCGGCGAGCTCGACGAAGATCGGACCGTTGTCCACCGGGCCTCCGGCCGGGGCGTTGGCATCGACCTTGTAGATGAGAACGCCGCCCGGATGGCACATTCCTGCGTCCACCCCAACAGGCGTCCTCACCTCCGCTACATACGCCGTGCTCGCGCTCGTCTTGCTGATCATCATTTTCGTTGCGCCGGCCGTCGCGAGCGGCGTGAGGGTCGCCGTCGCCTCGCCGTCGACGCAGACGACCTGCGCCGGATCGAGCCAACCCAGCTTCTGGCGATGCCATCCGTTGAACCCGAGGCCAGGACCAATCCAGCCCATCAGGTCCCAGGCGCCGGCGTTCAGGTGGGCCTCGTCAAACGGCTTCGAGTAGGTGTAAAGGTCCGGCAGGCCGAAGGTGTGGCCGGTCTCGTGCGCGAGGATGTGTGAGCCGTAGTCCGGACTCGCGAACCGGACGTCGTTCCCCATCGATGATCCCCAGCGGATTCGTGCACCGTCGGCGACGATCGCCTCGTTATTGAAGGCGATGAATGCGGGTGAGTTGGGCAATACGGTGTTGCTGGTCGGGGCCGCAACGACGTAGAGGATCTGTCGACCGGAGAAATTGAAGGTCGGATTGGCGAGATCTACCGCGTCCTCCATGAACTCGCGTTGACCAGCGAAAGTCTGGAAGGTGTAGTGCGTGGCGGGATCGGGCATCCGTCGCCATTGCGTATCCATCTGCACCGCGAGCGATGTGCGTCCGCCCGAGACCGTGCCGAGGTAGCCGGCAGCCCAATCGACCAGGTCGGAGCCGATCTTCCCGGGGTCGTTGGGCGGTGTCTCTCCCGAGACCGCCGGAAAGTCGGAGAAGTCGACAAAGAGCATCGACGCTTCGAGGGTCGCGTCGGGTACTTGGTAGAAGCTCGTGTCGGTCGGGCCCTCCTGGCCGCTGCCGCTGAGTGTGCAGTCGGCAGCGTGAGCCCCGGCCGGTATCGCCATTGCTCCGAGCACAGTCACCCCGGCGATCCATCGCCGGAACCCCTTCATGCGCCGATCCTACGCCGCTTCAGCGGCTAAGCAACAGGGGTTCCGCGAAAACAGCCGAGCGTGTACGGGTACTCGAGCGTCGCTTCGTAGTGATAGGTCTTGACCTTCTCGCCGTCGAGCTTCACGACCGACGTCCGGCCGTGGCACTTGTCGAGGTCGGCGTTGGTGAGGCGCTTGCCGTCCTCGTCGCGGCCGTTGTAGATCGGGAAGCCGTCGAGCGCGAAGCCGACGAGCTTGGCTTGCGGGACTTGCTCTGCGTCAGGCAGGCGGGCGCGAGTGGTAGTGGTACATGCTCTGCTGCTAGAGGTGCCGCCCTGCCGCTGAGTCGCCTGCGGCCACTCGACCGCGCCGTCGACCGTGACCTTCTCGGTGATGTCGTAGGTGCCGTCGTCCTTGATCCACGGACCGTCGGTGAACGCACCGGCGGGGTCGCTCGATGTCCGGCATGCGTAGATCCACCCGCGCTTCGGCCCGCTCGTCGTCACCTTGCCGTCGCCGAGAGGGAGCGCATGCTTGTCGACCTTTGCGGCGGTCGCCTCAGAAGACGCCACCGTGTCGTCGGCGCCGGCGAGGCCGACACCAACGAGCACGGTGGTGATGCACATTGCGGCCGCGAACGCAGAAAGCGCCTCAACAGCGGCGCGCCTCGGCTTCGCTTCGCTCCGCCTCACTGCAAAAAGCGGCCGTCCGGGGTTCTCTGTGGCTTCCTTGCCAAGCTCATGCATGATCAACCTCGGCCCGGCCGGAAAAATCACGCGACTTCGGGAGGCATCTGGATGAACGCACGCGAGTGGATCGACGCCTTTGCTGCCGAGATCGGCGCCGAGCCGCCGACCAACGACGAGATCAAGCAGCTGCTCGACCTCGCCGCGGACGCCGCGCACTCCTCCGAGCGGATCGCCGCACCGATCGCCTGCTGGCTGGGCGGAACGACCGGCGCCTCGATCGCAGAGCTTCAAGCGGCGGCCGCGCGTGTCGGCGGTGACTCCGCCGCGAGCGATTCGACGTGAAGGTTGTAGAGCTCTGGCGCTATCCGGTGAAGGGACTGCGCGGCGAGCGGCTCGAGCAGGTTGAGGTCGCCGCCGATGGGATTCCCGGCGACCGTGGCCTTGCTGTCGTCGACGAACGCGGCATCGTCACGGGCCGGCGCAAGCAGCGGATGATCGGCGTCCCGGCGACGCTCGATGACGCGGGGGAGACCCTGGTTGATGGACGTCCATGGAACTCACCCGAGGCAGCGGCGACGATCCGCGACGCCGCCGGCGACGGGGCAAAGCTCACCCGCCCCGCCGCCGGTCACGAATACGACGAGGCCCCGATCCTCCTGCTCAGCGACGGATCGATCGATCAGCTCGGCTACGACCATCGACGCTTCCGCCCAAACATCTACTTCGAGGGCGCGGCTGGACCGATCGAGCAGGAATGGCTGGGGCGGCAAGTGCATGTCGGCGATCTCGTCCTCTCCGTCTACAAACGTGACGTCCGGTGCGTGATCACCACGATCGACCCCGACACGATCGAGGTCGACCTCGACGTCCTGAAACGCACCAACGAGGAGCTCGATGGGGTCATGGGCGTCTACTGCACCGTCGTCGAGCCCGCGGTCGTTCGCATCGGCGACCGGTCGAGGTTGTGTGAGAATCGCTTTCGGCTGATGGCACCGACCGAGAAGGTCACCTACTGCCGGGTTTGCGAACCGCTCTGCGGGATGATCGCGACCGTCGACGACGGCGAGCTCGTGAAGGTGCGCCCGGATCCGGACCATCCGCTGTCAGCGGGGTTCGCCTGTCCGAAGGGGATCGCGATGGCCGAGGTCCAGAACGATCCCGACCGAGTGTTGTTCCCACAGCGTCGCCGGCCCGATGGCTCGTTCGAGCGCGTCACCTGGGATGAGGCTCTCGACGACATCGGCTCGCGGCTGAAGGCGATCGTCGATCGCGACGGCGGCGAGGCGGTCGGCTGGTACATGGGCAACCCCGGCGCCTTCTCGTATTCGCACCCGCTCTGGGTCAAGGGCTTTCTCGACGCGCTCGGCTCACCGCACTCCTACACCGCCTCGTCTCAGGACGTCTCCAACCGCTTCGCGGCGAGCTGGTTCCTCTACGGGTCGCCGTTCATCGTCCCGATCCCGGACCTCGAGCGCACCGACTTCCTTCTCGTCGTCGGCGCCAACCCGCTCGTCTCACACGGCAGCGTCCTCAGCGCGCCGCGGATCAAGGATCAGCTCCATGCGATCACCGATCGTGGCGGCCGCGTGGTTGTCGTCGACCCGCGTCGCTCGGAGACGGCGCGGGCGTTCGAGCACGTCTCGATCGATCCCGACGGTGACGCCTGGCTGCTGCTCTCGATGCTCGAGGTGATCTTCGCCGAAGGGCTGGAGGACCGGAGCGCGCTCGAACGCCAGACCCGTGGTTCGCGTGCGCTGCGGGCTCTCGTTGCCGACTTCCCGCCGGAGGCGACCGAGGCTGCGCTCAGGCGTATCGGCGCGCGAGGTGCGCCGACTCGCCCAGGACCTCGCGGCCGCCAAGCGCGCGGCCGTATACGGGCGCACCGGATCCTGCCTCGGCCGATCCGGGACGCTGGTCTCGTTCCTGCTCGATGCCCTCAACGCGGTAACTGGCAATCTCGATCGCGAGGGCGGGGCGATGTTCGGAGACCCGCCCGTCGACTTCAGCAAGATCGCGGACCTCGTTGGGCTCGGCACCTACTCGAAGGTTCGCTCGCGCGTCGGCGACCTGCCCGAGGTCCTCGGCTCGCTGCCGGCGTCTGTGATGGCGAAGGAGATGACGACGCCGGGCAAGGGCCAGATCAAGGCGATGTTCGTCTCGGCCGGCAACCCGGTGCTCTCCGTTCCCAACGGCGACGAGCTGGAGGAGGCGATGGAGGGCCTGGAGCTCTCGGTCGCGATCGACCTATACGTGACCGACACGTCGCGGCACTGCGACTACGTCCTGCCCGCGACGACGATGTACGAGCGCGAGGACTTCCCGCTGCCGTTCCTTGCGCTGTTCTCCAAGCCGTTCATCCAGATGACGCGAGCCGGTCGTCGCGCCACGCGGCGAGGCGCGGCAGGAGTGGGAGGTCATCGAGGAGATCTCCAAGCGGATCGGCGTCGTTCCATCGAGCGTGCGGCTGGCTCGCCTCGCCGGCCGAGCGGGAATCAGATTCAGCCCGCGCCGTCTTGTCGACCTGCTCCTCCGTACCGGTCCGCAGGGCGACCTCTTCGGGCTGCGCCGCAAGCGGCCTCAGCGTCGCCAAACTCGCGCGCAACCCCCACGGCATGGTGCTCGCCGACCACCTCGCACCCGACGTGCTCGCCAAGCAGGTCCGCAGCCGCGATGGCCGCGTGCGTCTCGACGCTCCCGAGATCCGCGATGAGGTCATGCGCCTGCAGTCTCTCAACGGGCACGACCCCGACTTCCCGCTGCGCCTGATCGGTTTGCGCGAGCTGCGCTCGCACAACTCCTGGATGCACAACGCGCCGCTGCTGATGCGCGGCGGCCGCACCCATTCGGCGCGCATCCACCCCGATGACGCTGAGCGGCTGGGGATCGACGACGGCGCGCGCTGCCGGATTGCCTCGGCGCACGGGTCGATCGAGATCGAGGCGACGATCACCGACGAGGTCAAGCCCGGCACGGTTGCCGTGCCGCACGGGTGGGGTCACCAGGGTGGCTGGCAGGTCGCCAACGCGGCCGGCGGCGCGAATACCAACGTCCTCGCCTCTTCCGATCCGGCTGACCTCGAACCCCTGGCCGGGATGGCGCACCTCAACGGGATCGCGATCCGCGTCGAGCCGGCCGAGCTGCCGAGGCCGCTCGCCGCGGCTCAGTCGGGCTCGACGATCGCCTGAACGCCTCGGAACTCGCGCACTGTGACGCGGGTTCCGGCGGGAACGACGCCGTCCTCATCGTCGAGTCGCGCCGACCAATCCTGGCCGTCGATCTTCACCGTCCCGCTGTCGAAGGTGACGTCTGTGATGACGACCGCCCGCTTGCCCACCAGGAGCTCGGCGCCGGTCTTGACCTTGTCGTCGACGATGAGATGCCGGCGCGCGACGGGGCGCACGAACACGATCGACAGGATCGAGACGACTGCAAAGACCGCCACCTGTAGCTCGATCGATCCGTCGAGAGCGGCGACCAGACTCGCGACCAGTGCCGCGAGCGCGACCGGGCCGAAGTACAAAGTGAACTGAACGACCAGCTCGGCCGCCAGCAGGGCCATCGCGGCGATGAACCAGAACAGCCACGCATTGACACCGAGAATTTCCATGGCGGTGGGGGAGTCCTAGGGTCCGCTCGGGGTTCGGTTCGCCCTCTGCGCAACCGCGCCGAGGCCGTTGAGCGCGTCCGTGAACTCGGTCGGGATCACGAACACCTTGTTCGCCTGGTTGTCGGCAAGTCGGGGGAGCATGTCGAGGTAGAGGTAGCTGAGGATGTTCTCGCTGACCTCCCCGGCGCGCAGGGCTGTGAACACGTTCCCGATCGCCTGCGCCTCGCCCTCGGCGCGCAGCACCTCTGACTGCTTCTGGCCCTCGGCCTTCAGGATCGCCGCCTCCTTCGCGCCGGTGGCCTCGAGGATCGCCGCCTCCTTCTGACCATCGGCGCTCAGGATCGCCGACTCGCGCCCGCCCTGCGCCTCGAGGATCACCGCGCGCTTCGTGCGCTCGGCGCGCATCTGCATCTCCATCGCCTCCTGGATCGTCGGCGGTGGGTCGATCGCCTTCAGCTCGACGCGGCTGATCCGGATCCCCCACGGGCCCGTCGCCTCATCGAGGGCGGTGCGCAGCTGATTGTTGATCTCGTCGCGGCTCGTCAACGCCTGCTCGAGGTCGAGTCCACCGATCAGGTTGCGAAGCGTCGTGACCGTGAGCTGCTCGATCGCCTGGATCGGCTGAGCGATCTCGTAGGTCGAGGCGCGCGCGTCAATGACGCGGTAGTAGACGACGGTGTCGATCGAGACGCCGACGTTGTCAGATGTGATCACCGCCTGCGGGGGAAACGAGACGACCTGCTCGCGTAGGTCGATCAACGGAAGCAGCCGGTCGACGAGGGGAATCAACAGGTTCAGCCCTGGATTCAGGGTCCGCTGATAGCGGCCGAGCCGCTCGACGATGCCGGCGCGGGCCTGCGGCACGATCCGCACGGTCCGCGCGACGATGATCAAAACAACGATTGCGACCGCGATCAGCGCGATCAGCCCGGCGCTCATGCCCGGGACCTCCCAACGCCCGACATCTGTTCTCCTTGCGTTCGCTTCGCCCCCACAGGGCGCACGATAGGCGCAACGGAGTGCTCAGGGTCGGTTGACCTGCGGCTGCCCGCCGCGGATCGCGTCGAGGATCCGAAGCGCGCCGAGGTTGCGGCGGTTGTAGCCATAGCGCAGGCCCCGCCTGGTGAAGTCGATCGAGTTGGCGGCGATGTTCAGGTGGACGCCGTCCTCGGCGACGCCAGAGCGGATGACTCCGGGCTGGCGCAGCGATCGCCAGAAGTTCCACAGGGGGATCCGCTCGGAGGTGGCGATGGCGATCACGATCCGGTTGAAGCGCGCAACGAGGCCGTTTCGGTGCTTGCCGTCAAGGCGCGACGGGATGGTGCTCAGGACCGGGACCACGCCGACGGCGATCGAGCGATCGACGATCGCGTGAAGATTCTCGGCGAAGGCCTGCGGCGAGTAGCTCTCCAGGTCGTTGGTGCCGTACATGACGAGGGCCACCGCCGGGCGCAGCAGCTTGTACTCGCACGAGAGGGCGCTGATCCCGGCGCACTCCGGCGGGGGCTTTCGCAACGGCTCGAGCGCGTCCGCCGCACTCCAGCCCGCGACCGCTGACGCGCTCGCGCGCGAGAACGAGTTGGCCACACCGCAGTAGACGGACGTGTAGCGCCGCGGGAATTCGTGGGCCCGGTAGTGCTCGACCGTGGGCGCGAGCGCCGACCAGCGACCCCAGACGGGATCGGCACACGCGATGTCCTGCAGAAACGAGCCGGACTCGGTGATGCTGTCGCCGATCTTGGCGAAGACGTCGGGATCGTTGCCGAGGGCGGACCCGGCGCCGGCAATCTCGCGTACGTGCTCGCCGACGGGCCCCTCGAGCGATGGGATCACCGGCGTCGTGCGCACGCCGGCGATCGCCGGCGTGGCCCCGTACAGCGCCACCACGGCAGCGAGCGCGACCGCCGCCCGCGCGACGGCGGTCAGCTGACCCTCCCGCGGTCCGCGTAGACGTTGATCGATCCGCCCCGCGCGAAGCCGCACAGCGTCATCCCGCGATCGGCTGCCAGTTCGACGGCAAGCGAGGTCGGAGCGCCGACACCGACCAGCACGGGTGCACCCGCAACCGCGGCCTTCTGGACGAGCTCGAACGCGAGCCGCCCGCTGACGCACAGCAGCGAGCGCGAAAGGGGAACCGACCCGTCAATGAGCGCGCGGCCGATCACCTTGTCCATCGCGTTGTGGCGGCCGACGTCCTCGCGCACGCAGACGAGCTCTCCGGCCGCGTCGAACAGTCCCGTTGCGTGCAGGCCGCCGGTGCGCTCGAATGCCGGCTGGGTGAGACGCTCGGGCAGGTCGGCGAGCAGCTCTCGGGCGACCTGTGGCCCGGCCTCGAGTTCGGGCGCGGCAACGGCCACCTCCTCCAGCGCGCCCTTCCCGCAGACGCCGCACGACGAGGTCGCGTAGAAGCGGCGGGCGATGAGCTCCCGCGTGAGCGGCCCCTCGACCTCGACGATGTTGGCAGCGAGGTTGGCCGTCGGGCCCGCCCTGCGCGGACCATCGATGAGACCCTCGCCGTGGAGAAACCCGAGTGCCAACTCCTCGTCGTGGCCGGGCGTGCGCATCGTCACCGCGACCGGCTCGCCGTCCACGCGAATCTCCAGCGGCTCCTCGATCGCGACCTGATCGACGACGCCGTCGTGCTCAACGCTCAGCGAGAGACGGTCGCCGCGATCGCGGAGGCCGTCGGCCGAAGCGGAGCCCCGCCGCTGTTGAGGCGGCTTGTGCCGTTCCATCCGGGTAAACATAGGGACGGATGCTGCGCAAGCCCAAACGCGGTCCGACCCCGTCCAACTGGGCGAGCCTCAAGCCTTTCGGTATCGGCGAGCAGCACGCGTCCAACTACGACGAGGTCTTTCGCGCCGCGTGGGAGAACCGCGACAACGCCGCCTACGCGTGGCGGATCCTCAACCACGGCTGCTGCGACGGCTGCGCGCTCGGCACGAAGGGCATGCGGGACTGGACCCTCCACGGAACGCACCTCTGCAACATCCGCCTACGACTGCTGCGGCTGAACACCATGGGCCCGCTCGATCCGGCACCGCTTGCCGACGTCGCGGCGCTCGAGGGTATGCGGGCGGGCGAGCTGCGCGAGCTTGGCCGGCTGCCCCACCCGATGCTGCGCCGCGCCGGAGAGGCCGGCTTCGACGCGGATCTCCTGGGACGAGGCGATCGCGGTGATGGCCGAGCGGGTGGCGGCGTCCGACCCCGATCGGCTCGGCTTCTACCTGACCTCCCGCGGGATGACGAACGAGGGCTACTACGGCGTCCAGAAGGCGGTCCGCGCGCTCGGGACCAACTCGATCGACAACGCTGCGCGGGTCTGCCACTCGCCGAGCACCTTCGGGATCAAGGAGGCGCTCGGGGTGGGGGCGACCACGTGCTCGTACAAGGACTGGATCGGCACCGACCTCGTTGTCTTCATCGGCTCGAACGTCGCCAACAACCAGCCGGTCGCGACGAAATATCTGCACCTGGCGAAGAAGGCCGGGACCAAGGTCGTCTCGGTGAACCCCTATCGCGAGCCCGGGATGGAGCGCTACTGGATTCCGTCGAACATCGAGAGCGCGGTGTTCGGGACGAAGATCAGCGACCGCCTATTCCAGATCGGGATTGGCGGCGACATCGGCTTTCTCTCCGGCGCTCTCAAGCACATGATCGAGCAGCACTGGATCGACTCCAACTTCGTCGGCCAGCACACGGTTGGCTTCGACGAACTCGCCGCCGAGCTTGCCGCGACGGACTGGGAGACGCTCGAGGCCCTGGCGGCGACGAGTCGCGAAGAGATGCTGGAGTTCGCGCGTACGGTCGGCGCGGCGCGGCGCGCGGTCTTCGTCTGGTCGATGGGAGTGACCCAGCACACGCACCGGCGAGGACAACGTCAGGGCGATCATCAACCTCGCCCTCTCGCGCGGATTCGTCGGTCGCGAGGGCTGCGGGGTGATGCCGATTCGCGGCCACTCCGGCGTGCAGGGCGGGGCCGAGATGGGCTGCTACTCGACCGCATTTCCCGGTGGCGTGCCCGTCGGGCCGGAGAGCGCGGCCGAGCTGTCGGCCAAGTGGGGCTTCGACGTTCCGCCGAGCGGACGGTCTACCGCGCCGGAGATGATCGAGGCGGCGGCGCGGGGCGAGCTCGACTTCCTCTTCTCCGCCGGCGGGAACTTCCTCGAGGTGTTGCCCGACCCCGACTGGGTCCGCCGGGCGTTCGGCCCGCATCCCGTTGCGCGTTCACATGGACATCGTCCTGTCGCCGCAGATGTTCGTCGAGCCGGCCGAGGCGGTCCTCCTGCTGCCGGCGATGACCCGCTACGAGATCCCCGGCGGGATCACGGAGACGTCGACCGAGCGCCGGATCATCTTCAGCCCCGAGATCCCCGGCCCGCGCATCGACGAGGCGCGGCCCGGAGTTCGACGTGCTCGGCGAGCTCGCCGCCCGGGTACGGCCGGACCTCGCCGAACGCGTCAGCTTCGCCGGGACGCCCGAGATGCGTGCCGAGATCGGCGACGATGGTCGAGCTCTACGCCGGGATCGAGGAGCTGGCCGAGGAGGGCGACTCGTTCCAGTACGGCGGGACCGATGCTCTGCGAGGGCTGGGAGTTTCCGACCCCTGACGGCAAGGCTCACTTCAATCGGCCCGAGATCGGCAAGCCGGTCGCCGACGATGGCCGGCTCGTCCTCTCCACCCGCCGTGGAAAGCAGTTCAACTCGATGGTCCAGGCAAAGGCCGACAAGATCACCGGCGCCGCGCGCGACGCGATCTTCATCAGCGCTGCCGACGCCGAGCGCCTTGGTCTTGCCGACGGCGACGCCGGTGCTTGATCGAGTCCGATCACGGCGAGCTGAGCGCGAGCGCGTTCGTCGCTCCGATCGCCGTTGGCAACGTGGAGGTTCACTGGCCGGAGGGCAACGTGCTGATCGCCCCCGGACGGCTTTCGCCCGAGGCGCGGATCCCGGACTACAACGCCCGCGTGACGGTTACGCCGTCGCCGGCGAGTCGCCCCGCCGAGCCCGCTCGGCCCTGAAGCTCGCGATCGAGAAGCGACCGCCCTTGAGCATCGTCTCAGCGGCCGCGAGATCCTCGGGCGCGTTGATGTTGAAGAAGATTCGCTGCGGGATCGCCAAAGCGCGCGATCTTGTCCTCGGTGACGATGAACGGGTCGAGCGCGGTCACGGCGTCGCGTCATCGACTCGCCGCGCTCGAGCGACTCGGCGAGCCGCTCGCAGACCGACGGCGAGTAGCGGCCGAGCAGCGGCTGCAGGCGCCCGTCGGCCTCGCAGATCGCGACCTCCTCCTCGAGCTGGGCGAGCCAGGAGACCAGCCGGGCCGGAACCAGCGGCATGTCGCACGCGATCGCCACAACGGGTCGGCCGGCGCTGGCGCCCGAGCGCCGCGATGAGGCCCGTGAGCGGATGGTGCGGCTCGCTCGGCTCGCTCAGGACCCGGCAGTCGAGGCGGGGCAGCGGGGTGTCGGGCTTCGCGACCACGACCGGCTCGAGACCGGCCGAGCCGACGATGCTGACGACGCGGGAAACGAGCGGGCGGCTCGCAAGTTCGGCAAGGGGCTTCGGCGCGCCCATGCGGCGACTGAGCCCTCCAGCAAGAACGGCGCCAACAGTCACTGGCCGTTTCACATACCCAGTCTCCCACTGGATTAGGCTCGCCGCGCGAATGTCTACGGATCTCACCGAGATCGACCGTGCCCGAGCGCTCGTCCTCGAACGCGTCGAGGCCGCTCTGGAAGCTGAACCCGTTCCCGTTGCCGATGTTCTGGGCAGGGTGCTTGCCGCCGATGTAACAAGCGCCGACGCGATCCCCAGCTTCGACAACTCGGCGATGGACGGCTACGCCGTACGCGCCGCCGATCTCGCGGCGACGCCGGCGACTCTTCCGGTAGCCGGCGAATCGCGTGCCGGTCATCCGGCGGATCGCGGGCTGCAGCCGGGCGAGGCGTTCGCGATCTCGACGGGAGCGATGGTGCCGGGCGGCGCCGATGCCGTGGTCCGGGTCGAGGACACAGACGGCGGTGATGAGGAGGTGACGATCGAGGCATGTCCGCATGTCGGCGCCAACATCCGCCGCGCCGGGGAGGACGTCGAGGGCGGGGGAGACCGTGATCGCCGCCGGGGCCGAAGTCGATGCCGCCGCAGCGGGCGTGATCGCGTCGGTCGGGCTCGCCGAGGTCGAATGCGCCCGCCGGCCGCGAGTCGCCGTGCTGACGACCGGCGACGAGTTGCGTGAGCCGGGACAGCCACTTGAGCCCGGGACGATTCGCAACTCCAACGCGTACGCGCTGGCGGCGCTGATCGAGCGTGCTGGCGCCGAGCACGCCGGCTCGCGCATCGTGCCAGACGATCGGGAGGCCACGGCCCAGGCATTGAGTGCGACGCTGGCGGCCGACGCCATTGTCGTCTCAGGCGGGGTTTCAGTAGGCGAGCACGACCACGTCCGTCCTGCGCTCGAGGCGCTCGGCGTCGAGCAGGTCTTCTGGGGCGTGGCGTTGAGGCCCGGGAAGCCCACATACTTCGGCGTCGGCACCAACGGCACGCTTGTCTTCGGCCTGCCGGGCAATCCGGTGTCGGCGATGGTGACCTTTCTGCTGTTCGTGCGGCCGGCCATTCGGGCCTTGCTCGGAGCCAGGGATGCTGAACGACCGCGAGCGGCGGCGATTCTCGACGAGCGCTACGAAAAGCAGCCTGGGCGCGCCCACCTCATCCGCGTGCGGCTGGAGCTGCGCGATGACGGCTGGCACGCGCGGCCGACCAAGGAGCAGGGCTCGCACGTTCTGACCTCGATGCTAGGCGCCGATGCGCTCGCGATCGTGCCGACCGAGTCCGCATCGGTCGATGCGGGCGAGCGGGTCGAGATCGAGCTGCTCTAGATCCGCGGCGCCTACGATGCGTCGCATGGAGGTCGAGCTCCGTCTTTTCGCCATCCTGCGCGAGCGCGCAGGCACCGACCGCATCTCGGTCGAGCTGGCCAACGGCTCGACGGTCGAACGATGCGCTCGCGGCGGCGGGGCGGCGGCCCGAGCTCGACCGAGCTGATCGAGCGGATGCCCATCCGTGTCGCGCTCAATCGCGAGTACGTCGATGGGGCGGCGGTGGTGGCCACCGGGGACGAGCTCGCGCTGATCCCGCCTGTCAGCGGGGGTGCCGTCCACGCCCGCGTCACAGCCGACGCGCTCTCTGTCGACGATCTCGTCGGGGCGGTCGGGCGCCCGGGCGCCGGCGCGCTTGTCGTCTTCTGCGGCGTCACCCGCGATGTCGACCGGCTCGAGTACGAGGCCTACGGCGAGATGGCGACCGAGCGGATTGCCGCGATCCTCGACGCCGCGATCGCTGCGCACGGGCTCGAGGCAGCCGCCGCGGAGCATCGGGTCGGCAGCGTGCCGCTGGGCGAGCCGAGCGTGGTCGTCGCCGTTTCCGCCGCTCACCGTGGCGAGGCGTTCGCCGGAGCGCGCGAAGCGATCGACCGGATCAAGGCCGAGGCGCCGATCTGGAAGCGCGAGGTCGAGGGCGACGGCGAGTCCGAGAGCGCCCGCTGGGTGGAGGGAACGGAGCCTCCGCCGGACGGAGCGCCGAGGCTGACGAAGCTCACCCACCTCGACGACGCCGGCAGCGCGCGGATGGTCGACGTCGGGGCCAAGGAGGTGACCGAGCGCCGAGCGGTGGCCCGGGCGCGAGTGCGGATGTCGCCGCAGACGGCGGCAGCGCTCGTCGCAGGCGATGCTCCGAAGGGCGACGTCCTCGGCACCGCCAGGATCGCCGGCATCGGCGCCGCCAAGCGCACCGGTGAGCTGATCCCACTCGCGCACCCGCTCGGCCTCGACTTCGTCGACGTCGAGGGAGCGATCGATGCGGACGCGGGGCTGGTGACGCTGACGGCCGAGGCTGGGACCACCGCGCGAACGGGCGTCGAGATGGAGGCGATGACGGCCTGCGCAGTTGCAGCGCTGACCGTCTACGACATGGTCAAGGGCCTCGAGAAGGGCGTCTCGATCGAGTCCGTGGAGCTGATCTCGAAGACCGGTGGCAAGAGCGGCGACTGGCGGCGGGATCCGTGAGCGAGGCTGAGATCGCCGCGGTCGTCATCACGGCGTCGACCTCACGCGCGAGCGGTGAGGCGCAGGACACAGGAGGTCCGGCGCTGGCCGCCTACGCCGAGAGCTTGGGCGCGCGCATCGAGGCGACCGAGGTGCTTCCCGACGATCGCGAGACCCTCGCCGAGCGCTTGGCCTACTGGGCTGATTCCGGGGCGTGCAACCTGATCCTGACCACGGGCGGAACCGGCTTCGCGCCCGACGACGTGACGCCGGAGGCCACGCGCGACGTGATCGAGCGCGAGGCTCCGGGATTCGCCGAGGCGATGCGCGCGGCCTCGCGCGAGCACACGAAGATGTGGATGACATCGCGTGGGGTGTGCGGGACGCGAGCAGGCGCGCTGATCGTGAACTTCCCGGGCAACCCGCCGGCGATCGAACAGGCCGGTGCGGCAATCGCGAAGGCGATCCCGCACGCGGTAGGCCTGCTCAGCGGCCGCGGCCACCGCTAGGCGACGGCGAGAGCCGGCATCTCCGCGGCACGGGCGATCCGCCCGGCCGCGCCATCAAGAGCGCCGGCTGCGAGCAGTGCCTCGGTCGCCTTCGCGATCATCCGGCCGCTGAGCCCGCCGCCACGGCGGACCGAGACCGACGCCTCGATCGTGCTTCCCCCATCTGCGGGATCGCCCGCGAAGTCGTAGCGGACGTCGAGCCCGATCGGACCGCACGCCGTCAGCTCGAGCCGCTCGTTATCGGCGGCGCGGACCTCGACGTCGAAGCCGACCGAGATCCCGCCAATGCGGCCGCTCACGTAGGCGACGCTGCCGGCCTTCAGTCGCTTACCGTCGAAGCCGTCGAGGTCAAACGGCACCGGCGACCAATCGCGGATGGCATCGGGGTTGGTGAGAATCTCGAGCACCTCGGAGGGGCTCGCTGCCGTCTTGGTGGTCGCGGTGAACATGACCGGAATGCTCGTCGTGATCGATCTCGGCGTCGTCGCCCGCGCCGCCGATTCGGCCTCCTCGCAGCGGATGACCGGCGGCCACCGCCGTCCTCCTCAAGGAGGACAGGGGCTCGTTGTCTGGGATGACGAACGGCGTGACAGCCGCCGGTAGCCTGGCGCCGGTGAGCGGTATTTCTCGCATTACGGCTCGCTATCGAGCGGCTGATCCGGTGCGTGCCGACGCCCTCGTAACGGCGATCCTGATCGTCCTCTGGGCGGTCGAGGCGTTCGCCCTCGACTCCACTCACGGGTACTCGCGGACGACAACCTTCTTCGTCGGGGCCGTCGCCTTCGCGGCCCTCGCCATCCGTCGGCGTAACCCGCTCGCGGCGGTTACATGGTTTGGCGCGGTTTCCCTCGCGCAGTCACAGCTGGACACGTTCTTCATGGAGACGGCCACGTTGCCGTTCATCGTCCTGATCTGGCTCGGCTACTCGGTCGGGCGTCACTCCGCAGGGCGCAGGATGGTCGCCGCGGGGTTGATCTTGGGCCTGGGCTTCAGCGCGTCGCTCGCACTCGGTGAGACGGGCTTTGAGATCGGCGACCTGCCGTTCGCCGTCCTGTTCGTCTTCGCGCCGCTCCTCGTTGGCCGCGGCCTCGCCAATCGCGCCCGGCTGCAGGCTGAGCTTCGGACCAAAGCGACCGAGGCGGCCGAGCAGGGCCGAATCGAGGCAGAGCGAGCTGTCGAGCTCGAGCGCGGCCGCATCGCCTCCGAGTTGCAGGCGGTGGTGGCTAACGGAATCAGCGCGATGGTCGTCCAGGCCGAGACGGTTCCGGCGATGCTCGCCGGCGTCAACGGCAGCTCAAACCGCGAGGGCGCTGGCACCGCGCTTGCGGTGATCGAGGAGACCGGCCGCGACACGCTGGCCGAGATGCGGCGCCTTCTCGGCGTCTTGCGCCACGCCGACGAGGGCCCCCTCCTGGCGCCCCAGCCGTCGCTGGAACGAGTCGGGACGCTGATCGACGCCGCTCGCCAGCGAGGACTCACCACGACGCTGGCGATCGAGGGTGAGCGCGCGGAGGTCGCGAGCGGAGTGGAACTCAGCGCGTACCGGACGATCGAAACGGCTCTCCAAGGCGCGGTAGAGGCGGGAGCCGAGCACGCGACGGTCACCGTCGATTACGGCGACCGCGAGCTCGGCGTCGTGGTCACAGACGATCGGGAGCCGGGATCGCCTACCGCGGAGGACGAGCTGGCATCGCTCCGCTCGCGCCTTGGCATCTACGGCGGCAGACTCGCCGCGGATCGGCACAACGATGGATTCTCGGTCCGCGCCCGGCTCCCGAGGGAACTGCAGTGAGGCGGAGCGGAGCGGAGCCGAGGCGCGCCGCCGTTGAGGCGCCTGGTCTGAGGCGGACGTTCGAGGCTCTTCGCGAGCGCGACCCCCAGACGGTCGACATCGCGGTCGCCCTCGCACTCTTCGTGCTGGTCGAGATCGCGACCCTCACCTCATCGCACATCGAGGGACCGCTCGGCGCGAACATGGTCGTCCTAGGCGCGATGCCGATCGCGCTGATTTGGCGGCGCACCCAGCCGATCGCGTGTGTGGCGGCGGTCCTCGCGCTCGGCGTCCTCGGCCAGGCGTTCTTCAGCGGGCCGCCGGCCAATTCAGGCGCCGTGATGGTGATCATCCTCGCCGCGTACTCGCTCGGAGCCCATGCCGAGTCGCCAGCGACGTTTATCGCGGCATGCTTGGGAGCGCTCGCTGTCGAGATCATCACGATGATCGACACGCCCGACGACTGGTTTTTTCCAGTCACGTTCTTCTGGATCGTCCCCTGGGTTGGTGGCCGCGTCCTGCGCGGCTACACCGAGCTCGCCCGCGAGCTGGACGAGAAAGCCGATCGCGCGCAGCGAGGACGTGAGCTCGAGCAGGCACGAGCGGTCGCGGCTGAGCGGCGGCGGGTTGCCCGCGAGCTGCACGACGTCCTCGCGCACGATCTCAGCGTGATGGTCGTGCAGTCAGGCGCGGCGCGCCGGGTCCTCGACGGGGATCCGCACGCAGCCGCTGAGGCCGCGAGGTTGATCGAGCGCACCGGGCGAGAGGCACTCGCAGAATTGCGCCACCTCTTCGGCCCTGTTCGCCGCGGCGAGGGCGAGCCGCTGGAGGGTTCGCCCGGCGTTGCGCGGATCGATCGCCTCGCCGAGCGCGCTCGCGCGGCGGGGCTGCCCGTGGATCTGGTCATCGAGGGCGCGCCGCGGTTGCTGCCGCCGGGCGTCGACCTCGCGGGGTACAGAGTTGTCCAGGAGGCCCTGACGAACACGCTCAAGCACGCCGGGCCGGCGCACGCCCGGGTCACAGTTCGCTACGAGCCGAGCTGCCTGCGACTCGAGGTCGTCGATGACGGCCTCGGCGACACCGTCGGCGGCGGTGAGCTTGGGAGCTCGGGTCACGGTCTGCTCGGCATGAACGAGCGGGTCGCGTTGTACGGGGGAGAACTGGAGGCCGGACGGGCACCTGAGGGTGGCTTCGCCGTGCGGGCCGCACTGCCACTGAACGGAGGACCGAAATGAGCGTGAAGGTGCTGCTGGTCGACGACCAGTCGCTGATCAGGGCCGGGTTTCGCATGATCCTCGGTGCGGAGCCGGACATCGAGGTGGTGGGGGAGTGCGCGGACGGGGCACAGGCCGTCGACAGCGCCAACCGCCTTCAGCCCGACGTCGTGCTGATGGACATCCGGATGCCGGAGATGGATGGAATCGAGGCGACGCGGCGGATCGTAGGCGGGCGCGACGGCGAGTCGGAGGCGGGGCCGCGGGTCCTGATCCTCACGACGTTCGACCTTGACGAGTACGTCTACGACGCGCTCGGGGCGGGAGCGAGCGGCTTCCTGCTGAAGGACGTTCCGGCCGACCAGCTGCTCGCCGGTATTCGCACTGTCGCAGAGGGTGATGCGCTACTGGCGCCGTCGGTCACGCGCCGCCTGATCGAGGAGTTCGCGCGTTCGGCCCCGGGCGGGAAGGCCGAGGCGCCGGGTCTTGACGAGCTGACACCGCGCGAGCTCGAGGTGCTGAAGCTGATCGCCACCGGCCGCTCGAACGCCGAGATCGCCAACGAGCTGATCGTCGGAGAGACGACCGTCAAGACCCACGTCGCCCGGGTGCTGATGAAGCTAGGTATTCGCGATCGCGTGCAGGCCGTCGTGCTGGCCTACGAGGCGGGCGTCGTAACCCCGGGCGGTGCGCCTGCTATCACGGATTGATGCGCACCGGCCGCTACTCGTTTCCCTACGTCACCTACGACCCGCCCAGCGACGTCCTCTACGCGCGGATCGCCCAGGAGCGAGACGCCTCGCGCGAGCCGACTCCCGAGGGCGATGTCTGGACCTTTGACGACCGCGGCCGGCCGACCGGGATGATCGTGATGGAGCCGCGCCGGCGCTTCGAGCGCGACGGGGCCGTCTACGTGACGCTGCCGACCGGAGAGCGCGAGCGCCTTCAGGGGGTCGAGGCAGCGATGCGGTCTCCCGGCTGAGCCGAGAGACCGCTTCCGCTTGAGGTTCGTTCCGTCCGATGCGCTACGGACGCGCGACCCAGTCCTGCGAGCCGCTATCGCACTCGCGAACAACGTCGTCGGTGCCGACGATCTCGCCGGTCAGCCGGAACTTGCCGAAGGCCTTGTTGACGCCGATGCGGCCCTTGACCTTGTAGACCGTCTCGCCGTTGTCGTCCTTGGCTCGGAAGGTGTTGCCGTCGCCGACCAGGACCTGACCCTTGAGCTTCGCGTGAGCGAGCGTGGCAACCACGCCGTCCTCGCATTGAACGGTGAAGTCGCGGACGACGAACGTGCGCACGCGAACATCGCTGGTGCCGTCAGGGTTGTTGGCGCCGTTGAACTTGAGCGTGACCGCCGACTCCGGCGCCCCCTCGAGATGCCCGTCATAGATGCCGGCGAACGTTTGGCCGAACGCAATGGCCGGAACGGCGAGCGTGCAGGCTGCCGCGGCGAACGCGAATTTGCGTTTCATATGGGTTGCTACCTCCGTGTGTTTATTGGAACGTCCCCCAAAGGGCAAGTTTGAGAGCTTAAGCCTTACTTGACGCCCTTGAGGCAAGTCAGATGCGAGGTGATCGCAAACGGATGCACTCCGGCGGCAACCGCCGCGTCGTCGAAGCCGATTCGCACGTGGTACTCGCCCGGATTGGCCACATACGAGCCCTGCACATAGATGTCGTGGTCCTGGGTCAAGACGCCACCGTCGATCACCTTGCGACAGCCGGTGAGCTTGATGTCGAGATACGGCGTGCCGATCGCGATCGGATCGACCAGTGTCTCACCACTCTTCAGGTAGATGACCTTCGGCTTTGCCGCCTGTCCCTGGGCCGGCGCCTTCGAGGCCTTGCCCTTGCTGAGGTCGATCGTCAGCTTGCCGTACCTGGGCGCCTCGTCGCCGGCGCCGAGCACGCTCGCCGCTCCGACCGCCACGACTGCGAGAGCCGCCGCACACGCGAGCGCCGCCATCCAGGTCCGTTTCCCTCGCCCAACCATCCACATCTCCGATCTTTCGCTTGAGGTCAGTCTAAAACTCACGAATACGCTCGGAGGAGCGTTATTTCAAGACCAACGTGAAGGCCGCGACGACACAGACCAAGCCACCGTTTCAACGGTTTCTTAACCACCATCGCGAACCCGTGCTCGCGTTCCTGCGGGCTTTCGTCGGCCCCGCGGATGCCGACGACTGCTTCCAGGAGACGTTCATCGCCGCGTTTCGGGGCTACGAACGCATGGACGGCCGCCACCCGCGGGCCTGGGTGATGACGATCGCGCGCAGCAAGGCGATCGATCACCATCGCTCGCGCTTGCGGCGACCGGAGCCACGCGAGGACCTGGCCGACGTCGAGGCGCCCGAGGTGGCGGCCGGCGCGATCGGCGATCTCGACGGCGAGATCTGGTCGGCGGTTGCGGCCCTCGGCGAGTCGCAGCGCGAGGCCGTGGCGCTGCGATACGCGGCCGACCTCCCGTATCGCGAGATCGCATCGGCTCTTGATTGCAGCGAAGAGGCCGCGCGCCGGCGGGTCGCCGATGGGCTCGCGTCACTTCGCAAGACACTCGACCGAGAGGAGGCCCGGCGATGAGCCGAGTCAGCGCCCCCGAACTCACCACCCAGCTCCGTTCCGGAATCGCCGATGAGGCGGCGACCGCGGCCAGTCGGTTTGCCGAGCGCGTCGAGAGCGAGGGCATCGTCGACGTGGCGTACGCCGGGTTTGATTCGCCCTACGGGCGCGTCCACGTGGCGGTCACCGATCGCGGGCTCGTCTCGCTCGCGCTGCCCAGCATCGGCGAGGACGAGTTCCTCAACAAGCTGGCCGCCATCGTGTCGCCGCGGGTGCTCGAGCTGCCCGGCCGAGTCGATCGGGTTCGCCGCGAGCTCGACGAGTACTTCGCCGGCGAGCGGACCAGCTTCGACCTCGATCTCGACTGGCGAATGGTCCGGGCGGGCTTCTACCGCTCGGTCCTGCGCGAGACCGAGAAGCTGCCGTTCGGCGTCACCAGCACCTACGGCGAGATCGCCGCCCGCGCTGGAAACGCTCGCGCCTATCGAGCGGCGGGCACGGCGCTTGCAACGAACCCGATTCCCCTGGTGATCCCGTGCCACCGCATCCTGCGCGCAGGCGGTTCGGTGGGGGAGTACGGCGGCGGCTCGGCGATGAAGCAGAGCTTGCTCGTCGCTGAAGGAAGCCTGCCCAGTTGACAGAGGCGCGCGGAGGTGGGCAGCGTCCAGCTTGCTTCGGGCATCGCGCCACGCGACAGCGGGCTTGCGCGTTTGCGTGAGCTCGCCGGCGATGCTCCCGGGCTCGCCTATGAGCTCGGACGACTCGACGCGCTCGGCGATTCCGAGTTCGCCGCGGATCTGATCGAATCCGCGCTGCGCAGGCTTTCCGTGCTTTCGTCGGACAACGACGTAGCTTCGTAATAGGGATACTGCAGGCCGCGTTCAAACACTTTCGAAGGAGAGGTCGCATCGAATGGTCGTAGCGCTCATCGTCATCGGCGTCCTGTTGCTGCTCGGGTTGATCTTTGTCCTGATCCGCAACGGCATCATCGGTTCTCGCAACCGAGTGGACGAGGCCTGGTCAGGAATCGATGTCCAGCTGAAGCGACGCCACGACCTCGTGCCGAACCTGGTCGAGACCGTCAAGGGCTACGCGACGCATGAGCGTGAGACGTTCGAGAAGGTCACGCAGGCCCGTGCCGCCGCAATGCAGGCGCAGGGTCCCGCCCAGGCGAGCGCCGCCGAGGGCGTGCTGAGCCAGGCGCTCGGTGGCCTCCGTGTCGTCGCCGAGCAGTACCCCGAGCTGCGCGCAACCGAGAACTTCCAGCAGCTCTCGCGCAACCTCTCCGAGCTCGAGGACGAGATCCAGGCATCGCGCCGGATCTACAACTCCAACGTTCAGGCCTACAACACGAAGATCCAGATCTTCCCGAACTCGATCGTCGCCAACTCGGGCGGCTTCACCGCTCGCGAGTTCTTCGAGATCGAGGATCCGGGTGACCGCGAGCCGGTCACGTTCTCCTTCGGCGATTCGGCCCCGGCAGCGCCTGCCGCACCGGCAGGTGGGGCTGCTCCCGCCGCACCCGCCGCTCCGCCAGAGGCAACGCCACCGGCCTCACCGCCGCCGGCTGCTCCGCCGCCCGCGAGCTAGGCGCGAGCGGGAGGGGGTCCCGACATCGCCCGCCGAGCAGCAGAGCCGCAGTCCGAGGCCGTTCGCCGTGCGTTCGACCTCGCCACCCTCGTCCACGAGGGGCAGCGGCGCACGGACGGCGACCCGTACGTCGCCCACCCCGTTGAGGTCTCGCAGCTGCTCGCCGATGCGGACGAGGTCACCCTGGCCGCGGCGCTGCTTCACGACGGTGTCGAGGATTCCGAGCTGACGGTCGCCGAGGTCCGTGAGCGCTTTGGCGACGAGATCGCGGAGGTGGTCGCGGCGCTGACGGAGGATGAGCGGATCGACGACTGGGTCGAGCGCAAGGACGCGTTGAGGGCTCAGGTTGAGCGCTTGGGAGCTCGCGCAGCCGCGATCTACGCCGCCGACAAGCTCTCCAACCTGCGCGAGCTGCGGCGCGTCTATGCGATCCGTGGCGAGACTGCGATCAACCTGCACAAGGCGCCTACCTTGGACCTGCGAATCGCCGCCTGGCGCGACGACCTGGAGATGATTGGGCGGGTGGTTCCGGATCTGCCCCTCGTCGAGGATCTGCGTACCGAGCTGCAGCGCCTCGAGCTCGAACGCGCTCGCCGCCCCGGCTGACGCCTCCCAGGGGCAGGAGCGCGGCCACGGAGGCGGAACTCTCGACGCGTGATCGTCGATTGCGCCCATTACCGCGACGGCGTCCGCCAGCACGAGGGACAGCTGCCCCTCGACGTCGCCGAGAAATGCGTCACCGGCGACGGTGATTTCGTTTGGCTCGGGCTGTTCGAGCCAACCGTGGACGAGCTGCGCGATGTCGGTGCGCGCTTCGATCTGCACGAGCTCGCGCTCGAGGACGCCTACGGGGCCCATCAGCGGCCCAAGCTCGAGGACTACGAGGACTCCTACTTCGTCGTCCTGCGGCCGGCGCGCTACGACGATGCCAAGGAGGAGGTCGAGTTCGGCGAGATCATGCTCTTCCTCTCCCAGCGATATGTGATCGCCGTTCGCCATGGCGCCGCGAGTGAGCTCAAGGGCGTGCGCAAGCACCTCGAGGCGCATCCGGAGCTGCTCGAGGGAGGACCCGCGGCCGCCGTCTGGGCGATTCTCGACAAGGTCGTCGACGACTACCAGCCGGTTGTCGCCGGCATCGACAACGACATCACCGAGGTTGAGACCGAGATCTTCGAGGCAGGCGCCGACTCGACCCAGCGGATCTACTTCCTCAAGCGAGAGGTGATCGAGTTTCACAATGCGACGGCGCCGCTCCTGGTGCCGCTCGAATCTCTCGAGCGCGGTGCCTTCCCAGATATGGACGAGCAACTGCGGCGCTACTTTCGCGACGTCGCCGACCACGCGCGGCGCGTCGACGAGCAGGTCAGCGCGCAACGTGAACTGCTGACATCGATTCTCGAGGCCAACCTGGCCCTACTCAGCGTCAGCCAAAACCACGTCATCCGCCAGATCTCGGCGGTGGCCGCGATCATCGCGGTACCGACGTTCCTCGCCTCGATCTGGGGCATGAACTTCACTCACATGCCCGAGCTCGACGCACGCTGGGGCTATGGACTCGCGCTCGGCCTGATGCTCGCAGCCATCATCGGCTTGCTCGTGTTCTTCCGCCGCATCCGCTGGCTCTAGTCGGCGCCCCGGTAATTTCTGCGGTGTGGGCACGCTCGTCGATGTAGTCGCCCCGCTGCTGCTCATCGTCGTCTCGCTGGCTTACGTCAAGCGGGCAGCGACGCTGGCCGCACGGGGCAAGCCGGTGCCGGTCTGGCGCCAGCTGTCGTTCGCCACCGGGATGTTGATCCTGCTTGTCGCCGACCTGCCACCGCTTGGCACGATCGCCGAGGAGCTCGTCGTCGCGCACATGGTCCAGCACCTGCTGATCGGCGACCTCGGCGGCTTGCTCATCGCGCTCGGGCTGACGGGACCGCTGCTGCAGCCGCTGCTTGCCCGGCGACCGTTCTCGTGGCTGCGGGTCCTCGGGCATCCGCTCGTGGCGCTGCCGATCTGGGCAGTCAACCTCTACCTCTGGCATCTCTCGGCGCTTTACAACGGCGTTATCACCAGCCCGCTGTTGCACTTCGCCCAACACGCCGGCTTCTTCACTTTCGGGCTCGCCATGTGGCTGCCACTGGTTGGGCCGCTGCCCAAGCCGACCTGGTTCAACGACGCCGCGAAGCTCGGCTACATCATCATCGTGCGGTTCATGGAGGCGGTGCTTGCCAACTACATGATCTGGTCGGGAACGGTGCTGTACCGCGAATACGCCGCCGGCGAGGCCGAGTGGAACATCTCCCCGCTCGCGGATCAGGGTACGGCTGGCAACGTGATGATGATCTGGACCGGAACCGTCACTCTCGCGCTCTTCACCTGGCTGTTTCTTCGCGCCGCCAACCGCAGCACTGAAAAACAGGAGCTGATCGAGCTCGCCGAGTCGCACGGGTTCGACCTCGATCCGTCGCGGGCCGCGCGAGCTGTCGCGGCCGGCCAGGGAGACCGCTTGCGAGAGCGCATCCTGTCGAACGGCGCATGACCTCGAATCCCAAGAAATTCCTTTACGTCCTGGTCTTCGTGGTCGGGGCCGCCAGCCTCGGCAGCGAGATCGCCGCGGCGCGGCTGATGGCGCCGTTCTTCGGGGCTTCGACGATCATCTGGGCGAACACGATCGGCGTCGTCCTGGTGGCGCTATCGATCGGCTACTACCTCGGCGGCCGGCTCGCCGATCGCGTTCCGGAGCTGCGCAGCCTGTGCCTGGTCGTCCTCGGTGCTGCCGTACTGCTGGCGATCGTGCCGCTGATCGCGCGACCGTTCCTCGACCTGGCGGTCGACGCGCTCGACGAGGTGGCCGCCGGGGCGTTCATCGGCTCCCTTCTCGCGGTCCTGCTGCTGATCGCAATTCCGATCGTGCTCCTCGGCACCGTGGCCCCGTGGGCGATGCGCCTGGCGATGGACGATGTCGAACACGCGGGCACGATCGCCGGGCGCCTCTACGCAATCTCCACCGTCGGCTCGCTCACCGGCACGATGCTCGCCGCGCTCGTGTTGATCCCGTTCGCCGGGACCCAGCGCACCTTTCTCCTCTTCGCCTTTGCGCTCGCTCTGGTTGCGGCGGGTGGGCTCGGGTGGCGGTTTGCGATCGCGCCGATCGCGCTTGCGGGGGCGATCGCCCTGCCCGTCGGCACCGTCAAGGCAACGGATGGGGGCAAGATCATCTTCGAGGACGAGTCGGAGGAGCAGTACATCCGCGTGATCGACCAGGAGGACGGCGATCGGATCCTCGAGCTCAACGAGGGCCAGGCCGTGCACTCGATCCTGCCCGCCCGGGGTTATCTGACCGCCGATTACTGGGACAGCTTTCTGGTCCTGCCCTTCACAGCCCGCTCAGAGCCACCCGAGCGGATTGCGATCCTCGGCAACGCCGCCGGCACGATCGCCCGCCAGTACGGCCGCTTCTGGCCGGAAACCGATGTGGACGGCGTCGAGATCGACTCAGAGCTCAGCGATGTCGGCTACCGCTACTTCGACATGGGTTCGAATCCGCGCCTGACAATTCACGACGACGACGCGCGGCCGTGGCTGCGGCGGGCCGAGGGCGAGTACGACCTCATCGTGGTCGACGCCTACCGCCAGCCCTACATCCCGTTCTATCTGACGACCAAGGAGTTCTTCGAGCTGATTGCCGATCGCCTGACGCCCGACGGTGTGGTGGTGGTCAACGTCGGCCATCCCGAGGGCGACGAGGAATTCGAGCGCAGCCTCGGCCGGACGATGGCCGCCGCGCTTCCGAGCGTGCTGCGCGATCCCGTCGAGCAGACCAACACCCTGCTGATCGCCGGCTCGGGTCCGCTATCCGCCGAGCGCCTAGCCGCTGGCGCACGGGAGCAGTTGCGGGGGAATCTCCGCAAGCTTGCGGAGATCGACGCGGCGCGCATGAGCCCGATCCTCTCGGGCGGAACCATCTTCACCGATGACCGCGCCCCGGTCGAGTGGCTGGTCGACCGCTCGATCATCGGCGCCGCGGAAGACCGCTAAGGCGCTAACGGGCGCGCAGAACGAATTCGCGTACAGCGAGCGCGCCCTGGGCACGGTCGCTGTTGCGGGTGCGAACTCGGGCATCGAGACGGCCCGCCCGCTCGAGCCGTCGCAGGTACGAGGGATGCAGCGTGAAGGTCAGTCGCTTTGCCTTGCCTGGGCGCACGCGGTAGCGCGCCGGATCCGCGCCGCTCACGCGCGCACGGCCCTTGCATCCGCGGCGCAGGCCGGAAGGCCATTCGCGCGGACAGCGCAGGCGGAGCTTCACCTCGCCGTCGGCATTCGGGCGCATGGCCCCGAGCTCGATGAGGGCGGCCCGCGCGCGCGGCGGGCCCTTGGGCGGCAGCGGGGCCGGGAAAGCTCCGCCCTGGTACTCGTCGGGGTTCTGAGCGGCATCGAAGAAGCCGCGATCCAGGTCCTCGCGGGAGACATCGGACGCGTCCGGGTCGGGCTTCGGCATGTCAACCGGCTTGTCGGTGATTGCCGCGAGGACCTGTCCGTAGAAGTTCTCCTCCCAGGGCGGCACGCCGATCGTGCCGCCGTTGTCCTGCCCGAAGCGAGCAACGATCAGGCCCTCGCTCGGGAACACCGTCACCAGCTGTCCGAAGAGGCCGGCGAATTGGTAGACGTCGGCCGGGAGCGAGGGGAACATGCGGTCGTCGGAGATGGGCCGATCGATGATCCGTGGGCTGACACACGGCTTCGAAGCGTTGACCCAGATGAACCATCCGTAGCAACCGCTCTGGGCAACAGGGGTGATTGCCTCGGCCACAACACGGCTTGAGAGCAGCCGCTTGCCGCGCCAGACACCGTCGAGGCGCATCAGCTCGCCGAAGCGTGCGTAATCGTCGGGAGTCATGTGGAGGCCGAAGAAGCCCTGCGTGTGTCCGGCCTGGTCGCGCTCCCAGCTCCAGGTGCCGTCCTCGATGCCGAGGGGACCCATGAGCTCGCGCTGGGCGTACGCCTGAAAGTCGAGTCCGACCGCGTTCTCCGTCGCCTCGGCGACTAGCGCCGGGCCGCTCTGCGAGTACTCCCAGTAGGTGCCGGGCTCCTTGTCGACCGGGACGGTGAGGGCCTCGGAGATCCGATCGGGCATCGTGATGTTGTAGTCGCGCAGGCCGTTCCAATAGAGGCCGCTGGTCATCGTCAGCAGGTCGCGCATCGTGATCGCGCCGTGCGCCGCGTCGGCCGGAGGGATCAGCGAACCGAGCGGGTCGTCGGGGCCGACGAGGTGCTGGGTCATGGCCCGCGCGAAGACGAGGGCGGTGATCGACTTCGCCAGCGACCAGCTCTGAAACTGAACCCCGCTGTTGACGGGCTGGAGGCGGTCGGAGGCGACGCGACAGCCGTAACGGATGATCCGCACCGCCTCGGCGTTGTTCGCGGCCGCGTAGTCGATCGCCGCCTCGAGCTTGGCCGCGTCCATGCCGGCGTCGGCCGGAGTGACGTCACTCCAGTCGCCGGCGCCGGGCTCCTGGCAATGCGTGGCGCCGAACGCGGACCCAGGCACCGCAAGCGCGACGGCAGCAAGCGCACCGGCAAGCGGCGCGAGCCACGCTCTGCGAACCCCACCCCTCATCGCGGCGCAGTCTAGGTCGACCGGTCAGCGCTCGCGCCGGTCGGCCTCGCGCCCGCGGGCCCAGCGCCACCAGTAGACGGCGAGGTCTCCGAAGAAGGCGATGACGCGACCGACCGGCCCGGTGACGATCCAGGCGGCGAACCGCTCGGGTGGGCTCAAGCGGTTGCGGTCGCCGCTTCGACGCGGCGCAGATCGCGGTCCGGATCGACGCTGTAGAGACGTCCGGCCTCGACCAGCTCCGGCTCGAGCGCCCAGCGGTCGGGCCTCTCGGGTCCCTCGTGCTCCGGATTGGCGCCCTTGAGGGTCATCGAGCCGCGGTTGTCGCCGATCGCAGCGATCGCGGCAACCTCGTCGGCGCCGAGCCGTTGCTCGGGTAGCTGGGCGAGCTCGGTGCGCTTGTCCTCGACCGGGCGGGCCTGCGGCCCGGCCTCCTGGATAAGTGTCGGCGCCACGCACTCGACGGCCGGATGGGCCAGGTTCCACTGGCAGGCGAGCTGGATCGTGGTGAGCTCGGCGGCCACGGCGCGGGGGCGCATGCGCTCGAGTCGCTCGTGGCCGGCTTCGACCCAGCCGTCGGGGCGAAAGCGCCGGTGATCGAACTCGGCGAACGCGTGCCCGGGGAGCACATCGCCCCAGAACAGACCGCCATAGTCGACGACCCGTGTGATCACCTTGACGTCGTGGGCAGCGGCCGCGCCGAGACAGAGCTCGCCCGGCCAAGGCTCGAGAGGGTTGAGGATGACCATCGCCCAGTCGATCAGTTCGCCGAAGCGCTCGAAGCACGCGATCAGGTCGAGCGTGAAGCCGTTCGCAGGACCCGGGGCAACCCCGATCGCGGCGGTCAGACCCGCCTCGCGCAGACCCGCCATCGCGGTCCAGACCGCTTCGGAAGAGAACCCGGTGCGGTCGGGGTTGTGGAGGAGCAGCACGTCGAACGAGCTGACCCCGACCCGATCGAGGCTCGCCTCGGTGGCGGCGCGCAGGTAGTCCGCGTATTCATCCGGTCCGCGCAGGCGCGGGTCGGTGAAGCGGGGAAACCCGCGGGGTCCGTCGCGCTCGCCGTTGACGAAATCGTGACCCACCGCGCCGACGATCGAAACCGCATCGCGATCGACACCGGCCAGGGCGCGCCCCAGCATCAGATCAGCGTCGCCGGCCCCGTAGACATCGGCGGTAATGACGGTGTCGATGCCGTCGCCGGGGCGCAGCAATCGCTCGAGCCGATCGTCTGCGAGAGGCTCGCCGAAGTGCATGAAGCGGCCGCCGCCCCAGGTGCCGATCGCTGTCCGTCCCGGATCCATCGGCGAAAACGGTACTGGCCGCTAAAGTCGCCGTCTCTTGAAGACCGAGGTCAAAGTCACCGAACTGCCCGATTCACGGGTGAAAATCGAAGCCGCGATCGAGGCTGCCGAGGTCGACCGCAGCGTGGACCGCGCGGCGAAGAGCCTCGCCGGCGAGATGAAGCTGCCCGGGTTCCGCAAGGGGAAGGTTCCGCCCCAGCTGGTGATCCAGCGGATCGGCCGCGAGGCGGTCGTCGAGCAGGCGCTGCGCGATTCGCTGCCCGAGTGGTACGAGAGCGCCCTGATCGCCTCCGGGGTCGCGGCGATCGGCGAACCGAACCTGGATGTCGGCGAGCTCCCAGCGCAGGGAGAGGACCTCGCGCTCACGATCGAGGTCGGCGTTCGTCCGACCGCCGAGCTTGGCGAGTACAAGGGCCTCGAGGTCGGCAAGGCCGAAGTCGAGGTCCCTGAGGATGCGATCGAGGCCGAGGTCGAGCGCCTGCGCGAGGCGTTCGGCAGCCTGGCGACGGTCGAGCGGCCAGGTGCCGCCGGTGACGCGATCGTGATCGACTTCGAGGGCAAGATCGACGGTGAGCCCTTTGAGGGATCGGCCGCCCGCGACTTCGTCATCGAGCTTGGTGCCGAGGGTCTGTTGCCCGAGTTCGACGTCGCGCTGACCGGCGCCGGCGCCGGCGACGAGCGCGAGGTCGAGGTCACCTTCCCCGACGACCACGATCCCGCTGAACTCGCGGGTAAGACGGCGAAATTTGCGGTCACGGTCAAGGAGATCCGCGAGAAGCGCCTGCCCGAGCTCGACGACGACTTCGCGTCCGAGGCGTCGGAGTTCGACACCCTCGACGAGCTTCGCGACAACCTCCGCGAGCGCCTCTCCGAGGGGCTGGAACGGCGCGCCGACGCCGAGTTTCGCGAGGCGGCGGTCGACGCCGCGGCTGCAAACGCAACGCTTGAGATCCCGCACGACATCGTCCACGCCCGCGCTCACGAGATGTGGGAGCGGATCGAGCGCCAGCTTGCGTCGCGCGGGATCGATCCGGCCGCCTACGCCCAGATGCAGGGCAAGGATCGCCACGACCTGATCGACGATGCCGAGGAGGACGCGGAACGGGCGCTGCGCCGCGAAGCCGTCCTCGCCGCGGTCGCCGACGCGGAGAACATCGAGCCGTCCGACGAGGATCTGCTCGAGGCGATCGGGCCGGGGGAGGGCTCCAACGACCCGGCAAAGCTGCTCGAGCGGCTCAAGGAAACCGGCCGCGATCAGCTCCTGCGCGATGACGTGCGCCTGCGCAAGGCGACCGACGTGATCGCCGACTGCGGCGAAGCCGATCGAGATGGAGCGCGCCGCCGCGCGCGAGCAGATCTGGACGCCTGACAAGGCCGATGACGAAGGGGAGCAGGGGACCGAGGGCGAGGCCGGCGAGAAGTCGGGCGAGCTCTGGACCCCGGGGACCTAGCAACGCCGGGACGCAGGGCGAGCACGGATGCCCGACGTCTTCCTTTCGTATGCACGGCGTGACAGTCGCGAGTTCGTAGAGCGCCTCAGCCGTGAGCTGGAGGCTCGCGGCAAGGACCCCTGGGTCGACCTCGACGACATCCCGCCCGCGAGCCGCTGGGAACGCGACCTGCACGAGGGGATCGCGGGGAGCCTGGTCTTCGCCTACATCATCAGCCCGGGTGCGATCGCCTCCGAACACTGCCGGCGCGAGCTCGACCATGCGCGCGAGGCCAACAAGCGGATCGTCCCGGTCGCCCACCTGGAGGTGGCGGATGCCGACATTCCGGCCGCGATCGGTCAGCTCAACTGGATTCCGCAGCAGGGCGAGTTCGAGGACGACTTCGACGCTGCGATCGCCGAGCTGGTTCAGGCGCTCGAGGTCGACGCCGAGGCGCTTCGCAGCCACACCCGTTGGCAGCAGCGCGCCGAAACATGGCGCGACGGTGGCCGTGCGCGTGGGTTGCTGGCGACCGGCGCCGAACTCCGCGACGCGGACGGCTGGCTCTCCCAACAGACGGGGCGCAAGCCTGAGCCGACGCCGATTCAGGCCGAGTGGGTGAGGGCGGGTCGACGGGCCGCGGCACGCCGCCAGCGCCTGCTGTTCGGGGGCGTTGTTGCAGCCCTGATCATCTCGGCGGTGCTCGGAGTGTTCGCGCTGATCGCCCGCAATCAGGCGGTTGACCAGCGCGAGACGGCACGGGCGGGCGAGCTCGCCAGCGACGCCACCTCCAACCTCGAAACTGACCCGGAGCTGAGCCTGATATTGGCGCTCGAGGCCGCCCGGACGAAGGCCAACGAGCGGACCGAACAGGTGCTGCGTCGAGCGATCCTCGCCTCGAACGTGCGCGCCCGGGTTGAGGCGCCCGACGGCGCGGCTGTCGATTCAGCGCGATTCAGCCCGGACGGCGAGCTGCTTGCAACCGCCCTCGAGAACGGCTCAGCCCAGATCGCCAACAGCCAGACCGGCGAGGTGCTGCAGACCCTGGAAACCTCGGCCCTTTTTGCCAGCGACGTCGACTTCAGTCCAGATGGCAAGCGCGTTCTCACGGCAGACAGCAACGGTGATGCGATCGTTTGGTCGCTCGACGACGGGAGCGAGGTCACGACGATCCACGTGAGCGACTCGCCACTGCAGTCGGCTGCGTTCAGCCCCGACGGCAAACTGATCGCCGCCGGCGCGCAGAGCGGCTACGCGGCGGTCTTCGATGCCTCAGGCGGCGACCGACGCAAGCTCTCGGGGCTCAAGGGGCGGATCAACTCGGTCGAGTTCTCGCCTGACTCACGGGTGCTCCTGACCGCGTCGAGTGACGACTCGCCAGTGAAGGCGGGCGACGGCGTGCGGTTGTGGAATGCAGCGAACGGCCGTGCGCTGACCACGATGGGCTCAGGTAGTCCCGCCGCCGATGCGGAATGGAGTGTGAATGGTCGTGTGATCGGCGTCGCCGGCAACGACGGTTCGGCGTCGATTTTCGAGGCGGCCACGGGGCGTCGGCTTGGCTCACCACTGCAGGAGACCGACGCTGGGGCGTTCATCACGAGAGTCACCTTCACGCGCGACGACGATCGGGTGATCACGGCCGGCGCCGGAGGCAACGTCACCGCATGGGACCTGAACTCTCGTGCGCCAATCCAGCGCTATCAGGGCCATAACGGTTACGTGCTCGATGTGAGCATCGATCCTGATGGTGAGCGCCTCGCGACCGCCGGGACTGATGGCACGGCCCGCGTCTGGAACCTTGGGGCTCGGATCGCCACCGCCACTGCGGGCGCCATCGATTCGGCTCAGTTCGACGCGGCCGGTGCGCACGTGATGTTTGCCGACGGCCTCGTCCGAATCGTCGACTCTGACACCGGCGAACTGACCCGACAGTTCACGCGCCCCGCGGCCATCTTCGATGCCGCGTTCAGCCCCGACCGAAGTCAGATCGCGACCGCCGAGGGCGATGGCGATGCGGCGATCCTCGACGCCGACACCGGCGAGCAGGACGGCGCAAAGTTCGATCACGGCGATACCGATGAACTTTCATACGTGCGCTGGAGCGGAGACGGGCAACGAATCCTCACGATCGGCCTTGAGTCGGGCGCCAAGGTTTGGGACGTCTCCGGGCGTAGCAGCCCAGTGGCCGAGCTTCCAATCGAGACGCCCGGCGGGTTGATCTTTGCTGCCGACATCAACGCCGACGGCACAGCGGTCGTGCTCACCGAGGGAGGGAATGAAGCCGTAATCCGACGGGTCGAGGACGGCGAGACGACCATCACCCTTGAAGGTCACACGGGCCTGATCCAGTCGCTCGAGTTCGATTCTGCCGGCGACCGGGTTCTGAGCACCAGCGACGATGGGACGGCGCGGGTCTGGGACGCGGCAACGGGCCGACAGCTGCTCTCGCTGTCAAACGACGGAAATCCGATTCGGTCGGCGGCGTGGAGCGCCGACGAGAGCCTCATCGCCACGGTCGGGACCAATCGGCAGCTTCGGGTTTGGGACGCGGCTTCGGGGCTCGAGATCCTCCGGCAGTACGGCCCGAATTCGGCGGTCGAGTTCAGCGACGACCTCAGCCGCATCGCCGCGGTGGACGATCGCTCGGGGCAGCTTGGGATCTACGCCTGCGACGTCTGCGGCGCAGATCTCGAGCGGCTCCAACGACTCGCGGCCCAGCGCATCACGCGACCTGTGACGGCGCAGGAGCGCGAGCTCTATCTCGATCGCTGACGCGGTGGAGATCAAAGCCGGCCTCGGCCAACATCCGGGGTAGGTCGCGAATCGCGTCGCGGTCCTTGTCGCGTTCGGCCTCGGAGAGCTCGTCGTATGCGATCAGGCTCGGGTGGAGCTTGCGTGCGTCGTCGCGGGTCTCGCCGTAGGACCAGCCGTCGGCGATTCGGTCGCGCATCCAGCGATCGTGCTCGAGGCGAGCGAGCTCCTCGAGCTCCACCGGGCTGAAGATCTCTTCCGAATCCTGGAGCTCGACGAGCGTGGTGGGCACCACAACGCACCCGATCGCGCGCATCTTCTCCGGAATGCCGTACGCGAAGGCGCGGTTGCTGTCGCGCAGGTCCTCGTGTAGGTCGCGCCAGGGTGCGAGCGCTGGCGAGGCGGGGTCGGCACCACGGGCCAACTGGTTGCGGCGATAGCTGTCGTGCATCGCCTGCGCGAGGGTCTCGCTGAGGCCATCGAGAAGGACCTCCGGGATGAGCGTCCGGCTGAGGATCCCGAAGACCGCGATTCGGCTCGAACCCGTCCCGTCGGTGGCAAGACGCGCGGCGCCGAGGCGCTCGTCGTTGATTGTCAGCGTGATCGTTTCAGGGGGCAGGCCGGCTCGCGCAAGTTGGAGCGCTGTGGTCAGGCCGTGGGCCTCGTCGGCGAAGGCGACGTAGATCGCGCCGGCGCCCGTGACGATCTCGCTCTCGTGCAGCGTCGGCGAGGCCAGATCGATCTCCCAGGCCGTGAGCCTGCAAACCCACTCGAGCTGCGGGAAGCGGGCGATCAGGCGCTCGCACGTCGCGGTCGCGTCGGGCCCGGCCACGGTTAGCTCGAGCCGCGAGCGCTCGAACGCCCGGGCGTTGCGCCACAGACGCGCGATGTTGACTGCGAGGATCTCCGCGATGGCGGAGTCGCCAACGACAAGAACGTTCGGGCCGCGGCGCTCATCGCCGTCGGCGTCCGTGAATGGCGGGTGCTCGGTGAGCAGGAGCCGGATCGCGGCCTCGTAGAGGTTGAAGAGCTGGATACGTAGTTCGAGCTCGCCGGCGTCGGTCAGCGTCCAGGCCTCCATGGCCTGCCACAGCGCCCGGTCCTCGATATGAGCGAAGACGTTGAGCGGGCGCTGACGCTGACCGTCGACCACGCGCGCCGCCGAGGCAATGACGTCGATGGTGACGGCATCGAGCCCGGGCGCAACGATGAGGTGCTCGGCGCGGTCGATCCGCACCGCGCGCAGGACATCGGGGTCGGTGGCATCGCCGACCATGACGCCGATCCCACGCTCGCGACAACCCTCGATCGAGAGGTTGCTGGCGTTGCGGTCGAGAGCGACAACGTGTGCTCCCGCGTCATTGAGGGCTGACGCGAGGCGAAAACCGACATCGCCGAGGCCGGCAACGATCACGTGGTTGCGGAGCAGAAACCGCATCCCGAGCAGTCGCGCCTGTTCGCGTGAGAGGGCAAGGAGCCCGCGAACTGCGGCGTAGCCGATGAGGAGCGGACCAAGGATCCGGGCGACGTTCAGCATCCACGGGGAATCCGAGGAGACATCGCCTCCGGCGAAGGTAAACAGCTGAAAGGACTTGATCAGCGCCTCCCACCCCGAGAGGTCGCCACCGCCCGGTTGCATGAACCCGATCGTTCCGAGCACGAGCACCGCGAGCCAGAGGGCGAGCAGGATCGGACCGCGCAGATTGCGCCAGAGCGGCCGCACCGTGGACCGATAGGAGCTCCGCAGCCGCCACCGCAAATCCGTACGCGATTGAAACGGCGTTGTCTGGCGCGGGATCTCGGCCATCGCCCCGCGAGCCTAGAGCCAGCCGACGCGTCATCGGTGTGACGGCGCCGGGCGCGGGCCGTATGGGTCACAATATGAACGTGGTGTCCCGCCTTCGGTTGATCGCCTTCGCGGCGCTATTCGCCCTTGTCGTAGTCGCGTTCCTCGGCTGCGGCGACGACGAGGGCTCCTCCGGTTCGACTCCGCTCGCTCTCAACGAGGCGGGGGAGGTCGATCTCGATGAGGCCGATCCCGACGCGACCGAGGAGCCGACCGGCCCGGAGGTGCTCGACGAGTTCGAGGAGTTGCGCCAGGCCCAGGACTCGCAGAGCGTGCCCGCGATCCGCGGTTCGGCCGGCCTCACGGTCGCCGACTGGATGCACACCGTCAACGGCGACGCAGCCAGCTACTGGCAGGAGCAGTTCAACAACGGCGGCTACACGTACGAGCCGGCGACCGAGTTCATTTTCGACCGGAGTTCGCCGAGCCCGTGCGGGCAGGCGAGCCCCCGGACCGGCCCGTTCTATTGCACCCTCAACGACGGGATCTATCTGCCGGTTTTGTTCTTCGATCGGGTCGCGCAGCCGTTCGGCGATGCGGCGACGGCAATCGTTATCGCCCACGAGGAGGGCCATCACGTTCAGGACCTGCTCGGCCTGTTCGATCAGCCGCTGACGTCGGCGCAGATTGAGCTCCAGGCGGACTGCCTGGCCGGGGTCTGGGCAAAGACCGTGTTCGACCGTGGGTTGCTCGAGGAGGGTGACATCGGTGAGATCCTCGGCCTCGTCGAACTCAGCGGTGACGCACCGGGCACGCCGGTCACCGCGCAGGGTGCGCACGGCAACTCGGGCCAGCGCCAGCAGTTCTTCGCGCAGGGCTACGACGGCGGCGATCCTGGCTCGTGCCCGGTCCCGAGCCGTCGCGAGGTTCGCGCCGGCGCCTAGCTAGCTGTCGCGCGCGGCGATCACGTCGCGAACGTCCTCGCGACGCCGCTCGACTTCAGTGCGCTCGTCTTCGCGTCCGGAGAGGCGGCGCTTGGCAAAGGCGAGCTCGGCCAGCGAGCGGCACAGCGCGCTCGTCGACCGCGCGCTGTCGAGGTCGCCGGCGCGCAGGCTCGTCAGCTCGCGTCGGCTGCGCCTGCTGAAGCTGGCGGCATCCGCGGCCTCGTCGGCCGTGACGAGGCCGGCCTCGGCCTCCGGCTCGAGCTCGGCCCGAATGACCCGCCGCTGATAGGCCAGCCAGGCCGCGATCGCGGCGAAGAAGGCAACGACGTAGATCCAAGAGATCCAGCGCAACGCGTCGGTGGCCGACGCGGCCGACGCGTCCATGCGGTCGGCGAGCTCGACCGGCACGCCGACCGCGAAGTAGTCATACGTGGTCTCGTAGCCGTACTTGATCGCGAGCCAGATCGGGATCAGGCCGTTATTGATCGCGTGCATGACCATCGCGGCCAGAAGCCCGAGCAAGGGCCAGCCGATCCGTCCCTTCCAGGAGCGCGACCACGTCGCGAGGCCGAGCCCGGCCCCGAACGTGGCGGTCCAGATCGCATGGCGGAGCATGGCCGGGCCGAAGAAGTCTCGGCGATCCAAGAACACGCTCAGCGCGTCGGCGACGCCTTCCGCCCGGGCTTGGCGGAAGAAGTAGAAGAGGTCCTCGGAGAAGGCGAATCCGATTCCGATGGCGGCGCCGTAGACGATCCCGTCGGTTACTCCGTCGAACTCGAAGACGCCGAAGCGCCGATGCGCCCAGCGTGAGCCCAAGACCACGATCAGCAGCGCCAGGCCCTTCGCGACCTCCTCGACCACGGGTGCCGAGATCGCGTCGCCGAAGACGACCTCGACATCGCGCGGGAGCGCGCCCTCGAGCGCCGTGTTGCCGGCGGAGGCGAGGAGCCCGGCTCCGACCGCTCCCCAGAGAAAGAGCAGCGCGATGACGCCGATCGGCTCGCGCTCGTACAGGTCGAGGAAACGGACGATCAGCAGGGCGACTACCGCCTGGATCAGGGCGATCGAGAGAACGAGGTCGTCGGCGGCAAAGGGGTCCACGGCGGATCAGCCTCTCATGTGCTGCCGACGGCCACAGAGCCGCCGACGGCGCTTTGTACACTCACGCGTCCAATGAGCCCCCTGGTTCCAATGGTCGTTGAGCAGACGTCGCGCGGCGAGCGCGCGTTCGACATCTACTCGCGCCTTCTCAACGAGCGGATCATCTTCCTCGGCACTCCGGTGACCGAGGACATCGCGAACCTGATCGTCGCGCAGCTGATCCATCTCGAGTCCGAAGATCCCGACAAGGACATCTCGATCTACGTCAACTCGCCGGGCGGATCCGTCTACGCGGGCCTCGCGATCTACGACACGATGCAGTACATCAAGCCCGATGTGCAGACCATCTGCGTCGGCGTCGCGATGAGCATGGGTGCACTGCTGCTGGCCGCCGGCGCCGAGGGCAAGCGGATGGCCACACCGAACTCGAAGATCCTGATCCATCAGGTCTCAGCCGGTTTCTCGGGCCAGGCCACGGACATCGAGATCCACGCCAAGGAGATCATCGACGTCCGCCGCCGCCTTGACGAGATCATCGCCAAGCACACCGGCCAGCCGTTCGAGAAGGTCACTAACGACACCGATCGTGACTACTTCATGTCGGCCGAAGAGGCCAAGGCGTACAACATCGTCGACCGCGTCATCGAGCACCACTAGACCAGTCGACGAAGGTCTTCATCCTCCCGATCCAGAGGAGTTCTGGAACGAGAGCTGTGATGCTGGTCGCGACCGAGGGCGGGGCCACCGCGATTGATGGGCGTCGGACTGGATGTGGAGCGCGCTCCATTTCGAGGACGCACCACCGACGGGCGCACCGGCAGCGGCTGGGTGGAGTGGAACCGCAATCAGCGCTGAGCGACCCGCGACAGGGTGGCCTCCACGCGGCGGCGCTCGTAGCGGACCTGCGCGTGGGTGAACCGCAGCACGGTAAGGCCCGCCGCAGTTAGGACCTGGTCGCGCTTGCGGTCGCGGCCTGCGCGGCCGCGGTGCGGTGGTAGCGCAGGCCGTCCGTCTCGACGACTAGGGCGAGGTCGGGCCAGTAGAAGTCGACCCGTCCAGCTTGTCCGCCTGGTTGATTGCGGCTTCGAGTTCTCGCCGTGGCAGGACGGTCGCGAGATCGATCAGAGTGCAGGTCGGGGCAGTGACGGGGAGGTTGTGGTGAGTGGCGGCTTCGCCCGGCCTTCCCACCAGATAGACACCGCGACGCACGCGATAAAGGCGGCACCCCGTGTTGGCGCCTCGCAAGCTCCCAGATCTCATGCGATCGGACACTTTCTCGACCCATGGGTCGTACAAGGCTCCGAACCGCAAACCCGCCCCCCTCATTGCCTCGTCCCGCCACGCGTCGGCTGCAACTCGCGCACCGCAGGCAGGGACCACGCACGCGGTCGCGTAACAACTCCGGGTCCAACCGACGCCGGACGTGCCGTAATCTCAAGACGCGGCCCCGGACGTTCTGACTGAAAGCGAGACAGCCCAGTGGCACGCCCAACCGACTCGAACGAGCAGCTCCTCTGCAGCTTCTGCGGCAAGTCGCAGCGCCAGGTCAAGAAGCTGATCGCCGGCCCGGGCGTCTATATCTGCGACGAATGCATCGATCTCTGTAACGAGATCATCGACGAGGAGCTGACCGCACCGCCCTCGTTCGAGCTCGAGAGCCTGCCGAAGCCGCTCGAGATCTACGACGTCCTCCAGGAGTACGTGGTCGGCCAGGAGACCGCCAAGCGTGTTCTCTCAGTCGCCGTCTACAACCACTACAAGCGCGTGCAGATGTCCCAGAACGCGACCGATGAGGACATCGAGCTGCAGAAGTCGAACATCATGCTGCTCGGCCCGACCGGCTGCGGCAAGACGCTTCTCGCCCAGACCCTCGCGCGGATCCTCAACGTCCCGTTCGCGATCGCGGATGCGACCGCCTTGACCGAGGCCGGCTACGTCGGCGAGGACGTCGAGAACATTCTTCTGAAGCTCATCCAGGCCGCCGACTTCGATGTGAAGAAGGCCGAGACCGGGATCATCTACATCGACGAGATCGACAAGATCGCGCGCAAGGCCGACAACCCGTCGATCACGCGTGACGTGTCCGGCGAGGGCGTCCAGCAGGCGCTGCTGAAGATCCTCGAGGGGACGACCGCGTCGGTGCCTCCACAGGGCGGGCGCAAGCACCCCCACCAGGAGTTCCTGACGATCGACACGACCAACATCCTCTTCATCTGCGGCGGCTCCTTCGCGGCTCTCGATCAGGTGATCGAGCGCCGGATCGGCCGCCACGGCGTCGGTTTCGGCGCCAACGTGGCGTCGAAGATCGAGAAGGACACCGGCGAGCTCTTCGAGCAGGTGCTGCCGGAGGACCTGATCGACTACGGGCTGATCCCGGAGTTCATCGGCCGCCTGCCGGTTGTCGCCGCGATCCACCAGCTCAGCCGCGACGATCTGATCACGATCCTCACCGAGCCGAAGAATGCGTTGATCAGCCAGTTCAAGCGCTTCTTCGAGTTCGACGAGATCGAGCTCCAGTTCCAGGAGGAGTCGCTCTCAGCGATCGCCGACAAGGCGCTCGAGCGCGAGACCGGGGCCCGCGGACTTCGCTCGATCCTCGAGGAGACCCTCATGGATGTGCAGTTCGAGCTCCCGTCGCGTCGCGATGTTTCCAAGTGCGTCGTTACCAAGGACACCATCGAGCAGGGGCTGCGCCCGACTCTGGTGACTCAGACGCCGGCTGAAACACCAGCGGAGGACGTCGACG
The DNA here is from genome assembly GCA_963746215.1 of uncultured Solirubrobacterales bacterium. Classification (GTDB taxonomy): domain Bacteria; phylum Actinomycetota; class Thermoleophilia; order Solirubrobacterales; family 70-9; genus WHSW01. The sequence continues at coordinate 251,096 of CAVVAT010000008.1, forward strand.
ACGTCCAGGAATCCGCCTAGCGCACGTTCGCCGAGCGCCGCTCAAGCAATAGGGAGTTCGGCTCGATAAGCCCTGTATGCGTGCATTGCTGCGCGAGCGAAGCCTTTCGACGTTTGTCGTGCTTGGCGCCTGCGCCATAGGACCGATAGCGGTCTTTCACTTCTTCGGCTCCCAGCAGGTTCAGATCGATGGCTCGGTCCACTTCCTGCCGATCGCGATCAGCGCCGGGCTCGCTGCCGGCGCCGCAGTTGCGCTAACGGTCGTCGGCGTACAGCGCGGTGATGGTCGCGCCGTGCTCGTTGGCACCGCCTTCTCGGCAATGGCCGCACTTCTGGCGGTGCACGGGTTGACCACGCCGGGGTTCCTCGCAGGCGATAACGGGGTCGTCGCCTTTTCCGGCGCTGCCACCTTGCCAGTCGGTGGCGCGGTGCTGGCGCTGTCGGCCTCCCCGGCGATGCGCCGCACGCGCAACGTCCGTCCGCTGCTGTGGCTGCAGGGAGTCCTTCTGGTGCTGATCCTCGGTCTTGGGCTTGCCGGGATCCTGGCACCGGAGATTGTCCCTTCGGTCCCCGAGGAAGGCAGCACGGCCGCCTGGATCGTCCTCCTCTTCGGGGTCGCATTCTTCGGCACGCTCGCATTGAGGGCCACGCGCACGTTCCTGCTGACCCATCGTGGCTCGGACCTGGCGGTCGCGCTCGGGACCGTGCTGCTGCTGACCGCAGTGCCCGCCGCCCTGCTTCAGAGCTACCAGGACCTTGGCTGGTGGATCGGCCACGGATTCGAGCTGATCGGCATCGGACTGGTCGGCGTACCAGTCGCTCTCGACCTACACCGCGGCGCGCAGTCCAGGCCCCTCGTGGGCGACCTGCGAGGGACCGAGCTGGTGCGGGCGGCGGACGAGTTCCTAGGTCCCAGCGTCCGCGCGCTACTGGCGCGCGTGGCCGAGAAGGACGCTTACACGGAGATACACATTCGCAACGTCGCGCTGCGCGCCGTGCAGGTTGGCGAGGATCTCGGGCTTGCCCCCACGCGGCTGCGCGAACTGGCGATCGGTGCATTGATTCACGATGTCGGCAAGCTCTCTGTGCCCAACTCGATCCTGCAGAAGCCGGCCGCGCTGACCGACGAGGAGTTCGAGGTCATCAAGTGCCACCCGGAGTGGGGGGCCGAGCTAGTCGCGGAGCTCGGCGGATTCTCGCCGCTCGTCTCGCGTCTGGTGCTCGACCACCACGAGCGCCTCGACGGGTCCGGCTATCCGCGCGGTCTTCGGGCCGACGAGCTCGAACTGGAGACGCGGGTGCTGGCGGTATGCGACGTGTTCGACGCCCTCGTCTCCCAACGCGTCTACCGCGACGCCTGGAGCGAGGCCGACGCGCTTGCGCTGCTGCACCGAGAGGCGGGGACGAAGTTCGACCCCAGATGCGTCGATGCGATCGAGCGCGTGGTCAAGGTGGGCGTGGCCCGGCCGGCCCGGCGGGTAACTCGAGGGCCGAAGGTTCGGGGCATCGCCTCCGCGCGTTCCTGACTAGGGGCCGCGCCGCACTAACATCGCCGCCTCGATGGATGCGGCGCGCAAAGCCAAGCTGGAAGCGACGACGCGCTGGGATCCGAGCGCGGCGGAGCAGCGCATCTTCGCCGACTGGGAGGCCAGCGGAGCCTTCGATCCGCCCGCTGAGGGAACGCCGGACGAGAACTACTCGATCGCGATCCCGCCGCCGAACGTCACCGGCGCCCTGCACATGGGCCACGCGCTCAACGGGTCGGTCCAGGATGCGCTGACGCGGATCAACCGCATGCGCGGGCGCAACGCGATGTGGATCCTGGGCACCGACCACGCCGGGATCGGCACCCAGATGGTGGTCGAAAAGCAGCTTCGCGCGGAGGGTACGTCGCGCCACGATCTCGGCCGCGACGCGTTCGTCAAGCGGATCTGGGAATGGCGCGAGCAGTCGGGCGGCGAGATCATCCAGCAGTACAAGCGGCTGGGTGCGTCGTGTGATTACGAGCGCGAGCGCTTCACCCTCGACGAGGGCTACGTCAAGGCGGTCTATCGGGTCTTCGTCTCGTTGTACGAGAAGGGTCTGATCTACCGCGACAACTACCTCGTCAATTGGGACCCGGGCTCGCGCTCGGCGATCTCCGACCTCGAGGTCGTCAACGAGCAGGTCACCGACACGCTCTACGAGATCGACTATCCGCTGGAAAGCGGGGACGGAGTGCTCACGGTGGCAACCGTCCGCCCGGAGACGATGCTTGCCGACACTGCGGTCGCCGTGCACCCTGACGACGAGCGCTACCGGGCTCTCGTCGGGCAGTTCGTCACCCTGCCGATCGTCGGTCGGCGGCTGCCGATCATCGCCGACGATCACGTCGACCCCGAGTTCGGCACGGGCGCGCTGAAGATCACGCCGGGCCACGATCCCAACGACTTCGACATCGGGCGCAAGCACGGCCTTGAGGAGATCTCGGTCATCGGCGAGGACGGGCGGATGAACGCGGCAGCCGGCGAGGACTACGAGGGCAAGAGCGCGAGCGAGGCGTCCGAGACGATCGTCGCCGCGCTTCGCGAGCAGGGACTGCTGCGCGGTGAGCAGCCGTACGAGCACTCGGTTCCGTTCTCAGAGCGGTCCGGCGAGCGCATCGAGCCATTGATCTCGCTGCAGTGGTTCTGCCGGATGGAGGAGCTGGCCGCACCGGCGATCGACGTCGTCGAGCGCGACGAGGTGAGGATCGTGCCCGAGAACTACAAGCGCGTGTACCTCGAGTGGATGCGCAAGATCCGGCCGTGGTGCATCTCGCGCCAGCTCTGGTGGGGTCATCAGATTCCGGTTTGGTACGGGCCCGCTGGTGAGGAAATCGTCGCCGAGTCACCCGAGCTCGCCGTCGAGGTCGCGCGCGAGCGCGGGATCGACCCCGAGGCCTTGACCCGCGAGACCGATGTTCTGGACACCTGGTTCAGCTCGGCGCTCTGGCCATTTGCCACGCTCGGTTGGCCCGAGGAAACCGCCCATTTGCGGGCCTTTTATCCGACCAGCTTTCTCACCACGGCCCGCGAGATCATCTTTTTGTGGGTCGCGCGGATGGTGATGATGGGGATCGAGTTCGCCGGCGACGTCCCGTTTCGCGACGTCTACGTGCACCCAGTCGTCCAGGCGCCCGACGGCCGGCGGATGTCGAAGTCGCTCGGGACCGGGATCGATCCCCTCGACGAGATCGAGGTGCATGGCGCCGACGCACTGCGCTTCGGCCTGTTGGCGATGTCGTCAACTCAGGACTTCCGCTTCTCGGCCGAGCGCGTACAGCAGGGCCGCGACCTCGCCAACAAAATGTGGAACGCCTCGCGGCTGGTGCTGCTCAACGCGGGCGATGCCCGCCCGGCTCCCAGCGACGCAACGATCGAGGACCGCTGGATCGCCTCGCGTCTGGAGCGAACGATCGAGTCGGTCACGGGGTCGTTCGAGTCCTACGACTTCGCGCACGGTGCGCTCGAGCTCTACTCGTTCTTCTACTCAGAGCTCTGCGATTGGTATCTGGAGATCGTCAAGCCGCGGTTGTGGGAGGGCGAGCCGCAGGCGGCCGCAAACCTGCTCCACGTGCTCGGCCGCGTCCTCGGGCTCGCCCACCCCGTGATGCCGTTCGTGACCGAGGAGATCTGGTCGTACATGCCCGATACCGAGAAGATGTTGATGGTTTCGGAGTATCCCGAGCCGGATCGCGGGCGCTTTGACGACGAGGCCGAGGCGACGCTGGCGGCGGCGATCGAGGTCACGCGGGAGGTCCGCCGGTGGCGCGAGCTCAGCGGAGTTGCAGCCGCGAGCGTGCTCCCGGCGCGAACGGTCGGCGAGGAGCAGCCGCATGAGCTTGTCGCTCGCCTCGCGCGTCTCGATTTCGACGCCGACGGCGGGGAGCCGCTGACAACGATCGGACCGATTGAGGTGCTCGCCTCCGCCGAGGTCGACACCGGCCAGGCCTCCGAGCGTCTTGCGGAGCGACGCGCGAAGCTCGAGGGGGAGGTTGAGCGCGCGACGCGCAAGCTTGCAAATGAAGGCTTCGTCGCAAAGGCTCCGGCCGCAGTCGTCGAGGCCGAACGGGCGAAGCTCGAGCGCTACCGCGCCGAACTCGCCGAGCTCGGCTAGTCCCGCGGGCGACCATGTGGAGCGCGGAGCAAGCGGAGGCGTTTCTCGCCTCCCGCGAGCCGCTCGGGATGGTCTTCGGCCTCGAGCGAATCTCAAAGCTCGTGTCGGTGCTCGGCATGCCCCAGCACCGCTTCCGGTCGATCCACGTCGTAGGCACCAATGGGAAGTCGTCGACGACGGAGATCATCGCCGCGCTGCTCGAGGCCCACGGCATGAGCGCGGGTGCCTACCTCTCACCGCACGACGAGCGCTGGCGCGAGCGCATCCAGATACACGGCACCGAGATCGCCCCGGAGGCCTTCGCCGCAGCCGCTGAGCGCGTCGCTCAGGCGGTCGCGACCGTCGACCGCACGCTCGACGAGGGCGAGTCGGTTACCCAGTTCGAGGCAGACACTGCGACCGCTTTCGTCGCACTTGCCGCCGCTGGCGTTGACGCTGGGGTGATTGAGGCCGGCCTTGGCGGCCGCCTCGACGCCACCAATGTGCTGGCGTCGCAGGTGACGGTCTTGACGTCGGTCGGCCTCGAGCACACCGAGTTCCTGGGTGACACGGAGCTCGAGATCGCGGCCGAGAAACTCGCGGTCCTGCAGCCGCAGTCGACGCTTGTGATCGGGCCGCTTTCGCCTGACGTCGAGCGGCTCGCACGGACGAAAGCGGCCGAATGTGGATCCCGGGTGGTCAACGTCCGCGACCTCTCTTCGTCGGTCGAGCTGCCCAGCGCGGCGCCGTACCTACGCCGCAACTTCGCGGTGGCGCTCGCGGCCGCCGAGGCGCTGCTTGGAGGGCTAGACGTCGAGCGTGTGGTCGAAGTCGCCGCCGGGCTCGAGCTGCCCGGTCGCATGGAGGTCGTCGACGGAGACCCGGTCGTGGTTCTCGACGCTGCGCACAACCCGCCCGGCGCCGAAGCCCTGGCCGAAGCGCTTCCGTCTGTGGCGGGCGGGCGACCGGTCATCGCAGTGCTGGCAGTGCTTGCCGACAAGGATGCCGTCAGCCTGGTCGGCGCCCTCGCACCGCGGCTTGCCGGCGTCGTCGCCACCGAGATTCCGGCCGAGCGGCTCGCGGCCGCCGGACGTCCCGGCGCAAAGGCGCTTGCTGCCGGGGATCTCGCCGCCGTGGTGCGAGCGGCCGGGGTGGGCTGGGTGGAGGAGGAGGCCGATCCTGGCGCGGCTGTCGCGCGCGCCAAGGTCGTCGCCTCAAATCAGGGCGGCCTGGTCCTCGTAACTGGGTCGCACTACCTGCTCCGCTACGCGTGCTGAGGGCGCTGTTAGTTCGAGTCGAGGACGCCGAACAGCAACAGCAGGATCAGGGTCACTCCCAGCGAGAGCAACAGCGAGCCGGCGCAGCCGAGCCGATTGGAAAAGAAGACGAAGATCCGCCCGGTCTACCCGAAATCGATTGGCTGACGCTCGCCTAGATCGGACCGACGTTTGGCCCGAGGTTCTGTTGCGACGCCGTCCGCGGATCGTCGGCCGTCGGTGGGCGTTCCTCGGCGCGGGTCTCGGCGGTGGTGGCCCCGGCCGGGGGCAGAGCGATCTTGACCACCGACCACGACCCATCCGCTTCCTCGCGCGGGCGCCACTGATGCGTCTCGCGGTCCTCGTGCTCAGAGGCGAGCCGCGCGCAGGCCTCTCGGGCCTCGGCCTCGTTCATGACGTCCAGCGTACGCCTACTTCTTCACCGGGCCCGGTCCGCGCCGCGACGGTTCCAGCGCCGATGCGGGTGTCGTCGCCGAGCCACTGCGCGAGCGCCAGACGCGCTTGTCCCGGTACATGACCGCGATCTCCTCGCCACCCTCGGCGGGGCTGAGCGTGCCGGTGACCTTGACCGTGCCGGCGAAGTCCTGAGTGGCGATGAACCCGCATCGTCGGAAGGTCGGTGCCCTGCGGTTGAGGACTGCCCCAGAACCAGCCGGAGTGCCCGCTGAACACATTGGCTGACGCCGGCGAAGCGACCGCCGACATGGCCGCCACGGCCGCTACCTCCGCCTCGAGATCGGTTACCGGGCGCTGAAAAATCAACCGGCGCCGGATAGTCGCGCAGAACTAACGGAGCAATCGACCGGTTTCTAGACGTCCCTGCAAAGTCGGGCAAGAATGGTGCCTGCCGGCGCGGCCGTAGCCGCTTGGTAGCCGGTGCCGGCCCACAGGTGCAGGGACTCGGGATCGCGCGCCGCAGCGGCGGCTTTTCGGATCGGGCTCGTGAGGTGGTGGATCGCCGGGTATCCGAGCGGTGCCTTCGCCTCATGGCTGTCGATGAACCCGTTGCGCAGGCCCCTCGCCGGCCGGCCCGTGAAGGCACGGGTGACAACGGTCTCCCGGCCCCCGCGGACCAGTGCGTCGCGGTGAATTGCCGTGGTCCCGGCTTCGTCGGCGAGCATCAGGGCGGTACCGACGAGGACCGCGGACGCCCCGGCTGCCAACACGCCACGAACGTCCTGCGCATCGGCGATTCCGCCCGTTGCCAACAGGGGCAAGGAGGTTCGCGGTCGGATGGCGGCGACGATCTCCGCGAGCGAGCGCAAAGGCGGCGGTCGCGCGGGGTCGAGAACGCCGGAATGCCCACCGCCGGCCGCGGACTGGACGACAAGGGCATCCACTCCCGCCGCGTCGGCCGCGTCGGCCTCTTCCGCTGAGGTCACTGTCTGGATCGTGAGGCTGCCGGCCCGCCGCAGGGCGGAAATGACCTCGCGCCCCGGGATCCCGAACGTAAAGCTGACCAGCTCGACCGGCTCGGCGAGCAGCAGGTCGACCTTCTCGCGCCAATGGTCGTCGTCGTCGATCGGCTCGCTCGGCAGCTCGACCTCCAGCCGAGAAGCGTCTGTGCGCAGCGTTGCCGCGTAGCGTCGATAGGCATCTGGATCCACCGGGAGCGGACTCGGCGCAAAGAGGTTGACGCCGAAGCCGACGCCGGCCGAGCGGACGGTCGCGATCTGCTCAGCGACTTCGGCGGGCTGCTTGTAACCAGCCGAGAGAAATCCAAGCGACCCGGCCCGGGCCGCGGCGATCACCAGCTCCGGCGTTCCCGGGCCGCCTGCCATCGGCGCCGCCAGGACCGGCAGCGAGAGCGAGGCGATTGGCGCCGGGGCTCGGGTCATCGGTTCACAACCGCTCGCGGAACTCCTTGACGTCGCGCTTGAGCCAGTCCGTGTGGTCGTTCATCCAGCCCTGGAGGTCCTTGAAGTAGCGGTCGTCGTTGGCCATCGAATGGCCGATTACCTCGTTCGTAGGGATTCTGTACCGGTCCTGGAGCCAGCGGACGAGGCGCAGGGCGGCGCCGACCTGCTTGCGCCGGTCGAGGATCTGCTGGTCGGCCCAGTGCGAGCTCGGGCCGGTCGCCTGGACCATCTCGATTCCGATCGAGGTGTGGTTGAGGCCGATCGTGTGCCGGCAGCGGATGCTCGGCGACACCAACTCGTCAATCGTCCCGTCCTGCTCGATCACGTACTGCGCGCACGTTCCGGGCGATTCACCCAGGCTCGGGGTGTTTGACTCGAAGGTGTTCCACACCGACGAGTAGCTGTCGCTCGCGGTGAAGTGCAGGACGATCACTCGCGGGTCCGAGAGTCGCCACTCGCGGTCGCCATAGTGGCGCTCCGAGTAGCGAGCCATCTGGCGCTTGCGCTTGTCGCCGAACGAGATCGGATCGGCGGTGATCGCCGGTTTGGGAGCCCGCAGCGACGCCGTCTCCGGGTCGAGTTGCGGCCACGCATGGACCGCTGGGGCGCCGGCCAGCGTAAGCACTCCGATGGTCGCTGACGCCCAAAACAAGGTGCAAAAGCGCAAAAAGCCCACGTTCCGGCTACCTTCTGCTTCCGTTGGACCGAAGCGCACGTTCAGAGCTTCTCCACATGATGGGGTTGGTAGCGGCGGTAGTCGCCATAGTGATCCTCGTCTTCTTTGGGCTCGGATACCTGTTCGGACGCCTGTTTCTGTAACGCGAAGCTGACCTAGATTGCCCTCTCCGCCATGCCTCTAGCCCTCTTCGGCATCACCAATGACGCCCTCAACCTGGTCGTCAACCTACTGCTCCTCTTCCTCGTCGTCCTCTGGTTCGCGCTCGTAGCGTGGACCTATTTCGACGCGCGCCGGCGCATCCAGGATCCGGTGCTGGTCGCCTGTGCCACCGCCGCTTCGCTGTTTCCGTTCCTCGGCACGATCGTCTACTCGATCCTGCGTCCGCCCGAGTTCCTCGCCGACAAGCGCGAGCGCGAACTCGAGACGAGGGCGTCCGAGCTACGGGTGCGACAGCTCGAGGAGGCGTCGTGTCCCAACTGCGAGCACCCGATCGAGCGCAGCTATCTCCGCTGCCCGAACTGCCGCGCCCGGATCAAGGATCCATGCGAGTCGTGTGGCAAGCCGATCGACCCCCGCTGGTCTGTGTGCCCTTACTGCGAGACGCCTGTACGCCGCGCGGCCCCGCCAGAGGAACGGCGACCCAAGCGCCGTGCCAAGGAACCTTCCTCGAAGAGCGGGTCCAAGCCGCCCCCCACACGCGGGCGAAGCGCTCGCTCAACGTCGCCGGCTCGCGAGGGCGGGACGGACGAGCCGACGCGCAAGGCTCCGAGCTCGAGCAGCTCGCGATCGACCCGCAGTACGCGCAGCACGAGCAGCCGCTCGTCGAGCTCCAAGCGCGACGAATAGCTACTTCCCTGTGGCTAGTCGCTAATCTGCCGCGCCCATGGCGGACGTGAAGCAAACCCTCATCCTGATCAAGCCCGACGCCTTCGAGCGCGGGCTCACAGGCGAGATCCTCGCGCGCTTCGAGCGCAAGGGTCTGAAGATCACGCAGCTACGCCTGCTGACCGCCGACGAGGAGATCGCCAACGCCCACTATGCCGAGCATTCCGAGAAGCCGTTTTTCGGTGAGCTCGTCTCGTTCATCACCGGCGGGCCGCTGGTCGCCGCCGTCCTCGAGGGTCACGAGGCCGTTGTGGCGGCACGACAGCTGATCGGCTCCACCAACCCCGTCGAGGCAGCCACGGGTTCGATCCGCGGCGACTACGGCCTCGAGGTCACCTTCAACCTCGTGCATGGCTCGGACTCCGACGAGTCGGCCGAGCGCGAGATCGGAATCTGGTTCAGCGCGTAGTCCTCGCGTCGGCCTCTCCGAGGCGACGCCAGATCCTCGAGGCGCTCGGGGTCGATTTCGAAGCGGTCACGACCGACGTCGACGAGCGGCGCGACGGCGACCCGAGCGAGGTCGTGCTGGAGAATGCGCGCCGAAAGGCGCGTGCGGGGGCTGAGCTGGCCGGCGCGGGGGAGGGGGTTCTCGTGCTTGGGGTCGACACCGACGTCGCCCTCGACGGTCGACTGCTCGGCAAGCCCGGCGATGAGGCCGGCGCGCGGCACCGGCTCGAGGCGCTCTCCGGGCGCACGCACGAAGTCCTGAGCGGGGTGGTCATCCTCGATGGCGGCACCGGCGGGGTGGAGCGCAGCGGCGTCGCGCGCACCGAGGTGCGTTTTGGCGACCTCAGCCCTGCCGAAACGGACCTTTACGTGGCGTCTGGGGAGTGGGAGGACCGGGCCGGCGCCTATGCGATCCAGGGTCTCGGCTCGATTCTGATCGAAGAGTTGCGTGGCGATTTCTCCAACGTGGTCGGCCTGCCGATCGCGATGTTGCTGGAACTGGCGCCAAACCTGATGGGATCGCCAGAAAACCCTAAGGCGAACATTTAGCCTTAGGGTTTTTCATTGCCCTCGATCCCCGCTTGAGGGCTGCCATCCAAGCGCTACACTCGGCCGCAGGGTCCGGTCGCTTTCGCGTACTCCGGGCCGCCCCGCGATGGCAATTTTCGACTCTTCGACAGCCACCGGAAGGACTTCGTGTACCGCAAGCAGGTGAGACGTCGCCGAGCGGTGCTCGTCGCCCTGATCGTGATTTCGCTCGTTCTGCTTTCGAGCCAGTTCTCGGAGGCCGAGAGCGGCCCTCTGCACACGGTTCAGCGCGGCGTCGCCACGGTCTTCGCGCCTCTGGGCGAGGTCGCCGAGCGGGCGCTCAAGCCCGGACGCGACCTCATCAATTGGTTCGACGAGACCTTCGATGCGCGCGGCGAGAACGAGGAGTTGAAGGCGGAGATCGAGAAGCTTCGCGCCGAGGTCGTGGCCGCCGAGGATGCGACCGGCCAGAACGAGCAGTTCCGCAAGCTCCTCGAACTCGAGGAGGAGACGCCAGGTCTGGCCGAGTACGAGCTGATCACCGGCCGGGTGATCGGTCGCTCGCCGACCGTCTGGTACTCGGACGTCACGATCGACAAGGGATCCAGCTCCGGGATCGAGCGCAACGACGCGGTCGTCAACGGCGACGGTCTCGTCGGCCGGGTCACCGACCTCACCGCGGGCACGGCGAAGGTCGAACTGATCACCGACCACGACAACGCGGTCTCGGCGCAGATCCTGCCGTCCGGCCCGACGGGGATCGTCGAGCCCGAGGTTGGCAACCCCACCGACCTGCTGCTCGAGTTCATCGACTCGAATGAGACGATCCTGACCAACCAGATTCTCGCTACGGCCGGCTGGTCGGACACGACGTCGGGGATCTCGTCCGCCTATCCGGCGGGCATCCCGATCGGCCGCGTCAGCGAGGCCGAGGCGGGCCAGCAGGGACAGCTTCAGCGGGTGCACATCGAGCCGTTCGCGGACCTGCGCAACCTCGAGTACGTCCAGGTCCTGACCGGCGGCCCTGAGCGCCCCGGGGTGCCCGGATGATCGTCACCCCCAAGATCGCGCTGCGGATCGCGCTCATCGTGATCGCCGCGGTGATCCTGCAGTGCTCGTTCTTCTCCTACCTCTCGATTCTCGGCGCGACGCCGTACCTGGTGCCGGTCGTGATCGTCTCCGTGGGTCTGCTCGGCGGCGCCGTGGTCGGCGCGGTATCCGGCTTCGCGGCGGGGTTCCTGCTCGATTCGATCCTGCTTCAGACGCTCGGCGTCTCATCGCTCGTCCTGCTTTCGATCGGCTACCTCGCCGGGCGCTATCGCGAGGGGTTCGAGTTCAAGGGATTGGGCGTTCCAGCGCTGCTGGCGGGCGGCTTCACCCTGCTGGCCACCACTGCCTTTGCCGCCATCGAGCTGGTGCTCGGCGTGAATGCCGACGTCAGCTTGCTCGTCGTCCGCGAGATCTTCGTCCAGTCGCTGCTCGCGATCCTGCTCGGCTTCGCCGTCTACCCGGCATGTCACCGGATGCTGCGCGCCGCACTCATCGACTACCAACCGGCACCGGCGCGCAAGCGGCGCCTGCGGCTGCGTTCGCGGCGCAAGCGTGACCGCGACCAGGGTCATGGCGAGCGCCCGGCACGAACGCGACGGGTTCACGGCGTCCCCGCGCAAACAAGGCGCCTCAACGGCGGCGCGGCTCGGCTTCGCTTCGCTCCGCCTCACGGGGGTGCTCGCTGATGGCGGGCGATTGGCGCGGGCCTTCGATGCCCGGGCAGCTGCCGCTGCGGGTCGCGATCCTGGGTGGGATCGGGATCGTCGCCTTCGCGATCGTCTTCCTGCGCCTCTGGTACCTCGAGGTCCTGTCCGGCGACAAGTACCTGGCGCAGGCTCAGAACAACCAGGTACGGGAGTTCACGGTCCAGGCTCCGCGCGGCAAGATCCTCGACCGCCACGGCAACGTGCTCGTCGAGAACCGCACGGCGCTTGCGTTGCAGGTGAAGCCGCTCGAGCTGCCGAAGAGCAAGGATCGCCGCGCGGACCTGTTCGCGCGCCTCGGGGACATCTCTGACCTGCGCCCGGAACAGATTCGTACGGCGATCCGGACTGAACAAAAGCTCTGTTCCGCCTGTCCCGCAACGCTGCGGCGCGACGTCCCCTTCGACACGGTCTATTACCTGCGCGAGAACCAAGCTCAGTTCCCGGGGGTGTCGGTCGAGCGGGTCTTCGTGCGGCGCTATCCGCAGGGTCAGCTCGCCGCGCACATCCTCGGCTACACGGGCGAGGTCTCGACCGAGGACCTCGAGGATCCGGCGTTCGAGGGCCTGCAGGCCGGCGATCAGGTCGGTCAGGTGGGCGTCGAGGGCTCGTACGACAACCTCATCCGCGGCGTCGACGGCGCCAGCCGAGTGCAGGTCGACGCGGCCGGCGAGCCGACCGGGGGAATCCTGTCGGAGCGCGATCCGGTGCCCGGCAACGACCTCGTGCTCTCAATCGATGACCGCGTGCAGACGGCCGGCGAGTCGGGGATCGCGAGCTTCGGCCTGCCCGGGGGTTTCGTCGCGATGAACGTGCGGTCCGGACAGCTCTACGGCCTCGGGTCCAGCCCGAGCTTCAACCCCTCGGTCTTTGCCAAGCCCCTACTTCCCGAGTCGACCTACGCGGCGCTCACCGACGAGGATCTCGGCAACCCCCTCTTCAACCGCGCGACCGAGGGCTTCTATCCCACCGGCTCGATCTTCAAGCCGATCACGGCGCTGGCGGCTCTGGACTCAGGTGAGCTCGGGATCAACGAGATCATCAATGACGACGGCGCCTATGACCTCGGCGACGGTCAGGTTCTGCATAACGCCGGCGACGCGGTCAACGGCCCGATCGCGCTGCAGCGGGCGCTCGAGGTCTCGTCCGACGTCTTCTTCTACACGCTCGGAGAGCGCCTCAATGAGGATGAGGGCGACGGCGGCCCGATCCAGCAGTGGTCGCGCGCGCTTGGCCTTGGCGAGCCCACCGGGCTCGACATCGGGGGCGAGGGCTCAGGACGCGTGCCGACTCCAGATCAGCGAAACGAGGCCTACGAGGCGAATACCTCGCCCGACTCGCCCTGCGGCGAGGAGGTCTGCCTGGACAAGGGTGAGGTGACGGACAAGGAGTGGACGCTCGGCGACAACGTGAACCTTGCGATCGGTCAGGGCGATCTCCAGGCCGACCCGCTGCAGATGGCCGTGGCGTATGCGGCCCTCGCCAACGGCGGCGACCTGGTGAGCCCGCACGTCGGCATGCGTGTCGAGGATCCCGAAGGCCGCACGATCCAGGAGATCGATCCGCCTGTTCGCGACCACGTCGACATCGATCCCGCCGCGCAGCGGACGATCATGGCGGGCCTGCGAGACGCCGCGATGAACCCGGAGGGAACCTCCTACAACGTCTTCGGCGGCTATCCGATCGAGATTGCCGGTAAGACCGGTACCGCGGAACGCCCGCCAAATCCGGACCAGTCGTGGTACGTCGCACTCGCGCCCTACGACAACCCCAAGTACGTCGTTGCGGTGACGGTCGAGCGCGGTGGCTTCGGCGCGGACACCGCGGCTCCGGTCGCGCAGAACATCCTCAACGTCCTGCTCGACGTCGACCCGTCGAAGATCGACACTGTCGAGGGCACGGGGGTGATTGAGTAATGGAGGCGTACAGGCGCCCACGGCCCGCTGCGTACCGTCCCGCGCGAGCGAGCCTGATCGAGCGCATCGGCTTCTCGCAGCTCGATCCATTCCTGCTGTTCGCCGGTATCGCGCTGATCACGTTCAGCGTCTATACCCTCGGCGTCGCGACGGCCGAGGACGTACCGGGCAACCCGTACTACTACGTCGTTCGCCAGTCGATCTACGCCGTGGTCGGCATCTCACTGATGTTCGCGGTCGCCCGCATCGACTACTCGCGCTTCCGCGAGCTTCGCGTCGGCATCTACACGGGGATGATCGGCCTGATCGTCCTCGTCTTGTTGCTCGGCGAGGTGTCGAGAGGCTCGCGCCGCTGGATCGAGTTGCCGTTCTTCACCTTCCAGCCGTCGGAGCTGGGCAAGCTCTTGCTCGTCGTCACGCTGGCGGCGTTCGTTCTCGACCGATCGAGGGGTGGCTCAGAGCGCCGCCAGACGCTGCGAATCCTCGGGCTCGGCCTGCTGCCGGCGATGCTCGTGTTCGTTCAGCCGGACCTCGGTACGGCACTCGTATACGGCGTCGTCACACTCGCCGTTCTCTTCATCGCCGGTGTGCGTTGGACGCACTTCGCAGCGCTGATCGGAGGGGTCGTTGCGACGATCCTGATCGTGCTTGTGGTGGCCCCGGCCGCCGGTACCCCTATCCTCGCTCCGTACCAGCAGGATCGCCTTACGGCTTTCCTGCACCCCTCGGACGATCCGGCTGACTCCAGTTACCAGATCAACCAGGCGTTGATCGCCGTAGGTTCCGGGGGCAAAACAGGACGCGGCGATGACGCAACTCAGACCACGAACGGCTTCCTTCCGGAGCGGCAAACCGATTTCATCTTTGCGGTGGTCGGCGAGCGCTTTGGATTCGTTGGAGCCGCGTTCTTACTTTTCCTATACGCCCTGCTCATCTGGAGGGCGCTGCGCGCAATGACCCTTTCGAAGAATCTTTACGGCAGCATGATCGCCGGCGCAATCGCCGCCATGCTGATGTTCCAGGTCTTCGTCAACATCGGCATGAACCTAGGAATCATGCCGATTACCGGCATCCCCTTGCCGTTAATGAGCTCTGGCGGCTCGTCCGTGATCGTCACCTTCCTGGCGCTCGGACTGCTGCAGAGCATCTATTCGCAAGCGCAGCTCACCTCAAAGCGGGGCACGACTCCGTTTTGAGGTGATTTAGATCAAAAAGAGAATTCTCGTTTCCGTCGACGCCGGGGAGACCCGCGTCGCGGTACTCGAAGGCAAAGGAACCGCTCGCCAACCAAAGGGTGGGCGCGGATCCGATGACAACCGCAATGGCGGCTCGGCCGGCTTCAAGGTCGCTGAGCTCTACGTCGAGCGCAAGGGCTCGCGCTCGATCGTCGGCAACATTTACAAGGGCGTCGTCGACAACGTCCTGCCCGGGATGGAGGCGGCGTTCGTCGATATCGGGCTGGAGCGCAACGGATTCCTGCACGTCGACGAGATCGTCACGCCCGACGGCAAGAAGGCGCCGCGTCGTGGCCACGGCCACGGGCGTCGCATCGACGAGCTCATCAAGCCCAAACAGGAGGTCCTCGTCCAGGTGGTCAAGGACCCGCTGAAGTCGAAGGGCGCACGCCTGTCGATGCAGCTGTCGATCGCCGGCCGCTACCTCGTCTACATGCCGAGTGGTGCCGGTGTCGGTGCCTCGCGGCGCCTGCCGGATGCCGAGCGCGACCGTCAGCGCAAGCTGCTGCAGAAGCTCCACAAGGGCGACGGTGGCGTGATTGTCAGGACCGCGGCGCAGGGCGCGAGCAAGGAGGACTTCGAGCGTGACCTCGACTACCTGCATCGTCTCCACGAGGTGATGGTTCAGCGCGCTGACGAGGTCAGGGCGCCGGCGTTGGCGTTCCAGGAGGCCGACCTGTCGATCCGCGTTCTGCGCGATGTCCTCACCAAGGAATTCGACTCCGCGGTAATCGACGATCCCAAGCAGCACCACCGGGTCACGAGCTTCTTCAATCGAACCGCACCTGAGCTGGTCGAGTCGGTTGAGCTCTATGAGGAGTCGAAGCCGCTGCTCGAGCGGGAGGGTGTCGAGGACGCGTTCGACTCCGTGCTCTCGCGGCGAGTCGACCTGCCCTCCGGTGGCTATCTGATCATCGACTACGCCGAGGCGCTCACCGTCATCGACGTCAACACCGGGAGCTTCACCGGCCGTGGCAAGGGCCGGCTCGAGGACACGATCACCAGGGTCAACGTGGAGGCGGCCGACGAGGTCGTGCGCCAGCTGCGCCTGCGTGACATCGGCGGGATCATCGTCATCGACTTCATCGACATGGCGAAGGCGAAGAACCGCGACCAGGTCCTGAAGATCCTCAAGAAGGCGCTCGACGCCGACAAGACCAAGTCCTATGTGATGGAGGTCTCGCCGCTGGGGCTGGTCGAGATGACTCGCCAGAACGTCACCGACGGCGTGCGCGAGATTCTCACCCGCGTCTGCCCGACATGCGAGGGCGAGGGCGTTGTGCGCTCGGCCGAGACAGTTGCGATCGAGGTGATCCGCAAGCTGCGCGAGCTGGCAGCCGAGGAGGCGGAGCCCGAGGCGTTCCTGGTTCGCGTCAACGCGCACGTTGCCGCCGAGCTCGTCTCCGAGGGCAGCGGCCTCGTCGACCTCGAGGAGAAGTGCGACAAGCACTTCCACTTCGAGGGCAGCGAGGGACTTGCGATCGACACCTACGAGGTTGTCGACCGGGGAACCCGCGCCGAGATCGAGGAGCGGGCTTTGCCGTTCCGCGTCGGCGAGGAGGTGCTCGTCACGATCGAGGAGCCGCATATGTACGACGCCGATGACGCGATCGCGAGAGTCGACTCCTACATCGTCAGCGTCGGCGGCGCCGGCACCCACATCGGCGAGCGCCGCATGGTGCGGATCGACACCGTCGCACGGTCGGCCGCAACCGCCTCGTTGCTCGACGAGAACGGTGAGGTAATCGAGAAGCTAGAATCGCCGTCCTCCGGAACGTCCAGGCGCCGGGGCCGCCGCGGCGGCAGGCGCCGTAGCCGAGCCCGCTCCGAAAACGGGTCCGGCGAATCGAGCTGAGCAAGAACATGGCTGACATTTACGCGATAGTCGAAAGCGGCGGTAAGCAGTACCGCGCAGAGAAGGGCACGACCCTGGTCGTCGACCGCATCAAGGCTGATGAGGGCGACAAGGTCAACCTGCGCGCGGTCATGTTCCGCGGCGATGGCGACGACGTGGTCATCGGCGGCGGCGATCTGGAGAAGGTGAAGGTCGAGGCGACCGTCACCGCTCACGAGCGCGGCGAGAAGATACGCGTCTTCAAATACCGAGCCAAAAAGGGCTTCCGCAAGCGCCAGGGTCACCGCTCCGAGCTCACCCGGCTCGAGGTGACCGAGGTCAAGATGCTGACGCGCAAGCCCGCGGCTCCGAAGAAGACTGAGGACAAGCCCGCTGCGGCGAAGAAGCCCGCAGCTGAGAAGAAGCCGCCCGCGAAGAAGCCGGCTGCCAAGAAGCCCGCGGCGAAGAAGCCCGCCGCAAAGAAGACCGAAGAGAAGGAGGCCTAGGCAAGATGGCGCACAAGAAGGGCCTCGGCTCGAGCCGAAACGGCCGTGACTCAAACCCGAAGATGCTCGGGGTCAAGATTTTCGCCGGCCAGCAGGTCGGCGGCGGCGAGATCATCGTCCGCCAGCGCGGAACCCGCTTCCGCCCCGGCGAGGGCACCGGCCTCGGCCGCGACCACACGATCTTCGCCACGCGCCCGGGAACCGTCGAGTTCTCGGCCGGCCGCAAGGGCCGCATCATCTCCGTCGTCGACGGGGAGTAGCTCCGCACTAGGGTGGGCGCGTGAGCGCCCTTCCCGATGACGCCGAACTCGTCGCCGCCCTTCGTGCCGGTGACGAGGCCGCGTTCACTGCGCTGGTCGATGAGCTGACGCCTGCTCTCACCCGGGTCGCGCTGATGCACGTGGCGAGCCGTGGGGTGGCCGAGGAGGTCGTCGGCGACACGTGGGTGGGCGTGATCAAGGGGATCGACCGCTTCGAGGGACGCTCGTCGCTGCGGACGTGGATCTTTCAGATCCTCTTGAACAACGCCCGCACCCGGGGCAAGCGCGAGAAGCGGACGCTGCCGTTCGCATCGCTGCGCCGGCGCGCGGAGGAGGGAAGCGACGAGCCGGCCGTCGACCAGGACCGGTTCCAGGGCGATGGCGCTTGGGCGCGGCCGCCGCAGGAGTGGGCGGGGGCGGAGGCGCAGCTTGAAAGCGACGAGACCCGCGATGTGCTGCTCGACGCGATTCGCGCGCTGCCGCCGCGCCAGCGCGATGTGATCGCCCTGCGCGACCTTCAGGGATATTCGGCGGAAGAGGCGCGAAACGCTCTCGGCCTCAATGAGACCAACCAGAGAGTCCTCCTGCACCGAGCGCGCTCGAAGGTGAGAGCGGCGCTCGAGGAACACATGGAGGCTGCCAACCGATGAACTGTCAGCAGCTAGTAGAGCTCGTCACCGATTACCTCGAGGGGCGGCTCCCGGATGACGAGCGCGAACGGGTAGAGGCCCACCTCGCCGCCTGTGACAACTGCACGGCTTACATCGAGCAGATGCGGTTGACCCTGTACGCCCTCGGGCGGATACCAGAGGAAACGATCACGCAGGCAGCTCGCGACGAGCTGATCGCGGTATTCCGCGAGCTGCGGGCGAGCGCCTGAGCGCCCGCCCGCCTCTCTCGGGAACGCCTACTTGCTGATCTTCAGGGTGCTGAAGACCCCTGCGTGATCGGAGTTGTAGATGCCGTTGACGGGCGTCTTGCCGGTGCCCGTCGAGTTGACGAGCTTGACCTTCTTGCCCATGTTCGTCATCACGTGGTCGACCTGGTGGTCGAACGTGTTGGTCGGCGCGAACAGGTCGTTGATGCAGCACGTCGCATCGTCATTGACCGTCCGGTCCTCGAAGCCGCCGTCAAGCAGCGTCTGGTACGCCTGCTCGTCGCCCGGCTTCACTCCGGGAACGTTGGAGTTGAAGTCGCCGAGGATGATCGAGCGCTTCGAGCTGGCCGGCCCAGCGAGCAGCTGTGCTGCCTGCTGTGCGCGAATGCTCGGACGCTGCGTCTCGTCGTCAAAGGCCTCGAAGTGGCTGTTGACGAAGCGGAACTTCACCTTCGACCGCTTCTTGCCCTTGCCCTTGGTTGCGGTCGCGTCGACTGCGGCCCATCCGCGGGTGACCGGGACATCGATGCCCGAGATGTTCGGGGTGAACAGGCTGGAGAAGGTTCCGCTCTGCGCGTTCTTCACCTTGACGTTCACCTTCGAGTCCTCGTTGACGAGAATCACGTCACGCATCGTCAGACGACCCTGGATGTCGCCGCCGGCGAGGCCGGTGTTCGGGTTGCCGTCGGTATCCGCCGGCGCCTCGAAGTCGAACTCGACCTTCTCAACTGCGACGGAGTAGTTCAGCCCACGCTTGTCCAGCTCAGCGAGGAGGAGCTCGAGGAAGTTGTACCTCGTCTCCGTCGCTGTGAACGTCGCGTTCGCGCCCTGGGCGGGAGCGCCGGGCGTCGGGTTCGTACGCCACCACGCGACCTCCTGAAGGCCGACGAGGTCCGGCTTCTTGTCGGCGAACTCGGCCGCGAGCCCAACGGCTCTGCGGGGGAAGTCCGTCTTGTCGACCTCGGCGAGGATCGCCGCGTTAGCGGCGGTGAACTCGTTGAACGTCGTCGCGTTAAGCGCAGGACCGAGGTCCGCGCCTAGGAAGATGTTGCGGGTCATGACCTTGACCGGCACGGGCTTGGCCTTCTTTTTGGCCTCGGCTCCGGGCACGGCCACAAGGCCGGTCACGGCTACGAGGCTCGCAAGGGCGGATACCGCCCAAGCGCGCCGGCGGGTGCCGCCGGCGGCAATGCTGTTACTCAACTGAACTCCTCTCTCATGGGCCGCAGCGTGCGGCCCGTTTCCCTACAGGGGCAAAACATACGCGGCTCGTTGCCGCTCTCGGACCTCGAACACGCCTACCCTCAATTCGATGCTCCACGACCGCGCCAAGGTCCACGTCGAAGCCGGTGCCGGTGGCAACGGCGCGATCTCCTTCCGCCGCGAGGCCCACGTTCCGCGCGGCGGGCCCGACGGCGGCGACGGCGGCCGCGGCGGCGACGTCGTGCTCGTCTGCGACGGATCACGCCGCGATCTGGCGACCCTGCGCTACTCGCCGCATCAGCGCGCGGGGCGCGGCGGCCACGGCTCCGGCAGCCAGCGCCACGGGCCCCGGGGCGACGACGCAGTCGTCCTCGTTCCGCCCGGGACGGAGGTGCACGGGCTCGAGGGCCGTCGCTATGACCTGGTCGAACCTGGGCAACGGGCGATCGTCGCGGCGGGTGGGCTCGGCGGTCACGGCAACAAGCGCTTCACCAGCTCGACCCGCCAGGCACCCCGCTTCGCCGAGAGCGGGCTGCCGGGCGAGGCCGGCTGGATCGAGTTGCGGCTCAAGCTGCTCGCCGACGCTGGCCTCGTCGGCCTTCCGAACGCTGGCAAGTCGTCGCTCCTGCGGCGGCTCACGCGGGCGGCGCCGAAGGTCGCCGGGTACCCGTTCACCACGCTCGAGCCGGTGCTCGGCACGATCGACGACGGTGAACGCCAGCTCGTCCTTGCCGATATCCCGGGATTGATCGAGGGGGCGGCCGAGGGCGCCGGCCTCGGGCACGAGTTCCTCGCACACATCGAGCGCTGTCGCGTGCTCGTGCACCTGGTCGCACTCGACGAACATGGCGCGGATGCCGACGGGCAGGCGGAGAGCGTCGCCGCCGCGTATGACTCGATCCGCGGCGAGCTCAGCGCGTATGGGGCTGGCCTGGGGGAGTTGCCCGAGATCGTCTGCGTGTCTAAGGCGGACCTGCTCCCAGCGGACGAGGTGGCGGCTGTCATCGCAGCGGTGGGCGAGCGGCTCGGCGGGCGGGTCCTCGCGATCTCATCAGCCACCGGCGCCGGACTCGACGACCTGCGCAACGCGGTCTTCGCGGCCGTTCCCGCTGAGGCGGCCGCTGCGCGCACGACGGCGGGCGAGCCTGAGTTCGAGGCCGAGCACCTCGTCTACACGCCGGCGGGCGACGGCGGCTTCGACGTCGTGCGCGAGAACGATGCGTTTCGCGTGACCGGAAGGGGGGTCGAGATGCTCGTCGGCCGCCACGACCTCTCGAACCTCGAGGCGCTGGCCTACCTCGAGCAGCGGCTGCGCGAGATCGGGGTGATCGCTGCTTTGGAGCGGGCCGGGTTCGAGCGCGGCGACGAGGTGCGCATCGGTGAGGAGGAGTTCGATCTCGAGTAACGCGCCGACAGGGTCGCCAGCTTTCCGTAACCTCGCCCGCCGATGACGGTGGTGGTCAAGCTTGGTTCCTCGATCGTCGCCGACGATCGAGGCGAGGTGCGCGGTGACGTGCTTGACAGCGTCTGCGCTCAGGTGGGCGAGCTTCATGCCGCCGGCGAGGAGGTGGCCATGGTCACCTCGGGCGCGATCGCGCTTGGCTGGCGCCTGATGGAACTCGAACAGCGTCCGCACACGGTCGACGAGATGCAGGCGGCGTCGGCGGTGGGGCAGGGATCGCTGTTTCGCGCATACGAGACTCGGCTTGCGCAGGCGGATGTACACGCGGCGCAGGTGCTGCTGACGTCCCACGACCTTTCGGTTCGCATGCATTACCTCAACGCGCGCCAGGCGCTGCGACGGCTGCTGGCGTGGCACGTGGTGCCGGTGGTCAACGAGAACGACACGACTGCCACCGACGAGATCACCTTTGGTGACAACGATTTCCTCTCGGCGCAGCTGGCGCTGCTTCTGGGCGCGCGGCTGCTCGTGCTGCTCACCGATACGGCGGGCCTACACACCGCGGATCCGGGCAGAGATCCGGAGGCGGAGCGGGTCGCGGTCGTCGACAACTTCGCCGACCTCGAGCGCTACGAGATTGGCGATCGGCGCTCGATGTATGGATCGGGCGGGATGCGCAGCAAGGTTGCGGCAGCGGGGATGGCGAGCGCGGCTGGGATCCCGGCGGTGATCTGCAGCGGCAACGAGGCTGGATCGCTGCTTGCGGCGGCGCGCGGTGAGGACGTCGGAACGCAGTTCGTCGCCCATCGCGAGCGAACGCCCGCATTCAAGCTCTGGCTGCGCCACGCGAAGCCCGTGCGCGGGCAGGTCAGCGTCGACGAGGGCGCGGCGCGAGTGCTGCGCGAGAGTGGCTCGAGCCTGCTCCCCGTGGGGATCGTGGCCGTCGACGGCGAGTTCGCGGCCGGTGACGCGGTGGACGTGACGTGCGACGGAACGCTGGTCGGCAAGGGGATCGCGAACTACTCGGCGGCCGAGCTCGGTCGGATCAAGGGCATGAAGTCGGCCGAGGTGACGGCGCTGATGCCCGAGGCGAGCGCTGAGGCGATCCATCGCGATCGCTTCGTCCTCGCCTGAGCACCGGAAAATCACGCGTTTCGCCGGTACCCTCTCCAGACGATGGCGATCGCGACGACCAGAAGCGTGACCGATGCGTGCGCCGCTGCGCAGGCGGCGTCGCGCGTGCTCGCGGGTGCCGACACGGCGACGAAGAACCGGGCGCTGGAGCGGCTCGCCGAGCTGCTCGACGAACGTGTCGATGAGATCGTCGGCGCGAACGCGGCCGACCTCGCCGACGAGCGCGCCGCGTCGCTGACGGCGTCGCTTCGCGACCGGCTCACGGTCACGCCCGAGCGGGTTGCAGCGATGGCCGAGGGTGTGCGTGCGGTCGCGGCGCTCGACGACCCGGTCGGCGAGGAGCTCGAGCGAAAGACTTTGGAGGGTGGGCTCGACCTGCGCAAGGTTCGGGTGCCCCTTGGCGTGGTCGCGGTCGTTTACGAGGCGCGGCCGAACGTGACGATCGACTGCGCAGCGCTGACGATCAAGAGCGGCAACGCGATCGTGCTCCGCGGTTCGAGCTATGCCGAGCGGTCGAATGCGGCGCTGGCCGGGCTGGTGCGTGAGGCGCTCGTCGAAGCTGAGCTGCCCGCCGCGGCCGTCGAGCTGCTCGGCGGCGATCGCTCAGAGCTCGAGCAGCTGGCGACGGCGGAGGGGCTGGTCGATCTGATCATTCCTCGCGGTGGCGACGGGCTCAAGCAGGCGCTGAAGGCGGTCGCGACGGTGCCGGTGATGTACGCCGCCTCCGGCAATTGCCATGTCTATGTGGACGCCGATGCGGATCTTGAGATGGCCCGGCGGATCGCGGTCAACGCGAAGGTCCACCGGCCCGGTGTGTGCAACGCGGCGGAGACGTTGCTGGTGCATGCCGATGTTGCCGGAGAGTTCTTGCCCGAGGCGCTTGCCGAGCTCGAGCGCGAGGGTGTCGAGCTGGTCGGCGATGGGCGCGCGCAGGCGGCGGCGCCCGGCGCGGCGATTGGTGAGGCCGAGGATGCCGACTGGGACACGGAGTACCTCGATCTGAAGATGGCGGTCGGCGTCGTTGATTCGCTCGACGAGGCGATCGATCACGTCAACCGGCATGGCAGCGGCCATTCGGAGGCGATCGTGACGGGGTCCGGTCCGGCAGGCGAGCGGTTCACCGACGAGGTCGATGCCGCTGTCGTCTACGTGAATGCGTCGACGCGGTTCACCGATGGGTTCGTTTTCGGCATGGGTGCCGAGATCGGCAATTCGACCCAGAAGCTTCATGCGCGCGGCCCGATCGGGATGCGCGAGTTGACGACTACGAAGTACGTCATCCACGGTGACGGCCAGGTCCGGGGTTAACGGTCGCTTCTTTAGGGATTCTCGGAGGCGCGTTCAACCCGCCCCACATAGGTCACCTCGTGTTGGCCCAGGAGGCGGCTTTCCAGCTTGGGCTCGAGCGGGTGTTGCTGGTGCCGACGGGCGAGGCGCCGCACAAGCGGATCGAGCCGGAGCCTGGGGCGGAGGTGCGGCTGGAGATGACGCGGATGGCGGCATCGACGGCCGAGGCGTTCGAGGTAATCGACTTCGAGGTCACGACGGATGGGCCGTCGTACACGTACCTCACGCTTGAGCGGTTGCAGGAGTTTCACTCCGAGGATGAGATTTGGTTGCTGATGGGTGCCGACATGGCGGCCTCGCTGGAGTCGTGGAAGCGGCCCGAGCGGGTGGTCGAGTTGGCACGCATTGCGATTGCCGCGCGACCGGGAACGGCGATCGTGGACGCTGAGGCGGCGCTGGAGCGGCTCGGTGTTCGTGAGGTGTCGGAGGTGGTTCGGATGCCGGAGTTGGCCGTGTCATCGACCGGGATTCGCGAGCGGGTGGCGAGCGGCCGACCGATTCAGTACCTGGTGCCGGATGGCGTTCGCGAGGCGATCGAACGGCGCGGCCTGTACCGCGAGGCGGTGACGGCGTGAGTTCGGCGCCCGAATCCAAGCCGGCGGATGGGGCGCAGGAGCGCCCGGATTCGACCGAGCTGGCACGGGCGATCGCGGCGATCGTCGACGACAAGCTGGGCGAGGAGATTGTTGCCGCCGACGTTCGCGAGCTGGTGTCCTACGCGGACTACCTGGTTATCGCGACGGCGCGCAACGAGCGGCTGGCGAAGGCGATCGTGGATGAGGTCCGGCTGCGGATGAAGCGCGAGTACGGGCTGCTGCCGTCTCGGGTCGAGGGAGAGGCGGAGGCGCGCTGGGTGCTGGTCGACTATCTCGACTGCGTTCTGCACGTTCAGATTCCGGAGATGCGCGAGCGGTATCGGCTCGAGCGGTTGTGGGGCGAGCGCGGTCGGCTGGATCTCGGGCTCGACGATTCTCCGCTCGACGCTGAGTAACGCAGATCCGTCCGGTCGCGGGCCTACTTTGCGTCCATCGCGGGCGAGAGGCTGAGACGGTCACTGCTGGGTTACCGGCGCGAGGATGTAGATGCTGCTTTGGCGCAGCGTGATCACGCGCTGAATGAGGCGGCGAATGCACTGGCTCGCCATGCGGCTGAGCTGGAGCACCGGCGCCAGCGGATCGAGGAGTTGGACCGGTCCGTCGCGTGGCTCGCCGACAGGGTTGTTGCGAGCGAGCGAGCGGCGCAGATGATGCGTGCCGAGCTCGAGCAGGAGCGAGGACGAGGCGCGGACGTTGAGATGGCGCTGACAGCGCTTGCGGTGGAGCTGGATGGCCTGCGCGGCGCTGCACGGGGGCAGGCGACGCGGATCCGGTTGCGGGCGCTGCGCGATGCCGCCGAGTTGGCCGACCGGGTGGCTGAGGTTTCGCGCCGGCCGGCGGAGACGAGGGACCGGCTGATCGACGCGCTGCACGAGTCGATCAAGCGGATCGCGCGTGCGGACGGTGAGCCGGAGCCGATGCTGGCGGAGTTTGCCGAGGCGGTTGCTGAGTCGAACGGGCACGGCGAGGCGGCGGCGGAGGATCTGTTCAAGGGGATGGTCGAGGTCGAGGTCGGCCCGCTGTCGGACTTCTCGCAGTTGGTGGGGTTCGAGGATGCGGCCGGCGGGATCTCGGCGACGAGTGAGATTTCGGTGAAGCGGTTCGCCGCGGGCAGGGCGACGCTGGAGATGCGCCTGGATAAGCCGGTCGAGTTGCTGCGTGAGCTCGAGGAGCGGGCGCCGTTTGAGTTCAGGGTGCGGGGGAGGCGGTTCGATCGGCTCGTGCTCGAGGTGGAGGATCCAGAGCTGCTCACGGGCTAGCGCGGACCGGCGCCCACCCGGGCCGGCTTGATTACGATCGGATGGGCGATGCCTGGGAGAGGCCGACGGGGGATGCTTGCGCTTTTCGCTGCTGCGCTGGCGTTGTGCTGCGGTGTGGTTGCCCAGTCGACGGCCGCGCCGCCGGGCGTGTCGTACACGCAGTACCTGCCGGCGCTGCCGAGCCCGAGCCAGGCGCATCCGAACCGGATCGCGAACTGCAAGGTGGCGAAGTTCAAGTGCGTTCGCGTGGAGATTCAGCGAATGCGGGCGATGCAGGAGAGGCTGGGGTGCGATCACCGTGCCGTCTTCGACACGACGTACTTGGAGCTGACGAGGACGGCGCGCGATGCATTGCTGGTCGATCCGGACCTGCTGCGGTTCAAGCGGTTCTTCTTCCGCGAGGACGCGCTGTTCGCGAACGTCTATTTCCGCACGATTCGCATGCACGAGCGGGGCGAGCCGGTGCCTGCCGCGTGGCAGATTGCGTTCGACGCGGCGGCGAGCCCGGATGTGACGGGCGTGCAGGACATGCTTCTCGGGATCAACGCGCACGTGCAGAACGACATGCCGTTCGTGTTGGCTCAGTTGGGGTTGCGCGACCGGGAGGGGAACTCGCGCAAGGTGGACCACGACCGGTTCAACGAAGTGTTGAGCGAGGGGTATGAGCGCGTGGTTACGTCCGTTCGCGAGCGGTACGACCCGCTGATCGGGGTCTCGAATCCGGCGTTCCTGCCAGCCGATGACGTGGCCGGGTTGGAGCTCGTACGGGAGTGGCGCGAGACGGTCTGGCGCAATGCGGAGCGCCTCGTCAACGCCGAGAACGAAGAGGAGCGGGCCGAGGTGGCCGCCTCGATCCAGCAGTACGCCGCGGGGTGGGCTCAGCAGATCGCGGCGCCCGCGATGCAGGGCTACGGCCCCACGCGCGACGCCTACTGCAAGCAGCAGCTAGGGCTCTAGCAAGCCTTTTCCGTCCGACCCGAATGCGAACATGTGTTCGTGTATAAGGCCGATCCAAATGTAAAGGGCAACGTTGCCGAGCTGAAGATCCAAGCCGAGCTGGCCGGACTCGGGGTGCCGGTGCTCGCGCCTATTACGGAGCACGAGCGATACGACCTCGTTATTGGTCTTGGGGGCCGCTTCCTGCGTGTCCAATGCAAGTACGCACCTGTCTATCGAGGCGTGATCTGTATCCGCACAGAATCGAGCCGGCGGAGTGCTCAGGGATTCGTGCGTCGTCCGTACACGCCGGGCGAGGTCGATGCAATCGCTGCCTACTGTCCCGACACGGATCGCTGCTACTTGCTCCCGATGGCCATCGTCGGGACATCGAGGCAAATCACGTTGCGCATCTCGCCGGTCAGAAATGGTCAGAAGGCTTGTCTAAACTGGGCCGCCGATTACGAATTGTCTGGGGCTATAGCTCAGCTGGGAGAGCGCTTCGCTGGCAGTGAAGAGGTCGTCGGTTCGAGCCCGACTAGCTCCACTCCCGAGACAATCGGCGCATACGAGTACCGCCAAAAGTCCGGCTGGTACATGGAGCGCGCCGCAGCCGGCGAAACGTTCCTCATCACCCGCCGCGGCAAGCCGTACGCCCGCCTCTCGCCACCACACGAGCAGTTGATCGAGCCCGAGCCAGCGCCTAGGCTCGAGGTCGTCCGATGACGATCCCCGGTCGCATCACCTTCGCCACGCTCGGCGCCCGCGACGTAGCCAAGCTCCAGGCCTTCTACGAAAGCCTCGGCTGGCCGGTGGACTACGCGGATGGCAACGTCGCCATGTTCATGCTCGACGGCGCCAACCTCGCGATCTACTCGCTCGAATCCCTCGCCCGCGACGCT
The DNA here is from genome assembly GCA_963746215.1 of uncultured Solirubrobacterales bacterium. Classification (GTDB taxonomy): domain Bacteria; phylum Actinomycetota; class Thermoleophilia; order Solirubrobacterales; family 70-9; genus WHSW01. The sequence continues at coordinate 278,047 of CAVVAT010000008.1, forward strand.
AACGCGACCGAACTGCCACCACAGCTCACCTTCAAGGGCACCAACCTCGCGATCAACGTCGCCCAGCACGACGAGGTCGACGAGGTGATCAACGAGGCTCGCGCGGCCGGCGCCACCATCCTTGCCGAGCCGGAGACCATGGACTGGGGCGGACGCTCCGCCCAGTTCGCCGATCCCGAGAACAATGCCTGGGAGGTCGCCTGGGTCCCCGGATCCTCGTTCGACGAGCACGGCGCCCTCGTCTGGCCCGACGGCGACTGAGCCACCGTTACACGGGTAGCGCCGTCTTCGTGCCTGATCCCCCACAAGTCGAAGGCGTCACCCACCGCTACGTCAACGCCCGCGGCCTGCGCTTCCACATCGCCGAAGCCGGCCCGCCCGACGGCGACCCCGTCCTTCTTCTCCACGGCTGGCCGCAGCACTGGTACGAGTGGCGCCATCTTCTGCCCGAGCTCGGCAAGGACCACCGCGTCATCGCGCTCGACCTGCGCGGCTTCGGCTGGTCCGACGCCCCGCGCTTCGGCTACGACAAGGAGAACCTCGCCACCGACGTCTTCGCCGTCCTCGACGCCCTCGACCTCGACCGCGTCAAGCTCATCGGCCACGATTGGGGCGGCTGGATCGGCTTCCTCCTCTGCATTCGCGAACCGGCCCGCTTCGAGCGCTTCCTCGCCCTCGGCATCACCCACCCCTGGCAGACCATCAGCAGCGGCTGGCGCGAACTCCCGCGCTTTTGGTATCAGCTGGTGATCCTGACACCGGGTCTCGGCTACGCCCTGCACCGCTCAGGCGCCTTCGTCCGCGAGGCACTCAAGCGCGGCACGGCTACCCCCGCAGCCTTCACCGACGCCGACCTCGCCAGCTTCACCGACAACCTCGCCCAGCCCGCTCGCTCGCGCGCCTGCGTCTCCGTCTATCGCACCTTCGTCCTGCGCGAACAACTCCCCCTGATCCGCGGCCGCTACGACGACACGCGCATCACAACGCCGACCCACCTGATCGTCGGCGACTCCGACCCTGTCATCACGCCAACCCTCATCGCCGGCTACGAGCCCCACGCCGGCTCGATGACGACCGAGATCGTCCCCAACTGCGGACACTTCATCGCGGACGAGTACCCCGAGCTCGTCGCAGCCCGCGCCCGCGAGCTCTTCAGCTAGACGCGGCCTCGGCCTGTTCGACCGCGCGCGCGATCTCGCACGTGTTGCCGATCGTCTCGAGCATCTGGCGAACCTCGCACGGATTGCTGCCGAGCGCCGGCAGGAAATCCTCGGCAACGCCGCGCGCGTAGACGGGCCACATCAGCTCGAGCATCTCCGCCCCTTCATCGGTCAGCGCTACGAAGAAGCTGCGGCGATCGGTCGGGCAGCTCCGGCGCTCCACCAACCCCTTGCTCTCGATCCGGTCGATCAGGCGGCTCAAGCCACTGTTGGACAACAGCACCCGCTCAGCCAGCTCCACCTGCTTGAGGCTGCGCTCGGGCGCGTCGCGAAGCGCGGCGAGCACGTCGTACCAGGCGAGCGGGGGCAGGCCCTCCTCCTCGAGATCGCGCGAGATCCGCCGCAGCATCGTCGAGTGGGCGCGCAGGAACGCGCGCCACGCCGCCAACTGCTCCTCGTCGATCGGAATCTTCGTCTGTTCCTCGGTGGCCATGACACAAATGATACCAACACTTGTTGACGTCGCAACGACTTATGCGCCGATCCGAGGTCGCCCTCGAGCTTGCGCTAGCCGCCGCGGCTTAGCCGCCGCGCCACCTCGAGCGCGGGCCGGGCCCGCTCCTCGAGGCACCCTCGCACCCGCCACCGCGCACCCGAGAACCCGAGGTTTGCCACCTTGACGAACCCGAGCTCGTCCTCCCGCAGAGCAAGGAGCAAGTGCGCAACCCGATCCGCGACAGGCAACTCGGTCACGTCCGCAACCCGCACGCACCAGCAATCGATCCGCCGGCCACCTGGGCGCAGCAGAAACGCGCCCTGCTCTCCGACCAGCCACGCCCCAAGCTGTCCACGCTGCAGCACCAACCCCGTCTCGCTGAGCAACTCGCGCTCGCGGTGCCCAACAAGATCGCCGAGCAGTCCCAGCGCCACCCTCTCGGCCGTCCCGGCGACCTCGCCCCGTTTCGCGGCGCTTCGCTCGCTGCCGATCGGAACTACCTGACGCGCGCCTCGCCTCGCCTGCAACCACGGGATCGCCCACGCGTGCGCGAAGCAGATCGCCGCCGCGGGGAACGTCAGCGGCTCGATCGCGAGCAGCGCCACGCCAGGAGCGACGAACACGAACACGATCCACGCCGTCCACGCGGTCCACAGCCGCTCGTCGCGGCGGATCGTCGCCGCGGTCGCGTCCGGGCGCCAGAACAGCCGCTCGGCCTCCTCAAGCCGCCCAGGCGCTACCTCAGTCGGCTCGTCGGATGCGAGCGCCGGATCCACGCGGCCGCGCTCAGCCGCCGGCGATCGGCCGGCGCATGACGACCAGGTCGGCATCCAAAGGAAGCTCTCTCACCACTTCGGCCGTGCCGTCGTCGTAGCTCACCGACGCGACCATCCCGAGCTCGAGCTCGCGCTGAAACGCGGCGACCGCAACGTCGGCCGACTCCTCGCCTCGCGTCCAGTCGGCGAGCGTCGTGTGACCCGTCCGGTCAAGCCTGATCAACCGTCCCATCGCAACCTCCTCGAGGGTTTACCCGCGACCAATCGTAATATCCGGCGCCCATGAGCAGCGACCGCCCCTACGAGCCCCACGAGATCGAGCGCCGATGGCAATCCGTGTGGGCGGACGAGCGCACGTGGGAGGTTCCGAACCCCGGCGAGCCCGGCTTCGACGCGTCGAAGCCGAAGTCATACGTCCTCGAAATGCTCCCGTACCCGTCCGGCGAACCGCACGTCGGTCACCTCAAGAACTACACGATCGGCGACGTCCTCGCCCACTTTCGCCGCCGCAACGGCTTCCAGGTCATCCACCCCATGGGCTACGACGCCTTCGGCCTCCCGGCGGAGAACAACGCGATCAAGACCGGCGTCCATCCACGCGAGGCGACGGAGGCCTCGATCGCCTCCTACAACGAGCAGTTCCGCGCATGGGGCATCTCGATCGACTGGTCGCGCGAGGCATCAAGCCACGAGCCGTCCTACTACCGCTGGACCCAGTGGATCTTCCTGCGCCTGTACGAGCGCGGGCTCGCATACCGCCAGAAGGCCGCCGTCAACTGGTGCCCCAAGGACGCGACCGTGCTCGCCAACGAGCAGGTGATCGACGGCCGCTGCGAGCGCTGCGGCAGCGTCGTCGAACGCCGGGAGCTCGAGCAGTGGTTCTTCAAGATCACCGACTACGCCGACCGGCTGATCGAGGGCCTCGACCAGATCGACTGGCCCCCGCACGTCAAGACCATGCAGCGCAACTGGATCGGTCGCTCGGAGGGCGCCCAGGTCGAGTTCGTCTGCGAGCAGGCCGGGACTTCCTACGAGGTCTTCACGACCCGCCCCGACACCCTCTTCGGGGCAACCTTCTTCGTGATGGCGCCGGAGCACCCGGACGTGCTCAGGCTCAGCGACTCCCCAGAGGTGCGCGAGTACGTCGAGCGTGCGACCGCGGCGACCCACGACGACCTCGAGCGCGAGGACCCGCATCGCGAGAAGACCGGCGTCGCACTCGGCACGACCGTCACCAACCCGGTCAACGGCGAGCAGATCCCGATGTACGTGTCCGACTACGTCGTCATGGGCTACGGAACCGGCGCCCTGATGGCCGTCCCAGCCCACGACGAGCGCGACCACGAGTTCGCGACCAAGTTCGGGATCGAGATCCGCGAGGTCGTTCAGGGCGGCGACGACATCCAGGCCGAGCCGTACACGGGCGACGGCCCGCTCGTCAACAGCGGCCCGTTCGACGGCAAGAACAATCGCGAGGCCTACGGCGAGATCGTCGCCTGGCTTTCGGATGAGGGAAAGGGCGAGACCGCGGTCAACTACCGCCTGCGCGACTGGCTTCTCTCGCGCCAGCGCTACTGGGGCTGCCCGATCCCGATCATCTACTGCGAGAACGACGGGCTGGTGCCGGTGCCCGACGACCAGCTACCCGTCGAGCTGCCCGATGTCGAGGACTACGCGCCGAAGGGTCAGAGCCCGCTCGCCGCGGTCGAGGACTGGGTCAACGTCGAGTGTCCGAAGTGCGGCGGTCCCGCGCGCCGCGAGACCGACACGATGGACACCTTCGTCGACTCCTCCTGGTACTACCTGCGCTACCTCGATCCGCGTGACGACGAGGCGCCGTTCGCTCGCGAGCCCGCCGACTTCTGGATGGCCGTCGACAACTACATCGGCGGCGTCGAGCACGCGATTCTCCACCTCATGTACGCGCGCTTCTTCACGAAGGCGTTTGCGGACATGGGCATGCTGTCGGTCGAAGAGCCGTTCGCGAGTCTCTTCACCCAGGGCATGATCACGATGGGCGGGGCGAAGATGTCCTCTTCGAAGGGCAACACAGTCAGCGCGATCGAGACCGTCGACAAGTACGGCGCAGATACCGCCCGCGCCTACGTCTGCTTCCTGGGTCCGCCCGACCGCGGCGGCGACTGGGTACCCGAGGGCGTCGAGGGCGTGCACCGCTTCCTCGTGCGCCTCTTCCGCCTCTCGGGTGAGGTGGCGGAGAAAACCGAATCCTCGGCAGGCCCCGCCGCCCCCGGACGCGAAGCGGAGGAGGCGGAGAGCCTTCTGGTCAAGGCTCACTGGGCCATCGACAAGGTCACCCGCGACATCCAGGCCTTCCAGCTGCACACCGCCATCTCCGCTGTGATGGAGCTCGTCAATGAGGCCTACCGAGTCAAGGACTCTCTCTACGGCGATGCCGAGGGCGAGACGACCCTCCGTTTTGCCACCGCCACGGCGGCCTCGCTGATCTTCCCGTTCGCACCACACATCGGCAGCCAGGTCTACGACGAGCTGACCGGTACGCGCGTCTGGGAGCAGCCGTGGCCGCAGGCCGACGAGTCGCTGCTGACCACCGACGAGGTCACGCTCATCGTTCAGGTCAACGGCAAACGTCGAGACCAGCTCGTCGTCGCGGCCGATGCCCCGGAGGCCGAAGTTCTCGAACTCGCGCGGGCGACGGAGGGCGTTCAGCGCCACCTCGACGGCAAGGAGATCGTGAAAGAGATCTTCGTGCCGGGTCGACTCGTAAACCTCGTCGTTCGCTGACTCTGGTACAAAGCGCGCGTGCTCGTCAGGCGCCTCTCGGACGCAGCCGTGACCGAGGTCCATGGACTTCGCCCTCACATCCTCATGGACGCCGGGGAGCTGGGGTCGCGCCATCTCTCGGTCAATTGGCTCGAGGTTCCGCCGGGAGTCCGTGAAGAACTGCGCTCACACGAGGAGGCCGAGCAGGTCTACGTCGTCGTCGCCGGCACCGGAACCATGTCCGCCACCGGCGATACGCAGAACCTTGGCGCCGGCGACCTCGTCCTGATCCCACCGGCGACGGACCACTCGGTCGCCAACGATGGGGAGGAGCCCCTCGCACTGGTCTCCGTGCAGTCCCCCGCGGTCTCGGCCGAGGAGCTCTACAGCCGCCGGCTCGCGACGCAGGCGACCGGTTACGACGACTACGACGACGAGTAGTGCGTCGGCGATCGCGGAGCCCGAAGGGCGAAGCGGAGCCGCGCTGCTGTTGAGGCGCCTGATTTGATTCGGCGGCGGGTCATCGTGAGTGGTCGTGTTCAGGGCGTCTTCTTCCGCGACACCGTCAGCGGCGAGGCGCGAGCCCGCGGCGTCAGTGGCTCGATTGCGAACCTCGACGACGGACGTGTCGAGGCCGTGTTCGAGGGAGTGCCGGAGGACGTCGAGGCGCTGATCGAGCTCTGCCGTCGTGGTCCCGAGCGGGCCGAGGTCGAGGAGGTCGAGGTGCTCGAGGAGGAGTTCGAGGGTCTCGAAGGCTTCCGCGTCTCGTAGCTGAATAGGCACACCGATCCAACCACGCGCGCGCCGAAGCCGGCCAAGCTCGGCCGATGGCGCAACTCAGCCGGGCACAGCTCCTCGTCTATGCGGCGATCGCGGTCGCGGTCCTCCTGCTCGGCGCACGCTGGCTGAGCTCGGGCGGGTCCGACGGCGATACCGCCTTCGGCGCTGTGAGCGCCAGCGCCGGCGGCGGGGATGGCGGCGTCGAAGTGGATCAGGGGTCGGGTGGGCTTGTGGTCCACGTGGCGGGAGCGGTTCGCGAGCCGGGCGTCTACCGGCTCGCCATGGGCTCGCGCGTGACGGAGGCGGTCGAACGCGCGGGCGGCCTCACGTCGGCTGCGGCGCCTGACTCGATCAACCTCGCCGCAAAGCTCGCCGACGGCCAGCAGGTCGTCGTGCCGGCCGCGGTCGCGGGAGCGGGCGGCGGCGCCGCCCCGGCTGGCGCGGTCAGCGTCGACGCGCCGATCAGCCTTGGCACTGCGACCGTCGAGCAGCTCGACACCATCGAAGGCATCGGCCCGGTGACGGCCGCCGACATCGTCGAGTTCCGCGACCAGCACGGCGGCCTCTCGTCGGTCGACGAGCTGGATCAACTGAGCGGCATCGGCCCGGCGACGATGGAGGCGCTGCGGGGCCGGCTGCAGCCATAGACCCGGATCCGCGGCTCGGCCTCAGGGCGAGGTTCGCGGCGCTGGGTGGTCTCACCGCCGGCCTGGCCGCCGCGCCCGTCGCGCCGCGCCCGAGTCCGACCGGTGCGCTCATCGTGGTCGCGGTCGTCGCGGGCGTCGCCCTCACGGCCACCAGACCCCGCGGCGCGATCGGCCCAGCGGCCGTCGTCTGGGCCGGCTGCGTGGCGATCGCCGCCCTCACGGCCGGGCTCGCGCTCGGCATGCTGCGGCTTGCCGCGATCGATGCCGGCTCGCTGCGCGGCCCGGTGGGGGAGGAGGTCACCGTCCGCGGCGAGGTTGCCTCGTTTCCCCGCCGTTCGCAGGGCAAGGTCGGCGCGCTGGTCGAGACCCCGGGTGGGCGGCTGTGGGTGGAGGCGGCCGAGCCAACGCCCGAACTCACTCTCGGCAGTGGCCTGGAGGCCCGAGGCACGATCCGGGCGCCACCGGCCTGGCAGCGCGGCCTGTTCGACCGGCTCGGGGTTGCGCGGCTGCTGGCGGCGTCGGAAGTGCGACCGCTCGCGCATCGCCGGGAGGGGCTCGCCGGAGCTATCGACGCAATTCGCCAGCGGTCCGAAGCCGCGCTCGAGCGGGGTACCCCGGAGAGCTCCGCTGCCCTCCTGCGCGGCTTCGTCCTGGGCCAGGACGATCGCATCGACGACGTCACCCGCGAGCGCTTCAAACGGTCGGGCCTTGCGCACCTGCTCGCGGTCAGCGGTCAGAACGTCGTCCTACTGGCAATCCTCGGCGCCGCCGTCTGCGCCCTGCTTGGCGTCTCACTGCGGGCGCGGCTTCTGGTCGTCCTGGTTCTGATCGTGCTCTACGTCCCGTTGACCGGTGCGGGCGCGTCGATCCAGCGAGCCGGGGTGATGGGCGCGGCAGGGATCGTCGCGGCGCTCGCGAGTCGCCCGTCCAGTCGCTGGTACGCGCTTCTGCTGGCGGCCTGTGCGACGCTCGCCGGCAACCCGCGTGCCGGAGGCGATATCGGGTGGCAGCTGAGCTTTGCCGCTGTGCTCGGCATCCTGCTGTTCTGCGCTCCGCTGTCGCAAGTGTTCGCGGGCCGCCAGCCTCGCACCACCCGCCGCGTGTTAGCCGACGCCGCCGCGCTGACGATCTCGGCGACTCTCGCGACCGCGCCGCTGACCTCGTTTCACTTCGAGACCTTGTCGTTGGTCTCGCTGCCGGCGAACCTGCTTGCGCTACCCGCCGAAGCGCCGGTGATGTGGCTGGGAATGCTCGCGGCGGCGGTCGGTCAGATTCCCGGCCTCCCGGTCGAGCCCCTAACTGGCCTCGCGGGCCTTCTCGCTGCGTACATCGACCAGGTCGCGGCGTGGACTGCGGGCCCGCAGTGGGCGCAGTCGGACCTGAGCGTCGGCGGCCTTGTCGCGCTCGGTGCCGCCTACCTTGCCCTCGGAGTCGGCCTTGTCTGCGCATTGCGCTGGGCCGGTCGACGGGTGGGCCTACGCCCGATCCCCGCACCGGTTCGCCCGCCCCCGGTGGGAAGGTGGCGCCGCGCCGCAATCGCGGCGGCGATTCTCGCCATCGCGCTCGTCGCCGTCGTTCGAGTGGTCGGGTCGCGCTCCCCACCGCTCGCTGCAAACGCTCTGCGCGTGAACGTGCTCGACGTGGGCCAGGGCGACGCGATCCTCCTACGTCCGCCGCGCTCCCCGGCGATCCTTGTCGACGCCGGACCGCCGGACGCCGACGTCGCAGACGACCTCTCCGAGCACGGGGTGGACGGTCTCGGCGCCCTGATCGTCACCCATCCCGACCTCGACCATGTTGGCGGCGCTTCCGATCTGCTCGCACGCGTCCCGGTGCACGAGGTCCTGTACTCCCGGCTCGACCGGGCCACGCGCTCAGCTGCCGTAACGGCGGGTTCCGAGACAGAGCGCGTGGCTGCCGGCGCCGTCGTGCGGTCGGGGGCGCTTCGCCTCGAGGTCCTGTGGCCACCACGCGAACGCCTCGGTGCGGGTCCGCCCGCCGAGCCCAACGAGCTTTCGCTCGTACTGCTCGCGCGGTGGCACGGACATCGGATGCTGATGACGGGTGACGCCGAAGCCGAATTCGCAGCTGTCGATCCCGGTGACATCGACGTCCTGAAGGTGGCTCACCACGGCAGCGAGGACGCCGGCCTGGAGGCTCTGCTCGCGCGCAGCGACCCTGAACTCGCGGTGATCTCGGTGGGCGCGGACAACACATACGGGCATCCCACGGCGGCAACGCTCGCCGCCCTGGAGGCCGCGTCGGTGCCGGTTCTTCGCACCGACGACGCCGGCACCGTCGAGTTGGTGGCGGGCGGGGGCTCGTGGACGATTGCCCAGCCCTGAGAAGCAGCCGAGGAATCGTCTAGGGTGGCGCCCGCCACTAGGCCCAGCCGGGCCGTGTCTCAGCTCCCAGGAGGGAACCACACGATGGAAGCAAGCGGAAGCACCCCGAATCCGCCCCCAGAGGACCGGCCCGCGACCACACCTGCGACGCAGACCGCGACTTCCCCACCGCCCCCGCCGCCGCCGGATGCGCGCGAGGACGACAAGGCCGGTGGCGGTTGGCGCTTTCTCGGTCTGGTGCTCGCCCTTGCGCTTGCGTTCGCCTGCGCAGTGCTCGTGATCGCCATGGCTGACATCGGCGACACCCCGACCTGTGAGGACGTGCTCTCGGGCGAGGTCGCACCGCCGTCCGACAACGAGTGCTTCGACGGCTCGTCCGGTCAGAAGACCGCGAGCCTCGTTCTCGGCTGGCCGAGCGGGATCCTCGCCGGTATCGCCGCGCTCGTCGCCCTGTACTTCGTCTTCACGGGTCGCCGTGGCCGGCTGCTCCTGCAGCTGACCGGGGCCGCCGTCGTGTTGGGCGCACTCAGCATCGGCATCGGCAGCGTCTAAACCGCGGGCTCTGAAAGCCCTCCTCGCCGACCCGGCTGCGGCCGGGTCGGCGAATACACTCGGCCGACCTTGACCGGGTCGCCACAGAGCTCCGAAATCGCCCCCGCGTACCTGATCGCGGGCACCGACGTCGCGAAGCTGGACGCCACACTGGCGCGCCTGAGACGGCGCGCCGAAGCCGAGGGCGGTCCCGGCGCCCTGGAGTCGTTCTCACCAGCGCCCGGCTCGAGCGCAGGCCCTGACGCCGACGGCCTGCTCGCCGCTATCCCGATGCTCTCGCTGACCGCCGGGCGCCGCTATCTACTCGCCGATGGGGTCGAGGGCTGGTCTGCCAAGCAGGCCGCCCCGGTCGCAGAGGCGCTCGCGCAGTTGCCCCCGGACGTGACCGTGGTCCTCGTCGCCCGCGAGCAGCCACCGAAGCGCAAGGCGGCGAAATCCCTGGGAGATGCCGTGGCAGCCAATGGAGGCGAGGTGCTGACGTTCTCGGCGCCAAAGGCACGCGATCTGCCGCGCTGGCTAGTCGCGGAGGCACGTAGGCGCGGATTCGAGCTGGATGCCGATGCCGCCAGCCTCCTCGCGGAGCGTATGGGGGAGGGCACCTCACGCCTGGCCGGCGAGCTTGATCGGCTCGCGCTCTGGGCTGAGCCCGGAGGCAACGTCACCCGCGACGATCTCGAGTCGATGGTGGCCGATACCTCCGAGGAGGTCGTCTGGGCACTGTCGGACGCGCTCGTCGACCGCGACGCCGCGACCGCCCTCGCCGCTGCCGAACGACTGGCCGACCAGGGCGAGGGGGTCACCGGCCTCGTCTACCAGGCGGCAAAGCGCCTGCGCGAGGCCAATCTCGCACTGGAGTTGCTCGATGAGGGCCGCCCTGCCGCCGACGTCGAGAAGGCGCTGCCGATGCACCCCTACGCGGCGAAGCTGCTGGTCCGCCGGTTGGGAAACCGCACTCCGGCGCAGGTTCGTGCCGCGACATGCGCGATCGCAGACCTCGAGTGGTGGACCCGCGGCGGAGCCGACTATCCCGAGCGCGTCGCCCTGACGCTGGCGATTCGGCGCGCTTCCGGCGGGTGAGCTACGAGGCCGCCGCGGCCCCGGCTGCGGCCGAGAGGCGTGCGGCGCGGGCCTTCTTGCGAGCACCGGTGTTGCGGTGCAGCGCGCCCTTGCCGACGGCGGTATCGATCCGGGAACAAAGAGCCTTGTGCTCGGCCTCGACCGCAGCGGTATCGCCCTCGGCGATCGCGGTCTCGAGACGCTTGAAGTGCGTCTTGATCGCGCTCGTCACCCGACGGTTCTCGTCGTGCTCACGCAGTGAGCGGGCGTTGCGCTTTCTCTGTGAGGCGATATTGGCCATTTCGCGGTCGCCGACTATAGCGGTGAGCTGTGAGGCGGAGTCCGAAGGACGAAGCCGAGGTGCGCCGCCGTTGAGGCGCCTGGTGTTGTCGTGAACGACCGGGAGGAGAGGGACACCGGCCTCTCCGACCTCGACGAAGTCGCCGCGGCGGAGGTCCATCCCGAGGAGGAGGTCACGGCGCCGCGGCCGCGTGCCGGGCGCCTTGCCCGTTCGACCGCGTTCTTCTCAATCGCGACCGGCGCATCGCGCGTTGCGGGCCTGGTTCGCGAGATCGTCGCGGCGTCGTACTTCGGGGTCAAGGGCCCGATGTCCGCATTCACGCTCGCGTTTCAGGTCCCGAACCTGGTCCGCAGCCTCTTCGCCGACGCGGCGATCCAGGCGGCGTTCGTGCCCGTGTTCACCGAGAAGCTCGAGCGGGGCGACAAACGCGAGGCGTTCCAGCTCGCGTCCAACCTGATCTTCGTCGTCACGCTCATTCTCGGGGCACTTACGGCGCTCTTCATCCTGATCGCGCCGCTGCTGATCCCACTGTTCGTGACCGGCGGCCAGCGGGTGGAGGACCTCGCCGTGAGCCTGTCTCAGATCCTGTTCCCGATCCTGCTGCTGCTCGGCGTCAGCGGAATGGTCGTTGGAATCCTCAACAGCTACGACCGTTTCAGCGTCTTCGCGATCTCGCCGCTGTTCTGGAATATCGCGATCATCGTCGTCCTCGTCGGGCTAGCGCCGGCGTTTCCCGAGGACGACCAGATCTACGCGTACGCGATTGGCGTGCTCGTCGGCACGTTCCTGCAGCTCGCGATCCTGGTGATCGACCTGCGCAACACGCCGTACGGAGTCCGCGCGGCGCTGGTCGCGCCATTCCGAGGGCGAATCCGCGAGGCGTTTCGCGACATCGACGTCCGCCGGGTGCTGATCCTGATGCTGCCGGTGACGATCAGCCTCGGGCTGATCAACTTCAACCTGTTGATTAACAGCGCGGCAGGCTTCCTCGTTTCCCCTCAGGCGCCGGCGGCAATCGACAAGGCGTTTCGGATCTACATGCTCCCGCAGGGGATCTTCTCGGTTGCGGTGGCGACGGTGCTCTTCCCGACGCTCGCGCGCTACGCCGCACGCCATGAGTTCGACAACCTGAGGGCGACGATGGCCAGCGGAATGCGGCTGATCGTCTTCCTGCTGGTACCCGCGACCGCGGCGATCCTTGTCCTCTCGGAGCCGATGATCCGCCTCGTCTACGAGCGCGGCGAGTTCGGTGGCGGGGCCACCAACCTCGTGTCAACCGCCCTGTTCTGGTTCGCGTTTTCGCTTCCGTTCAACGGGCTCTTCCTGCTCATGACGCGGACGTTCTTCAGCCTCCAGCGTCCGTGGGTCCCAACCGCGATTGGCGCAGGCAACCTCGCGATCACGGCAGTTGGCGCTTTCGCGCTCTATGGAGAATTTGGTGTCGCCGGCATCGTGGCCGCGACGGCGATCGCCACGGCGGCGAGCGTCGCCGCACAGGCCTACGTGCTTCACGGCGCGCTCGGCCGGCTCGAGCTCGGTCGCTTTGCATGGACGAGCGTGCGCGTGATCGCGGCGTCCGCGGCGTTGGCCGCGGCGAGCTACGGCATCTGGGACGTACTCGATGGAGCGCTCGGGCGAGGCCTCGGCGGACAGATCATCTCGCTCGGGATCGCCCTTGCTGCGGGCGCCGTCGTCTACGGCCTGGCCGTGACGCTGCTGCGGATCCCTGAGGCCGAGCAGATCAGGTCGCTGCTGCGTCGCCGGGAGCAAGGGGAGAGCGCCGCGATCGTCGAGGACGAAGAAGGCGAGCACGAGTACTACGAGGAGGACTCCGGTGAGGTCGAGTACCTAGAGGACGACTCCGGCGAGCACGAGTACCTCGAGGAGGACTCAGGCGAGCACGAGTACGACGACGAAGAGCTGATCCGCGGCCTGGTGATCCTGCCCGGAAGCCCACGCGCGGGCGACCACTTCCTGCTCGAACACGACGAGGTGACGATCGGTCGCAATCCCGAGGCGGACGTCTTCCTCGACGACCGCTCCGTCTCGCGCGAGCATGCGGTCCTGATCCGCGAGGACGACGGTGGCTACCGGATCGAGGACCTCGGGGCGCGCAACGGCCTCTTCGTGAACCGCCGCCGCGTCGAATGGCAGCGGCTTGAGGACGGCGACGAGATTCAGGTCGGTCGCTACGCGATCGGCTATCTAGAGCGCCCCTGACGCCTGCGCAAGCTTAATTGCAAGCAAAGCATGTGTGACACCAGTCACACAGCCCGCAACTACGTTCGCCGACGGTGTTAATCAGCACACGGTCGGCTCGTTGCCGGCCACGCCCGCTTTAAGACCCGGATTTTCCGGGCGCGGGCGACCCAAGGCACCGTCGCAGTTGACGGCCGCCGCGCGTCCCAAGGCGGGCGCGCTTTTCCGACATCAAGAGGGGTGAAACCCGTATGCCTCCGAGGCAGTTCGACAACCGAGTACTCACAACTATTGCCGCGATCGGCGTCGCAGCCGCGACCGCCTTTCCGGCGCCCGCGCAGGCGCGACCGATCGCGCCCGAGCTCGGGCCGCTGTTCGCCACCGTCAAGGCCGAGCCGAAGGGGCCGTTCGTGCCCGTCGTCGGCAAGGTTGACTACGGAACCGCCGAGAACGGCTTCGGCGCCGCCCGCAGCGGCCATACCCACGCGGGTCACGACATGTTCGCGTCGGCCGGTACGCCTGAGATCGCGGTGACGGACGCCGTGGTCCTGGAGACGGGTGCCGACGGCGGCCAGGGCAACTACGTCTACCTCTACGACGCCAAGCGCGATCGCACCTACGTCTACATGCACATGATCGCGCCGCCGATTGTCAAGCAGGGCGAGAAGGTCAAGGCCGGGCAGAAGCTCGGTGGGCTGGGTTGCACCGGTTCATGCTGGGGCGATCATCTGCACTTCGAGATCCGCGAGGGCAAGGGCTACGAGGCGACTGCGGTCGATCCGCTGCCGCTGCTCAAGGAGTGGAAGACGCTGAACAAGCCGCTCTAGCGGTGGCCATCCATGGGGGCGGCCGTATCCTCAGCCGCTCCCATGGACCGAATCCGCAACTTCTCGATAATCGCGCACATCGATCACGGCAAGTCGACGCTTGCCGATCGCATTCTCGAGATCACAGGGACGGTCGAGGCGCGCGACCACATGCCTCAGCTGCTCGACTCGATGGACCTCGAGCGCGAGCGCGGGATCACGATCAAGGCCCAGGCCGTTCGCGTCGACTTCGTCGGCGAGGACGATGAGACCTACCACCTGCATCTGATCGACACCCCGGGGCACGTTGACTTCTCGTACGAGGTCTCGCGCAGCCTCGCCGCATGCGAAGGCGCGGTCCTGGTCGTCGACGCCGCTCAGGGCGTTGAGGCGCAGACCGTCGCCAACACCTACGCGGCGGTCGAGGCGGGCCTCGACATCGTCCCTGTCCTCAACAAGGTCGATCTCCCCGGGGCCGAGCCCGAGCGCGTGATCGGCGAGATCGTCGATCTGATCGGTTGCGATCCCGCGGACGTCCTACGCATCTCGGCGAAGACCGGCGAGGGTGTCCGTGAGGTGCTTCAGGCGGTGGTCGACCGGATTTCGGCACCCGAGGGCGACGAGTCGGCGCCCCCGCGCGCACTGATCTTCGACTCGGAGTTCGACCAGTACCGCGGCGTTATCGCCTACCTGCGGATGTTCGACGGCGAGTTCCGCAAGGGCGAGTCGATCGTCGCGATGCAGACTGGCACCGAGGCCGAGATCGACGAGATCGGCTTCTTCAGCCCGCAGATGCGCCCCGTGGCGGGAATCAGCACCGGTGATGTCGGCTACGTGATCTCGGGCCTGAAGGACGTCTCGAAGCTGCGGGTCGGCGACACGCTGACCTCGAAGGCCAAACAGGCAGCCGAGGCGCTGCCCGGTTACCGCGAGGTCCAGCCGATGGTCTTCTCCGGCCTCTATCCGATCGAGACCGACCGCTACGAGGACCTGCGCGACGCGCTCGAGCGGCTTGCCCTCAACGATGCCGCGCTCTCGTATGAGCCAGAGACCTCACAGGCGCTCGGTTTCGGCTTTCGCTGCGGCTTCCTCGGCCTGCTGCACATGGACATCGTCCGCGAGCGCCTCGAGCGCGAGTACGACCTCGAGCTGATCTCGACGACGCCGAACGTGAGCTACGAGGTCACGCTGACCAACCGCGAGGTGACCGAGGTTCACTCGCCGGCCGAGATGCCCGACCCTGGAGTGATCGAGTCGATCTCCGAGCCGTATATCCGCGCCTCGGTGATCACCCGGTCGAGTGACGTCGGCGCGGTGATGGAGCTCTGTCAGCGAAAGCGCGGGACACACATCGACATGCACTACCTCTCGCCCGAGCGCGTGCAGCTGCATTACGACCTGCCGCTCGCTGAAATCGTCCTCGACTTCTTCGACCAGCTCAAGTCGCGCACCGCCGGCTACGCGTCGCTCGACTACGAGCCGATCGGCAACCGCGAGGGGAATCTGGTCCGCGTCGACGTCCTTCTCGCCGGCGATCGGGTCGATGCGCTTTCGCAGATCGTGCACAGCGACGCCGCCTACGAGGCCGGCAAGCACCTCGTCGCGCAGCTGCGCAAGACCATTCCGCGCCAGCAGTTCGACGTGCCGGTGCAAGCCGCCGTCGGCTCGCGAGTGCTCGCTCGAGAAACGGTGAAGGCGCTGCGTAAGGATGTGACCGCGAAGCTCTACGGCGGCGACGTCACCCGTAAGCGCAAGCTGCTCGAAAAGCAGAAGAAGGGCAAGAAGCGGATGAAGCAGGTCGGCTCGGTCGAGGTCCCGCAGGAGGCGTTCCTGGCGGTCCTTCAGGTCGATGAGTGAGCACGATCAGCGTCTAGCTCAGCTGCAGGAGGGCGTCGACGCCTTCAACCGCGGCGACCCGGGGCCTGCGCTGGCGCTCTTTGCCGACGACATCGAATGCCGGGTCGCGGCCGGTCTCATGAACGCCGGAACCTACATCGGGCACGGCGGCTATTTGGAGATGATCCGCAATTGGGGCGAGGCGTGGGACTCGATCGCTGCCGAGATCGTCGGGGCGGAGGAGCTACCCGGCGACTATCTCCTGGTGGAGATCCATCAGCGGGCGGTCGGCGCGGGCAGCGGTGTGCCCGTTGACATGCGGATGTTCTGGCTCTTTGGCTTCGGCGATGGCGGGGTCACGCGCTTCCACATGTACGGGGACCGCGAAGCGGCGATCGCCGCTTCGCGCGAGTAACGTGCCGCGCCAATGTCGGTGAACACGCAGGCGATCGGCAAGACCTACGAGCCGGCCACCTACACGGTCGGCCGCGAGAAGATCGCTGAGTACGCCCACGCGATCGGCGCCGAGAACCCGGTCCACTTCGACCGCGACGCCGCCCAGGCCGCTGGCTATCGCGACGTTGTCGCGCCGCCGATGTTCTGCGTCGTCTACTCGTCGCGCGCCATGGGGCCAGCGGTCCTCGACCCCGAGGTCGGGATCAACTACGCGACCATGGTCCACGGCGGACAGGAGTTCGTGTGGGGCGAGCCGGTATGCGCCGGTGACGAGGTCACGACCTTCGCCAAGGTCACCGAGATCTACGAGAAGGACGGCAAGGGCTTTTACGTCTTCGAGTCCGTCTCCAGCAACCAGGACGGCGACGAGGTCGTGCGTGGAACATGGACCAACATCGTGCGAGGGGTCTGATGAGCGACGCAGCGACGATCGAGGCCGGCGGGTCAATTCCCGAGCTGCGGGTGACGCCCGACAAGTACCTGCCGCACCGGTACGCCGGCGCCTCCGGTGACTTCAACCCGATCCACATCGATCCGGAGTTTGCGAAGGCGGTCGGCCTGCCGCAGAACATCCTCCACGGCCTCTGGTCGATGGCGCAGGTCGCGCGCGGCGTCAACCAGCTTGCCGGTGGCGATCCGAAGGCGCTCAAGCGCCTCAGCGTTCAGTTTCGCGGGATGGGAGTCCCCGAGCAGGAGATCGTCGTTTCCGGATCGATCCGCGAGGTCGACGGCGAGCGGGTCGCGGTTGAGGTGATCGCGGAGCAGAGCGGCAACGCGATCATCCGCAACGCCGAGGCCGAGCTCGAGCTATAGCGCCAGCGGTCGACTACGACGAGCACGGACGCGGCTACGCGCGCCACCGGCGGGCCGACCCGAGAATCGCGGCCCGCATCGACGCGGCCCTTGGCGACGCCCGCACCGTGATCAACGTCGGGGCGGGGGCGGGCTCCTACGAGCCCGACGATCGCTGGGTGCTGGCGATCGAGCCGAGCGCGACGATGCGTGCCCAGCGACCGCCCGGCTCCGCTCCCGCGATCGCGGCACGCGCAGAGGCGCTGCCGTTCGACGACGACTCGGTCGATGCGGCCATGGCCTCGATCACGATCCACCACTGGGAGCCACCTGAGGCTGGGCTAGCCGAGATGCGCCGGGTCGCGCGCGACCGAGTTGTGGTCTTCACCTTCGACATGCCGGCGCTCCCGCCGTGGCAGCTGGACTACCTGGCCGAGGGCATCGAGTTCGAGCGCCCGCGATTCCCGACGATCGACGCGGTCGCAGCCGCCCTGGGCGGGCGGATCACGATCGAGTCGATCCCGACGCCCGCCGACTGCATCGACGGATTCTTCGAGGCGTTCTGGAACCGGCCGGAAAAACTGCTGGACCCCGAGGTGCGCGCCTCGCAGTCGTTCTGGACGATCGTTCCCGACGGTGCAGAGGAGCGGATGATCGGCCGCCTTGCCGCGGATCTCGAGTCCGGCGCGTGGGACGCTGAGCACGGGCACCTGCGCGAGATGGACGAGTTCGAGGGTGCGATGCGCTTGGTGATCTCGGAGGCCTGAGCGCCAGCTGCGGCCGCCGGCGTGTCAGCTCTGCGTTGAGATCCTGGCGAGGATCGACCGCGAATGCGCAGGAAGGGAATCGGGTGGCCCTCGGCCGCGATGCGCGGACCACCGTCGTCGCGGACCTGCTGCACCGCAGAGCGCAACTCCGCCATCGACCACCGAACGTCGCTGAAGGCTGCCTATAGGACTAACTCCGCGACGTTCGGCGCAGTTCGCCCGGGACGCGCCCGCCATGCGAAGCGGACACCCCCGCTCTAATGATCGCTAACCGGCGCGCAGGTCCGCGAGCACCTCGGCCGCGTGGGTGTCCGGCGGGAAGACCGGGTACCAGACACGCTCGATCTCGCCGTCGCGTATCGCGAGGGCCAGGCGCTTGATCAGGGTCTCGCCGGCGACTTCGAATGTCGGCAGGTCGAGCGCGCGGGTCAGCTCCAGCCTCTCGTCGGAGAGAACCGAGAACGGCAGGTGAAGCCGCTCGGCGAGTTCGCGCTGGTAGGCGGTGTCCTGGGTCGAGAGGCCGTAGACAGCACTGGCGCCGGCCGCGAGCAGATCGGCGTGGTGGTCGCGGAAGGCGCACGTCTGCGGAGTGCATCCCCGAGCGCCCGGAATCAGATCCCAGTCATCGACGAGCGAGGGCTCGCCGGGGCGGCCGGTGCATGGGTACGCGTAGACGATCGTCAGGCCCGCGAGCGACGCCAGATCCACGGTCGAGCCGTCGGTCGCCGCCAGTTCCACCGGCGGCATCGCCATACCCGGCAGATGGTCCGCAGCCCCGTCGTCAACTGGGCGCGGGAGGTCGTCGGGAAGCGTGTAGGGGTCGACCATCGAGGCCGATCCTAGAATCATCGGCATGCTCACCGAGCGTCAGCAGCGCATCCTCAATCTCGTCGTCGGCGGCTATCTCGAATCCGGGAAGCCGATCGGCTCCGCCGCGATCGCCGAGGACCCAAATGTCGAGTCGGGTCCGTCGACGGTCCGTAATGAGCTCGCGGCGCTCGAGCGGGAGGGCTATCTGACGCATCCGCACACCTCCGCAGGGCGCGTCCCAACGGACTCGGGCTACCGCTTCTACGCCGACGCGCTCCTGGTGTCGGGCGCCAAGCCTGCTTCCGGTTCGGAAACGATTGATCTCTCGCGCATGCGCCGCGAGATCGAAGAGGCATTGCGCGAAACCACGGCAACGCTCTCACGGATGACCGATCTGCTCGCCGTCGCGACCGCGCCACCGCCCTCTGCGGCAAAGGTCCACCGGGTCGAAGTGCTCGAGCTCCAGCCGGGAGTCGTGATGGTGGTTGTCATCGCGTCGAACGGAGCCGTCACCAAGCGCCTCTTCAATTTCGATCAGGGCGTGGACTCCGGGCTGGTGGAGTGGGCATCGAGCTTTCTCAACGAGCGGCTGAGCGGGCTCGCCCTCGGGGCGCGGATGATCGGCAACCGCCTCGAAGATCCTGAGCTCGGACCGGCCGAGCGCGCATTTCTGGCCGAGATCAGCGATGCATTCACAGGCCTAGCCACCGAAGCCGCGGACGATCTCTACGTCGAGGGCGCGGCAAAGCTCCTCTCGGCCGAACACGCACCGGATCTGCCGCGGGCGGACTCGCTGATGCGAGCGCTCGAACGCCGAGCGACGCTGCTCGAGGTGCTGCGCACGAGCGTCGACGAGCGCTCGGTGTTCATGTGGATCGGTGGCGAGAACCCGTCGCCCGAGCTCCGCACGGTGAGCGTGGTCGGCGCCAACTACGGCCTCGGCTACCGCAACCTCGGCACGGTCGGCGTGGTCGGACCGCTGCGAATGGACTACGCGACGGCGATCTCGTCGGTGCGTGAGGCCGCGAACGAGCTCTCGCGCTACTTCGAGTCGGTTTACGAGTGAGCTCGCAAGCCACCCCGCGGGACTACTACGAGGTTCTCGGCGTCGGCCGGGACGCGAGCGAGTCCGAGATCAAGAAGGCCTTCCGCGGCCTCGCGCGTCAACTGCATCCCGACGTCAACAAGCACGATCCCGACGCCGAGGACAAGTTCAAGGAGGCGGTCGAGGCCTACGAGGTCCTCTCCGACGCCGAGCGCCGGCGCACCTACGACGCGTACGGACACGAGGGCCTTCGCGGAGGCGGCTGGGCTCCGCACGCGGCCGGCTCGATGGAGGACATCCTCTCCAGCTTGTTTGGCGGCGGCGCCGGCGGGGGTGGCGGTTCGATCTTTGGCGATCTGTTCGGCGGTGGCCGCGCTGGTCCGGCGTCGGGCGGCGACATCGGAGTCGAGGTCGAGATCGAGCTGGCCGACGTCCTCACGGGCGTCGAGCGCAAGGTGATCTTCGAGGCGGTCTCGGTCTGCGATCACTGCAAGGGCAACGGCGCCGAGCCCGGAACGCCGATTCACACCTGTGAGACCTGCGGTGGTCAGGGGCAGGTGCGACAGGTCCGCCAGACGGCCTTCGGCCAGCTCGTCCAAGCGGGCATTTGCCCAACCTGCCAAGGGGATGGCCGGGTGCCCGAGCAGCCATGCGGCGTCTGCGCAGGCGCGGGGCGCGAGCTGCGCGAGCGCAGCTGGGACGTCGAGATCCCGGCCGGTATCGAGTCCGGTCAGCGGATCCGGATCACGGGCGCCGGCCATGCCGGTGAGCCCGGTGGCCGCCCAGGTGACCTCTACGTGCTCGTCGACGTCGCCGAGGACCCGCGCTTTCGCCGTGAGGGGCAGGAGTTGATCTCCACGGTCGAGGTCGAAGCAACCCTCGCGATGCTCGGCGGCAAGGCAACCGTCGCCACCCTCGACGGTGATCGCGAGATCAAGCTCGATGCGGGTACCCAACAGGGGCACGTCGAGCGCCTCAAGGGACTTGGGCTGCCGCCCATCCGCGGAGGACGCCGAGGGTCTCAGCACGTGATCGTCGAGATCAAGATCCCGCGAAAGCTCTCGCGCAAGGCGAAGGATCTCGCCAAGCAGCTGCACGAAGAGATCTCGGATTGATCCGGCTCGCGGTCCGCTGTCGGCCCGAGCAGGCTGAGCGCGTCCTCGCCGAACTGCTGGAGCTCGTTCCGGGCGGCGTCGAGGAGGAGCAGGGCGACGGCTGGGTCGAGTACGCGGTCTACGGACCGCCGGGCGAGCTGCCCGCGGTGCCCGAGTTCGAGGCCGCGGCCGGCGACGGGCTCGTCGAGATCAGCTCGACCGAGATTCCCGACGACTGGGCCGACCGCTGGCGTGACTTCCACGAGCCCGTCTCGGTCGCCGGCGGCCGGATGATGGTGAGGCCGTCATGGGAGAAGGGTGCGGGCACGAACGCGGAGATCGACATCGAGGTTGATCCAGGACAGGCGTTCGGCACCGGCGCTCACCACACGACGCGGATGTGCCTCGAGTTCTTGCTCGAGCTTGCCGACGGCGGTGAGGCATCAGGCCCGCTGGTCGACCTCGGCACGGGTTCGGGAGTGCTCGCCATCGCGTCGGCCAAGCTGGGGTGGAGCCCGGTCAGCGGCTACGACAGCGAGGAGGCCTCGATCGAGGCGGCTGGCGCAAACGCCGAGATCAACGGAGTCGCGGTCGAGTTCGAGCGGCTCAACCTGCGCGAGCAGCCCGTGCCGACGGCCCCGACCGTCGTCGCGAACCTGACCGCGCCGCTGCTCGAGACCGTCGCGAGCCGACTCGAGCGACACGCCGGCGACGCTCGTCTGCTCCGGCCTGCTCGCGTCGGAGATCGATCGCGTCACGGATGCGATGGCGGCGGCCGGGCTCGAGGTGGCTTCCGAGCGCCGCGGCGGCGAGTGGGCGGCGCTCCTGTGCCGAAGGAGGTGATTTCGGCCGCTGGAAGAATTAAGGTGGCGCTATGCACACCATCGGCGTCATGTTCTACGACGTAATCGTCTGGCTCCACATCAGCGGCGTGGTCCTGGCATTCGGGCCGACGTTCGCGTTCGGCATCTACTTCGCGGTCGGCGCCCGCAAGCATCCGCGTGGGATCCCGGCGATCCTCGAGTCGCAGATCGCGATCTCTCGTTCGCTGATCACGCTCGGCGGCATCCTGGTCCTGATCACCGGTCTCTACCTCACCGGGGACAGGTTTGAGTTCAGCGACTTCTTCGTCGCCTGGGGCATCCTCGCGATCATCGTGCTGCTAGGTCTCACCCACGGGTTTTTCCTTCCGAACGACCGGCGAGCGCTCAAGCTGGCCGAGCGCGATCTGGAGGGTGGCGCCGACGCCCAGCCGAGCCAGGAGTTCATGGACGTTGCGGGTCGGAACGCCCGGATGGGACCGGTCGCGGGCCTGATCATCATCCTGACCATCTACGTGATGGCAGCCAAGCCCTTCCTCTAGGCCTACGCGCAAGGGCAGTTGGGCGTGAGCGGTGATCCACTCGCCACGCATGCGCTGGCCTCGGTCGGCGCACGGATCGGCGCATGGCTGGTCGACGAGATCGTCCTCCTGGGGATCTTCTTCGCGTGCATCCTGGGAGCGGCCGCCGTATCCGATTCGAGCAACGCGGCTGCGACCGGACTGATCTGTCTGGGAATCGGCGCGTGGTTGTGGCTTCCGGTCTGGTGGGCCTCGGGCCGCGGCGGCGCGAGCCCAGGCAAGCGCAGCCTCAAGATCGACGTCGTCGGCGCCGACGGTGCGTCGATCGGTATCGCGCGCTCGGTCCTACGTCGGCTCGTCCTGATCCTCGGACAGCTCTTTCTCTACGTCGGATGGCTTGCGGGCCTTCGCGACCCGCGGCTTCGAACTTGGCACGACCAGGCAGCGAATTCGCTGGTTATTGCCAGGAGAGTGGCGCCTGAGCAACCGGCGCCGAGCGGGGCCACCGGCGGCGCGCTACCTCCCGCGAACACGTGTGCCGTCTGCGGATTCGCGGTCGGCGCGGACGGACGCTGCACCGTCTGCGGCGCAAGCGCCTAGGCGCGAATGGCGATGAGCGCAGCAGTCAGCGCGAGCAGCGACGCGGCAATGAGGCCCGCCCGCCTGTCCTCCTCGCCGAGGAGGCCGTTTCGCATGCCCGCTGACATCACCGACGATCGCGCAGCTGCCGACAGGGCGGAGCCGAACGAGGCGGCCGAGCCGACTGAAAATGCCGAAGTCACCGACCCCACAGAGCAGATCGAGAGTGCGGAACCCACCGAACCGATCGAAAGGACGGATCCCTTCGAGGCGATCGAGAGAAACGAATCCTCCGACCAGAGCGAGAGGCTCGGGCCATCGTGGGCGTCGGCTTTCACGGATGCAGTCTCGCACCGGCCATCATTGAGTGCATGAGCGGGGAAGCCCCAGACCCCACGCTGCCCATTGCTGTCTTCGACTCGGGCGTCGGAGGACTCACGGTTCTGCACGAATGCCTGGTCTCCCTGCCTGAGGAGGACTACCTCTACCTCGGCGACGACGCCCGCTTCCCGTATGGCGCGAAGAGCGATTCCGAGCTGCGCGAGTGCGTAGAGCGCAACACCGCGTACCTGCTCGACCGCGGTACGAAGTTGATCGTGATCGCCTGCAACTCGGCCGCCGGTGCCGGCCTCGAGACCGCTCGTGAGATCGCAGCAGAGCGCGGGGTGGAGGTGGTCGCGGTGATCGAGCCAGAGGCGGAGATCGCCGCAGCGATCACCGATTCCGGACGTGTCGGGGTGCTCGCTACGGCGGCGACGGTGGCCGGCGGCGCCTACCTGCGCGCGCTTGCGCGCCAGCATCGCGAGATGACTGTGACGCAGGTTGCGGCGCCGGACCTCGCCGCGATCATCCAGCGCGGCTTCCCGTTCTCCGAGGACGTCGTCGAGACCGTGCGGTCCTACTGTCAGCCGCTGCGCAACGCTGAGGTCGACACGGTGATCCTCGGTTGCACGCACTATCCGCTCGTGCGGCCGATGCTCCAGCGCTTTCTCGGTCGCGAGGTTCGGCTGGTGACCGCAGGTCACGCGCTCGCCGCCACCGCGCAGCGAATCCTCGAGGCACGACGGCTTGAGGCGCACAGCCAAGAAGAGGGCGACTACAGCTTCATCTGTACCGGCGATCCTGAGCAGTTCCGCGAACTCGGCACCCGCTTCCTGCAGTTGCCGCTGGGCGACGGTCGAGCAAGGTCGAGCTGTGAGGCGGAGTCCGTAGGACGAAGCCGAGGTGCGCCGCTGTTGAGGCGCCTGGCTCCAGGCCTCGCGGCTACGCTCTATCTGCATGTCAGACACGATTCTCGAACAGGTTCAGGCGGACACCCGCACTGCGATGAAGGCCGGCGAGCGCGACCGCGTCGGCCAGCTGCGCATGCTCGCCGACGCGCTCCAGAAGGACCTCAAGGATGGCGGCGGCGATGAGGTGGCGGTTCTGCGTCGTGAGCGCAAGCGCCGGCTCGAGGCTGCCGAGGCCTACCGCGATGGCGGCAGTGCCGATCGCGCCGAGACCGAGGAGGCTGAGGCGCGTGAGATCGAGCGCTATCTGCCGGCCGAGATCTCGGATGAGGAGCTCGCCACGATCGTCGACGAGGCAGTCTCGGCGTCCGGTGCTGAGGGCCCCGGCGATATGGGCAAGGTGATGGGCGCGGTGATGCCCAAGGTCGACGGCCGCGCGGACGGCAAGCGCGTCAGCGCCGCGGTCCGTGAGAGGCTTGCGTCGTAAGTGGCGCGCCGCCAGCTAACCCTTGACAACACGGTCGCGGCGGAACTTGCCGGCTCTGACGACACGGTCCTGCGCGAGCTGGAGGAACGCCTCGGCTGTGAGATCTTCCTGCGTGGCAACGTCCTCACGCTCGACGGCGACGATGCGGACGTTGCCCAGGCGGCGACGATGGTCGACGAGCTCGTCGGGCTGATCGAGCGCGGCCACGATGTCGAGCCCGAGACACTGACCACCGTCAGCGGTGCGATCGCCGCCGACGAGCGACCGGCGGCCATCCTGGACGATCTCGTCTGGCGCAACCGCAACATCAAGGTCGCGCCGAAGACGGTCAACCAGAAGCGCTACGTCGACTCGATCCGCGACCACACGGTCACCTTCGGCATCGGTCCGGCGGGTACCGGCAAGACCTTCCTCGCCGTCGCGATGGCCGTCGCCGCGCTCGACGCGCGCCAGATCAGCCGGATCATCCTCACGCGCCCCGCGGTTGAGGCCGGCGAACGCCTCGGCTTCCTTCCCGGCGACATCCAGGCGAAGGTGGATCCCTACCTGCGCCCGCTCTTCGACGCCCTCTACGACATGCTCGATCCGGAGCGGGTCCTGACCTATTTCGATCGCGGGATCATCGAGGTCGCGCCGCTGGCCTTTATGCGTGGCCGGGCGCAGCCCGTGTCGAGCCTGGTCCTCACGCCGGAGGGATTTCAGCCAATCGGAGAGCTCCGCGTTGGCGATCTTGTGATCGGGTCTGACGGCCGACCAACGCCGGTCCTTGGCGTGTTCCCCCAGGGACGAAAGGAAGTGTTCCGGGTGCAGGCCCAGGACGGTGCCTCGACGCTCGCCTGCGCCGAGCATCTTTGGCACGTCTACACGGCGAGTGACCGCCGCCGCGGTAAGGCGGGTCGGGTTCTCCAGACGAAGGAGATGGCGCGCAATCTGCGCGTTGCGCGCCAGCGGCGCTACGAACTGCCGCTGCTCAGCGCGCCCGCCGAATTTCCAAGTCGTGATGTCCCGATGGATCCCTACGCCTTGGGACTGCTCCTCGGTGACGGCTGTCTAACGACGACCACGACCCCGAGCTTCTCTACGCAGGATCCAGAGCTCGCAGCCGCGCTTGAGGACGCCCTCGAAGGGATTGAGCTGCGGCGCAAGGGAGAGACTGGGGACTACGTGCTCCGCAACCGTGATGGGCACCGCGGCGGGGTGATCGTCGCCAACCCGGTCACGGAGGTCATCCGCGGGCTGATGCTGGCGGGCTCGACGTCGGTGACCAAGTTTGTCCCGCACGACTACCTCTTCAACCGGAGCGACGTCCGCGTGGCCGTCCTTCAGGGACTGCTGGACACAGACGGCGGGCCAGTCACTCAGACGGGGCGCAGCTGTCGGATCCAATACACGACATGCTCCGACGTGCTGCGGGACGACGTCGTCTTCCTCGTGCGCTCGCTCGGCGGCGTCGCTTACTGGCGCTGTCGACCCGCTGAGGGTCGCAAGCCCGGTCTCGCGAACGGCCGCTCCGTCTATCACCGCTCTGACGCTTACATCGTCGACATTCGTCTCCCTGATTCGTTCGAGCCGTTCCGTCTCGAACGTAAGAGAGCCCGCTACGAGGCCGAGGGCGGTGGCGGAGCTCCCAAACGGTTTATTGACTCGATCGAGCCGGCTGGCGAGGCGGAGACCGTGTGCATCCAGGTCGCTGCCGCCGACTCGCTATACGTCACTGATGACGTGATGCTCACCCACAACACCCTTAATGACTCCTTCGTGATCCTCGACGAGGCGCAGAACACGAGCCCCGAGCAGATGAAGATGTTCCTCACACGCCTCGGGTTCGGCTCGAAGATGGTCGTCACCGGTGACGTCACCCAGATCGATCTTCCGCGTGAGCAGCGCTCCGGCCTGATCGTCGTCGGCGACATCCTCGACGCGGTCGACGACATCGCCTTCGTCCGCTTCGGCGGCGAGGACGTCGTGCGCCACCAGCTCGTCCAGCGGATCGTCGCCGCCTACGACAGCTTCTCGGAGCGCCAGAAGCGCGACCCCGCTTGATCGACTTCGCCGACGTCCCGGCTGAGCTACGCGAGCCGGCGGCGGCGGCACTTGACGCGGCGGGCGTGACCGACGGTCACCTCTCGGTCGAGCTGGTCGACGCGGAGCGGATCCGCGAGCTCAACCGCGAGCATCGCGGCAAGGACGAGCCGACCGATGTCCTCTCGTTTCCGATCGACGGCGTCGCTGAGGCCGCTGGTCCGCGCGAGTTGGGCGATGTCGTGATCTGTCCCGAGCACACGGCGGACATCCCCGAGGCGGTCGTACACGGGGTCCTGCACCTCTGCGGCTACGACCACGAGGCGGATGAGGGCGAGATGCTCGAGCTCCAGACGTTGATACTGGGTTCGCTGTGAGCCGCGCCGGATTCATCGGCCTTGCGGGACGCCCGAACGTCGGCAAGTCGACCCTGGTCAACGCGATCGTCGGCGCCAAGGTGGCGATCATCTCCGACCGCCCGCAGACGACCCGGCGCGCGAGCCGCGGCGTCGCCACCGATCTGAGCGCCGACTGGCAGCTCGTGCTGGTGGATCTCCCCGGCGTGCAGCGCCCCCGCGACGTCCTCACCGAGAGGATGCAGCGCAAGGTCGAGCAGGAGCTCGAGGGGGCCGACGCTGTTCTCTTTCTCGTCAACGCCGAGCAGGGGATCGGCCCAGGCGATCGCTTCATCGCCGACCATCTGATCAAGGCGAATCCGAGCGTCCCGGTGATCTGCGCCGTCAACAAGGTCGATCGCGTCAACAAGCCTGAGCTCACCGTCGTGCTCTCTCAGGCGGCCGAGCTCAAGGTGATCGATGAGATCTTCCCCATCTCCGCACGCCGTGGCACGGGGATCGAGCCCCTCGTCCAGCGTCTCGCCGAGCTCGTCCCTGAGGGTCCCTTCATGTATCCGCCCGAGGACCGCACTGATCAGCCGAGCGAGGTCCACCTCGCCGAGCTGATTCGCGAGCAGGTACTACGCCGCACCCACGAGGAGCTGCCGCACGCGGTAGAGGTCGCGTTGATCGACTTCAGCGAGCGCGACGACGGCCTCAAGGAGGTCACGGCTCACATCTGGGCCGAGACCGACTCCCAGAAGGCGATCCTGATCGGCAAGGGCGGTCACAAGATCCGCGAGATCGGAACCGCCGCGCGCAAGGAGCTCGAACGTGAGCTCGCCTCGAAGGTCTTTCTCGACCTCCAGGTCCGCGTGCGCGAAAAGTGGCGCCGCGACGAGGGCCTGCTCGACCGTTTGGGGATCGATTCGACCGCTTCGCCGGCCCGTAGGTAGGGCGCTGATGTGACGGATCAGATCCGCCCAGTAGATGGACGAGCGAAGGACGGGCGACCGCTCGTGAGGCGTGCGTTCGAGATGACTCGCCGACGTGATAGCGACACTGACCGGTTCGACAGGATCCGGCGCCTGAGCTCGTCGGCAGGCGTGAGCCGGCGCCGAACGGCGTCGGGTCCGTGCGCTGGTCTGGCCGGACCGACGGGATAGGGTCCGCCCACAGATGGACGAGCGAAGGACGGAGCGACCGCGTCGTAGGGGCGTGCGAGACAAGCTGAGCTACGCCAACGTGATGGCGACCCTGGCCGTCTTCATCGCCCTCGGTGGCGGCGCCTGGGCGGTTGCGATCGGCCGCAACGACGTCGGGTCCCGGGAGATCGCCAGACGCCGTCGGCACGTCCGAGCTGAAAAACGACAAGGTGACAGGCACGGACATCGACGAGTCATCGCTCGGGGAGGTGCCGAGTGCCGCGCTCGCGCAGAGCGCTAGCGCCGCGGAAAGCGCCAAGAGCGCAAACCACGCCGACACCGCTGACACCGCCCTAAGCGCCGAGAGCGCGAATACCGCAGGCTCGGCAGGCACCGCGGCGAACGCCGCGCGGGTCAACGGCCTCTCGGTCGTGAAGATCAACTGGCGCCAGCCCGGCAACACGCCCACGCAGACCATCTTGGATCTCGCAGGGCTTCAGCTAAAGGCCCTATGCAGCTCTAGCAGCGCGGAGGTTTCGGCGGAGACGACAAAATTGAACAGCTCGATCTACCTCCATGGCGTCCTGACCGACACGAACTCGCCCGCCAACGACTTCGCGTTCGACCTCGAGGGCGGCGAGTTCGACCCCGGGCTGCCGGTCGATGTCGACCAGGAGCTCGGCGGCGGCGGTGTCTTCCCGAAATTGGCAAGCATCGCGTACGAGAGTCCCGATGGCTCCGAGGTGACTGTCGATGCGCCGGCGATCGAACGGCGTTCGCGATGGCTCCGAGGTGACTTCGATTCGCCATGGATATCAACGGCACGAGCAAAGTCGTCACCGGTACCGCGATCGGCGGCTGAGGTCTGAGACCTCATGTCTCTCCCGGTCGTCCTCGAGGAAGCCAGGCGAAGCGATCGCCGCTACCCCGAGGCCGATTCCGATGAACGTGAGCGGGACGCCGATGATCCGAGCGATCCCGAGATCGATCAGAAGCACGAGTCCGAGACCGATCAGAAAGCAGGCCGCACCGACCCGAGCGAGGCGGTCGGTGCTCATCGGCCGTCCCCCTCCGATGAGCCAATTGGATGGAACTCGTCCGATAGGCGCCCGGCCAGAGTCGAGCCGGAAGAGCCAGAACAGCGAGGGCACGATCACCGCGAGCGCCAGCACCAGCGCGATCAGCGTGGCGAGGAGCGTCGCATTCCCCGCTGCGGCGGCGTCAAAGGTGAGCTCACCAGGCAGGAAGTCGGGTCGGATGGCGAGGGCGAGCCCAACGAGCACGGCGCCCACGGCAGCACCCGACGTGTAGCGGGCGATCTCGTACCGACGTGTCCAGATCAGGGCGATGGTCCCGATCCCGATGACGGCGGAGGCGATCACCATGACGAGCCCCAATCCAGAGGTGAGGCCGTCGTACAGCTCCGGCGCGTCGGAGTTGACGACCGCAAGGCCACCGATCGCAAAGACGCCGGCTACGACAGCGGCACCGAGCGCGCGTCGACGAAAGGCCTCGGCGAGATCCGGCAGGTCGGCCCGGACCGCATCAGCCGCGAGAAACACGGCTGAGATGTACGCGCCTGAGGCCACCGCCATCAGCCCCGCCAGGATCGACGTGGCCCCGGTCCAGCTCGAGATCGGCGCGCTCGGGTCGCCGTCGACCGGGACCTGACCGGACGCGATGGCGCCGACCACGCAGCCGAAGAAGAACGGCACCAGAAGGGATGAGAGCGCGAACGTCGCTCCGAGGGCCCTCGCTTCGGCGATCGTTGCCGCCTCGCCACGCAGTGCGAACGCGGCGCCGCGGAAGATGATCCCGACCGCCGCGAGGAAGAGCGGCACGTAGAGCGTCTCCATGAGCGGCCCGAATGCGCGCGGAAAGCAGGTCCAGAGGATCACCAGGATCACGATCAGCCAGACGTGATTCGCCTCCCAGACAGGGCCCATCGAGCGCTTGACGAGCCCCCGCACGCGCGAGCCCCGTTCGGCTCCGCCGGCCGTGAGATCCCAAAATCCAGCCCCGAAGTCGGCGCCGCCGAGCACCGCGTACGCGGCCATGGCGACGATGAGGACGGCAAGTACGAGTTCGGGCAGCATCAGGGGAGCACCTCGATGTCACCCGGGCCCGGCTCGAGCTCCGTCTCGGGCCCCTGCCTCGCCAGTCGTCGCAGCATGAAGAAGGCCACGGCCGCCAGACCGATGTAGACGACGACCAGCGTGGCGTAGCCGATGGGGATCCCCTCAGCTCCGGTGACCGCCTCCTCCGTGCGCATCAGCTCGTAGACGACCCATGGCTGGCGTCCGACCTCGGTCACGATCCAGCCGGCGATCAGGGCGACGAGGGCCGCCGGGCCGGCCAGCACGACCGCGCGATAGAACCAGGGCGTCTTCGGCAGAGCCCCGCGTCGCCAGCGAAACCAGATGAACCAGAGGCCGAGAGCGGCGAGCAGGGTCCCGATGCCCGACCATCACCTGGAAGCTGTTGCGGACAACGCCAACCGGTGGGCGGTCGACTGCGGGACGGCGTCGAGGCCCTGGACGTTGCCGTCGGGTCGTGGAAGGCGAGCAGCGAGAGCAGGTACGGGATCGAGATGCCGCCGTGCACCTTGCCGTCGAGGTAGATCCCGCCGATTGTCAGGCGGCGTCGTCGGTGGTCTTGTCGAGCCCCTCGATCGCCGCGAGCTTGGTCGGCTGCTCCTTCGCGACGGTGCGCGCCGCCCAGTCGCCGACGACGAGCTGAGCGGGAGCCGCAAGCGGCGAGGACCGCGAGCGGCACGATCAGGCCGGCGCGGTGGTAGTGGTCGCGCCGGCCCCGCAGCCACGCGACGGCGTAGACGCCGGCGACCAGAGCGCTCGCGACGATGAAGCCCGCGAGGTACATGTGGACTTCCTCGTGCCAGAGGTTCGGGTTGAACAGCGCCGAGAACGGGTGGACGTCGGTGATCTCGCCATCCGCGTTGAGGGTGAAGCCCTGCGGGTTGTTCATCCACCCGTTGACCGCGATCACCGAGGTCGATCCGAGGATCCCGGCCGCGGCAACGACCAGCCCGCAGAGGAAATGGGTCGCGTTGGGCCAGCCGGTCCCAGCCGTAGACGTAGATCGCGATGAAGATCGCCTCGACGAAGAAGGCGAGACCCTCGATCGCGAACGCGAAGCCGAACACCTCGCCCAACTGCTCCATGAACTGCGGCCACAGCAGGCCGAGCTCGAACGAGAGGATCGTCCCGGTGACGACGCCGATCGCGAACAGGATCAGCATCACCTTCGACCAGCGCTTGGCGACGGCCTTGTAGACCGGGTTGCCGGTCCGCAGGTATAGGCCCTCCATGAAGAGGACGATCGCCGGGAACGAGATCCCGAAGCAGACGAGCGGGATGTGGACCCCGAGCGACAGCGCCTGCATCTGGCGCGCCTCGAGCAGGTAGGCCTGATCGACGACTTCGGGAACGCGTCGGCAGCTGCAAGCAGATGCGAAAGCAGAGAGCCCAATTTAGACTCATGTCGCATGGCGGGCGAGATCAGGTTCGACTCGGACGGCCTCGTGCCGTGCGTGATGCAGGACGCCTCGACCGGGGAGGTGCTGACGCGTCGCGTACATGAACGAGGAGGCTTTGCGGCTCACGCTCGAGACGCGAGAGGTCCACTTTTTCAGTCGTTCGCGCCAGGAGCTGTGGCGCAAGGGGGAGACATCGGGCAACGTCATGCGTGTGCGAGCGCTGCGCTACGACTGCGATGAGGATGCGTTCTCGCTCTGGTCGATCCAGCTGGCCCGGCCTGCCATACCGGCGAGCGCACGTGCTTTCACCGCGATCTCGAGGGCGAGCTGGCGGCCGGTCCCGCACGAGGTGCTCCCAGGGCTCGAGCGGACTCTGCGCGCTCGCCAGGACGAGCGGCCCGAGGGCTCCTACACCGTCGAGCTGCTCGACGACCCCGAGTTGATCGGCGACAAGGTCCAGGAGGAGGCTGAGGAGGTCGCGCGCGCGGCGCGCGAGGAGTCCGACGAGCGCGTGGCCGAGGAGGCCGCCGACCTGCTCTACCACCTCGAGGTCCTGATGCTCTCGCGCGGGCTGCCGCTCGCCGCCGCTCTGGAGGTGCTCGATGGCCGTCGCGGCTGAGCCCGAGTCGCTTTGAGCCCGATCTCGCACGGCGCGCGCGAGCTCGCGCGCGAGGCGAACGTCATCCCGGTCACCTACCGGTTCGTCGACGACTGCGAGACGCCCGTCTCGGCCTTCCTCAAGCTGCGCGACGCGTTCCCCGGCGGCGCGTTCCTGCTCGAGTCGGCGGAGCAGGGCCGGCTCGGCCGATACTCGTTCCTCGGCTTCAAGCCGCGCGTCGAGCTGCGCTGGAGCGACGGCAAGCTGACGAGCACGAGCCTGGGCGAGGTCGTCGTCAGCGATGTCGCCGATCCCTACGGGGCGGCCGCCGAGGAGCTCGGCCGGTTCAAGATCGCCACGCCCGAGCGGCTGCCTCCGTTCCCCGGCGGCGCCGTTGGCTTCTTCGGCTACGACCTCGTTCGCACCGTCGAGCCGCTCGGCGGAGCCGAACCCCGACCCGCTCGGACTGCCCGACATGGCGTTGATGGTCTGCGAGCTGATGCTCGCCTTCGATCACCAGCGCCATGAGGTCACGGTGATCGCCTACGCCTTTGCTGAGGAGGTTGGTCCCGACGCCGCGTACGACCGTGCGCTCGGGCTGATCGACGACGCGCGTGCCGCCCTGCGCGGGCCCGTTCCGGCGCCGCGGGAGCGGCCGGACGTGTCCGCTACGCCGCCGCGGCCGGAGTCGTTCGCGCCCGAGGGCATCGACGGGCCGTGGAGTCTCGAACCTGAGCCGCGAGCACTTCGAGGCGAACGTCGCACGGATCGTCGAGTACGTCTACGCCGGCGACGCATTCCAGGTCGTGCCGTCGCAGCGCTTCAGCGCGCCGGCGCCGGTCGAGGCGTTCTCGATCTACCGCGGCCTGCGCACCGTCAACCCGTCGCCGTACATGTACTTCCTCGACTTCGGCGACTTCGAGATCGCGGGCGCCTCACCCGAGCCGCTGGTGAAGGTCGCCGGCCGGCGCGCCGAGACGCGACCGATCGCCGGGACCTATCCGCGCGGCGCCAACGCCGAGGAGGACCTCGCGCAGGCGGAGGCGCTGCTCGCCGATCCGAAGGAGCGCGCCGAGCACGTGATGCTCGTCGACCTCGGTCGCAACGACCTCGGCCGCGTCTGCGAGTACGGGACGGTCACGGTCGACGAGTACATGGTCGTCGAGACCTACTCGCACGTCTTCCACATCGTCAGCCAGGTCTCCGGCACGCTGCGCGACGGAATCGGCGCGATGGACGTGCTGCGCGCGACGCTCCCGGCCGGGACACTCTCTCCGGCGCGCCGAAGGTCCGCGCGATGCAGATCATCGACGAGCTCGAGCCGCACAAGCGCTGCTCCTACGGCGGCGCGATCGGCTATCTCGGCTTCACCGGCGATCTCGACACCGCGATTCACATCCGCACGGCGGTGGTCAAGGACGGGCTCGTCCACGTGCAGGCAGGCGGCGGCACGGTTGCCGACGCGAAGCCCGACTACGAGTACCGCGAGTCGGTCAACAAGGCGAAGGCGATGTTCGAGGCGGTCGCGCTCGCCGAGCGCCAGCCGGAGTGGGGCTAGTGATGCGCGTCCTGGTCATCGACAACTACGACTCGTTCACCTACAACCTCGTCCAGTACCTGGGCGAGCTGGGTGCTGAGGTCGAGGTCGTCCGCAACGACAAGGCAACCGTCGCCGAGCTGCTGGAGCGCAAGCCGGACCGCCTGGTGATCTCGCCGGGCCCGTGCACGCCGGCCGAGGCTGGGATCTCGACCGAGGCTTCGCGCGCTTTTCCCGAAGCGGGGATCCCGACGCTCGGGCGTCTGCCTGGGCCACCAGGCGATGGTCGAGGCGTTCGGCGGGCAAACGATCCGCGGCGAGCCGATCCACGGCAAGGACGCCCAGGTCGAGCACGACGGCCGCGAGCTCTTCGCCGGGCTGCCGAACCCGATGCTCGCCGGGCGCTACCACTCGCTCGTTGCCGACCCGGAGACCCTGCCGGAGATGCTCGAGCGCACGGCCAGCTACGGCGACGTCGTCATGGGCGTCCGCCATCGCACGCTGCCCGCGGAGGGCGTTCAGTTTCACCCGGAGTCGGTGCTGACTCCCGAGGGCAAGCGGTTGCTCGAGAATTTCCTCGCACCGGCCAATGCCTAACGACGTCCTCACCCGCGCGATCGACGAGGTCGCTTCCGGCAGCCATCTGACCGCCGACCACGCCTCGGCGGTGCTCGACGAGATCATGGAGGGCCGCGCCAGAGAGGTTCAGGCCGCCGCCTTCCTCATCGCGCTGCGCGCAAAGGGGGAGACCGTTGCGGAGATCGTCGGCCTGGCACGGACGATGCGCCGGCTGGCGGCCTCGGTCGAGAGCTCGCGCGAGGATCTGGTCGATACCGCCGGGACCGGGGGAGGGCCCTCGACGTTCAACATCTCGACGGCAGCGGCGCTCGTCGCGGCAGGAGCCGGCTGCGCGGTTGCCAAGCACGGCAACCGCTCGAGCACCAGCCGCTCGGGGTCGGCCGACCTGCTTCGAGGCGCTCGGCGTCAACATCGACCTCGGCCCGGCCGAGGTCGGCCGCTGCATCGACGAGATCGGATTCGGCTTCATGTTCGCGCCACGCCACCACGCTGCGATGAAGCACGTCGTCCCGGTCCGCAAGGAGCTCGCCGTCCGCACGGTCTTCAACTTTCTCGGGCCGCTCACGAACCCGGCAGGCGCAACCCGTCAGCTGCTCGGCGTCTCCGACCGGACCTATCAGGAGACGATCGCCGAGGCACTGCTCGGGCTCGGGGTCGAGCGAGCGTTGATCGTGTGCTCCGACGACGGCCTCGACGAGATCTCGACGAGCGATCGCACGCGCGTGATCGAGCTTGTCGATGGGCGGACCGACGAGAACTTCATCGCCCCCGAGGATCTCGGCATCCATCGCAGCGACCTCGGCGCGATCGCCGGCGCCAGCCCCGAGGAGAACGCCGCCGTCGTCCGTGCGGTGTTTGACGGCGATGAGGGCCCCGCGCGCGACGTCGTCGCGCTCAATGCAGGCGCGGCGATCCTGGTCGCCGGCGGCGCCACGACCTCAGCTCGGCGGTCGACCGCGCGCGTGATGCGATCGACTCGGGTGCGGCGGGAGGCGTGGTGGGGAAACTCGTGCGGTTGACCAGGGATCTGGCGGCTTGACTACGCTGATTGGCGCATGAGCAAGCTGGAGCAGCTCGTGGGGGCAGCACGGGAGGGAGTGGAACGCCGCAAGCAGAGCGTGCCGATCGATTCCCTGCGTGAATCCATCGGCACGCTGAGCGGGTCGCGGCCCTTCAGCGAGGCGCTGGTTCGGCCCGGACTCTCGTTCATCGCCGAGTTCAAGCGCCGGTCGCCGAGCGCCGGCGAGATCGCCGGCAGCGCGAGCGTGGCGGACGTCGTGTCCGCCTACGAGCGCGGCGGCGCTGCGGCACTGTCGGTGCTCACCGACGAAACGCATTTCGGCGGCAGCTTGGACGACCTGCGCCAGGCGCGCGCGGCGTGCGGCCTGCCGATCCTTCGCAAGGACTTCATCGTCGACCCGTACCAGCTCTACGAGGCAGCGGTCAACGGCGCCGACGCGGTGCTGCTGATCGTCGGTGCGCTCGACGACGACAACCTCCGCCATCTCTACGAGGAGACGCGCATGCTCGACCTCGACAGCCTGGTGGAGGTCCACGACGAGGAGGAGCTAGAGCGCGCTTTGGCGATCGACGCCGACGTGATCGGGATCAACAACCGCAACCTCGGCGACCTCTCGGTCGATCTCGAGACCACCTCCGAGCTCATCGTTGACGTGCCGGCTGGCAAGACGGTCGTCTCCGAATCCGGCTACAGCTCACGCGAGCAGCTCGAGGAGCTGGAACGAATCGGCGTCGACGCGGTGCTCATCGGCGAGACGTTCATGGCTTCGGGCGACCCCGAGACGGCGATTCGCGAGCTCACGGCCGACGACGAGCTCACGCGCGAGCACTACATGGACCGCGTCGTCGACGATTCTTAGGCCTTCTTAGGGCTCTCGCTTAGCGAGCGTTGAGCACAGGTGCCCAACCTCGCGGGCATGAAGAAACTTCTGCGTACCCCATTTGCCTCGGCCGTGTGTGGCGGCCTGATCGTCGGGCTCCTCGGCTGGGCGGCAATTGCCGCGGGCTGGATCGAGGCTGACGACAACGCGCACAGCGCCCGCCACCGCTCCTGCCTCATTCGCCTCGCCGGCCTCCCTCGCGTCGGACACTTCGGGCAAGGCGCTGACGGTCAACGAGATCTACTCCAAGGACTCTCCCGGCGTCGTCTACGTCGAGGCTGACGCAGCCCACCCGGCGCTGCCACGGGCTCGGGTTCGTGATCGACGGCGACGGGCACATCCTCACCAACGCTCACGTCGTTGACGGCACGGACTCGGTCACGGTTCGCGTCGGCGGTGAGGACGGACAGACCTTCGATGCAAAGGTCGTCGGCGCAGATCCCTCGACCGACGTCGCGGTCCTCCAGCTTGAATCCGGCGCCGACGAGCTGCAGCCGCTGACGCTCGGATCCTCCGATGGCGTCAAGGTCGGCGATCCGGTCGTCGCGATCGGCAACCCGTTCGGCCTTGACCGCTCGGCCACGGCAGGCATCGTCTCCGCGGTCCAGCGCCAGATAAACGCACCGAATGGCTTCACGATCGAGAACGTGATCCAGACCGACGCTCCAATCAACCCGGGCAATTCCGGCGGGCCGCTGATCGACGCCGCCGGCAACGTGATCGGGATCAACTCTCAGATCGAATCGGGCGGCCAGGGCGCCGGCAATGTAGGCATCGGCTTCGCGGTGCCGATCGACACAGCGAGCGAGATTGCTCAGCAGTTGATCGACACCGGCGAGGTCCAGCATGCGTTTCTCGGGATCAGCGGCGCCGATCTCACTCCGGAGATCGCGGACGTGCTCAACCTCGACGAGAACAGTGGCGCTCTAGTCCAGTCAGTCGTCTCCGGAAGCCCTGCCGATGAGGCTGGGGTCTCAGCGGGCGACGCTCAGGTGACGATCGACGGGCAGCAGATCAATGCGGGCGGCGACATCATCACCGCCGTCGACGGCGAGTCGGTCACGGGGATGGACGACGTGATCGCTGCGGTGGACGCGAAAAAGCCTGGCGAATCCGTGGAGCTGACCCTTCTGCGGGGCGGCGAGACACGCGACGTCACCGTCGAGCTCGCACAGCGGCCCGAGCAGGCAGCGCGTGGCTAGCTGAACAGCGCTTTCGGACGCGGGCTGGACGTTTGTCCAGTCCGCGTCCAAATCGCTAAGGCAGCCCTTTGTCCCGTCGATAGCCCGGTTGACAACCAACAGGCGCTGACAAAGGCAAACCCGTCGCGAGGCGGGGACGCAAAGCAAGAGGTCTTCACCTTCTGGAGATGGCTCGGCCACCGGCCCATGACGATCGGGAGAATTCGTTGTGAGCAACTTTCTGAGCCTCGTTCCTACGCGTGACGCAAGCTGGCGTTGGTTAATCGCCCTCGGTCTTGCGGCCGCTCTGTCCTTCAGCACGATGATCGCCATCGGCGGGCCGACGCTGAGCGCGTCGACCGGTGGTGCCGCCGGCGCAGCCAGTGGCGGACCGCATTCCGCGCTGGGCGACCTTGCTGCATCCCATCCGAACAAGCAGGTCGAGGTCGTCGTCCAGCTCGCGGCGGGCACCAGTGCCGCTGCAGGCCGCGATCTGATCCGCAGCGCGGGCGGCGACGTTACCCGCAACCTGCCGATCATCAACGGCCTCGGCGCCGAGCTCGACGCCGGTGCGGCTCAGCGCCTGGGTTGGAACCCCGACATTGACGCGGTCTCGCTGAACGCGGGCGTCGAAAGCTCTGGCAACGACTTCGATGATCGCCTCGTCACCTCATACAACGAGTCGATTCAGGCCGACGAGGCCTGGGACGACGACTACACCGGCAAGGGCGTCGGCGTCGCCGTCATCGACACCGGCATCCAGGGAGACCTTCCGGACTTCCGCCAGTCGCGCCGCGACACGACGTCGCGCGTCATCGCCACCGCGGTTGTCAACCCGGGCGCATCGAACGCCGCCGACACACTCGGTCACGGCACGCACGTAGCGGGCCTCATCGCCGGCGACGGCACGGCCCGCTCCTACGGCGACCCGCTCTACGGGAAGTACGTCGGCGTAGCGCCAGACGCGGACCTGATCAGCGTCAAGACCGCCGACGACGAGGGCAACACCTCGGTCCTCGACGTGATCGACGGCCTGCAGTTCGTGGTCGACCACAAGGACGACTACAACATCCGCGTCGTCAACCTCTCGCTGCGCTCGACGCAGGCCGAGTCCTACATGACCGATCCGCTCGATGCGGCCGTTGAGGCCGCCTGGAACGCCGGCATCGTCGTCGTGGTTGCCGCCGGCAACGACGGCACCGACGCCGACGCGGTCAACTACGCCCCGGCCAACGACCCGTATGTGATCACGGTCGGCGGAGTCGACGACAAGGGCACCGACAGCACCTACGACGACGCGCTGGCCGCCTGGTCGAGCCGTGGCACAACGCAGGACGGCTTCGCCAAGCCCGACGTGCTCGCGCCTGGTGCGCGGATGGTCTCCACGGTTCCGGCCGGAGCCGATTACACCGAGATGTGCCCGACCTGCGTGGTCGACGGCCAGTACTTCCAGGTCGGAGGGACCTCGATGTCGGCAGCGGTCGTCTCCGGAGCAGCGGCCAACCTGATCCAGGCGCGTCCGCACTGGAGCCCCGACCAGGTCAAGACCCAGCTGGTGAAGCGGACCTCTGCCGTCTACGCGCCGAAGACGACGACTCTCGTCAACGCGCTCGGCATCGTCACGATCCAGAGCACGACCAAGACGATCGTCGGTGGCGAGGTCGATCTCGAGAAGGCTCTCGAGTACAGCCTCCCGCGCAGCAACGTCAACGCCGGCCTGACGCCGAACACGCTGATCGACCCGGCCACCGGCCAGATCGACTACACCCGCGCGAGCTGGAGCCGCGCGAGCTGGTCGACTGCGATCGACGCGCTGCGTGCCTCATGGAGCCGCGCTTCGTGGAGCAGGGCCTCCTGGAGCCGCGCTTCCTGGAGCGCGACGCAGGAAAGCTGCGCCGAGTTCGAGCGTGCCTCCTGGAGTCGAGCGAGCTGGTCTCGTGCGAGCTGGAGCCGCGCCTCGTGGAGCCGCGCGAGCTGGAGCGCGGACGGCATGTCGTCGGCGGAGCTCACCTCCGAGGACTACAGCCAGATCGACGCCGAGATCGCTGCCGCTCAGGCGCAGTGCTCGGAGTTGCTCAGCTCGGTCGATCCGACTCGCGCGAGCTGGTCTCGTGCCAGCTGGAGCCGGGCGAGCTGGTCGACCAGCTTCAACAAGTAGCGCTGAACCAAGGAATGCATTAGCACCCGGGCCCGTCACGCAGGAACGCGTGGCGGGTCCGTTTCGTTCTCGGGTTCAGCTTTGGTCGGTCTCGAGTCCGTGGCGCATCGTGTTCTCGCTCACGGTTCGAGGCTCAGTGAACTGGAGTAGGTAGTCAGGTCCTCCGGCCTGGCTGCCCACGCCGGAGCGGCGGTTGCCGCCGAACGGCTGACGGCCGACCATCGCGCCGGTGGTCGAGCGGTTTACGTAGAAGTTGCCGACCGGTACCTGGCGGGAGACCGCTTCGATTGTCTCGGGATTGCGCGAAAACAGCCCGCCGGTGAGCGCGAACGGCAGCGAATCGACGATGCCGAGGGCTGCGTCGATCGATGCGACTGCCTCGACGGACACGAGCGGGCCGAAGATCTCCTCGGAGAGCAACGGCGAATCGGGCGGAAGGTCGGTGACGACGGTCGGCGCGCTGAACCACCCCGCCCGCGGCAGCTCACGTGCGTCGCTGGCGATTCGTCCCGTCGTGGCCGCCTGCTCGCGATAGTCGTCGATGCGGTCGCGCGCCTCAGCCTCAATCACCGGCGGGACGTCGGTGCCAAAGCTCTCAGCCTGGCCGACGATCAGCGAATCCGTCGCTCCTGCGAGGCGATCGATCAGCGTCTCGGCGACCGCCTCATGGGCCAGGACGCGCGACGCCGCCGAGCATTTCTGCCCGGCAAACGCGAACGCGGACTCGACGATCGCCGGAATCGCGTCGTCGAGATCCGCGTCGGAGTCGACGATGATGCAGTTCTTGCCGCCCATCTCGGCGATTACGCGCTTGACATGGGGCTGGCCCTCGGGCGTCTCCGCGGCCGCGCGGATGATCTCGAGCCCTACCGCGCCGGACCCGGTGAAGGCGATCAGGTCCACGCGAGGGTCGCGGACGAGTGCGGCACCCGCTTCGCCTTCGCCCGGCAGCAGCGATAGCGCGTCAGGCGGCACCCCGGCCTCGTGCAGGGCGCTCACGAGCTCGCCAGCGCAGGCCGGCGACTGTTCGGCTGGCTTGAGCACGACGGCGTTGCCCGCTGCCAGCGCGGCCGCGGTCATTCCGGTCGGAATTGCCAGGGGGAAGTTCCACGGGGCAATCACCGCGGCAACGCCACGCGGCTCATAGCGAGTGGTGTTGCGTTCGCCCGGGACCTGCACGAGCGCCTGGCCACTCTCCAGCCGCTCTGCCGCCGCTGCGTAGTAGGTGAGGAAGTCGATCGCCTCGCA
This sequence comes from uncultured Solirubrobacterales bacterium, assembly GCA_963746215.1. Classification (GTDB taxonomy): domain Bacteria; phylum Actinomycetota; class Thermoleophilia; order Solirubrobacterales; family 70-9; genus WHSW01. The sequence continues at coordinate 318,544 of CAVVAT010000008.1, forward strand.
GACATCGGCGTCAGCCTCGACCCATGGCTTGGCGCACTCCCGGACCTCGAGGGCCGCGAGAGCCAATCGGCGTTCGCGCAGCAGCGCCGCTGCTGCTTCGAGCGTGCGGGCGCGATCGGCCGCGCTGCGGCCGGCCCACTCGCGGCGTCCGGCGACGGCCACCGCGACCGCCTCGGCGGCCTCTGTTGCGCCCGCGAGCCCGGCGTGGGCGACGATCCGGTCGGGCGCGCCTGGGTCGGTTGATGTCAGGCCAGTGGCTGCACCACGATCGCCGCCGATCAATACCGGGACGCTCAGCGGCAGCTCGCGGTCCAGCTCCGCCAAAGCCGTTGTGAGGTCACCGCGAACCGCCGCGCGTCGCAACTCCAGCGTCGGCTCGTTGACGAATGAGCTCACCTAAGGCGCCTCAACAGCGGCGCGGTTCGGCTCCGTCCTGTCGGACTCCGCCTCACGGTGCCGCCAGCAGCTCCTCGATCGGCGCGCCCGATCCGTGCGCCTTGAGAAACGAGTCGTTCGAGCTGTTTTCGAGCAGGCGTCTGACCAGGTAGGCCATCCCCGCCACGAGATCGCCGACCGGACAGTAGGAGCGCACGCGAAGCTTGTCGGCGCGCAGTGCCTCCGCTAGCTCGTCCCCCAAGCCGCGCAGCACCTGGAGCTCGAGGTCCGAGTCGGATCCGCCGCGCACGCGGTTGTAGGCGATCGCGTGGGCCACCGATCGGAGATTGTGCGAGCCGATCTTTACCCGCACCAGCGGCCGTGCGTCGAGCAGCGCGCGCGTGAGCGCCTCGAAATTGCGGTCGCAGTCCGCTTTGTCCTCGAACACGGGACTCGACCATCCGTGCTGGCGCGACTCCACCACCTCGTGGTCCCAATAGGCGCCCTTGACGAGGCGGACCACGAGCGGGGTCTCCCGGCTGGCCGAACGTGACCATTCGAGCAGCCGCTCGAGCTGGTCGGGAGAGTCTCGGAGGTAGGCCTGGAGCACGACGCCGGCCACCGGCCCCGCCCTGAACTCGTCCTCGGCCAACAGTCGCAGAACCAGGTCGGTGGTCGTCTCCAGGGAGTCGACCGATTCCATGTCGACGTGCAGGTGCGCGCCGAGCTCGCGGGCGCGGCGCAGAAGCGGGCGCATCCGCGTGGCGGCGTCCTCGCGACCGAGCTCCGGCGCCTGGGGGCGCATAAGCGGCGTCAGCGCTGTGACCTTCACCGAGAGGTTTACCCGCGGCACCGGCCCAGCGGAGTCCGCCTCCAGCCATGGTCGCGCCGGCCAGTCAGCGGCAGCAGCGGCGAGCGTCTCGAGCGCTTCCAGGCAGCGAGCGGCGTAGCGGTCGGCCTCCTCGGGGGTCACGGTTGCCTCGCCCAGAAGGTCGACCGAGCTAGCGATTCCGTCCTCCCACAGCTGCGCGAGCGTCGGCAGCGCCTTCGCCGGTGTCTCACCGACGATGAAGCGGTGAGCCATGTGGCGGACCCCGGCGGCGGTCGCATGGCCGAGCGCCTTGCGACCTGGGGCCGAGCCCGCGATCTTCATAGCGGCTTCCACTGACGGAGGCCGGTCAGGGACCTGGTCGAGGTAGGCAAGAAGGTGCGCGCTGAGATCGTCGACGGAGCGGCAGGCCGGCGTGACGTCGACCAGCCGAAAGAGCGCCGCGCCGAGCTTGGCGTCCTGCGACGTCAGCTGCATCGCCTTGCGATCGAGGGAACGCAGTGGGTGCCGGCCGGCCGACGGGAACTGCGCCGCGAGCTCGCGCCCGATCCGTTGCACCTCCGCCTCGAGATCGGCGGCTTCGGGCTCAGCTCGTGCCCGCTCGAGCATGGCCCCCTACGCTACTCCGAGGCATGGCGACGAGAGTGAAGTTCTGCGGGATCACCCGGATTGAGGATGCGCGCGAGGCGGTGCGTCTCGGCGCGTGGGCGATCGGGCTCAATCACTGGGAGGGCAGCGTTCGGCGCGTCGATCCCGCGACGGCGGTGGAGATCAGCGCCGAGCTGCGCCGCCAGATCGAGATCGTCGGCGTGTTCGTGGATGCGCCGCTCGATGACGTGGTGGCGACCGCGGAGAACGAGAACCTGTCAATGGTCCAACTTCACGGCGACGAGGGCCCGTCCTACTGCGATGAGGTTGCGCGGCGGACCGGGGCAAAGGTCATCAAGGCGATCCGGGTCCGAGGCGCCTCCGACATGCAGGATGCCAAGACGTACCGAAATGCCGACTTCCTCCTGTTGGACACGCATCGGCCCGGCGTCCCCGGCGGCACGGGAGAGACCTTCAACTGGGAGATCGCGCGCCGCCGTCGCCGAGCCGTCCCCGTGCTCCTCGCTGGCGGGTTGACGCCTAACAACGTCAGCAGGGCAATTGAAGTCGCGTACCCGTTCGGCGTCGACGTGGCGAGCGGCGTCGAGTCGGCACCCGGCATCAAGGATCACACGCTCATGGCCGCGTTCGCCGAGGCCGTGGGTGCGCGCGAGGAGGTCGAAGCATGAGTGGCGCGGCTGGCGGCTTCGGGGCGTCGGTCGGGGTTGACGAGCGCTTCGGCCAATACGGCGGTCGATTCGTGCCGGAGGTCCTGATCGCCGCCCTCGACGAGCTCACGCTCGCCTGGAGCGAGGCTCGTGACGACGCCGATTTCGGCGCGGAGCTCGGCCGAATGCTGCACGACTTCGTGGGCCGCCCAACGCCGCTGTACCGCGCCGACCGCCTTTCGGAGCGCGTCGGTCGCCGCGTCTATCTCAAACGCGAGGACCTCGCGCACACCGGCGCTCACAAGATCAACAACGCCGTCGGCCAGGCGCTGCTCGCCAAGCGGATGGGCAAGTCACGCGTGATCGCCGAGACGGGCGCGGGTCAACACGGCGTCGCCTCGGCCACGGCGTGCGCGCTGCTCGGGCTCGAGTGCGTGGTCTACATGGGCACCGAGGACATGCGCCGCCAGGCTCCCAACGTCGAACGCATGCGCCTTCTTGGCGCGACGGTCGCGCCGGTCGAGGCCGGGGCGCGCACGCTCAAGGAGGCGGTAAGCGCCGCCATCCGCGACTGGGTGACAAACGTCGCGACCACCCACTACATCATCGGATCGGCGGTCGGCCCGGCTCCGTATCCCGCCCTAGTGCGCGATCTGCAGCTGGTGCTCGGGACCGAGGCGCGCGAGCAGGCGCTCGCTGCTGAGGGTTCGCTTCCCGCCCGTGTGATCGCATGCGTCGGCGGCGGCTCGAACGCGATCGGCACCTTCGTTCCCTTTGTCGACGACGTGGACGTCGAGCTGATCGGCATCGAGGCGGCGGGGGAGGGAGTCGATTCCGGCCGCACCGGCGCCTCGCTGACCGCCGGCAAGACCGGCGTCCTGCACGGAGCGCTCTCGTCGGTGCTCGCCGATGAGGATGGCCAGATCCTCGAGGCTCACTCCGTTTCGGCCGGGCTCGACTATCCCGGCGTCGGCCCGCAGCACGCGTTCCTTCGCGACAGCGGCCGTGTTCGCTACGAGGCGGTCACCGACGACGATGCCCTGCACGCCTTCCGCGAGGTCGCCCGGCTCGAGGGGATCATTCCCGCGCTCGAGCCGAGCCATGCGATCGCCTGGCTGTTCGCGAACGCCGATGGCCCCGATGGGTACGACCTGTTGACCCTGAGCGGTCGCGGCGACAAGGACCTGGCTGAAGTCGTCGAACGACTTGGCAATGACTGATATCGGCGCCGCATTTGCCGCGGCGAAGGGGGAGGGGCGGGCGGCGCTCATGCCGTACCTGATGAGCGGCTTCCCGGACGCCGCCACGTCCGCCGCGGTGATCGACGCCTACGCGGACGCCGGCGCCGACCTCATTGAGCTCGGGGTGCCGTACTCGGATCCGCTCGCCGACGGTCCGGTCATCCACGCGGCTGGGACGACCGCGCTGGCCGCCGGCGCGACTCTCGAGACGGTCCTCACCGACTGCGAGCGCGTTGCCGCACGGCTTCCGGTGGTGCCCATGGCGTACGCGAACATGATCCTCTCCCGTGGCCCTGAGTCCTTTGCTGCGGCGCTGCGTGATGCGGGTGCCGCCGGCGCGATCGTGCCCGACCTTCCGCCCGAGGAGGGCGGCGCGATCGCGGAGGCCCTGCGCGGAGCAGGGCTCGCGCTGATCGCGCTGATCGCTCCAACCACCCCTCCCGAACGCCGCGCGAGCATATGCGCGGAGGCCGAGGGCTTCATCTACCTCGTCTCCGACACGCGTACCACCGGAGAACGCGACGAGCTGCCGGCGGGTCTCACGGACCTGATCGAGTCGACTCGGGCCGACTCGCCGGTTCCGGTCGCGGTCGGCTTCGGCATCGGCACACCCGAGCAGGCGGCGCAGGTCGGCGCTGCGGCAGATGGGGTGATCGTCGGCACGCGGCTCGTGCGCGCAGTGGGGGAGGCACCGGGTCCGCAGGACGCAGCGCGCGCGGTCGCAGAGTTCATCGGCGCGGCGCGTTCCGCCATGGCTAACGGCTAGATTTCCTGCCGATGAGGCTCCTGGTCTTCTTCGTCGTCGGTCTGCTGCTCATGACCATCGCCTACGCGTTCTCGCTGGGCGGCACCATGGCTGCGCTGATCCTCCTGTTCATCCTGGTCAACGGGATCCTCGATCGCTGGGCGAAGCCGGCGCTCGACTGGCTCCGCGCCTAGCTCCCGTAACGCGATGGGCCTCGCGCCCCTGCCCGAGACCTTCGCCGCCACGCGCGAATCGCTTCATCGCGTCGCGGAGCAGATCGTCGCCCCAGCGCGAAAGCCCCACAACGAGATCGCGCTGATGCCTACCCCGGGCGGCTTCGGCACGCCGCCGTTCGAGTTCGAGGGGTCGATGCTCCAAGTCCGCGTCGATGGGGTGGACCTCGTTGTTTCCGAGGACGGCGAGGAGCGGCGCAAGGAGCTCGACTCGATCGCCGCCGTGGCTGCGTTCGTTGGACCGCGGCTCTTCTTTGACGGAGTGCCCGGCGATGCGGCACGGCTCGATCTCAATCGCGTCGCAGCTGAACGGCTCGCTGTGCTCTACGCGTTCGCGGAGTCGGCTCTCGACGGTGTCCGCGCGACGGCGGCGATCGCCGATGAGCCTTCGGCGATCATTCTCTGGCCCGAGCATTTCGACGTGGCGTTCGACGCCGGCAGCAACGATGGCGGTGGCCGTGCCACCTACGGGGTGTCGCCCGGCGACGAGCACCACCCGGAGCCCTACCTGTACGTGGCGCCCTGGCGCGAACGACAGCGAAGCGAGACCTGGAATGCGAATGGGTTCGCGGGCGCCGAACTCGGATATGCGGACCTCGCCGACGCCGTCGATCCCAAAGCTCTCGCCACGCAATTCTTCGCCGGCCGGCGCGAAGCGCTCGCGCGCTGAGGAGTCGACGGCCACGCGGCGGGTATCTTGGGCCGCGTGCGCTTTGGTGTTCTCACCGGCGGGGGTGACTGCCCCGGTCTGAACGCGGTGATCCGCGCGATCATCCGCAAGGGGATCGGCATGCATGGTGACGAGTTCGTCGGCTTTCGCGATGGTTGGCGCGGGCCGCTCGAGGGCGACCACGAGGAGCTCACGCTCGAGTCCACCCGCGGGATCCTGCCGCGGGGCGGGACGATCCTCGGAACCTCGCGGACCAACCCGTTCAAGCGCGACGACGGGCCCGAGACAATCGCGGCCACGCTGAGCGAGCTCGATCTCGACGGGCTGATCGCAATTGGCGGCGAGGACACGCTCGGCGCAGCCAACCGGCTCCACGCGGAACACGGGCTCAACCTGATCGGGGTCCCGAAGACGATCGACAACGACATCGGCGCCACGGATGTCACGTTCGGGTTCGACACCGCGCTGCAGGTCGCGACCGAGGCGATCGATCGCCTCCATACAACGGCTGAGTCTCACCACCGCGTGATGGTGGTCGAGGTGATGGGCCGCCATGCGGGCTGGATCGCGCTCTACTCCGGCGTTGCCGGAGGTGCCGACGTGATTCTGATCCCCGAGCAGCCGTTCGACATCGACGAGGTCTGCGCCCTGATCCAGCGGCGCCACTCGCGCGGGCGCTTCTTCTCGATCGTCGTTGCCGCCGAGGGAGCGCTTCCGCGTGAGGGAACGATCAAGGTCGCGAGCGGCGAGGTCGACGAGTTCGGCCACGAGCGCCTCGGCGGGATTGGCCATCTCCTCGAGCACGAGATCGAGCAGCGCACTGGCTACGAGACGCGAGCCGTCGTCCTCGGCCACATCCAGCGTGGCGGCACGCCGACCGCGTATGACCGCGTGCTTGCGACCCGGTTCGGCGTCGGCGCGATCGACGCCGCGCACGATGGTGCTTGGGGGATGATGCCGGCGCTCCGCGGCACCTCGATCGCGCTCGTCCCGCTCGCTGACGCCGTCGCCGAGCTGCGGACGGTCACGCCGGAGGAGTTCGCCTTTGCTGAGGCGTTCCTGGGCTAGCGCGCTCGCCGGCGCGCTCGTCCTCACCACCCTTGCCGGCTGCGGCGATGGCGGCTCCGAGCCGGAGGGCGACGCGGTTCTGCGCGTGTACATCAGCCTGCCGGCAGGCACCGACGGCCAGGACGCCAGCGACGGCGCCCGTCTCGCTCTTACCGAGGCCGGCGGGGAGGCCGGCGGCGCCGCGGTTGAGGCGACCTTTCTCGACCCCGCCGATACACCCGCCGAGGTCGGCGCCAACGCGCGCGCGGCCACTCAGGATTCGACCGCGATTGCCTACCTCGGAGACTTCGAGTCGGGCGCGACACGCACCTCGCTGCCGATCACGAACACCGCCGGGCTGCTGCAGGTGTCGCCCGCCAGCGGGGCGACGGACCTTGTCGTCGCCTTCCCCGGCTCGGACGACATCTCGGAGCTCCAGACGAGCGGTTCGCGCACTTTCGGCCGCGTTATCCCCGGCGACAAGGCACAGGCGCAGGCAGCCGCGCGCTGGGTTGACGAGCTCGGCGTCGACACCGTTTCGATAACCGCCGACAACAGCGACTTCGGCCAGGACGTCGGCGCCAGTTTCCGCGACGCGCTTGAGCGCACCCGGATCTCCGACGCGGCTGAGCTCGACTTCTACGCCGGGATCGGCCGCCCGAGCGACGCCGGATCCGTGATGGTCACCGACGCGCAGCTCACCGATGAGTGGATCCCCGATCTCGCGGACGGCACCCTCGCCACCTCGGCGGCGCTCGACCCCTCGCAGCTCCCGCCTGTCGCCGACGAATTCCGCGGCCGCTTCATCGCCGAGTACGACCGCGCGCCGGGCCGGTACGCCGCCTACGGCTACGAGGCGATGGGAGTGATCCTGGACTCGATCGAGCGGGCCGACGACCCAACCGACCGCACGGCGGTGGTCGAGGCGTTCTTCGGCACGACCGACCGCGAATCGATCCTCGGCATGTATTCGATCGATGAGAGCGGCGAGACCACCCTCGATCAGATGACCGGGTACGAGATTTCAGGCGGGCGGGCAGAGCCGGTCGAGGCGCTGCTCGGCGACTAGAGCAGGTCGCGCAGGGCCGACTCGACGTCGGTGAAGCGGAATGAGTAGCCGAGGTCGACGGCGCGGCGCGGGACGACGCGGTAACTACCGGTGATCTGCTCGGTCAGCTCCGAACCGCGCATTGCGACGATCGCAAAGCGCGGCGCCGGAATGAACGAGGGGCGGTGCAGGGCCTTGCCGAGCGCCTTGGAGAAGTCGCGGTTGGTCACGGGCTCCGGCGCAGTCGCGTTGATCGTTCCCGAAACGTTCTCGTTATCAAGCGCGAAGAGCAGGATCCCGACCTCGTCGTCGATGTGAATCCAGGGCATGTAGAAATTGCCGCCGGCGAGCGGGCCCCCGACGCCGAACTTGAACGGCGGCACGAGTTGCTTGAGCAGGCCGCTGTCGGGGTCGAGCACGAGCCCCGTGCGCACGCCGACGACGCGAACGCCCCCGCTCTCCGCACGCTTGGCCTCGTTCTCCCAGTCGATGACCACCTGGCACAGGAAGTCATCGCCGAGCGCGCTCGACTCGTCCACGACGTCCTTGCCGTGGTCGCCGTAGATGCCGATCGCGGACTGGCTGACCAAGACCGGGGGTGAGGGCGACGCGCCGAGAATGCCGTCGACCAGGTTGTGGGTGGCGCGCACGCGGCTGTCGCGGATCCGCTGCTTGGCCTCGTCGGTGAGGCGCTGATTGATCTCCTCGCCCACGAGGTTGATGACGGCGTCGACGCCGGCGAAGGCCTCGGCCGGCGGGCGCTCGTTCGCCGGATCCCACGCGTGCCAGGTGACCGTGGGGTTCGTCGGGCGGGCCTTGGCGGGGTCACGGCTGAGGCCGACGACCTCGTCGCCGCGCGCGAGCAGCGCTTCGCACACGGCCGAGCCAATCGCTCCCGAGGCGCCTGTGACGAGAACGCGCATCAGTCGATCGTCGAGAAGGTGCCGGTCTCCTCGGAGACGCGGGCGATGCCGTCGCGGCGGGCTTCCTCAACAACGGCCTTGGCGACCGCGGGTGCGACATCGCGGTCGAAGACCGAGGGGATGATGTAGTCCTCGGAGAGATCCTCCTCGGCGACGACGTCGGCGATGCCCTGGGCCGCGGCGAGCTTCATCTCCTCGGTTATCCGCGGGGCTCCTGCGTCGAGCGCTCCGCGAAACACGCCGGGAAAGGCGAGCACGTTGTTGATCTGGTTCGGATAGTCCGAGCGGCCGGTGGCCATGATCCGCACGTACGGCTCGGCATCCTCGGGCATCACCTCGGGCGTTGGATTGGCCATCGCGAAGACGATCGCGTCGTCGTTCATCCTCTGGAGGTCAGACGCCTCGATCAGCCCGGGGCCGGAGAGGCCGACGAGCAGGTCGATGCCATCGATCACGTCCGCGGGGGAGCCCAGCCGCTGCTCGGGATTCGAGTTCTCCGAATACCAGCGCTTGATCTCCGTCATCTGCTCGTAGTCGTCGCGCGACGTTGCCAGCGCGCCCTTGCGGTCGCAGCCGATCACGTTCCTGACCCCGGAGGCGAGCATCATCTTGGTTACTGCTACGCCGGCAGCGCCCAACCCGATCATCAAGACGTTCAAATCCTCGATCGGCTTACCGACGATCTTCAGCGCGTTGAAGAGCGCGGCCATGGTCACGATCGCCGTGCCGTGCTGGTCGTCGTGGAAGACCGGGATGTCGATCTCCGCCTTGAGGCGCTCCTCGATCTCGAAGCAGCGCGGGGCGGAGATGTCCTCGAGGTTGATCCCACCGAAGGTTGGCGCCATCAGGCGGACCGTCTCGATGATCTTCTCGGGATCGTTGGTGTCGAGGCAGATCGGGAAGGCGTCGATATCGGCGAACTCCTTGAAGAGCATCGCCTTGCCCTCCATGACCGGCATTGCCGCCTCGGGGCCGATGTCGCCGAGCCCGAGCACCGCCGAGCCGTCGGAAACTACGGCGACCGTGTTCTTCTTGATCGTGTAATCGAAAGCCTTGGTGCGGTCGTTCGCGATCTCCATGCAGACCCGCGCGACTCCGGGCGTGTACGCCATCGAGAGGTCGTCACGTGTCTTCAGCGGGTGCTTGTTGTGCTGCTCGATCTTGCCGCCGCGGTGCATCGCCAGCGTCCGGTCGACGTAGTCGAGAACGCGCGCGCCCCGCGTAGAGCCGATCGCTCGGAGGATGAGCTCCCAGTGCGCCTGATCGCGCGCATCGATCGTGAATTCGCGCACTCGCTTGCCTTCGCCACCGGCACCGGGCACCAGATCGACGCCCTGAAGCGCCCCGCCTGCCTCGGCGATCGCCGCGGTGAGCTTGCCCAGGGGCTCAGACCGCGCGTCGAGCTCGACACGCACGATCACGGAGAACTGGGCGGACACGGAAGCCACGGGCGGACGATTCTAGGCGCGGGGGCGAACTCCGCCGAGCTGACGGCGGCGCGCTTGCGCAATTCGCAAGCGGGAGGGGCTGGGTAGGGGGGCGTGGACGGTTACATCTATCACCGTGGTCGTGAGGCGTTTCGTGTCGCTGGCTAGTCACGGCAACACCATCTCGCCCACGACCACCTTGTGATCGCTGCCCGAGAGCTCGATGACCTCAGTCGACTCGACGTGGATGCGCTCGTCGACCAGAAGGTGGTCGATCGTTATCCCAGGCCAGAAGCTTCTCGACCAGGTGGTTTCAAGTGCGTTGCCCGTCGCGTCCGCTGCGTCGATGTAGCCACGGTCGATTACATCGCGCAGCTCCGCGTGGTCGAGGGTTGCGTTGAAATCGCCCAGGAGCAGACCTAGCTCGGCGCCCCCGCCGGTCGCGGGCAGCGCACGCAGCGCATCCCGCCAGCGGCGCACGGTGTCGGCGCTCGTCGGAGGCACCGGATGGACTGCGACCGCGGCCAGGGTGGCGTCGCCCACGCGCAGTTGAGCGCTCGGCATGAGGAACCCCTCGCTGGGATTGATGACGCCGGTCGGGGTGAGGGATTCGGCGGCGTACAAGCCGCTCCCGCTCGCTCCCTCGGCGGCCGTATGGACCGTCTCGTCCAGAAGATCCTCGAGGCCGGCGGCCCGTAGACGCCCGACCGCACGCGGGGTGAGCTCCTGCACGCTGAGCAGGTCGACCTCGTGTTCACGGACGAGCTCGACAACCTGCTGCGCGTCGGCGCCGCCGAACAGCAGGTTCGCGGTCATCACGGTGAGGGGCTGTCCAGCGGCGGGGGCGGGTGCACCGCCGCCGCCAAACGCGCGTGGAACGACGATCGCGACAAGAGCGACGGCAGCCACGATCGCTAGCCCCAGGGCGGCGCGAACACCGAGCAGCGCGACCACGCCGACGGCGAGCACCGAGAGCCCGGCGATGTAGGGCGTGAAGGCGACGATCGGCACCAGCGGGTAACCATGGTCGAGGCCGAACAGCCGCATCAGGGCCCAGACACCGAAGAAACCCGCCAGCGCCCAGGCAAGGGCGTGGCGCCACATAAGATCGAAGCGTGGCGAAAAAGTCCGACAACGGCAAGGGCAGCGAGGTCTTCCTGATTGACGGGAACTCGCTCGCCTATCGCGCGTTCTTCGCCCTGCCTGAATCGATCGCGACCGCCGACGGCCGGCCGACCAACGCGATCTACGGCTTCGCGTCGATGATGGCCAAGATCCTCATCGACCACTCCCCGAAGGCGGTGATCGTCGCCTGGGACAAGGGCTGGTCTGGTCGCGAGCTCGCGCACGGTGCGCCCGATTTGTGGTCGTGGCGCTCGGGCATGTACGCGCTGAGCGCGGGCGACGAGGAGGTCGCCGAGCTCGTCGCCGGCCTGCCGATCGACGACGCCGCCGACCGGCGCGCGCGAGGTGAGACCCGGCGCGTGCTGCGCCATCTCGTCGACGAGCTGACGGGCCGCGACGAGCCGCTGGCCCTGCGAGCGTTGCTGCGCATCGGGCGCGTCGAGGCGCTGCTCGGCGACTACGACGCCGCGCGCAAGCACTACCAGCGCTCCCTGGACATCGCCACCACCCTCGGCGACCGCGCCAGCGAGGCCGACAGCCTCCTCGGCCTCGCCGACATCGCCAGCATGCAGGGCGACTACAACACCGCGGGCGAGCACTACCAGCGCTCCCTGGACATCGCCACCACCCTCGGCGACCGCACCGGCGAGGCCGACAGCCTCCTCGGCCTCGGCGACATCGCCAGCATGGAGGGCGACTACGACACAACGCGCGAGCACTACACGCGCGCGCTGCACGTCGCCACCACGCTCGACGACCGCACCCGCGAGGCCGACAGCCTGCGT
>CAVVAT010000009.1:0-113940 GCA_963746215.1 uncultured Solirubrobacterales bacterium
TAAGGTTCTTCGCGTTGCGTCGAATTAAACCACATGCTCCGCTGCTTGTGCGGGCCCCCGTCAATTCCTTTGAGTTTTAGCCTTGCGGCCGTACTCCCCAGGCGGGGCACTTAATGCGTTAGCGTCGGCACGGGAGGAGTCGACACCTCCCACACCTAGTGCCCATCGTTTACGGCGTGGACTACCAGGGTATCTAATCCTGTTTGCTCCCCACGCTTTCGCGCCTTAGCGTCAATACCGTCCCAGCGAGCTGCCTTCGCTATTGGTGTTCCTCCTGATATCTGCGCATTCCACCGCTACACCAGGAATTCCACTCGCCTCTTCCGGATTCTAGCCCGGCAGTATCCACCCGCTTTCCAGGGTTGAGCCCTGGACTTTCAGAGCGGACTTACCGGGCCGCCTACGCGCGCTTTACGCCCAATGATTCCGGACAACGCTTGCCCCCTACGTATTACCGCGGCTGCTGGCACGTAGTTAGCCGGGGCTTCTTGTGGAGGTACCGTCAGTACGAACGGCTATTCACCGTCGCACCTTCGTCCCTCCTGAAAGGGGTTTACAACCCGAAGGCCTTCTTCCCCCACGCGGCGTTGCTGCGTCACGCTTTCGCGCATTGCGCAAGATTCCCCACTGCTGCCTCCCGTAGGAGTCTGGGCCGTGTCTCAGTCCCAGTGTGGCTGATCGTCCTCTCAGACCAGCTACCCATCGTTGCCTTGGTGAGCCGTTACCTCACCAACTAGCTAATGGGCCGCGGGCCGCTCCCGATACGGAGGCCGAAGCTTCCTTTACACATCAGACTGATGTCTGATGGGCACATCCGGTATTAGCCCGAGTTTCCTCGGGTTGTCCCGGTTATCGGGGCACGTTACCCACGTGTTACTCACCCGTTCGCTGCTTTGCCCCAGGGCAAGCCCTGGTTCGTCGCTCAACTTGCATGTGTTAGGCACGCCGCCAGCGTTCGTCCTGAGCCAGGATCAAACTCTCCGTGAAAAGTGACTTGAGGGTTTCAAATTCACCACCGAAGTCATCCGATGGTGATGCCTCTGTCAATTGAATACGAAGAGATGTCACATCTCATGTCGGTGGAGTACACAAATACCCACCGACGATATGACGGGTTTGGCTTGCCCACCGCGCGACACTGCGCCGGCGATGGGTCGGACCGTCTGATCCGCGAGCTCGAAAGCTCCCGGATCGCACGCTGCTCAGTTTTCAAAGACCGCGGCCCACTGACGCGGGGGGACTCCCCTATCGGCGGGCGCCGTTTCAAGTGCGACCAGCGAGTATATCCACGCTGGGTCGAGTTCCGCAAGGCCTGAGGCCCCGCGGGCACGGAAAGGTAGCAGGCCCGCGACGCGTTCTTCAGGCGTCGATTCGCGCGAACCGGCGCTTGCCGACCTGCAGCACTTTGCCGGCGACCTGGCCCGACGGGAGATCGAGCACGTCGCTGCCGATCGCGGCGCCATCGATCCGCACTGCTCCCTGCGTGATCAACCGGCGTCCTTCGCTCGACGACAGGCCGAACAGCGCGGTCAGCAGGGCTGGCACATGCACCTCGCCACCGTCGAAGCCCAGCTCGGCGAGGGTCGAGACCGGGATGTCGTCGGGAAGCTCGCCGCGCTTGTGAATCTGGTCGAACCTCGCCTCGGCCAGCTCGCCGGCGCCGTCGCCCCAGAAGCGATCGGTGAGCCTGCGCGCGAGTTCGCGCTTGGTCTCATTCGGCGAGCGGCTCTCGTCGAGCTCCTCGCCGAGCAGCAAAAGCCAGTACTCGCCCATGACGTCGTCGGGAATGCTCATGAGCTTGCCGAACATCTCTTCGGGCGGGTCATTGACGGCGATGTAGTTGCCATACGACTTGCTCATCTTGCGCTTGCCGTCGGTACCGGGAAGGATCGGCATCGTCAGGATCGACTGCGGCGGGCGCCCGTAGGCGGCCTGCACGTCGCGCCCGAACAGCAGGTTGAACTTCTGGTCGGTCCCGCCGAACTCAATGTCTGAATCTATGGCGACCGAGTCGTAGCCCTGCATCACCGGGTAAAGCAGCTCGAGTACCGAGATCGGCTTTCCCTCAGCCATGCGATTGGTGAAGTCGTCGCGCTCGAGCAGGCGCGCGACGGTGAAGCGCCGGACGACGTCGAAGAGCTCCGCGCTTGCCATGTCCAGCCATTCACCGTTTCGCCGGAGTTCCGTGCGATCGCGGTCGAGAACCTTGAAGGCCTGGTCCACGTAGGTCTGGGCGTTCGCCTCGATCTGCTCGACGGTGAGCACCGGCCGGGTTGCATCCTGGCCGCTCGGGTCGCCGACGAGCGCCGTGTAGTCGCCGATGATTAAAACGACGATGTGACCGGCGTCCTGAAAGGCGCGCAACTTCGTGAGGACGACGCAGTGGCCGAGGTGGATGTCCGGGCTGGTCGGGTCTACGCCAAGCTTGCACCGCAGCGGCCGGCCCTCGGCAAGTTGCTCGGCGAGGCGCCCCTCCGGAAGCACGTCGACCGCACCCCGGACGAGGTCGGAAATGTCGCTCTGAGCCGGACGGGACGCCATATGCCCAATGCTAGACTCCGCCGTCGGCTTGATCGGGCGTCGCCGTTGTTCTTACCGCCCGCCCATCCGGCAGCCTTCCTCGGTCTTCTCGATGGATTCCGGACCCGATAACGACGCGAGCGGCAACGGCCGCCAGCCAGAGCCCCGCCCGCAGGGTGAGTCGCGCGCGCCGCGTCGAGGGCTGCGCCGCCGGGGCATGCTCCCGCAGCCGCCGGGACCCGACAACGGGGACGCGCGGACCAAGCCGCGGATGCGAAAGCTCCGCTTTGCGGTCGTAATCCTCGGCCTCTCGATGCTCGCCTTCGTCTCCTGGATCTTCGGGATCATGATGGCGGTCGCGCAGGATCTGCCGGCGCTCGAGAGCCGCCAGCAGTACATCCGGTCGCAGAACTCCGTCGTCTACGACGTCAACAACGTGAAGCTGGCGACGCTGACCAATAACCAGGGCCGGATCTTCCTCGACAGCGACGAAATCTCTCCGGTGATGAAGGAGGCGGTCGTCGCAATCGAGGACCGCCGCTTCTACGAGCACCGCGGCGTCGACTTCCAGGGGATCGCCCGCGCCGTGGTCAGCGACATCGCTTCGGGCTCGGCACAGCAGGGCGCGTCCACGATCACTCAGCAGTTCATCAAGAACGCTCTTGCCGCCCAGGAGAGTCGCACCGTCTTTCAGAAGCTGCGAGAGGCCGCGCTCGCGTACCACCTCGAGCGCAACTGGACCAAGGACAAGATTCTCACTGAGTACCTCAACGAGATCTACTTCGGGGAGGGAGCGACCGGCATCGAGGCCGCCGCGAAGACCTACTTCGGCTACAACCACGTCGGCTGCGGCGGCGAGGAGGACGGCGCCACCCCATGTGCCTCGGTCCTCTATCCGTGGGAGGCGGCGCTGTTGGCCGGGATCATCTCCTCGCCGAGCGCCTACTCGCCGCGAAGCTTCGCCGAGAACGCGCTCGCAAGGCGGAATCAGGTGCTTCAGAACATGGTCGACCAGGGTTACATCGGCCAGGAGGAATACGACACCTATGCCGCTGAGCCAGTTCCGCTCGCCAGTCAGATCCAGCCCCCCGCCGAGAACTCGGCCGCCCCCTACTTCACCTCCTGGCTGCGCCAGCAGCTCGTCGATCGTTACGGCGCCGGCGAGGCGTTCGGCGGCGGCCTTCAGATCATCTCCACGCTCGACCTCGAGCTCCAAAACCAGGCGGAGGAGATCGTGAGCTCAAATCTTGCGGGACTCGGGCCAACCGCGTCGCTGGTCGTCCTTGACAATCAGACAGGTGCCGTCCGCGCAATGGTCGGCGGCCCCAGCTACCAGGAGGCGCCGTTCAACCTCGCCACAAACGGTCATCGCCAGCCTGGCTCATCGTTTAAGCCGTTCACGCTGATCACCGCCCTCCAGCAGGGCCATTCGAGCGGCGAGGTCTACACCTCGTCGCCGCAGCAGATCCCGTTCCGAGCGAAGGTCGCAAAGAACAACGGCAACGGAACGAAGGTCGTCAACGATCTCTTCCGCGTCAACAACTACAACGACTCCTACCTCGGGTCGGCCTCGATCGCGACCGCGACGACCTATTCCGACAACTCGGTGTACTCGCAGCTGGGAACGCAGGTCGGGCCGCAGAACGTGGCCGCGACGGCCAACGCGATGGGTGTCGACACCGACCTCTCGACCGAGACGGAGTACTCGATCGCCGACGGCCCCTTCGAGCCGTACAACCCGGCGCTGATTCTCGGCGGCCTCGAGGTCGGCGTGACGCCGATGGAGATGGCCCATGCCTACAACACGCTTGCGGCCGATGGCCGGCGCCTTTCCGGGACGATGGCCTCCAGCTCCGGAGGGCCCGTCGGGATCGTCAAGGTGACCGATGGCGAGGATTCCGGTCAGGGGGAACTGGTGCCGGACGAGACCGGAGCCAGCGGCGAGAACAAGCTCGTCGCCAAGCAGGTAATCGATCCGGCTGTAGCGGAGGAGGCCCGTTCGATCCTCTCCACTGTCGTCACCTCCGGAACCGGCCGTCGCGCACAGACCGGGAACCCGACATGGGGCAAAACAGGAACCACCGACGACAACGGCGACGCCTGGTTCTGCGGCGCGACGGAGGAGATCACGATGTGCGTCTGGGTCGGCTATCCCGACACCGTTCAGCCGATGGAAACCGAGTTCGCAGGCGCCCCGGTGGACGGCGGAACCTTCCCGGCGCTGATCTTTGCCCAGATCGTCAACGCTTACGACGTGATCCTCGACGCGCGCAAGGCGGGCGAGGAGTTCGAGGACGATGGTTCAACGTCCTCGACGGTTCCGCCAGAGAGCTCCAGCGTTGCGCCGACCACGACAACCGAGGACGTGGCGCCGGCCCCCGAGACCGAGTCGGTCGAGCCGGCCCCCGAGACCGACACCGAGCCCGCCGAGCCGGAGCCCCAGGAGACCGCCCCACCGGCGGATACCGGCGACAACGGCGCGCCGGCAGCACCCGCGGGGGGCGTCGCCCCCGGCTAGCTAGGCGGCTCGCGCCGGATTCGGCGCGGGCAGGGGCTTCGACAGGTGCGGGCTACCCGCGGCACAGAAGCGCCACGGGTACTCGGTCGCCTTGGTGATCCCGATCCTCGGACCCGTCGCGACCACCACCTCTCGCCAGCGGCCCGACCGCGGCCGCAGCTCGAACGGCGGCTCGGTCAACGACGCGGTGTTGAGCTCGAGCCCGACCCCGAGCGCCTCGGTCAGCTTGCCCGGTCCGGAACAGAGCTCGCGCTCCGCTTTGCGGCCGCGCCGTTGGCGCATCCGCTCGATCCCGTGAGCGGGCTCGAGCGCGCGGATGAGCACGGCGGCAGCGCTGCCCTCGGGCTCGGCGACGAAGTTGAGGAGGCTGTGGATGCCGTAGGAGAGGTAGACGTAGGCACGCGCCGGCGGGCCGAAGAGGACGGCGGTTCGCGGTGTGAGGCCGACGTAGGCGTGACAGGCGGGATCGTCGCGCTCGTAGCTCTCGGTCTCGACGATCGGCCCGCCAACCCCATCGATCAGCAGTTCGCAGCCGATCAGCTCGCGGGCAACCGTGTGGACGGAGCGGTTGAAGAAGTCGAGGTCCAGCGCGCTCAATGAAGTGCTGCGAGGACTTGTCCGGCATGTTCGATCTGTTCGGCCAGTGGCGCCGCGCCGGTGCCACCAACCGAGACCTTGGAGTCCAGCCAGGCACCCTCGGAGAGCACCGCGTAGTACTCGTCGTCGAGCAGATCCGAGTGCGATGCGAGCTCGTCGGCGGTCAGCTCCGACAGCGAGCGGCCGGACTCGGTCGCCGTCCGCACGAGACCCCCCACCACGCCGTGAGCCTCCCGAAACGGCATCCCCTTGCGGACGAGCAGGTCGGCGACGTCCGTTGCAGCAACCATCTCGTCCGCCGCCGCCGCGGCCATGCGCTCGCGATCGAAGCCAAGACCACCGAGCATCCGGTCGGCGACCTCGAGACACAGCTCCACCGTGTCCACTGCGTCGAACAGCGCCTCCTTGTCCTCCTGCAGGTCCTTCGCATAGGAGAGCGGCAGCGCGTGAAGGACGCCGGTCAGCGTGGTCAGCGAGCCGACGACCCGTGCCGACTTCGCCCGCAGCAGCTCCGCGGCGTCGGGGTTCTTCTTCTGCGGCATCAGGCTCGAGCCGGAAGCGAAGGCATCGTCGGGCTCGCAGAAGCCGAACTCGCTGCTCGACCAGATCACGATCTCGGCACCCAATCGCGACAGATGCGTGGCGCAGACGGTCGCCGCGTAGAGGTAGTCGAGGACGAAGTCGCGGTTGGACACGGCGTCGATCGAGTTCGGGGACGGCTGCGCGAACCCGAGCCGGTCCGCGTTGGCCTGGCGGTCGATCTTCCAGTTGAGGCCGGCCAGCGCGCCGGACCCGAGAGGCATGGCATCGGTCGCCGCGCCGGCGGCTGCGAATCGCCTCGCGTCGCGCTCGAGCATCCAGAAGTAGGCCAGCAGATGGTGTCCCAGATACACGGGCTGGGCGCGCTGGAGGTGGGTGTAGCCAGGCATTCGCCAATCGGCATGGGCCTGCGCGAGGTCCAGCAGGCGCGCCATCAGCGCTGCGACGAGCTCGGTCGCACGGGCCGACCTATTTCGCACGAACAGCGCCAGGTCGGTCGCGACCTGGTCGTTGCGCGAGCGGCCGGTGTGGAGCTTGCCTCCGAGCGGGCCGATCACCTCGGTGAGCCGGCGCTCGACCGCCATGTGAATGTCCTCGTCGTCGTCGCGGAAGTCGAACTCTCCGGCGTCGAGCTCAGCGGCGACCGCCTCGAGTCCCCGGTGGAGCTCGGCAAGCTCTGACGCCTCGATCACGCCGGCAGCCTCGAGCCCCGCCGCATGCGCGCGCGATCCCTCGATGTCCTCGCGCCAGAGCCGGCGATCGAAGCCGATCGAGGCGTTGATGCGCGCGAACAGGGGGTCCTGGGGTTCGTCGATACGCGCCAAAGCTCAGTCCGTCTTGAAGATTCGCGGCAGCGTCAGCGGACGGTCGCGGAGGACCCCGACCAGGAGCGCGCCGATTCCCGTGTAAAAGCCCTTGCGCGAGACGCGCTCGAAGATGTCGCCGACCTCGCGGCCGCTCAGGCCGGAGCGGATGACGCCGCCGCTGACCTCGATCCTGTCGGCGAGCCGCATGAGCTCGACCTCGGCGCCCTTGGCCGACTGATCGCGAAGCGCGTGGTGCTGAGCACATGTCTCGCGGGCCAGGGCGGCGCGCTCGGCAGAGGCGCCCGCATCGAGGAAGAGCTGCTCGGCGACGATCCCGCTCTCGTCGGTGTAGACGCCCCCGTGCGACAGCGACGGGTAGATGCCGGCGTCGTGCAGAAAGCAGGCTGAGATCACGAGCTCGCGGTCGAACTCCAGCGAGCGCCTTTGAGCCAGCAGCTCGATCAGCATGAAACAGCGCACGCAGTGGCGCTCCATCGGCCCGTCGACCTCGTCGCTTGCGCGACGCAGCTCCTCGAGGCACCGCCGTTCGAGGTCGGTCTCAATCAGTGTGTCCGCGATTGCGCTCAAGTCCAGTCTCCTCTCAATGCCTCGGCCAGAGCCTCGCAGACGCGGTCAATCTCAGACTGTGTGATGGTCGAAAAGAACGGCAGCGCCAGCAGCCGCGCAGAGGCGTCCTCGGCAACCGGGAACTGGCCGTCCTCGAAGCCGAACCGCTCGCGATAGAAGGCCATCAGGTGGATCGCGGGCATGTAAGCCTTCGCTTCCACCCCGCGCTGAGCGAGGTCGGCGACGACGGCATCACGGTCGGCGCCGGCCGGTAGCCGCACCGCATAGACGAACCAACTTCGCCGGGTATCGCCGATGTCAGCGCACGGGAGCACCAGGCCCGCGGGATCGCCGTCGCCGGCCGGAGCGCTGTAGTCGAGATCGGCCAGCTGTTCCGTGTAGCGGCGGCCGGCCTCCGCGCGCGATGCGAGCATGCCGTCCAGGCGCTCGATCTGACCGATGCCCATCGCGGCCTGCAGCTCGGTGAGGCGATAGTTGAAGCCGAGGCGGTCGTGATCCACCCAGGTCATGTCGGGCGCCCGGCCCTGGTTGCGCTCGCTCCGCAGGCGCGCTGCGATCTCGGCGTCGCTCACCGCGACCATCCCGCCCTCGCCAGTTGTCAGCTGCTTGTTCGCGTAGAACGCAAAGGTCGCGAGGTTGCCGCGCGAGCCGACCAGCTTTCCCTCCGAATCGCGGGCGCCGAGCGCCTCACAGGAGTCCTCGAGCAGTCCCAGCCCACCATCGGCAGCGACCTGTTCGAGCTCCGGCACCGCGGCGGGGTAGCCGAGGATGTCGACCGGCAGCAGTCCGGCCGTGTTGTCGCCAATCGCCTCCCACGCCGCAGCCGGGTCGATGTTGAGGGTGACGGGATCGACGTCGCAGAAGACCGGGGTCACGCCCTCGTAGAGCAGGCAGTTCGCCGAGGCAACGAAGCTGAATGGGCTGGTGACGACCTCGTCGCCCTCCCCCCACCCCAGCGCGCGGACGCAGAGGTGAAGTGCGGCGGTGCCAGAGGACACCGCGACGGCGTCCGGCACCCCCAGATACTCGGCGAAGTCATGCTCGAAGCGCTCGGCCATCGGCCCGAGCGACAGGCGTCCGGACCGCATG
Source organism: uncultured Solirubrobacterales bacterium (assembly GCA_963746215.1). Taxonomy (GTDB): domain Bacteria; phylum Actinomycetota; class Thermoleophilia; order Solirubrobacterales; family 70-9; genus WHSW01. The sequence continues at coordinate 8,659 of CAVVAT010000009.1, forward strand.
GCCTCGAGCACGAGTTCCTCCTCGCGCTCACCGAGCTCGGGCTTCGCGAGCGGGATTGGATCCAGGGTCACGGAACCGGTGCGGTTTTCGTCTGGAACGCGTACTCGAGCGAGTCCACCAACGCCTCCCATGAGGCTTCGATGATGTTCTCCGAGACGCCGATCGAGCCCCACGAGTCCTGGCCGTCGGCCGAGTCGAGCAGGACGCGGGTGACGGCGTCGGTGCCGTGGTGTGAATCCAGGATGCGGACCTTGTAGTCCACGAGCTCGATGTCAGCCAGGTGGGGATGCAGCTCGCCAATCGCGTCGCGCAGGGCGCAGTCGAGGGCGTTGACCGGGCCGTTGCCTTCAGCCGTGCGGACGTAGCGGCGTCCTTCGACCCAGATCTTGATCGTCGCCTCGGTCTCGACGTTGCCGTCGGCGCGCTTCTCGGTGATCACCCGAAAGCTCTCGAGCCGGAACAGCGACTGATACTCGCCCGCCTCGCGGCGCAGCAGCAGGTCGAACGATGCGTCGGCAGCTTCGTACTGGTAGCCACGGTGCTCGAGCGTCTTGATGCGGTCGACCGCTCTCTTGGCGGCATCGGCGTCAAGGTCAATACCCGCATCGCCGGCACGCGAGAGCACTGAGCCCTTGCCCGAGAGCTCGGAGATCAGCACGTCACGGCTGTTGCCGACGAGCTTCGGGTCCATGTGCTCGAAGGTGCGCGCGTCGGCCTGGACGCCGGCGACGTGCATGCCGCCCTTGTGCGCGAACGCGTTGCGCCCGACGTAAGCCTGATCGGCGTCGGGGGCCGTGTTGGTCAGCTCGTCGACGAAGTGCGCCGTCTCGGTGAGCAGTCGCAGCCGGTCGGGCGGGACGCACTCGTAGCCGAGCTTGAGCTGTAGCGCGGGCAGGATCGACACCAGGTTTGCGTTGCCGCAGCGCTCGCCGTAGCCGTTGATCGTTCCCTGGACCATCCGTGCGCCGGCATCGACCGCGGCCAGCGAGTTGGCGACGCCGCACTCGAGGTCGTTGTGGGTGTGGATGCCGATCTCGGCACGCTCGCCGAGCTCGGCAAACACCGACGCCGTGGCGACCGCGATCTGCGACGGCAGGCTCGAACCGTTGGTGTCGCAGAGCGTCACGCACTCGGCTCCCGCCGCGACGGCTGCGCGCAGGCACTCCATCGCGTAGCCCGAGTCGTCGCGCCAGGCGTCGAAGAAGTGCTCAGCGTCGTAGATCACCCGCTTGCCCGCCGCGCGGGCGTAGTTGATCGAGTCGACAATCATCGCCAGGTTCTCGTCCGGCGACACCCGCGTGACCTTCTCGAGGTGAAGCGCCCAGGTCTTGCCGACGAACGTCACGCACGGTGCGTCGCAGCCGACGAGGTCGCGGAGTGCGGAGTCCTCCTCAGCGGCAATCCCGCGCCGGCGTGTCATTCCGAAGGCGCAGATCACCGCGTGGTCGAGTTCGACGTCGGCGAGCAGGCTGAATAGCTCGGCTTCCTTGGGGTTTGAACTCGGGAAGCCGGCCTCGATGTAGCCGACACCGAGGCGGTCGAGCGCCTGGACGACGCGGACCTTCTCAGCGGCCGAGAGCGACATGCCCTGGCCCTGCATGCCGTCGCGGAGGGTCGTGTCGTAGAGGTTTACGTGAGTCAAGTTGATGCCTTTCGGATTCCTGGGATACGAGTGAACAGGTGCGCGTGGCCGGTAGCCACGCAGCCGCGTGCCGCTAAGCGGTCGCGGCGCTCCTAATTCGCTCGATATCCCTGGAAATCGGCATCGCTAGGTAGCGACCTTAGTGGTTTGTTCAACCGGGTCCAGCCAATGCAGGTACTCGGGGGCCCGGCCGTGCAGGGCGTCCTCGAACTTCGCCTGGATCTTCAGCGTCACCTCTCCGGGCTCGCCGAGCTCGTGGCCGTCGATCTCGCGGACCGGGACGAGCTCCGCCGCCGTGCCGCAGAGGAAGACCTCATCGGCGAGGTAGAGCTCGGAACGGGCGATGTCGCGCTCGACGACCGAGTAGCCCAGGTCGCCGGCGATCTGGATCACCGAGTTGCGCGAGATCCCGTCGAGGATCGACGCGGTGTGGCCGGGCGTCGCAAGCTCGCCGTTCTTGACGACAAAGATGTTCTCGCCTGAGCCCTCGCAAACAACGCCGGACTCGTCGAGCAGGATCGCCTCGTCAAAGCCCGACTGCGCCGCGTCGGTCTTGGCGAGGATCGAGTTCAGGTACTGGCCCGAGGCCTTCGCGTGCGGGATCAGGCCGGCGGGCGAGATCCGCCGCCACGACGAGACCTTCGCCCGGATCCCGTTGCGCTTGCCCTCGTCGCCGAGATAGGCGCCCCATGGCCAGACGGCGATCATCACGTCGACCGGAGCCGACTGGGCGTACAGCCCCATCTCGCCGTATCCGCGGAATGCCAGCGGGCGGATGTAGCAACTCTGCAGGCCGTTTTTGCGGATGAGTTCGTGCGTTGCGAGACGGAGCTCCTCGCCCGAGTAGCCAAGCGGCAGGTAGTAGAGCTCGGCCGAGTTCGTCAGACGGGTCAGGTGCTCCTGGTGGCGGAAGACCGCCGGGCCCTGATCGGTCTCGTAACAGCGGATCCCCTCGAAAACGCCGGTGCCGTAGTGGAGTCCGTGGCTCAGTACGTGGACCTGGGCGTCTTCCCAAGCGACGAACTCGCCGTTCATCCAGATCCACTCAGACTTCTCCACGACTGCCTCCAAATCGACTCTAAGGACGCGGCCAAGTATGCCCGACGCTGGCACAAGCGCCAACCGGCGCACTCGCGATTGCGCCCAACCGCCGAACGTCGCGCATGTAGTCCTATGGGTGGGCTTCAGCGACGTTCAGTGCGGGGAGAGGGCAAGCAGGAGGTGCGGGCGTTCGTAAACGTCGTCTGAGTTGAGGCGCTTCACCCTCCACCCAGACTGCTCCCAGATTGTCTGCTTCCGCGCGTCCTCGCCCACGTCCAGGTGAAACGGTCCGCCGTCAATCTCGATGATCAGGCGATACCGCGGCCAGCTCAGGTCTGCCTCCTCGCCTGCGATCCGGTGGTTCAGCTGCGGCATCGGGCGTCCGGCGTCGCGGAGGATCTCGAGGGCATACACCTCGGCTCCACTCCGGGCCCGCTCGAGCGGCAGCCCGCTGTAACGGGCGAGCGTTGTCCCAAGCCGTCGCGAGCCGCGAAGACCCTTACGAGCAATGAGGAAATCGGTGACGGCGCCAATGTTGGTGCGCTTTAGCCTGATCGCCTCCCTCATTGCCCTGGCCAGAGCACGTTCGCTGATTCCGATCCGAGCGAGGTCCAACAGCGTCCGCGGGACGGTGGTGATCGGAATGCCCTCGAGCGCCTCAACATCACCGTCGAGAGTGATGCTGCGGTAAACGAGGACGCCGCCGTGGCGGACTGGCCCGCCGTTGCCTGGCCGTGTGACGGTCTCAAATGGCCTGGCCAGCGACCAGAAGCCGCGGGCCGCTGCGCTGCTGATGTGACTGAGCAAGCTTTCCGGGGATGTGAGCGTCGCCGCCATCCATGCCCCCCATTCATCGTGGTCGAGAGGGGGCGCCAGGGCGAACACGCCCTGCTCGACCTGGAAAAGGCGTCCTGAACGAAGGCGATGGGTGATTGCCATCTGGCTGTAACCCAGCGCCAGCATTTGCCCTCGTGAGACGCGGTTGAACTGCCGCGCCCCGAGTTCCGCCAGTCGAACGTCGCGCATGCCCCTCTAGAGGACTAGGTCGCGCGACGTTCGCCCCCAGTGCGGGCTAGAGCACGGCGATAACAGCACGCGTGGCCGCGGCCGTCGTCGCCTCGCCCCCGAGGTCCGGTGTGCGCAGACCGTCGGCGAGTACCTGCTCGACGGCGCCCTCGAGGCGGGCCGCGTCCTCGTCGCGGCCGAGGCCGTCGCGCAGGAGCATCGCGGTCGAAAGCAGGGTCGCGAACGGGTTGGCGATCCCCTGGCCGGCGATGTCGGGCGCCGATCCGTGGACGGGCTCGAAGACACCCGGGCCCTCGAGTCCAAGACTCGCTGAGGGCAGCATTCCCAGCGACCCGGTGAGCATCGCCGACTCGTCGCTGAGGATGTCGCCGAACATGTTCTCGGTGAGGATCACGTCGAAGCGCGACGGGTCGGACACCAGTTGCATCGCAGCGTTGTCGACGAGCAGGTGGTCGAGCTCCACATCGGGGTGATCGGCGGCGACCCGCGTGACGGTTTCACGCCACAGCCGAGAGGTCTCGATGACGTTCGCCTTGTCGACCGAAGTCAGGCGGCCGCGGCGGCGCGCGGCGGCCTCGAAGCCCACCTTGGCGATCCGCTCGATCTCGCCGACCGTGTAGACACAGGTATCGAAGGCGCGGTCGCCCTCACGCCCGCGATCGCCGAAGTAGATGCCGCCGGTGAGTTCGCGGACGACGAGCAGGTCGGTGCCCGAGATCACCTCCTCGCGCAGCGGGCTGGCGCCCACGAGCGCCGGGATCGGCTTCACGGGCCGCAGGTTCGCGAACAGGCCGAGGCCCTTGCGTAGTCCGAGCAGTCCCTGCTCGGGGCGCGGTGCGTCCGGATCGGTCGTGTCCCATTTCGGGCCGCCGACCGCACCGAGCAGGACGGCATCGGCCTCGCGACAGGCGTCGAGCACGTCATCGGTGAGGGCGATGCCGTCAGCGTCGATCGACGCGCCGCCGATCAGGCGCTCGTCGTAGTCCCAATCACCCAGCTCGTCGAGCACGGTTCGAGCGGCGCCGACGATCTCCGGGCCGATGCCGTCACCGGGGAGGACGACGATCTTGGCTTCGCTCATGCTGGCTTTCTCGCGGAGATGTTGAGGCGGACGTACTCGAGCGTCAGCGGCTTCGGCAGCGAGCCGAGAACGGCCGCTGCAAACTCGTCCTGCGAGCTCATCGGGCAGTAGCGCCATGTGCTTGGCGAGGCCGACGACCCGCGCGAACGTCTCGCGGATCGCGAGGCCGGACCGTCTTGTTCTCGAGCCAGATCGCATCCGGCTCGAACTCGAAGCCGGCTCGCGCGAGCCGGTTGCGGGTATCGCCGACCGACGCGAAGTTGTGGGTGTCGGGCATGCCGCGCAGATAGGACGAAAACCGTTCGTCGCCCTCGGCGGCCTCGATCGCTCGCTTCCACTCGGCGACGTTGCCCTCTCCCCCGCACTGCGTCTCGAACACCCCTCCCGGGCGCAGGGCGGCAAACAGCCGACTGAAGAGCAGCTCGTGATCGAGGATCCAGTGAAAGGTCGCGTTTGAGAACATGGCGTCGGCCGCCTCTTGAAGCTCGAGGTCGAGGAGGTCGGAGACGAAGAGCTCGGCCCGATCCCCGAACTCCGCGAGCTGCTCACTCGCAACCGCGATCATCGATGGCGAGCCGTCGACGCCGATCACCCGCCCGTTCGGAACGAGGTCGAAGATCAGCTTGGTCACCCGGCCGCTGCCGCAGCCCGCGTCGAGGACGGTCTCGTCGCCTGAGAGCTGAAAGCGCGAGAGCACCTCACGCCCCCACTCCTCCTGCGGATCGGCGACGCGGTCGTAGGCGGCCGCGTCCCAATCGACCGTGGTCTGCTCGTCGCTCACAGTGCCGTGGTGACGGGCCCGCGATCCGCGTGGCCGGCCGCCTCGTACGCGTCGATTGCCTCGACGCTCTTAAGGGTCACGCCGATGTCGTCGAGCCCGTTGGAGAGCCGATGCTTGATCTCCTCGTCGATCTCGAACTTCAGCACTCCCGTGTTGGCGGAGTCGACCGTCTGATCATCGAGGTCGATCCGTGCGACGCCGGACTCGGCGACCGCGCGGCAACTGGCTTCGTCGAGGATCACCGGCAGCAGGCCGATCTTGGTGCAGTTGCCGTAGAAGATGTCGGCGAACGACGGCGCGATGATCGCCGCAAAGCCGAAATCCTGAAGCGCCCACGGCGCGTGTTCGCGCGATGAGCCACATCCGAAGTTGCGTCCCGCGACGAGGATCGGGTTTGGCTCGAGCTCAATCTCGCCGTCGCGGATCCAGTCGTAGAAAAGAAACTCCCCGAACCCGGTGCGTTCGACGCGCTTGAGGAATTGCTTGGGGATGATCTGGTCGGTGTCGACGTCGGCGCGGTCGAGGACGCTGACCGGTCCTTCGATGATCTCTACGGCTTCCACATCAGCTCCAATCTCGAATGTCGACAAAGCGGCCCTCGATCGCGGCAGCGGCCGCCATCTTCGGGCTCACCAGGTGCGTGCGCCCGCCCTTGCCCTGGCGTCCCTCGAAGTTGCGATTCGAGGTCGACGCGCAGCGCTCGCCCGGGCTGAGCGTGTCGGGGTTCATCCCCAGGCACATCGAACAACCCGCCGAGCGCCAGTCGAAGCCGGCGGCCGTGAAGATCTCATCGAGCCCCTCCGCCTCGGCCTGCGCCTTGACCTGCGCTGAGCCCGGCACCACCATCGCGCTCAGCGTGCTGGCGACCTTGCGACCTTCCACGACCGCGGCAGCCTCTCGCAGATCGCCGATCCGCGAGTTCGTGCACGAGCCGATGAAGACGCGGTCGAGCTGGATCTCCTGCATCGCGCGGCCCGGCTCGAGGTCCATGTAGCGAAGCGCCCGCTCCTCGGTCTCATCGGTTGGCTCGGGCACGGCGCTGGTGACCTCGATGACCTGGGCGGGATTGGTCCCCCAGGTGACCATCGGCGAAACCGACGAAGCGTCGATCGCGACCTCGTTGTCGAACTCCGCGCCGTCGTCGGTCGGCAGCTCACGCCATTCGGCCACCGCCGCGTCGAAGTCCGCGGGCGCGCCAGGGCGGCCCTCGACCCATTCGAACGTCGTCTCATCCGGGGCGATCATCCCGGCACGACCGCCGCCCTCGATCGTCATGTTGCAGACGGTCATCCGGTTCTCCATCGTCAGGCCGCGGATCACCTCGCCCGCGTACTCGACGGCGTAACCGGTCATGCCACCGACGCCCAGCCGCCCAATCGTCGCGAGGATCAGGTCCTTCGCGGTGACGCCGTTGCCTAGCTCGCCGCTGTAGTCGATGCGCATCGTCTTCGGCCGACGCTGTCCGAGGCACTGCGTCGCCAGGACGTGCTCGACCTCCGATGTGCCGATCCCGAAAGCAAGCGCTCCGAACGCTCCGTGGGTCGACGTATGGCTGTCGCCGCAGACGATCGTCATCCCCGGCTGGGTGAGACCGAGCTCGGGGCCGATGACGTGCACGATGCCCTGGTGGTCGGAGCCGAGCGAGTAGACCGGAACGCCAAACTCCTCGCAGTTTCGCTCCAGCGTCTCGACCTGCACGCGCGACAGCTCGTCGGCGATCAGCCGGGCCGTCGGGGTCCCGTCCGTCGGGACGTTGTGGTCGGCCGTTGCGACCGTCTTGTCGGGACGGCGGACCTTGCGCCCCTCGAGCCGCAGGCCGTCAAATGCCTGCGGCGAGGTCACCTCGTGAACGAGGTGCAGGTCGATGTAGATGAGGCCCTCAGCCACCTCGTGCGCGGTCCAGATCTTCTCGAACAGGCTTTGCGCCATTTCGTTAGCTCCTCCTGAGCCCTGCGGCGACGACCGCGAGCAGTTCTGCGGGCTCGTCGCCCTCGTTGACGAAGTGATGTGGAAGGTCGGCGTCGAAGGTCACGCTGTCGCCCGCCTCGAGGTCGTGGCGCTCATCGTCGATCAGCAGCGATACCGCGCCGCTCAAGACGACCGCCGTCTCTCGGGCGCCCGGCTCGTGCAGCGGCGGGTCGCCGGGCGTTGCCCGTTGCGGCTCCCGGCTCGAGCGTGTGACGCGAGACGTCGGCGCGCTGGCCGGGCAAGCGCCGGGGTGAGCTCCTCGGTGCAGATGGCCTCGGCGCGCGCGCGGTGCGGCCCTGGCCGGCGCGGGTGACGGAGATGTGCGGGCGCTCGTCGAGGCGCAGCAGCTGCGAGAGGCTCAGGTCGAGCCCTGCGGCGATCCGCTCGGCCGTCGCAAGCGTCGGACTTGTTTCTCCGCGCTCGACCTGCGAGAGCATCGGCGCCGAAACGCCGCTGCGGGCGGCGAGATCGCGCAGCGACAGGTCCATCGCCTCGCGCAGCGCCTTTACGCGGGCACCGACCGAAACGCCGTCTCTCACCACCGTTGCGCTCACGCTGCGTACGTTATCACGGACGCTTGTATGCTCCTACGCAGCCGGCGGACCCCGAATCTCGATCGGGACGCCGAACGTCGCTGAACGCCTCTTATAAGACCAACTCCGCGACGTTCGGCGCCTCGGCGTTTCAGCGCGATTGCCCGGAAGGCCGCACGAGGATCTCGTTGACGCTCACGTGCTTGGGCTGCGATGCCGCGTAGACGATCGCGTTGGCGATGTCGACAGCTTCGAGCGCCTTGCCGGTCTGCTCGCGCATCTTCTCGAGCTGATCGAGAACGAGAGGATTCTTGTTGTGGCCCTGAAGCTCGGTTTCGACGAAGCCGGGCTCCACGCACGTGACTCGCACCCCGATGTGCGCACCCTCTTGGCGCAGCGACTCGGAATAGCCGACGACGCCCCACTTGGTCATGTTGTAGACGCCGGATCCGAGCGCCGCGGTCCTTCCGGCCACCGAGGACACGTTCACGACGTCTCCCCCTCCCCCGTCGCGCATCAACGGCAGCGCGTAGTGGGTGCAGTAGAGGAGGCCGAGGCAATTGACCTCGATCATCTGGCGCCACTCCGATGGGTCCGCGCCCTGCAGCGGGCCGAGCAGCATCACGCCGGCGTTGTTGACGAGGCAGTCGAGGCCGCCGAGCGCTTCGGCCGCGCCCTCGACGAGCTGCTTGGCCTGGCCCTCGTCGGTGATGTCGGCCTCGATCGCGACGGCTGTGCTCCCGTCGCTCTCGATCGCCGACGCGAGCTCGTCGAGGCGCTCCTTGCGCCGCGCTCCGACCGCGATCGCCGCGCCCTCCGCGGCCATCGCCCGCGCGGTCGCCTCGCCGATTCCCGACGAGCCGCCGGTGATCAGGACCTTGCGACCGTCGAGAGAGCCCACTCGGCGAGCCTATTCCTTCGCAACGGTGAGCTTCTCGAGAAGGTCACGGACCCGGCGTGGCGGATGCGCTTGCGGCGTCGGCGGTGAGGCCCTCAGCCTCACGAACCGCGGCGCCCTCGAGCGCGTTCGACATCGCGCGAACGTATGCGCGAGCCGAGGCCTCGAGGATGTCGGTCGCCACGCCTTGGCCACTCGCGAGGCGGTCATGCGCTCGCAGCATCACGGTCACCTCGCCGAGTGCGTCCTCGCCCTCGGTGACAGCCGAGACCGTGTACTGGCGGAGCTCGGAGTCGACCTTTGTGGCGTCGCGGATCGCGCCGAAGATCGCGTCGACCGGGCCGTCGCCGCTGGATTCGCCGATCGCCTCGGAACCGTCGGGCATCGCCACCGCGACGCGTGCCACCGGCTCGCGCCGGGTTGACGCCTCGACGTCGAGCCATGCCAGGTCGTAGCGCGCAGAGCCGTCGCGGACCTGATCGGAGACGATCGCCTCGAGATCGAGCGCCGTCACCTGCTTCTTCTTGTCCGCGATCTCCTTGAAGCGCTTGAACGCCTGGTTCAGAGCGTTGCCCTCGACCTGGAAGCCCAGCTGCTCCAGCGCGTCGCGCAGCGCGTGGCGGCCGGAGTGCTTGCCGAGAACGATCGAGTTCGACTCGAGCCCGACGTCGCTCGGATCCATGATCTCGTAGGTGGTTCTCTCCTTGAGAACGCCGTCCTGGTGGATGCCGGACTCGTGCGCGAACGCATTGCGACCGACGATCGCCTTGTTCGGCTGCACCTGATAGCCGGTGAAACGGGTGACCATCCGCGAGGTACGCGCGAGCTCACGGGTATCGAGGCCGGTGTCCAGCCCGTGCTCGTCGGTGCGGGTGCGGAGAAACATCACGATCTCCTCCAGCGAGCAGTTGCCGGCGCGCTCGCCGATCCCGTTGATCGCGCACTCCACCTGTCGGGCTCCGGCCAGGACTCCCGCATAGGAGTTGGCGACGGCCATGCCCAGGTCGTCATGGCAGTGGACCGACAGCTCGACGTCGTCGATCCCGGGGACGAGCTCACGCAGGCGCTCGAAGTAGCGCGTGTACTCGTCCGGCGTCGTGTAGCCGACCGTGTCCGGGATATTGAGGACGGTCGCGCCCTCGGCGACGGCGATCGCGCACACCTCAGCGGTGAACTCGATGTCGGCGCGAGTTGCGTCCATCGGCGAGAACTCGACGTCCTCGCAGTAGGAACGAGCGAGCGCCACCGCGGCCTTCGCTTGACCCTTGACGTCGTCGCGGGTCGTCTGCAGCTGGTGGGCGATGTGGATGTCCGAGGTCGAGATGAACGTGTGGATGCGCGGACGCTCCGAGTCCTTGATCGCTCCCCAGGCGGCGTCGATGTCCGCCTTGTGGGTCCGCGCCAGCCCGCAGATCACTGGTCCTTCGACCGTGCGGGCAATCGCCTCGACCGCCTCGTAGTCGCCCGGCGAGGTGATCGGGAACCCAGCCTCGATCACGTCGACGCCCAGGCGGGCGAGCTGTTGTGCGATCTCGACCTTCTCCTGCGTGTTCAGCGAGATCCCGGGGGACTGCTCGCCGTCTCGCAGCGTCGTATCAAAGATGTGGACCTGGTTGGTGCTGTCGGGGCACATAGCCCTCACTCCTTCTCCTAGAAACCGTTTGAACCCTTTATCTCGCGGCTATCGCGCCGCCCAGCGCTATTCCCCCCGGAGGGGGAGGAGAAGAAGAAGCGCGAGGCTGGCGGTGCGGGGGTCCATGCGGTTTTCGCAGGGTAGCGCACCCTCGCGGCGAACCCCAAGGCCGGGGATTTACGTGGTCGCCTCACGAATAGAGACACGCGCGGTGATCAAGGTCGCCGCAATCATTCTCGCCGCAGTCGGTGTCGCACTCCTTCTAAATCACGTGGTCGTCGAGATCAAGACGACGATCCGCTGGCTCTGTGCGGCGATCTTCCTGGCCCTGGCTTTAAGTCCGCTGGTCGACCTGATCGAGCGCACGGGCGTCCGCGGTCGCAACCTTCCGCGCTGGCTCGCGATCCTCGTCGCCTACATCCTCTTCCTCGTCGGCTTCACGTTCCTCGTCCTGGAGGTGATCCCGCCGATCGTCCGCGAGATCGAGCAGCTCGGCTCGCAGCTACCCACCTACGTCAAGGACTTCGAGAGCTGGGCGAACAACAACGAGCAGTTCCGCGAGCTCAACGACAAGTACGACATCACCGCTTTGCTCAGCCAGGAGGCCTCGCAGCTACCGGCAAAGCTCGGCGATGCCGCCGGTGCCGCGAAGGAGATCACGGTCGGGCTCCTCAACAACATCGTCGAGGCGGTCGTCGTCCTGACCCTCGCCTACTTCCTGCTGCTCGACGGCGCGGCGCAGTTTCACCGTGTCACGGCGCGGGTTCACGAGCCGGGGCGCGAACGCGTTCGCCGCGTCGGTGCGCGGATTGCACAGATCGTCCGCTCGTACGTCTCGGTCAACCTGCTGCTCGCGGTCCTGGCCGGCATCTTCACGTGGCTCGTGCTCGAACTGCTCGGTGTCGAGCTCGCGGTTCCGCTGGCTGTCCTTGTCGTCGTCCTCGACCTCGTGCCGCTGATCGGGTTCACGGTTGCCGGGTTTCTCGTCGCGATCGTCGCCGCGTTCCACGACTTCCCCACCGCTCTGATCATCTGGCTGATCCTCTTCGTCGTCTACCAGCAGCTCCAGGACCGGGTCATTCAGCCGCTCTTCTACAAGAACGCCGTTCACATCCATCCGGCCGTCGCCGTCGTGGTCGTCCTGGCCGGTGCGCAGCTCGCCGGGATCCTCGGCGCCCTGCTCGCGATTCCGGTCGCGGCATCGCTGGCGGCGATCTTCGACGAGATCTGGCCGCCGCCCGCGGACGAAGATCAGCCGGAGGCGGCTGGCGTCGAGCCGGCTCCCGCGTCCGGGTAGCGCTCGCGAGAGTCCTTCAGGCGCTCGTCGCGGTAGAAGCGGCGCGCCCACAGTGAGTGCGGCTTGGCGAGGCGGACCGCCCCGACTGCGCCTATCGGCCACACCAGCAGGCTGCCGAGAGCCATCCAGAACTTCTCCTTCGCTGCGCAAACCAGCGCGAGGACGATCCCGACCACTCCCACCGCGCCGACGGCCGCGAAGACCGTGCTACCGACCTCGTCGGCGAGCTTGGCCCAGGCGGAGAGGCCGACCAGCAGCATCCCGGCGATGCAGCCGGCGATCACCATCGCGTCCACCGACTTGCGCCCCTCCTTCTCCCAGTAAACGTCCTTGAGATCCACCCAAAGGGCGAACTCGTCGAGCGTCAGCCCCATCCCGATCGCGAAGAAGACGGTGACGATCTCACGCCACGGCGAGTCGGGCTGTTGGACGACCCCGACGTAGCCGAAGATCATCATCGCGCAGATCCCCCACACCAGATGATGGATGTGGGTTCCGCCAACGGACACGTTGCCCGGCCACCAGCTGACCTGGGCGCGGATCATGTGCGTGCTCATGCGGATGAACCCGAAGGTGCCGAGCAAGAACACGAAGAAGAGAAATGCCGCGAGCCGCCCGGAATCGACGATCTCGCGCTGGAACTCGCTGCCGACGCTGGCGATGGTCGTGAACACGTCGCGAAACGTATCGGCGGCCGCGGTCGCGGCCTGAAGCTACGGCGTAAGGACGACCTTGCCGATGTTCTTGCGCTCGGCGATGAAACGATGCGCGTCGGGCGCCTGCTCGAACGGGAAGCGCCTCGGCGACGACCGGCTCGTAGGTGCCGTTCGCGAGCCCCGCTTCGAGCGGCTCGAGCGCGCGGTCGAGCCCCTCGTCGTCCCACCACTTGAGCATGTTGAGCCCGAAGACGCCCTTGTTCTCGTTCATCATCTGCAGGCTCTTCCACCAGGGCAACGTCGCCAGCGGCATCCGCACCAGGCCCTTGAGCACCGCGGGGAGGTTGCGCTTGTCGCCGGTCTGGACCTCGGACAGCCCGTACATCACCATCCGCCCGCCGGGCCGCAGGATCTCGTAGTCCTTCTTGAAGCTCGACGGCCCGACGGCGTCGATGATCACGTCGAGCCCGGTGCCGCCGGTGATCCTCATCGCCTCGTCGGCGAAGTCCTTGCTCGCGATAGTCGATCGCGTGATCGACGCCCTGGGCGCGTGATCGCATCGTGCTTGGACGGCGATGCCGTACCGAAGATCTCGGCGCCGATGCCCTTGGCGATCTGAGTGGCGGCGATGCCAACGCCTCCGGCCGCCGCGTGGATGAGCACGCGCTCGTTCGAGCCTGAGACCGCCCATGATCACGAGCGCGGCGTAAGCGGTCGAGTAGTTGACCGGGAACGCGGCGCCCTGCTCGAAGCTCAGGCGCTCGGGAAGCGCGATCACCTGGTCGACCGGAACCGACACCAGCTCTGCATAGCCGCCGAAGCGGGTTCCGGCGAGGACGCGGTCGCCGACCGCGAAGTCCGTCGACGCCCTCCCCCACGCTCTCGACCTCGCCCGCCACCTCGTAGCCGACGACGCACGGCGGCTTCGGGGCGTCCGGGTATACGCCCGATCGCGCCATGAGATCGGCGAAGTTGATCCCGGCCGCCTTGACCGCGATCCGCACCTCCCCGGCGCCCACCGGCGGATCGGGACGCTCCTCGACCTGCAGGACGTCGGGCGCCCCGTGCTTGGTGATCACAACCGCGCGCATCTCGATCACACTACCCGGCGGTGAGCTGGCTGCGACAGGCGCTCGGGCGCGAGCACCCGCCGCGGGTGGCGATCGTCGCCGCGCAGCTCGCCGCGCGCCGCAGCCCTCGCTACCTCGAGATCGGCGTCCACACCGGCGTCCTCTTCCTCCACGTGCGCGCCTCGGCCAAGGTCGGCGTCGACCCGAATCCCCGCAGATCCCGGAGCTCAAGCGCCTCCTCCATCCGAACACCGTCCTGCGCGGCCGGGTCATCCGCGCGACCAGCGACCAGTTCTTCACGGCGCTCCGCGCGGCAAGCACTTCGACGTCGTCTTCATCGACGGCCACCACAGCTTCGACCAGTCGTCGCGCGACATCGCCAACTCGCTCTCGAACCTGCGGCCCGGCGGCGTCGATCCTCGTCCACGACTGCAACCCGCCGACGGCGGCCGCCGCGAGCCCCGATCCCGCCGGCGCCGGCGAGGGGCCATGGTGCGGCGACGTCTGGAAGGCGATCGTCAATCTGCGCGCGACCCGCTCCGACCTTCGCGTCCGCGTCCTCGACACCGACTGCGGCATCGGCGTGATCGAGCGCGGGGAGTCGGAGACGATCGAGCTCGACCCGGCATGCGTTGGCGACGATGACCTACGAGGACCTGGATGCGGACCGCGAGCGTTTGCTGGGGCTCACGCCCTGGCCGTAGCGTTCGCGAGATGCGCTGTAGCGTCCTCCCCGAGGACGGTAGCTACATTTCGACGGAATCGGGCGCGAGCGAGATCGTCGCATACCGTCGTGAATCACCGACGCCGCCTCCCCTACCCAGCCTGGTCCCGCCACGCGGCGCGAACCCGCCCTCAGAAGTCGATCGCGTGGCCCTCGGCGAAGCCGTCGCCGCCAGCGATTGCGTCGATGACGGCGGCGGGGACCGGTGCGTCGGTGGTGAGTGCCATCACGGCCTCGTGCGGAGGCTGTCTCGGCGCCGACGGCGGCGGAGACGATGTTGACGCCGTGCTCGCCGAAGGCGTTGCCGACGCGGCCGATCATGCCCGGCTGGTCGGCGTAGCGGAACACCGCGAGGTGGTCGGCGAACGGCATGTAGAAGCTCTGGCCCCAGACGCCGACGAGATACGGGATGTTGCGGGGGCCGACGCCGGTTCCCGGCGGCCTCGGCGTCGCCGATGCGGACGGTGACGAGCTCGGTGAAGTCGTCGGAGGCTGATTCCTTGCGCTCGATCAGCTCGATGCCGCGGTCCTCGGCCATCGCCGGAGCGTTGACGAGGTTGACCGGCTCCTCGGTGTGGCCGGAGAGGATCCCGACGAGGACGGCGATTCCGAGCAGGCGAGTGTCGTGCTCGGCGATCCGGCCGCGGAAGGAGACCTCGACGCGGTCGAGCGGGCCCGGGCTCGAGGCCCTGAGCGAGGCGGCCGAGCTTCTCGCACAGCGGCACGAACGGGGCCAGCGCCTCCATCGCCTCGGGCCGGACGGCGGCGATATTGACCGCGTTGGTGACCACACCGCCGGTGAGCGCCGCCTGCACCTGACCGGCGGTGTCGATCCCGGCGCGGTCCTGCGCCTCGGCGGTCGAGGCCCCGAGGTGCGGCGTGACGACGACGTCGTCGCGCTCGAAGAGCGGATGCGCGGTGAACGGCTCCTCCGGGAAGACGTCGAGGGCGACGCCGCCGAGCTTGCCGGACTCGAGCCCGCGCTGGACCGCCTCGAGGTCGACCAGCGGGCCGCGCGCGGCGTTGACGATCCGCGCCCCGTCGCGCATCTTCGCGATCGCGTCGTCGTTGATCATCCCGGTGGTCTCCGGGGTCTTCGGCACGTGCAGCGTGATCAGGTCGGCGCGCGCGTAAAGGTCGTCGATGCTCTCCGCTCCCTCGACGCCAAGCTCGCGGAAGCGCTCCGGCGTGACGAACTTGTCGAACGCGACGACCTCCATCTCGAAGGCGCGCGCGCGCTGGGCGACGAGCTGGCCGATCCGGCCAAAGCCGATGACGCCGAGGGTCTTGCCGTAGAGCTCGTTGCCGCCGTAGCGCGAGCGCGCCCACTCACCGCCGACGAGGGCGCCATGCGCCTGCGGAACGTTGCGCGCGAGGGCCAGCGCCAGAGCAAGTGTGTGCTCGGCCGCGGCGATCGAGTTCGACTCGGGCGCGTTGGCGACGATGATCCCGCGCTTCGTCGCCGCATCCATGTCGACGTTGTCGACGCCGGTGCCGGCGCGGCCGATCACCTTGAGTCGCTCGGCGCGCCCGATCAGCTCCGGCGTCATCTTCGTCGCCGAGCGGATCAGGATCGCGTCGAACTCGCCGATCCGGCTCTCGAGCTCGGCGTGTCCCAGTCGATCCCGAGCTCGACGTCGAAGTCCGCGCGCAGCAGCTCGATGCCGGCCTCGGCGATCTTCTCCTTGACGAGGACGCGCGGCACTTGGTCGGTGAGGGTGCGGTCGGGCACGGGCGGCGGAAGGTTAGGCGTTCTCGACGACCCAATCGATGCAGGCGGTGAGCGCCTGGACATCGGCCGGATCGATCGCAGGGAACATCGCGATCCGCAGCTGGTTGCGCCCGAGCTTGCGATACGGCTCGGTGTCGACGATCCCGTTGGCGCGCAACGTCGCCGCGATCGCGGCCGCATCGACCTCTCGTCGAAGTCGATGGTTCCGACCACGAGCGAGCGCTTGTCCGGGATCGGTGACGAACGGCGTCGCGTAGCTCGATGCCTCGGCCCAGCCGTAGAGGTTGGCTGGATGACGCGGTCGTGCGCTCGACGCAGCCGTCGAGTCCAGCCGAGGCCGAGCATCCACTCGACCTGATCGGCCAGCAGCAGCAGCGTCGCAACCGCGGGCGTGTTGTAGGTCTGGTCCTTGCGCGAGTTCTCCAGCGCCGTCGCCAGCGAGAGCGACGCCGGCTGCCAGCGCCGTTCGGCGCCGTCGAGCTCCTCGATCCGCGCGACCGCAGCAGGGCTGATCAGCGCCAGCCACAGCCCGCCGTCGGCGGCAAAGCCCTTCTGCGGGGCGAAGTAGTAGACGTCGGACTCGCTCACGTCGAGCGGCAGGCCGCCGGCGCCCGAGGTGGCATCGATCAGGACGAGCGCAGTCGCCGGCGTCGTGCCGGGCGGCGTCACCGGGACCATCACGCCGGTCGAGGTCTCGTTGTGCGCCCAGGCGATCACGTCGGCGCGAGGCATCGGCCTGCGGCTCGGGGGCATCGCCGGGATCGCTCTCGACGACGATCGGGTCGCCGAGAAACGGCGCCGCTGCCGTCACCTTCGCGAACTTGCTCGAAAACTCGCCGTAGCTGAGGTGCAGGGCGCGCTCGCGGATCAGGCAGGTCGCCGCGGCGTCCCAGAACGCGGTCGTGCCGCCGTTGCCGAGGATCACCTCGTAGCCGTCGGGCGCGCCGAGCAGCTCCGCGATCCCGTCGCGAATGCGGCCGACGAGCTCCTTGACCGGCTTCTGGCGGTGCGAGGTTCCCATCACCATCGCCGCGTCGGCGATCTTCGCGAGCGACTCGCGTGCGGACCTTCGACGGCCCGGAGCCGAAGCGGCCGTCGGCGGGCTTGAGGTCGTCGGGAATCTGGGCAGGCGTCGAATTCATTCGTTTGTAGAGCAGGTTGTAGGGTGCGCTCGGCGTGAGCTTCGAAGAGGCAAGGGAGCCGGTCGAGGGCGCAGGGTACGCGGTCGCGAACCTCGACGGCCTCGGCGAAGGTCCCGGATTCCGCAAGATCCGCAAGGACCTCGGCGTCACCGAGTTCGGCGTCAACGCGATCGTCCATCCCTTCGGGGTCGACACCGGCCCCCACATGCACGAGCGCCAGCAGGAGCTCTACTTCGTCCACAGCGGCCGCATCGAGATCGAGTTCGGCGACGGGAAGGGCTTCGAGCTCGGGCCAGGCGGCCTCGCCCGCGTCGACGCGGCGACCGTCCGAAAGATCCGCAACCACGGACCGGAGGACGCGGTCTACGTCGTCGTCGGCGGCGAGGGCGGCTACGTCGGGCGCGACGGCAAGCTGCCCGAGGGCGACGATGGCAGCCCGCGCCCCATTCAGCGAATCAGCTCGGTGACGGCGCACACCGCCTACCTCACCTTCGAGACGCCGAGCGGCGCGAGTTCGTCCGCATCACCGACGAGGTGCAGGCGGCGGTCGACGAGTCCGGGATCGCCGAGGGCATGGTGCTCGTCTCCGCGATGCACATCACCGCCGCGGTCTGGATCAACGACGACGAGCCGGGGCTGCAGGCCGACGTCTCGAGTGGCTCGACAAGATCGCGCCGCCATCGTGGAAGCCGCCGGCCAACGACGTGGCCGCCGAGCTCTCACCCGATCCCGGCGACTACCGCCACCACGCCGGTGGCGAGGACAACGGCGACGCCCACCTGAAGAACCTGCTGGTCCACCACCAGGTGATCGTCCCGATCACCGCCGGCAAGCTCGACCTCGGCCCGTGGCAGGCGATCTTCTACTGCGAGTTCGACGGCCGCAGGCGCAAGCGGCTCGTGATCAAGGTGCTTGGGGAGTAGCCGGCGGCGTTTCGGCCTGACTCGGTCAGCTCGTCGAAGTCGAACGGCGGGTACCGATCGGTCATGAACATGCCGTAGGCGACGCCGCGCATTCCCCACCGCTGCGCCACGACGATGAAGTGGAAGATCCCCGCAGGAATTTCCTTGGTGAAGAGGACCGTGAGGAGCGCGATGAACGTCGCAACCCGGGCGATGATCATGATCAGCCAGACGACGATCACGAACGGGATGATCAGCAGCCAGCTCACGAGCGGCCGCCAGCGGTCGATCCCGTTCTCGGGGTAATCGATGTCGAGGTGGGCGGGGTAGCCCGGGTCGTCAGCGAGCGAGAACGGCGGGTATTCGTCGCGCAGAAACTGGACGTACGCGGTCACCCGCCACCCCCAGCGATAGACGCCGACGACGTAGTCGAAGAGGCCGCGCGGATACGTGCGGGTGAAGATCGACCGCGAAGAACGCGATCAGGTGGACGAAAACCACCCCGATGAAGAGCACCGCGAGCACGATGAAGTGCGGGAACGCGAGCAGCCACTTGATCAGCGGCAGAAAGCGGGCGTACTCGTCTTGGCGCTCGGCCTCGACCCGAACCGGATAGCGAGGAGGACTGCGGCGGGGCGGGCGCTGGCGGGGTGGCTTCCATGCCCGCCACCCTAACCCCAAGTGCGGATCGTTCCTAAAACTCCTGGTCGATCCAGGGCATCATCGAGCGCAGCGGCTTGCCGACTTCCTCGACCTGATGCCCGGCGGCCTCGTCGCGCATCCGGTTGAAGTTCTCGGCACCGGCGCGGTTCTCGGCGATCCACTCCTTGGCGAACTCGCCCGACTGGATCTCCCCGAGGATCGCCTTCATCGACTCGCGCACCTCCGGGCCGATCACGCGTGGGCCGCGGGTCATGTCGCCGTACTCGGCCGTGTTGGAGATCGAGTAGCGCATCCCCTGAACGCCCTTCTCGTACATGAGGTCGACGATCAGCTTGAGCTCGTGGAGCGTCTCGAAGTAGGCGAGGCGTGGGTCGTAGCCGGCATCGACGAGCGTCTCGAAGCCCGGCGCGGACCAGCTCGGTCATGCCGCCGCAGAGGACGGCCTGCTCGCCGAAGAGGTCGGTCTCGCACTCGTCCTTGAAGGTCGTCTCGATGATCCCGGCGCGACCGCCGCCGATCCCGCTCGCGTAGGCGAGGACCAGCTCCTTGGCGTTGCCGGTCTCGTCCTGGTGGATCGCCATCAGGCAAGGCACGCCCTTGTCCTCCTCGTACTGGCGGCGGACCAGGTGGCCCGGGCCCTTCGGAGCGATCATGCCGACGTCGACCCCGGCCGGCGCCTCGATCTCGCCGAAGTGGATCGCGAAGCCGTGACCGAACAGCAGCAGGTTGCCGGGCGCGATGCCGTCGGCGATCTCCGAGTTCCAGATCTCGCCCTGCTTCTCGTCGGGCAGCAGCACCATCACGATGTCGCCGCGGCTGGCGGCGTCGGCGGTGTCGAGCGACCTCGAGCCCGGCAGCCTCGGCCTTGGCGCGGCTCTACGAGTCGGTGCGCAGCCCGACGACTACGTCGTGGCCGGACTCCTTCAGGTTGAGCGCGTGAGCGTGACCCTGCGACCCGTAGCCGAGGATCGCGATCGTCTTGCCCTCGAGCGCCGAGGGGTTGGCATCGTCGTCGTAATAGATGTCGTCAGGCATGGCGCGGGATGGTAGCTACGGCCGCTTCATGAACCACTCCCTGAACTCGCGGCAGCGGCCCTCGTCGTCGAAGCGGATCAGCCAGCAGTTCTCGTAGACGACCGCCGGGTCGCGTGTAGGTGCTGGTGCCGGTCACGACCGCAAGGTCGCCATCGATCGCGGCCACCTCGTAGGCCCCCTCGTAGGTGCCTTCCTTGTCGCGAGCCGGGCGCGCCCTCCCCCACGCCGAACCACGACTCGACGACGGCCTCGCGGCCGACGATCGGCTCGTCCCAGGGGTGGTACCTGGCAGGTCACGTCCTCGGTGTAGAGCGCCGCGATCGCCTCGCGGTCATACGACTTCCATGCGGCGATGTAGTCGTCGAGCCAGCGCTGCACGCTCTCGCGATCCAGTGCCATCAGCGCAGCTGCCTTCGCAGCAGCTTGCCCGACGCGGTGCGTGGCAGCTCCGCGACGAACTCCACTCGCTTCGGCACCTTGAAGCCCGCCAGCGTCGCCGCGCAGTGGCTGCGGATGTCGTCGGCGCTCACCTCGGCACCGTTTCGCACCACGACCACGGCCGTCACCGCCTCCTGCCACTCAGCGTCCGCGCGCCCGACCGCGGCGGCATCTGCGACCGAGGGGTGGCGCAGCAGCACCGCCTCAACCTCGGCCGGAAGCACGTTCTCGCCGCCGGTGACGATCATGTCGCCGAGCCGGTCGGTGACGTACAGGAAGCCCTCGTCGTCGATGCGGCCGATGTCGCCCGGTGTGCAGCCAGCCGTCCTCGTCGGCACAGCCCGGCGCGACCGTCGGGCCCTGGACGAGGATCTCGCCGTCCTTGATCCGCAGGTGGGTGGTGAGCAACGGCCGGCCGGCCGACCCGAGCTTGCGCTCGCGCCTGCGACGGCTCGAGCGTCGTCACCTGCGAGCACGCCTCGGTGAGCCCGTAGGTCTGGATCACGGTGGCCCCGCGAGCGATCGCCTCGGCGAGCACGTCGTCGGGCACGGGCCCGCCGCCGACCAGAATCGCGCGCAGAGGCAGCAGATCCACACCGGCCTCCAGCAGGCGCGTCAGCTGGGTCGTCACGAGCGACAGCATCGTCACCCCGTCGCCCTCGAGCGAGGCGGCGATCCGGTCGACGTCAAAGCGATCGTGGACAACGGCGGTGGTCCCCTGGATCACGCTGCGCATCACGATTGAGAGCCCGCCGACGTGAAACAGCGGCAGGCAGGAGAGCCAGCGGTCGGTCGGCTCGACGCCGATGTTGAACGCCGAGCCGACGGCGCTGAACAGGTGGTTGCCGTACGTGAGGCCCGACCGACGCGCGGGGCTCCCGAGGTGCCCGACGTGAGCAGTCGGCAGTGGATCGCCTCGAGGTCGTGCTCGCCGAGCAGCGGCAGGTCGGCCTGGGTCTGACCCAGGTCGGTCTCGGTGCCGACCGTGACGTACGGGCTGGACACGCTCGATCTCGGCCTCGATCTCCGCGGGGCTGAGCCGGGTGTTGATCGGGTGCGCCACGGCGCCGAGCTTCATCAGCGCATGCAGGACGACGATGTACTCGACCCCCGGATCCAGTGTGATCGCCACGGGTGCCGTCGCGGCGGGCACCGCGGGCGGCGAGCCGTCGTGCCGCGGCGGTCGCCTCGCGCTCGAGCTCGGCATAGGTGAGCGAGGTCCCGTCGGCGATCAGGGCGCATCGCTCCGGGCATGCCTGCGCGCGCTGGGAAAGCCAGTTGTCGAGGAACATCGGCGGGTCCGTATTCTTGCGATCCCGTGCCGACCCCGCATAAGGACGCCCCACCGCGCGAGGAGCTCTACGCGCCGATCGAATGGTCGGCGGCTGCCGAGTACGAGGACATCCTCTACGAGACGGGCCGAGGCGATCGCGCGAATCACGATCAACCGGCCCGAGGTGCGCAACGCGTTTCGCCCGCAGACGCTTGCCGAGCTGCGCGACGCTTTCACCCGAGCCCGTGACGACATCGACGTCGCAGCGATCATCTTCACCGGCGCCGGCGAGGACGCCTTCTGCTCCGGCGGCGACCAGCGGATTCGCGGCGACGACGGCTACATGGGCGACGACGAGGTCGCTCAGCAGGGGCGTCGGTCGCCTGGACGTGGGCGATCTTCACGTGCAGATCCGCCGCACTCCCAAGCCGGTGGTCGCCGCAGTCGCCGGCTACGCGGTCGGTGGCGGCCATGTCCTGCATCTCGTCTGCGATCTGACGCTCGCGGCCGAGAACGCGATGTTCGGTCAGACGGGCCCGCGTGTGGGGAGTTTCGACGGTGGATTCGGGGCCAGCCTGCTCGCGCGCACCGTCGGCGTGCGCAAGGCGAAGGAGATCTGGTTTCTCTGCCGCCTCTACGACGCCGAGGAGGCGCTGGAGATGGGCCTCGTCAACGAGGTGGTGCCCACCGCCGATCTGCAGACGGAGGCGGTCGCGTGGTGTCGCGAGATGGCGACGATGTCACCGATTTCCCTGCGGCTGCTCAAGGCGAGCTTCCACGCCGAGGAGGATGGCTTCGCGGGCCTCCAGCAGCTCTCGCACGACGCGACGCTGCTCTTCTACATGACCGAGGAGGGCCAGGAAGGGCGCGACTCCTACAAGGAGGGCCGCCGCCCGGACTTCTCGAAGTTCCCGAAGCGGCCCTAGCCCGCGATGTCTGGCCTTCGCCTCTGGCTGATGGCGGCGCGGCCGCGCACGCTGCCGGCAGCAATCGCCCCGGTGCTGGTGGGCACCGCCGCCGCGGCATGGCAGACGGGCGGCGACGGTTCCGCTGGGGGGCGTTCATCGCCGCCCTGGTCGGGCTCGATCTTCATCCAGATCGGAACCAACCTCGCCAACGACTACTCGGACGCCAAGCGGGGCGCCGACACCGCTGATCGCCTTGGCCCGGTGCGGGTGACCTCGGCCGGGCTGGTCGCGCCGCGCCGCGTCCTCTACGGCACCTGGCTCGCGTTCGCGGTTGCCGTCGCTGCCGGCATCTATCTCGCGACGGTCGCGGGCTGGGTGATCATCGCCGTCGGTGCCGCCTCCATCGCCGCGGGCGTCCTCTACACCGGCGGCCCACGCCCCTACGGCTACGCGGGTATGGGCGAGCTGTTCGTCTTCCTCTTCTTCGGCGCTCGTCGCCGTCAACGGTTCGTACTACGTCCAGCTCGAGGAGCTCGACTCGCTGCCGTTCTGGCTCTCGATCTCGGTCGGGCTGCTCTCGACCGCGATCCTCGTCGTGAACAACATCCGCGACCTCGAGACCGACCGCCGCGCCGGCAAGCGGACGCTGGCGGTCCGGCTCGGGCGCGAGCGAACGCGAGTGCTCTACGAGATATTCGTCGGCGGCGCGTTCGTCGTCCTGGCCATGGGCATCGCCGTGGCCGACGGGCCGGCCGCGGCCTTCCTCGGCCTTCTCGCGGCGCCGCTCGCCTACCGGCCGCTGCAGGCGGTGCTCACCCGCACGGACGGGCCCGCCCTCAACGGCGCCCTGGCCGGCACCGGCGCCCTGCTCGGCGTCTTCAGCCTGCTCGTCAGCGCCGGTCTGCTGATCGCGTCTAGGCGTGCGCATCACCGAGGTCGAGGTGGTGCCGTACGCGCTCCCGTTCGAGCGGGCGTACACGACGGCGCGCGGTTCGCTCGAGCGGCGCGAGATGCTGCTGCTGCGGCTGATCACCGACAACGGGCTGGTAGGTCTCGGTGAGGCCGTCCCGCTCGTCGCTGCGAGGTGGTGCCGACGCAGCGGCGATCGAGCGGGCGCTGCGAAAGGGCACCCGGCGGCTGCGGCGCGCCGACCTCTCGGACTTCTCGGGCGACGAGCCGACGCTCGCCGCGGTCGACGCGTTCATCCACACGGTCGCCGGCACGCCGGCTACCGCCCCGGCGAAGGCGGCAATCGAGATGGCCGTGTTCGACCTCGCCGGCAAGGCCTCGGCGCGGCCGCTGTGGTCGCTGCTGGGCGCCGAGAGCGGCCGAGCCGGTGATCTGCAACGCCACGCTGGTCGCGGGCGAGCCCGCGGCCGTGGCCGACGATGCCGCCCGCTGGGCCGAGCGCGGCTTTGAGACCTTCAAGCTCAAGCTCGGTACAGGCGACGACGTCGCTCAGGTTCGCGCTGTTCGCGAGCGCGTCGGCCCGAACGCCCGGATCCGCGTCGACGCCAACGGCGCCTGGAGCGTCGACGAGGCGCTCGGCATCCTGCGGATGATCGAGCCGCTGGGGATCGAGCTGGTCGAGCAGCCCGTCGCCGACGCTCGCGGGATGGCTGCGGTGACCGCGGCGACCAACGTGCTGGTCGCGGCCGACGAGACGGTCGAGCGAGTCAAGGACGCGACCGCCGCGAAGACGCGCGGCGTGCGTGCGACCTGGCGACGGTGAAGCTGAGCAAGGTCGGCGGGATCGGCGAGGCGAACGGGATCGCCGGCGAGCTGCCCGATGTATCTCTCGAGTGCGCTCGACGGTCCGCTCGGCATCGCAGCGGCCGCACATGCTGCGCAGGTGCTGCCGTCAAGCGGCCCCGCCGACGGGCTCGCCCAGGGGCTCGCAACCCAGCTGCTGTTCTCCGAGACGATCGCAAGCCGCGCGTGCACGCTCGAGGGACCTGAGCTTCACCTGCCCGACGGACCTGGGCTCGGCGTCGAGCTCGACGAGGAAGCGCTCGCCGCGCACCGGATCTAGGTTTCGCTTGACGATGGACATGACGAACCGCAATACAGCGCTCGCCTCGGCAATGGCGGAGGAGCTCGCGCGCTGCGGGGTTCGCCACGCGGTGATCAGCCCGGGCTCTCGCTCGACCCCACTGGCGCTCGCCCTGTGGCGTCAGCCCGAGATCGAGGCCCACGTGATCGTCGACGAGCGCTCCGGCGGGTTCTTCGCGCTCGGCGCGGCGCAGGCGACGCGGACGCCGGTCGCGGTCGTCTGCACCTCGGGGACCGCGGCGGCCAACCTCCATCCGGCCGTGTGCGAGGCCGACGAGTCGGCGGTGCCGCTGATCGTGCTGACCGCCGATCGGCCGCCGGAGCTGCGCGGTATCGGCGCCGGCCAGACGATCGATCAGATCAAGCTCTACGGCTCAGCCGTGCGCTGGTTCTGCGAGGTCGGCACGCACGAGGCCGACGACGCCGGGCTTCTCCACTTTCGCTCGGTCGCCTGTCGCTCCTTCTGGACGGCCGCAGGAGATCCCCGGCCAGGCCCCGTACACCTCAACGTCGCGTTCCGCGATCCACTCGGTCCTGAGCCGCGCCCCGAGGACGTCACCGCCACGTCGGAGCTCGCTCGAGACGGACGTGGCGATCGCCCACTGACGACCGTTCCGCCGGCGCCTGTGCCGGTCGCGAAACCGCTTGTCGAAGCGCTCGGCGAGCGAATCGACGCCTCTCAACGCGGCATCATCGTGGCGGGCCGCATGCCACCCGGAGCGGCCGACGCGATCGCTGCCCTCGCCAGCGCGAGCGGATTTCCGATTCTCGCCGAGCCGACGTCTCAGCTTCGGTTCGGGCCGCACGATCGCGCCAACGTGATTGGCGCATACGAGCCCATTGCGCGGCTGCGACCCGCGGCACTTGCGCCGGATCTCATCGTTCGCTTCGGTGAGATGCCGACCTGTAAGCCGTTGCGTCAATGGCTGGCGTCGCTCGACGTCCCCCAGCTCGTCGTCGATCCCGATCACGGCTGGAACGAACCGACCCGCACCGCCGGTGCAATCGTGCGGGCGGATCCGGCGGCGTTATGTGAGGCGCTGGTTGCTGATCGCGAGTTCGAGCAAGTAACCGACTGGGCGGCCGCGTGGCTTCGCGCAGCCGAGGCGGCCGAAGAGGTCATCGCGACGGAGCTGACCCGACTCGAGGCACCGAGCGAACCCGGCCTGTTTGCCGCACTGGGCAACTCGCTCAGCGACGGCGACCTCGTCTACACCGCGTCGAGCATGCCGATCCGCGACCAGGAGGCGTTCATCGGCGGCGGCGAGGCGGATGCGCTCTTTCTTGCCAACCGCGGCGCGAACGGGATCGACGGGCTGATCTCATCCGGTATCGGCGCCGCCACCGCCACCGGACGACCAACCTGGATCGTCACCGGCGACCTCGGGCTTTTTCACGACATGAATGCCCTCGCTTCCTTGCGCCACGCGACCGCGCCCGTCCGCCTGCTCGTGATCGACAATGGCGGCGGCGGGATCTTCGAGTTCCTGCCCCAGGCCGAGCAGATCGACCGCGACGAGTTCGAAGCGATCCTCGGCACGCCGGTTGGCGTGGAGGCTGCCAACGTCGCCGGTCTCCACGGCATCGACTACGAGAGCCTTGTCGACCTTGGCGACCTCGCCGGACTGGCCTCGCGGACCGTGCTTGCGGAGATCGCGACCGATCGGGCGGGGAACGTCGCGCTGCATCGCCGGCTTCGCGAGGCGGCGGAGAAGGCCGTTACCGAGGCGCTCGGTTGAGCGCGGTCGGCGAGCTGGTCTCGGTCAGCGTCGCGACGCCTCGCGTCGTGTCCTATCGCGGCAAGCAGGTCCCCACCTCGATGCGGACCAGCTCTCGCCGCAGTGGCGCGAGTGGATCGCTGAGCACCTCTAGGCCGTCGGCGGAAAGGCCGGTGCTCCACGCAACGTGCGGTAGTCGCCGGCGCCGCACATGATCGCGATCGCCGAAGCAAGCGCGACGAACGCGCCAACCTCCGGGCTCGCATCCGCGGGGAAGTCGAACAGGATCAGCCACGTGAGCAACACCGATGCGATGACGCCGAGGAGATCGGTCGCCCCGCGTAGCGAGAGGTCGGGGCGAAACAGGCCAAACCTCCCGCCGGTTACGGCCATTAAGACCGCTGTCGCGCCGACGATCAGGTAGAAGGCATCGGCCGTCGTCCACAGCTCCCAGCCAGTCGTGGCAGTGGCGCCCGAGCCCGTCCATTGCAGGAATAGGGAGCTGATCAGACCGACCCCGCCGAGGCCGGCGACCGTTCGTCCGAGCTTGTCCGCGTTCAACGTGTTCCTCCTAGTTCTCTCAGGGCTTCCGCAGTCGTACGGTCAGCCGGAAAGAGCAACTCGAGCGCGAGCTCCGACGTCGTCACCTCGAACGGTGTGTCAAAGCCGGCGAACATGCCGAAGAACGACCACTCGCCGCCACCGGGCGCGTGCATACGCACGGGGCCGAGGAGCTCGTTGTCGACGATTCCGGCGGAAACGTCGCGCTCGCGCTCGGGCACCGGATAGCCCGCCATCTCTTCGATCAGGGCCCCGAGAGCTTCGTCGCCAGTGAGTTCGTACTGACGCGAGAGGCGCTCGAGCCAGTGCGCGTGCCAGTCGCCGAGGTTGACCATCAACGGAGCCATGCCTCGCGGGTGCAGGCCAAGACGAATGACGTTGACGGGCGGCTCGAGCAGCGACGGGTCGATGTCCACGAGCTCGGCAACGGCCAGCATCGGGCGATTCGCGGCGACCAGATTCCAGGAGCGGTCGACCGCGAGGGCCGGGTACGGCTCATGCTCACCCAGGATCACATCGAGCGCATCGCGAACCGGGGCCAGCTCGGGGCCGTCGAGCGAGCGTTCGGGAAAGGCCGGAGCGTGTCCCGCGGCGAGCAGCAAGCGGTTCTGCTCACGAAACGGAAGCTCGAGCCGCCCGAGCACGCTCAGCAGCATGTCGCGACCCGGCTTCGAACGACCGGTCTCGACGAAGCTCAGATGGCGGGCGGAAACCCCCGTATCGAGGGCCAGCTCCATCTGCGTGAGCCGGCGGCGCTCCCGCCACTGGCGAAGAGCATTGCCGACACCCCCCTCGGAATCCGCTGTGGTTGCCATGGCGGCGACTCTAGCCGCGGCGATGTCCGCCGTCGATTACCTCCAGGTAATGCGTCGCGGCCCGACATGTGGGGTAAGGCGCACGTAGAGCGACCCCCCAATGGCGAAAGGAAATGATGATCTCCGAGACACCCAAGACCGAGCCCGCCCCGACGGCTCCGGACGAGCCCGCCGAGGACCCGCCGACCCCCGAACCCGACGACGCAACGCCGCCGGAAGAGGAAAGCTCGGGTAGCTAGCCGGCCAGCAGTGGAAGCAGCGCCTCGAGCTTGAGCTCGGTCTCAGCGAGCTCGGTCGCCGGATCGGAATCGCCGACAATGCCGGCGCCGGCAAAGAGGTGGGCGGTGCGGTCGCGCAGTAGAGCCGAGCGCAGGGCAACGCAGAACTCTCCGTCCTCAGCAGCGTCCATCCATCCGACGGGCGCGGCATACCAGCCTCGGTCCATCTGCTCGAGCTCGCCGATCAGGGCCTGGGCCTTCGCGTCGGGCTCGCCGCCGACCGCTGGGGTCGGGTGAAGCAACCCGGCGAGGTCCACCGCCGACGACGGTTCCGCCAGCTGCGCGTGCACCGGGGTCGCGAGATGCTGGATGTTGGCGACCTTGATCACCTCGGGCTCTTTACCGGCCTGTACCCACACCGACCGCGACGACAGTTTGCGCGCGATGCGCCGCGCGACGATCCGATGCTCGATCTGATTCTTCTCGCTCTGCAAGAGCTGCTCGGCGAGGTGGTCGTCCACCGCCGGGTCTGCGCTGCGGCGTGTTGACCCCGCGAGCGCGACGGTCGCGACGCTGGCGCCGCGGCGCCGGACCAGAAGCTCCGGACTAGCCCCGAGAAAAGCAGCCTCCGGGGTTCCAACGCAGAACGAAAAGCACGACGGGAAGAGCTCGCGAAGCGCTCCAAACAGCGCGGCGGGATCATGGGCCCCGGACGCCTCGACCGCGACCTCGCGCGCGAGGACCACCTTGTCGAGGTCGCCCGACCGGATCCGCTCGACGGCCGCCGCGACCGCGTCCTCGAAATGGCGCGGTGGCAGGACGCTCGAGATCGTGCGCGTCTCGGTTGGGCTCGGGTCGAGCATCGGTAGTGGTTCGGTGCGCAGCGAGCCGAGGCGCCGTTCGAGTCGCTCGCGCGCGGCCGAGGCATTGCCGCCGGCGAGCGTCGTCAAAGTCAGATAGGTCTCCCCCGCCACTCGCATGAGGCTCAGCTCGGGGAGGACGAGCAGCGCCGGCGGCAGCGATGACCATGGACCGCCCGCGGCGCCATCCTGGGCGAATGCGAAGCCTCCCGTCCAAACAGGTCCGGCTCCGGGCGGCGCGTCATCAGCGCCGTGAGAGATCGCCCCGCGTCCGACGCGAGCCAGCTCGCGACTGACATCTGCGAATCGCTTCGGCCCGCGCGCGACGATCTCGTGCGCGGAACCGAGGGCCGCCAGCGCGAACCCGTCGCGATTCGGCTGTTCCCAGCAAAACCAGCGGTCGCTCGCCAGCCGCGACGCGAACACCGTCGCACTCGGATCCGCGATGTCGACCCGAGAAGTGACGCTGACGACGCGTCGGTGCGGCTCGGCCGCCGCGAGTGCGGCGTCGAGCTCTGCAAGCAGGCCGTCGGCGACGATCACGCCACTGAGGCTACCGCCGCCGCTAGTGCTCGGGGCGCGACTTGGTGATCGCGACCTCGCCCGTGCGGGCCATCTCGATCAGGCCGTGCGGGCGGATCATCGCCTCGAATGAGTCGATCTTCTCCTGCGACCCGGTGACCTCGATCGTCAGCGAGCGGCGGGAGACGTCGACCACTTTCGCCTCGTAGATCTCAGCGAACTGCATGATTTCCGAGCGGGTCTCGACGGAAGCGTTGACGCGAAAGAGCGCCATCTCGCGGGTCGTGGTCGAGCCCGGCTCCATGTCGCGGATCTTGATGACGTTCACGAGCTTGTGCAGCTGCTTGGTGACCTGGTCGATCGGGTGAACCGCACCGTCCAGCGTGAGCGTGATCCGCGACATGTCGGGATCCTCGGTCGGACCCACCGCGAGCGTGTCGATATTGAATCCGCGGCGGCTGAACAGGCCCGCAATCCGCGCGAGGACACCCGGGCGGTTCTCGACCAGCAGCGAAAGGATGTGCTTGCGCCCGGTCAGTTGGCGCGAGGCCTCGAGATCTTCGAGGCGGACGATGTCCTGGGTGCCCGGCTCGCCCATAGCTCAGCCCACCATGTCCCGTGCGGCGGCGCCGGCGGGGATCATCGGGTAGCAATTCTCGTCCTTGGTGACGTGAACGTCGAGCAGCACGGGGCCTTCGGTCTCGAGCGCCGTCGTCATCGCTTCGCGCAGATCGGCCTTGTCGGTGCACTGCATTCCGGTCCAGCCGAAGGCCTCCGCGAGCTTCGGCCACTCGGGGCTCGAGCCCATCTCGACCGACTGGTATCGCTCGTCCCAGAACAGCTCCTGCCACTGGCGGACCATGCCGAAGTGGCCGTTGTTCATCAGGAAGACCTTGACCGGGATGTCGTGCGCTGCGGCGGTCGCGAACTCCTGGACGTTCATCACCAGGCTGCCATCGCCCGAGAGGCAGACGACGGACTGATCAGGGCAGGCCACCTTGGCGCCGATCGCAGCCGGAAGGCCGAATCCCATCGTGCCGAGCCCGCCGGAATTCAGCCATCGGCGCGGCTTGTCGAAGTGGTAGTACTGCGCCGCCCACATCTGGTGCTGGCCGACGTCTGAGGTGATGATCGAGTCGCCCTCGGTCGCCTCGTACATCGACTCGACCATGAACTGCGGCTTGATCTCCGAGTCGCGCGAGTCCTCGTAGCGAAGCGGCCAGGTGGTCTGCCATTCGCGGATCTGCTTCCACCAGTCGTCAAGGCGTGAGCTGTCGGGCTTGAGCGCCCGGTACTCGCGGTTGAGCTTGATGAGCACGTCCTTTGCGTCGCCGACGACCGGGATGTGGACCGGGACGTTCTTCGAGATCTCGGCCGGGTCGACGTCGATGTGGACGAACTTCGCCCGCGGCGCGAACTCCGAGAGCTTGCCGGTGATCCGGTCATCGAACCGGGCGCCGACGCAGACGATCAGGTCGGCCTCGTCCATCGCGTAGTTGGCGGTGCGCGTGCCGTGCATCCCGAGCATCCCGAGCCACTGCTCGTGCGGTGCCGGGAAGGCGCCCAGGCCCATCACGGTGAGCGTCACCGGGAGGCGATCGGAGGTGCAGAAGTCGCGGAACTCCTCCGACGCGTTCGCGTTGATGATCCCGCCGCCCCCGTAGATCACCGGGCGCTTCGCGTTGGCAAGGGCCTTCGCGGCGATCCGGATCTGCTTGATGTTGCCCTCGGTCGGCGGCTTGTAGCCGGGCAGGTTGGGCATGCCCTCGGGCGGCGTGTACTCGATCTCGACCCGCGAGAGGTCCTGCGGGATGTCGACGAGCACCGGGCCCGGGCGGCCGGTCTCGGCGATGTGGAAGGCGGCATGGATGTAGTCCGGGATGTGGCGCGGGTCCTGGACGAGCATCGAGTGCTTGACGATCGGCAGCGTGATCCCGGTGACGTCGGCTTCCTGGAACCCGTCGGTGCCGATCATGTCGGTGCGCACCTGTCCGGTGATGAAGACGGTCGGAACCGAGTCCATCATCGCGTCGGCGATCGGCGTGACCATGTTGGTCGCGCCCGGACCGGAGGTTGCTAGTGCAACGCCAACGCGGCCCGAGGCCTTCGCGTAACCCTCGGCCGCATGCCCAGCGCCGGCCTCATGACGCGCCTGAATATGGGTGATGTCTGCGTCGTAGAGCGCGTCGTAGGTCGGCAGGTTGGCCCCACCGGGGATCCCGAAGATGTGCTCGACGCCCTCAGCGGCGAGGGCTTCAAAGAGTGCAGCAGCGGCGCGCATGAGCGAGCGATGATAGCGGTGGTGCCAAGGCCGTCAATGGCGATTTCCCCGCTCGCAAGCGGGGGTACGGCGGCCAGTCGCAAGGCCTATCCGCAGGCCTCGGCGACCGTCTTTTTCGCCTTCTTGACCTTTGTCCTTGGCCTTCTTGATCCGGGCCTTCTTGCCGGACTCCTTGGCCTTCTTCAGCTTCTCCTTGGCCTTCGCCAGCTTCGCCTTCGCGGCCACGCAGGCCTGATCATCGGGCGGATCGAGACCGGGACCGGGGTTGACGATCGGCGGGGTCACCTCCGCATAGGTGATCGAGGCCGAACACGGAGCCGCATTGCCGGCGGAGTCCGTCACTGCGGCTGAGAATTGGGTCGTGCTGTTGTCGGCCACCGCGACGGCGATGCCCGAACCGGCGAGGTCGCCTGCCGACCCCGTCGCCGTCGGCGAGCCGCTGCAGTCGGCCGTAGCGAACAGCGTCACGCTCGAGCCTGCCTCGGCGCTGCCGGTGACCTTCGGAGCGTTCTCGTTGGAGCCCGATCCTGGATTCGTGCCGCTCAGCGTGGCTGCCGGTGGCGCTGTCGAGTCCTCGGTGTAGGTGAACGGCGCCGAACACGCGGAGCCGTTGCCGGCCACGTCGAATGCCTCGGCGACAAACGTCTGGCTCGTGTCGTCCGCAATCGACACCGGGATTCCGTCTCCGTTGAAGTCGGTCGCACTGCCGTTGAAGTCGGACGGCCCGGTGCACACCGCTCCGATATAGATCTGAACGAGCGCGTCGGCATCCGCACCGGTCCCCCTGAGCTTTGGCGTGTTGCTGCTCGCAGGCGAGGGCGGATCGGTGCCAGTGATCGTCGGCGTGCCTGAGGTCGAATCCTCGACGTAGGTGATCGGCGCCGAGCACGCCGACTGGTTGCCGGCGGCGTCTGTAGTAGTGGCACGCAAGGTGACGGCCGCGTCGTTGGGCACCTCGACGGTGATTCCGGCACCGTTGAATGTCGCTGCCGACCCGCTCTCAGCAGATGGCTCCGAACAGGTCGCGCTGTCGTACAGCTTCACCGTCGACCCAACCTCGGCGATCCCCTTGAACTTCGGAAAGTTCTGGTTTGCCGGAGAGGCTGGATCCGTGCTGGAGATCGTGGGCACCGCCGGGAGAATGGAATCCTCTGTGTACTGCACGAAATTGGAGCATCCCGAAGTATTTCCCGAAGAGTCCATCGTGCTCGCCGCCAGCGTGACGGACGCGTTATCGGCAACGTTGACCGGGATTCCTGCACCAGCGAGCAGCTCGGGCGATCCCGCCGCCACGACATTGCCGGAATTGCAGCTGAACGCGTCGCTATGGATGCGCACGATCGTGCCGGCGGGCGCGGAACCCTTGAGCCTCGGCGCGTTCGACGACGACGGGGAAGCGGGGTCGGTACCGCTGAGACTTGGAGCAGCGGGTGGCGTGTTATCCGGCCCCTCGATTATTGAGAGCTCTGCCGCGCCGACGCCGCCGGTATCGCCGCCCGCAAGGTCGCGGAACCGGAGGGTCCAGGTCCCGTTCGGGTTTGCGACCGTGGCAAACACAGGATTGATCAACGTATTTGCACCCGTTGTGTCTGATGTGCGATAGGGGGGGCCGCTGGAAATCGCCGTGCTTGAGCCCGCGGAGGCCGCGGCGGCCCACCAGTTGTTTGAGTTGTTGTCGTGGAACAAATACGGGCCAGTGAGGTCTGAGTCGTCGCCGTTCGGCGTACCGCTCGTGAGGCCGGTACGACTGAAGATCGTCGCCTGTGTGCTGTTGGGCGCGAACAGGATCGCCTCGAGATCGCCGGCAAAGGTGTGGGTCGGGCTGAAGGTCATCGACACTGCCACGCTCGTCGGCGCGCCGTTGAGACCGCTGATCGGGAACGTGACGTTCTTGTTTGTGCCGTTATCTGGAATCGCTCCGAGGGAAGAAGGAGTGGCCGCCACGGAACCGGTCAGGTCAATGCTCGCGGCCGTAATCTGGCCGATCCCGCCACCCCTCCCGTCAAGTACCCGCAGGGTCCAGTTTCCGTTCATGTTTGTGACCGCGGAGAAGCCGGTCGCGATTGTCACAGTGGCTCCGCCGTCTGGGCCTGGCGTAGACGCCCGATAGAAGCCGGAGAGCATCGGCTGATTCTCGGCCGTGGAGCTCGCCCGACTCCACCAGCTCGGAGAGGTAGGCGCGGTGTCCGCGAAAACGTAGGTCCCATCGAGGGTGGATTCGTCTCCCGGATTCCCGCCCGTGGTGGCCCCGGTACGGCTGAAAATGATCCTCGACCTGTTGGCCTGGCCCGAGGTGGCTCCGGGGGCGATCAGCTCGAGGCGGAGGTCGCCGACGGACGCGTGCTCCGCGGTGATCGTCACCGCGGCCCTGGATGGGCTGCCGGTCCCGAATCCCGTTACCGGGATCTGCACGTCGAGAGGCGATCCAAAGGTCCCTGCCGGGCTGGACCCGTCCGGGACGAAGCCAAGCGTCGCGGGGGTCGCGTTGAACGTCGCCGCCGACGCCCCGCTCGCAATGCCGAGCTGAGCCACTACCGCAAGCGCGCACGCTGCTCCCAGCCGTACCGCGCGCGTCGTCCGACCCATGGACCCTGCCCACACCATCTATCTCGCCTCCTTGCGATTCAGCGCGGTGATGCCTGCCCGCGCCCGCCGAACGGTGGCAGGGCGCACGGACAGTGTCAAGTCAGCGACGTGACCTCTTGCGCTTGACCTTCCAGGTCCCCGTCGCCTGCGACCCATGACTGCGGCGAATCATTCACCGCTCCGGGCAGCCTCCCACCCGCTCCGGGCGCGGTCAAGCTACGCGGGTTCGGCGACTTCGCCGGCGAGCTCGCCGGGCTTCCACTGCGTGCGGGGAAGAATCGCGCGCTGGATCACGCGCTCCTGGTAGCGCTCGATCGTGCCCAGCATCGACGTGACGAGTT
Organism: uncultured Solirubrobacterales bacterium; assembly: GCA_963746215.1. Taxonomy (GTDB): domain Bacteria; phylum Actinomycetota; class Thermoleophilia; order Solirubrobacterales; family 70-9; genus WHSW01. The sequence continues at coordinate 43,056 of CAVVAT010000009.1, forward strand.
CCTGGCCCAGAAGGTGGGGCTCGAGGCCGAGGTCGAGAAGCTTTGTGTTCGTCGCGTTGTAGTAGTGCTTTTCGAGCTCGACTCGCGGATTCGGGAACTTGCGGATCTCGACCTCGCGGCCGGTCTCGGCGGCCGCGGTCGCGACCAGCTCGGCGAGCTCGGACACCGAGAACTGCTCGGTGAACTGGTTGAAGACTCGAAAGTCGCCCAGGTCAGCCGGGTTGGCGACCGCGAGCTCGACGCACTGCAGCGTGTCGCGGATGTTGAGGAAGCCGCGGGTCTGGCCGCCCTCGCCATAAACGGTGAGCGGGTGGCCGATCACGGCCTGCACGCAGAAGCGGTTGAGGACCGTGCCGAAGTACTCGTCGTAGTCGAAGCGAGTGACGAGACGGTCGTCGCGGGTCGACTCCTCGGTCTCGATCCCGTAGACGACGCCCTGGTTGAGGTCGGTCGCACGCAGGCCCCAGATCCGGCAGGCGAAGTGGATGTTGTGTGAGTCGTGGACCTTCGAGAGGTGGTAGAGCGAGCCCGGGAGCTTCGGAAACGGCAACGTGTCCTTGCGCCCGTTGTGCTCGATCTCGATGTAGCCCTCTTCGATGTCGATGTTGGGCGTGCCGTACTCGCCCATCGTCCCGAGCTTCACTAGATGGCAATCCGGCACCCGGTCGCGAATGGCGAACAGCAGGTTGAGGTTGCCGATCACGTTCGTGTACTGCGTCTCAACCGCGGTTTCGCGCGACTTCATCGAGTAGGGCGCCGACGGCTGCTCGCCGTAATGGATGATCGCCTCGGGCAGCGTCTCGGCGATGACGGCGTCGAGGAATGTGAAGTCCTCGATCGAGCCGACATACGGGTGAATGTCGTTGCCGGAGACCTCGCGCCAGGCCTCGATCCGGTCGGTCAGCGACGCGATCGGGGTGAGCGAGTCGGTGGACAGCTCCGTGTGCCAGCGGCGGCGCGAGAAGTTGTCGACGATCGCGACATCGTGCCCGCGCTCGGAGAAGCGCATCGCGGTGGGCCATCCAAGGTAGCCGTCACCGCCCAAGATCAGGATCCTCATGACCGCGCGAGGGTACAGAATGGCCCCCCATGCAAACCGTTGCCGGGCTCTTTCCGCCTGAGCTGACAGCAATTCGTGCAGGCGGCCTAGTCGTCGCCGCGCTGATCGCTGCTTACGCGATCACACGGCGCCGCGAGCTGCGCAATTTCGACGTGCTCATCCTGCTCGTCGTGGCGCTCGCGCTGGCGATCGTCGCCGGCACCGAGATCCCCGACGCGCTGCTCTCCGCCTTCTCCTTCGAACGCGAGAACGGCACGCGCATCCTGGGGGTGGCGATCTTCGCAATCGTCGTCCTCTTCCTCCTCGTTTTGCGGGCGCTGAGCCAGAACTCGCGGATGACGAGCGAGCTCTCCGCCGTGCTCGAGGGCATCGCCTGGGAGCAGTTCCGTTCAGCTGGAAGCCCGGAGCGCTTCCGCGATCGCATCGGGGTCCTCGTCCCCGCCTACAACGAGGCCGACAACGTCGGCGAGGTGCTCGACCGGATCCCGGCCGCGGTCTGCGGCGTGGCCACCGCCACGCTCGTCGTCGACGACGGCTCGCGTGACGGCACCCAGGACGTCGCCAAGTCCCACGGCGCCACCGTCGCCCGCCACGTGATCAACCGCGGAGGCGGGGCCGCGCTTCGCACCGGTTACCGACTGCTCTCCGACTCCGGGGCCAAGGTCGTGGTCACCCTCGACGCCGACGGCCAGCACCTCCCCGAGGAGATGGAGCGCCTGGTCAAGCCGGTACTCGACGGCGAGGTCGCCGTCGCCCACGGTTCGCGAGTGCTCGGCGAGGCCGAGCGCAACCATCCCGCACGCGAGGCCGGGATCGTCTTCTTCAACAAACTCGTCTCCTTCATCACCCGCACGCACGTGACGGACTGCTCCAACGGCTACCGCGCGGTGCGCGCCGACGTCCTCCCCCAGCTCGTCCTGCGCCAGGAGCAGTTCCATACCTCGGAGTTCATGATCGAGGCGATCAAGCGCGGGATCCCGGCCAAGGAGGTACCGGTGACGGTCGTCAGTCGGCTCTCAGGCCACTCGAAGAAGCCGGCCGTGATCCGTTACGGCGTCGGCTTCGCCAACGCGATCGTCCGGACCTGGCTGCGGTAGCCATGTCCGCCGATCACGTCGAGACCTTGCGGCGGCTCTACGAGCGCTGGGGCCGTGGCGACTTCGGCGGCACCGAGATCTACGACGAGCACGTCGTCCTGGTCTTGCGCCATGACTTTCCCGAGGCTGGAGCGCATTACGGCGTCGAGGCCATCAGCGCCTATATGCGCAACGACTTCCTCAAGGACTTCGCTGGAGCGACGATCTCCGGCGAGGAGTTCATCGAGGCCGGTGACAGCGTCGTGGTTCGGGTCAATCAGCAGGCGACCGGCCCCCGCAGCGGCGCTCCGGTACGGATGAGCTACTTCCAGGTCTGGACCTTCCGTGGCAACTCGGTGGTCCGGCTCGAGAGCATCATGGAGCGCAGCGACGCGCTCGCGGCAGCGGGCGTCGCCGAATAGCTAGATCCGCGTGAGAGCGGTACGCAGCAGGTCCGTCAGCGGAACGTAATCGGTCTGGCCCGACATTGACGTGTGCGTGAGGGAAAGCGTGTAAAGACCCTGACGCGCGGAGACGCCGACCTCGCTCTTGCCGCTCTTCTTGTAGGACTTGACGCGGACCAGGCCGCGCTCGCCCACACCTTCGAGCGGCTTGTGCTCGGCCTCGTTCATGCGGTCCATGGTCAGCTTGGCGCCCGCCTCGTCGAAGTTGACGCTGAGCGTGATCAGGAACTCGTCGCCGTTCGTGAGCTGGGCTTCCCAGATCACGAGCGGCCGCCGATGACCTCGCTGCCCTGCGGCCCGTTTCGACGCGGCTCGCCCTTGACGTCACCGCCCGTTACCAGTTTGACCTCAGCAGGCGTAACGAGGGTTGCGAGGTCCGGAATCGCCGGAAGGTCTTCGCCCGCGACCGCCCCCGGCTGCCCGGCGCCCGCCTTCTGCGTTGGCGTACGGCTTGCCGTCTTGGTCAGCGCGTCGAGTGCGTTGGAGAGCAGCCCCACGGCCCAGAAACTACCGCCCGGATCGGGACGGACGCGCTGCACGGACCGCCTCGCGGGCCTCAAATCGACGATCCGCTTCCTTGTGCTCTTTCGCCGTCATCTGGCGGACGGTGACGCGACCCTCGGCGATCGCTTGCCGGGTCTCCTCGCGCTTCTCCGCGCGGTTCAGGTCGTTGCGTTGACGCATCGTGGGGGGACTTACGGCCATTGGGTGCCTCCTCGGCGTGGATGTGATTGTCAGCGCACGGTTACGGGGGTTCCGACCGGAAGCAGGTCCCAGAGCTCGCTGATATCCGGGTTGCGTACGCGGATGCATCCGTGTGAAGGCCGACCTGGGATAAGGCCGGGTTCATCGGTGCCGTGAATTCCGATCACGCCGCCGCCGGGCCAGTCGCTGAGCACGGAGTAGTCGCTGGTGCCGAAAGCGAACGGTCCATAGAGAGTGCCGGCCGTGTCGATCGCAAACTTCTCGCGAATCCAGAAGTCGCCGGGCGGGGTCGGGGTCGACGGGGCGCCGATGCCGATCGGCGCGCTCCAGATCTGCTTGCCGCGCTTGTAGAGCCTCGCCTCGAGATCCGAGCGGTCGATGACCAGGTGAGTCCGCACGTGGTACAGCGGCCCGAGCGCGGATTCGCGCACCCAGCCCTTCTGTCCGTTCGGACGAGCCGGGACCCGGATCTTCAGCCAGGTGCCACCGCTGGAGTCCTGCCAGCTGCGTAGGACGAGGTACACCTCCGGAAATCCATCTTCCGTCTGCGAGTGGGTCAGCCCGACGCGCGACGAGCCGCCCGTGTGGGCGCTGTGGATCTTCGCCCGATGGCCTGCCGGATGCGCCCACGTCGTGTAGGTCCGCTCGTTCGAGAGTTGCTCATGTCCGCCGGCATCCGCCTTCGCGGCCCCCTCCGCCGCCGTCGGCGCCGCCAGGGCGCCGACCACGATCAACGCAGAGACCCAGCGGCGCGTCATGCGCCGGCCGAGATGCGTCCGGTGAATTGCGGTGTCGGGACCGCTGCAGCGCAATGGCTGAAGCGAGTGCGCGAGGCATCGCGGCGGCCGTTGACATCGGTCGCGACGACCTTGATCGTGCTGCGACCGGCGTCAAGGCCGGCGCCTCGGATCCAGACCGAGAAATGCTTACGCGCGGTTGTCTTGACGAGCAGGCCGTCGACGAAGACCTTGACGCTTCGCATCCGGGCCTTCGAGCGAACATCGATCTCTGCGGTGAAGCCGGTGTCCGTGCAGCGGGGACTGCGCGTACCCGGGGGTGTCGTGATCTGCGTTGTGGGTCCACCGGGACCGCCACCGGGACCGCCGCCGCCTGGGCCGCCGCCGGGACCGTCACCGCCGCCTCCGCCGCCGCCGCCGCCACCGCCACCGCCACCGCCGCCCGGAGGCGTCGGGGTCGGAGTAGGCGTGGGTGTCGGTGTAGGAGTGGGTGTTGGAGTCGGGGGTGGCTGGGCGCCCGCACAGGTGGCGCGCGTCACGGTGTTGTTGTCCAAGGTGACGCTCGCGGTCCGGGCCAGAAGGCGCCCATCGACGGTGGCGCCGCTACCGGCGCTGATCGACTGGTCGGCGAAGACGTTGCCGAGGAAGACTGAGTTCGAGCCCAGCGTTGTCGAGGACCCGATCTGCCAGAAGACGTTGCATGACTGACCACCGTTGATCACCTGGACCGACGAGGCCGACGCGGTGACGAGCGTGGTCGAGGTCTGGAAGATGAAGACGGCGTTGGGATCACCCTGGGCGTCAAGCGTGAGCGGCCCGGTGATGTTGAAGGTTCCGGAAAGCGAGTTGTAGACACCCGGGCTCAGGTTCTGTCCGCCCAGCTGCGTCGCAAGTGTGGTTGGCGGACCCTGGCCGGCGGCGTTGTTGTAGGCCGTGGTCAGGTCGATCTTCGCCTGGTTCGCGGTGGCGTTTCCCTGGTGGATGGCGCCGTTGACGGTGCCGCCGGGAGCGCCGCCAAAGCCGACAACGGCGGGAGTCGGAGAGGTTCCGAGATCACCGTTGATCACGCTCGGACCGGTATTGGTCACGCCGGCACCAGCGAGGATCGCGAAGCTGTCGGCCGTTCCCATTCCAACCGCCGTCTGTGCCTGGGCGCTGCCGGCGAATACAAGCGCCACCAGCGCGGTCAAGGACGCGATTGCGGTCTTTGCGGGTCCTACGAAAGGCTTTCTGGCCGTCATCTGCGTGCGCTCCTCGGGATAGGTCCGGTTAGGACCCCCATCGACCTGAGAGATCAATTACATGAATTGTTTTTCCACCTATGGACGGCTAAGGTCCCGGCGATGAGTCGGGGGTGGGACCTGCTGAGCAACCACGCGCACGTGCTTCTATGCGTGGCGCGCGACCCTGGAGTTCGCCTGCGCGAGATCGCCGAAGCGGTGGGGATCACCGAGCGCAGCGCCCACAAGATCGTCTCTGAGCTGGTCGAGGACGGCTACGTCCTACGCGAACGTGAGGGGCGGCGCAACCGCTACGAGGTCAGGCGTGAAGCGCCTCTCCGCCACCCGCTGGTGCGAGAACAGCCCGTTGGCGAGCTCCTCGACGTCCTGCTCAAAGCCCGCGACGCGCAGGTCTAGGTCGGTTCACCGATAGGCGGGACCCGGGCGCGTTTCCTCGACGGGCGGCAGCTCGAGATCGAGGCCGCAGCGCGGACATACCTGGACGTGGAGCTTCAGGGTCGCGCTGCACCGCGGGCAACGACGCTCGGGTTCGACGTTCTCGCCTCGATAGGCGAACGCGGCGATCAGCCCGAGCAGCGGAAGAACCGTGCCGATCAGCAGCCAGATGAAGAACGAGCTGCCCTTGGCGCGGCCGACGATGCCCGTCGCAATCCCGCACAGGATGGCGATCGCGAGGTATGCGCCTCCGGCCATGGCTCAGTCGCGGTCGGCTACCGGCCGGTGGGTCCCGCCGTGCGAATAGACCTCGCCGGACAGGGGTCCCGGATGTCCGATCGAGCCGACCTCGGCGGTGTCACGCGCGAACGGCAGGCCGGTTGTCCAGTCGACGATCGCGCGGATCTTGCGAGCAAGGCCGGGAATCTGGCTCATGTGGTAGCTGCGCGCCATCCACCAGGCGATGAAGCCACGGAACTTGAGACGGCCCCCGATCTTGCCCACGGCCTTGTAGCGGCCGAGATTGACGAACGCCTCGCGTCCGAGGTAGCTGAAGCTCCGCGTCGATGTCGAAACGCCGAGCTCGAAGGCCACGTTGTGCGCGACCGCCGGCCCCTGACGGACGGCCATCGCGGCGGTCGGTGGGCACGGGCGGCCGCTGCCATCCGGGTGCGGCACTGCGGCGCAGTCGCCGATCGCCCAGACGCCGCGCATTCCCTCGACACGCATCTCGCTGTCCACACGCACCCGCCCGGTCTCATTAAGCGGCAGCGCCATCGACGCGAGGCTCGGGTGTGGCTTCACCCCGGCCGTCCACACGAGCGTGCGCGCGGGCACCCGCTCACCGGTTGACAGCAGAACCGAGTTGGCGGTCGCCTCCTCGAGCCGTGTCCCCAGCCGGACATCGATCCCGCGTCCGCGCAGCTGCTTCACCGCGTAGTCGGCGAGGTCGCGCGGAACTTCTGGCAGGACCCGCTCCGCAGCCTCGATCAAAATCCAGCGCATGCCCTGTAGCCGCGCGCGAGGGTAGTTCTCCATCGCATCCACAGCGAAGTCCTGAAGCTCGGCCAGCGCCTCGAGGCCCGAGTAGCCGCCTCCGACGAAGACGTAGGTGAGGAGCTCCTCACGGCGCACCGGGTCGTCGGTCGCGTTTGCCTGCTCGAGCGTCTCGACCACATGGTTCCGCAGCCAGATCGCGTCGGCGAGGCTCTTGAAGCCGATCGCGTGCTCATCGAGACCGGGGATCGGCAGCGAGCGGGAGACCGATCCGACGGCAACGATGAACTGGTCGTAGCGCAGCTCCTCGACCTCACCGTCGTGGGTGTGGAGCTCGACCGTGCGCGCCGCCGGATCGTGGCCGGCGATGGCACCGAGGCGCAGGTTGGTGCGCTTGAGGATGTCGCGCAACGGCGTGACCACGTGGCGAGGCTCGAGCGTTCCGGCCGCTGCCTCGGGCAGAAACGGCGTGTAGAGCATGAAGTTGACGTCGTTGACGAGGATCAGGCGTGTGGACTGCTTGGGCAGCAGCCGCTCGAGCTCGCGTGCTGTTGCGGCTCCCCCGAAGCCCCCTCCGGCAATGACTACGTTCCAGGCCACGACTTCAATCTAGCCCGAGCTGCGCGCGTATCAGGCGGGTGACCTCTCCCCCGTCCGCCCGACCCTTCGTCTCGCGCATGACGTAGCCGACGAGCGGCCCGACCGCCTTCATGTTGCCGTCGCGCACCCGCTCGGCCGCTTCCGGGTCGGCCTCGATCGCCGCCGCGACGACCGCCTCCAGCTCGCCAGACTCCTCGATTCCGCCGAGGCCCTCGCGCTCGGCGAGCTCCTCCGGGTTCGCGTCGTCGACGACCTGGACGCGCAGCAACTGGCGCGCGGCGCCGCTCGAGATGCGCTTGTCGCCCACCATCGCGATCGTCACGGCAAGGTTCGCCGGTGCCGGGCGCATGGCGTCCTCACCCGTATCGGCGAGCGCCGCGGTGAGCTCGCCCGTGACCCAGTTCGCGACCACGACGGGGTCGATCCCTTCAGCCGCGGCGGAGACCTCCTCGAAGTAGTCGCCAAGCTCGGAGTCGAACGCGAGCTGCGTCGCAGGCGCATCGCCAAGGCCGAGCCCGGAATAGCGCTCGCGACGCTCCGCCGGTAGCTCGGGCAGCGCCGCCCGCGCGGCTTCGAGCATCTCCTCGGTTGGCGCGATAGGCACCAGGTCGGGCTCGGGGAAGTAGCGGTAGTCATGCGAGTACTCCTTCGAGCGAAGCGGGGTCAACTCGCCGGATCGCGGGTCGAAGTGCAGCGTTTCCTGCTCGACCGTCCCGCCGCCGTTGAGGATGGCCGTCTGGCGCTCGATCTCGGCCGCGATGCCGCGCTCGACGAAGCGGAAGCTGTTCATGTTCTTGAGCTCGGTCTTGGTGCCGAGGGCAGAGGTGCCAGCCGGGCGCAGCGAGATGTTCGCGTCGCAACGCAGGCTGCCCTCGTCCATGTTCACGTCGGACACGCCGAGCTGGCGGATCGTCGTTCGCAGCAGGCCGAGCCACTCACGGGCGGTCGCTCCGTCATGGAGGTCGGGCTCGGTGACGATCTCGACCAGGGGCGTACCGCCCCGGTTGAAGTCGACCGCGGAGCTGTCGGAGCCGTGAATGCGACCCGAGGCCGACTCGTGAACCAGCTTCGCCGCGTCCTCCTCTAGATGCGCGCGGTGGATGCGCACGTCGCCAAGCCGCCCGCCGGTGCAGAGCGGTGAGTCGTACTGGCTGATCTGGTACGCCTTCGGGTTGTCGGGATAGAAGTAGTTCTTGCGGTGAAAGATCGAGCGCTCTGCGATCTCGCAGCCGAGCGCGAGGCCGATCTGGATCGCGAAGCGCACGGCCTGCTCGTTGGTCACCGGAAGCGATCCGGGATGCGCGAGGCAGATCGGGCAGGTGTGGATGTTCGGCTCGTCACCGAACGACAGCTCGCAGCCGCAGAACATCTTCGTCCGCGTCGAGAGCTGGACGTGGATCTCGAGGCCGATCACCGGCTCCCACTCGATTGTCGCCGCGTCGCTCATCCGAACCCCAGCTGATGGAGATGGTCCTCGCCCATTCCGAGGTGGTGGCCGACCTCGTGCCAGACGGTTTTTCGGACCTCCGCGGCGTTCGGGTTCGCGTTGCGGAAGATCACGATCCGACGCAACCCACCGACCGGGTCGTAGATACCCATGATCCCGTCGGGGTGCGATTCCTCGACGATCACCGCGACCTCGCCGAGCCGCTCGTGCACCCAGTCGGGAAGATCGTCAAGCGCTTTGATCGCAGCCTCGCGGACCTCTTCCTCGGTCATTGCGGCCTCCCATCGAACTCGATGGCCTGCTCGAGCGCGTGCGATGCATCGAGCAGCTTCGACTCCGCAAAGGCCGGCGCCGCGATCTGCAGCCCGACCGGCAGCGCCTTTCCTCCGCCCGGGGGCTCGGCGAGCCCCGCGGGGATCGAGATAGCCGGAATGCCGGCGAGCGACATCGGCACGGTGAAGTAGTCCGAGAGGTACATCGCGAGCGGATCGGATGTCCTGGCGCCGAGCTCGAAGGCAACCGACGGCGAGGTCGGAGTGACGACGAAGTCCACCTTTGCGAAAGCCGTGGAGAAGTCCTCGGCGATCTTCGTGCGCACCTTCTGAGCACGGCCGTAGTAGGCGTCGTAGTAGCCCGAGGACAGGGCGTATGTGCCCAGCATGATCCTCCGCTTCACCTCGGTTCCGAACCCGGCCGAGCGGGTGCGCTCGTACATTGCGTCGAGCGTCGGGGCCTGCTCACGCTTGCCGTAGCGCACGCCGTCGTAGCGGGCAAGGTTCGCCGAAGCCTCGGCCGGGGCGATCACGTAGTACGCGGAGATCCCATGCTCGGCGTTCGGGAGTTCGATCTCGTCGAGCTCGCCCCCGAGTCGCTCGATCGTCGCCAGCGAACGCTCGAACTGCTCCGCGACCCCTGCCTCGACGCCCTCGGCGTGGTGGGAGAAGTCGCGGGCAACACCGAAACGGAGGCCTTTGAGGTCGGTTCGCGTCGGTAGGTCCACCCCATCCTCGATGCCAACCGATGTCGAATCGTGGCGGTCGCGGCCCTGCATCGCTGCGAGCAGCATCGCCGCGTCGGCGACGGTCCGTGTGAGCGGCCCGCATTGATCCAGCGACGAGGCGAAGGCGACCATCCCGTAGCGCGAGATTGCGCCGTAGGTGGGCTTCAGACCAACGATCCCGCACAGGGCTGCCGGCTGGCGGATCGAACCGCCCGTATCGGTGCCAATCGCCCACGGCGCGAGGCGGCCGGCGACCACGGCGGCCGAGCCCCCCGACGAGCCGCCGGGGACACGGTCCCGATCCCAAGGGTTTTGCACCGGGCCATAGGCCGAGTTCTCGTTGGACGAGCCCATGGCGAACTCGTCCATGTTCGTCTTGCCCAGAAGGCGCCCACCGGCCTCCCAGAGTCTCGTCACGGCGGTTGCCGTGTAGGGCGGCACGTATCCCTCCAGGATCCGCGAGCCGGCAGTCGTCGGCACGCCCTCGGTGACAAACAGGTCCTTCACGGCGACGGGTGCGCCGCGCAGCGGGCCGTCTGTTGCGCTCGCCGCGCCGCCATCCGCGGTCCAGAGATAGGCGTTGAGCTCATCGTCGGCCGCGGCGGCGGCGTAGGCGTCGAAGTACTCGTCGGCCGCGAGATCGCCGGCGTCGATTCGGCCGATCGCATCGGCGGCGCTGAGCTCGAGCAGTTCCTTACTCACGTACGGCTAGCTCTCGGCCTGCGGCGACGGGACCCGGAAGGCGCCGTCGGAAGGATCAGGCGCGTTCGCGAGCGCCTGGTCGCGCGACAGGCTCGGGTCCGGTACGTCCGGGCGCAGGACGTTCTCGAGCGCGACCACGTGCGTCGTCGGCTCGACGTCGTCCAGATCGAGCGCGGAGATCCGATCGACGTGCTCGAGGATGCCCGACAGCTCGCCGGAGATGCGCTCGATTTCGTCCTCAGCGAGCTCGAGCCGCGCAAGCCGAGCCACGTGGAGAACCTGTTCGCGGTCGATCATGCGCCCAATCTTAGGATCCGCCGCCGTACGCGCCGGCTCGGGGGTCCACCAATGCCGATCTGGCGTCTGCGAGCGCGCTCAGCCGATCAAACAGCGACGGCCGCCCAAGCGATTTGGGCGGCCGTCGTCGTACACCTCTCCTCCCGAGCTCTCGAGCTCGGTCACGCGTGCTCTAGGCGGCGGGCGGTCCTCCGGCCGGCGGCGCTGCAGGCGGCGGCGGGGGTGGGGGCGGCGGAGCCGTGTCCCGATCGGCGGCATTGCCGAACGAGGTGCCCTCCTCCTGCATCGCGAGCCAGCCGCCGTAGGCGACACCGCCGGCTGCGATCAGGCCGAGGAACACACCGATGCTGCGTCCGACGTCGAGGTCGACACCGAAGTCAGATGCGCCGAAGTCCGGCGGGCTGATGATGCGGAAGAGAATCAGGACAACGGCCAAGATCCCCAATCCGGCAGCGACCGCGCTCACGGCAACCGGTGCCTGATAGGACGACTGGGTGGCGCTGAGCACCGCCTCGGCGATTCCGGCAAGAGCCGCCAGCAGGATCACGAAGCGGATGAACTCCATCGTGTCCCAGGCATTGCCGCCAACGGAAATCGGGCCTTCGCCGTAGGTGAACCAGTTGAAGATGAACATGATCAAAAGAAGCGCGAGCCCAGATACGCCCGCGATCTGTTCGCCTCGGGTCAGGCGGCTGACATCCATTGACACTCCTTCTTGGAGGTAGGGGAACTCAAGAGACTGCGCGAAGCCTATACCGCTAGTGCGGACGCTCGGAGGCCGCGCGCAAGGTATTTGCGAGCAACATCGCGATCGTCATCGGCCCCACTCCGCCCGGCACCGGGGTGATCGCCCCGGCCACCTCGGCCACCGCTTCGAAATCGACGTCGCCAACGAGGCCGTCATCGGTGCGGTTGGTTCCGACATCGATCACGGTGGCCCCCGGCTTGACCATCTCCGGTCCGACGAGGCCCGGCGAACCGACGGCGGCGATCAAGATGTCGGCGCGCGAGCAGACGGCGGCGAGATCGCGGGTGCGGGAGTGACAGACGGTCACGGTCGCATTCGCATTCGTCAGCAGCGCCGCCAGCGGGCGTCCGACAAGGATCGAGCGTCCCAGGACGACAGCCTCCGCGCCGGAGATCTCGGTACCGGCCTCCCCGATCAGCTCGATCACGCCCTGAGGCGTACACGGGACGAGCTTGGGTCGACCCTGTGCGAGCAGGCCCGCGCTGACAGCCGTAAGCCCATCGACGTCCTTAGCGGCATCGATCGCCGAGACGATGGCGTCCTGGTCGACCTGCGGCGGCAGCGGTAGCTGCACGAGGATCCCGTCGACGTCGTCGTCGCGGTTGAGCTCGCCCACGAGCTCGAGGAGCTGGGCTGTCTCGGTCTCGGCGTCCAGCTCGTGGTGGATCGAGCGCATACCGACCTCCTCGGTCAGCCGGCGCTTGTTGCCGACGTACACGTGCGAGGCTGGGTCATCGCCGACCAGCACCGTCGCCAGACCCGGGACGTGGCCGTCGTGTGCACCCGCGAACTCGGCAACTCCCGCAGCCACGCGCTCGCGGACCTTCGCCGCCAGCGCCTTGCCGTCGATGACCTTGGCGGCCAACTCCTACGCGACCTTCTGCAGGGGCGCGTAGTCAGCCATCAGCTTGCGCTCGGCGCCGTCGCCTGAGAAGCGAACGACGACGACGGAACCCGCCTCGACGGACGTGACGACGCCCTCGCCGAAGCTCGCGTGGACGACATCGTCGCCGACCGAGTACGGCTGCGGCGGAGGGGCGGGCCGCTTGGGCTCAGGCGGGCTGAATCCGCCCTCGGAGCCGGCGGGCCGACGGCCGAACCCGGTGGCGCGCTCGCGGGCGCCCCCGCCGCCGCTGCCGGCCGACCAGCCCGTGGGGGTCGTCGCGACGTGGTGCTCGATGAGGTTCGACGGCAGCTCTCCGAGGAAGCGCGAGGGCACGTTCCACATCGCACTCCCGTGCAACGAGCGGCGCCGTGCGTGGGTCATCCAGAGCCGTTCGCGGGCGCGGGTGACGCCGACGTAGGCGAGCCGGCGTTCCTCCTCAATGTTGCCCTCCTCCAGCGATCGAGCATGCGGGAAGACGCCCTCCTCGCACCCGATCACGAAGACGATCTCGTACTCGAGTCCCTTCGCGTTGTGCAGCGACATCAGCGTCGCGAGGCTCTCGGCCTCGCGGATGTCGTCCTGCACGGTCACGAGCGAGATCTGCGCCAGGAATTCCTCCAGCGGGGACATCTCCTGATCGCCCTCCATCGCGCGGTTGGCGTCGAACTCACCGGCGACGCCGACTAGCTCCTCCAGGTTCTCGACCCGGCCCTCGGCCTCAACCGTGCGCTCCGCCTCGAGCGCCTCCATGTAGCCGGTCTCGTTGAGCACGGCCTCGAGCAGCTCGGCGACTGGGCCCGCCTTCTCGGCGCGCTGGCGAAGGTGGGCCATCGTCTCCGAGAACCGGCCGACGGCCTTGTATGCGGCAGCGCCGAGCCCGGGGATCCCGGAGGGGTTGGCAAGGATCTCGGAGATGTCCGCCCCGATCGTGTTCGCGTGCGAGAGCATCCGCGCCTGGGTCTGCTGGCCGATGCCGCGCCGCGGCGAGTTGACGATCCGGCCGAACGAGATCCCGTCGGCGGGGTTGGCGAGGAACTGCAGGTAGGCGACCGCGTCCTTGATTTCGAGCCGGTCGTAGAACTTGGTCCCGCCGATCACCTGGTACGGGATCTCAAAGCGCACGAGCGTGTCCTCGAGCACGCGGCTCTGCGCGTTCATTCGGTAGAAGACCGCGATCTCGTCGCGCGAGTAGCCCTCCTCGACGAGCCGGTTGATCTCCGAAGCGACGTACCGCGCCTCGGCGTGCTCGTCGTCGAACTCGCCGACGACGATCTTCTCGCCCGTCTCGCCGTCGGTCCAGAGGTGCTTTTCCTTCTGGCTCTCGTTGTGGGCGATCAGCCCGTTGGCGGCATCGAGGATCGTCTGAGTCGAGCGATAGTTCTGCTCGAGCAGGACGGTCGTAGCGTCGGCGAAGTCATTTTCGTAGTCGAGGATGTTGCGAATGTCGGCGCCGCGGAAGGAATAGACCGAGTTGTGCGTCACCAGGCCGTTCGCGACGAAGTTGTGCGTGCCCGCGACGTTGATGTCGTAGACGTAGCCGTCCAGCTCAACCGGTTCGACTGTCTCCACCAGGTCGTATCCGCCATCAGAGGTGAACATCGCCATGCCGGGTCGTACTGACGAGGCGGGCACGCACGGCAGCGAGTTCGTCCCGACCTGTCCCTGCTTGTCAGCCCCGAACCGACCCATGATCCTGACGGCGATCGGCACGGCGTCGCTGATCTTGCCGACGGTCTGCACGGCCTCCGGGAAATCTTTGAGACAGGTCTCGTAACGCCACGACTTTGACGTCGACTTCGCCGGGCGAATCGACAGGTCGATGCTCTCGAGAGCTCGCTTGCCCTCCTCATCGCGTCCGACCATCGCGATTCGGTGCATCGGGGTCTCGCCTCGATGCTCACCGCAAATCGTCATCGTGACGGTCCGCCGGCGACCGAGAAACGAACCAGGCTGATGATGAGGGTGCTGGAAGCTCAGCCCTTCGTCACTCAAGAGCCGACGACCTGCGGCCTCGCTGTCCACCGCCGAGAACACCGCGTCGATCTTGTCCTGGTCCGCCACGACCGACTGCTTATTGCTGCGGCCGACCCTGGCGACGAACGGCAGCGTCGGCAGGCCGTACCGGAGGGAGAGAATCGTCTCGGCAAGCCGTGCATCTGCGTCCTCGGCGTGCGTGGAGACCACCCACACAGCGTCTGCGTACTCGCTGAACGCCCGACTTCGGAAGCCCAGCGACGGCTTCTGTTGATTGGCGTTGTACATCTGAGTCGTTCCGACCCTGAAGCCCACCCCCCGCTTCCACATCAAGTAGGTCAGGTGCAGAGGCGGGGCGAAGCCAAACTTGTAGCCGGCGAAGTGCATGTGTTCGTCCGTGCTCTCGATCACTCGGCCCGCCGTGGTCGTGATCCTCGTTCCCCACCGCTCCCTCGAGCGATGAAAGCCAGTGACCTCGGCGCCACGGAAATCGCCGCTTCCGTGCGCGGAGAGAACTCGGTCGCCGAGCTTCAAATGTTCGATGCGCTTGAACGTTCCGTCCGCCATGGTCACCTCGGTGCCTTCGACAAGGCACTGGAAGTCATCGCCGACCACCGTCAGGTTGCGCTGGTCCCCGGCCAAAAGCTGGAGCATCCGGTACTGCGCGCGGTTCGTGTCCTGGTACTCGTCGACGAGGATCCAGCGGAAGATCCGCTGGTACTTCTCGCGAACGTCGGCAAAGAGCTCGAGCAGGTTGACCGTGCGGACGAGGAGGTCGTCGAAGTCCATCGCGCTCGCCTCGACCATTCGCCGCTCGTACAGCGAGTAGACGTCTGCCACCGCCTCCTCGAACGTGCTGCCCTGGGCATCGGCGTAGTCGGTGGCGTCAACGAGCTGGTTCTTCGAAGCCGAGATCGACGACTTGATCGCTCGTGGCGCGAAGCGCTTGGGGTCGACCTCGAGCTCCTGCATGCAGCGCTTGATCATCCGCAGCGAGTCGGCCTCGTCGTAGATCGTGAACGCACGCTTGTAGCCGAGCCGTGGCGCCTCGGCACGCAGCAGACGCGCGCACGCCGAGTGGAAGGTCATCACCCACATCGCCCGCGAGACGCCGCCGACGAGCTCCGCAACGCGGCTGCGCATCTCGTTCGCGGCCTTGTTGGTGAAGGTGATCGAGAGGATCTCGCTGGGCCGCGCTCGACCGGTCGCCAGGAGCCAGGCGATGCGATGCGTCAGCACCCGCGTCTTGCCCGAGCCGGCGCCCGCGAGCACGAGGAGCGGTCCTTCGCCGTGGGTCACCGCCTCCCGCTGAGGGGGATTCAGGCCCTCGAGCAGACGCTCAGCAGCATCGGCACCGACCACCGTCGGCGCCCCGAAGAACTCGTCTTGATACCCGTCGCTCACCTGCGATCGAGGATAGACGCGGCCTCGGACTCGGTCAGCCTCCGGCGGAAGAGGGCCCCTGGCGCGGATGCAACTGCTTCAGCTCGCCCTCCGCGGGCTTGCCGTCGAGGTCGCCGAGGCGCCGCTCGAGCAGGCCGATGCGGTCGGCGAGGGTCTTGATCGCGTCGGCGACCGGGTCGGGCAGGTGGATCCAGTCCGCGTCGGGCCCCTCGGGGCGCTTGCCCTCGACGCGAACGGTGTGACCCGGGTTGCCCACCACGGTGGAGTTCGCGGGCACGTCTTCGATCACCACGGTGTTCGCGCCGACCTTCGCGCCGTGGCCGACGGTCACAGGGCCGAGCAGCTTCGCGCCCGATCCGATCGTGACGTCGTCGCCGACGGTCGGGTGGCGCTTGCCGCGCGCGAAGCCGGTGCCGCCGAGCGTCACGCCCTGGTAGAGCGTCACCCGATCGCCGATCTCAGCGGTCTCGCCGATCACGACGCCGGACCCGTGGTCGATGAAGAAGTCCGCTCCGATTTCTGCGGCGGGATGGATCTCGATCCCGGTCACCGACCGACTTGCGAACGAGATTGCGCGCGGAGCCATCGGCACGCCTGACTCGTAGAGGGCGTGCGAGACCCGATGTGCAAGCAGCGCCTGGACCCCCGCCCAGCTCGCGAGGATCTCGATGGTCCCCACCCCGCGCGCCGCCGGGTCGCGATCTCGGGCCGAGGCGACATCGGAGCCGATCTCGCGCGCGACCTGTCTGAGTGTCCCGAGGCCGAGCATGGCTACTCCGCGAAGAATGGCAGCGACATGTAGCGCTCGCCGCCGTCGCAGGCGATCGTGACGATTCGCTTGCCATCCATCTCCGGCCGCGCCGCGAGCTCGAGCGCGGCGTGCAATGCGGCGCCGGCGGAGATCCCCACGAGCAGCCCCTCGCGGTGGCCGGCGGCGCGAGCCGCCTCGAGCGCGGCCTCGTCGTCGACGGCGAAGACCTCGTCGATAACGGAGCGGTCGAGGACATCCGGAACAAACCCGGCGCCGATGCCCTGAATCTTGTGCGGCCCGGGTAGGCCACCGGAAAGGACGGGCGACGCGGCCGGCTCGACCGCGACCACGAGCGCCTCGGGGTTGCGCTCCTTGAGCACTTGGCCGACGCCCGTAATCGTGCCGCCGGTGCCAACGCCGGTGACGAACGCGTCGATCTCACCGTCGAGATCGCGCCAGATCTCCTCCGCGGTGGTGCGCCGGTGGATCTCGGGGTTGGCCGGGTTGGCGAACTGCTGGGGCATGAATGCCCCACGCTCCGCGACGATCTTCTCGGCCAGCCGAATGGCCTCCCCCATGCCGCCCAGCGACGGCGTCTCGTGAACCTCGGCTCCGTAGGCGCGAAGCAGCTTCGTGCGCTCGCGGCTCATCCCCTCGGGGAGAGTGAGCACGAGCTCGTAGCCCCGCGCCGCGGAGATCATCGCCAGCGCGATCCCGGTATTGCCGCTGGTCGGCTCGACGATCAGCCCGCCCGGCGCCAAGAGGCCGTCGCGCTCGGCGGCATCGATCATCGAGGCCCCGATCCGGTCCTTCACCGATCCGCCCGGATTCAGGTACTCGAGTTTTGCGAACACCGTGGCGCCGAGGCCCTTGCCAAGGCGGCGCAGCTCGACGGTCGGGGTCTCACCGATCAGGGCTGATGCCTCAGCGGCGGGCGGCCGTTGCGAACTCGAGATCTCAGAGCTCATGAGTTCTCACGGTACAGGCGTCGGATGGCTCATCTACGCTTCCGCGGCCCAATCGATCCCCCTATCCGGACGCGAAGTCCCGCCCCGGGTGAAGGAGTACCTGTTTATGTCCGATTCACGCACCAGCACGCGCCTTCGCATGCTTCTGCTCGCCGCCGGGTGCACCGCGGTACTCGGCCTCGCCGCATGCGGTGACGACGAGGAGCCCACCACGAGTTCGACCACGGTCCCGACCGGCGCCACCGGCGAGGCGACCACCGGCGACATCGACACAGGCGACGCAGGTGACCTGCGCGACCAGTTCAACCAGCAGCTCCTCCAGGTTCTGACTACGACTCAGGGTTTGACCGAAGGACAAGCTCAGTGCGCCATCGATGCCCTCGAGGAGACCGTCAGTGACGACGAGCTGCAGAGCGCCATCGAAGAGGCCGCCTCGACCGGCGAGCCGCCGCAGGACCTGATCGACGCCGGCTTCGACGCTGGTCAGCAGTGCCAGGACGAGTAGCCAGCGCGAGCTGACTCAACGAGATTCGGGAACGGCCGGCCAGTGCGCCGGCCGTTTTCGTGAAGGGCCTCCGCGATCGCGGAGGCCGGAGGCCGAAGCGGAGCCGCGCCGCTGTTGAGGCGCCTTGTCTAGATGTAGTAGATCCCGGCGCCCGAGATCTCGGCTTCGCGGCGGGCGATGTCGGCAATCGTTGTCTTCGCGAAGACGTCCCGCAGAGCCTCGACGCCCTCTGCCCAGATACCACCGGCCTCGCGAGCCTCCTCGCCGACCCTGCCGTCGAGCGCCTGGACGACCTCGATGACGCTGATCTGATCGGGCGGTCGGGCAAGCCGGTAGCCGCCCTTGACTCCGCGCTGGCTGGTCAGCAGCCCGTCGCGCCGCAGCGTCGAGAACAACTGCTCGAGAAACTGCACCGGCATCCCCCGGCGCTCGGCGATTTGAGCGATCGGAACCGGCCCCTCACCGGATCGAGCGAGCTCGGCCATCGCGACAACCGCGTACCGCGACTTCGACGTGACGGAGATCATCGGCTGTTTGTAGCGGACGCGGAGCGAAAATTCCCGCTCCTACCGACGCCGTGCCGTTTCGATTTCTCGAGCCGGGCTACGATGGGCTCCGGCGGCACTGGAGGGCCGTCAGCCGGGTGAAGTCCGCACTCGGTGGAGATCAGACCGTGGGTTCTCACCCCGGTGCAGAGGAACATTTGAACGACGAACGACGCTGCCTGGTAATAGACGAGCAAGCCGCGGTCCGACTGGGGGTTCGGGGCCTGCTCGGCGATCGCTGGGAGGTCGAGGAGGCCGAGGACGGGCGCGACGCGCTCGACCTGATCACCACGATCGGAGACTTCGACGTCGCAATCGTCGAGCTCGCCCCGATGGCCAACAGCGCCGACAAGCCGCTGCGGGGAATCGGCGCGATCCGCGCCCTTCGCAAGGCGCGACCGGGACTCGGGATCGTTGCCCACGCCACCCGCCCCGAGAAGCACGCCGCCAGCGAGGCGATCGGCGCCGGCGCAACGGCCTACGTCGCAAAGAGCTCGCCGGCCGCACAGCTCTCACGCGCCGTCGACGCAGCCGCCGACGCGGAGACCTTCGTGGATCCCGCCGCGAGCCGGGTTAACGGCAACCGCGGTCTCACGCGGCGCCAGCGCGAGATCCTTCAGCTCTACGCAGACGGCATGTCGACCGACGACGCCGCCGCCAAGCTCGGGCTCAGCACCGAGACGATTCGGAGCCACACAAAGGGCCTGCTCGCCCGCCTCTCGGCTCGCGACCGCGCACACGCAGTGGCCATCGCGTTACGCAACAGCCTTATCGAGTAGCTACAGCCAGCCGCGGTCGCGGGCGATGAGGACGGCCTGTGCTCGGTCGACCGCGCCGATCTTGCGATAGACGTTGTGAAGGTGGGTGCGGACCGTGCTGACCGAGAGCGTCAGCTCCTGGGCGATCTGCTTGTAGACCTTGCCCTCGGCGAGACCGCGTAGGGCGTCGATCTCACGCGTCGAGAGCGGACATGGCTCGGTCGCGCGGCGGCGGCGTTCGCCGACGTGCGGGAACTCGAACATGAGCCCGCTGAGCGCGGTCTCGTCGATGTCGAGCTCGGAAGCGGTTGCGTGCATCGCGTCGGTTGACACCGGCTCGCCGGCGGCGAGATGCACGATGAGGTCGGCGAGGCGAATCGCGGCGGCGTGACCACTTGCATCGGGCGAGTGGTGGCGCTCGATCGCGGTCGCGATAACTGAAGGCAGTCCCCAGCGGCGCACGAGCACGGCGCCTACCAGCGCGTGATCGATCCCGAGCTCGCGGCGTTCGTTGCGGACGCGGTCCTCGGGCGTCTCGCGGCCCTCGGTCGCACCGCGGGGCTCGCCGTAGAGCTGGACGATCACGAGCTTGCCGACGTCGTGGAGAAGTGCTGAGACCGCAAGCTCGTCGCGCTGCGGCAGGCGTGCCAGCTCGCCGATGCGCTCGGCACCGACGCGGACCGCGACGCCGTGGCGCCGGAAGCGCTCCCAGCGGTCCGCAATGACACCGGGGGCCTCGAGCACGTCGTAGGTCTCGAGGTTGTTCGCAAGTGTTTGGACGCGCTCGACGCTCAGCGACTCGATCGCCTCGCGCACCCCGCCGGTGCGCTGCGAGGGCCCGTCACCGTTGTTGGCGGCGCGCATGATCGCGATCGCCAGCGCGGCGTCCGCCTCGACCGCCTCGGCGAGGTCGTTCGACGAGGTCGCGGTCTTCTCGCAGAGGCCGACCAGACGGCTGCGCGCCTCGGCTAGTGCCGGCAGCGCGGTGACCGCATCGAAGGCATCGGCCAGGCGTCGTCCGCCGACGCCGTTGCCTCGTGCGTCAGACGCATTCTGCGCAGTCTTTTTCTTGTTTGCTTCACCCATAATCCGCCCGCTCCCGCTCCCGCAACATGCGGGGTCACTCCATAGATCGGCAGCGGAGCGCGGTTGATTAACCGTGAGTGGTCCGAAACCGCGCTTGCAGGCGCTCGGTCAGGCGTCTGAAAGACGAGCCAGAGCCGCGTCAACGCGCTCCAGCACCCGAATACGACCGAGGACGGCCAGTGATTCGAAGATCCCCGGAGAGACCGTCGTCCCGGTGATTGCGACCCGCAGCGGCTGAAACAGCTTGCCGGGCTTGGTCTCGAGCAGCTCGAGCACCTCGGTCAGCGCGGCTTCGATAGTGACCTCGTCGAACGGCTCGACCTCACGAAGCACTGTTGCCGCCGCGGCGAGATTCCCGGCGGCCTCGGCGTCCATGACCTTGTTCCATGCCTTCTCGTCCTCGACGGGCGGCTCGAACAAGAAGCGGATCAGGGGCCACAGCTCCGAAAGCGTCTGGGCCTTCTCCTGGGCGACCCGGCAGGCGCTGGCGAGCAGCTCGCGGTCCGCGACAGCCTCGCCGTGGCCATCGCGCTCGAGCTGGCCGGCGGCGGCCTCGACGTACTGATCGAGCGGCAGCTCACGCATATAGCGGCCGTTGAGCCAGCGCAGCTTGCGCTCGTCGAAGATCGCCGACGAGCGCCCAACTCGCTCGATCGAGAACTGCTCGACGAGCTCCGGGGTCGAGAGGATCGTCTGATCGTCGTCGGCTCCCCAGCCCAGCAGCGCCAGGTAGTTGCGGATCGCCGCCGGCAGATAGCCGGCGTCGCGAAGCTCCTGGACGGACGCCGCACCGTGGCGCTTCGAGAGCTTCTTGCCATCCGGGCCGTGCAGCAGCGGTAGGTGCGCATAGGCGGGTGGCGTCGCCCCAAGCGCCTCGAGCACGAGCAGCTGCTTGGGCGTATTCGAGAGGTGGTCGTCGCCGCGGATCACGTGGGTGATCCCCATGTCTGCGTCGTCAACTGCGACCGCGAAGTTGTAGAGCGGCGTGCCGTCTCCCCGCGCGATGACCAGATCGTCGGTGAGCCTGTTGGCAAAACTCACCGGACCGCGGATCAGATCCTCGACGACCGTTTCGCCCTCGTCGGGAATGCGCAGGCGGATCGCCGCCCCCTCCCCCGGCCTCGCCTCGCCGCGGTAGCCGGCGTTGTCGTTTGCCTCGCGATAGGCACGGACCTCGTCGGCGGTGGCGGTGTCCGGGTATGCGCGGCCCGCCTCGACCAGCTCGTCGATCCGCGCGCGGTGTCGCTCGGCCCGCTCGGCCTGGCTCAGTGGTCCCTCGTCCCAGTCGAGCTCGAGCCAGCGCAGCGCATCGAGAATCTGGTCGACGTTCTCCGGTGTCGAGCGCTCGCGGTCGGTGTCCTCGATCCGCAGCACGAGAGTGCCCTCTCGACCGCGGGCGAAGAGCCAGTTGTAGAGCGCCGTGCGGGCACCCCCGATGTGCAGGGCACCGGTCGGGGACGGAGCGAATCGGACGCGAGGGCTCAGTTCATTCACCAGGCGGAAGATACGATTGATGGGTGCCTACATGGGTCCTACAGGCGATCAGCGGTGCCCGCAAGGTGCCTTGGCGTCGCGTCATCGCGGCGATCGGTTGGCTCAGCACCACCGGCCGCAAGTACTGGAATCGGCTCTCGCCCGATGAGCGCCGCGAGGTTCGCGAGCTCGCGGTCAAGTCCAAGGGCAAGCGGGCGAACCTGAGCGGCGCCGAGCAGGACCGCCTGGTCACGCTCTTCCAGAAGATCCGGCGCGAGCCACTCGCGGAGTAGGCGCACCGATGCTTATCGGGGCTCACGTCTCCACGGCGGGCGGACTGGCGAATGCCGTGGAGCGCGGCGTCGAGAGCAGCTCCGAGGCAATCCAGGTGTTCAACCAGAGCCCGCGCATGTGGCGACCGACCAACTACACGGACGCCGACTACGCCGCGTTCCGCGAATCGTTCTCCGACTCGCCGATGTCAGAAGTGGTCATCCATGCCGTCTACCTGATCAATTGCGCGAGCAAGGAGCCTGAAATCCGCAAGAAGTCGATCGCTTCGCTCACGCAGGCGCTTCGCGTCGGCGACGGCATCGGGGCGAGCGGCGTCGTCCTTCACGCCGGTGCGCGCAAGGGTGAGCCTCACAACGCGTCCATGAAGCGAGCGGCCAAGGCCATCGCCAAAGCGCTCGCCGATTCGGAGAGCTGTCCGATCCTGCTCGAGAACACGGCCGGCACCAACGGGCCGCTCGGGCGCAATTTCGACGAGCTCGCCGACCTGGTCGATCTGCTCGACGGCGACAGCCGCGTCGGCATCTGCCTCGACTCCTGCCACCTCCTCGCCTCTGGATTCGACATCCGCACGCAGGACGCGCTTGATGCGGTGCTCGAGGAGTTCGACGCCAAGGTCGGGCTCGACCGCCTGCGCTGCCTGCACCTCAACGACTCGAAGATCCCGCTCGGTGGCAACCGCGATCGCCACGCGCCGCTCGGCGAGGGCGAGATCGGCGAAAAGGGACTGGCCGTGTTCCTGTCCGACCCGCGATTTGACGAGTTGCCGACCCTGATCGAGACCGGCGCCGGCGACGGCGCGCCCGGCAAGGCCGACGTCACGCTGGCAAGAAAGCTCCGAAAACGCGGAATCGCCGCCCGCCGGTGAGGCGAGCGGCGAAGACCGCAAACTAAGACGAAGCCTGTTTAGACGGGCTCGTTGGCGTCGCGGCCGACCGCGCGCTGGAGACCGAGACCGAGGCCGGTCACCGCGAGCGCGACAGCCGCCATGGCGATCACGTCGAAGCCGGTGAACGGAAGCGGGCCGACGTTGCCGCCAAGACCGTTGTTGCTGGAGGGCGGCGGCGCGCACTCGGCCGCAGCGGCGGAGCCGGGGACGGCGTCCTCACAGGCGCTCCCACCCTGGGAGACCTGCTGAAGGGTGTTGTTGTACTGCGTCTCCGTCGGGTCGACGGTCTGGGCACCGGCCGCAGCCGGGGCGATCAGAGCGGCGCACATCGCCACGAGCATCAGCGAGGCGATCTTTTTCTTGAGCAAAGTCTTCATACGGAGAGGGCCTTTTCCTTGGAGAGAGAGTGAACAAGAACGAGGCTATGTCCGATCGGTGAGACGAGCGTGAAGGAACGGTGAGAAAGGCTCTCATCGTCCGAGGCTCTCATCCCGCTCTCATCAGCCTCTCATGAGGATCGGACAAGCTCTTCGAGCATGCGGTTCGGAAGGTTTCGGGGGGGCAGCGGGTGACGCGAAGGCGCCTGCGTTGGATTGCCGTTCAGGCAATCGTCGTAACCGCGCTCGCGGCGGTCGTCGTCGTGACCCTGCTCAAGCCCGAATCCCAGTCGCCGCTCAGCGCAATCAGCGGCGGCGACAGTCCCACCATCGCCCAGGGACCCGGCTCTGACCCTGATGGCGGCAGCAACGGCGACGGCGACAACGGCAGGCCCGGCCAGGGAAATGGCGGTCCTGACGGCAGCGACGGCGGTGGTGATGAAGGCGATTCACCCCCAACCGGATCGTCGAGCACGAGCGTCGGCGGAGCGCCTCCGGTAGCTCCCTCAACCGTCCCTCAGACCTCCCCCGTGCGTCCGGAGGGCGACTTCGAACCCCAGTCGCCCACCACCGATCAGTACGCCGACACGCTCGGTGCGCTCGACTCGGCTCTGCGCTGACTCGGGCTCTACGGCGAAGCTAGTCGCTGATCCGGGTACATTCCGGGCGTGTTGATCGAGTCTCGGTCTAGCCCGGAGGCGCAGGGCGCGACCGGGGAAACAGAGCGCAAATCGCTGCTCGCGGGGGTTCGGACCAGGGTCCTGGTTTCGTTTCTCGCGCTGCTCGTGCTCTCAACCGCGGCTTCGGTGTTCGTCCTACGTGAGGTTCTCGTCTCGAGGATCGGCGATCAGGTCGAGCGCGATCTCACCCGCGACATCGACTCTCTGCGCGACCTCTCGGAGATCGGCCGCGCCGACGGGAAGCCGTTCAACGACGTCTCCCAGCTCTTCAACTCCTACCTCGGCCAGACCACCGCCCCGAGCGACGGCGCGCTGATCACGTTCGTCGACGGCCAGCGTGCCGAGGCAAAGGTCGCCGACTCCGAGCAGACGGGACTCGCCGCAGCGTTCGACTCGCTCGCGACCATCACCGCGCCCGAGAGCGGCGAGCGCGACACGGCCCTCGGGGAAACCCGGTACGTGGCGATCCCGGTAACGGTTGGTGCCTCGAGTGGCGTCCTCGTCGCCTCTGCGCTCACCGCCGCCGAACGAACCCAGGTCTCCGACGCGGTCCAGATTGCCGTCGGCGTATCGATCGTCGTGATGCTCCTCGCCTCATTGTTCATCTGGCTGGCCGCCGGACGCGCGATCGCGCCACTCGAAGCCCTGACGCGGACTGCGAAGACGATTTCCGAGACCGACCTGTCGGGCCGGATCCCGGTTCGCGGCAGCGACGAGATCGCTGAGCTGGGCCGAACGTTCAACGGGATGCTCGACCGCCTGGAGACCGCGTTCGCCGGCCAGAAGGACTTCCTCACCGACGTCAGCCACGAGTTGCGCACTCCGATCACCGTGATCCGGGGCCACCTCGAGACGCTCGGCGATTCGCCGGCCGAGCGCGAAGAGGCGATCGCCGTGATCCAGGAGGAGCTGGATCGGATGAATCGCTACGTCGACGACCTGCTGCTGTTGGCGAAGGCGCCTCGACCCGATTTCCTGCGACTCGGCCCGATCGACCTCGACCTATTCACGCACGACCTCTTCAGCAAGGCCGCCAGCCTCGGCGACCGCGACTGGCACCTCGACGGCACAGGCATCGGCATCGTCGTCGCCGACCAGCAGCGCCTGACTCAGGCGGTGATGAACCTCGCCACCAATGCGGTCAATCACACCGAGGACGGGGACCCGGTCTGGATCGGCAGCTCGCTGATCGGCGACCAGGCGCGGCTCTGGGTGCGCGACGAGGGACCCGGGATCGACGCCACGGACGCCGAGCGAATCTTCGAGCGCTACGGCCGCGTCGGCTCCAATCGCGAGAATCCCGACGGAGCCGGGCTCGGACTGTCGATTGTGCGGGCTATCGCAGAGGCGCACGATGGCCGCGTCGACCTCGACTCGCGTCCCGGCCTCGGCGCGACCTTCACCGTCGTCCTCCCCGCCTCGCAGCCGTGAGCCGGATCCTCGTCGCCGAGGACGAAAAGCGACTCGCTTCCTTTCTCGAAAAGGGCCTTCGTGCGAGCGGCTTCGCGCCAACGATCGTCGGTGACGGCATCACCGCGAGCGCCGTCGCGCGCGACGAGGACTTCGACCTTCTGATCCTGGACCTTGGCCTCCCGGGCAAGAACGGGCTCGACGTTCTTCGCGAGCTGCGCGAAGCCGGCCAGCGGCTCCCCGTGATCCTCCTCACAGCCCGTGCGGACCCCCAGGACCGCGTCGCCGGCCTTGAGGCGGGCGCCGACGACTACCTGCCCAAGCCGTTTCACTTCGAGGAACTGATCGCGCGGATCCGCGTTCGCCTGCGTGCGGGCGGCTCGGCCGAGCAGACCCAGCTGCGCGTCGGCGACTTGGCGCTCGACCTGCGCACCCGGTGGGCAACGGTGGGCGACGAGACCGTCGAGCTCAGCGCCCGCGAGTTCGAGCTGCTGCGGACCTTCCTTCAACACCCAGACCAGGTCCTGAGCCGCGAGCAGCTGCTCGACCGCGTCTGGGGCTACGACTATGACCCCGGCTCGAACGTCGTCGACGTCTACGTCGGCTACCTGCGCCGCAAGCTCGGCTCGCAGCGCTTCCAGACGGTGCGCGGCGTCGGCTACCGCTTCCGCGCCTAGTCGTTCAGGACGTTGCGAATGTCGAACGCGCGGATGCCCTCCGGGCCGTCGTCCGTGCAGTCGAAGAAGCGCGGGTTGACGCAGTCGTAGCCGCGGCCGTCGCCGTCGTAACAGGGCTCGACCGTGAACTGGCACTGCGGGAGCGGCTGGCCGGTCATCTTGATCCCGCCGAACCCCTCGGCCGCCTCAGCGAGGTCGAACATGTCGAGGTCGATCTCGGCGCGAAAGACCTTGCGGATGCAGCCCATGTAGCGACCGCCGCTGAGCTGGTCCTCGTAGCTGTAGAGGAAGCGGCAACCGATTTCGACGCAGCCGCGTGGCTCGATCAGCTTGTCGCAGAAGGTCCGGCAGCGGCGGCATTCGCCTGCGCGGGTTCCGGTTGGTCTCTGGACTAAAGCCACGCGGGAAGTTTATGGCCAGAGCGGCGGAAGGAGGCCGGTCTAGACGTTCAGGCCGCGAGGGCCGCTGGACCGAGGAGCTGGTCGAGCTCGGCGCGCAACGCCGGGCCAGGGGCGACCTTGTAGCCGTCGCCGAATCGCAGCTGGCGCTTGCCGGCGCGAGTCGTCATGACCAGCATGACCTCGCTCTCCCCCGGGAAGCTCTCGAAGACCGTCTTCAGGTCCTCCACGAGCCCGGCGGCGAAGGCGGCGGCGTCGATGCTGAGCACGAGGGGGCCGTCGGCCTGGGCGGCTGCAGCGCGGGCCTTGGCGAGCTCGTCGGCGCCCGGGTTGAAGGGCTCGGCCTCGTGAACGTTGAGGCTGAGCTTGCCCTCCTCCCCCTTCTCGATCCGGCCCCTGACGATGACCACCTGGTCGACGGCAAGCGCCTCAGCCGGCTCGGATGCGGCATCGCGGACGAAAAGGTCGAGATGCCCCTCGAGGTCATCGAGGGAGGCGAACATCACGAACCCGCCGCGACGGGTGCGCACCTTCTTCGCCTCGGCCACGATCCCGCCGACGGTCACCCAGGCGCCGTCGGCCATGGCCCCGACCGCCGAGAGCGGCCGCTCGACGCGGGCGCTGAGCGCCTCACGAACCTCGGTGAGCGGGTGTGCGGAGACGAAGGTGCCGAGCGTCTCCTTCTCAAGCGTTAGCTTCTCGCGCTGGTCGAACTCCTCCGAAGGCACCGCCCGGTGGCGCGGGGCCGCGAACGGCGACGCTGTCGACTGCTCGGGTCCGGCGTCATCGCCAAGGTCAAAGATCGAGCCCTGCCCGCGGCGGGAGTCCTCCTGCGCCTTCTGCCCGGACGCCTGCGCGTCGGCGAGGACCTCAAGCATGCCGCGGCGGGCATCGCCGGTTGAATCCAGCGCCCCGCATTTGATCAAGCACTCGATCGCACGCTTGTTGACGGCGCGGCAGTCGACTCGCTCGCAGAAGTCCCAGATCGACTCGAACCGGCCGTCGGCCGCTCGGGAGGCAATGATCGTCTCGACCGCCGCGTGACCGACGTTCTTGACAGCGTCGAGGCCGAAGCGGATCGACTTGCCGCTGACCACGAACCCGTGGTCGGAGGAGTTGACGTCTGGCGGCAGTACCTCGATCTCCATCTCGGCGCACTTGTTGACGAAGAACGGGACCTTGTCCTTGGTCGACATCACCGAGGAGATCACCGCTGCCATGTACTCGGCCGGGTAGTTGGCCTTCAGGTAGGCGGTGCGGTAGGAGATGAGCGCGTAACAGGCGGCGTGCGACTTGTTGAACGAGTAGTCGGCCGCGGCGGTCATCAGCCCCCACAGGTCCTTGGCGACCGCGGCGGCCGTGCCCGACGCCGCGCAGCCCTCGATGAACATGTTCTCCATCGTCGCCATCAGGTCGCGCTTCTTCTTGCCGACCGCCTTGCGCAGGTCGTCAGCCTCGGCCGGGCTGAAACCACCGATCTGCTTGGCGATCTCCATCAGCTGCTCCTGATAGACGCAGCATCCGTAGGTCTCCTCGGTGATCGGGCGCAGGCGCGGGTCCTGATAGGTGACGGAGGCGGGATTGCGCTTGCCGCGCGCGTAGTCGGGGATGAAGCGCATCGCGCCCGGCCGGTAAAGGGCGCCGATCGCGACGATGTCGTTGAACTCGGTCGGGCGGATCTGCTTGAGCGCCTCGCGCATGCCCTCCGACTCGAGCTGGAAGACGCCGACGGAGTCGCCGCGCGAGAGCATCTCGAAGGTCTTCGCGTCGTCGAGCGGGATTGACTCCATCTCGACCTCGACCCCGCGCGAGCGGTGGATGATGTCGACCGCGTCCTCGATCACGTCGAGGTTGCGCAGCCCGAGGAAGTCCATCTTCAGCAGGCCGATCTCCTCGATCGGACCCATCGAGTACTGGGTGACGATCTTGTACTGGCGCTCGGGTTTGCCGCCGTCGCCATTCGCGGCGGTCGCCCCGCGGTCCTCGGCGAGCTGCAGCGGCACGACCTCGTCGAGCGGGCGGTCTGCGATCACGACCGCGGCGGCGTGAATCGAGTTGTTGCGAACGATCCCCTCAAGACCTTGGGCGACCTCGACGATCCGCGCGACGTCCTTGTCGGCGTCGACGGCCTTGCGCAGGTCCTGGCCCTTCTTGAGGCAGTCGGCGAAGCTCGGGCTGCGGCCCATGATCGGTTCGGGAATCAGCTTTGCCGTGCGGTCGCCGGTCCCGTAGTCGTAGCCGAGGACGCGGGCGGCGTCGCGCGTCGCCGCTCGCGGCGCCATCTTGCCGAAGGTGATGATCTGCGCGACCGACTCGCGCCCGTACTTCTCCTGGACGTAGCGGATCACGCGCTCGCGCCCGCGGACCGAGAAGTCGATGTCGATGTCCGGCATGGACTTACGCGCCGGGTTGAGGAACCGCTCGAACAGGAGATCGTTGGCGAGCGGGTCGAGGTCGGTGATGTTCAGGGCGTAGGCGACGATCGATCCGGCGGCCGAGCCGCGGCCGGGGCCGACCGCGACGCCGTTCTGCTTGGCGTAGTTGACGAAGTCCCAGACGATGAGGAAGTACGAGTCGAACCCCATCTCGCCGATCACGCTGAGCTCGAACTCGAGCCGCTCCTGCGCCTCGGCGGGCAGCGGATCGCCGTAGCGGCGCGCCATCCCCTCGCGGGCGAGCCTGTGGAGCATCGCCTTGGGCTCCTCGCCGTCTGGCGTCGGGAAGCGCGGCAGCAGGAGCTTGCCGAGCTCGATGTCGACCTCGCAGCGATCGGCGATCTCGAGCGTGGTTGCTACGGAGCCCGGCCATGCCGCGAACGAATCCTCCATCTCCTCGCTGGACTTGAGGAAGAACTCGTTGGTGTCGAAGGTCATCTTCGGCTCCGCGAGCGTGGACTTTGTCTGCACGCAGAGCAGCGCCGCATGGTTTTGGTAGTCCTCGCGGCGCAGGTAGTGGACGTCGGCCGTGGCGACCAGCGGCCTGCCGATCTCACGCGCGTAGCGCGCGATGCCCTCGTTGGCCTTCGCCTGCTCGGGGATTCCGTTTTCCTGGACCTCGAAGTAGACGTCGTCGGCTCCGAAGACGTTCACGAGGTCGTCGAGGTGAGCCCGGGCATCGTCGGGTCGCTCCTCCACCAGCCGCCGGCAAAACCGTGATTGCAGGCAGCCCGTGAGGGCGATGACGCCGTCGGAGTAGCGCTCGAGCAGCTCCATGTCGACGTTCGCCTTGCCGCGCTTGAAGCCCTCGAGATAGCCGGCGGAGGTGAGCTTGACCAGGTTGCGGAAGCCGGCGTCGCTTGAGGCGAGCAGGGTCAGGTGGTTGCGCTCGACGCGGCCCTCAGCGCGCCGATCGTCGACGAGGTAGGCCTCGAGGCCGAGGATCGGCTTGACGCCGTGCTTCTTACAGGCCTTGTAGTGCTCGATCGCGCCATTCATGACGCCGTGGTCGGTGAGACCGAGCGCCGGCATGCCGAGCTCGGCGGCTCGGGCAGCCATCGCCTCGATCTTGTTCGCGCCATCGAGCAGCGAGTACTCGCTGTGGACGTGCAGGTGGACGACCGGGTTCGTCAACGATCGCCCTTCGGACACGAAAATGACACGCTTTGTAGGAGCTTCGGGCTCACCCGTCGATCATGGCAATCGGCCCGGTCGTCATCGACCCGTCAAACCGCTAACTGCGAGGATCCGCCGCGTGATGATCTGGCTGCTGCGCCATGGAGACGCCGAAGACGTCGCCGACGACGATGCCTCACGCTCGCTGACGCCGAAGGGAGAGCGCCAGGCGCGCGCCGCAGGGGCGGCCCTGGCAAAGCTCGGCGCCGAGATCGACGTCTGCCTGACAAGCCCGAAGGTCCGCGCTGCGCAGACCGCCGAGCTCGCCTGCGAGGCGCTCGGAATCGCGGTTGAGACCACCGATGCCCTGCGCGGCGGCGACTTCAACGCCGACGAGCTCTGCGCCGGGCGCGGTTGCTGTCTGCTCGTCGGCCATGAACCGGACTTCTCGCGTGCAGTTGCCCTCGCTACCGGCGCCCGGGTCGAGTTCAAGAAGGGCGGGCTCGCCGCGATCGACGGGCCGACACTGAAGTCGATGCTGCGGCCCGACCAGATCCGGCGGATCGCCGGCTAGCGACGCGGACGCAGCGGGGTCGCCGGCGCGATTGCCCAGGGCACCCGCGAATCAGCCGCACTACCGGCGCCAAAGACCTGGTCGAGCAGCTGCGCGGGCTCCGGCACGCCGAGGAAGTCGCGCAACTGAGCCTCCACCTGACCGCGGGTATTCCCTGCCGCCGCCATGTGAATCGCGGCCTGGCGGGCTTCCACCCAGGTGCGGTCGACCTGCGACGCCGCATCCGCACTTGGCGGCTGCTGAGCCTGCGGCGGGGGCGGCGCGGCTGGCTCGTGGACCGGGACCGGCTCAACCGGCGGAGGCGGAGGCGCCGGAGGTGGTGGCGGAGCCGCCTGCGTCGTCGAAGCGAAGAGCGGCGCGTGCGTCTCGAGCCCCACCGGAGGGAGCGGAGCCGGCGGCGGGGGCGCCGGTGGTGGCGTTGGCGGCAGTGCGGCCGTCGCACGAGCCTCGTCGGCGATTCGCTCGGCGGCGTCACCGAGGGCCGTGAGCAGACGCGCGAAGCTCTGGCGGACGTGCTCCGCCTCGTCGAGCTGAGCGAGGACCTGCTCGCTGCGCGAGATCAGCGCATCGGAGAGGCGCGCGAGGCGAAGGCGCCGCTCGGAGATCAGCTCATCAGCGGTGCGATGACCGTCGTCGACGCGGCGCTGCGCCTCGAGACGGGCCTGGTCGAGCATCTTGTCGGCCTCGCGCTGGATCGTGTCCAGGATCGCGCCGATACGGCGGCTGAGCTCGGGCGCGAGCGAGGCGAACTCATGGTCGAGCCTCGTGTCAGCACCGACAGCACCAAGTCCGGAGGCACCGGTGCCGCTCCATGCGCTGTACGCGGTGTCGTCGGGCATCTTGCTCCCCCGCGAAACTGGTCAAAGGTTCAGGAAACGGACCAGGAGTTATCCCAGATTCCGACTCACCCGATCGGGTGAATCTGACGGCTGAACGGACTACTGCAGCGTCGTCGCGGCCTAGAGGTCCGGAACCGCGCGCAGATGGCGCAGTGCCGTGCGTGTGCGCTCGTCGGACTCGCGCAGTCGCTGATCAGCGACGCGCAGACCCGCGAGAACCTCGTCGAGCCGCTCGGCGACGTCGACCGACCCAGCCTGCGCCTCGATCCGCAACGAGAGATCCCGGGCGGTCGCGGTCAGGTCGCGAATGGCCTGCGCGGCCGCGCTCTGAGCCTTCGTCGAAAGAGTCGTCTCGGCGAGCTCCGCGATCTGTGCCACGCGCTCCTCAGCTGCGCTGGCGGCAATTCTCACGTCGCCGCCGCTCTGGTTGAGCTCGTCGCGCAGAGCCACCAGCTCGGCGCGGGCCTCGATCATCATCGCCCCGAGGTCGGTGCGCATCCGCGTTGCGAGCTCGCGCTCCTGCGAACGCACTGCGCGCTCGGCCTCGAGCTTGGTCTCGGTTGCGATCGCGGCGAGCTGCTCGCGCGCGTTCGACACCGCAAGGCCGATCTCGGCCTCAACCGCGCGGGCGCGCTCCTCGACTCCGCTCCCAGCGGATTCCGCGCTGCCGGTGATCGCGGCCCTGGTGGTCTCGGCAAGTTCGGCCATCGAGCTCTGCGCACCGGCAAACACCTCGTCGAGACGTTGCTGCACCTCGGCCGCGCGCTCACCGGCCTCGGCGCGCATCGCCGCAATCTCTGAGCGCAGCGCGGCAACTTCGCCGGAGCGCAGCTGCTCAACCTCGCCGCGAGCCTCCTCGAGCAGCTGGCGGGACCGCAGCTCGAGCCGAGCCTCGGCCGCCTTGATGCCCTCCTCGCGTTCCTCCCGTGCGAGCTCGAGCTCGTGGTGGCGTGCCTTCTTGGTCAGCGTCGCCTCGACGTGCTGATCGATCTCCTCGCGCGCGGACTCGGTGCGCGTCTGAAGCTCGGCCAGGCGCTGAGCCGCAAGCTGCTCGAAGCGTTGCGCGGCGCTTGATCGAGCCGCCTCGGCGGCGAGCTCGGCCTGCGACGTGAGCGACGTGCTCAGCCGCTCGTCGATTCCTTCGGCGATTCGCTCTGCCGCCGCGCTGAGCTGGGTCTCCCCTGCGGCAACGGCGCCCGTGACCTTCTCCTCCGCGCTGCTCGTCGCGACATCCAGCTTCGACCGGGCCTCGGCTAGCTGTTCGTTGAGGTTCTCGCGGTGGCGCTTGAGGTCGGAATCGAGCCGATCGCCGACGGCCCGCTCGAGCTCGGCCGACTTCTCGGCAAGCTTCTCGTCGAGGCTGCGCCCCAACTCCTCGATCGAGGTGGTGACCCGGTCCGAGAGCGTGAGCGTTGCCTTTGCGGCGCCTTCGCGCAGCTCGGTGCCGAGCTTTGACCCGCGCTCCTCCAGCGAGGTCTCGATCCGCTCCCCGATCTCCTTACGGAAGGTCTCGATCTCCGAGCTGACCGACTGGCGCACCTCGCTGCGCAGCTCCTCGGTGGCTCGGCTTACTTGGGCGACGGCCTCGCTGCTGGTCTTTTCGAGGCCGGCTTCAAGGCGCGCGTCAACCGCGGTTCCGACCTGCTCGCGGACGTCGCGAATCTGACCGGCGATCGCATCGCGCAGCTCATCGCGCAGCGAGGCGGCTACCTCGTCGCGACGGCGCGCGCTCTCGGCGCGCTCGATCTCGAGCTGGGCTTTCGCGGTCGCTTCGAGCTCGCTGAGGCGGCTTGCGATCTCATTCGAGAGCGCGACCCGGGTTGCGGTCGTTGCGGTCCCGAGGCGGTCGTGCAGCTGCGACTCGAGCTGATCAATGCCCGTCTCGAGGCGGCCCTCGACATCGCGCCGGACCTCCGCCGACGCGGCTGAGAGCTCTGCCGTTGCGCGTTCGACCGCTTCCAGGATCCGTCCACGAAGCTCGGCACGCGCGGTCTCGATCTGATCGTTGAGAGTTGTGGAAGCGTCGCTGAGCCGCTCTGCCAGGCGCTGCTCCACCCGATCCTGGGCGTCGATGACCGCCGACTGCAGGCGGTCGCGCAGGATCGAGTCGGCCTCGCCAAGGCGTGCATTGAGACGGTCTGAGAACTCGCGCTCGACGGATTCGCCGCGGCCGCGGAAGTGGCGCTCGACCTCCGCGCCGATGGAGCCACGCATCTGATCGAGCGATCGCTCGTTCTGGGCCCGCAGCTCGGCGCCGCTGGCGGCAAGCTGCTCGGTCAGAACCGCGCGAAACTGCTGCGCGCCCTCGTCGAGGCGGCGGTGAAGTTCGGCAGACAGGCCTGAGGAGGCGCGCTCGAGACGCTGGACCTCGCGCTCGACGCGGTCCTCGGCAACGCGGCGCGCGCTCTCGAGCATTTTCTTCGAGAGATCCGAAAGCTCCTCGTCGAGGCGATGCGCTTCGACATCAAGTTGCTGAAACAGGCTCGTCCGCGCCTGCTCGGCAGTGCGCCGAAATTCCTCGCGGCCGCCGCTCTCGTCTTCTCCTGACATATCTATTCCTCGGGTCTAGTTCCGGGCGTCTGGTGCGGCCTGGTTCGTCGCCGATGCCGGAATTCCGCTTTATGCAACGCGTAGTCCAGCGTTTCGACGCCCAAGCGTCAACTACGGTTCCCGGATGCTCGGGGATTTGTTGAGGCGCCTGCGTCCAAGTGCGCCGGAGGATCGTGGCGCTGCCACGGGGATGAGCTGGGGACTCGAGCCCGCAGCTTGGCTTGCCCTGCTGATGCTCTCCGGGATCTGGGCCTGGTGGGGGTGGCAGAAGGGCGCGTACTTCGGAACCGTGCTCCTCCCCGGCCTGATCGTGTTCTGTGTCGGGGCCGGACTGCTGATCTCGTTCGCACCGTGGCGTCTGCGTCTGCGGCTCTCCACGCCGGTCGTGATCTCGCTCTCGGCGCTGGTGGCGCTCGGCATCTGGGCGCTGCTGTCGGCTACGTGGTCGCCGGCGCCGGATATCGCGATCGCCAACGGCCAACGGATCCTCGGATACGCGATCGCGTTCGGGTTTGGCGTGCTGCTGTGCAACCTGCTCGGCCGCCGCATGCTCCTGTCGCTGGTGCCGCTCGCGTTCGCGGGCGCCGTCGTCGGCCTGATCACGGCCTTCCTGCTTCTTTTCAACGCCGACGCGCGCGGAATCCTCGAGGTCGACGGGACGCTCGAGTACCCGCTCGGGTATCGCAACGCGACGGCCGGGTTCTTCGCGATCTGCATCTTCCCCGCGATCAGCCTCGCGATCGATCCGCGCACGGACACCTGGCTGCGAGTGGCGGGCCTTGCCACGACAACGCTGTGCATCGACCTCGTGATCCTCGCCCAGAGCCGCGCGTCGTTGCCGGCGCTGATCGTCTCGGTGATCGTCTTCGCGCTCGTCTCCCCGCGTCGCGTCAGGGCGCTGAGCTGGCTCGGCCTGGCGACCCTCGCCGCGATCCCAACGATCCCGGCGATGTCGTCGCTGTTCACCGCCTCAGCCGAGGGCATTCGCGACGTCGCCGGCGAGATGCACACGGCCGGGCTCGTGGTGATCCTGACCACAGCCGCGGCTGCCGTGCTCGGCGTTCTCGCGGTGCGAAACGAGGACCGGATCCCCGGCCTCGGGAGTCGCAGCGCCGCGAGCAACCGCCTGGTCGCTCGGGGGATGGCAGGACTGGGCGTTGGCTTGGCGCTCGCCTTCCTCGTCGCCATCGGCAATCCGTTCAGCTGGGCCGGCGATCGGATCGACGAGTTCCAGAATTCGGGCACACCGGACCTCTCCGACAGCGGTACGCGCTTCGGCGTCAACGTCGGCTCGAACCGCTACGACGCCTGGCGCGTCGCCCTCAGCGAGGTTGGCGACGATCCGATCTTCGGCGACGGCGGTGGCGGCTTTCGCTACGCCTACCTCGAGAAGCGCAACACGCCGTATCTGAACCTCCGCGACGCCCACAGCATCGAGTTCGAGGTCGCCTCTGAGCTGGGCCTCGTGGGCTTCGGCCTGTTCGCAGCCGCTGTCATCGGTGCGTTTGCCGGGGCCGTCAGGGCGCGTCAGCTTGGCCCAGCCGCCCGCCTACTCAGCGCAGCGGCGCTTGCCACCGGCAGCTACTGGATCGTTCACAGCTCGTTCGACTGGTTTTGGCCGTACCCCGCGATCACGGCACCGGCGCTCGCTTTATTGGGGTCCGCCGCGGCCCCTGCGGTGCGCACAGCCACGCGCCGCTCGACCCGAGGCTGGCGAAGATGGGTCCTGGCGGGCCTCGTGGTCCTCACGCTGAGCACGGTTGCTCCCTACTTCGCCGACCGCTACGTCCACGGCGTCGTCGAGGACGGCTGGCGCGACGACCCGGCGGCAGCGCTCACCGCGCTGGACCGCGCCCACGACCTCAATCGGCTTGACGACTTCCCGCTGCTGCTCAAGGCTCAGATCCAGACGGAGATCGGCGACGAGCCCGGCGCTCTCACGACGCTTCGCGAAGCCGCCGAGCTGCGACCTGAGGAGTACGCCGTCCACTACCTGATCGCCGACCTCGAGTCGGAGGCAAACCCGGGCCTCGCGCGCAACGAGATTCGTGTCGCGCTCGAGTTGAATCCGCTCGACCTGAAGGTCCGGGCGCTCGCCGGCAGGCTTGGAATCCCGGATAGCCAGCTCGTGCCGCTGCCCGAGTAGCGATCGCGGAGGCCGTCGGTAGCGATCGCGGAGGCCGTAGGCCGAAGCGGAGCCCCGCCGCTGTTGAGGCGGCTTATTCCAGCTAGCCGCGGCCGCCGTCGATCCGCTAGGGGCCGGTGCCGATGAGGCCGCGGTGCAACGCGAGGGCAACCGCCTGAGCGCGCGTGCGGGCTCCGAGTTTCGACTTCGCGTTGCGGACGTGCGTTTGCACTGTGGCCGGTGAGAGCTTGAGCCGGTTTGCGATCTGTTCGTCGGTTGCCCCGTCGGCAAGAAGGTCGAGAACCTCACGCTCACGCGCGGAAGGGCAGCGACCGGCCGGAGGCGCCGCGAAGCGCCTGGCGCCGTTTGCGACCGGCTCCGTCGTTGCTTGGAGCGCGATCAGGTGGCGACCGGGGAGAAGATCGTGGGTGAGGGTCGCGTCAACCTCCACCCCCGCAGGCGGAGCGAGCGCGAAGCTGCCGAGCTTGCCTCCTGCGCCGCGCGTTGCCGGCCAGCGAGCGCTCAGGCGCTCGCGCGAAGCCGGCTCGAACAGCTCCCCGAGGCTCCGGCCGACGACGTCGTCGCGCCGCGCGCCAAGCAACCGGCTGGCGCCGAGGCTGGCCTCCACGCACACGCAGTCGTCGTCGACGACGAGCAGCACCGCAGGGCTCTCGGCAATCTGGCCGGCGCTCTCGAGGCCGGAGCCGTGCGACCTAGGCACTGCTCTGCTCACCGACGAGGAAGCGCTCGCCCGGCGCCCTCAGGGCCCGGTGGGCGTCACGGAAGACCTCGACTCCGGTCTCCGCGAGGATGAGCGTGTCCGCGAGCATCGAGCGGCGCTTGATGTAGAAGAGGTCGTGGCAGAGCTTCCAGGCGGTGCCGATGTCCGATCCCGCATAGCCGCATCGCAGCGCCGCCCAGCCGGCGATTCCCGGCTTGACCAGCTGTCGGCGGGTGTAGTGCGGGAAGCGGCGCTCGAGTTCCGCGACCATCTCGGGGCGCTCAGGGCGCGGCCCCACGAGGGTCATGTCGCCGCGCAGAACGTTCCAAAGCTGCGGGACCTCGTCGATGTGCGAGCGGCGCAGCAGGCGCCCCACCCGCGTGACTCGGGAGTCGCCCTCCGTCGACCACTGCGGGCCGTCAGCCTCAGCGTCGAGGCGCATCGTCCGCAGCTTGAGGATGTCGAAGCTGTCGCCGAGCTCGCCGAGGCGCCTCTGGCGATAGAAGACGGGTCCGCGGTCGTCGAGCTTGATCGCGAGCGCGGCGAGCGCGACGACCGGGAGGAAGAAGAAGGCCATCACGCTGCCGAAGATCAGGTCGAAGGCGCGCTTGGAATGCGGTCCCGACGCGCGGAAGCGCGGGTGCATGATGTAGCGGTACCAGGCTGCGTCGATCATGCCGACGGGGACGTGGCCGAGAACCTCCTCGTACAGCTGATTGGCCGCGATCAGGCGGACCGGCAGGTCCACACACTCGTCGGCGACCTGGGCAAAGATGTCCTGCGGCGGACCCTCGCCGGGTTCCGCCGGCTGCGGGCCTAGGACGATGAGCTCTACTCGCTCGGCGAGAACCGCGGTGCGGAGCCGATCGAGGCTGCCCAACCAGCGCATCTCGCGGTACTCCCCCGGTCCGCGGGAGTCGATCCACCCAACGACGTCATAGGTGCCGACGTTCGCGGCTGCAAGTTCGGCGGCGAAATCCGCAGCGAATTCCCGCGGCCCGATCACCGCAACCCGCGCCTTGAGCGGCTTTTCGAGCCGGTTCTTGATCGCAGTTGCGATGGCGGTGACGAGCCACGCCCCGAACAGCGCCGCGCCGTATTCGGTGATCGAATAGCTCTGGCCGGCAGCCAAGGAGATCAGCCATGCAGCGACGATGCCGACGACCGGGACCGCGAGGCCAAGGATGATCCGGCTTGCCGGCATCAGGTTGAGCGGCAGACCGGAGCGCCCGGCCGCCAACGCGGCGACCAGGACGCATGCGAAAACGATTAGCCCGTCACCGACGCGACGGGTGTGCGAGAAGGCAATCAGCCCTGCGACCAGCGAAGGCGCCAGTCGCAGGGCACAGAGATCGATCAGACGCTGCGCCTCCAGCGCGCGCAGCCCCCGACGGGAAGGACGGTTCACCGAGGCGAGCCTCGGTGAGATCGTCTCGATCTCCGCCGTTGCCATTAGGCCTGGGTGCGCTCCCCGAACCGGGCGCGACGGAGGCCGATTCCGGCGAGCAGCAGGAATCCAGCGACCGCGGCCAGGGCGGCGACGTCGAGACCGGTGAACGGCAGTCCGCCGACGTCCGGCTCGCAGTCCTCACCGGATCCGTTTGCGGCGCGTTCCTCGCAGCTCGAGGGCGGCGGCGTGCACTCGGCCGCAGCGGCCGAGCCAGGGACGGCGTTCTCGCAGGTGCTTCCACCCTGGGAAACCTGCTGGAGCGTGTTGTTGTACTGATCCGTGGTCGGATCGATGGTTTGTGCGCTGGCGACCGCCGGGATCGCGGCGAATGCCGCGACCGTCAGGACGATCGCGAAGAGCTTGCGTGCATGGTTGCTGGAGATAGTGATCACCTTTCCTATTTGTAGCGTGCGTCTTCCCCCCGTCCGATCGTTCACCTTCAAGCGGACGATCGGTTGAGACCCACTTCGGCATCTGGGCTACCCAGTGTTAGGGGCGGTCGGTAGCCCGTCAAACGGGAACCGGGCGAAATACCAGGAAACGGAACCTGCATTACCTCAAAGCGGGTAGTGATAGATTCGCCACCTGGCCCGAATTGGCTTTTGGGGGGCCTTTCTGAACGTGCAGACCTTCTCAGGTACTTCGGAGTTTACGACGATTATGCAACCTCAGGAAGACATCGGAGTTGCGGCTAACGCTGACAGCGGCGGCGGCCGCGTTCCGCTGACCAAGCGCGAACGCGAGATTCTGGGCCTGCTCGCTGAAGGTCTCAGCGGTGCACAGATCGCCGGCCAGCTCGTCCTCTCCCCCGAAACCGTTCGCACCCACGTCCGAAACGCGATGACCAAGCTCGGCGCGTCTACCCGCTCACAGGCCGTCGCGCTGGCGCTGAAGAGCAACGAGATCAGCCCGGAGGCCTACACGCAGCCGGCGCCCGAGCGCCCGGGCCCCTCCCCCGCGCCGTCGTCACCGGTTACCGACCCGGAGACCGGACTCGGCGCGATGCTCGATGGGCTCGTCGCGCTTTATGACGTCGACGGCGGAGGCGTCTACCTGGCGGAGGAGGACGGGCTCTCGCTGCGGCGCGTCGCAGCCGCCGCCGGTACCGGCCACGCTGCGGAGCTCGCGGATGTGGTCGCCCTCGGGGAAGGCCCGCTCGGTCGCGCGGCCCTCGAGCGCCGCGCCCAGCTGCTTCACGACACCGGCTCAGGCGGCCGCAGCGCCGGCGCCCTGATCGCCGCGCCAATGGTGGGGGGCGGTCGGTTGCTCGGCGTCATCGCCTTGCGGCCACGGCCGAGCCGACCAATCGGCCGCAGCGAGATGCTGCTGCTGCAGGCCTTCGCCAACCGCGTCGCCGAGGTCATCCTCGACGGCGGCGAGATCGACGACCGGCTCGCGAGGGCCATGGATCGCTTCTCGGCCTCGTGGTCCGCGGGCCCGCGAATCGCCTGAGCCAGCGGGCGGCGCGGTTTAGGGCTGGGCCTGCGGGTCGAGCGCGCGCATGGCAGCGTCGAGGGCGCTGTCCATCGGCGCGACCGCATCGACCGCGCACAGCTCGAGCACGCGCCGCATCGGCGCGTCGGCCGGGACGACCAGCCGCAGCGACTGGCGCCGGGCGGCAAGCCTGCGTCCGAGCTCGAACAGCGCGTGGATCCCACCGCTGTCGAGGTAGGTCGTGTTCGAGAGGTCAAGGACCAGGGCGCTGGCGCTGCTCGGCAGGCGATCGGCTAGCGCCAGGCGCAGGTCGGACGCGTTGGAGCCGTCGATCTCACCCGTAACCGATGCGATCAGCACCGAGCCTCGCTCCTCGAACGCGAATTCGGCGAGCTGGCTCATCACGGTCCCTGCGGCGCGTCGGCGCGAAGCACGCGCTTCATCTTGACGATCGTTCCGGCGCGTCCGCGGTCGATGTCGACCTCGTCCATCAATTGCTCGATCAGCATCAGCCCGCGACCCTGCGAACCCTCACGCGGCGGACGCCATGCGCCGAAGTCCCGAACGCGGATCTCGAGCCCGTCTTCGAGTCGCAACGCCTCGAGCGCATATGAGGCTTCACCCGGTGGATAGGCGTGCGCAACGGCATTGGCGCAGGCCTCGCCCAGCCGCCACCAGCGTCTCGTAGGCCTCCGTGTCACTGGCACCGACCGCGCGCAGCCAGCGCGTCAGCGCTCGCCGCATGTGCGCGAGCGACTCGGGCTCGGCGCGCAGGGTCATCTCGAAGTGCTTGAGCGAGACCGGCACGATCCGCGCAGCGAGCAGTGCGACATCGTCGCGGGGCGCAACGCCGGCGAAGCGCTCCTGCAGCAGCGCGCCACACAGCTCGTCCGGGGTGCCGTGGTTACCGCGTGGCGAAGTCGCGCAGCCATTCGAGGCCCTCGTCGAGCGATTCCCCGGGTCGTTCGACGAGCCCGTCCGTGTAGAGAAGGACCGTGGCGCCTGGGACGAGCGGGATCGTCGTCTCCTCGTAAGTCGGGAACGGCACGACGCCGAGCGGGCTTCCGGCCGGGCCTTCGGCGAAGTAGGCGTCGGCGTCGGGCAGGATCACCAGCGGTGGCGGGTGCCCTGCCGTCGCAAGTCGCAGGCGGCCCTCGTCGGGATCGACGTACGCCGAACATCAGGGTCGCCATCGGCCCGCCGGAAACCTCACGCGCGAAGCCGTTCATCCGCTCGAGCACGAGCGAGGGGCGCAGCCCCTCGAGAGCGTAGGCGCGAAGGGCGTTCTGCAGCCGCGCCATGCGGGCGGCCGCGTCGAGCCCATGTCCCGACCACGTCGCCGATCGCGATCGCGGCGTGGCCATCGCGAAGCGCGATCACGTCGTACCAGTCGCCACCGACCTGAGCGTCGGCGGCGCCGGGCACGTATCGCGCTGCGACCTGGAGTCCCGGCACGTCGGGCAGACGCTCCGGCAACAGGCTGCGCTGCAGCGTCTCGGCGACCGCGGCTACATGCTCGACCTCTTTGGCGGCCAGGCGCAGACCGTCCATCGTGGCGCCGATGATGGGGTCGTCGGCCTCCCCCTCCGCCGGCGGCTGCTCGCCCTCACCGGCGTGAGATGTGTCTTCGGCGGCCACCTGGCGCGAGTGTAGACCTCACGCACAAAAGCTCGGGGTCTCTGAACTAACACGCAACGCCGCGCAACCGGATACCGTGAGCAGGCGTGGACGACTTGCACGGAAGTCAGAACGCGCGCTCACCCGCCGAACGAGACCAGCTCGCCAAGGAGTGGCTAGTACGGCTGATCGAGCGCACCCCGCTGACGGACGTCGGCGAGTTGCCGCTCGCCGAGTTCACCGAGCAGGCGCCAAAGCTGATCGACGCGATCGTCGACGAGCTTCCGCCGCTTCGCAACCGCGGCTGAGCCCGAGCCCAGCCCGCAGCTGGTCGAACAGGCGATCGCGTTTGCGCGGCTGCGCGAGAGCGCCGGCGGCGCCGCGCGGCTCCCGCGCGACCTCGGCGCCCTCCAGGCGATCCTGATCGAGGCGCTGCGGCGCAAGGGCGAGCAGCAGCCCGGCGACTTCGCCCGCGGACGTCGTCGCCCTCGCCGAGCTGTTCGGCGCCATCGACGCGGCGATCGCCGCCACCCGCGAGGGCGTCTCGGTCTCGCCGACGGTGCACGATCGACGAGGATCCGCTCACCGGCTTGCCTGGCTCGCGAAGCTTCGACGAGCGCCTGCGGACCCTGCTGGCCGAGCAGCGCCGCTACGGCACCGAGTTCGCCCTCGCGCTGATCGATGTCGACGGCCTCGCCAAGGTCAACGACGCCTACGGCCGCGATGGCGGCGATCGCATGCTCAGTGCGGTGGCGGCTGTCCTGCGGCGCCAGGTCCGCGAGGTCGACCAGGTCTTTCGCCTCGAGGAGGACGAGTTCGCGATCCTCGCTCCGCACACCCGCGCGGACACTCTCGTTCCGCTCGCCGACCGGATCGCCGACCTGATCGCGCGCTCCCAGGTCCACGAGGGTCCGCGAATCGCCGTTGCGACCGGAATCGTCGACTGCCCGACCGACGGGCTCAACGCCGAGCGCCTGCTCGAGAGCGCCGCTGAGGCGACTTACGCGGCGAAGGCGGCCGGCGCCGCGGTTGGCCGCAGCCCCAACGCGGAGCACCCCCCGGTTCTGCAAGATCCGTAGCGCGTAGTTCAAAAACCTTGTAAGAGCTGGCAGAACCTGCTGAGATCCCGCGCCGATGAGTGGGATCAGGATCAACGCAGCCGCAGAGATGCTCGGAGTCAGCGCGAGCACGCTGCGCAGCTGGGAGCGCCGCCTCGGTTACCCGAACCCGCATCGCACCCCGGGCAACCATCGCCTCTACCTCCTCGACGAGGTCGAGGCTCTGCGCGAGGCGCTGCGCGAGACGCACAACATCTCCAGCGCCGTCGAGGTCGCACGGATGCGCGGCCGTGGGCCCGCTTCCCCTGCCCGCCTCGTCTCCGC
This sequence comes from uncultured Solirubrobacterales bacterium, assembly GCA_963746215.1. Classification (GTDB taxonomy): domain Bacteria; phylum Actinomycetota; class Thermoleophilia; order Solirubrobacterales; family 70-9; genus WHSW01. The sequence goes on from CAVVAT010000009.1 coordinate 85,879, forward strand.
CTTCGAGGGGTTCGACGAGGTCGAGGCCGATCGTGAGCTCGAGGAGAGCCTCGCGGTCCGCTCGGTCGAGCGCACAGTTTCCGAGGTTCTGCTGCCGGCGCTCGAAATGGCGGCCCAGCGTCCCAACGGCGAAGGCCGAGCTCGAATTCGCATGCCGCTGGGCAACCGGGTGGCTGCACCGCGCTCGCCGGCTCTCCCCCGGCGCCACCCGCGCGGAGGGCGTCCTCCTGCTGGACTCCGGCTCGCCCATCGGTGTCGAGTCGGTCCACGTGCAGGCGCTCGAGCTCTTCCTGCGCCGCTCCGGCCTCCGGGTTCTTCTGCTTTCGACCGGGCTGGCCGAGGGCCGCTTCCGCAGCGCCCTTCGCGCCCTCTCGCCGCGCGCCGTCGTGATCTGCGGATCCGAGGCGCGCCTCGACGTTCTCTCAGAGCCGCTGCGCGCCCTGCGCAGCTCCGACGCGACGCCCGCCTCTACGGCTTCCGCGCCGCTCGCCTCGTCGCCGGACGCGACGGCGTCCCCTCTCTCGGCCAGGAGCCGGGCGAGGCGACGGACGAGCTCCTCACCTCACTCTCGTAGAGCTCCGGCGCGCGGGTCCTGTCGCGGCGGGGACCCCACCCCTCGCTTCGCTCGCGGGGCCTCCCCACTCGCGCCACCCGCGCGAGAACCCTTCGCGTCCTCGTTGAAGTAGGTCTGCGTAGGTCTTGCAAGTTTCGTCGCTTTTCGGAGGACTTGTGCGGTCTTGTGCAGGTTTCGTCCAGCGAAGTTGTGCATCGCTTACGCATCTGCCGATAACCCCTTGTGGAGGGGGCTTCTGGGCGGCTACCAACCCTTCCGACAGTTCCAAGTTTGTCCCGCTTTTGCAGCGGAACGAAAGACCGGGAAGGGAAAATGGAAGCAGCGCAGAGATTTCTCAACGTAAGCGAAGCGGCAGGTTTTCTGGGGGTCAGTGCCGCCTCGTTGCGCAAGTGGTCGGACGACGGGCTCGTGCCCGTCTATCGAACCCCAGGTGGTCAGCGGCGCTACGCGCCCGGTGACCTCGAGGAGTTCCTCGACTCGATGCGCCAGCCCTCGGGTGCGCGGCCAGCCGTGCCGCGCTACGGCCGCAACGCCGGCTCGACCACCGGCTGACGGCTCGCTCCCGCCCACGCCGACGCAACGGTTACCGATGAAGAACGAGACCAACAAAGCTTGCGATCGCGGTCTGAGATCACCGCGCTTGTCGCTGCGGTGGCGGTCGCTATCTGGTTTGCGCCCGAGGCCGACTGGGACTCCGGTCATGCTCGGCATCCTCCTCCTCCTGGCGGTCGCGAGCGACCTCATGTCCGATCGAGGTCCGGGCGAATCGGATCGTCGGTCTCGGCCAGCTTCCTCGCGACGGTTCTGGTCGCGGTCTTCGCCGGCGCGACGCCCGCGGCGATTGTCGGCGTGTCGACGATCCTGTCGGCTGGGACGCGCGAGCGCTACCGAACCGAGCTTCCTGCTCGTCAACGTCGTCACCTACGCCTGGTTCCCGCTGATCGCCGGAATCGTCTTCAGCGCGGTGAGCGACGCGGGCGACCTCGCGGCGGGCTCGCCCCTCTACTACCTCTTGATCTTCGCGGTCTTCATCCTCGCGCTCGCGATCGACTTCGTCCTGATCGCGGGATACACGTGCTACCTCGAGCGCTCGCAGGTTCACCGCCAAGGTGCGCAATGCGCTCGGCACCGATCCTTCCGTCGGAACTCGCCTCTGCCGTTGCTGACGCTTGGCGATCGCGGCGCATACGTCGAGCTCGGCATCGGCGCACTCGCGATGTTCGGCGCCGTCATCCTCGTCTTCCAGTACCTCGTCGGCGCCTTGCTGGTCTCCCAGGAGCGAGCCGAGGAGCTCGAGCTGCGGGCACGGCAGCTCGCCGGGCTTCCAGGTCGCTCTCCTCTCGGCCCTGCTGCGCACGCTCGACCTTCGCGACCGGATGACCGCGCGCCACAGCGCCGCCGTCGCCCGCTATGCGCGCGAGATCGCCGCGCAGGCCGGATTCTCCGAGGAGGATCAGGAGCTGGTCCACTCCGCCGCGCTGCTTCACGACATCGGCAAGTTCGTCCTCCCCGACAACGTCCTGAAGTCCGGCCGTCGCCGGCTCACCGACGAGGAGTGGGAGGCGATCAAGACCCACCCCGCCGAGGGCGCGCGGATCGTCTCGCAGATCGACGGCTATCAGCCGATCGGCGAGATCATCCTCGCCCACCACGAGCGAATCGACGGCAAGGGCTACCCGAACGGGCTCGCCGGCGAGGACATCCCGGCTCTTGCGCGGATCATCTCCGTCGCCGACACCTACGACGTGATGACCGCCCGCGACACCTATCGCGACCCGGTCAGCTCCCAGGAGGCCGTGATCGAGCTGCGCCGGGTCTCCGGCACCCAGCTCGACGAGGACTTCGTCGAGGCCTTCATCGAGGTTCTCGACGGCAAGGACCTCGCCTACCGCCATGGCGAGGACGCCGACTTCGAGGCCGAGCTCGCGCTCGACAAGCGCATCCACGACTACGTCCGCCAGACCCCCTCGGTCGGCGAGCGCGCCCCATTGGCGCAGTAGCGACACAAACTTCCGCTCCAACCCACCCACGGAAGATCCCAAAAGCACGAACGCCGCCGAGCCCCTGCACGGGACCGGCGGCGTTCAACGTTCCAAAAACTGGTCTCTACTTGAGCGCGGTAGCCCATTAATCCTCCAACCCGATCGATCGATTCCACATCCGTGTGATTTCACGGAAGTCTCCAAAAGCCGAGCAAGCTTGACAAAACCTGCCCAAACTTGCAAGTCGGGCTGAAATCTTGCAACTTTCCTGCAACTAGCGGCGTTTAACTTGCGCGCTGCATGGCCGCCGCCCTTCGCCCCCTTCGCCTCCCCGGATTTCCGAATCTCGGCGCGCGCCTACTTCGTCAACGAGCTCGGCAACTGGCTCGGCGAGATCGCCCTGGCGATCCTCGTCTTCACTCAGACCGGCAGCCCGATGGCGACCGCGGCGCTCTTCTGCGGCATGCACTTCGCCCCGGCGTTGCTCGGGCCGCCGCTCGTCGCGCGGGTCGAAGCGCTGCCCGGCCAGGGTCAGCCTGCCGCTGCTCTACGGCGGCCGAGGCAGTGGCCTTCGCGCTCCTCGCCCTTCTTGCCGACGAGTTCGCCTCGCCTTCGTCCTGATCCTCGCCACGTTCGACGGCTCGGTCGCGTCGGCGAGTCGCGCGCTGACCCGCGCCGCGGCCGCACGTCGGTCCTGGCGCCGGCCGGCCAGCTGCGCGAGGGCAACGCGCTGCTGAACGTCGCGTTCACCGTCGGATCGGCCGCCGGTCCCGGCGCTCGGCGGGCCTGCTGGTCGCCACCGCAGGCATCCAGACGGCGCTGTTCGCCGACGCGGTCTCCTTCCTGGCGGTGGCCGGCCTGCTCGCCATCGCTCCGCTGCGCACCCCCGAGATCGACGACCCGGGCCTTCACTGGGGCGAGCGGCTGCGCCGCGGCCTCAACTACGTGCGCACGCAGCCGGCACTGGGCAGCGCCTGCTCGCCGCCCAGGGCGTCGCGTTCATCTTCTTCGCGCTCGTGCTGCCGATCGAGGTCGTGTTCGCCGTCGAGACGCTCGACGCGGGGGACACCGGATACGGACTACTCCTGGCCAGCTGGGGAGTCGGCATGTTCATCGGCACCACCCTCTTTGCCGTGCTCGGGCGCGTGCGTCTTCCGATTCTGCTTGTGGTCTCAACCGCGGCGATCGGCTCCGCCTATCTCGGGACGTCCATCGCCCCCACGCTCGCTGTCGCATGTGCGGCCTCCGTGGTCGGCGGGATCGGTAACGGCGTCCAGTGGATCGCGCTCGTGACGGCGGTCCAGGAGCTGACGCGCGCGTCCTACCAGGCGCGCGTCCTCTCGCTGCTCGAGGCGCTTGCGAGCGCGATGCCAGGGATCGGGTTCCTGCTCGGGGGCGCGATCGCGGCCACCCTCAGCCCGCGCGTCAGCTACGCGGTCGCCGGCGCCGGTGTGCTGGTGGTCTTGATCCTTGCGGCGATCGGCTTGCGCGGGATCGATCTGGACCCCGGAGCCCGAGCAGGTCGCGACGACGACCATCAGGACCCCGCCGAGGCCTCCAATGCAAGTTCCGTTGCACAGGAGGATTCCTCACGCCCGGTGCTAACGGGTTCCTAATCCTCCGCTAGTCTCACGCCCTCGCCGAATTCCCTGCAATTCACCGGATAAGCCGTTGGTTGTGAGCGGAAGCGGGGGACCCAATGGGACGGCATGCTCTTCGCCGTCCTGGGGCGAATCGCGCCTCGGTAGTTCGAGCGCGTAGCGCCTGCCCAGGCGCGAGCCCGTCAGCTAACCCCGTAGGCGAGGTCCCCATGGGCATCGCAGACCGACATACCGCCGCCCGTTCTCGCCTTCCGCGGCGCCCGCCTGCTCGCGGTCGCGTCGCGTGCGGCGCACTCGCCCTGACCGCGACGCAGTCCGGCGCGCAGTCGATCGACGAGCTCAGCGCCAAGATCGACGCCGCCAAGCAGGAGGCGCAGGCGCTCGGCTCGCAGATCCAGTCGGCAACCGATCAGCTCGCCGCAGCTCAGCAGAGCGCGATCGACGCAGCCAGCGCGAGGCCGAGCTCAACTCCGTTCTTCTCAAGGGGCAGGCGAAGGAACGGCGGCTCGAGGCTGCCGTGGACGAGTCGGAGAGCAATCTCGCTGCTGCGCGCCGGCAACTGACGCGCTCGCGCAACGCGCTGTCGACCCGGCTCGTCGGTATTTACCGCAGCGGCATGCCCGACATGACCACCGCTGATCCTCGAGTCCGAGGGCTTTGACGACCTCGCGACGCGCGCCGAGTACCTGCGCCGAGTCGAGGAGGCCGACGCCGCGCTCGTCTCACGCGTCCGCACGACCCGCGATGACGTCTCCGACCGCCTCGCCGAAGTTCAGGACAGCCGAGAAGCGCGCCGCCGAGCACAACGAGCGCGTAACCGCAGCGCGCGACGAGATCGCGGCCGTCCGCGCCGAGGCCGAGGCAGAGGCCGGCCGCGCTCGCCGACCTACGCGCTCAGCGCCAGGCCGCGATTGAAACACTTCAGGCGAAGGTCGGCGAATGGACCGAGGAGGTCCAGCGCCTCGAGCGCATCTCCGCGCGCCAGGCCCAGAACGAGGTCGCGACCTGGTTCGGCGAGTGGGCGATCCCCTACGCGATCGTCATGTGCGAGTCGGGCGGCGACTTCACCGCCGTCAACCCGACCTCAGGCGCAGGTGGCGCCTACCAGATCCTTCCCTCCACCTGGCACCTCTACGGCGGCGAAGGCCTGCCGCAGGACGCTTCACCCGAGGAGCAATCGCGAATCGCAGCCCTGATCTGGGCTGACTCCGGCGCCTCGGCCTGGGAGTGCGCTGCCTAGCAGCGCACCCTCACTCGCTCATCCTTCGGGCGGCGAGTGCCGAGCTATTAGGTAGGCGCCTACTACGGCCACCAGCGCAACCGCGCCTCCGGCGATCTTGATCTGACGGCCGAAGCGAAGCCATGCGACGCGGACGACCAAACGTCCGATGAGCTCATAGACACTCGACATATGCCCACCCTACCCAGCCTGCGCGCACCTAGACGGCGTCACCATCAACCGCTAGCTTGATTTTTCTTGTGTATTTCCCAAGCCCGTTCAGTAGACGGCGCGAGGGGGGGATCAGGCGTAACCGCTGCGTTGCCCTGATGGCGTGCGCGTTCTCCTTTGTCCTTCTCGCATCGCCGCAGGGCGAGGCGGTCGCCGACGAGCTTCCGCCCGGGTTCTACGAGACGACGGTTATCGAGCCGCCCGCGCCCTGGTCACCGACCGCGCTCGCGTTTGCTCCGGACGGTGATGTATTCGTGGCCGACAAGGACGGGCGCCTATATCGCTTTGACGGGCTCGACGACCTGTCCCCAGACGTAGTTCTCGACTTTCGCCAGGAGGCTCACAACTTCGGGGACCGCGGGTTTCTCGGCCTCGTTCTCGATCCCAACTACGCGAGCAATCACTACGGGTACATCTCCTATACGTACGACGCTCCGGTGGGCGGAACCGCACCCACTTATGCGCTGCCGGAGGAGTTCGGATACGCCGATTCGTGTGTGGATCAGTGCGAGGTCACGGCGCGGATCGAGCGGCTCGACCTGAGCGGGACCATGCCAGTCCCGCGCACGGTGCTGCTCCAGAACGACTACTGCAACCAGTTTCAGAGCCACTCGATCGGGACCCTCGCCTTCGACAGTCAACGCCGGCTCTATGTGGGCGGCGGCGATGGTGCGAACTACAACGTCGCCGACTACGGCCAACACATCGACGAAACCAACCCGGCGCCACAGAACCCGTGTGCCGACCCGGGCGGCCCGGAGGGCTCCCCCCTCAGCCTGCCAAACGCCGAGGGTGGAGCGCTGCGCTCTCAGGACTACCGGACCACCGGCGACCCGCTGGGTTTGAGCGGGACGATCATCCGCATCGACCCGGACACCGGCGCCGGGGTCCCTGACAACCCCCTCTACAACTCGCTCGATCCCGATTCCAACGAGAGTCGGATGCTCGCGTACGGGCTGCGCAACCCCTACCGCTTCACGGTCTCGCCGGATGACGAAACCCTGTGGCTCGGTGACGCGGGCTGGAAGACCAAGGAGGAGATCAACTCCATCGCAACGGACTCCAGCGCCGTTCCCAACTTCGGCTGGCCGTGCTACGAGGGCGCAGCGCGACAGCCGGAGTACGACCCGCTGAACCTCACCCTCTGCGAGAACCTCTACGCCGCGGGCCCGAGCGCGGTTCAGAACCCAACGTTCGACTACGACCACCACGCCGAGCTCTACCCCGGCGACCCGTGCCCGGTGCCAGGCGGCGGCTCCGCGAGCTCCGGGATCACGTTCTACACGGGAGACAGTTTCCCGTCTGAATACGACGGATCGTTGTTCTTTACGGACTATGCGCGGTACTGCATCTGGCGCGTCCCGCTTGGCACGAACGGCGAGCCGGACTTCAGCCAGATGGAGGCCTTCGACCAGAACCTGATCGCGCCCGTCGATCTGAAGATCGGACCCGACGGAGCGCTCTACTACGTCGACATCGGCCTTGGCGAGATCCGCCGGATCCAGCACACTGCCGGGAACACGCCGCCGGTGGCGGTCGCGACCGCCGACCCCGAGTACGGAGCGGTCCCGCTGGAAGTCGACTTCGATGCGACGGGGTCAACGGATGCGGATACGACCGACACGCTCACCTACGAGTGGGACCTGAACGGCGACGGCGACTACGGTGATCCCGAGGACTCGACCTCAGCCACGCCCACCCATACCTACAACTCACCGGCGACCGTGAATGTTCACCTTCGCGTGAGCGACGGCAGTCCGGAGACCGACACCGAGACGATCCGCATTGACGTCGGCAACCACCCACCCGCGCCCAGCATCACCTCGCCGGCGCCGGGCACCACGTGGACGGTCGGCCAGCAGCTCAATTTTCACGCCATAGCGACGGACCCCGACCAGGGAACGCTGCCGGCAACCGCGTTCCGCTGGGACGTCACGCTCGATCACTGCGTGCCCGGCGGCGGCTGCCACGACCATCACCAGAACACCCTCGACGGCGACGACGATCTCCAGATCACCGCACCGGACCACGGGTATCCCGCTCACTTGACCATCAAGCTCACCGCGACCGACAACAAGGGTCTTGTGCGGACGACGATCCTCGAGCTGCAGCCGAACACGGTGAATATCCAGTCTCAGTCGGTCCCTTCCGGATTGGTGCTGCAACTCGGCGATGTCTCCGGCCCGGCCCCCCAGACCGTCACCGCCATCCAGGGTTCGCAGGTACAGGCGATTGCGCCGACACCCCAAACCCTCAGCGCCACGTCCTACAACTGGTGCCAGTGGTCGGACGGAGGTAGCCGCGTCCACAACTTCACCGCGGCGATCTCCATGACCCTCACGGCGACCTATGCGGCGAACTGCTCGCCGACGAACATCGCCCTGTCCAATTCCAGCTTCGCCGAGAATCAGGCCACGGGCGCGACGGTCGGGGCCCTGTCGACCACCGATCCCGACGCGGGCTCCCACACCTACTCCCTCGTGCCCGGAACCGGTGACACGGACAACGCGAAGTTCCAGATCGACGGCTCGACACTGAAGACGGTCGGCGGCTTCGACTACGAGACGAAGTCGAACTACACGGTCCGCATCCGGACCGACGACGGAAGCACGACCTTCGCGAAGCCGTTCGCCCTCACCGTCACAGATGCCAACGACGCCCCCACCGACGTCTCCCTCTCAAACAGCACGGTCAACGAGAATCAGCCGTCCGGCACAACGGTGGGAACGCTGTCGAGCACAGATCAGGACACCGGAGACAGCCACTCGTACTCGCTGGTGAGCGGCGCTGGGAGCACCGACAACGGCTCGTTCTCCATCACCGGTACATCGCTCAAGACCGCTTCGAGCTTCAACTTTGAGGAGAAGTCGAGCTACGCGATCCGGGTGAGAAGCGATGACTCAGCCGGCGGCGTCTTCGAAAAGCAGCTGACGGTCACGGTCACCGATGTGAACGAGCCAACCGCCGGGATCTCGCTGTCTAACGCCTCCGTCGCCGAGAATGAGGCAGCGGGGACATTCGTGGGGACGCTCTCGAGCGCCGACCCGGACGGGACCGCCCACACGTACGCGCTCGTCAGCGGTGCGGGCGCTGACGACAACGCCGAGTTCACCCTCTCGGGGGACACACTGCGCACAGCGAGCGGGTTCGACCGCGAGGCGAAGTCCTCGTACTCGATCCGCGTGCGCAGCGAGAACACCCCGAGCGACAGCTTCGAGCGCCAGGTGACCATCACGATCACGAACGTCAACGAGTCGCCGACCACGCCGACCATCTCCAGCGGGTGGATGGCCGAGAACCTGCCGGCCGGCAGCCTGGTGGCCGAGCTGCGAAGCGATGACCCCGACGCCGGCGACCCCGCGACGTTCGCGCTAGCCGACGGAGCCGGCGCTGGCGATAACGGCGACTTCCGGGTGGTGGGCTCGACGCTCGTCACCGAACGGCCGCTGGACTTCGAGGCGGACTCGACGCGCGACATCCGTCTCGCCGTCGCCGACTCCGAAGGCCTGGGCGCCGAGGGCACATTCACCATCGCCGTAGCCGACGTTGAGGATCTCCCCAGCGATATCACGCTCTCGAACGCGAGCATCGGCGAGCATCAGCCAACCGGGTCCGCCGTTGGCGACCTCGCCGCTGACGATCAGGACGCCGGCGACTCATCCACCTTCGCCCTTGTTCCGGGCCCGGGCGCCGACGACAACGCGGAGTTCAGGATCAGCGGCTCGACGCTCTCGACCGCGACCGAGCTTGACCGTACCGAGGGCGCGGTCCGGCGCGTTCGAGTTCGCGCGACCGACCAGTACGGCGGTGCGCTCGAGCGTGAGTTCACGATCGCGGTCCTCCCCGACGAGCTCGAGCTGGAGGTCGTTCGGCTCAAGATGCCAAATCGGCCGTCGCAGCTGCTCGAGGACGGGGTTCGCGCCCTGCTTCGCTGCACGACCGACTGCCGAGCGCAGATCGAGCTGGAGGCGACCGGCCGGGTTGCCCGCAAGATCGGCCTCCGCGGGATCGTCGGCTCGCAACGGACGCGGCTCAGCGCCGGCGAGGAGCACTGGGTAACCACAGAGCTCGATCGCCGCTCAAAGCGCCGACTCGGCGACTACGACGGCCGCAGGATGCCGACGGTCGAGCCGAGCTTCGAGGCGAAGTCGCGCTAGTCGTCGCTGTCGCGGTGGCGCACCCGGTGCGCCAGGCGGCTCTGGAGCGTGAACAGCTCGATGAAGCCGGGGCTGGCCTCCTGGCTGAACTGGCCGCCGGATTCTCCGAATGAGGCGAGCGTCTGGTCGTAGAGCGCGTAGGGCGATGCCGCGCGACCACGGTCGCTGAGCCCTTGTAGAGCTTCACCGTCGCCTCGCCTGTGACGAACTCATTGGCCGAGTCCATGTAGGCGTCGAGATCGTGGCGCAGCGGTTCGATCCAGAGCCCTGCGTAACAGAGGTAGGCCCAGCGGTCCTCGAGCGTGCGCTTGAAGTTGTTCTGGTGGATCGTCGAGACGAGCTTCTCAAGCTCGCGGTGCGCCGCGAGCAGGATCGCCGCCGCCGGCACCTCGTAGATGTCGCGGACCTTGAGGCCCACGATCCGATCCTCGATGTGGTCGACGATGCCGACGCCGTGGCGGCCGCCGATCTCGCCGGCGCGCTCGATCAGGTCGACGAGCTCGAGGCGCTCGCCGTCGATCGAGACGGGACACCCGGCCTCGAAGCCGACACGCACGAGCTGAGGCTCGTCGGGGCAAGCTCGGGACGGGTTACGAGCTGAAAGATGTCGTCGGCCGGCGGCTCGTTCAGATCCTCGATCGGCGCGGCCCTCCGACGAGCGGCCCCAGAGGTTGTCGTCGATGGAATATGGCGAGACCTCGGTACCGCCCTTGATCGGGATCGCGTTGTCGCGCGCGTAGGCGATCTCCTCCTCGCGGCCCATCTTCCACTCGCGAACCGGGGCGATGATCTTGAGGTCGGTGTCGAGGGTCGCGATCGTCGCCTCGATGCGGACCTGGTCGTTGCCCTTGCCGGTGCAGCCGTGGGCGATCGTGTCGCAGTCGTGCGCGCGCGCGTGCTCGACGGCGAGCTTGGCGATCAGCGGTCGCGCAAGCGCAGTGAATAGCGGATAGCCGCCGCCATAGAGGGCGTTGGCCTTGATCGAGGGCAGCACGTAGTCGCGAGCGAACTCCTCGCGTGCGTCGGCGCGGATCGCGTCGATCGCGCCCATCTTCAGCGCCTTGCCGACGACGACGTCCCAATCCTCCCCCGGCTGGCCGAGATCGACGGTCAAGCGTGACGACCTCGGCGCCGTACGCTCCTGGATCCAGTGGAGCATCACCGAGGTGTCGAGACCGCCCGAATAGAGCAGCAGCACGCGCCCGACCTTGCTCGGGGTCGGCGAGGTAGCTGGCGATTCGCGGGGTCGATTCAGGCGTCATCGGCGGCGGAGTGTCGCATGGTGCGATCGCGGAGGCCGGAGGCCGAAGCGGAGCCCCGCCGCTGTTGAGGCGGCATTGTTCGCGGCGATCAGCCATCATTCGTAGATGCGCAATCGCGTTCTGCGGATCATGTCGGTCGCGCTGATCACCGCCGGCCTGGTGATCGGCGTCGACGTCGGCATGACGCTCGCCTACAAGGAGCCGCTCTCGACGATCTACGGCTCGATCAAGCAGGGCCAGGCCGAGGACGACCTGAAGGCGCTCGAGGGCCGCTTCCCGGCCCCGAGGACCTACGTGCCGTCGAGGATGGCCGGCGACAGCGTCGAGGAGCGGGTCAAGGTGCTCGCCGAGCGCTTCGGCGACGAGGTCCCACCGGCGAGGGCATCGGCCGAATAATCATCCCGGACATCGACCTCGACGTCGTCGTCGTCCAGGGCACGGACACGGCGAGCCTGCAGAAGGGCCCCGGCCATTATCCCGAGACAGGCTTCCCCGGCGAGGGCAAGACGATCGGGATCGCCGGCCACCGCACCACCTACCTCGCACCGTTCCGAAAGATCAACGAGATCGAGGACGGCGACGAGATCCGCCTCGAGATGCCGTACGGCACGTTCACCTACACGGTCCAAAAGCACGAGATCGTCGACCCGAGCCAGGTCGAGATCGTCGACGACGTCGGCTACGAGCGCCTCGTCCTAACCGCCTGCCACCCGCTCTACAGCGCCGCCCAGCGCTGGGCCGTGTTCGCGGAACTGACGCGACGTCGTCGCTGTTCGCGACGTCCGACCGCAAGTGGCAGGACCCGTAGGCAGTAGAGCTAGCTCCAGGATCTCGTTCAGGACTCTGATTTGAGTCCACGCCCGGGAAGTCGGCCTCGAGGACACGGGAGATCTCCTCGCGGGTGTTGCCCGCGATCGCCATCTGCGTCGCGCGAAGCATCGCCTCGGCGCTGTCGTCGCTGCTCGGCGGCCTCGTCCTCGTCGACCGCGGTGCCCTGGTAGGCGGCGAGCCTGACCGTCGGCTCGCCCTCCTCGACAGCTTCGTCCGCTTCGACCTCGGCCTCGGCCTCCGCCTCGATATCCGCGACCTCTTCCTCGATCGCGATCTCGGCGACGGGCTCGGGCTCGGGCTCAGGCTCCGGCTCGGGCCGGCGCGGGCTCGCGGCGCTCCGGCATCGGCGTGAAGCCTGGCTCAGGGCGGAAATCGGGCTTGGCGACCGGCGTCGGTGCAAGCTCGAGCTCGGGAATGTCGACGGGCGGCTGATCACCGAGCGATCGGACTCCAGCGCCTGGCGCGCCTCGTCGATCACGACGTCGAGGCTGTTGAGCATCTGCTCGGCCTGACGACGGAAGCGCTCGGCGTTCTCGACGAGCGTCTCGGTCATCCGGTCGAGCGCGGCACTGCGCTCGTTGACGACGCGGTCGATCTCGCGCTGCTGGGCGGCGACGTAGTTGCGGGCCTGCGATCTCGGCATCGGTGCGGATCTCGACGGCGACCTGCTCGGCCGCGGTGATGATCTCGCTGATCCGCTCCGTTGCCTGACTGACCGAGCGCTTCAGCTCGGACGAGGAACCCACGCCCGGTGTCGGGCTGGATCGAGGGACTGGGACTCTGCATGCTCATTGGACTCCTGACCGACGGTTGCCGAAGATATCGTCGAGGGCCTTTCTCGGCGTCAACGACGCCGAATTGGATCCGCAGGCGATGCTCGATCTCACTGCGGCTGGAGCCTGCGATCGCCATTTGCGTGGCAATCAGGCGGACCCCCTCTGAAGTACCGCCCTCGTCCGTTTGTGAAGCTTCTGGGTGATCATCGCGCTCGAGCCAGCGCGGCCGCGTGGCCGGCTCGGGCTCCTCGTCCGCCGGCTCCGGGCGCGGCAGGTCGAGGTGCGAGACAGGCGCGGGCGGCGGCGTGGAGGCCGCTTCCGCAGCGGGCGCAGGCGCGGCGGTGGCGTCGGCGGCGGCGTCGCGGGCAGCAACCAGCTTGGCCGTGCGGTCCATCAGTGAGGAGAGGCGCTCGCAGTCGGCGCGGATCTGGTCGGTGCGCTCGACGAGCGCGGTGGCGACGCCGCCCATCAGCTCTGCGCGCAGCTTCGAAACCCCCGAGCCCTCTTCAAGACCGGCGGCAGCTTGCTTGATCCGCTCCGCGGCGCTGGTGGCCGCAGCATCGAGCGCGCGGATCTCCGTGGCCATGGCCTCGAGCGGGTCCGACGGGGTCTCGGGCGCCTCCGACCGGCGGGCGGCGCGACCGCGTCGTGGAAATCTGAGTTCAGCCATACGGGGGGTCATCATGCCACCGTTCTCATCTGCGATGGCAACTCCTTCTAAGGGTGAGCATTCTCGGCGGCGCGCCGGACGAACTACGAAGCGAGAAACCCGGCCACGCGCTCGGTTTCGGTCTCGAACGTATGTTGCTTGATATAGGCGAAACCTGCGCCGATTAAACGTCCACGTCGCTCCGGGTCGTCCGCAAGCGCCGAGAGCGTAGCCGCAGCACCTGGCGCATCCGCCGCATTCACAAGCGCCACCGCCTCCCCAAGGGCCTCGGCGATTCCGCCGACATCAGACGCGACGATCGGCAGACCCGCGGCGCACGCTTCGAGCAGGACCTGCGGCAACCCCTCGCTCAGCGATGAGTGCAAGAGGAAGTGGGCGCTGCGGTAGCGCTCGATGAGGCCGCCGTCATACGGGACGTAGCCGGCCAGTTCCGCCCGGTCGCTGAGGCCTCGCCGCTCGAGCTCATCCGCCAGGGCGCCCGACAACGGGCCCTCGCCGCAAACCTCCAGGCGCCAGTCCCCGCCCCCGGCCTGAAGCCGATCGAGCACATCCGCGAGGGCAAGCGGGTTCTTCTCGTTGTCCAGCCTGCCGACGCTGAGCACCGTTCGCTGCCCTGAGTAGTCCTTCGCGAGCGCCGTGTCCTCGTCGACGATCTGATCCACCGACACCAGCGAAACGGGAATCTCGAGCAGGCGCCGCGAGCGCGAGTAGTTGCGCGCCAGTTCGGGGCCGACGACCACCACCGGACAGCGCCGGGCGAGCAGCCGGAACGCGTGTTCCAAGAGCCGAGCGGCCACGCGGGCGGGCCGGTTGTTCGGGCGGCGCGACGCGATGTAGGCAGGGAAGTCCTGGCGGACTCCCAAAAACAGCGGCCGCCGACGCACCAGCGCGAACGCCGCCAGCACGAGGATCAGCGGATGCGGACCGAGCAGCCAGACGCGGTCCACCGAGCCGATCGCGCGCCAGCCGGTCACCAGCGAGCGCAGCATCCCCACGATCGCGCTGCGTGACGCAAGCGACTGATACCAGGGCAGCTCGGTGAACTCGAACTCGGGCCCGAGCTCGTAGTGGGCCTGGCCGGGGGCGTCGGGACGCACGCGTCCGAGGATCACGAACACCCCGCCGGCCCGTCTGGCGACCTCGTTGAGAAACAGCGAAAACGCTCGCTCGGAATGAATCCGGCCGTCGACGCGTTGATACGGATAGTCGGTGTAGACGAGCGTTCGCAAAGCGGCGTGAACTGTGTCAGCTTCGCGAGCGGACCGATAACAGCGCCGTTTCAGCCCGCCTCCGCGCGCGCTGACGCGCCTTCCGCTGCTGTAACAATCGTTCGATGAGCGCCGACGACCGCCAGGTCGACACGGACTGGCTGCACCCGCCCGAGGAACAGGAGGGCCTGAGCCGGTTTGTCCAGACCCTGCGCGAGCGCAACAAGCTCATCATCGCGATCGTCGCCGCAACCACACTCGTCGCGATCCTCTACGTGGCCACCGCCACCAAGATCTACGAGGCCGAGTCCGACGTTCTCATCACCCCGATCGCGGGCGATCAGTCGTCCGCCTACATAATCGCCGGCCTTCCGCAGCAGTCGGCCGACCCCACCCGTGACGTCGAGACGGCAGCACGGCTGGTAACGACGCTGGACGTCGCGATGCGCGTCCAGGAAGAGCTCGACACCGATCAGACGCCGCAGTCGCTGCTGGCCAACGTGACCGCGCAGCCGATCGCACAGAGCAACCTGATCGCGATCACCGCTCGGGCGTCCTCCCCGAGGAGGCGCGCGATATCGCCGACACCTTCGCCGAGCAGGCCGTCGAGGAGCGAACTGATCGCATGCACGACCAGATCGACGACCGGCTGCCCGCAATGGAGGCGACGCTTGATTCGGGCGACGGCAGCGGCGAGCTCGCAGAGCAAATCGCGCAGCTCGAGGCTCTACGCCAGGGCGACGACCCGACGATTTCAGTCGAGACGCAGGCCGACCTTCCCGGGTCCCCCGTTTCACCGCGCCCACTGCTGAGCGTCGCCGGCGGCATCCTCGCCGGGCTCATCCTCGGCGTCGCCGTGGCCTTCGCCTCGCGGGTCCTCGACCCCCGGCTGCGGCGCGAGGAGCAGCTGCGCCAGCTCTACCGCCTGCCGATTCTCGCCCGTATCCCCAAGGAAACCTCCCGGCGCGGCGACCAGCCGCTCGGCCCGCGGACCCTCTCGGTCTCCAGCCAGGAGGCATACAGAGCCTTACGCGCCACGCTCGCCGCGCATCGCCGCGGCGGCGGCAGCCGTGTGCTGCTCGTAACCGGGCCGGCACCGTCGGAGGGCAAGACGACCACCGCAATCAACCTCGCGACGTCGCTGATCGCAGCCGGCAACCGCGTGATCGTGATCGAGGGCGACCTGCGCCGGCCGGCGATCGGGCGGGCCTTCGGAGCCACCCCTCGCCGGGGAGTCGTCAGCGTCCTTCTTGAGAGCGTCGACATCCGCGACGCGCTCGTCACCGACACGGCCTACGGCGAGAACCTCGGGCTCCTGCTGGCCGACTACGAGGGCGGCTGGGTGACCGAGCTGTTCGCGCTTGGCGCCGCAGAACGGCTGATTCAAGAGGCCCGCGAGCTCGCCGACTACGTGATCATCGACTCGCCCCCGCTC
Organism: uncultured Solirubrobacterales bacterium; assembly: GCA_963746215.1. Classification (GTDB taxonomy): domain Bacteria; phylum Actinomycetota; class Thermoleophilia; order Solirubrobacterales; family 70-9; genus WHSW01. The sequence goes on from CAVVAT010000009.1 coordinate 101,825, forward strand.
ACCGAGGTCGTCGACGCGCTGCCGCTCGCTCGGCTTGCCGACGACGTCCTCATCGTCACCCGCCTTGGCAACAGCCGTCTCTCGGCGATCAGCCGGCTCGGGGAGCTACTCGCGGAGAACAACATCAAGCCCGTCGGTTTCGCCGTTGTCGGCGTCCCGCGGCCCTCGAAGACGAGCTACTACTACGCCGAGCGGTCGCCCATGTTCGAAGAGCGCGGGCTCGACAGCGGCCCAGCCCGCAAAACCTCCTAACCGCCCATGACCCTCGCGCCGCCCGACCTCAGTCGGTGGCTAGGTGGCCTCGTCATCGGCGTGCTGTCGATCGCGATCGGCCTGATCGCCGGGATCGACCCGAAGCTCGCAATCGCGGCCTCCTTCGGCGTCGCGTTCATGATCGTCGTCATCGCCGACCTGATGGTCGGCCTGATGCTCTTCGTCTTCCTCGCGTTCCTCGAGATCGTGCCCTTCGGCGCGTCCAGCGTCGGCTTCAGCAAGCTGCTCGGCGGCCTGCTGTTCATCTCCTGGGCCCTGGTTATGACCTCGACGCGACGGATCCCGATCGCGAACGAGAACACCCGCACGATCGGCGTTCATCCTCGGTGGCTTTCTCGGCTGGACGGCGTTGAGCGTGCTCTGGGCCGAGGCGCCGGGCGACGCGATCTCAACCCTCCAGCGCTACCTGCTGAACGCCAGCTTCTTCGTCATCGTCGCGACCAGCATCCGCGAGCGCCGTAACGCGGCACTCCTGATGGGCGCGTTTGCCGCCGGGGCGTTCATCGCGGCCCTGTACGGCCTTTACAGCCCGGGTCGCTTCGAATCGGAGTTCGGGCGTCTCGAGAGCGCTGCGCTCGACCCGAATGAGCTTTCGGCCGTGCTTGTACCGGCCGTCGCGATCTGCATGTTCACCGCGATCGGCCTGCGCCGCCCGATGCTGCAGCTCGCCGCGCTGGGGGTCGGGTCGATTTGCGGACTCACGATCCTGATGACGGTGTCGCGCGGTGGCCTGATCGCGTTGGTGGTGATGATGGTCGTCGCCATCATCGTGGGCGGGCGCTGGCGCCCGCAGATGCTCTTGATCGCCGCGACGATCGCAGCGAGCGGCTTTGTCTACTTCGCCGGCTTCGCCCCACCGAGCGCAGTGGAGCACCTCCAGTCGACGACCCAGGGCGACGCCAGGTTCGCCGAGGGCCGCTACACGATCTGGCAGATCGCCTGGCGGATGGCGGAGGACAATCCCGTACTGGGCGTCGGCGGCGGCAACTTCTCGGAAGCCTCGCTGGGGTACCTGCTCGAACCGGGGGCGGCTCCGCGCAGTGACCTGATCATCAATCGCTCGATCATCGTTCACAACACCTATTTGGAGACACTGGTCGAGTACGGCGCGATCGGCGTCGGCCTGTTCCTTGCGCTCATCGCCTTCTGCCTGTCGGCTCTCGTCAAGGCGGTTCGCGCCTTCAAGCGCATGGGCGATCGGGAGATGGAGCTGCTCTCAAGGGCGCTGATCGCGGCCCTCGCAGGCATCCTGGTGGCGGACATCTTCATCTCCGAGCAGTTCAGCAAGGCGCTTTGGCTGCTGTTGGCGATGGGGCCTGCGATGCTGAGCGTCAGTCGCAATCAGCTGCAACGGCTCTAGCATTTGCTTCAGCCGAGGCCTGGGTTTGCCGAAGCTATTAGGGAACCCTGAACGAGACTCGCGAGGAACTAAATGACCAACTGGATTGAAGTCGATTACGACGTCATGCAGACGAAGTTCGGACGCGATGCGTTCGCCGTCCGCCACAACCTTTCTGATCACCCCCTGCTGCAGATCGAGCGACTCGCCCAGCTGGCGGACGCCCTGCCGGCCGATCAGTACGAGCACACGGATTCAGACGCTCCATCGATCCTTCCCGGTGGCGGCGCGCAGGACGCGAAGCTGACCGCCGGCGACGTGGTTCGCGGGATCGAGACCAACGGCAAGTGGATGGTCATGAAGCGTGTTCACACCGACCCCGAGTACGCCCAGATGACCGAGGAGATCCTCTCGGAGATTCATTCGGATCAGATCGATCTCGAGGGCGGCCGAATCTCGAGCGAGTGCTACATCCTGATCTCGTCGGCGCACTCGAACGTGCCGTCCCATTTCGATCCCGAGCACAACATGCTCTTCCAGATCCACGGGACCAAGGAGATCACGATCGGCAAGTTCAAGGATCTCGAGACCGAGCGTGCCGAGGCCGAGCGCTACTACGGCGGCGGCCATCGCAACATCAACGACATGCCGTTCAACGCGGAGACGTTCCACATGGGTCCCGGCGACGGCGTTCACATCCCGCCGCAGGATCCGCACGCGATCAAGAACGGCGACAGCTACTCGATCTCGCTCTCGACCTCGTTCTATACGAAGCGAAGCGCCGAGGTCGTCGATGTCTATGCGATGAACGCACGGCTACGCAAGCTGCGCCTCTCGCCCAAGGCTCCCGGCGAGAGCGACGTCGCGGACCGCGTCAAGGCCGGCGCCTGGCGCACGATGCGCGCCAGCCGTAACGCCGTCAAGCGCGTCGGCAGCCGCGCCTAGCCCGCGCTCTTAGCCCCGTCGTCCGGTCGGCAGCAGGCGCGCAGCCCGTTTCAGGGCCGCGCCGATGCCTGGCCGGTCGGCGAGGCCGCGTGCGCGCTTTCGCGCCGCCGCTTCGGCGCTCACCAGCAGGCGGGCCCGGGAGAGCGACGGCACTAGCGTGACGGTGTGCACCTGCCGCGTTGCGGCGGCAAAGCGCTGCTTGTAGTCCTCCTCGCCCAGCAGCATGTCGACCTCGTCCGCCTCCTCCTCGAAACCGGCCCGCACGGTCGTCACGAGGAGCAGCATGCCGACGCTGAAGCGCGCCCAGTCGGGGTCGAAGCCGCTCTGGTAGATCCCGTAGGAGCCGCCGATGTGCCAGCCGAGGAATGCCGCAACGGGCTCTCCCTCGATCTCCAAAAACCGCAGGCGAAGCCAGCCAGCATCCGCCGCGCGATGGGCAAAGCCCCGCAACACCTCGCGGTCGGAACCCGCGGCGATCGAGGAGTCGTCGGCGTGGCGCAGGTCGTGCAGGCGATAGAGCGTGTCTAGGTCGGCCTCTAGCTGGTCGGGGCCGCTCGATTCGCGCACGGCGTAGCTGTGCTCCTTGGCGAGCGACTTCTCGAGCCCGCGGACGACGCGCTGGCGAAACTTCGACGACCGCGTCGCCAGATAACCCTCCCAGTCCGTCTCAGCCGCCGGGATGTAGAGCAGGTCCGCCGGGCTCTGGACGATCTTCGTGAGCTTTCGCGGGGCCGCCGCAACGACTTGGTCGGTCCAGTCGCTGTCGGCATCGACTCGGTGCAGGATCGTCATGGCCGGGCGCACGTCGCTGGCTGCGATCGCCGCCAGCGCTGCGACCGCGACCGCTCCTTCCTCCCCGGGCGCGCAGACGGGCCCGAAGCGGTCGCCGAGCGCCGCCCCGGCAAAGCGCAGGGTTCCCCGCTTAGGCCGGTCAACCGCCATCGGCATCACGCCGGCCAGCGAACCGTCATCGCGGCGCACCGCGGCAATCACAGGCCGCTGCGTGGTCTGCTGCGCCCACGCGCGAACCCACTGTGGGCTCGTGAACGCGCTGCCGCGTGCGACCGTCAGCTCGGTCCATTCGGGCTCGAGTGCGTCGATTCCCGCGACGTCGGTGATCAGCGTCGCCTTCACAGAAGACCCTTCGTGTGCGCAAGCTCGAGGTAGAGGTCCTCGACCGCACGCGTGGTTGCGTCGATCGAGTAGAGCTCGCGGCGGCGCGTCCTTCCGGCCTCCCCCATCGCGTTGGCGCGGGCCGGGTTGCCGAGAAGGTCGGCAAGGGCCCGTGCGAGCTGGTCGGGGCTGCGGGGATCGATGAGGATGCCCGTCTCGCCGTCCACGACGATGTCGGGGACGCCGCCAACCCGTGTGGCGACAACCGGCTTTCCGGCCTCCATGTACTCCATCACCGAGAGCGGGCTGCCCTCGCGGTCGGAGTTGAGGAGTGCGACATCGACCGCGCTGATGATGTCGAAGACGTCGTCGCGAAAGCCCGTTAGGTAGACGGTCTCCTCGAGCCCGAGTTCGCGGATCTGCTGGTCGAGCGGGGCCCGGCCGGTGGTCGTGTCGCTCTCCTCACCGCCGACGATCAAGACGCCGACGTCGGGGATCTCCTGTCGCAGCAGGGCCGCGGCCTCGATCACGCTCTCGTAGGCCTTCTCCGGTCGCAGGGTGCCGACGGCGACGGCGAGCGGCCGGTCCGAAGCGAATCCGAGGTCGGCTCGCACCTCGGCCGCGGGCCGCGCGGGCCTCGGATCCGGAATGCCGTTCTGGATGAACCGCACCACGTGCGGTGAGATCTTCTCGATCTCGATCATCCGGCGGCGGTCAGCCTCCGAGACGGCGACGAACGCGTCGGCTCGGCGGCCGATCAGAAATCTGTCGATCGCCTTGCGGCGAGGCTGGCCCTCGAACGACCAGCTGTGCTCGTGTGCGACGAAGACCGGAACCGGCACCCGCGGCGCGATCATGGCTCCCCAGAAGTTCGAGCCGATCTTGTGGGTGTGCAGGACGTCGATCTTGCGCCGGCGCATCTCGGCGATGAGCTTGCGCCAAGAGTTCAGGTCGAGCCGCTCGGTGCGCTCGACCCCGAGGAACTCTGTCTGTGTGGCGGCCAGTTCATCGAGCACCCACTGGTCGTCCGGCGATGGCCGGTGGCGGGTCACGCAGAACACCGACTCGAAGCGTTCGCTGTCGAGCCGTTGAGCGACCTGCCGCGCGAGCGCCTCGGCGCCACCATGACCACCGATTCGATCGGACATCGTCATCACGCGGAGCTTGCGCGCGCTTGCAGCGAGCGGAGGTTTTGTAGCTTGGCTAGTGATGGAGGGCACCGACAACGATCCCGACGCCGGAGCTCAACGTCCCGCTCTCGACCGGTTGCGGCGATTTTGGCAGGTGCACCCGGGGGCGCCGAACCTGCTCAGCACCGCCGGTTCGTTTTCGCCACCGGTCGGCTCGCGGATCGATTCCGAGGGCGTCAGCGGCTACTACATCGACTTCTCGTCGAAGGCCGACTCGACCGAGTGGCCCCCGGACTGGCTGCCCGCCCCTGAGGACCGGATCCATGTCGCGTCGACCCAGCTCGCGCTCGGTTGCATCGAGCGATACCTGGCCGGCGACGGCGACGAATGGCTCGCCACGGCGATCACCATCGCCGACGAGCTGATCGAAGAACAGGGCTCCGACGGCGGCTGGCCCCACCAGATCGCGATGCCTCACAGCTATTGGCTGCCGCCGCCGTGGCTGTCGGCGATGGCCCAAGGCGAGGGGGCGAGCGTATTCGTTCGCCTTCACGGTCTGACGAAGGACGAGCGCTACGCCGAGGCCGCGCTGGCAGCGCTGAAGCCGATGCGGACCCCGACCCGCGAGGGCGGCGTCGCAACCGAGCTCGGGGGCGGCTTCTTCCCAGAGGAGTACCCGACCAACCCATCGTCCTACGTGCTCAACGGTGCGATCTTCGCGCTCTGGGGGCTTCGCGACGTAGGCCTCGGCCTCGACGACCGGCCGGCGATGGACCTCTACGAAGAGGGCGTCGAGACGCTGGCTCGGGAGATCAATCGCTTCGACACGGGCTCGTGGTCGCTGTACGACCTGTTCCCGCACCCGATTCCGAACATCGCCAGCGGCGCCTACCACCAGCTTCACATCACCCAGCTCGAGGCGCTCACGGTCGTGAGCCCGCGACCGGAGCTGATCGCAGCCACCGAGCGCTTCCGCGATTACCAGCAGTCGCGTGCCGCGAAGACCCGCGCCACCGCCACCAAGGTTGCGTTCCGGCTCGTGGTCCCGCGCAACACGCGCGTGGCGGAGCGGCTGCCGTGGCGACACCGGCCGGACCACGGCGAGGTCCTCGTCCTCTGTTACCACGCCGTCAGCGACACCTGGCCGTCGCGCCTTGCGGTGACCGCGGCTCAGTTGGAGTCGCAGGTCGGCAGGCTCGTAGATCGCGGCTACGAGGGGGTCACTTTCAGCGACGCCGTGCTCGGCGATCCGGCGGGCAAGCGCGTGGCGGTCACCTTCGATGACGCCTACGAATCGATGCTGACCGCCGCGGCGCCCGTTCTCGCGGGCCTTGGCGTTCCGGGAACCGTGTTCGTCCCGACCGACTTCCCGGGCGTGCAGCCGCTCACATGGCCCGGAATCGAGGACTGGGCCGATGGCCCGCATGCCGACGAGCTCCAGGCGCTCACCTGGGATCAGGTTCGCGAGCTCGAGGCGGCCGGCTGGGAGATCGGCTCGCACACATGCAGCCACCCCCGCCTGCCAGAGCTCGACGATGAGGAACTCGCAGCGGAGCTCGTCGCGTCGCGCGCGAAGCTCGAGAGCGAGCTCGCTCACCACGTTCGCTCGATCGCCTACCCGTACGGTGCCGTCGACGAGCGCGTGATCCTCGCTACACGTGACGCGGGCTACCTGACCGGAGCGTCCCTGCCGACCCGGTTCGAGCCGCCACGGGCGCTCTCCTGGCCTCGTGTGGGCATCTACCGGGCAGACAACCAGCGCGCGTTCGCGCTGAAGTCCTCCCGTGCCCTTCGGCGGATCCGCGAAAGCGGAGCCTGGACGGTGGCGGAGCGCGTGAGCCGAGCGCGAAACGTCGCCTCGGCCCGGCTCATCAGCTGAGCGCGATTAGCCCTTGCGCTTGGTGTCGACCGCGGCGACCCTGACCGGGTTCGAGTCCAGCGCTCCCTCGGCGCGGGCCTTGAAGCGGGTGGTCTTCGCGATGCGAAGGTGAGTGACGAAGCGCTGGCCGCGAACCTGGCCCTTGCCGGCCGTGACCCAGGCGCCCTTGCGCTTCAGCAGAATCGAGACCTCGCCGGTGACTGAGGTGGGGACGCTGCCAGTGAGGGTGGCGCGGCCGCCCTCGGGGACGCGGGTCCGCGAGGTCTCGAGCGAGATCGGAAGCGCGACGCTCGGGTCGCCCTCGAGGACGCCGGCGCACGGGCTGCCGGGCTTGAGCGTGAAGTCATTGGCCGCCGCGTTGACGAATCCGGGGTCGGCGACGATGTTGTGCTCGGCCGTGAAGCCGACCAGCTGCGCCTGAATGCCGCTGCCGTCCTCCTCGGCGTACCAGCCGTCGGCGCCGTGGATGCAGTTGTTGCGGACGACGTTGTCCTGCGGAAGCTTCATGTCGTCGGGCCAGAAGCCCTCGACGTTGTGGCGGACATGCGAGTTGGTGATGATGTTGTTCTCGACGACCGTGTGGTTGGTCGAGAGGCCCTCGTAGCCGCCGAAGAGAATGCCCTGGCCGTTGCCGTCGATGACGTTGCCGGTGACGAGGGTGCCCTGCGCGTCCGGCCAGAGCTGGATGCCGCGGTCGGCGTTGTCGTAGATCCGGTTGTCGCGGATGATCAGGTCGCGCGACTCGGCGATGTAGATGCCGTGATCGTGATTCGGGGCGTTGCCACCGCAGTTGTGAATCTCGTTGTCCTCGATGATCACGTTGGCCGGCGCGGGAGCGTCGTAGTAACGGGCGAGGTGGATGCAGTTGGTGGTGTCCTGGTTGAAGATGTCGTTGCCGCGGATGATCGCGTCGTCGGCGTAGACGAGGGGGCTGAAGTTGTCGTCGGGGTTGACGCCGTTGAGGTCCAGGTTCTCGAGGACCGTCCCGGTGGCCGTGCGCTCGATCCGGACCTGACCCTTGAGCGTGGCGCGCTCGCCGGGGAAGGAGGTGACCGTCGCCTGGGCGGCGCGGATGTTGAGCTCCGAGAAGCCGTAGGTGCCGGTGCGGAAGCATCCGGTCTCGCCGTCTGAGAGGGCGTCGGCGAGGCTGCCGGCGGTGCGCAGCGGCTGCTCGACGGTGCCGGCGGCGGCGTCGTTACCGTTGGCGGCAGCGACGACATCGCAGGTGGTGGGCGCCGGAGCGGCAGTGGTGTCCTGCGCTGAGGCGGAGGCCGGGATCGCCAGTGCGGCTGCGGCGGCGGCTGAGAGGAGGATGGAATCGACGTCTCCGAGACGCCCTATCTCACCTTCGGCGCCGACAAGCCCAAGTTCGGCTGGTGGATCCAGGCCGTCGGACTCGACCCGTACGACTCCCGGCACGTCGTCCACGGCACCGGCGCCACCCTCTACGGCACCCGTGACCTGAGGCACTGGTCTCCGCAGATCCGCGGTGTGGAGGAGGCGTCCGTGTGCCGCGATCTCGCCTCCGACGGGGGAGGCGCACTTGCTCAGCGGGTCGGGGGACATCGGCGTGATGTACCACGAGCGGCTGACGGCGTCGCCGTCGCGCGGATGGCGTCGAACCCCGTATTCGGGTCCGCGATCGGACTCTCGCTGGCCGCGGCGAAGCCGTCGTACGTCGTGCGGGCCGGTCGGGCGACAAGGGCAACGGTGCCTTGTCGAACGACGGTGGAAAGACCTGGACGCCCTTCGCATCCCAGCCGGCCGTCGCCAAGACGCGCCGGGGCCGATCGTCACCAACGCCGACGGCAGCGTGCTGCTGTGGTCCTTCGGCACTGGGAGCAGTACCCGGGCACCGTTCGGCGGACAACGGCGCCACCTGGTCCGAGATCGCCTCCTTCCCCAAGGGCGCCATCCTGGTCGCGGACCCCGTGGACCCCACCCGCTTCTACGCCTACGACACACCACAGGAACGCTCTACGCCAGCACCGACAGCGGCAAGACCTTCACCGCGCGGGCCACCGGCCTGAACTCGGGCGACCGGGTTCCAGCTGGCCGCGGCCCCGGGACGCTCCGGCGACCTGTGGCTGAGCCCAAGGGGAACGGGCTGTACCGCTCGACCGACGGCGGCGCGACCTTCACAAGGTGGGCAGTTGCCGGGCCTCGTACACCCTCGGCTTCGGCAAGGCCGCCAAGGGCGCCTCGTACCCGGGGATCTACATGGTCGGCGGGATCGAGACATCACCGCCGTGTACCGTTCCGACGACGAGGCCAAGACCTGGACACGGATCAACGACGACCGGCACCAGTGGGGCTGGATCGGAGCGGCCACGCCGGCGACCCCCGCATCCACGGCCGTGTCTACATCGCCACCAACGGACGCGGCGTGCAGTACGGGGAGCCCGCCTGATGACCGTCAGGAAACGGCCCGGCTTGAGCGACGCCACCCGGGGCCGTCTCCTCTTCGGGGGGGACTACAACCCGGAGCAGTGGCCCGAGGAGACCTGGCACGAGGACGTCCGGCTGATGAAGGCCGCCGGCGTCAACTCGGTCACCCTCGGCGTCTTCTCCTGGTCGAAGCTGGAACCCGAGCCGGGAGCCCGGGAGTTCGGCTGGCTGGACACGCTGATGGACCTGATGCACGCGGGCGGCATCGGCGTCGTGCTCGCCACCCCGACCTCCTCGCCCCCGCCCTGGATAGGCGGCTGCACCCCGACACCCTGCCCGTCACCGAGGACGGCCGCACCGAGTGGTGGGCGCCGGCAGCACTTCTCGCACTCCAGCGCCACCTACCGGCGCTACGCCGCCGCCATCACCGAGGACCTGGCCGCCCGCTACGGCGACCACCCGGCCCTGACCATGTGGCACATCAACAACGAGTACTGCACCTTCGACCACGGCGACGAGGCGGCCGCCACCTTCCGCCGCTGGCTGCGCGAGAAGTACGGCACGCTCGACGCCCTCAACGAGGCCTGGGGCACCGCCTTCTGGAGCCAGGGCTACGACCCTGGGACGGACATCCGGCCGCCCCGCCTCCCGCACTACATGCGCAACCCCGGACAGGTCCTGGACTTCCGCCGCTTCACCTCCGACATGCTCCTGGAGTGCTACACCGCCGAGCGGGACATCGTCCGGCGGCACACCCCGCACACGCCGGTCACCAGCAACTTCATGCCGCTGTGGTCCGGGCAGGACCCTGGCGCTGGGCCGAGGAGGAGGACGTCGTCTCCGTCGACCTCTACCCCGACCCGCGCGACCCCCTCGGGGCCCAGAACGGCGCCCTGGTCCAGGACATGACCCGCTCCCAGGCGCGCGGGCCCTGGATGCTGATGGAGCAGGCGGCCGGACCGGTCAACTGGCGGGGCGTGAACCACCCCAAGCCGCGCGGCCTCAACCGGCTCTGGTCGCTCCAGGCCGTGGCCCGGGGCGCCGACGCCGTCTGCTACTTCCAGTGGCGGCAGTCCCGGCAGGGCGCGGAGAAGTTCCACTCCGGCATGGTCAGCCACGCCGGGGAGGAGGGCCGGACGTACCAGGAGGTCAAGCGGCTCGGCGCCGACCTGGAGCGGATCGCCCCCGAGGTGACGGCGGGCACCTCACGGCGAACGTCGCCGTCCTGCACGACTGGCACTCCTGGTGCCGGCGCCCACGACGGCCGCCTGTCCAGCCGGGTGGAGTACCCGGAGGTCCTGCGCGCCTGGCACCGGGCCCTGTGGCAGGCGCACCTCACCACCGACTTCGCCCACCCCGAGCACGACCTGACGACGTACTCGATGGTCGTCGTGCCCCAGCTGTACGCGCTCACCGACGCGGCCGTCGACAACCTCCTGTCCTACGCCCGCGGCGGCGGCACCCTCGTCTGCGGCTTCCTCACCGGTGTCGCGGACGAGGACGACCGGGTCCGCCCCGGTGGCATGACGCCCGGCTGCGCGAGCTGTTCGGCATCCGCACGCTGCACGAGTGGTGGCCGCTGGACGCGGGGGAGACGGTCGCCTGCGAAGGCTTCCGGGGCACCCTGTGGTCCGAGGAACTGGAGCCGGACGGCACCGCCGACGAGACCGTCCCCTACCAGGGTGGCGAACTCGACGGCCTGCCGCCGTCCTGCGCAAGGACCGGGCCTGGTACGTCTCCACCCTTTTGAGCCCGAGGCGCTGCGCGACCTGCTGGCCTCGATCGCCGCTGGTGTGGGCGTCCGGCCGGTGCTCGACGATCTGCCCGAGCAGGTGGAGGCCGTGCGGCGGGGCGAGGTGCTGTTCGTGCTCAACCACGGCCGCGAGCCGGTGACCGTCGAGGTGCCCGGCACCCACCACGACCTGCTGTCCGGGACGGACGTCACCGACCGGGTCACCCTCGGCCGCTACGAGGCGGCGGTGCTGCGGCCATGACCGACTCCGCCCCCGTCCACGGCACCTGGGAGCCGCACCCGGCCGCCCGCTGGGAGGACGCCTTCCTCAGCGGCAACGGCCGGCACGGCGCCCTGGTGTTCGGTGATCCGCACGCCGAGCGGGTCGTCGTCACCCACCACACCCTGGTACGGCCGGGTGACCGCGACCCCCGCCCGCCGCGGCTAGCCGGTGACCTGCCCGGACTCCAGGACCGTCTCCTGGCGGGCGACACGACCGCCGCCGAGGACTTCACGGACGGCCGCCCCCTCCAGTGGGTGCAGCCCTTCCACCCGGCTTTCCAGGTCCGCCTGGACCGGCCCGAGGACGGCGGTCACGACCACCGGCCCGAGGACGGCGGTCACGACCACCGGCCCGAGGCCGGCGGTCACGACCACCGCCGGGACGTCGACTTCACCACCGGAGTGGTGAGCACGACCTGTGCCGGCCGGCCAGCCGCGTCTTCGTCTCCCGCGCCGACGACGTGATCGTCCAGCACCTCACCGGACCCGGCCTCAGCCTCGACATCGAGCTCGACCCCCGGCTGCCCGGCGCCCCCGCCCGGCTGGGCATCGGCCACGAGCCGTTCTCACCCCCGAGGGCGCCCTGCTCAGCCTGCGCGCCCGCTACCCGGACAGCGACCTGGCCTGCACCGGCGTCACCCAGGTCACCGTCACCGGCGGCATGACCACCCTGGTGCCCCCGGGCGTGCGCATCGAGGGCGCCCGGTCCGTGCTGCTCCTCACCCGGGTGCACCGGCACACCGGCGAGCTCGACGTGGTCGCCGAGGGCCGTGCCCTGCGCGACCTGCCCGCCGCCTACGACGAACTCCTCGATCGCCACACCGCCCTGCACCGCACGGCCTACGAGCGCGTCACCCTCGATCTGGCCGCCGACCCCGCCGAACGGTCCCTGCCGGGATCGGAGCTGCTCAAGCAGACCGCGCAGCGCCGCCCTGCTGGAACGTCTCTTCGCCGCCGGGCGTTACCACCACTCTCCGCGAGCGGGCTTTTCCCGCCCCGCCTGACCGGACTGTGGACCGGCGACTGGAACACCGC
>CAVVAT010000010.1:0-140592 GCA_963746215.1 uncultured Solirubrobacterales bacterium
GGGTTCGGACATGGTCTTTGTGACCTGCGGCGCGGGAGGCGGAACGGGGACAGGTGCGGCTCCGGTGATTGCGCGGCTCGCGCGCGACGTCGGTGCGCTCACGGTCGGCATCGTCACGAAGCCCTTCAGGTTCGAGGGTTCGCGGCGTGGCAGCCAGGCCGAGGAGGGCATCAAGGCCCTCGGTGAAGAGGTCGACACGCTGATCGTCGTACCGAACGAGCGGCTGCTCACCGTGCTGGCGAAGACGACCACGATGATGGAGGCCTTCCAGGTCGCCGACGACGTGCTGCGCCAGGGCGTTCAGGGCATCTCCGAGCTGATCACCCTGCCGGGGATGATCAACCTCGACTTCGCCGATGTCCGCACGACCATGCGCGACGCCGGGCATGCACTTCTGGGCATCGGTATGGGCACTGGCGACACGCGTGCGGTTCGCGCCGCCGAGAGCGCCGTTTCCTCACCGCTGCTCGAGACCTCGGTCGACGGCGCTCGTTCGATTCTGCTCTCGATCACCGGCGGCCCCGATCTGAGCCTGATGGAGGTCTCCGAGGCGGCGAACATCGTCCAGGAGGCGGCGCACCCCGAGGCCAACATCATCTTCGGCGCCAACGTCGACGAGTCGATTACCGACGAGGTCTGGATCACCGTTATCGCCACCCGGTTCGACGAGAACGTTTCGCGGGTAGCTCGTTCGGCGACAGCGGATCGCCCCGCGCTCACCTCGGGCGCGAGCTCCACGCGGCGCCCGGCCGATCGGCCTGCGGCCACCCAGCGGCGCGAGCCGCGTGGTCGCGACTTCGACCTCGACGTCCCGGAATACGTCCCCGGCCGATAGGCCCGCGATGACCGCCGGCGTCGTTGCCGCGGGGCATCCGACGACCGCGGAAGCCGGAGCAGCGGTATTGCGCGCGGGCGGCAATGCGGTCGACGCCGCGGTCGCCTCGGTGCTCACGTCCTGCGTGGCAGAGAGCCCGCTCACCGGCCTCGGCGCGGGCGGCTACATGCTCGTGCACGGCGCGGGCGACCCGGTGCTGCTCGATTTCTTCGTTGCTTCGCCCGGCGCGGATGGCACCCGCAACACCTCGGAGCTCGTGCCGATCGCGATCGAGTTCACCGCGGAGTCGTCACAGGTCTTCCACATCGGCGCGGCATCCGTGGGCGTCCCCGGGACGCCGGCGGGCCTTGAGGAGGCTGCGCGCCGCTACGGCACCGTGCCACTGGCTGACCTCGCAGCGCCAGCAGCGGCGCTTGCCCGTGACGGGATTGATCCTCAGCCGTGAGCAGGCGTACTTCATCGCGATCCTGGCGCCGATCCTTGCCCACTACAACGAGGGCGCGGCGGTCTATGCGCCTGGTGGAAACCTGCTGGGCGAGGGCGACACCTTCCGGTTCCCGGAGCTCGGCGACGCGATCGAGCGGCTGGGCAGTGACGGGGCAGCGCCGTTTTATGCCGGAGAGGTCGGACAGGCTCTCTCTGCCTGGGTCCTGGAGCGCGGCGGGACGCTCGGCGTCAACGACCTGGCTGATTACCGGACGATCCTTCGAGAGCCGGTGCGAGGCCGCTTCCAGGGCCGGGAGGTGCTCTCGAACCCGCCGCCTGCGTCGGGCGGAATCCTGCTCGCATACGCGCTCGAGTTGCTCGATCGGGTGGATGGTGAGCCGGATCTCGAGCAGATCGTCGGCGTCATGGAGCGCGCGCAGGGTGAGCGCACGGAGGAATTCCTCGCGGGCCTGACCGAGCCCGGATTCGCCGCGCGCTTTCTGGCGCCGGACCGGCTCGGTTCGACGACCCACATCACGACCGTCGACGCCGACGGCCTGTGCGCCAGCGTCACCTGTTCGAACGGCAGCTGCTCCGGTGTGATCGTCCCCGGAACCGGCATCCATCTCAACAACATGCTTGGCGAGCAGGACCTCAACCCGCTCGGCTTCCATCGCCACGAGGCCGGTCGGCGCCTGCCGTCGATGATGTCGCCGACCGTCGTCGTTCGCGATGGTCAGCTCGAGGCCGGTCTCGGCAGCGGTGGGTCCAATCGGATCCGCTCGGCGATCCTGCAGACGATCGTCGGGATGGCCGCCGACGGGCTCGACGTCGTCGAGGCGGTCAATGCGCCGCGGGTGCACTTCGAGAACGGCGCGATCCAGGCCGAGCCCGGCGTCGACGAGGCCGCTCTACAGCGGCTGGAGGAGCGCGGCTATGAGGTTGTGCGCTGGCACGATCGCAACGTCTTCTTCGGCGGCGTCCATGCCGTCTCGCGTGACCCGGCGACGGGCGAGCTGCGTGGCGCAGGCGATCCGCGTCGCGGTGGCGCTGTCGCGGTCGCCTAGCTGCGACCGGTTCGGGACAATGTGTGCGGTGGGCGCGATCGATCTAGACGAGCTGCGACGCCTTCGACGCGCACGCGACCGCATGGACCGCGAGTACGACCAGCCGCTCGACGTTGCGGCGCTGGGTCGCACCGCGCTGATGTCGACCGCGCACTTCAGCCGCCGCTTTCGCGAGGCTTACGGCGAGACGCCGTACTCGTACCTGATGACGAGGCGCATCGAGCGTGCCACGGCGCTGCTGCGGCGCGGCGACATGAGCGTGACCGAAGCGTGCTTCGCGGTCGGCTGTACCAGTCTCGGCTCGTTCTCCGCGCGATTTACGCAGGTAATGGGCGAGACGCCGAGCGCGTACCGCGCCCGTGACCACAGCGAGCTGAAGGTCGTTCCGGGGTGCCAGGTGATGGTTCTCACCCGCCAGCGCAAGCCCGTTCGGGAATCGAGCAGTTTTGGACAAACCTCCGCCTCGGGACTTGCCTAGGGTCGTCGCCATGACCACATCAATCAGCGCCGTTCATGTCCTCGTCGATGACCCCGACGCCGCCCTTGCGTTCTACCGCGACGCCCTCGGGCTTACGGTGAGCAACGAGGTCGCGCGCGACGGATTCCGCTGGATTACTCTCGCGCCCGAGAGTCAGCCGGAGATCCAGGTGGTGCTCTCCCAGCCCCACGCCGGCCGCTCGCAGGAGGACGGCGACGCCCTCGCAGCAATGCTCGCGAAGGGCGAGATACGCCCCCTTCACTTCCGCAGCGACGACCTCGACGCCACCTTCGAGAAGATCGCCGGTGCCCCGGGCGCAGAGGTGCTCCAGGAGCCCGCGAGCCAGCCGTGGGGCGTACGCGACGCCGCCGTACGCGATCCCGCCGGCAACTTCCTCCGCATCGAGCAGGCGTAGCCCCAGCGAATCCCCAAGGGTGGTCCGTCCACCCCCTTGGGGTATTTGCGCCGATGCTGCGCGCAGCTAGCTTCGCCGCATGCGGATAAGAACTGCTGGTCGACCCTGGCTCCTCGCCGCCGCGATGACCATCGCTGTGCTCGGCGCCACAACGGCTCCTGCTTGGGCGGTAGAGCTATCCCGCATCGACTACGACACCGCCCCGGCGCCCATCGACCCCGAGATAGCCGGCCTTGACAGCCAGAACGGCCCGGATGTCGTACTGGGCAACGGGTCGCCGGGTGTACAGGTCTTCCTGAACGACACCCAGGGCGGCCTTGGCAGCCCGTCGAGCCTCCCCCTGTCGTGCGCCTTCGGATCGACTCCGCAGGTCGAGCTGGCGGCGGTGAACCTCAGCGATGTGTACGTGGACATCATCACCGGGTGCCAGTCGGGCTTCAGGGGAAACGGCGATGGCACCTTCGGTGCCGCCTACAACTCCGGTTCGCTCTCTCGCACCGTCGAGATGGACCTCGGCGACATCAACACCCCAACAGCCAGCATTCCCGACATCGCGACGACGTGTGGAGACGGGAACAGTCAGTGGGTGCTCGCCTCGCAGGAGGGCAATACCGACGGGACTTTCGGGGCGGCGAACTGCGTCCCGGGAACGATCAACCCTGGCGATGGCACCTACGAGACGATCGATGTCGAAGTCGAGATCTACAACCTGGGCAACGACGGACACACGGACGTGGTCTATTTCGGCTCGGGCCGCACCAACATCATCGGAAACGAGTGGAACACCGACCTCTATCCGACGAGCGGCTACAAGCCGAGGGGTAGCGCCCGCCCGACGAACGGTACGAACGGCGTCGCCGTCGAAACGGGTGACCTGGACGGCGACACCGATCCCGACTGGGTCGCGGCCATGCGGGGGCCGCCATCGATGCTGTCCGTGTTCGAGCATCAGGTCAACGGATTCCCCATCGAGGCTGGCGGCGGCCAGTTGATCAACACGATCGACGAAGTCGAGGACCTCGAGCTTGCCGACGTCAACCGTGACGGCATTCTGGACGCGGTGACCGTGAGTCAGAACGGGGTGGGAGTGCAGCTGGGCAACGGCGACAGGACCTTCAAGGCAGCGCAGATCTTCCCGTTCGCCGCCGGCGCCGGCCTCGGACACGACCTGGCGACGGGCGACCTGAACGGCGACGGGCTCCACGACATCGTCGCCACGACGTACACCTCTGCGGACGTCAGCGTGTTCCTGTCGAGGCCTACGGACGACACCGGACCACCACCGGGGAGCGAGCCGCCGGGTGGCATCCCGCCGGGCGGCTCCGGAGATGCGACCGAGCCCGACCTCAGCTCTTCCAGCGCGAAGAACAAGCAGAAGCTCGGCAAGCCACTGAAGGTCACCGTGCAAAGCGATGAGACCGCCAACGTGACGGCCACCGCAACAGCGACGCCCAAGGGGAGCGCGAAGCGCGCCAAGAAGCTCAAGTTCAAGTCGGCCAGCGCTCAGGTGACGGCGGGCACGCCGGTAACGCTCAAGCTGAAGCCCTCGAAGAAGACGGCCCGCAAGCTCGAGGCCGCGGCTAAGGCGAACGCGCAGATCGCGCTCAGTGCCACCGACGCCGCCGGCAACGAGGCAACGGACACCCTCCAAGTCAAGCTGCGCTAAAGGTCCCCGACGACGACCTTGCCGTTCATCTTCGCCCGCTCTGCGACCTCGCGCGATTTCGAGACAGCGTTGACGAGGGCGCCGAGGGCGTTTGCGAGAACGGTCATTCGCTCGGGCTCCTCCCGCAGTTCGAGCATGCGTTGCTTGGTCTCGGGCGGAAGCTCCACGCGCGCGGCGATCCCGTAGGAGTCCATAGCCTCGAGCTCGGCCTGCTCTGGACGCTCGCCACCCACTCGCTCGACTAGCTCGGCGAAGGCCTCACGTGCGTTCGCGGCCGGCCCTCCCTCGGGTGCGTCGGTGGGCAGCGGCTCGACCGGCTCGACCTCGCCCGCGGGGTAGTCGATCGCCTCGAAGCGGTCGAGGACCCGGAACGGTCGCTCGCCGGTGACGATGATGTTGAGGCGGCCGTCGTCGAAGCGCTCGGTGACCTCCGTGACCCGCGCTTCGCAACCCACTCGCCGCGCGCCGCCCTCGTCGTCGCGGAAGACGATCCCGAAGGGCTCCTCATCCTCGAGGCAGCGCGCGATCATCCGCTTGTAGCGGTCCTCGAAGATGTGCAGAGGCAGCAGCTCGCCGGGAAGCAGCACCAGCGGAAGCTCGAAAATTGGAAGCTCGACTCCGTCATCCGCCATGGCACCAGTCTCTCAAACCGATCCAACCGGCAAGATGGCTCGGTGTCTGAGATCGACTACGAGGGGGAGGGGCTGCTCGATGGCCTCGAAGGCGACGCCCGGGAGGCTCGGCGCAAACTGCTCGACGAGCTGGCCGCCGACGGCGTCGGGCTCGAGGACCTCCGCCGGGCTGTCGCGGAGGACCGCCTCGCCCTGCTGCCGATCGAACGCATTCTCAGCGGGCCAGGAGACCTGCTCACGGCTCATGAGGTTGCCGACCAGGCAGGCATGGAGGAGGAGTTCGTCGAGCGCAACTGGCGCGCGCTCGGCCTGGCGCTTTCCGATCCGGACGTTCCCGTGTACACCCAGCGCGACGTCGATGCCGTGAAGCGCGTGCAGGTGCTGCGCGACGCGGGCGTGCCCGACGAAGGGCTCCTCGAGGTGGCCCGGCTGATGGGCATGACGATGTCGCAGCTCGCGGCAGCCAACCGCAGGCTGATCGCCGACGCGTTCATGCGCGAAGGCGATACGGAGTACGACGTCGCGACTCGGTTTGCGGCGGCGACGAAGGCCTTCATGCCGCTGATCGGCGAATCGCTCGAGTACGTGCTCGGACTGCACCTGCGCGAGCAGATCCGCCATGACGCCTTCGATCTGGCCGAGGTCTCCTCCGGGAGAGCTTCGGCCGCTGACGAGGTGACGGTCTGCTTCGCCGACATGGTCGACTTCACACATCTCGGCGAGACCCTCGACCCCGAGGCGCTCGGAACCGTTACCGGACGCCTCGGTGAACTCGCGGCAGCGGTCGTCGAGCCGCCCGTCCGCCTGGTGAAGATGATTGGGGATGCGGCGATGATCGTCGGGCCGGACCCCGAGCCTGTGCTCGAAGCGGCCTTGAAGATCGTCGATGCCGCCGAGAACGAGGGCGATCAGTTCCCGCTGCTGCGGGCGGGCGTCGCCACCGGGTTGGCGCTCCCGCGTTCGGGCGACTGGTACGGCCGTCCTGTGAACCTGGCGAGCCGGATCACCACGATCGCCCGGCCGGGCAGCGTCCTCGCGTCGGAGGACGTTCACGACGCGCTCGAGGACTCCTATGACTGGTCGTACGCCGGATCGCGCAAGCTCAAGGGCATCGACGGCTCGACCAAGGTCTTTCGCGCCCGGCGTAACAACTGAACGGGCTCGCCACACGTAGTAGGCAGCAATGGTCCTACTGATCCTCTTTGCGCTGCTCGCGGGCGCAGCCACGGCGCTGAGCCCATGCGTGTTGCCCGTCCTGCCGGCGATCCTCGGCGCAGGGGTTGGCGGCGGCCGCCGGCGCCCGCTTGGCATCGTCACGGGTCTGGTCCTCGCGTTCACGTTCGCGACCGTCGCGCTGGTCTACGTGATCGACGCCCTCGGGTTGCCTGACGACCTCGTTCGGACGCTCGCGATCGTGACGCTCCTGGTCTTCGGGATCTGCCTGCTGATTCCCAGCCTCGGCGACCGCATCGAGGCGTTCGGGAGCCGAATCGCGCCCGGCCCGGCGCGGGTGGGGGGTGACGGCTTTGGCTCCGGCCTGTTGGTGGGCGCCAGCCTTGGGCTGGTCTACACGCCCTGTGCCGGACCGATCCTCGCCGGCGTGATCACGGTCTCCGCTTCGCAGGATTTCACCGCGGGCAAGCTCGCCGTGGCGTTCGCCTACGCGCTCGGCTCCGGGGTCGTCCTCTACGGGCTGATGCTGGGCGGCCGGCGCCTCGTCGAGCGGCTGAAGCCGACGCGAGCCTGGGTGCAGGCGGCGACAGGCGCGGTGATGGTCGCCATCGCGCTCGCGATGATCGCCGACCTCGACCTGAAGTTTCAGAACGCGATCGCCAGCGACCTGCCGTCTTTTCTCGTCAATCCGAGCGGCGGGCTCGAGGAATCAGATGCCGTCGCCGACGACCTCGCGTCGGTCCGCGGCGGCCATGGGACGAGCGAGGGCGGCGCGGCCGAGGCGGCGGCCGGCCAGGAGCTCCCCGACTACGGCGCAGCGCCCGACTTCACCGCCACGCAGGAGTGGTTCAACACACCCGATGGCGAGCCGCTGTCGATCGCCGACCAGACTGGTGGGGAGGGCCGGGTGGTGCTTATCGACTTCTGGACCTACACCTGCATCAACTGCATCCGGACCCTGCCGTACCTGAAGGCGTGGGACGAGCAGTACCGCGACGACGGCCTCACGATCGTCGGCGTCCACGCGCCCGAGTTTCCCTTCGAGAAGGACGCAGGCAACGTCGCCGACGCAATCGACGAGTACGGGATCGAGTACCCGGTGGTCCAGGACAACGAGCTCGGCACCTGGACGGCGTTCGGCAATCAGTACTGGCCGGCCAAATACCTGATCGACGCCGAGGGAGACGTTCGCTACGTCCATTTCGGCGAGGGGAGCTACGAGGAGACCGAGAAGGCGATCCGGTCGCTGCTGGCCGAGGCGGGCGACAAGGACGTCGGCGACACCGCCAAGCCCGACGAGGAGGTGGAGACCATCGACCGCGGCCTGAAGACTCCCGAGACCTACCTCGGGAGCGCACGGGCGCAGGGCTGGGTACGGCCGCCACAGGACGGCGAGTTTGACTACGGCACCCCGCCGCCCGCCGACGACCTCGACCTCAACGAGTTCGCATACGGCGGCGCCTGGAAGATCTCTCCGGACGCCGCGGTTGCCAACGGCGACTCGAGCATCGAGCTGAGCTTTCAGGCGCGGCGTGTGTTCCTCGTGCTCGGATCGCCGGGCGGCCCCGCGGACGTGGACGTGATGATCGATGGTGAGCCCATCGCCGATTCAGTCGCCGGGGAGGACGTGAAGAACGGGGCAGTGACGGTGAGCCGTCAGCGCCTCTATCGCTTGGTCGACCTCCCCAAGGCCGGGCGCCACACCCTCGAGCTCAGCTTCGACGACGGGATCGAGGGCTACGCCTTCACGTTCGGCTGAGCGCTCGGCGCGCTAGCCGGGCTTGCGGGCGCTGAGGACGAGGTTGTAGAAGAGCTCCGGCGGCAACCGAGGCTCCAGCAGGCCAGTGTCGATGCGCTGGAGGGCGATGTAGCTGCGGTAGGCGAACATCCGCCACGAGTAAGGGATCTGCTCCGGCTCGGCGCTCGCCTCGAGCGAGCGCAGCCACCAGCCATAGGCGTTGGAGACGAGTTCCTCGCCGCGCAGGCGGACGCTCTCGAAGCCGGCATCGCGCGCGAAGACGCGCAGTTGGTCCGGCTCGAACGCATGAACGTCGACCTCCGACTCGAGCTCGTGACCATCGTTGCTCTGCGTGCCGCCCACCCACGGCGCCGGGGCAGCGCCGACCAGGCGCCGCCAGGCGGGTGCGACGAAGTGACCGGCGCGCTTGGGAAGCGCCGCGATCCGGTCGCCGTAGCGCGACGGCTCGCCGCAAAAGGCAAGCGTTCCGCCCGGCCGCAGAACACGCTTGAACTCCGAGAACGCCTGCTCGAGGTCTGGGATGTGGTGGAGGATCGCGTGGCCGAAGACGAGGTCGAAGCTGGCGTCTGCGAACGGCAGCGACTCGGCCTCGGCGCGGACGGTGTCGACCTCGACGCCGAGCGCCGCGGCGCTCGCCGAGAGCGCGGTCAGCATTCCGGGGGAGATGTCGGTGGCCGTGGCCCGCTCGATCAGCCCGAGCTGGAGCAGGTTGAGCGAGAAATACCCGGTCCCGGCGCCGATCTCGAGGGCGTCCCCGAACGGCTGTGGCGGGTCGCCGCCGAGCGCCTTGCGCAGCTTGGCGCCCACCTGCGCCCTGCCGATGTCGCCGTAGTCGATGCCCCACTTGGCGTCGTACTCGCCGGCGGCGGCGTCGTGGTAACGGGTGTTGACGTCCTTGATCTCGTCGGGCGTCGCGGTCGGGGCTGCGGGAGCCATAGGGCGGGGATAGTAGGCGCTCACACGCCGCAGCCTCTACGGTGCCACGCCGTGAGCGAGGTCCATCTGCAACAAGATCAGCCAGCCGGCGTGCCGCCGCTGGCGCTTACCGGCGAGCGAACGCTGCCCGACGTACCCGAGGAGAACTACTGGTTTCGTCGCCACCTCGCCGTGTACGAGTGGATCGCCGCCAGGGTCGCGACGCTCAGCGTTGCCGACCTCGCGTGCGGCGAGGGCTATGGCTCCGATGTGCTCGCCCGCAGCGCCGCTGAGGTCGTCGGCGTGGACGCCAACCCGGAGGCTCACGAGCACGCAAGCGCGCGGTACACGCGGCCGAACCTGCGCTTCGAGCGCGCGCTCGTCGAGTCCTTTGCCGGTCCGTGCGACGCGATTGTCTTTCTGCAGACGATCGAGCACATCCAGGATCCCGGTGCCCTGCTCGACGGCTTCGCGCGTGCGGCCGAGGTGAGCTACGTCTCGACGCCGAATCGCCTCACCCTCGCGCCCGAGGGGGCCGAGAAATCCGACAACCCCTGGCATCTGCGCGAGTACACCGCCGGGGAGTACCGAGAGCTGCTCGAGCCGCGATTCGCGCAGGTCGAGCTCTTCGGCGTCTTTCACGCGCGC
Source organism: uncultured Solirubrobacterales bacterium (assembly GCA_963746215.1). Classification (GTDB taxonomy): domain Bacteria; phylum Actinomycetota; class Thermoleophilia; order Solirubrobacterales; family 70-9; genus WHSW01. Next base: position 10,015 of record CAVVAT010000010.1, read on the forward strand.
AAGCTCCGTGCCCACGAGCTCGCCATCCGGGTCGGCTGGGATCGCGTCCACCCCGCATTGCGGATCACCAAGCCGTTCTACGACCGCTTCGTTCCCGCGATCTCCGCTGCCGACTTCGCGATCAGGCCGGCCGCCGACTGCAACCTCGACCGCGCGCTCGACTTCCTGGCCGTCTGCAGACAATGAGCTCGAAGGGCCGGGTGGGGGATCTGGCTCTGGTCCTCCACAGCCACATGCCCTATGTCGAGGGCTTCGGCACGTATCCGTTCGGCGAGGAGTGGCTGTTCGATGCGGTGATTCGCTCCTACGTGCCGGTGCTCGACGTCGCCGACCAGCTGACGGTGACTGTGACGCCCGTCCTCGCCGATCAGCTCGAGGCGGACGGCGTCGCCGAACGAATGCTCGCCTTCCTGCACGAGTTCAGGATCGGCTCGTGCGAGGCCGATCTCGCCGACCTCGAGCCCCCACTGCGGCCGGCCTGCGCCGCCGAGGGCAGCCGCTATGCGGAGACGCTGACTCGACTCGAGCCGTTCGCCGATGACCTGCTCGGGCTCTTTCGCGAGCCGGCGCGGGCCGGGCGGATCGAGCTGATGGCGTCCGCCGCGACGCACGCGGTCCTGCCGCTGCTCGCAAGTCGCGAGGCGCAGCGCCTACAGATCGACGCAGGGCTGCGCTCACACCGCAGGCGGTTCGGGGAGCCAGCTGGGTTCTGGCTGCCTGAGTGCGCCTACGAGCCCGGGGTCGAGCGCCTGCTCGCCGAGCGCGGGATCGCGTCCTTCTGCACGGACCAGAGCGCGAATGAGCAGGGCCTGTCCGCGCTGACGCCCGTTGCCGCCGGGGCGGACACCGTCGCGTTCACGATCGACTGGGATGCCGTCAGCTGGCTCTGGTCGCTCGACGGCTATCCCTCCGACAACGCATTCGCCGACTTTCACCGCAAGTCGCTGCGCGGTGCGCGGCCATGGGCGATCGGTGGCAAGCCGTACGACCCGGAGGCGGGCGATCGACGCGCCCGCGAACTCGGCCGCGAGTTCGCCGCGTCGGCCGCTGAACGTCTGGGCCAATTTCGTGATGCGCGTGGGCGCGAGGGCCTGATGGTCTTCGCGATCGATACCGAGCTGCTCGGTCACTGGTGGTGGGAGGGGCCGGCCTGGCTCGAGGCGGTCATCGCCGCAGCGCCCGAGCACGGGGTCGAGCTCGTCACCCTCAGCGAGGCGCGCGAGCGCCACGCGGCCGAGGAACGCCCGCTGCGGCGCTCGACCTGGGGCGAGGGCAAGGACATGCGCACCTGGGACTCACCCGAGGTCGCGGACATGGCGTGGGCGGCGCGACGGCTGGAGCTGCGCGTACTGCGAGCACTGCGCGCCGGCCTCTCCGGCGCGGCCGCCGAGCGGGCGGCGAGAGAGCTACTCGCACTCCAGGCAAGCGACTGGGCGTTCCTCGATCGCCGCCGCCAGGCGGGCGACTACCCATGGCAGCGCACCACCGATCACGCTGAAAACCTGCTGGAGGCCATAAACTCAGGCGACGAACCGCCATCGCGGCGGCTGCGCAATCTGGCGCCAGACCTCAGCCCTACGCCGCTGCTCGAGCCCTAGAACCCCCCTTGACCCGAGTCCTCATCCTCTCCTGGGAGTACCCGCCGCTGATCGAGGGCGGGCTCGCCCGGCACGTGCGCAAGCTCTCCGAGGCGATGGCGCAGCGCGGTATCGAGGTTCACGTGCTGACCCGGGGCAGCGAGGAATCACCAGCCGAAGAGGTCTTCAACGGCGTCAGCATCCATCGCGTCCGCGAGCCCACACGGCCAACGGACCTCGGTGAGTTCGTTGCCTGGGTCGAGCGCATGAACGCCGACATGCTCGCCGCCGGCGTCGAACTCGGCGACCGCTACGACTTCGACCTCGTCCACGGCCACGACTGGCTCGTCGCGATGGCCGGCGATCACCTCGCCAACCGCTTTGACGCGCCGCTGGTGACGACGATTCACGCGACCGAGTACGGTCGCCATCAGGGCTGGGTCGACAAGCACCCTCAGAGTCACATTCACGGCGTCGAGCGCTGGATCACCAATCGCGCCGATCGGGTGATCGCCTGCTCGTACTACATGCGCGAGCAGATCGTCGACATCTTCGGCGCCGACGAGAGTCGCGTGGTCGTCATCCCGAACGGGATCGATCCCGAGGATCTGCAGCCGCAGAACGAGCAGGAGTTGAAGCGACTTCGCGCTGAGTTCGCTGCTCCGGACGAGAAGCTGGTCCTGCTGATTGGCCGGCTCGTCTACGAGAAGGGCTTCCAGCTCGCGCTCGAGGCCATGCCGCGGCTGATCCGCGACGTCCCGGGAACGCGCTTTCTGGTCGCCGGTTCCGGCACGCACGAGCAGGAGCTCCACGACCAGGCGCGCGATCTCGGCCTGATGGAGCACGGCACCTTCCTCGGCTGGATCGGCGACGACGTCCTGCACTCGCTCTACCGGATCGCCGACGTCTGCCTGGTGCCTTCGATCTACGAGCCGTTCGGCTTGGTCGCGCTCGAGGCGATGGCCTCGGGGTGTCCATGCATCGTCGCCGACACCGGTGGCCTGCGCGAAGTCGTCCCCCATATGGAGGCGGGACTGCGCTTCCGGGCTCGGGACCCCGAGGCGCTCGGTGAGATGGTCGAGCGGCTGCTGACCGACGAGGAGCTGCGAAACCGCCTGGTCGCCGAGGGCTCCGAGCACATCCTGCGGTTCGACTGGGGCGACGTCGCCGAGTCGACCGCGGCGGTCTACGCCGAGCTCGCCGGCGAACCCAGCCGCGCGTAGCTCGCTTGGACGAGCTGGCGACGATCAGGCGCCGGCACGCGAGCCAGCGCCTGTCGGGCGAGCCGCTTGCATCGGTGGCCGACGCTGTGCGCTGGTCGGGCGCCGTCCAGGCCCAGGAGTTCGCGGAGGTCAAATGGTCGCTGGCTGAGCGCCTCGCCGGTGCTCCCACCGATGCGGGAGGCGATCGGTCTGCTCGGGTCGGCGCTGGACGAGGAGACCGACGGCGACTGGAAGCGGAAGTTGACCTCGAAGGCAGTGGCCTTGGAGGTGACCACCTTCGCCAAGCTCAGCCGCGATCAGCGGGATGAACTCGAGGCCGCCGTCGCTCGCTTCGGCGACTTCCTCGAGCTCGAGACGTCGCTCGACCTGAGCGTCGCCTAGGGCTCGACCGGGTTCGGCCAGCGCAGCTGCTGCGGCGCGTCGCGCATGCGAATCACCTTCGCCGGAACCCCGCCGACGACTGCGTTGGCCGGGACGTCCCTCGTGACCACCGAGTTCGTCCCGATCACCGAGTTGTCACCGACGCGAGCGCCCCTGAGAACGCACGCCCCGTAGCCGATCCACACGTTCGAGCCGACCTCGACGTCGCGCATGTAGATCCCCTGCTGGCGGATCGGGCGTTCGACGTCGACCACCCCGTGGTCGAAGTCGATGAACATTGCCCGGTCTGCGATTACGCACTGTTCGCCGATACGCACTCGGCGGTAGGCGGAGATCGTGCACTCCTGACCCATGACGGTCTTCGGCCCGATCTCGACAACACCCTCGTGGCAGCGGATCTTCGAGCCGTCGCCGATCCAGACGAACCGGCCGAAGCGGATCTTTCCGCGCGGCGAGATCTGCAGCTCGAGGTTCCTGCCGAAGAAGACGGGACCGTCGGTTTCCCAGCGCCAGCCGGCCGGCGTGAGGAAACGGCGCCACAGATAGCGCCAGAGCAGGCGCGCATAGCGCGGGGTGAGCATGCGATTGGCGGCGAGAAATCGGATGGTCCGGAACACGCGGGCGGGGACATTAGTGGCGGCGACCTTGTCACCTAGACTGGCCGCGATGGCCGAGGCCGCCGCAACCGACTCGCTCGCTTCACGCTTGGTCGACGGGGAGAAGCGTGCCCTCGCCAAGGCGATCAGCCTCGTCGAGAACCGCGACCCTGCCGGCGACGCGCTCGTGGCCGAGCTCTTCCCGCGCACGGGGGACGCACGCATCGTCGGTTTGACGGGCCCGCCCGGCGTTGGCAAGAGCACGTTGATCGGGGCAATCGTGGTGAAGCTGCGCGCAGCCGATCGTGACGTTGGCGTGCTCTCGATCGATCCCTCGAGCCCGTTCACGCACGGCGCGGTGCTCGGCGACCGGATCCGTCTGTCCGAGCACTTCCTCGATCCCGGCGTCTTCATCCGCTCGATGGCCACGCGCGGCTCGCTCGGCGGGCTCGCTGAGGCGGCGCTGCAGGCCGCGCTGCTGATGGACGCGGCCGGCAAGGACGACATCCTGCTCGAGACGGTCGGGGTCGGCCAGGGCGAGATCGACATCGTCGACCACGCGGACACGGTCGTCCTCGCTCTGATGCCGGGGTCCGGCGATTCGATCCAGGCACTCAAGGCCGGCGTGATGGAGATTCCCGACGTGATCGTCGTCAACAAGGCCGAGCACCCGCTCGCCGACACGATGATCCGCGAGGTCAAGGCCGTGCTCGCGCTCGGCCCGAGTCGCGACTGGAAGGTCCCGGTCGTGCGCACGGAGGCGTCGAAGGGGGAGGGGATCGACGAACTCGTCACCGCGCTGGACGCCCACCGGGATCACATTGCCGCGGCGGGGACGCTGGCGCAGCGGCGGGCGCGAAATCTTCGAGCCGAGGTGCTCGGGATCGCCGCGTCGCGGATGCGCCGCGACCTCGAGGCCAAGGCTGAGGCCGATCCCGAGTGGGCGGCGCTTCTCGAGCGTGTCGTCAGCCGCGAGATCGACCCGGCCACCGCAGCCCGGGAACTACTGGAGAAGGAGATTGCCGATGACTGAGGCCACGACCACGTTCGAGGGCCACGCTCTCGACGACATTCGCGGTGTTGGCGTCGGGCGGATCGAGTCGGTGGTCAGCGGCGACCACGAGGGTGGCTGGCTGCTTGCCCGGATGGGCCGCTTCGGCCACCACACCGCGGTTCCGGCGCGCGACGCGGTCGAGGGCGTCGAGCGCGTATGGGTCCCGTACTCGCGCGATCAGATACGCCAAGCGCCGAAGGTCGACGCGATTGAGACCCTGGACCCGGCGATGGAGCGCGAGCTACTCGCGCACTACGGGCTGACCGCCTAGGGTTACGCCGCTCGGTTCTTGCGTGCGTCGGTGATTGGCGACCAGCGATCGTCGAAGGAGAGCGCCTCAGCGAAGCGCATCGCCCGCGGCGAGAGCTCGTGACGGCGTCCGTCTAAACGGCTGACGCAGATCGGTACGACAACTGCGGCGTGGTCCATCTCGGCGCTGACGGCGCTGATCTGCTCCCACCTCGCGTTGCTCTCCGTGCTTCCCATCGGCTCCTCTCCCGATGCGCCGGTAATGCGCGAGAAAGTCTAAGCGGGTGCAGCGGACGCGATCAACGCACGGACGCCCAACGAAGCCGCAATTAGCGCCTAACAACCGAGCGCGCGGGCGATGACCATCTGCTGGACCTCGTCGGTTCCCTCACCGATCGTGAGGATCTTCGCGTCGCGGTAAAAGCGGCAGACGGGGTATTCCTCGATGTAGCCGTAGCCGCCATGGATCTGCACGGCCTCCTCGGTTGCGCGAACCGCGAGGCGCCCGGTGATCAGCTTGGCCTGGGCGGCGGTCAGGCTGAAATTCTCGCCGGCGTCCTTCTCGAGGGCGGCGCGATAGGTCAGCAGGCGCGCGGCCTCGATCTGCGCCGAGAGGTCGGCAATCTTCGCCTGGATCGCCTGGAACTTCGAGATCGGCTGGCCGAATGCGCGGCGCTCCTTCGCGTAGGCGATCGCCTCGTCGAGCGCGCCCTGCGCGAGGCCGACGCCCATCGCGGCCACACCGATGCGGCCGATGTCGAGGATGTGGAGGAACTGCTTGAAGCCGGCACCACGCGGTCCGAGCAGATTGTCCTCGGGGACTCGGCAGTCGGTGAACGTCAGCGGCCGGGTGTCGGAGGCGTTCCAGCCCATCTTTCGGTACGGCTCGCCCTGCTCGTAGCCGGGCGTGCCCCTCTCGACGATCAGGTTCGAGATCTCACCGTCGCCCGTGCGCGCGGTGATCGCGACATGCCCTGAGATGTCTGTTCCGGCGTTGGTGATGAACTGCTTGGCGCCGTCAATCACCCAGCCGTCGTCGTCGAGCTTTGCCCGGGTCTTGACGTTGCCCGCGTCGGAACCAGCCTCGGGCTCGGTGAGCCCGAAGGCGCCGAGCTTGCGGCCTGCACAGAGATCGGGCATCAGCTGCTGCTTCTGCTCGTCGCTGCCGAAAAGGTAGACGGGCTGCGTGCCCAGTGAGGTGTGCGCGCAGAGCGTGATCGCGACCGACGAGTCGATCCGCGTCAGCTCCTCGACAGCCAGCACGTAAGAGAGGGTGTCGCCGCCCCCGCCGCCGTGCTCCTCCGGAAACGGGATTCCCATCAGGCCCAGCTCGCCGAGCTTGGCGACGATCTCGTAGGGAAACGCCTTCGTGCGGTCGAGTTCCTCCGCGACCGGGGCGACCTCGGCGCGCGCGAAGTCGCGAACCGTGCCGCGCAGAAGGCGTTGCTCGTCTGAAAGCTGAAAATCCAAGGGCGGCGCGAGAGGTTACGCGGCTCTCGCGCGCCACTCGGCAGGTGCGCCGGGGCCGTACTCGGTGTAGGCGTCGCGAGCGGTCAAACGCTCGCCGCAGGTGTCGCAATAGCCGCGGTCGCCGACTATGCCGCCGCACTCCTTATGGCGGATCAGCATCGGCGGCCCGGCCGAGTCGGCGAGGTGGCGGTCGCCCCAGTGCAGCATCGAGATCATCACCGGCCAGAGATCGAGTCCCTTGGCGGTGAGGAAGTACTCGTAGCGCGGCGGGCGCTCCTGGTAGGCCCGTTTTTCGAGGATGCCCTCCTCGACCAGCAGCGCCAGGCGGGTGGAGAGGACGTTGCGGGCGACGCCTAGATTCTCCTGGATCTGATCGAACCGCCGGCGTCCGTTGAAGACGTCGCGGATCACCAGCAGGGTCCAGCGCTCGCCCAGCACCTCGAGGGTGCGGGCGATCGAGCAAACCTGGTCGTACTCGCGGTTAAGCATCGTTGTGTGAGTGTCGCACACTAGGTTGCATCACGCAACCCACATTGGTACCGTCGGTCTAGTCAAGCAACTCGGCCTGGAGGCCACCATGACACTCCCGACGCTTCGCATCGAGATCACCGACGAGGAAATCCTCAACGACCTGCTTTACCCGGACGCTCCGCAGGGGAGCGTCCGTTGAGCGCAACCGCAACTCGCTCGCGCACGATGACCTGGGAGGACCCGCGGGCTGTTGCCGCCGCGGGCGCCGAGATGGCCGGCATCGACTACATGCGCGCCCTGGCCGCCGGCGAGCTGCCCCCGCCTCCGATCGCGGTGCTCCTGAACATGGGACCGACGGAGATCGAGCATGGCCACGCAGTGTTCGAGGGGTCACCCGGCGAGGAGCACTACAACCCGATCGGCGTCGTGCATGGCGGATACGCGGCGACGCTGCTCGATTCGGTCCTCGGCTGCGCCGTCCACACCACCCTCGAGCCGGGTACCGGCTATACGACGCTCAGCCTCGAGGTGAAGATGGTCCGCCCGATCACCGCCGAGATCGAGACGGTCCGTGCGGAGGGCGAGGTTCTTTACCGCGGTCGCCGGCAGGCGACGGCGCAGGCTCAGCTCACCGACGCGCCAACGGGCAAGCTGCTCGCGCACGGCATGGCGACCTGCCTGATCCTCTCCGCCTAGCGGCGCTGGGAGCTGAGCGGAACCGACTGCGTGCGGGCGAGCATCGGGCGCAGCGTTTCAGGTTCGGTCGGGCGCGCGAGGCGAAAGCCCTGACCGAAGCGACAGCCGAGGGCGAGCAGGCGTGCGGTCTGGTCGTCGGTTTCGATGCCCTCCGCGATCACCGTCAGCCCGAGGTCCTCGCCGAGGCCGATGATCGAGCCGGCGATCGCGGTCTGGCGATGGTCGAATCCGATGCGCCCGACGAACGAGCGGTCGACCTTGAGCACATCCACGGGGAAACTTGCGAGATGGCGCAGTGATGCGTTGCCGGTGCCGAAATCGTCGACCGCGAGGCGAATGCCGAGTTGCTTGAGCTCGCGCATCCGCTCGGTGACGAGGTCAGCGTCCCGCAGAAAAGCCGTCTCGGTCAGCTCGATCACGAGCCGTTCCGGCTCGATGCCGGCGTCGGCCACGATTCGGGCGACATCGCCGACCATCGCCACGTCGCCGAACTGCGCGCTTGAGAAGTTGACGCTCATCGTCAGCTCGCCGCCGAACTCGTACTCATCGCGCCACTGCGCCGCCTGGGCGCAGGCCTCGGCAAGAACCCAGCGGCCGACCGGAGCCATCAGACGGGTGTCCTCGACGACGGGGATGAACTCGCCTGGCAGCAGCAGTCCGCGGACGGGATGCTCCCAGCGGATGAGCGCCTCGACGCCGACGAGGCGCTCCGTGGCGAGTTCGAAGATCGGTTGGTAATGGAGAACGAGCTCGTGCTCGCGCAGCGCGCTCGCAAGCGCGCCCTCGAGTTCGATGCGCTCGACCATCGCCGTATGCATCTGTGGCTCGAAGAGCTGCTTTTGGCCACGGCCCTTCGCCTTGGCGCGGTAGAGCGCGAGGTCGGCGTTTCGCAGCAGATCCTCAGCGGCATTGGCGCCGCCGACGGCGATCCCGATGCTCGCGCCGATGTACAGCTCGCGGCCCTCGATATTGAACGGCTCGCCCATCGCCTCGAGCACCCGGTTCGCAACCTGTGAAACCCGCGGCGAGTCCGCGTCCTCGAGCAACACGACGAACTCGTCGCCGCCGAAGCGCGCAGCGGTGTCGGCGGCGCGGATGCAGGAGAGCAGCCGGCGCGCAGCCTCGCGCAGCAGGACGTCTCCGACGGCGTGCCCGAAGGTGTCGTTTACGTCCTTGAACGTGTCGAGGTCGATGAACAGAACGGCGACGCGAGTTCCGGCGCGAGCGGCTCGCGCCTGTGCGTGCTCGAGCCGGTCGATCAGCAGCTGGCGGTTGGGCAACGCGGTCAGCGAGTCGTGCAAAGCCTGATGGAGTGCGTCGGCGACGGTCTTCGCGTCGGTCAGCGCGAGGCTCGCGTGCTCGGCGAAGGCGGACAGCATCTCGCGCTCGGCCTGTGAGTAGGTGCGTCCGGCCTTATGCGTGGCGACCACGAGGCTCCCGACGACCTCGCCGTGCTCGTGGACGGGAATTGCGAGCGCGGCACGGATTCCGTCGGCCGCGAACGCCGGCAGGTTCTGACTGTCGCCGTGGTAGTCCTCGATCACGACGAGCTTCCCGGTCGCGGCGGCCTGTCCGCCGGCGCCGAGGCCGATCGGACTGCGCCGCATCTTCTTCACGATCTCCGGCTTGACCCCCGCTGAGGCGACCAGGATCAGCTGGTCGCGATCCTCGGCGTCGATCAGGCGAAGCCCGACCGTTTCGTCGCCGAGCAGGTCATGGGCGCCGGCGACGATCGCGTCGAGGACCTCCTGCAGTCCACGGCGGCTCACGATCGAGCTCTGAATCTTGGAGAGTCGCTCGAGCAGGCGCTGGCGCTCGCCGAGCGAGCCCACAAGGCGGGCGTTCTCCTCGGTCTGGTGGTCGCGCAGCTCGCGCTCCGCGTCTAGGGTCGCGGAGAGGCGATCCAGCGCTGCCTGGACCGCGGCGTCGTCGCCGCGGTCGGCGAGCGCCCGACGAAGCTCTTCAAGCTGCTGCGCCGCACCATTGGTCGGCACAGCTGTCATGCCTGAGCTATCGGCCTTCCTCAGGCGTCGCTTTAGGTATTCCGCGCCTGGCTAGACGCCAGGCGAACGAGTAGACGAGTGCCGAAACCGCTCGCGCCCTTGCCGACGTACTCGCGGCCCGTGTCCCAGGCCGTCCCGGCGATGTCGAGGTGGACCCAGGGGACGTCATCGACGAACTCCTCGAGGAACGACCCCGCGTAGATCGTGCTCGCCTTGCGCTTGGCAGCGGCGTTGGTGAGATCGGCGATCGTGCCCTTCGTCAGCTGCTTGTACTCCTCGTGCAGAGGCAAGCGCCAGACGAGCTCGCCGCTTTCGGTCCCAGCCTCGGTCACGGCGGCCGCCCACTCGTCGTCGTTGGCGATGAGGCCGGCATAGGTCGACCCCAGCGCGACGACCACGGCGCCGGTGAGCGTTGCGAGATCGACGATGCGCTCGGCCCCAAGTTCGCGCACGCAGTAGGTGAGCGCGTCAGCGAGGATCAGCCGCCCCTCGGCGTCGGTGTTGTTGACCTCCACGGTCTTGCCGTTGAGCTGGGTGATCACGTCGCCCGGCTTGATCGCGGTTCCGCTGGGCATGTTCTCCGTCGACGGGATCACGGCGACGAGGTCGAGTTCGAGTTCGAGCTCGGCGATGGCAGCAAACGCCTCGAGCACGGCAGCTCCGCCTGACATGTCCATCTTCATCTCGTGCATCCCGGACGAGGGTTTGATCGAGATCCCGCCGCTGTCGAAGGTCACCGCCTTGCCGACGAGCCCGATTCGGGGACCGTCGCCGCCGCCTGCGTAGCGAAGGGCGATCAGCCGTGGCTCCGTGGGGCCGCCCTGGGAGACGGCGACGATTCCGCCCATCCCGGCGGCCGTGATGGCCGCGCGGTCGAGAATCTCGACCGAGACACGGTCGCTGGTCGCCGCGATCTCCTCAGCTCGTTCGCCGAGCGCGGTCGGGGTCAGCTCGTTGGAAGGGGTGTCCTGAAGCGTGCGGGTGCGGTTGGCGGCTTCGGCCGTTACCAACGCGACGCGCGGTGCGTCGCCGAGGTCCTCGTCGCTTGCGAGCACGATGCGTTCGAGTCGCACCGAATCGCTCGACTCGCGATAGCGGTCGAAGCGATACGAGGCGAGGACCGTGCCCTCGACCAGCGCGGCGGCGTCGACGCCGGGTGGGACGACCCAAGCGATCGAGCGCGCCTCCAACTGCGCCGCGCGCTTGGCGACCAGCGCCGCGACGACGCGCAGACGCTCGGGGTCGACCTTGTCGCCGAGACCAGCCACGAGAACCCGTGATCCCTGGTCGGGGTAAAGGACCGAAAGCTTCTTGAAAGCGCTGCGGGCGTCGGTGGCGCCCGGCGCGTCCGCGAGCTCGGCCGGCAGGCTCTCGCCGTCGGCAAGGGCAACGGCGACGACATCGGCATCGAGGTCGTTGAGTTGCGCTTGTAGAACCTCGAGATCCACCAAGCGGCGAGTCTACGACTAACCTTTTTGGACCCCTCCGCGGCCTTACGCCGCTCGACCGAAAGGCCCTATGTCCAAGACTGTGATCCTCGGCACCGCGCGCACCCCGTTCGCAAAGATGGGCGGAGCGCTGGCATCCAAGGGTGCCCCCGAGCTCGGCGGCGAGGCAATCAGCGCAGCGCTCGAGCGCGCAGACGTTGCTCCGGACCAGGTTCAGCAGGTGATCTACGGTCAGGTGCTGCAGGCGGGCCAGGGACAGATTCCGTCGCGGCAGGCTCAGATCAAGGGTGGGATTCCGAAGGAAGTTCCCTCGGAGACGATCAACAAGGTCTGCGCTTCGGGCATGCGCGCGATCGGGCTCGCCGACCAGGCCGTCCGTGCCGGCGACCTCGATGTCGGCGTCACCGGCGGGATGGAGTCGATGTCGAACGCGCCGTACCTGCTCCCCGGCGCTCGCTTCGGCTTCCGCATGGGTGACGTCACCGCAGTCGATGCGATGACCCATGACGGGCTCACCAATCCCTTCACCGAAAAGCAAATGATCAACGAGGCGAGCGAGGTCGGCAACGAGCTCGAGATCACCCGCCCGGACCTCGACCGCTGGGCCGTGCGTTCGCACGAGCTCGCGGCGAAGGCGACCGACGAGGGCAAGCTCGCCGACGAGATCGTCTCCGTCACGGTCAAGAGCCGCAAGGCCGAGACGGTGGTTGAAACGGACGAGGCCATTCGCCCGGACACGAGCATCGAAACGCTGGCGAAGCTGAAGGCGATCGGTGGCGACGATGCGACCCACACCGCCGGTAACTCTCCGGGCGTCAACGACGGCGCCGCCGCAGTCGTCGTCGCGTCGTCGGACTGGGCCGAGTCCAACGGCAAGGCGCCGCTCGCAACCGTCCTCAGCTACGGCATGGTGGCCGACGACTTCCCGTACCTGGCCAAGACCCCGGCGCTGGCCGCCAAGCAGGCGCTCGAGAAGATCGGCAAGTCCGCTGATGAGATCGACCTCTGGGAGATCAACGAGGCCTTCGCCTCGGTCGCCCTCAACTCGGTTCGGATGCTCGGCATCGAGGAGGACAAGGTCAACGTCAACGGCGGCGCGATCGCCCTCGGCCACCCGATCGGGGCCTCCGGGGCGCGGATCGTCGGTGCCCTCATTCACGAGCTACGCCGCCGCGGCGGCGGCCTCGGCTGCGCTGCCATCTGCTCCGGCGGCGGCCAAGGCGACGCGATCATCATCGAGGTCGCGGGGGAGTAGGCCATGCCGCGGGAAGCGGCCTTCTTTGACCTCGATCGAACGCTGATTTCTGGCTCTTCGGGTCTGCCGTGGGCGCGCGCGGCAACGAAGGCGGGACTGATCAGCCGCCGGCAGATGGCGAAGTGGGGCGTCGACGCTTTGAAGTTTCGGCTTCGCGGGGCGACCGACGATGCGACCGAGGCTCTGATGAAGGAGATCAAGCCGGTCTTCCAGGGCATGTCCGCGCGCCAGATCGCGCGAATGGCTCCAGAGGTGCTCGTTGGCGTGCTGCCGCGGATCTACCCCGAGATGCTCGAGGAGGTATACGCCCACCAGGACGCGGGACGCCCGACGTTCATCGTCAGCGCGGCCGGCGACGAGCTCGTGCAGCTGCTCGCCCGGATCCTCTACATGGACGGCGGCATCGGCACCGCGTACGAGGTCGGCGATGACGGTCTGTTCACCGGCGAGCTCGGTGGCACCTTCATGTACGGCGAAGGCAAGGTCGAGGCGATGCGCCGCTTCGCCGACGAGCTCGACATCGACCTCGCTGCCTCATACGCCTACTCGGACTCGGCCTCAGACCTGCCGATGCTGCGCGCGGTCGGCCACCCGGTGGTCGTCAACCCAGACGAGCCGCTTGCGCGCATCGCGCGTGAGGAGGGCTGGCGGGTGATGCGGTTCGAGCGGCTCGGGCGCCAGCTCGCGCTTGCCGCGCTCACCACCACGATCCTTGCCGCAGGCGTCCTCGGCCGCAATAGGATCGGCTCGTGGAAGCAGCCGAGCTCGCGTTCAGTGGCCTTGCGCGCCAAGCGCAGCTGATCGCCGCCGGCGAGGTCGGCTCGCGCGAGCTCACCGAGCTCTATCTCAGCCGGATCGACGCGCTCGGGCCGCGGGTCAACGCCTTCACAGAGGTCCTCGCCGAGCGTGCGCTCGCCGATGCCGATGCCGCCGACGCGAAGCGCGGCAACGGCGAGGACGCGCCCCTGCGCGGCGTGCCGATCGCAATCAAGGACAACAAGGACGTCGAGGGCGCGGCCACGCGCTTCGGCAGCCTTGGCTATCCCGCCACCCCGGCGGACACCGACTCCCTCGTCGTGAGTCGCCTGCGCGCAGCCGGTGCCGTGATCCTCGCGAAGGCGACTCTCTCCGAGCTCGCAGCGATGCCCTTCACCGAGACCGAGGGCTGGGGCGCGACGCGCAACCCTTGGGACACGGCGCGCAGTTGCGGCGGTTCGAGCGGTGGCAGCGCCGCGGCGGTCGCGGCGGGGCTGGTGGGGGGCGCGTCAGCGACCGATGGCGGCGGCTCGATTCGGATCCCAGCCGCCTTCTGCGGGCTCTTCGGCCTCAAGCCGCAGCGCGGACGCGTACCGATGAATCCGCCAGAGCATTGGAATCAACTCTCCGCGAGCGGCTGCGTGACACGGACCGTGGCCGACTCCGCCCTCTACCTCGACGTCGTCGCCGGGGCGGGCGGGGACCCCGGCGGGCCGCCGCCGCCCGACAAGCCGTTCGCGACCGCAGCGGCCACCACTCCGCCGAGGCTGCGCATCGCGGTGTCGGAGAAGCCTGCGCGAGCGCTTCTGCCGCCGGTGGTCAGCGACGACGTCAAAGAGGGAGTCGCCGCCACCGAGAGCGTTCTGCGCGGACTTGGCCACGACGTCCACCGCCACGAGCCGAGCTACGGCATGGCCGGCAACAACTTCGTCCCGCGCTTCCTCGGCGGGATCCATGAGGACGTCGACGCCGTTCCGGATCGCGAGCGCACCTCGGCGCAAACCCGGGGCCTCGGCCGCCTCGGCCGCACCTACCCGTCCTCGGTGATCAAGCGAGCGATGCGCGCAGCTGCGCGCGACGCCGAGCGGATCAACGCGAGCTGGAGCGGGTTCGACGTACTCGTCACCCCGACGGTCGGGGAGACCGCCGTCGAGGTGGGGCGCTGGAACGGCCAGGGGGCGCTGCGGATGCTGCTGAGCGTGAGCCGTACGTTCGCCTTCACACCGATTTGGAACCACACCGGCCAGCCCGCGGCGGCCGTCCCGGCCGGCTTCAACGCAGCGGGCCTGCCGCGCTCGGTCACGCTGGTCGGCCGGCCCGGTGACGAGGCGACGCTGCTTTCGCTCGCCGCTCAAATCGAGGCCGAGACCGACTGGCCGGCCCGGCGCCCGCCGGGTTTTTAGCGCTCACGTTCAGCTGCGAGCCGCTCCGCCTCGCGGAGGTCCAGCAGCCACGAGGCGCCCTCGTGGCCGCGACGACGAACGACTATCGGCTCGTCATCCGCCTGCACGCGCGTGACCGAGCCCGAACCGGAAAAGTCGATCGAGACGCGACGCCCAAGGCGCTCACCTGCGATCCGGGCGCCGTTCTGCTCGAGCCCAAGCGGCCCCAGCACCGACGTCGTCGCCTCGCGGGCCTGCCGCAGTACGAACGGGACGGCCGCCGCCCATACGACGACGATCGCGATTAGCGCGTACAGCGTCGCCTGCGAACTGCCGAAACCGAGCCCGTCCTGGAGGATTGCGGCGAGACCCAGTGCGGTAACGATCGCGCCGAGGACGATGTAGGCGCGCACCACGCTGCGCATGCCGCCAAGAGCGCGGCTCGCTGACGGCAGCGGCGACGGGGCGACCGCGAGCTCGGCGTAGACCCGATCGAGCTCCGGGTCAGCGCGGGCTCGTGTCTTCCAGAGCAGATAGCCGAAGAAACAGGCGAAGAACGCCGCCATCGCGGAGGCGCACACGATCGCCGCAGTGTCGTTCGACACGGCACGAGTCTAAGCGCGAATGGGGCGCTGGAAACGGATAGTCTCGGGGCCATGACGCTGAAGGTCGTTCGCAACGAGGTCGACGGCTGGGACGTCATCCGCGAGGGTGAGGACCAGGCCATCTCCAACCATGTCGACCGCGCCAGCGCTGAAGCAGCGGCGAAGATGCGCTCCGACGAGGAGGGGATCGGCGAGGGCACCGACGACGAGTCCGTGGTCGTCAAGCCCGACGAAGTGCACGGCATCGACGGCCGCTAGGGACCAGTGGCCAAGCTCATCCTCGTCGCCGACGACGATGACGACGTCCGCGAGCTCGTGGTCTTTCGGCTCGTGGCGGCCGGCTATGAGGTCATCACGGCGGCCAACGGCGAGGAGGCCCTAGCCCTGGCGCGCGAACGCCAGCCGGACCTCTGCCTGATCGACGTGATGATGCCCAAGCTCGACGGCTTCGAGGTGACCGAACGCATCCGTGCCAGCCCGGAGCTCGCCGACACGAAGATCCTCCTGCTCACCGCGAGCGTTCACGAGTCAGCGGTCAAGCGCGGCCTCGAGGTCGGGGCCGACGACTACATAGCCAAGCCTTTCGCCTCGGCTCAACTGCTCGAGCGCTGCGCCAACGCTCTAGGCTTGCGCGGCGCATGAGCGACTCCCGAAAGATCCGAGTTGTGGTGGCCAAGCCCGGCCTGGACGGCCACGACCGCGGGGCGAAGATCATCGCCCGCGCGCTGCGCGATGCCGGGATGGAGGTCATCTACACCGGCCTGCACCAGACGCCCGAGCAGATCGCGGCCACCGTGATCCAGGAGGACGCCGATGCGGTGGGCCTCTCGATCCTTTCGGGCGCCCATATGACGCTCGTGCCGCGGATCGTCGAGCTGCTCGCGGAGCAGGGCGCCGAGGATGTCGTGCTCACCGTTGGCGGGACGATTCCCGCCGAGGACATCGCCGAACTCAAGGAGCTCGGCGTCGCCGAAGTCTTTACCCCTGGCTCGTCGACGGACGAGATCGTTGAGTTCATCGATACAGCCGTCGCTCAGCGGGCATAACCCACCCGATTGACTGATCAGTCAAACGCAGCGGGACGCTAATATCCCCGCCGCTCATTCCCCAAGGAGGACCCTGACTTGAAGATTTGCTGTCTCGTCAAGGAGGTTCCGGACGCCGCTGTTCAAAAGCGGATTGATCCGAACACCAAGCGGCTCGACCGCTCTGGCGAGAAGAACCTCAATCCATTCGACACGCATGGCATCGAAGCCGCCATGCAGATCCGCGAAGGCGACAATGGCGCCGACGTGGAGGAGATCATCGCGGTCACGATGGGTCCGGAAAGCTCGGTCCGCGCGCTGCATAAGGCAGTGGCGCTTGGTGCCGACCGTTCCGTCCAGCTGACCGATGGCGCCCTCGAGGGCTCCGACGTCTGCGCGACGGGCTACGCCCTCGCGAAGGTGCTCGAGTCCGAGTCGCCCGACCTCGTGCTGCTCGGCCAGCAGTCCGATGACGGCGAGTGCTACACGATCGGTGCGGTCGTGGCCGACCACCTGAAGATGCCGTCGCTGACGCAGGTGATCAAGATCGAAGTCGAGGACGGCAAGCTCGTCTGCGAGCGCCAGGCCGAGTACGGCTACGACACGGTCGAGGTCGACCTGCCCGCCGTCATCTCTGTTGGTGACGCGATCAACGAACCGCGCTATCCGTCGCTCAAGGCGATCATGGGCGCGAAGAAGAAGCCGCTCGACACCAAGGGCACCGGCGATGTCGGCATCGACTCCGGTGAGGTCGGCGAGGCAGGTTCGAAGACCCAGGTGCTCGAGATCAACCCGCCGCCCGCAAAGCAGGCCGGCGAGATCATCGAGGACGAGGACACCAACGAGACGGTCGAAAAGATCGTCGCCTGGATGGACGAAAGGAAGCTGATCTAGATGGCGGGCATCCTGGTTTACGCCCTGCACGACGACGAGGGCAACTTCAACAAGAACTCGCTCGGAGCGATCTCGGAGGCCGCAAAGCTGGCCGGTGAGCTCGGTACCGAGGCTGCCGCGGTCATCGTCGGCGATATCTCCGACGACGCGGCGGCGGGGCTCGGCGCCCACGGGGCCAAGCGCGTCTTCCGCGCCAAGGACGTTCCCGAGGGGCTCGCACAGCCGATCGTGGACGTGATGGCAAAGGTCATCGCCGACGAGGGATTCAGCTACGCCCTATTCGGTGGCGGTCTGCTCGGCTTCGAGATCGGTGCCGGTCTCACCGCGCGTCTGAACGCCGGTGTGACGATGGAGGTGACCGCGGTCAAGGTCGTTGACGGCAAGCTCGTCTCCGAGCGTCCGGTCCTCCAGGACTCGGCGATCGTCGACGTCGGCTACGTCGGTGAGCCGGGCATCATCATCAGCCGTCTCAACGCGTTTGCCGAGAGCGACGGTTCAGGCGGCACGGCCGAGGTTGTCGACGTCGATGTCGAGCTCTCCGAGTGGTCGTCGAAGGCGCGGATGCGCACTCGCGGCGAGCAGCGCGGAGCCGACGTCAACATCGAGGACGCGGACATCCTCGTGGGCGGCGGTCGCGGGCTGGGGGAGAAGGACAACTTCGCCCTCGCCGAGAGCCTCGCCGATGCGCTCGGTGGCGCCGTTGCGGCGACCCGCGCGGTCGTCGACGCCGGCTGGTACCCCTACGCCGCGCAGATCGGCCAGACGGGTAAGACCGTCGCGCCGAAGCTGTATCTGGCCGCGGGTATCTCGGGCGCGATCCAGCACAAGGTCGGAATGCAGAACTCGGAGAACATCCTTGCGATCAACAAGGATCCGAACGCGCCGATCTTCGAGTTCGCCGACCTCGGAGTCGTCGGCGATCTCCACAAGATCCTGCCGAAGCTGACCGAGGCCGTTAAGGCCAAGAGAGGCGGCTGAGGTACCGATGGCGTCCGGCGCGGCGGTGGAGCCGAAGGAGTTTCCACCGCCCTTTGACGAGCACGATCTGATCGCGAAGCCGACCGATCCGGAGGATGAACGGATCGAAGTCGGCGTCGCGATCGTCGGCGGGGGGCCGGCCGGCCTCGCGTGTGCGAACAAATTGCTCGACCTCCTAGCCGACGAGCCGAAGCTCATGGAGAAGCTCGGCGAGGTGCCGGTCGCCGTCATCGAGAAGGGCAAGGTCTGCGGTGCGCACACGCTCAGCGGCGCCAACATGGTGCCGGGACCGATGCGCGAGCTGTTCCCGGACCTGGACCCGGCCAATGGCGACTGGGACGCATTCGCCTACCAGGAGGTCACCAAGGACGCCGTTTATCTGCTGACCAAGAAGGCGGCGCTGCCGCTGGTGCCGATGCCACCGAACTTCCGCAACCACGGCAACTGGGGCATCTCGGTCTCGAAGCTCTCACGTTTCCTCGCCGAGAAGGCGGAGGAGAAGGGCGCGTACGTCCTCACCGAGACCGTCGCCGACAAGCTGCTCGTCGAGGACCGCATCGTTCGCGGGGTCCGCTCGGGCGATCGCGGCCGCGGCAAGGACGGCGAGCCGCAGGGCAATTTCGAGCCTGGCTCTGACGTGATTGCAAAGGCGACCGTGCTCGCCGAGGGCACGCTTGGTCACCTGACCCAGGCTGCGCTCGACTACTACGACCTCCACGGCACGCTCCCGGTCCGCTGGGAGCTCGGCGTCAAAGAGGTATGGAAGGTCGAAAAGCCACTCGACAAGGTCATCCACACGATGGGCTGGCCGCTGCGAAAGCGCGCGAAGTACAACGAGTTCGGCGGCAGCTTCATCTACCCGATGGGCGAGGACAAGCTCTGCATCGGAATGGTGATCGGGCTCGACTACACCGACTCGACGCTCTCCTGCCACGACCTACTGCAGGAGCTCAAGCTGCATCCGTTCGTGGCGAAGATGCTCGAGGGTGGGGAGCGCGTTGCGTGGGGCGCCAAGACGATCCCCTCTGGCGGTTATTTCTCGATGCCGCGCAGCCTCGCGGTCCCCGGAATGGCGATTGCGGGCGACGCGGCGAGCATGGTCAACGTGCCGACGCTCAAGGGCGTCCACTACGCGATCCAGGCCGGCATGTACGCCGCCGAGGCGATCTTCGAGGCGCTGAAGAAGGACTCGGTCAATCTCGACGCCTACGACGAGAAGGTCCGCAAGTCGGCGATCGACCGCGACCTGTTCGAGTCGCGCAACATGCGCGCCGTCTTCTCCAAGGGTTTCTTCGCCGGCGGCGCGCTCGCCAGCGCGATGACGGTCACGAAGGGGACCCTGCCGGGCGGCAAGTGGGAGTACGAGCACGACACTGAGATCGCGATGAAGGATCAGGGTGCCGACGAGGACTATCCGAAGCCCGACAACAAGCTGACGTTCAACAAGCTCGACTCGGTCTTCCTCTCGGGTAACGCCACCCGCGACGACGCGCCGAACCACGTGAAGATTCAGACCCATGTTCCCGTCGAACTGGCGAAGACCTGGGTCAACCTCTGCCCAGCCCAGGTGTACGAGATCCCGGACGACCAGCTCGAGAGCGGCGCGGCCGAGGTCGACGTGCACGTGACCGCGTCGAACTGCGTGCAGTGCGGCGCGATCAACGCGAAGGGCGGGCGCCTGACGATGCCCGAGGGCGGCGACGGGCCGCTCTACCAAGAGGTCTAGCGCGGCCTCGTACCGGAAGCTGCTCGGGACCCGCTGGCGCCTGCTTGCGGCGGTCCTTCCTGCCGTCGTCCTCGTCGGCGTCGCGAAGTGCGTCGTCTCCGGCCTTGGTCTCGAGGACATCGAGATCAACCCGCTCTACACCGGGCTCGTGGCGGGCAACATCTTCCTCCTCGGCTTCCTGCTCTCGGGCGTCCTCTCAGACTTCAAGGAGGCCGAGAAGCTCCCCGTTGAGCTGACGGCCAGCCTCGAGTCGATCGCCGACGAGCTGTTGAGCATCAACAGGCTCAAGGAGTCGCCGGAGGCGCTCGCGGGCGTCCGCCATATCAGTGCAACCGTCGACTCAATTCTTGGCTGGCTTCACGGCAGAATCACGCTGACTCCGGTGCTTGCCCACGTCACGGCGCTCAACGGAGTCTTTGCCAGCCTCGAGGACCAGACCCAGCCCGGCTACATCAGCAGGATCAAGGGCGAGCAGAACGCGGTCCGGCGAATGATCATGCGCATCAACGCGATTCGCGGCACGTCTTTCGTCGCCGCGGGGTTCACAGTCGCCGCGCTGACCTCGCTCCTTTTGATCACGCTCCTTCTGTTCATCGACGTGGCGCCGGTCGTCACCGACACGATCCTGATCTGCATCCTCACCTTCCTGCTCGTCTATGTGCTGCTCCTGGTCCGGGACCTCGACAATCCGTTCGAGTACGCGGTGGGCGAGACCGGCGGCTCGGCGGAGGCCTCCCTCGAGCCGCTCGTCGGGCTTCAGGGCCGGCTCGCGGCCGCCATCGACTGATGCAACTCGCCCTCCGGGACGGGTCGGAGGTGATGGTTCGCCCGATCCGCCCTGAGGATCGCGACGCGATCGCCAAGGCATTCGGCCGACTCTCCGAGCAGTCTCGCTACCAGCGGTTCATGACCGCGATCGACGAGCTCTCGCCGTCGCAGCTGGAATATCTCACCGACGTCGACCACCACGATCACGAGGCGCTGGTCGCCTTCGACCCAGAGACCGGGGACGGTGTAGGGGTCGCCCGCTTCGTTCGCCTCGACGACGGCACCAGCGCCGAGGCCGCGGTGACCGTGATCGACGAGTGGCAGGGTCGCGGCCTCGGCGTCGCCCTCACCAACCTGCTCGCCGAGCGGGCCCGCGACGAGGGTGTCACGAGGTTCACCGCGCTGCTGCTCGCATCGAACGACCAGATGCACGACGTCCTCGCGTCGTTGGGACCGTCGAAGGTGCTCTCTCGCTCGTCCGGAACGGTCGAGGTCGAGGTGGACATCCCCGAGCGAGGGATTGGCGACCACATGGCCGGCGTCCTGCGCGTTGTCGCTGGGGGCACGGTCGAGCTGGCCACGCCACCGTGGGGATTGCGCCGAGCGGGGGAGTCGGAATAGGTTCGCGCGAATGGGGCGCTAGGTCGCGAAGTCGCGAATCAGCGCTGCGAGCCGCTCGGGCTGATCCTCCGAGACGAACGTGCGCGAGTCCTCGATCCACTCGAGCCGTGAGCCGGGGATGTCGGCTGCGAGCCGCTCGGCGAAGGCGGGCTTGAAGAAGCGGTCCTCCGTTGCCCACGCGAGCATCGTCGGGCCATCGAACTCGCGCAGCTTCGTAGCCGCCTCCATCGTGTAGCGCTTCGAGATCCCGCGCAGGACCTTGCCGGCGTCGCGGCGGATGTCGCGATCGGACGTGATCGCGGCGGTCCAGCCCGCCAGAACATCGCCCGGGATCGGGCGCTTGGCGAGCCAGCCGAACGCCAGCGGCGAGCGGCGAATCGCCGGGATCCGCATTGAAGCGGCAACCGAGCCGACACCGCCGGGAATCCGCGCGAGCACTTGGAGGTATTTGAACGCCGGTGGCAGGAAGTTCTCGTAGGCATCGCAGGGCGTGAGCACGAGTCGCCCGATGCGCTCTGGGTGGCGCGTGACGACCAACTGGCTCAGCGCGCCGCCCGTGTCGTTGCCTACGAGGGTGACGTCTGTGAGATCAAGCGCCGTGAGGAACTCTTCGATCAGTGCGGCAAGTGCGGGCGGCGTCAGATCGGCGTCCTCGTGCATCGGCGTTCGGTGTGCGCCGAGCGGCAGGTCCGGGACGATGCAGCGGAAGCTCTCCTCGAGACCGGGAACCACCTTGCGCCAGAGGGTGCCGTCGCAGAAGGCGCCATGGATCAGGACGACCGGCCGCCCGTCAGTCGGCCCAGATTCCGAATAGGCCACGGTGCCGGCGCCGAGTTCGACCGCGCTTCTCATCGAGCGAGCCTCGCGCGAATGAATGCCGGCCACGAACGCGGGCTCAGCGCGACCGGCCCCAGCAGCTCGAGCGGGTCGAGATTGGCGATCCGCTCGACGGCAACGCCGTCGCGCAACGTGATCCGATCGGTCGTGTGCAGGGTCACGCGGCGCCCGCCTGCGAGCTTGGCGTGAATCGCGAGCTCGATGAAGACGACCTCGCGATCACCGTCCTGGCTCGCCGCCCAGGTGCCGACCTCACCGTGGATGTCGCTCAGCAACTTGAACAGCGGCCGGGCGAACTCCTCGCGAAACGCGTGCTTGCCGACGACCGTCGGCAGCTGAGGCTGAACCAGCCGAATTTCGTCATCGAGCAGCGGTGCGAAGTGGTCGCTGAATGAGTCCGCGTCGGTTGGGGCGCGCCAGCCGTCCGCGAAGCCCTCGACCCACTCGGCAGTGGTGCGCGTGGCGGAGAGGGTGTCGGTGGCGCTGCTCATTCCAGGCCCAGCTGCGCGAGCGCCGCGTTCCAGTCGAGATACGTGTGCTTGGCCGTGAGCTTGCCGTCGGCGACCGTGATCATGTCGATCGCGTCGATCTCGAAGCGCGAGCCGGGCTCGGCGACCTTGGAGCCGGCGGGGTAGGGCGCCGCCAGGGTGCCGCTCATCGACCAGCGAACGACCCAGCCCCACTCATCGGAGATGAGCTCCTGCTCGACGAAGGTCAGGTCCGGAAACACCGTGAGCAGGCCGGCGAAGGTCTCGCGGATTGCGTCACGGCCGCGGACCGGCTCGGCGTTGGAGTGGAGGTGGAAGATTCCGTCCTCAGCGTGGTACGCAGCAATCCGATCGGCGTCGCGCGCACCCCAGGCGGCGACGTAGTCGTCGATGAGGGTGTCGATCCGGGGAGCTGTGGCGGTGGTGGTCATCTTGCGGCGGACTCCAGTCTCGTGGATAACATACAGCCTGTAGGTTTCTAACATACAGGTTGTATGCATGTCAAGTCGGACACAAGCTGAGCGTTCCGAGGCCACGCGAGCGGCGCTGATGGAGGCCGGCCGCCGGCTGTTCGCCGAGCGCGGCTACGCCGCCGTCGGCACCGAGGAGATCGTGCGCGCCGCCGGGGTCACGCGCGGGGCGCTCTATCACCACTTCGACGGCAAGCAGAAGCTGCTCGCCGCGATCTACGAGCAGATCGAGTCCGAGATCGCAGGCGAGCTGGGCGAGTCGGTGAAGCCGGGCGTCGGGCCGCTGGAAACGCTCGAGGCCGGCGCCGAGATGTTCCTCGACCACTGCCTCGAGCCAGAGGTCCAACAGATCGTCCTGCTCGACGCGCCGGCCGTACTCGGCTGGGAGCAGTGGCGCGAGATCGGCGCGCGCTACGGCCTCGGGCTGATCGAGGCGCTGCTGACGGCCGGAATGGAAGCTGGAGAGATCAGGCGTCAGCCCATTGCACCCCTCGCACATGCGCTGCTGGGCGCCCTCGATGAGATCGCGATGCTGGTTGCGCGCGCCGACGATCCCGCGCTCGCGCGCGCTGAAGCAGGCGAGACGCTCAGCGGGCTCCTGCGAGCTTTGCGCCCCTAGCTAATATCGAAGGACGATGAAGACCGGGATTCACCCCGAATACGTCCTCTCCCACGTGCACTGCTCGTGCGGGAACGACTTCTACACCCGCTCGACCAAGGCCGAGATGCATCTCGACATCTGCTCTGACTGCCATCCGTTCTACACGGGCAAGCAGAAGCTGGTCGACACGGGTGGACGCGTCGAGCGCTTCAAGCGTCGCGCCGCCCGCCGCACGAGTGGCTGAGCCCTCTCTGCGGATAGCCGAAACGCGGATGCCGGACGGTCTGCCCGTCGCGTCGACCGACGCGCCGGTTGGAGGCCAGGCGGTACTCGAGGGCGTGATGATGCGCGGGGTCTCGACCTGGGCCGTCGCCGTCCGCAAGCCCGACGGCGAGATCGAGGTCACGTCCGAGCCGCTCGTCTCGTGGGCGAAGCGCCACCGCCTGTTGCGCCTTCCGGTGATCCGCGGCGTGGTCGCGCTCGGCGAATCTTTGAAGATCGGGTTCCGCGCGCTTGCGATCTCCGCGAACGCCCAATTCGTCGACGAGGACGGCGAGCCCGAGGAGATCGGCGGCTTCACCTGGGGGCTGACGATCTTCTTCTCGCTACTCCTCGCAATCGGCCTCTTCTTCGTCGTTCCCGTGGCCGTCACCAGTCTGATCAAGGATCAGCTTGGCTCGGCGCTGCTCTTCTGGCTCGTCGAGGGAGTTCTGCGCACGGCGATCTTCCTCGCCTACATCGTCGCGATCAGCCGTCTGCCGGACCTGCGGCGGGTCTTCGAGTACCACGGCGCCGAGCACAAGACCATCTCGTGCTTCGAGGCGGGCGACAGGCTCGTTCCCGAGCGCGCCGAGCGATACTCACGCCTGCACCCGCGCTGCGGCACGAGCTTTCTGCTGATCGTCATGGTTCTCGCGATCTTCGTCTTCGCCCCTATCGGGCTGCCGGCCTGGTACTGGCTTGTTGCCTCACGCGTGCTCGGCATCCCGCTGATCGCCGGTCTCTCCTACGAGGTGATCAAGTGGGCGGGCCGCAACCGGCGCAAGCGCTGGGTCCGCGTCCTCATGTGGCCTGGGTTGATGCTCCAGAACCTCACCACGCGCGAGCCGAACCGCGAGCAACTGGCGGTCGCGATCGCCTCGCTCGAGGCCGTGCTGGCGGTCGAGAACCCCGGTGACGCGCCGCGCGACAAGGAAGCGATCGAGATCGTCGCCTAGGGGGTCGTTCGAAACGGTTAGGGGGCAGGTTTCGGGATCACCTCGATGGCGGCGGGCCTCTCCGGATCCAGGATTGGTGCATGAGCACACCAACCAAGGAGACAAGGATGAACCCGCTTACCCACCTGCGACGCAACATCGTCGCCTACGTCGCGCTGTTTCTCGCCCTCTCAGCGGGCGCCTACGCCGCCGGCGTCAAAAAGAACTCGGTCGGCTCCAAGCAGATCAAGACGGCGGCGGTCAAGGCCGACGAGATCGCAAACGGCGCCGTAACCGCCGCCAAGCTCGCCGACGGCGCGATCAGCCAGGTGCGGAGCGCGGCGCAGGCGGACACTGCCACCCACGCGACGACGGCCGAGAACGCAACCAACGCTCAAAACGCCGCCAACGCACAGAACGCGGTCAACGCCCAGAACGCAACGAACGCGCAGAACGCGGTCAACGCGCAGACGGCCACCAACGCGACGAACGCCGATCACGCCCAGACGGCCGACGACGCTTCGACCGTCGGTGGCAATGAGGTGGAGTCGTTCTCGACCTCCCAGGGTCCCGGCGACGGGGTCGCGCAGGTGGCTCAGGTCGGAGACCTGCGGCTATCGCTCGACTGCAACGGCGGTGGGGACAACGAGATCCGCGCCAACACCACGGTCGATAACGCGAATATCAACTCGGTGGCGACCTACGCCAACGGAAACCCGAACCGAGTGACCCTGACCGACGGTGACTTCGACACCGGTGAGACCGCTCTGATCGTCCCCCACGCAGTCGACGCGTCCACCCTCGTCGGCCAGATCGTCTATCGCACGGCGGCCGCACGCGTCGTGACCGTCCAGTTCGCGGTCGACAGCCCCGCAGGCCAGTGCTCCCTCTGGGGCAGCGCCATCGGTTCCTAGTCCACCCCCACCGTCGCCACACCACGCCGGGGCGGGTTGATCACGCTAACCGTGATCAACCCGCCCCAGGCGGACTAGGAAGGCCCTGACCAGGCTGGCCACACCGACCGGGTCGTCATTGATCCGGGTGTCCGCGATGCGGTGGACGGTGAGCCCTCGACGGGCAAGCTCTAGATCTCGATCGCGGTCATCGCGAAAGGCCTGACGCCCGCGGTGCGCCGCATAGCCGTCGACCTCGATGACGAGACCAGCCTCGCGCCAGTAGAAGTCGACGGTGAACCGGCCGATCCGAACGTTCACCTCAGGTTGTGGAATCCGGTGGTCGCGGCAGATGCGGAGGAAGGCTGCCTCGAGCTCGCTGCGTGTGTGGTCTGTCACCGCGGAGTCGCCAAGCAGGCCGAGATACTCGGCTTGGCGGATGGCCCGACGCCGTACTGATGCCGGCACCGACCCGCGCAGATCGAAGATCGTTCGCTCGACCGTAGTTACACGGATGCCGCCGACTCTGGCGCGCATCGAGTCGTCGAAGGCGCGCGGTCGGTGGATTCTGATCCCCGGCCGGCGCGTTCGCCCGGCTCGGCCGGGAAGCGTCACGTGGACGGTGTTCCCAAGGGGTGGCAGCAGCTTCCAGAGCTCGGCCGCACTGCGGTGGCTCAGCAGGGCGCGGTCGCCCACCGCGAACACGGCCGCTTGCCAACGCGCATGGCGAGCCGGGGAGCGATAGCCGACGGCGTAGACACCTCGATGGAGTCGGTGCAGCCGCTTGCTCGCCGCGCGACGCGCAATCGCGTTCGGCGACAGCCCGCAGGCGACGAGTTGAGCGTGGGTGACGATTCCGTGCTGCTGTTCCGCAAGGAGCGCAACGCACGCGTCCGCTTGCGGGGCGGCTTGATCTCGCATACCGCCAACAAGCCGCCCCGGCGGTTTGGCGCCCCCGCCCGGTGCGCGAGTAGCCTGAACCGCATGGCTGAGACAGGGGTCATCGAGAAGCTCGTTGAGCAGGTTGAGGGTCGGTTCGCCGAGCTTCAACGCCAGATGTCGGATCCCGCGGTGATCTCGGATCGCGAGCGGTACGCGGCCGTTGGGCGCGAATACAGCGCCCTCGAGTCAGCGAGCGAGCTGGCGGCGCGGTGGCGCCAGGTCCGCGGGGATCTAGAGGGCGCCGAGGAGATGTTGGCCGAGGACGGCGAGGACGCCGAGTTGCGCCAGATGGTCGCCGATGCGCCGGAGCAGCTGCGGGTGCTCGAGGACGAACTGCGACTCGCGATGGTCGAGCGCGACCCGAACGACGACAAGAACGTGATCATCGAGATCCGCGGTGGTGCGGGGGGCGACGAGGCGGCCCTCTTCGCGGGAGACCTCTTCAACATGCTCACCCGCTACGCGGAGGAGCGCGGGTTCAAGACCGAGGTCCTCTCGCAGTCACCGGCCGAGGTCGGCGGCTTCAAGGAGGTCACGTTCGAGATCAAGGGCGACGGCGCCTACTCCGTCTTTAAGTTCGAGGGCGGCACCCACCGGGTTCAGCGGGTGCCCAAGACCGAGTCGCAGGGACGAATCCACACCTCGACGGCGACGGTGGCGGTCTTGCCGGAGGCCGAGGACGTCGACGTCCAGATCGATCCGAACGACCTCTCGATCGATGTCTATCGCTCGTCGGGGCCCGGCGGCCAGTCCGTCAACACGACGGACTCCGCGGTGCGGATCACCCATGGGCCGACGGGAATCGTCGTCTCGATGCAGGACGAGAAGTCACAGCTTCAAAACCGGGAAAAGGCGATGCGGGTGCTCCGGGCGCGCGTCTACGAGCGCGCCCTCGACGAGCAGCAGGCCGAGATCGCCGCCGAGCGCAAGTCGCAGGTCGGAACCGGCCAGCGCTCGGAGAAGGTCCGCACCTACAACTACCCGCAGGGCCGCGTGACCGATCACCGGATCAAGCTGACCGCGCACAACCTCGACGAGATTCTCGCCGGCAACCTCAGCGAATTCACCAGCGCGCTCGCGTCGGAGGAAAAGCGCGCGCGCCTGGAGGCGCAGACCACCGGACCATGAGGCGGCTGCCGAATCGCGCCGCCGTTGAGGCGCCTGATTGAGCGCCGCCGTCTCCGGGACGACCGGCGAAGCGCTTTCCGCGGCGACGGATGCGCTTGCGGCAGCTGGCGTCGACTCGCCCCGCCTCGATGCCGAGCTGTTGCTCGCCGAGGCGACCGGTCGCAGTCGCGCACAACTCGTCGCGTCGCCCGAGCTGGGCGTGGAGGCGCCAGCCGCGCGTGCCTTTGGCGAGATGGTTCGCCGGCGGGTCCGCCGCGAGCCCGTGGCCTACATCCTCGGCCGTCGCGGCTTTCGCCGAATTGAGCTTGGCGTCGATCGCCGCGTGCTCATTCCCCGGCCCGAGACCGAGCTGCTGGTCGAGCTCGCGCTCGAGCTCGAGCCGCGGACGGTGCTCGACGTCGGCACAGGCTCGGGAGCGATTGCGCTTGCCGTCGCCGACGAGCTGGCGGACACGGCCATCGTCGCCACCGACACCTCGCTCGACGCGCTCGTGGTCGCCAAGGCAAACGCCGATCGCCTCGGCCTCGCCGACCGCGTTCGCTTCGAGCTGGGCACCGTGCCGGCGGGGCCCTTCGACTTGCTTTTGGCCAACCTCCCGTACGTGCCCGAAGGCGAGCTGCGCGGCTTGGAGCCTGAGATCACGGACTACGAGCCGATCGAGGCGTTGACGCCTGGCCCTACGGGGCTGGAGGCAATCGATGCCCTCCTTGGCACCATCGCGGAATCGCCGCTGCCCGGCGCCATCGGGCTGGAGTTGGGGGAGGGGCAGGCGGCGACCGTTGCCGGGCTCGTGCGCCGGGCTGGCTTCGAGCGGGTCGAGACCCGCCGCGATCTTGCCGGAATCGAGAGGGTCGTCGTCGGATGGGCCTAGCCGCCGACCTCGACGCGTGCGTGCTCGGCGGGGGCGTCGCCGTTTTCCCAGCCGACGGCCTCTACGGGCTCGCGTGCGATCCCTCGAACGCCGGCGCGATCGAGCGGATCCATGCGATAAAGGGACGCGACGACGGCAAGCCCTCGGCGGTGATGTTCTTCTCGCCGCTTGCCATGCGCGAGCTGATCTCAACGGTCGGCCCCCGCACCAGGGCGGCGCTGGCCGCGCTGCTGCCCGGTCCGGTCACGCTCGTGGTAGCCAACCCGGCTGGGCTCTATCCACTCGCCTGCCGCGAGGATCGCTCGCGCCTTGGCATCCGGCTGCTCGATGGCCCGCTGGCCGGCGCCGGCGCGGCGATCTTCCAGACCTCGGCCAACCGCTCCGGCGAGCCGGCTCCAGCGCGCTTCGAGGATGTCGAGGCGCAGATAGTCGCCGCGGCCGACATTGCGATCGACGGCGGCGACCTCACCGGTCTGCCGTCGACCGTCGTCGATGTCACCGCGATCGAGCGAGGGGAGGAGCCGGTGATCCTCCGCGAGGGGGCGCTCAGCTCGGCGGAGGCTCTGCTGCGGCTCGAGCCTGCTCTGCGCTCGTAAAGAAGCTCATCCGCGTGATCTTGCCCCCGCGAAGGGACACGAGGCTCCAGGCCTTCTGCGAGGTCTCAATCCCGCTGGCGCGCCCCCGGGCGTGGATCTCGAAGGCGACGACGCCCTGGTCGGCGCCGATCGACTCGACCGAGTGCGTCTCGAGGCGCACCCACTCCATCGATTCGAGAAACGACTCCCACCAGCGCCTCACGCCGTCCGGCCCTCGGTAGGAGCCGGGCTCGCTGGCGACGTCGCCCGTGGTCACCATCTCGAAGTCGTCGGCGACGAGGTGCAGCGCTCGCTCGTATTCGTCGGAGTTGAGGAGCCGAAAAGTCTCGGCGATTGTCTCGAGGTCGTCCGCCACTTGCTTATTATCGGTGCGGATGACGGACGAGCTCCCAGACGACTTCCAAAGCGCCCCGCTCAGCGAGGTCGACCCCGAGATCGCCCAGGTTCTGGACCGCGAGCTCGCGCGCCAGCAGGGAACGCTCGAGATGATCGCCTCGGAGAACTTCGTCCCCCAGGCCGTGCTCGACGCTGCCGGCTCGGTGCTGACCAACAAGTACGCCGAGGGTTACCCCGGGCGCCGCTACTACGGTGGCTGCGAGGAGGTCGATGTCGCCGAGCAGCTCGCGATCGATCGCGCCAAGTCGTTGTTCGGCGCCGAGCACGCCAACGTTCAGCCCCACGCGGGTGCCCAGGCCAACAACGCTGCCTACATGGCGATGCTGGATCCCGGCGACACGATCATGGGAATGGCGCTCGACCACGGTGGCCACCTCAGCCACGGGATGAAGCTCAACGTCTCCGGAAAGCTGTACGACGTCGTGCCGTACCACGTGCGCCGCGACGACTACCTCGTCGACATGGACGAGGTCGCGCAGCTCGCCACCGAGCACAAGCCGAAGGTGATCGTGGCCGGCTGGTCGGCCTATCCGCGCCAGCTCGACTTCGCCGCGTTCCGCGAGATCGCCGACTCCGTCGGGGCCCGGCTGATGGTCGACATGGCTCACTTCGCCGGGCTCGTGGCCGCAGGCGAGCATCCGAACCCGGTGGAGCACGCCGACGTGGTCACGACGACGATCCACAAGACGCTCTGCGGGCCGCGCAGCGGGATGATCCTCTGCCGCGAAGAGCTGCAGAAGGACGTGGACCGTTCGATCTTCCCGGGCCAGCAGGGTGGGCCGTTGATGCACATCATCGCGGCAAAGGCTGTGGCGCTTCAGATCGCCGCAAGCGAGCCCTTCCGCGCGCGCCAGCGCCAGACGGTGGCCAACGCACAGGCCTTTGCCGAGGAGCTGATCGCCAACGGCGTCGACGTCCTGACGGGGGGCACCGATGTCCACCTCGTGCTCGTCGACCTCAACGCGACCGGCCTCGACGGCAAAGAGGGCGAGGAGCGCCTGGAGCAGGTCGGGATCACGGTCAACCGCAATGCGATCCCGTTCGACGAGCGGCCGCCGATGAACCCGTCCGGACTACGGATCGGAACGCCGGCGCTGACCACCCGCGGTCTCGTCGAGGACGACATGCGCGAGATCGCGCAGGTGATCGCCGTCGCGCTGTCGGACCGCTTCGATGCCGAGCGCGATGCGCTGAGTGAGCGGACGCGCTCCCTGATGGAGCGCTATCCGCTCTATTCCCAGCTCACCGCCGCAGCGGTTTAAGCCGCTGCAGGTTCCTACTGGAGGACGCCGGCCCAGAGTCCGGCGTTCTGGAACGTTCCGGTTCCACCGCCCGGATTGCTGTAACGCAGCTGGAACGTGTACGTGCCCGGGGTCACCGGGGAGAACACGAGGAACCCGCCGCGGGTCGGACTCGAGACGCCATCGTTGTCGCCTGGGCCCGGCACCGAGTAGCGGATCGTCGGATCAGGGCTGCTGAAGCTCATGATCGACGGCGCGTTCGGCAGCAGCGTCGGCTCGAACAGATGTACTTGGGCGAGGGCGCTCTGACCGCCGCCGTTCAACTGCCCCGTGACACGGGCATACACCGCGATCAGGCCGGTCTCCGGCACCTCGACCGTCACGGTCGGGCCACCGAGGTCCGCTGGTGTCCCGGAGATCGTCGCAACCGGGCCTGGGATGCCCTGCGTCTTGAACAGGTCCAGCGCACCCGGCTTCACGGCGAGCGCCTTCAGATCCGAGCTCTTGACGTTGCTCGGCGCAATGTCGTTGGACTTGACGCTGTTCTTACCTTGCAGCGCCACGGCCGAGCCGGTGAGGCCGACGACCAGCGCGATGATCGCCACGATCATGGCTGGCGACGGAAGTCTCCCTCTAACCATCCGTACTCCTCCTCTGAGTTTGTGTACCCCCAGCCGATCAAACCCGCCGGACGGCCCGTAAGTTTCGGCACGTGAGGGTCTGGGTCGACTGCACTGCCGCGGCGCATCCGCTCGTTCTCAGGCCGATCATCGAGCGCCTGCGCGGAGCGGGCCATGAGGTCGAGATCACCGCGCGCGAGTACGGCCAGACGCTCGGGCTGCTCGACCGGCTCGGTCTCGACCACGAGGTGGTGGGCCAGCACGGAGGCGCCTCGACGGCGGCAAAGGGCATGGCGCTCGCGGGGCGTAGCGCGGCCCTCGCCCGCTGGGCGCACGGACGGCGCTTCGACCTTGCGCTCGGTCACGGGTCGGTCGACCTCGCTGTGGTCGCGACACTGCTGCGCATCCCGTCCGTGCAGATGCAGGACTACGAGCATGCCGGCCTGCAGCGCCAGCTCGCATTTCGCGCCGCGCGCCGGGTCCTCGTGCCCGATGCGATCGGCGTTGAGGCGATGAGGCGCGCCGGGGCGGCGGAGCGCAAGCTCTTTCGCTATCCCGGCCTGAAGGAGGACTACTACCTGGCCGACTTCGAGCCCGACCCGTCGGTTCTGGGAGCGCTTGGCGTCGAGCGCGACGCGATACTCGCGGTCGTCCGGCCTCCGCCCGAGACTTCCGCGTACCACGCGCCGAACGATCTCTACGCCGCGGTTCTCGACCGGCTGGGCGCTGAGCCTGGAGCGGCTGCAGTGCTGATCCCGCGCACCGACCGCCAGGCCGCGGAGGCGCGCGAGCGCTCGCTGATCGTCCCGGCGCAGGCAATCGATGCGCAGAGCCTGATCGCCTACGCCGATGTCGTCGTAAGCGCCGGCGGGACCATGAACCGCGAGGCCGTCGCCCTCGGCACGCCGGTCTACACAATCTTCAGCGGGCGCATGGGGGCTGTCGACGAGCGCTTAATCGCGGAGGGCAGGCTGCGGCCGCTGGTCGATCCCGCAGCGCTCGAGCTCACCAAGCGTGATTCGCAGCCGGGCGTTCGGAACCCTCGCGATCCGGGGATCTGGGTCGATGCCGTGCTGGCGGCGGTCAACTGATGTTCGTCGACGGGCGCCCGGAGACGATCTACGCGCTGTTCGCCTTCGCGGTTGCGGCTGTCATCGCCTGGCTGCTGGTGCCGGTCGCGGAGCGGGTCGCCTGGCGGATCGGAGCCGTCGACTATCCGAACGAGCGCAGCCTGCACACCGATCCCACGCCGAAGTTGGGTGGCCTCGCAATCTTCGTCGCGATCGCGGTCGCGACGATCCTCTTCTTGCCCTGGGCGGTGCAGACCCAGGCGCTGCTCGCCGGGGCAGTGGTGATCACCGTCGTCGGCGTCGTCGACGACGTCTTTGACCTCAACCCGCTGCTGAAGCTCACCGGCCAGACGGTCGCGGCGGCAATCCCGGTACTCAACGGCGTCAATGCGAGCAACTTCACGCTGCCGTTCGTCGGCGGCGTCGACCTGCGCTCGGTGGAGTTCTTCGACGTCGCCGTCATCGGCAACGTCCATCTCGGGCATGTGCTGACGATCGTCGGGATCGTCGCGATCATCAACGTCATCAACCTGATCGATGGCGTCGACGGGCTTGCCGCCGGTGTCTGCGCGATCTCCGCCGCCGCGCTGGCGGTGGTCGCGCTCTCGCTCGACAAGCCCGGCGCCGGCGTGCTCGCGGCGCTCACGGCCGGTGGCGCGCTCGGCTTCCTGCGCCACGGCTTCCCGCCGGCCTCGAGCTTCATGGGCGATACCGGCTCGAACCTGCTCGGCTACCTGCTCGGCGCGATCGCGGTGCAGGGGGCGCTGAAGACGAATGCTGTCGTCGCCCTGTTTTTCCCGTTGATCATTCTCGCCGTGCCGATCCTCGATACCGGCTTCGTGATCGCCAAGCGCATTCGCTACCGCCAGCCGATCTATCGCGCCGACCGCTGGCACTTCCATCACCGGATGGCGAACATCGGCTTCTCGCAGCGGCGGACCCTTGCCTATTTGTATGGCTGGGCGCTGGTGATGGCTGGGCTTGCCCTGGCGCTGCGGTTCATCCCGTACTCCGACGACCACGGCCACTTCGACCTGGCATGGACGGCGGTGATTGTCGCCTGCCTGGTGGCGGCGGTGGCGGCGAGCATCTACCTGGTGATCACGCTCGAGATCCTCAAGCTGCGCCGGCAGCGCTCAGCGGAGGTCGCCGAGTCGGTGGGCGCGCCGGTGGCCGACGCTGTGGTCGACCAGGAGGTCGCGCACGAGCTCGAAACCGGCGAGTTTCGAGCCGTGGAGCGCGTCCACGACCCCGACTGAGCCTAAAGCGGTTCCGGCGCCAGGTCGATGCATGAGATGTGACTCCGCCGCCTGGCAGCAGCATGGACAAGCGCCGTGTGGCGTGGGTGTCGTACGTGCTGCTGGGCTTGATCGCTGCGGTGGCAACTGTGCACCTTGCGGCGATGCTGGCCCCCGCCGGCGAGTTCAAGTCGTTTGCCTTGGACTGGCTCTACTACGTGATCCTCGCCGGCTCTGCCGTCGTGGTCATGCTGCGGGTGGTCCTGGTCAAGCGCAACCGCCTTCCCTGGGCGCTGATCGGGGTCGGCGTGGCGTGCTCGGCGGCAGGCGACATCGTCTACACGCTCGCCTACGCCGATCTCAAGCATCCGCCCTATCCCTCGATCGCCGACGGCCTCTGGCTGGCCTTCTATCCGTTCGTCGCTGCGGGCGGACTGATCCTCGCGCATCGCGCCGTGGGTCGGGTCGGCCGGCCGCTGGCGCTCGATGGTGCGATTGCAGCGACCGGTGGTGCGGCCATAAGCGCGGCTCTGCTCGGCCCCTCTCTGGTCGGCTACCGCAACGCCGCTCCCCTGGAACTTGCCCTCAACGCCGCGTATCCGATCGCCGACATGTTGCTGCTCGGCGGTGTTGCGGCGGCCGCGGTCCTGGTCGGCTGGCGCCGCGACTTCATCGCCCTCGGCCTCGGCTTGCTGGCCGTAGTAGTTGCCGACACGATCTACGTGCAGCAGGAGGCCACAAGCGGCTACGTCGAGGGGACGATCCTCGACGCCGGCTGGACCGTCTCGCTCGTGCTCATTGCCTTTGCGGCGTGGCAGCGCATTGGCCGAGTGACCCCGGCGGCAACGCCGCGCACACGGACGATCGCGCTGCCGCTCTTGATCGCGCTGATCGCGATCGCATTGACCGTCTACGACCACTTCCACCGGCTCCCGGACCTGTCGCTGATCCTGGCCGGGGTCACGCTGATCCTGGTCCTCGGCCGCTTGGTGCTCGCGTTCTCGGAGAACGGGCGCCTGCTAACCACGGCGCGATCGCACGCGATGACTGATGCGCTGACCGCAATCGGCAACCGGCGCCGGCTCATGGACGACCTCGAGGAGGCACTCAAAGCGGCGCATGCAGGTGAGCGCGACTACACCCTCGCGATCCTCGACCTCGATGGTTTCAAGGCTTACAACGACACCTTCGGCCACGCTGCCGGCGACCACCTGCTGCGCCGGATGGGCGCCGAGCTCGCCGCGGCCGTCGAGGGCAAGGGCGAGGCATACAGGCTCGGTGGGGACGAGTTCAGCGTGCTGGCACCGGTCGGCGCCGGCAAGGCGTCGTCGCTGCTCGCCGCGTCGCGCGCGGCGCTGAGCGAGGACGGCGAGGGCTTCTCGATCACAGCGTCTCTTGGCGCCGCCCGGATCCCAGCAGAAGCCGACACCGCCGAGGAGGCCCTGCGGCTCGCCGACCGCAGGCTCTACGCGGAGAAGGGTAAGTCGTCTCGATCGTTTGGCATCCAGGCGCGCGACTTGCTCCTCGGCGTCCTGCGCGAGCGCGAGCCCGAGCTCGAGGCCCACATGGAAGGCGTCGGGACGCTCGCGACCGAGTTGGCTCGCCGCAGCGGCCTCACCGGCGAGGAGCGGGAGCTGGTCGGCCGTGCGGCAGAGCTCCACGACATCGGCAAGATGGCGATCCCCGACGAGATCCTCAGCAAACCCGGCCCCCTCAACGACGCGGAGTGGGAGCTGATGCGCACCCACACTCTTGTCGGCGAGCGCATGCTCGGCTCGTCGCCGGCGCTGCTTCCGGTCGCAAAGCTCGTCCGCTCGAGCCATGAGCGCTGGGATGGCAACGGTTACCCCGATGGGCTGGCAGGCGAGCGGATCCCGCTTGGCTCGCGGATCATCTCGATCTGCGACGCCTACGAGGCGATGATCGAGGAGCGTCCCTATCGAGAGCCGCTCACCGTTGACGCCGCTCTGGAGGAGTTGCGCCGCGGCGCCGGATCGCAATTCGACGCTGAGCTGGTGGAAAGCTTCGTCGACGTGGTGACGTCGAGACGAGTGTTACAAGCTTGTTACAAGGTCGCTCCCGCGCCCGACGTCACTCGGCTATAGTCGTCGTCCCGCTCGGCCCCTGATTGCTCTTCCGGGGCGGGCGGTAGTCGTTTCGTTCCTGGGAGATCCTTTTCGTTTTCGCTTTCGCGACCGCCCATTGTCTGGCCGCAACTTCAACTACCCCGATGACCGACGCAACCCCGAAGAGGGCGGACGCCGCCACTCGCGCTACCTCGGCGACAAGCCTGAGGAGCCTCGCGGCAGCCGTCGCGCCCGCGCGCGACTTGCCGGAGAACGCTGCAGCCTCGCTCGCTGCACCCGGCTCGTCCATGGCCCTCGCCGTCGGTCCAACCCTTGTCCACGCTCGCTCTAGAAGGATCTGAAGCCGCAGCCACCGGGCGTCGTCCCGGTGTCCTGCTGCGCTTTGGCGACCTCATCCTGCTGGCGCTTGCGCTGCCGATCTTCGTCGCGGCCGACTGGCCGATGCTCGGCTACGCGGTCGCGGCCGGCGCCTGGCTGGTGCAGCACGCGTTCATCCTCATCGCTGACCGCACCTCGGCTGCCGCGCTTGCCAGCGGCGATCGCCGCCGCGCCCTCGGCATCGTTGCCGCCGCGACGCTCGGCCGGGTCTGGTTCGTGGCGCTGGCGATTTTGCTGGTCGGCCTCCTTGCCGATCGTGAGGACGGGCTTGCCGCGGCCGTCCTCACGTTGGTGCTCGTGACCGTGCACCTACTCAGCCTCGGGTTCTCGAAGTTCATGTATCCGGAAGGGCCGAGCAAGTGAGCACGAAGACGAAGGTCTTCATCGGCTTCGGGATCTACTTCGGGATTACGGCCATCCTGCTGCTCGTTCTCGGCAGCGAGGGCAAGAACGAAAGCTTCGAGCCGCAGAACGAGTTCAAGCTCGATCCGTGGATCCACCTCGAGCTCGGCGGGATCGACGTCTCGATCAACAAGGCCGTCTTCTATCTGGCGCTCGCCGCCGTGCTCACCGTCGGCACGATGACGTGGATCGCGCGGCGCATGCAGCGCGAGCCGAACAAGATCCAGATGGCCGTCGAGCTCGCCTACGACCTGACCAAGACCAACATCACCGCCGGCAACATCCCGGACGAGAAGCTCGCGAAGAAGTGGTTTCCGTTCCTCGCCGGGCTCTTCTTCTTCATCTGGTTCTCCAACATGATCGGCTTCCTGCCGCTGCCAATCAACACCGAGCACAAGGTCGACTTCCTCGGGCTCGAGATCCCGTCTTTGGCCTTCTATGCGGCGACCGCGAACCTCTCGATCCCGCTCGTCCTCACCCTCGTGGTCTGGATCTCCTACCACGTCGAGGGCATCCGGGCCAAGGGCTTCTTCCCTTACATCAAGAGCTGGATTCCGCCGGGCCTCGAGGACATGAACAAGCCCTTCCGCGCCTTCATCTTCGTGATCGAGGCGATCTCGCATTTCGCCCGCCTGATCTCACTGTCGGTACGACTTTTCGCCAACATCCTCGCCGGCCACCTGCTCTTGCTATTCATGGGCGGCGGACTCGCGGTGTTGCTCGGCGTCGCCGCCCTCGGCGCGCTCACCTTCCCGCTGGCCTTCGCGTTCTTCCTGCTCGAGGTCGGCCTGATCGCCACCCTGCAGGCATTCATCTTCTCGACACTTACTGCCATCTACCTCGGCGGCGCAACCGCCGAGACCCACTAGGAAAAGGAGCACTAGGACATGGATTTGCTGCCCATCGCTCAGGCCGCCGAGTCGGTCGACCTGGCCCCGATCTCGGACGGACTGAAGTCGGTCGCGCTCGGCATCGGCGCCGGACTCGGCTCGATCGGTGCCGGCATCGGCATCGGAATCATCTTCGGTAAGGAGATCGAGTCCGTCGCCCGCCAGCCCGAAATGAAGGACGAGCTGCAGTCGATTCGCTGGCTGGGCTTCGCGCTCACCGAAGCGGTCGCCTTCTACACGTTCATCTTCGGCCTGATCGCGTTCTTCCTCTAGGCCGTAATGGATCTGCTCGTCACACTCGCGACGGTCCTGCCGCTCGCTGCCACCGAAGAGGAGGGCAGCGGCAGCTTCCTGGTCTCGCCCTCCCTTGGGCTGATGATCTGGACGCTGGTGCTGTTCGGGGCGACGATGTTCTTCCTCAGCCGCACGGCGTTCCCGAAGATCGGTGAGGTCCTCGAGAAGCGCGCCAACGCGATCCGAGAAAACATCGAGGCTTCGGAGAAGCAGCGTGAGGAGGCCGACGAGATCCTCGCCGAGTACCGCGAGCGCCTCAAGGAGGCGCGCGAGCAGGCAGAGGACATCGTCACCCGTGCGCGCAAGGCGTCGGATGCCGCGGTCGCTGAGGCGGCTGCCGATGGCAAGGCAAAGCGCGAGGAGCTGGTCGCTGCTGCGCGCAAGGACATCGAGGGTGAGACCAAGCGTGCGCTTGAGTCGATCCGTCGCGAGGTTGCCGACCTGACCGTGCTCGCGACCGAGAAGGTCACACGCAAGTCCCTCGACGATGCCGACCACAAGCGGCTCGTCGAGGAGGCGCTCGCCGAGGTGGACTTCTCGGCGCTCGCCGGGAGTGAGGCCTCCAACAACTGATGGAGGAAATCGCCCGCGTATATGCAGACGCCTTGTTCGAGGCGGCGAAGGCAAGCGACAAGCTCGACGAGGTCCACTCGGAGCTCGACGAGTTCGCCGACGCCATGAACGAGTCGAACGACATGCGGGTGTTCTTCTTCAGCCCCTACTTCTCCTCGGAGGAGAAGAAGAAGGCGATCGGCGAGACGGTGTCGAGCGCGAGTGATGAGTTCATCAACTTCCTCGAGCTGCTCGCCGAGAAGCACCGGGTGCCGGCGATCTTCCATATCCGTCGCCGGTTCGACGAGCTGTGGGCGGAGGCCAACAAGCGCCTCGAGGTGACCCTGACGAGCGCCGTCGAGCTCGACAAGTCGGTGGTCGAGCAGGTGGGCAAGGAGGTCGAGCGTCAGACGGACCGTACGATCGATATGCAGGCCGAGGTCGACCCGGAGATCCTCGGCGGGCTCGTGTTGCGGGTCGGCAACAGGGTGCTCGACGCGAGCATCCGCAGCAAGCTGGAAAAACTGAGAAAGGAAGTCGCCTCGGCCGCGTAACGCGCCGGACGACCGAACCCCAAAGGAGCTATTGAGCGTGGAGATCAAGCCCGACGAGATTTCGAAGATCCTGCGAGCGCGGATCGAGGGACTCGAGACCGACGCCGCCGACCTTTCGGAGGTCGGCACCGTGCTCTCGGTTGCCGACGGCATCGCCCGCGTTCACGGGCTCGATAACTGCATGTCGCTCGAGATGCTCGAGCTGCCGCACGACGTGACCGGCCTGGCGCTGAACCTCGAGGCCGACAACGTCGGCGTGGTGCTGTTCGGCAACTGGGTCAAGATCGAGGAGGGCGACACGGTCAAGCGCACCGGCCGCCTGCTCGAGATTCCCGTCGGCGACGAGCTGCTCGGCCGCATCGTCGACCCGCTCGGGCGTCCGCTGGACGACAAGGGCGAGATCAACACCTCCGAGACGCGGCCCGCCGAGTTCAAGGCGCCGGGCGTCGTCGAGCGCCAGCCGGTCACCACACCGGTGCAGACCGGGCTGAAGGCGATCGACGGGATGATCCCGATCGGCCGTGGCCAGCGCGAGCTGATCATCGGCGACCGCCAGACCGGCAAGACGGCGATCGCGCTCGACACGATCATCAACAACAAGGACAAGGACCTGATCTGCGTCTACGTCGCGATCGGCCAGCGGATGTCGACCGTCGTCCAGGTTGCCCAGGTCCTCGACGACAACGGCGCGCTCGACAACACGATCATCGTTGCCGCCCCTGCTGACGAGGCCGCGCCGATCAAGTTCATGGCCCCCTACGCCGGTTGCGCGATGGCCGAGTACTTCCTCTACAACGGCAAGGAAGCGCTCTGCGTCTACGACGACCTCACCAAGCACGCTTCGGCGTATCGCCAGATGTCGCTCCTTCTGCGCCGCCCGCCTGGTCGCGAGGCCTATCCGGGTGACGTCTTCTACCTGCACTCGCGGCTGCTCGAGCGGTCGGTTCGGCTCAACGACGAGCTGGGCGGCGGCTCGCTGACGGCGCTGCCGATCATCGAGACGCAGGCCAACGACGTCTCGGCCTACATCCCGACCAACGTCATCTCGATCACCGACGGGCAGATCTTCCTGGAGTCTGACCTCTTCTACTCCGGTAACCGGCCGGCGATCAACGTCGGTATCTCGGTCTCGCGAGTCGGTGGTAACGCCCAGACGAAGGCCATGAAGAAGGTCGCCGGAAAGCTCAAGCTCGACCTGTCGCAGTACCGCGACCTGGAGGCGTTCGCGCAGTTCGGCTCCGAGCTCGACCCCGAAACCCAGAAGCAGCTCTCCCGAGGCGAGCGTCTCGTCGAGATGCTCAACCAGAACGAGCGCAGCCCGCTCTCGGTTGCCGGTCAGGTCACCTCGATCTACGCCGGCACCGGCGGCTATCTCGACCGAATCAAGGTCGAGCGCGTTCAGGAGTTCCTCGCCAACGTGATCGACCGTCTCAAGTCTGAGAACGGCGAGCTGATGGGACGGATCGACGACGGGCAGCTCTCCGATGAGGACGAGGAGGAGCTCGGCAAGGCGATCGCAGAGGCCATCGACGACTTCGGCCCGGACTTCGACGAGGACGGACAGCCGCTCGAGGAGGGCGAGTCCGACCGCGTCAAGGACGAGGACGAGCGCTCGCGCCCCGGCCGCACCGAGGAGGAGGCCGAGACCGAGGCCGCCGCCGAGAAGGACGCCGAGTCGGCCGAGGACACCGTGGAAAAGGCCGGAGGAGCGAGAGTAGACCCGCCTAGATGGCCACTCAGAAGGAAGTCCGCAACCGAATCTCTTCGGTCAAGAACATCCACAAGATCACCCGTGCGATGGAGATGGTCGCTGCCGCGAGGCTGCGCCGTGCCGAGCAGCGGATCGACAACATGCGCCCCTACGCGCAGGCGATCCGCAAGATGACCCAGCAGGTCGCCGAGGCGGCGCAGGGGATTCCGCGCGTCGCGCTGCTCGAGGAGCGCGAGAACGTCAGCAAGGTCGGGATCATCCTCGTCACCGGCGACCGCGGGCTGGCAGGCGCGTTCAACACGAACATCATCCGCGAGGGCGTGCGGCTCAAGCGCGAATTTGCCGACGACGGCGCCGATGTCTCGTTCCATGTGGTCGGCCGCCGCGGCAACTCGACCCTCACGTTCCGCGGCGAGACGGTCGCCAACTCCTACATCGGCTTCACCGACCGCCCCGCCTTCACGGATGCGCGCGAGATCTCGCGCGACGTCACGGCGGCGTACGTCGACGAGGAGCTCGACCGCGTCGAGCTCGTCTACAACCGCTACGTCTCGCCGCTGACCCAGTACGTGCGGCGCCAGACGCTGCTGCCGCTGCAGCAGGCGGAGGTCTTCGGAGAGGGGATCCCGGAGGAGGAAGAGGACGACTCGGAGCTCGCCGAGGCGCACCGCAAGGCTTATTGGGACTACGAGCCCGAGCCCGAGGAACTGCTGCCGATGCTGTTCGAGGAGTACGTCGACCTTTCGGTCTATCGCGCGCTGCTCGAGTCATCGGCGTCAGAACTTGGCGCGCGGATGACCGCGATGCGCAACGCGGCGGAGAACGCGAACGACATGATCGAGGACCTGACCCTGGCGATGAACCGGGCGCGTCAGGCCGAGATCACGCAGGAAATCTTGGAAGTCGTCGGCGGGGCCGAAGCGCTCGCCTGAGAAGGGAAATATGGCTGAGAACAACGGAAACTCCAACGGACACAACATCGGGCGGGTCGAGAGCGTCACCGGCGTCGTCGTCGACGCCGTCTTCGAGGACGGCCACCTGCCCGAGATCTACTCGGCGCTTCACATCAAGGTCGACGGCAGCGACGGCAACCGCCCGGAGATGAACCTCGTCTGCGAGGTCCAGCAGCACCTCGGCGACGACCGCGTCCGCGCGGTCTCGATGGAAGCCACCGACGGGCTGCATGCGCGGCGACGAGGTCATCGACACCGGCGGGCCGATCACGGTCCCGGTCGGCAAGGGCACGCTCGGCCGCATCTTCAACCTGCTCGGCGATCCCATCGACAACGCCGGCGACGTCGAGTACGAAGAGCGCTGGCCCATCCACCGTCCCGCGCCGTCGGTCGAGGACCTGGCTCCCGCCCAGGAGATCCTCGAAACCGGCATCAAGGTCGTCGACCTGCTCGCGCCTTACGCCAAGGGCGGCAAGGTCGGCCTGTTCGGCGGCGCCGGCGTCGGCAAGACCGTCCTGATCCAGGAGCTCATCCGCAACATCGCCGAGGAGCACGAGGGCCTGTCGGCCTTCTGCGGCGTCGGCGAGCGCTCACGCGAGGGCAACGACCTCTGGGGCGAGATGAAGGAGTCGGGCGTCATCGACAAGACGATGCTCGTCTTCGGTCAGATGAACGAGCCGCCTGGCGCCCGTCTGCGCGTCGCGCTCTCCGGGCTGACGATGGCGGAGTACTTCCGCGAGCAGGGTGGCCAGGACGTGCTCCTGTTCATCGACAACATCTTCCGCTTCGTCCAGGCGGGCTCCGAGGTGTCGGCGCTGCTCGGCCGCATGCCGTCGGCCGTCGGTTACCAGCCGACGCTCGAGACCGAGATGGGCGGCCTCCAGGAGCGGATCTCCTCGACGAAACAAGGATCGGTTACCTCGATCCAGGCCGTGTACGTCCCGGCCGACGACCTCACCGACCCGGCTCCGGCGTCGGTGTTCGCCCACCTGAACGCGACCACGACGCTCTCGCGAGCGATCTCGGAGAAGGGGATCTACCCGGCGGTCGACCCGCTCGACTCGACCTCGACGATCCTCAAGCCCGACATCCTCGGCGAGGAGCACTACAACACCGCGATCCGAGGTCCAGGAGAACCTGCAGCGCTACCGCGAGCTGCAGGACATCATCGCGATCCTCGGAATCGACGAGCTCTCCGACGAGGACAAGCAGGCCGTCAACCGCGCCCGCAAGCTCGAGCGCTTCCTCAGCCAGCCGTTCTTCGTCGCCTCGCAGTTCACGGGCCGCGAAGGCGAGTACGTGCCGGTTGCCGAGACGGTCCGCGCGTTCCGCGAGATCCTCGACGGCAACCACGACGACCTGCCCGAGTCCGCCTTCTACATGAAGGGCTCGATCGACCAGGTCACGGGGACCGAGGAGAAGGGCGAGAAGGACGAGGGCGTCGAGCGCGAGAAGGCCGAGGCCGAGGAGCAAGGAGCCGAAGAGCGAGGCCGAGGAGGCCGGAGGCGAGTAACGCGATGGCCGGCGAGCAACAAGCTCGAGGCGGAGGTCCTGACCCCCGAGGGCGAGGTCTTCCCGGGGAACTCCAGATGGTCTCGACCCGGACCTCCATCGGCGAGGTCGGCATCCTCGCCAACCACATCCCGATGATCGCCCGGCTGGTGCCGGCCGAGCTGCGCCTGCACAAGTCCGACTCCGACGTCGAGACGTTCGCGCAGGGCGAGGGGTGGCTCGAGGTCTTCGCCAACCGTGTGCGGGTGCTCGTCGCCGAGGCGCACGTGCAGGACGAGCTCGACGTCTCGGAGCTCAAGGCCGCCTCGAGGATGCTGAGCAGGCGGCCTCAGAGGCCGAGGAGGGTCGGCCGCGGCGGAGCAGGCCGAGCGCGAGCGCGCTCGCTGCGAAGCGTTCATCAAGATCGCCGAGAGCTGAGCGCCCGAGCGCGGGGCGGGCCGGTCCGCCCCTCTAACCTCATCTGACCGTGGATGAGCGTCTGCTAACAGAGAAGCTGATCGGCTACGACACCTCGACCCCGCAGGGGATCAAGGAGTGCGCCGGTTTCGTCAAGGGCTGGCTCGAGGCTCGCGACATCCCCACGCGCGTGCTCGATGTGCGCGGCCTGCCGGTCACGCTCGCCGCGGTCGGCCCCGAGGACGCCGAGACCACGCTGCTGCTGCACGGCCACATCGACGTGGTCCCCGGGACGCGAATCGCAGTTCGATCCGCAGCTCGACGGCGATCGCCTGCTCGGACGCGGCGCCTACGACATGAAGGGCGCGCTCGCGGCGATGCTGCTCGCGGTCGCCGACCTGCGCGAGGTCGAG
Organism: uncultured Solirubrobacterales bacterium; assembly: GCA_963746215.1. Classification (GTDB taxonomy): domain Bacteria; phylum Actinomycetota; class Thermoleophilia; order Solirubrobacterales; family 70-9; genus WHSW01. The sequence goes on from CAVVAT010000010.1 coordinate 53,922, forward strand.
GGCATCCGGGTCCGGCTCGGCGTCGTGCCCGACGAGGAATCCGAGGAGGAGCAGGACCGAGGGGGCGACCTGCTCGTCGAGGAGGGCTTCCTCGGGGATTTCGTGATCACCGGTGAGCCGACCGACATGCACGTCGGCGTCGCCGCCAAGGGCGTGATCGCGATGCGCCTGCGCGTCGACGGCCACGCCGCCCACGGAAGCACGCCGTGGCTGGGAGAGAACGCGATTCTGCGCGCGATCGATGTCTTCCGCGCGATCCAATCGCTACCGTTTGCATCGCGAAGCTCGGAGCTCTTCGACCGCCCGTCGATCAACCTCTGCGCGCATCCTGGGCGGTGACGCGTTGAACAAAGTGCCCGACACCTGCTACATCGACGTCGACGTACGCTACCTGCCGGAGCAGGATCCGGAGGCGATCCTCGCCGAGGTCGCGGAGATCCCCGGCGCCACCGTCATCTCGACGTTCCGCCGCGAGCCGGCGATGGTCGACCCCGAGTCGCCGTTCGTGCGCGCGCTCTGCGAGGCGACCGCCGTCGCACGCCGACGGCGAGGTGACTGAGCGTCGGCCGCGACGGCGCCTCCGACGCGGTCTCGTTCCTGCGCGTCGGCGTCCCCGCGGTCGAGTTCGGCCCGGTCGGCGGCGGCCACCACGGGCCCGAGGAGTGGGTCTCGGTCGCCTCGCTCGCCGGCTACCGGCGCGCGCTCGTCGACTTCGCCACAGGGCTGCCGCAGCGGCTCGAGCGGCAGCTGGCACGGAGCGAGGCCCGATGAGGCCCGACGACGAGACCCCGGCGAGACGGCGATGAGCCGGAGGTTCCGCCGGCGACGTTCGCCGGTCGTCAGCGGGCGGCGCCGAGCAGCCCGCTGAGGAGGCCGGGGAGCCCGAGGCGACCGAGCCCGAGACCGAGCCGAGACGTCTGCGCTCGATCTCCGACCGGGCTTCACCGAGGAGTTCGACTCGATCGAGCGCGACCTCGACCGCGAGCTCTCCGACCTCGTCCCACCGCGGGCGCGAGGAGCCCGAGCCGACGCCGAGGAGCCCGACGAGCCGAGCCGAGGAGCGCCGCGAGGAGGCGGCGACGAGCCGGACGACCTGAACGAGGAGCTTGGCGACGAGATCGAGGCCGACCCGGACGAGAACGCTCCGCCAGCCGTTGCGGAGGGCGCCGACCCGACCGTGGAGGCCGAGACGATCGCCTCGCCGACAGGAGCAGGCCAAGGAGGCTGCGCTCGCCGGCCTGCGCGCCCGCGCCGCCCAGCAGGGCGCGACCGCCGCGGCAGCAGCGACGACCACGGCGCCCAAGGCGCAGCCCAAGACCGCCACCCGGCTCACCGCCGCCGCCGGCGAGCACGAGCAACCGTGCGAGGAGCGGCGAGAAGGCGCCGCGCGCGAAGCGGCTCTGGGCGCGCTTCGTCGCCGCCTCGTTCTTGATCGTCGTCTCGGTCGCGGCCGCGACCTCGATCAGCATCCTGGTCTACCTCACCGACATCGCCGAGGGGCTGTCGGACAACGACAGGCTCGCTTCGCTTCGCGATCAGCTCGCCGAGGTCGAGGGCGGCGAGCCGCAGACGATCCTGATCATCGGCTCCGACAAGCGGCTCGGACCCGAGGGCGCCGGCGACCCGGGCCGCTCCGACACGACGATTCTGCTGCGCGTCGACCCCGACAAGGACCGCATCGCGCTGCTCTCGATTCCGCGCGACCTCAAGGTCAACATCCCCGGCGTCGGGTGTCGCCAAGTTCAACGAGGCCTACTCCGGCGGCGGGCAGGACAAGACGCTGAGGGTGGTCAAGCAGCTCACCGGGCTCGAGATCAACCACGTCGTCAACATCAACTTCACGGGCTTCGCCGACGCGGTCAACGCGATCGGCGGCGTCTACGTCGACGTCGACCGCCGGTACTACATCCCGCCGGAGACCGGCACGTCGGAGATCGACATCGAGGCCGGCTACCAGCTCGTCTGAGGGCTACAAGGCACTCCAGTACGTGCGCTTCCGCCATTTCGACAACGACCTCGTCCGCTCGGCCCGCCAGCAGGACTTCCTGCGCGAGGCCCGCCAGAAGCTGCCGCCGGGCGACGCTGATCGACGACCGCGACGAGCTGCTCGAAGATCTTCACCGACTACACGACGTCGGACATCGGCGACGCGGTCCCGCTGCTCGAGCTGCTCAAGACGTTCGCTGCGGTGCAGGCGGCGCCCGTGGTCGAGGTCCATTTCCCGGCCGAGCTCGGCGACCGACATACGTCACCGCGAACGACGAGGCGATCAAGGCCGCGGTCGACCAGTTCCTCGGCACCGAGGGAACGCCGGGTGGCCGCCCGGCTGGTGAGTCGCCACCGCCCGAGGAGCCCGCGCACGAGGGCGACGGTGGTGACAACAAGCCGGACGAGAACAGGCCGGACGAGGACAAGCCTCAGGAAGACAAGCCAGAGAAGCCGACGACTTCGTCGGCCCGACGATGGATGACGCGACCGATCAGTCGCAGGCATCGGCGACGCAGCTGTCCAACGTGAAGAGGAAGAACGGCGAGCCGATGGTCGACTTCCCGATCTACTACCCGACCCGCCTCGCGCCCGGCTCGATCATCATCAACGACAGCCGCGCGCTTCCCATCGACGGCCCCGGCGACGACGTCTACCACGGCTACAAGCAGGTCGTCGAGATCCCCGGCTCGACCTTCGGCAACGGCCTGACCGAGGAGTACTACGGCGTCTCTGGCACCAACTGGGCCGACGTGCCGATCCTCGAGAACCCGAGCGAGATCCGAAGGATCGACGGCAAGGACTACGTGCTCTTCTACGACGGCGACCGCCTGCGCACCGTCGGCTGGAAGAGCTCAAAGGGCGCCTATTGGGTCAACAACACGCTGCTGCAGTCGCTCGAGGAGGGCCAGATGCTCTCGATCGCGACTTCGATGCGCGAGCTCGACTCTAAGTAGCCTCCGCCCTCATGGAAGCGAGTAAAACGCCAATCGGTGTGATCGGGGTTGGTTGGGTCGGCCTCGTTACCGCCGCGTGCTTTGCCGAGAGCGGCCACCCGGTTATCGCGATGGACGTCAACGCGGCGAAGATCGAGACGCTGCGAAACGGCGGTGCGCTGCCGATCCACGAGCCTGGGCTTCCAGAGCTGCTGGAGAAAAATCGCGAACGGCTCACGTTCACGACCGAGATGGCGGCCGTCCTCGACGGGCCTCGCCTCCTCTTCTGCTGCGTCGACACCCCGCCGACCTACTCTGGCGATGCCGACCTCTCGCGGGTCGAGGCCGTTGTCGCGGCGCTCCCCGACGATGACACCCACGCCCTGGTGATGAAGAGCACGGTGCCGGCCGGCACCGGTGTGGCAATCCGCCGAAACAAGCCCGGTCTGGCCTATGTCTCGTGCCCCGAGTTCTTGAAGGAAGGAACGGCGGTTGCCGACTTCTTGAACCCCGACCGCGTGGTGATCGGCGCCGACCCGGGCTCGGAGTGGGCGTCCGACGCGCTCGCCGATATCTACCGGCCGCTTGGGGGCGAGCTGGTCCGCACCGACGTTGCCTCGGCCGAGATGATCAAGCTCGCGTCCAACGCCTTCCTCGCGACCAAGATCTCGTTCATCAACGAGATCGCCAACGTCTGCGAGGGCGTTGGCGCCGACGTACGCGAAGTTGCACGCGGGATGGGACTCGACAACCGCATCGGACCGCAGTTTCTCCAAGCCGGGATTGGCTACGGGGGCAGTTGCTTTCCCAAGGATGTCTCGGCTCTGAAGATGCTCGCCGGCAACACGGGCTACCACTTCCAATTGCTCAACTCCGTGATCGAGGTCAACGAGCTGCAGAAGCGAAGGGTGATTTCGAAGCTCTCCAAGCATCTCGGCAGCCTCGTGGGCAAGCGCGTCGCACTTCTGGGGCTCGCCTTCAAGCCGAACACCGACGACATGCGCGAGGCCTCGAGCCTGGTGCTGTCAGCCCGCTTGCAGGGTGAGGGCGCCACCGTCGTCGCCTACGACCCCGTGGCCGAACGCCCTGCCGGTGAGATGCTGCCGAGTGTGAACCTCGCCGACAGCGCGCAGAACGCCCTCGAGGGCGCCGACGCGGCGATCCTCGTCACCGAATGGCCGGAGTTCGCCGAGCTCGACTGGGCTGCCGCCGCTAAGGCCATGGCGAACCCGCTGATCATCGACGGCCGCAACTTCCTCGACGCTGACGCCGTTCGCGCGGCCGGGTTCACCTACGAGGGCATCGGACGCGGCTGATGCAAGCCGTGGTTTTGGTCGGGGGTGAGGGCACGAGGCTGCGACCGCTGACGCTGACCGAGCCGAAGCCCGCGCTTCAGCTCGTCGACCGGCCGTTTATCCGCTACATGGTCGACTGGCTCGGCCACCACGGCATCGACGAGGTGGTGATGGCCTGCGGCTTTCGCGCCGAGAACCTGCGCGCCGCGCTCGGCGATTCGGTTCCGGGCGGTCCGGCGATCCGCTACATCGAGGAGGACGAGCCGCTCGGTACCGCCGGGCCCGTGCGCCTCGCTGCCGATATGGGTCTGCTCGGCGACCGCTTCATGGTCCTCAACGGCGACGTCCTCACCGATCTGGACCTGACCGCTCTTCAGCGCCAGCACGAAGAGACCGGGGCGGTGGTGACCCTCGGGCTCTATCCGGTCGACGACCCAACGTCCTACGGCCTCGTGCGGCGCGGCGAGGATGGCGCGGTCCTCGGCTTTCTGGAGAAGCCGGATCCCGCCGAGATCGACACCGACGAGATCAATGCCGGCACCTACGTGGTCGAGCGCTCGGCGCTCGACCTGATCCCGCCCGGTCGCGCCGTTTCGATCGAACGCGAGGTGTTCCCGCGGCTCGTGGGCCAGGGCCTCTACGGGCGCCGGCTCAATGGCTATTGGATGGATATAGGCACGCCGGAGCGTTATCTCCAGGCGAGTTGGGACATCCTCGATGGCACGGTCGAGACCGAACTGCCGGGCGACGGCGGCCCGTTCGTTGGGGAGGGCGCCGTCGTCTCCAGCGATGCGTCCGTCTCGCCGCGGGCTGTGGTCGGCGCTGGCTGCGAGGTGGGCGACGGAGCGGTCGTGTCCGACTCGGTGCTGTTGAATCGGTGTCGGATCGGGGCCGGTGCGGAGGTTTTCGGCTCGATTCTCGGAGCTGGGGTGCACGTGGGCGAATCAGCGCGGGTGGGGCCCGGCGCGGTAGTTGGCGCGGAGGCGAAGATCGCCTCGGGGGCCGCCGTCGGTGAAGGCGCCAGGGTCGGCCCCGGCGAGTCGATTGAAGCTGAGGTGACAGCGTGAGCGATGTACTCGATCCGATCCGCGACGTCGACGCGGGCAATGAGCTCGACGACGTCCTCGCATTGCCCGACCACCTGAGCGATGCGCTTTGGCGCTTCGAGTCCGCCGGGCTCGAGCGCCGCGAGCTCCAAGGTCTGATCGTCTGCGGCATGGGCGGCTCGGCGATTGGCGGCGTGCTCGCTCGGGCGGCGATCGGCGACGTCCTCAACCGTCCGATGCAGATCTTTCGCGACTATGAGATTCCCGGCTGGACCAACCCGAACATCGCGGTGCTCTGCTCGAGCTATTCGGGCGACACCGAGGAAACGCTTGCGGCCTTCGAGGCCGCGGAGGCCGTCGGCGCCGATCGCGTCGTGGCGACCACGGGCGGGCGCCTCGCGGAGTCGGCTCGTGCCGCCGGGGTTCCGGTGATCGGGTTGCCGGCTGGCCTGCAGCCGCGCCATGCGGTCGGCTACGGGTTCACAGTCGCCTGTGAGATGGCGGCGCTGATCGGTGCCTCGCCGGGCGTGCGGACCGAGATCGACTCGACGGCCGCGCACCTCGCGGAGGGCCGCGACCGCCTCGTCTCCCGTGCCGCCGAGATCGCCGATCAGTTGAAAGGCTCGATCCCGCTGATCTACGGGTGCGATGCGACGGTGCCGGTCGCCTATCGCTGGAAGTGTCAGATCAACGAGAACGCAAAGCAACACGCGTTCGACCATCAGCTTCCCGAGCTCGACCACAACGAGATCGTCGGCTGGACTGCTAACGGCAAGGCCGACGCCTTCTCGGCGATCTTTCTCCTCGACTCAGACCAGCATCCCCGCCAGCGCCAGCGTGCCGAGCTCACTGAGAAGCTCGTCGCGCCGTCGGCGACGGCGGCGATCACGATCGAGACCGAGGGCGAAACGCGCGTCGAACGTCTGCTCTGGACCGTGATGCTGGGCGATCTTGTCTCGCTGTTCCTCGCCGCTCACAACGGCGTCGACCCCGGGCCGATCGACATGATCGACCGGCTCAAGGACCAGCTCGGTGACGCCGCTCAGTAGTTCGCGCTAGTCGTCGGCCGCGGGACGGCGGCGTGCGCGCTTGACGTCTGAGCGGCGCTTCTTGCCGTGGAGGCGGCGCTCGCGCGAGGCCTTGGTGGCGCGCGTGGGCCGCCGGTGCTTACGCGGCGCGAGCGCGGCCGCGACGCGCTCGTTGAGCCGCGCTGCGGCGAGCTGACGATTTCGCAGTTGGCTGCGGGCGTCCTGGGCGATCGCGGTGACGCGCGGCCCGAATCGGGCCCTCAGCCGCTGCTTCTGCGCCTCGGTGAGCGTGGGGGAGGCGTCGATGTCGAAGACCGCCTCGATCCGCGACGCGGTCACGTTGGCGTGCTGGCCGCCTGGCCCCGACGAGCGGCTCGCGCGAAGCTCGATCTCCGCCTCAGGGATCTCGAACCGCGAGCTCACGATCAGTCAGATTGGTCGCGAAAGCCTTCGAGCAGCCGGTAGATGGTCTCGAGGTCCTCGGACTCGACGGAGTCAATGCCGAAGCGTGCCGCGTTCAGCCTCGCCGTGGCGGCCTCGGCGACTTCGCGTCCCTTCGAGGTGATCTCGGCAAGCGTCGTCCGCCTGTCGGATTCGTGCGCGACGCGGCGGACGTAGCCGGAGCGTTCGAGGCCGTCGATCAGGTTGGTGACGCTGGTGCGGTGCACCTGCAGTCGATCGCCGATCTTGCCCAGCGGCAGCGAGCCTCGGCTAGAGAACAGCAGCAACATCAGAGCCTCGTAGCGCGCGAATGTGAGGTCGAGGTCCGACACCATCGTGTTCAGGCGTCCGATCAGGATTTGCTGGACGCGCATGATCGACGTAACCGCCGCCATCGACGGTGTCACCTCGGATCCCCAGCGTTCCTCCCAGTGGCGCCGGGCCTCAGCGATCGGGTCGAACTGCAGCTCTGTGGCCATCGGTGACCTCCCTAGAACTGCGGGTGTTCGGTGTAGGTCCCGAACACATCCTGCATCGCCAGGATCATCTCGCCCTCGGAGGCTCGCACCCGCGTCGCCTCGATCAGCCGCGCCATCAGGTTGACGTTCCCCTTCGCCGCATCCTCGCGCAGGCGCGCGAGCGCGGCGTCGACCTGGCCCTGATCGCGCTCGGACTTGGTCTTGTCGAGTCGCTTGCGCTGGCGGCCCTCGGCCGCCGGGTCGGCGCGGTGCAGCTGCATCGGCTCCTCGTCCTCGAGCCGGTAGTCGTTGACGCCGACGACGATGCGCTGCTTGGTGTCGACCTCGCGCTGGTAGATGAACGCGGCCTCGGCGATCTCGCGCTGCGGGAACCCGGTCTTGATCGCGTCGACCATGCCTCCGAGCTCGTCGATGCGATGGAAGTAGTCGTAGGCCTCGGCTTCGATCTCGGAGGTGAGCTTCTCGACGAAGTACGCGCCGCCGAGCGGATCGGCCGTGTTGGTCACGCCGGACTCGTGGGCGATGACCTGCTGCGTGCGAAGCGCGACCCGCACCGCCTCCTCAGTTGGGAGCGCGAGCGCTTCGTCGTAGGAGTTGGTGTGCAGCGACTGCGTGCCACCGAGGACGCCCGCCAGCGCCTCGATCGTCGTGCGGACGATGTTGACCAGCGGTTGCTGCGCGGTCAGTGAGACGCCGGCCGTCTGGGTGTGGAAGCGCATCAGCATCGAGCGCTCGTCCTTGGCGCCGTAGGTCTCGCGCATCTCGCGCGCCCAGATGCGCCGCGCCGCCCGGTACTTCGCGATCTCCTCGAAGAAGTCGATGTGGGCGTTGAAGAAGAACGACAGGCGCGGTGCGAACGCGTCGACATCGATCCCGCGCTCGATTGCCTGCTCGACATAGGTGAAGCCGTCCTTGAGCGTGAATGCGAGCTCCTGCGCGGCCGTCGATCCCGCTTCGCGGATGTGGTACCCGGAGATCGAGATCGGGTGCCAGCGCGGCATCTCCGCGGTGGCGAACTCGACCATGTCGGTGACCAGGCGCATCGCGGGGTCGATCGGGAAGCACCACTCCTTCTGGGCGATGTACTCCTTGAGGATGTCGGTCTGGATCGTGCCGCCGAGCTTTTCGGTTGCGAAGCCGTTTTCCTCGGCCGCAACGACGTAGAAGGCGAGCAGGATCGCCGCGGGGGCGTTGATCGTCATCGAGACGGTCACGTCCTCGAGCGGGATGCCGGCGAAGAGGGTCTCCATGTCGTCGACCGTGTCGAGCGCGACGCCCTCCACACCGACCTCACCGAGCGAGCGGCCGTGGTCGGAGTCGAGGCCCATCAGGGTCGGCATATCGAACGCGGTCGACAGCCCGGTCTGGCCGTGGTCGAGCAGATAGCGGAAGCGGGCGTTGGTCTCCTCCACGGTGCCGAACCCGGCGAACTGGCGCATCGTCCAGAGGCGGCCGCGGTACATCGATTCGTACGGGCCGCGGGTGAAGGGAAAGGAGCCCGGGTCCCCAAGATCCTCACGCGGATCGAACCCCTCGAGGTCCGCCTCGGTGTAAAGCGGCTCGATCGGGTGTCCTGACAGCGTCGAATGAAGCGCCTCGCGCTCCAGCTTCTCCTTCGGCACGACTGCGTCGCTCAAGTCAACCTCTCCTCATACTGCGCGGAAACCCGATAGTAGGACGTCCACATATTAAGGGTTGGCCCGAAGGCTGCGTGTTCACAAGCGTGACTAGCGGCAGGTAAATCGAGATCGACCGGCGGATAGCGCCCTGCCTGGGCCGAAATCGGACCATCGATCTCGCACCGGGTAGACCCGCTCCGGGGGAGACGTGGAACGTTTAGGGCGTCGCTCGGGGCGGGTTGTTCGCGTGTACCGCCGATAGGTCGCCCCGGGCAGGCACCGAGAAGAGATCACTTTCCATGCGGCGCATAGATTGCGCTCCTCGTCCAGAGCGCGACGGATCTAACTGTCCGGCCCCTGCGGGGCATAGGCGTCCTCAGGACGGACAGTTCGGGCGCCCCGGACCGTGGCAGGACGACACGCTTCCCCAGCGAAGCGATGCTTTCGGTGTCGAGGCGGGCCGCCGGCGATTTGCGAGGGCTCCGCGAGAGCCTCGCCCTCGAACTGAGCGCCGGGTCCCTAGCTCGTCCGCTTGACCTTCCAGGAGCGCTGCGCGGGCGTGGGGTCGAGGTTGCCGACCCCGTCGATGGCCCGGACCTCGAAGGTGTGCTTGACGGGCCGCAGCTTCTTGTAGACCTGAGGCGACGCGCAGGGCGCAAACGGCTTGTTGTCGAGACTGCACGCAAACGATGTGCTCGGCTCGGTCGAAACGAACTGGAAGGTCGCCTTGCGCTTCTTCGTCTTCGACTCCGGGCCCGCGGTAATGACGGTTTCGGGAAGAGTGATGTCCGGGCAGCCATTCGGCAGGGTCCCAACCAGGACCGGGCAGGCGTCGGCACCGTCGGTGACCGTGTCGCCGTCGCTGTCTGTCGCGCGGGGATCCGAGCCGATAGTGATCTCGACCGCGTCTGAGAGGCCGTCTCCGTCCTGGTCTGCGTCGCACAGGTCGCCGAGGCCGTCGGCGTCGAGGTCTGCCTGGTCCGCGTTGGCCGCCGCGGGGCAGTTGTCGGCCGCATCTCGCGAGCCGTCGCCGTCGCCGTCGGGCGGAAGGATCGCGAGCGAGAAGAGCTGGCTCGCGCCGCTGCCGATAGGGCCGACAAGTGTCGTGAACGAGGTGAGCGTGTAAAGGCTCGTGACTCCGCCGACCGTCAGTGCAGCGAACATCGTTCCGGCCGGGGTGATGTCGAGCCCAGCGTCGCTGGCCCCGGTCAGGACGACGTTGAGCGATCGGACATCTTCGACGAGGCCGCCATTGGGGCCGAAGGCAGCTGTGCCGTTGGGTCCGCCCTGGATCGAGAGGGCGCTGGTGTTGGCGTCGATCTCGAACAGCGTGGTCTGGCCGCCCCCGGCGTTGTTGCGGTCGTATGCGGCGGCGATGACGTCGGTGACGCCGGCCGGGTCAGATCGGTCGTCGTTACCGGCCAGGGCACCGTTGTTTGGATTAAACCGCGCGTTCTCATCGTTCGTGTTGACGAGCGCATGCGATCGGCAACAGGGTTGAAGTCGCAGCCGCCCGGCGACATCTGCCGCGCCAGGCACGGCGAACTGACGTCGCACCGACAGCGTCGCCGGCCGGTGGTCCGGGTCGATGCGATAGGTCGTCAACACCGAGTTGTTGGCGGAGCCGGTGGCCACCGTGAAGCCGAGAGCTCCCCGGTGGCCGGCCGGAAGTCGATTCCGCGCAAGCGTCAGCCCGCACCCATGCCGGTGACCGGGGTGATGTCGTGGTCGGTGGGATCGGTGGTGTCGAACCGGAGCAGGGTGTTGCCGGCGATCAGCGCGACCGCCGGCTCAGCCTGCGCTGGAGCGGCGCTCGACTCCCAGCGCCGCGACGGCGATCGCACCTATCCAGGCGCGATGCACCGCTGGCCTCTAGTAGCGGTAGTGGTCGGGCTTGTACGGGCCCTCGACAGGCACCCCGAGGTAGTCAGCCTGGTCCTTGCTGAGCTCGGTGAGGCTGACGCCCAGCGCGTCGAGGTGGAGGCGCGCGACCTTCTCGTCGAGGTGCTTGGGCAGCACGTGGACCGACTTCGCGTACTGGTCGTTCTTCGAGAACAGCTCGATCTGGGCGATCGTCTGGTTCGTGAACGAGTTCGACATCACGAACGACGGGTGGCCCGTCGCGTTGCCGAGGTTCAGCAGCCGGCCCTCGCTCAAGACGATGATCGAGTGGCCGTCGGCGAAGACCCACTCGTCAACCTGCGGCTTGATCACGATCCGCTTGGCACCGGATGATCTCGAGCCCGGCCATGTCGATCTCGTTGTCGAAGTGGCCGATGTTGCCGACGATCGCCTGATGCTTCATCCGCGCCATGTCGTCGGCGGTGATGATGTCCTTGTTGCCGGTGGCGGTGATGAAGATGTCGGCTGACTCGATCACCTCGTCGAGCGTGCGCACCTCGTAGCCCTCCATCGCCGCCTGCAGCGCGCAGATCGGGTCGATCTCGGTGATGATCACGCGTGCGCCCTGGCCGCGCAGGGAGTCGGCGCAGCCCTTGCCGACGTCGCCGTAGCCGCAGATCACGGCGACCTTGCCGCCGATCATCACGTCGGTGCCGCGGTTGATGCCGTCGATAAGCGAGTGGCGGCATCCGTAGAGGTTGTCGAACTTCGACTTCGTGACCGAGTCGTTCACGTTGATCGCCGGGAACAGCAGCGTCCCGTCGCGTGCGAACGAATAGAGCCTCGCGACGCCGGTGGTTGTCTCCTCGGTGACTCCCTTGATGTCCGCGGCCATCTTCGTGAAGCGCTCTGGCGTGTCCTCGAGCGAGCGGGTGAGAACATCGAGGATGACCTTCTCCTCGGCAGAGCCGGCGGTCTCGGGACCGGGCACGGCGCCTGCCGCCTCGAACTGGACGCCGTGGTGGATGAGGAGCGTGGCGTCTCCACCGTCGTCAAGGATCATGTTCGGGCCGTCGGCATCGGGCCAGTTGAGCGCCTGCTCAGTGCACCACCAGTACTCCTCGAGCGTCTCGCCCTTCCAGGCGAAGACGGGGATTCCGGCAGCGGCGATCGCCGCGGCGGCGTGGTCCTGGGTCGAGAAGATGTTGCAGGAGGCCCAGCGGACCTCGGCGCCGAGCGCGACGAGCGTCTCGATCAGGACCGCCGTCTGGACGGTCATGTGCAGCGACCCGGTGACACGGGCGCCGGCAAGCGGCTGCGCCTCGGCGAATTCCTCACGGGTCCTCATCAGCCCGGGCATCTCGTGCTCGGCGAGCGAGATCTCCTTGCGACCGAACTCGGCAAGGCCGATATCGGCGACTTTGTAGTCCTGATCCTGGGCGACGATGGTGCTCATTGCTCTCCTGGCTTCGCTTTCGAAAGAGACTTTAGAGGCTCCCGGTGCCCTCCGATGTAGCCTGCCGCCCATGCGAGGGATGGTTATGGCGGCGGGACTGGGCACACGCCTGCGTCCGCTCACATGGGATGTGCCCAAGCCGATGGTTCCAGTGGCGAACCGGCCGATCATGGAGCACGTGCTCGAGCTGCTCGCTCAGAATGATGTCGGCGAGATCGTCGCGAACCTCCACTGGTTCGGCGACACCGTGCGGGGCGCGTTCAGCGACGGCTCCAGGCTCGGGGTCGAGATCACCTACAGCGAGGAGGAGAAGCTCCTCGGCACCGCCGGCGGCGTGCGCAACGTTCGCGACTTCTTCGGCGCCGAGCCGTTCGTCGTGCTTGCCGCCGACGCGCTCACCGACCTCGACCTCACCGCGCTCGCCAAGACCCACGCCGAGAACGACTGGATCGCGACCCTTGCCGCGGTGAAGGTCGCCGACACCAGCGAGTACGGAGTGATCGTCAGCGGCTCGGACGGGCGCATTCAGGGCTTCCAGGAGAAGCCGGATCCCGCCGAGGCGCTCTCGAACCTCGCCAACTGCATGATCTACGTGCTCGAGCCCGAGATCTTCGACTACTTCCCGGATAAGGACGAGGTGGACTTCGCGCTCGACGTCTTCCCGGCCCTGCTCGAGGCAGACGTTCCGTTCGGCGTCCACACTTCGGACGAGTACTGGAACGACGTCGGCTCGCTGCCCGAGTACCTGCAGGGCAATCTCGACGCGATCACCGGTGCGGTCGACGTGAAGCCCGCGGGGGAGCTGATCGAGTCCGCAGCCGGGCTCGACGGCGAGGTCGAGGGCGAGGGGCCGGTGCTGCTCGGTGACGGGGTCGAAGTCGGCGACGGAGCCCGGCTCGACGGTCCACTCGTGATCGGCCCCGGCTCGGTCATCGGCGCCGGCGCGCGGGTCAAGGAGTCCGTACTGCTCGCCGGGACCGAGGTCCCGCCATCGGGCCTGCTCGCCGCTGCGATCGCCGGGAACGGCGAGGTGTTAGCCCGGGGCTGAGATGGGAAGGGTGAGCCGCCTCGGAGCGGTCGTTACGACAGCCGCCGTGGCAGCCGCCGTTGCCGTCCGCGACATTCGCTCGCGCCGTGCAACCGAGCGTGAGCTCGCGGTCAGCCTGCGCCATTTCGAGCTGATCGAGGACCTCGTCGCCACCTGCGGGTTCGACGGCTACTTCAAGCAGCTCAACGGCGCCTGGCGAGCGGTCGCTGGGCTGGACGCCCGAGCAGATGCTGCCGAAGCCGTTCATCGAGTTCGTCCACGCGCCCCACCGTCCGCGGTGGAGGCGGAGGTCGCACGGCTGGCGCAGGGCGCGACGACCTCGGAGTTCAAGTTTCAGATCATCGCCGCCGACGGAAGCTCTGATGTGGACCGAGTGGTCGGCGAGCCCGGACCCCGACGGGCTGCATGTTTCATTGCGTCGGCCGCGTGATCCAGCGGCGCGTCGAGATGGAGGAGATCGCGCTGGTCGGCAGCTGGGAGCTCGACCTCGAGACGGGCGCACCGGACTGGTCGGCCCAGCAGCACCGAAACCACGGATTCGAGCCGTCGCCCACCGCCCCGCCGTTCGAGGACGTTCCTCGGGCCGAGTCCATCCCGATGATCGTGAGGCGTTCGCAAGCTCGTCCGCAAGGTCGAGGCGGAGCCCGAGCGCATTCGCGACCGAGTATCGCGTCGTTGCTCCCGGACGCGGCAGGTGCGCGAGATCGCCGTCGAGGGCCGCCCGGTGATCGAGGACGGTCGCCCGACCAGGCTGATCGGAACAAGCCGCGACGTCACCGCCGAGCGCGATGCCGAGCGGCTCAAGGATGAGTTCATCGGCCTCGTCTCGCACGAGCTGCGCACGCCGCTCACCTCGATCATCGGCTACACCGAGCTGCTCGCCGAGGTCGAGAGCGGGAACCTCAGCGAGCAGGGCCGCCGCTTCGTCGAGGTGATCGACCGCAACTCGCGCCGGGAGCTCGACCTCGTCGCCGACCTGCTGACGCTGACCAAGATCACGCGCCGGGAACTTTGCGATCGAGCCGTCGCGCGCCGACCTCGGCGAGATCGCACCAGCCAGCTTCGAGGCGGCCGAGCCCGGAGGCCGCGAAGGCCGGCGTCGAGCTGAGCCTCGAGCTCGACGAAGCGCCGGTGATCGCCGGCGACGCGGATCGCCTTGCCCAGGTGGCCGAGAACCTGATCTCGAACGCGATCAAGTTCACCCCCGACGGGGGCAGCGTTGTGATCACCGCCGCAACCCGAGGCGACGGTGGCGGTGCTGGAGGTGGCGGACACCGGGATCGGGCATCCCCGCGGCCGAGACGCCGCGCCTGTTCGACCGGATGTTCCGCGCGGTCGAGGCCGAGCGCCGCCACATCCAGGGCACGGGGCTCGGCCTGACGATCGTCAAGGCGATCGTCGACGCTCACGGCGGCACGATCGCCGTCGACAGCGAGCCCGGGCGACGGCGCGGTCTTCCGCGTCGAGCTGCCGCGTCTAGGCTGGCGCCGTGACCGCACGCCGCCGCCTCGTCCGCGTTCCCGCCTCCTCGGCCAATCTCGGGCCCGGGTACGACGTCCTCGCCGCGGCGCTCGACGCTCGATCTGGAGATGGAGGTCGAGGAGACCGGCGAGTTCTCGGTGCTCGCCGAGGAGGGCCTGCCGACCGACCGCACCAACCTCTGCGTGGCGGCCTTCGAGCGCCTGCACACGGCCGACGGCCTGCGCTTCGAGATCCGCAGCGAGATCCCGCTAGCGCGCGGGCTTGGCTCGAGCGCGGCGGCGATCGTCGCCGGTCTCGTCGCCGCCGACCACATGTTCGAGCTCGGCCTCGACCGCGACGCGATCTACCGCCACGCGGTTGAAATCGAGGGCCATCCCGACAATGTCGCGCGCCGCGCTCTACGGCGGCTTCGTGCTCTGTCCGAGCGCCGACGAGGCCGGCGAGCGGCCCGCCTGCTGTGCGCCTCGAGCCGCCGGAGGGCGTGGAGGCCGTGCTCGTGATCCCGGACGAGACTGTGCCGACCGTCGCAGGCGCGCGCGGCGCTTCCCGAGCGAGATCGCCGTCGCCGACGCGGTCGCCAACGTCGCCGCGGCGACGCAGCTCGTGCTCGGGCCTCGAGCGCTCCGATCTCACGCTGATCGCGCGCGGCCTCGCCGATCGCCTGCACCAGCCCGCCCGGCGGCCGCTGTACGAGCGTTCGATGGAGCTGCTCGAACGCGCCAGGGACCTCGGCGCGATCGGCGCGACGATCTCCGGCGCAGGGCCCTCGCTGATGCTCTGGTGCTTTTGGCAGGACACCGGCAAGGTCGTCGAGGCGGCGACCGCCGCGGCCGAGGGCTGGGCCGCGGTCCGCCGGGTGCCCTTCAGCCCGCTCGGCGCCGACGTACCGGAGCTCTGACAATGATTCGCGCGATGAGGCGGCTGGCATCGATCCTCGTCGGTGGCGTTGCTCGCGCTCGGAGTCGCGGAGATGGCGGTCGGCGCCAATAACAAGCCGCCTGCGACCGGCGACTACCAGGCCGACCTCGACATCAACGGGACTTACTCGCAGGGCGGGTGGAGCGTCGTCAAGGACGGCGGCAAGCGCCAAATCGTCGCCTCCGGGCAGTACAACGGGATCTACTACCCCGACCCTGGCGAGTGCGACAAGTACAGCCTGCCACTGAAGGCGGCGAGCGTCCCGATCTCGAAGAGCGGCAAGTTCCACGTCAAGGAGACCAACACGCCGAGCGGCACCTCGGTCGAGATCAAGGTCGACTGGAAGGGCAAGTGGAAGAGCGCGACCAAGGTCGTCGGGACGATCAAGATCGCCAGCGGCAACTGCTCCTCGAGCAACGAGTTCATCGCAGGGAAGATCGCCGGGACCTGAGCCCGGCGGCGACTCAGCTCGCGGGAACGAGCTCGGTCGAGAGCTCGTCGAGCGGGGCGAGAAGGTCCTGCATCGACAGCCGGCGCAGCAGTTCGCCGGCGAGGGAGAGGTAGTCGGCGCCGCGATCCGGCCGGTAATCGAGGATCGGGACCGCGCGCTCCGCTGACTCGGCGTAGGCGATCGACTGGCGGATAACCGTCCGGCAGACCTTGTCGCCGAACTGCTCGCGCAGCGCCTCGAGCGTCTGGCGCGCGTGTTTGGTGCGCATGTTGGCGATGTTCAGCACGACGCCGAGCAGCTCGAGCTCTGGGTTGAGCGAGTCGCGGGCGAGGTTGACGACCTGCATCGCCTGCTCGACGCCCTGCAGCGAGAAGTACTGGGCCTCGGTCGTCAGCAGCGCGTAGTCGGCGGCGACCAGGGCGTTGACCGAGAGCAGCCCCAGCGTGGGCGGGCAATCGATCAGGATCAGGTCGCGCTCGCGCTTGAGGTCGCGCAGCGCGTTTCGCAGTGTCACCTCGCGGCCGATCTTGCCCGCGAGCATCAGCTCGGCCTCGGCGAGGCGCATGTTCGCCGGAATCACCTGGCCGTGGACGGCATCGGCGGCACGAACTTGGCCGGAGAGCACCTCCGCCAGGGTCGGCTGAGCGTCGGCGTCGGTGTCGAAGTAGTCGGAGAGGTTGCCCTGCGGATCGCAGTCGATCGCGAGGACGTCGAGCCCGAGGCGCGAGAAGACGTCGCTGAGTGTCCGGGTCAGAGTCGTCTTACCGGTTCCTCCCTTCTGGGAGAGGACCGCGATCGTGGTCGCCATCGCGCGGACTATAAGCGCCGCGCGCGCCCCGGGCGGAGGGCTCGATCAGGCTTCGACGACGTGCAGGCGGTAGCGACCGACCTCGAGCTCGTCGCCGTCGCTGAGAACGGCCCAATCGACCCGCTGGCCGTTGACGTAGAGACCGTTCATGCTGCGGTCGTCGAGCGCCCTCAGGTTGTCGCCGGCCGTGAGCACGACGAGCGCGTGGCGCCGCGAGACGGTGGGGTCGTCGAAGCGGATGTCGGCGGTGCGCGATCGGCCGATCCGGGTCCAGCCACGCTCGAGACGGATCACCGAGTAATCGTGTCCGCCCTCGTCGAAGGCGAGGTAGTGACCGGGCTGGTCGAGCTCGGCGCGGACCTCCTCGATCCAGTCGTGCGCCTCGATCGGTCCTTCGACCGCTGCGGTCTTCGGAGCGGGGGGACGGTCGAAGATCGAGCCGCGACGAAAGCTCTCTCCGCCGCAGGCCGGGCACTCCGGCAGCTCGCCCGGCGTTGACCGTCGACACGGCGAAGCCGCAGTCGATGCAGCAGAGCACGCCGGGCTGGGCGATCGTGATCGGCTCGCCGCTGTGGTGGATCTCGGCTTCGGCGGAGGCTTTGAAGTCCATCGTGTGAGTTCTTTCCCCCTTGTGACGATCCTAACTACTCGGAGTCGATGTTTCAGCCGATCCGGCAAAGGTTGGACGGAAATTCCGGGAACCTCTGATCCGAGGCGCGGATAGAATCGCCGCCGCATGCGCCCCGTCTCCGCATCAGCATCGATCGACGTTCCGCGCGAGCGGATCTTCGACCTGCTTATCGACCTCTCGCTTCGGCCTGCGTTCACCGATCACTTCATCGAGGAGTACCGCCTCGCGCGGGTCGAGCCGGTTGGCGTGGGCGCCTCGGCTCGCTTTCGGCTCGAGCACGCCGGTGTCTGGGTCGACACCGTGATCGAGGTCGCTGAGAGTCCCCACCTGATCCGGGAGCATGGCCGTGGGGGGCGCGGCAATCGGGTTCCGTGGTTCACCATCTGGGAGATCGCCGAGGGTCCGGCACCCGAGGGGTCTGAGCTGACGGTGACGATCTGGACCGAGCCGCCGACGATCTTCGACAAGCTCGGTGAGACCGGCGTCAGCGGCCGACGCCTCCGCCGTGACCTCTCGCGGGCGCTCAGCCGGCTAAGAGAGATCGTTGAAACCGATAGCCCTCTGGAGCACGTCGGCATCGGCGGCGCCGACCTGCTGCCCTCGTTCAACCGGTAGATCCAGCCGAGGCCATATGCTTCCCGCCCTCATGCGTCCGCGACTTGCAGCCATCGCCGCGTCCCTCCTGAGCGCCGTCGTGCTCGCGGGCGCGCTGACCGCCTGCGGCGAGGAGGAGCACGGCGAGGTCGTCGAGGGCGAGCCGATCGAGATCAACGAGCTGGAATACAACGTCCAGATCACTCGTTTCCTCAATCCCTTCGACGTCGAGGACTCCGAGTACCTCGCCGAGCAGCCGCCGCCCGAGCCGGGCACCGAGTACCTCGGGGTCTTCATGGTGATCACGAACCCGACCGAGGAAGCTCGCCCCTCCGCGACCAATTACGTCGTCACGGACACGCTCGAGAACGAGTACGAGATGGTCGAGAGCGAGAGCCCGTACGCCCTCGACGTCGGCGCTCAGGTTGAGGCAGAGGGCCAGTTGCCGCTCATCGATTCAACGGCGGGAACCGGACCGAACCAGGGCGCGCTGCTGATCTTCCAGGTCGACCAGTCGGTCAGCGACAACCGCCCGCTGGAGCTCGAGATTCAGACCTTCGGCGGTACCGGCGAAGTGACGCTGGACATTTAGTCTCGGCCTAGCGGATGCGCAGTGTCCTCCTAGGTGATTCGCTCGTTGTTCTGTTCGTAGTTGCCGCGGTGAGCCGCGCCTCGAACTTCCAGATGCCGACGACGTGGACGGGGCCCGAGACATCGTCGAGTTCAACCTGGCCTCCGGCTCGCCCCTGATCAAGGACATGAGCCTGTGAGACCTTTGTTCGGAGCTTGACCTGGGTCCCAGCACTCGCGCCCCTGAAAGATCGCGGCATGCGCTGTGGCTGCGCTGAGCAGGAGGGCGAGGACGGTGACGGACGCGAGGAATCAGGCGACGCCGAAATACGCCGCCATGATCTGCCGCACGATCGGGGCGGCCACGGTGCCGCCATCGCCCTCGGAGTTGACGATCATCACGGCGACGGCGATCTTCGGCTTCGCCGCGGGCGCGAAGGCGGTGAACCAGGCATCGGTCTCCAGGGGCGGATCCTCGCCCTCCGCGAGCTCTTGGCCGGGCTCCAGCGCCTTGGGGCCAAGCTCTGCCGTGCCGGTCTTGCCGGCGACGTCGATGCCCGGAAGTGCCGCAGCCACGCCGGTGCCGCTGTTGACGACCTCGATCATCATCTCGCGCAGCGTCGCCGCGGTCTCGGGCGAGGTCACCTCGACCGGTTCGGCGTCAGGGGCAAGATCGTCGCCGCGCGCGATCGGCGTGGGCATCCTGACGCCGTCGTTGGCGATCGTCTGCGCGACGCTCGCCATCTGGAGCGGCGTTGCCAGCACCTGACCCTGGCCGATGGCTGACTCGCCGGTGGCGACCGTGTCGTCCCCCAGGTCCTCGGGGATCGTGCTCGCGGGCGGGCGAATCGCGTCCGTCGCGGCCGGGTCGAAGAGCGCGGGCCTCGAGTTGAAGCCGAAGCGCTTGGCGGTCTCGACGAGCTCGTCCCCGCCGAGTTCGGCCCCGAGGGGTGCAAAGACCGTGTTGCACGAGTCGGCGAAGGTCTGGACGAAGTTGCCGCCGCAAAGCTCGTCGTGGGCGTTGTCGATCTCGCGGCCGATCTCGGAGTTCGACGACTCGACGGGGAACTCATCAGTCGTCTTGACGATGCCCGCGTCGAGCGCTCCTGTGGCGGTGATGATCTTGAACGTGGACCCCGGCGGTTGCGGCGCCGAGTAAGCGATTCCCGAGAGGGCCATCACGCCGCCGGTGCGCGCATCGATCACCGCAGCGCCTCCGTAGAGGCTGCCGAGCGCGACGACGGCGGTCTCCTGCAGCTCTGGGTCGATGTAGGTGCGCACAGCCTTGCCCCGGACCGGCTCGGTCTGGGCCAGGATGCGCCCGCCGCCGACGTCATTGGCCTCGCCCGATCCCACCGCGACGAGCTGGCCGCCAGGCTTGCCGCTGAGGCGCTCGTCGAACGCTTGCTCGAGACCGGACGTCCCGGTGAGCGTGCCGGGGGGGAAGCCGTCGGCGGTCAGCTCCGCCGCCTGATCCTCGGACGGCGTTCCCACCGATCCCACGACCGCTGATGCCGCAGCGCCGACTGAGCGCGCCGACGCCGGCCCGCTCGAGAGCGGCGTGCCGTCGGCCGCCAGGATCGCGGCGCGTGCCGGCGCGCGCGTGCGCCGGACAAGCTGTTCGCCGTCGGAGAGGCCCGGATAGACGAGGTGCGGCGCCCAGACGACCTTGCCGTCCTCCAGCGGTAGCTCGAGCTGTCCGCTGAGCTCGCCGAACGCATGGGTGCTGATCGAAAGACTGGTCGAGGCGACGTCGTCCTCGTGCGTGAGCTCGCCAGCCGTGAGGGTCTCGACGGTCGCGGTGTCCGCCGCCCGCTCGTAGACGCGCTCGAACTCCTCGACCGTGAGCTGCGATTGGCTGCCTGGGCTGAGCTCGGCGTACATCGCCGGATAGTCGGCAGCCTCCCAGGCGTCGACGAAGCGCTGAGCCTCGGGCGAGTCGGGACCGCCGCCGACGACGATGCCGACAACGAAAGCGACAAGGGCGATTGCCCCCAGCGGCGCGGCCCGGGTGAGCACCCGCTGCCGGCGCTGATCATTCTGAGAGCGATCACCCGCGCTCACTCGGCCGCTATCTGCTTCGTCCATGATCTTGCTTGTCAACTGCCCGCCCGGGGGCCTGCGCTACCCGGTGATAGCGGAGAAGGTAGTGGCTCGATCGGCTTGGACAAGGGTGTTTGAGGGTTGCGTTAGCGAAAGACTGGGAGGGCTGTGAACCTCGTCGACGTCGGGATCATCGTCTTCGTCATTGCGCTCGCCGGAATCGGCTTCGAGCGCGGGCTGCTCGGCAGCGTCCTGCCCCTCGTCGGCTTCGTCGGCGGTGTGGCTCTCGGCGCCCGTGTTGGGCCGCTGCTGCTCAACGACGGGGCCGAATCTCGCTATGCGGCGCTGGTTGCCGTCGTCGCGGGGATCTTCATCGGAGCCTTCCTCGCGGTGGCGTTCGACGGCCTTGCCCAGAGGATCCTGCGGCGCCGCCCCTCGGGCGCGATCCGGGTCGCCGACGGGATCGCGGGCGCACTCGTCCTCGGCGCTCTCGCGCTCCTCGTCTCCTGGGGATTTGGCGCCGTCGCACTGCACGCAGCGGGCGACCAGGCCCGCCAGCTTCGTGCGGAGGTCCAGAGGTCGAGCATCCTCGCCACGCTCAACGAGGCGCTGCCGCCCTCAGGCCCGCTCCTTAACGTGCTGCGGCGCGTCGATCCGTCGCAGCGCGTGCGCGGGCCGGACGCCGATGTCGCCGAGCCTGATGGCGCGAGTGCCCGCGATCCCGAGGTCCAGGCTGCGGCGCGGTCCGGGGTCCGGGTGCTCGGGACCGCCTGCGGGCTTGGTGTCCAGGGATCCGGCTGGGTCGCGGGGCCGGATCTGGTCGTCACCAACGCCCACGTCATCGCCGGCGAGGACGACACAACCGTGGTCCCGGACGGAGGCTCCGAGCTCGACGCAACGGTCGTCCATTACGACCCGCGAAACGACCTCGCGGTGCTCGCCGTCGACGGCCTCGATCTGCCGGTGCTCGAACTCGTCGAGCGGCCGCGACGCGGTACCGACGGCGCCGTAGTCGGCTTTCCGGAGAACGGGCCTTTGACCGTGGTCGCCGCCCGGGTAGGGCGCACCGGCCTCGTCACCAGTCAGGACTCCTACGGACGTGGTCCGGTCGAGCGGCGGATGACGCCGTTTCGCGCTCGTGTTCGCAGCGGCAACTCAGGAGGACCGGTGGTCGATCTCGACGGTCGCGTCCTGACCACGGTCTTCGCCGCGACCGAGGGCGGCCCCGACCAGGGACTTGGCGTCCCCAACAGCGTCGTCGCCAGAGCGCTCGGGAGTAACCTCGAACCCACGGATACCGGACCATGTGCAGCCTGAACGAGATCAAGATCGGTCGAGCCCTGTTGGCGGAGCGACGGCGTTCGCTACTGTCCGAAACCGGGTGGAGGCCGCGGGTGAGAGCCTTGGGACGGAGAGCGCCGCTGCAAACGGGGGAGGCGCTCCGGTCCGCGTCTCGCCCGATTTCCACGCCGCAATCGAGCTGATCGGCCGCCGCTGGGCCGGCGCGATCCTGTGGTCGCTGGGCGAGCGTCCTCATTACTTCGCCGAGCTCACGGCCAGCGTCCCCGGCCTCTCGGACCGCCTGCTCTCACGGCGCCTGCGCGAGCTCGAATCGGCCGGACTGGTCGAGCGCTCGGTCAGCGAAGGGCCACCGGCCCGAGTCTCCTACGCGCTGACGGAGAAGGGCCGTGCGCTCGAGCCCGCCCTCGCGGAGCTGGCGGTGTGGGCGGACGACTGGAAGGTGAGCTCGTAGCGCTGGTAGGTGATCGCGGGTCGACCCCACCGCGGCCCGGTGTCCTCCGCGATCACCACGAACCCATGCGAGCGGTAGATGTGCGCCGCCGCCCGAAGGTCGGAGAAGGTCTCGAGGCGCACGCCCTCGTAGCCGTTGCGCTCGGCTGACTCGAGCAGCTCGGCGAGCCAGCGTCGGCCAAGCCCCTGGCCGCGCAGCTCGGCGTCGAGGACGAAGAAGCGCAGTGCGGCCCAGCCGTCGCCCTCGTCGCTCAGCGCGATGCTGCCGACGTGGCGACCGTTCAGCTCGGCGATCCGCACCTGCTCTCGAGGCCCGGGCCAGCCCCGCGTCCCGATCGCGGAGACGGCTGCGGCGACGTGGGCTTCGAACGTTGAATCGTTGCCGTACTCACGCGCATAGAGCTCGCCGTGGTGAGCGATGATCGCGCCGAGGTCGCCGGGGCGGAGGTCGCTGCGTATCTCGAGGCCGGAGTCCATGGGTGGATCATGCACGCTGCGATTGATCGAAGCAAGACGTTGTTGCGAACAGATCAATCGCGGATTACGATGAATCGCGATGGAGCTTCGTCAGCTTGCCTATGCGGAGGCGGTCGCCCGTCACCGCCACTTCACCCGTGCCGCGGAGGAGCTCCATGTCGCGCAGTCCGCGCTCTCGCACCAGATTCGCCGTCTCGAGGCCGAGCTGGGCACGACGCTGTTCGAGCGCACCAGCCGACGCGTCGTGCCAACCGAGGCCGGGGAGGCGCTCGCCGCACGTGCGCGACGCGTCCTCGCGGAGGTCGACGGTGTCCGAGCGGAGCTCGACGACCTGCGCGGCCTCGTGCGCGGGCGGCTATCCATCGGTGCGCTTCTCCCGGCGGGGGAGATCGAGGTGCCGAAACTGCTCGCCGAGTTCCGCAGCCGCTTCGACGGGATCGAGGTCGGTCTGCGTGAGGGCACGGCCGGCGATCTGATGGATCTGCTGTTGGCAGGCGAGCTCGATGTCGCGTTCATGCTCATCGCAGGCGACCTCCCGGAGGGAATCGAGAGCGCGCGCCTCGGCACCGAGGAGGTGGTTGCCGCCTACCCACCCGGGACAGCGCCCGCGGCCAAGGCCGTGACCGCGGCGGACCTTGCGGGAGTCGCGCTCGCCACGCCACGGTCCGGCTCCGCGATCAAGCGCGAGGTCGACCGCTTCTTCGCTGCCGCGGGGGGCGAGCTTCTGCTGTCGCTGGAGAGCGCCGACCCCTACCTGATCCGGTGCCTGGTCTCCGACGGCTTCGGCCCGGCCGTCCTGCCGGTCTCGCTTGCCGAGCGCCCGGGACCCCCGGTGGAGACGCGTCCGCTCCGCCCGGCGATCCAGCTGCCGGTCTGCCTGGTCTGGCAGCGCGATCGCCAGCTGTCGCCGGCAGCGACAGCATTCGTCGAGTTCGTTCGCGGAGAATCGTAGGATTGCGCCGTGCCGTTCACGCTGAGGAACCTCAAGGAGGACCTGGAGGACGTCGGGTCCAACTTCGACGGCGCGCCGGGCCTGGAGTTCCGCATGGCGACCGACGCGCTCGAGCTCGAGCAATCCGGTCTGACCTATCAGCACGTCCCGGCCGGTTATCGCTTCCCGTACGGCCACACGCACAAGACGCAGGAAGAGGTCTACCTCGTCGTGCGCGGGAGCGGACGGATGAAGCTCGACGACGAAATCGTGGAGCTCAAGGAGTGGGATGCGGTCCGTGTCCCACCCGGGACGTGGCGAGGCTACGAAGCCGGGCCCGACGGCCTCGACATCATCGTCTTCGGGGCTCCCAGCCTCGGCGAGGGTCGGCGTGAAGACGTCGAGGGCGAGCGCGACTGGTGGACTGACTAGCGCCCCCGTCGCAAAGGCGGCAGGCCCAGATGAAGGTCGCCTCGACGCCGACGCCACTTTCTCGCCCGCTCGCGCGATGGTTGGCGACCACCAGAACACCGTCGTCGCCGAACTGTCCATGGGTTACCAGTCCCGCGGGTTCCCGGCGGGAATCTGGTCGACGACCAGTGTCGCGTCTACGACCTCGACCGGCGGTGGACCGGTCGTCTCGCGAAAGAGATCGAGCTGGCCGGGGCCGAGCGCGTCGAACGCGCCCTCGACGGCCTTGAGGTAGGTCGAGATCAGGACCGATCCCTCGCGTGGCGTTGGCGCGCGATGCTCGGGGCGAGCGCGGTAGGTCACGACCTGATCCAAATGCGTGTCTGAGTCAATCTCGGCGGTGACGTCGACCCGGTCGTAGCGGATCTCGCGCGCGTCGAGGCGGTCGAGCTCACTCTCGGTCACCTCGAATAGGGCACCGTTTGGCGCCGGGGCCTGCGGGTCGGGGGCGATGTCGAGGCCGAGGCAGAACTCCGGCCGGGTGCCGTCGGCGAGCGCGAAGGTCTTCTCCGACGTCGCGTTGTTGCGGGCGAGCCCCCAGGAGCGGCGCCAGCCCTGCAGGCGAGCAAGAGCGGCGACCTCGACAGGGCGGCCGAGGGTCTCGGCGAGGCTCGCCGCCTTGACAAGCGAGCCGTAGCCGAAAACGGCCAAAGTCAAGCTCTCGGCCTCCATGCTGGGCGAGGGCAAAGCCGGGCTGCGGCAGGGCAGCCGAAGCACAGCGCCGCATACGGCTCGTGCGTCGGCTCGAAGTCGTTGGATTGCATTTGTTCCACCAGGCCGGTGAGGCGGTCGCGCACGGCCGGCAGGTCGGCGGCGGTCACGGTTTCAACCACCGGGTCGTTTGGGCGCTCGAGGAAGACGTGGGCGACGCGGGCGCCCTCGGGGCCCGCTGCGAGCGCGTAGATCTCACGCTGGGCGCGGTAGCGGTCGGCGAGCTCCTGCGGCTCGCGGCCGGCGAGGCGGTCGGTCTTGTAGTCGACGACCGTGAGGACGCCCTCGCCGGTGGCGAGCAGGTCGATCTGGCCGCGGATCACGGTGGGCCCGAGACCGAGCAGGAAGGGGACCTCCGCCTGCACCTGGCTCTCGCCAAGCTCGGTGCGCAGCGGCGATCCCAACCATCCGTCGACCAGTTCACGCACGCGCCGCAGCGCGTCGGCGTCATCGCCAAGTCCTTCGCGGGCGACCAGGCGTTCAAGGAGCTCTGGCGCCGGCTCGGCCCATCCGTTGTCAGCGCTCCACTCGAGCGCTGCGTGAACCGAATTGCCGATGCCGAGCGCAAGGTCGCGAGGGACGTCCGGTTCCGCGAGCTCGTCGTCGGCACGCTCATCACGCGCGTCCTCGTCGGCCTCGCCCGGCGAGGTTGCGAGACCCTCGCGCGCGCCGAGAACCCGCTCGACGTAGAAGCGATAGCCGCAACGCTCGTAGAGGGCGAGTGCCGAGTAGGAGAGGTGGCCGATCGGCACAGGAGACGAGCGCTCGGTGAGCAGCGGCGGAGGCGCCACGGTGCCGGCGATCGGCGCCGGATCCGGCGGGGGATCAAAGCGCCGGACGAGCTCGGCTGCGCGCTCGGGGCTCGGCTCGGAGATGCGGATCTCGAGCGGCACCTCGGCCAACCGCTCGGACGCGCCGATCGGACGCGCGCCGGGGAGCATCACGAGGCCCGTGCCGCCGTCCCAGCCGCGTTCGCCAAGGGTCGGGAGCAGTCGCCGCAGGATCGAGTCCTTCGGCTTGAGCTCCTCGAGCGGCTCGCGGTCGGCGTCGCTGTAGAACCCGCTGAGAATCAGGCGATCCTCCGCCCGCGACGCCGCGACGTATGCGAGCCGGCAGCCCTCCTCCGCCTCGGCGACGCTCGCCGCCTCGTTGATGTCGGCCAGCTGCCAGACGCCGAACGACTTCTTCGCGGCGAACACCAGCCGCATCCCGAACCCGTGCTCAGGGTCCTCGCCGGGACCCGGCGCGGGGCCGATGACCATGTCGCCCGCTCGGTGACCGGCGGCAAGACCGCGGCCCATGTCGGGCACAGCGACGACCGGGAACTGCAGACCCTTGGCGGCGTGAACGGTCATCACCCGCACGCCGTCGTGGCCCTCGGCCTGGACAGCGGCCATGCCCTCACGCTCGCCGCGCTCGGTGCTGTCCGCAGCCAGAGCGAGGAAGCCCGCGAGGTCGCGACCCTCGCTCGACTCGTAGTCGCGCGCGAGTCGCATCAGCTTGCGCACGTTCGCCATGCGCCCCTCGCCGCCACGGCGCGCGATCAGCCCCAGGTCGTAGCCGAATGCCGTCATCGTCCGCTCGACCAGCTCCTCGAGCGTGAGCAGCGGTGCCTCGGCGCGCAGGCGGCCGAGGACCTCGTGAAAGCGCTCGAGCTTGGCGAGGTCCTCATCGGGAATCGACTCGAGCCAGTGCGTCGCATGCTCGGGGGCCTCCTCGCCCTCGAAGCGGTCGGCGATCACCGGCCACACATGACGAGCGCCACCGGTCTCGCCGCGAGCGGCCTGGCGCAGGAGCCAGAGCGCATCTGGGCTGACGCCGACCGCGAACGACGCGAGCGCGCCGAACAGCAGCTCGTCGTCCAGCGGATTCGAGACGACGCCGAGGAGCCGGATCAGGTCCTCCACCTGCTGCTGGGTCCAGTAGCCGCGGCCGCCGACCACGAACGGGCGGAGGCCGGCGCGCGCAAGCGCCTGCTCGTAGGCGTCGACGTGGGTGAAGGCGCGCAGCAGGACGACGATCTCGCCACGCTCGGCATCGCCGGCCTCGACCAGCTCGCGAAGTCGCTCGGCAAGGAAGCGGGCCTCGGCGACCACCTTCGGCGCGGAGGCTGCCGGCGCCGCATCGAGCTCGATCTCGTCGGTGTCCCACTTGCGCGCCTCGCGCCCCTTGCCCTCGTCGAGCGTCAGCAGCAACTCGACCGCTCCCGGCCCATCGTCGGGGATACGTCCCGCGCTCAGCTCGGCGAAGCCGTCGAGCAGTGCGTTGCCGACCGCGTTGACGGCGCCCAGCACCGCCGGTCGGGAGCGGAAGTTGCCGAGCAGCGGCAGGACGTCTCGGTCCGGATCCTTGATCGCGTCCGCGCGCTCCTGGCGAAAGACTTCGAGGTCGGCGTTGCGGAAGCGGTAGATCGACTGGTTCTCGTCGCCGACCATGAACACCTTGGTTTGCGGGCCGCGAAGCTTCTCGACCAGCTCGAGTTGGACGCGGTTGGTGTCCTGGAACTCGTCGACCATGACGTGCTCGAAGCGCTCGCTCCAGATCGTCGCCAGCGCGTCGCTCGAGCGCAGGAGCGCGAGCGCGCGCAGCTCGAGGTCGAGGAAGTCGAGCGCCGACCGCTGTTCCTTGAGCGCCTCGTAGCGGGCGTGGAAGCGCTCGAGCAGCGTTTCGAAGGAGGCGCGGGCCGCCTTTGCGGCGGCCACGTCCGCGGGCGGAAGCGGATCCACCAGCTTCTCCCGCTTGCCCGGGGAGTGAAGCGGCTCGCCCACCTCCGGCAGGCGGGGCTCGGCCATTCCTTGGCTGCGCAGCTGCATGTACGCGGCGAGCGTCATCTGCTCGAGGCGCCAGGGCTGGTACTCGGCCGCCGCGACGGCAATCCCCTCATCGCCCTCGACCAGTAGGGCGTCGAGCGCATCGCGGAAGGCGCGATCGCTCAGGCGACCCGCCTGACCGGCGTCGAGCACGCGAAACGCCGGATCGAGCCCGGCCGCGAGAGGGTGCATCGCCAGCAGGCGGCGACAGAAGGCGTGGATCGTCATCACCCAGGCACGCTCGGTGGCGCGGGCGAGGATGCGGAGCTCGTCGGCCAGGGCATCGTCGCCCTGTCCGCGCGCGATGTGCGATCTGCGGGTCAGCTCGGCGCGGATTCGTGTCCGCATCTCGGCCGCGGCGCGCTCGGTGAAGGTGAACGCGAGAACGCGATCGACGCCAACTCCGTCGTCGATAACCGCCGCGCAGTAGCGGTCGACCAGCACGCTGGTCTTGCCGGTGCCCGCGCCGGCCTCGAGGAACGCGTCGCGCACACGAGCGGCAATTGCGTCGGCCTGTTCGGACGTGGGATCGGGACGAGCCCGGGTGACCGGGACGGCCGGCGTCTGGTCCGGCGCGGGCTCGAGCTCGAGGTCGGCGAGTGAGAGCTGGCCGTCAGCCATCGGAGTTCTCGCTGAAGCTCTCTTCGCCGACGTCTCCGAGGGCTCGCTCGAGCCGGCAGATCGTCTGAAAGGTGCAGTACTTCGGGCACTCGCCGTTGAGTGGATCGCGTCGGATTCGTCCCGCGCGCATGGCGGTCGCGGTTTCGATGGCGAGCGCCTCGGCGTTCGCCAGCAGCTCCGCGAGCTCGTCGGCAGGCTTGCGGTCGGTCTTGACCAGGTCCAGCGCGTCGAGCCGCTCGTCCTTGAGCACCAGTCCTCGTGCGCGGCGCTGTTTCGGATCGGTGGCGCCGAGTGGGTGGTAGAGGCCGCCAACCGGATCGAGATCGAGCACGCGCTGGGCGACCAGCATGTAGAGCTGGATCTGCAGCGTTCCCTTGTCGGCGAACTTGTCGGCGCTCGCGACGGACTTGCCGGTCTTGTAGTCGTGGACGATCGCGCTGCGCCCGTCGGCCGCGAGGTCGATGCGGTCGACCCTTCCGCGCAGCTGCACGTCGCCGAGTGCCAGGGCGGCGCGGGTCGGCGGAGCGTCCTCGGGCTGGTGGTCGAGCTCGCCGAACCCGAGCTCCAGCAGTTCGCGCGCGGGGCGGAACTCGCTCTCGCTGTTGGCCTCGACTTCGAGAAACGCGCCGACCTGTGCCTTCGCGCGCACGAGTGCCGCGCGCCGGGGCCGGGTGAGTCCGCCGAATCCCTCACCGAACTCGTCGACGAGTTCATCGAAGCGATCGCGCCAGCGGGCGACATCGCCGGGTCGGGGGATCGAGTCCGAACCCGGCGGGTCGGCGTAGAGGCGCTCGAGTGCGCCATGTACGACCCCACCGATCCACAGCGGATCCGCCGCCGGATCAAGGTGCTGTGGCCGCAGCTCGTGATCGACGAACCACTTGTAAGAACAGGTGACCCAGCCCTCCAGGGAGTTGGCGCTGAAGACCCGCCGCGATTCGAACTCGGCAAGCACGGCCGGGACGGTGAGCGGGCCCGGAAGCGCATCGGGATCTGGCAAAGGCGTGAACGGGGCGAGCGCGGCGTCCGCCAGCGCGCCACCGACGCCGAGCTCGGCGAGGGCGCCGGAACGATCAGCGTTCCAGCCGCCACGCGCGAGCGCACGAGCCAGGACGCGCGGCGTCGAGGCATCGACCGCGTCGATCACCGAGCGCTCCGGGCCGCGGACCCGCAGCACCCGCGATGGAAGCTCTCCAGAAGGCGCGATCAGGTCGTAGACCTCGTCGATGAACGGCGAGCGCGCTCGCGCCTCACCGTCCTCGTCGCAGCTCTGCCAGCTGAGGACGAGGCGCTCGGTCGGACGGGAAACGCACGCGTGGAACAGGTAGCGCTCCTCGTCGGCCTGGTCGGCTCGCCGCAGGTCCGGGTTGCCGATGCGCGCGCGCCTCTCCTCGGAGAGGAGCGGGTCGGGGGGACTGGAGGTTGGAAACTCGCCCTCCTGCAAGCCGGTGCAGAACAGCACCCGTGCGCGGGCCGCCCGTGCTCGATACGGGCTCATGATCCGCACCCGCCCGGTTGCCGGGCCGCGCCAGCGCGCAACGGTTGCCGCTTCGATCGCCTCGATGGCGTCCTCGAGCTCGGGCACCTGCGTATCGGACAGCGAGCCGAGCGAGGCGAGCTCCTCGAAAAGCTCGGCGGCGGCCACGCCCGCTCGGAGCTCGAGCGCGGAGAACGGCGTCTGCGATTCCTCGTTCGCGCGCTGGCCCGCAAGCGGCGCCTCCTCGCGATGCGCCCCCTCGGCAAGGGCGCGAGCCGAGCGCGCGAGTGCCCGGAGGCGTGTTGGGGCATCGGCCGCTTCGCGCAGGCGCTCGAGGTGGCGCGGAGGCTTCTCCCAGCCTTCAACAGCGGCTGTCACGGTGTTCGCCTTGCCGCGACGAATGCTCCGCTCGAGCCAATCGACGGTGGTCTTCGGAAACGACGGGTCGTAGCGCAGGTGGGTGAGCAGCGCGTCGACCGCGGTCTCGTCGATCGCCGCACGGCAGAGGGCGACGAGCGACGTTCCGACGCAGGTCGCCGCGAGTGGCATCGAGGCCTCGAGCGCAACCGGGATCCCGAGGTTGGAGAGCACGCTGGCGAGCACGGGTCCCGACGAGTCGGGATGGCGAACCACGATCGCGATCTCGTCGGGCTCGACTCCGCTCGTCAAGAGCCGAGCGATCTCGATCCCGATCGCCTCGGCTTCGCCGCGAGCGCCCGCGGAGTCCAGCAGCAGGATTCCCTCGTCGGGATCGATCGGCAGCGCGGCTGGTTCGAACAGGTTGCGGTCGAGATGGCGCAGGGTCGCGCTCTGCGTGTAGCTGGGATCGAACGGCAGCGGCTCGCTGCGCTGCGCTCCCAGCTCCTCGACGAGGCGCGTGAGCAGGCTCGCTCGAGCGGCGAGCGCGCGGGTGTCGGCGTAGGTGACCGCGACCGTCACCGTTGCGTGTGCCGCCAGGGCGGCTATCAGTTCGGTCTGGTCGCGACGCAGGTCGTCGAATCCGTAGACGAACACCGGTCGGCCGCCCCATGCGGATGCATCGGCGCGCAGCGCACCGATCGCCGCCGCGGTGATCGAGCCGTGGTCCGTGCGACCGCTGGCGTCGCGAAGCTCGGTGTAGGCGCGGTAGATCGACGCCAGCTCGAGTTCGTACTCGGGGGCATCGAGTTCGCCGACGATCCGCTCGAACTCATCCGGGTCGACAAGCGCAGCCTGCAGTTCAGCGATGAGGCGGTCGGCCGCAGGGGTGAACCCGGGACGATCGGCGCTGCGGCTCAGCCGGCGCGGCGCGGCGCGGCGAATGGCCGCGCGCACCAACGCCTGGCGCTGGGTTGGCGTGAGGCGCGGGCCGAGGTCGAGAGCAAGCGCCGCGGCCACCTCGCGCGCGAGCCCGTCGAAGGTTGTGATCGTTCCGCCGATCGTGGTCGCACCCTCCGCGCAGAGGTCGCGCTCGAACGCCGCGACATCGTCGGCGGTGGGCACCACCAGCAGTGGCCGACCGCCAAGTTCGTCGCGAAAACGGGCAATCAGCTCGCGCGAACGGCCCGAATTCGGGGGCCCCTGGATCAGTTCGATCGCCATCGCCTGAGCATAGGTCGGGGTTCGGCTCGTATTCCTGACTCCGAAGCCGCGTATTGGGTGTTTCCGGGGCCCGTTTTGCCGTCCTGCGGCCTACCTATCGTCCTCCGCGATGTCCCTCTGCTTCATAGACCCAGCCGACGCAATCCGCGCAATCGCCGATTCGATCGGCCGAGAGGCCCGCCGCCAGTTGCTCGGCGAGGCCGTGCGTGCGTGGGTCGACGAGATCCCCGACGACGAGCTCGAGGCTCACTACGCGAAGGCGATCTCCGAGCTTGACGAGCACGACATCTCGATGCTCGCCGCCTGGCACGCCTCGATGGACGTCGGCACGCCGATCCCGAACCGCGACTACCTGATGGGCGCCTTCCCGACGCTTGGTCAGCACCGGCGCGAGGCGCTGAAGCTGGCCGCCGGATTCCGCGGCGAGGAGGCCGTCGACCGCGGTGTCACCGAGGAGCGCGCGCTCGAGACGGTCCTCGAGTGGCTCTCACAGCCGCGCCTCATGGAGCTGGCCGTAGAGGCAGTAGAGCTCTACGTGTGGGATAGGGCCGGCTCGGACAACTAGTCCGCGGTCGGCTTCGCCGGCGCGTGCTTGTCGCGCTGCAGCTGCTCGTTTTCCAAGATCGATTCCCGGATGCGATCGTCGCGTAGCGACTGGCGGTCGAGCAGCGGGTTGAGGATGCCTCTCAGCACTGAGTAGACGCGCCACCAGCGCGGGCGGATGATCATCTGGGCGCGGGTCTCGATGCCGTCGGCGATCGCCGAGCCCGCGACCGGCGGCTTCAGGCGCTTGGTGACGAACTTGGGGAACATCTCCTCGGCCTTCTGGGCGCCGGGCTGGGCGAAGGCGTCGCGCACCATGTCGGTGTCGATGAAGCCGAAGTAGGCGACGCTCGCCGATGCGCCATGCACCGACAGCTCGGTGCGAAGCGCGCGGCCGATCTGCTCGACACCGGCCTTGGCGGCGGCATAGGGCGAGGCCATCACGCCGTTCATGAACGCGTAGACCGAGGCGACGACGACCACGTGGCCGCGGCGGGCGATGATCTGCTCGAGCGCGGGGTGGACGGTGCGCCAGACGCCGAGGAGGTCGATCTCGACAACGCGCTCCCATTCCTTGGCATCGACGGTGATCATCGGCCCCTGCGTCGGAGCGACGCCGGCATTCGCAACGACGACGTCTAGCCCGCCGAAGTGTTCGACCACCGTCGCCACAGCTGCCTCCATCGCCTCGGTGTCGGTGACGTCAGCGGCAATTGCCAGCGTGCGCTCGCCGATAGCTCGGCAGGCGTCCTCGGTCGCCTGGAGGTTCAGGTCGACGATCGCAACCGACGCACCGCGCGCGTGCAACGCCCGCGCCGTCTCGAAGCCGATGCCGCGAGCGGCACCGGTGACCAGCGCGACCTTGCCGGGAAGTGGGAACTCGACGGCCACGAACTGATCCTATGCCTCCCGGTGCGAAACTTGGCGCGTGAGGACGCTCGCGATCTCCCACCAGCGCGACGCCGGTCCGGGCGTATTCGCTGAGGCGATCGCCGCCTCCGGCAGCGAACTCGACGTCTGGCACGTCGCCGAGACCGACGACCCGCCCGCCGATCCCTTCGGTTACGACGCCGTCCTCAGCTTCGGCGGAGCCATGCACGCCGACCAGGAGTCCGACCACACATGGATCGCACCGGAGAAGGCTCTCCTGACCGATCTGCTGGCGGCAGAGATGCCACTCCTCGGCGTCTGCCTGGGCGCGCAGCTGCTGGCGTCGGCATCCGGGGGTAGCGTCGCGAGGGCTTCGAAACCTGAGATCGGCTGGCACGAAGTCGAGCTCACGGAGGAGGGCGCGGTGGATCCACTACTGGCTGCGCTCGCTCCGAAGTTCGAGGCGTTTCAGTGGCACAGCTACGAGTGCATGCCGGGGCCCGACTGGACCCTGCTGGCTCGCAGCCCCATCTGCGCCCAGTCGTTTCGCGTCGGCGACCGCGCATGGGGCATCCAGTTTCACGCCGAGGTCTCGGCCAAGGACCTCTTTCACTGGGCCGCCGACTACGCCGCCGACCCGGACGCCGTCCGTATCGGGATCGACCCGGACGAGCTGCGCGCTGCGAGCGAGCCGCGCATCGATGCGTGGAATCAGCTCGGCCGCGATTTATGTGCGCGCTTTCTCGACGCTGCCGCGGGTTGAGCTGGGCGCGTGGCCGCTGCGAGCACTCTCGCCCTCCTGTTGATCGGGGCTCCCGGTGCCGGTAAGAGCGAGGCGCTCACGCGCGTCCATGACGAGTTCGACGAGCAAGGCACCCAGAGCGCAGCGATCGACACCGACGAACTCGCCCGCAGTTGCCCGCCGATCAGTCTCGAGCGGCACCTGGATCACCTGCGGTCGCTGGCGAACTCGTATCTCGCCGCAGGCCAGAGTCTGCTGCTCGTCGCGGCGACGATCGAGAGCGATGAGGAGCTAAGCCAGTGGCTCGCGGCGCTTGACGTCGATCGACACGTCGTCGTACACCTCGTCGCGAGCCCGCCGACGCTTGAAGCGCGCATTCGCGAGCGCGAGCCGACTGGATGGCGGGGCCTGCCGGAGCTCCTGGCGTCCGCGGCCCGCCTCGCCGACCTGCGCTTCCCGCAGACTGACCTCGAGCTGAGCACCGAGGAACACGGCCCGGAGTCGATCGCACGTGCGATCGCCTCTGAGCTGGCAGACGTTCGTGGCGCATGAACCGCGGCCTCGCGACGACGCTCGCTGCTGCCTGTGTCTTCCTGGCGACCCCATCGTTGGCTGGGGCCGCCGGGACGCTCGACTTAGTCGCCCTCCACCGCTCCGTCCCCGCAGGGAGCACCCAGGCGATCGACAGCGTCTTTATCCTTCCCGTCGCTCGAGCCTTCAGCTTGACGGGCTTTGACTGCGTCGTGACGCCGCCGAATTGACGTCGCCGACTGGAGTGTGCGGATCGGCGTTCCCGGTGGTATCGATCCTGGGACCTACACGGTCGAGCCGGAAGGCGATCCCGACGACATTCCGCCGCCCCCGCGCGACGCGACGATGTCGGTGTCGGGCAACGGGTCGGCGTGCGATGACCCGGTCGGAACGTTCAACTTCACGCAGTTCGCCATCACGCGCCGGGTCTACGACGCCGAGTACACGCTCGAGCAGCGGTGTTCGGTCAACTCGACGTCCGAGCCGCTGCTCGTTTCCGTATCCATCCACCGGCACCCACCGGCGTTCGAGGCCCTCAAGCAGAATGTTTCGGCAGCTGGAACGCCTCTTGCTCCGTCGCACGCTGATTGACGAAGTCGTATGCCGTGACGCGCAGGCGGTAGCTCCCGGGCCGTAGGTCGTCCCGGTCGAGCTCGAGTTCATTGCGGCCGCGCTTGCCCTCACGGTTGAGGGTCTCGACCGTCCGCCAGCCCGCTTTGGTTCGGCGCGTCACCCTGATGACGAGGTCGGATTGCCGGGAGAGAGAGAAGCGAACCTGAACCGAGTCGCCGCGATTGGCGACCCGAAGCCGCTGAAGTCGCAGAGGCGACGGAGCCGGGGGTTTCACCACATTGACGACCCCGGTCATGCCCGGATGAACCTGGCAGTGGTAGGTGAACCGGCCCGGATGGCTGAAGACGTGACTGAACGAGTCGCCCTCGGGATGAGTCGCCCCAGTTGGCGGCCCGTCGGGATCGGAGTCAAAGGACTCCGCCTGGCCCGGGTCCGCCGTGACCGAGTGGTTTCGCGAGACGACGCCCTCCCAAAACCAGAACACGTTCTCGTTGACGGCGATCGTCACCTCGGCCGGGGTGAACCGATTGCCAGGGCCGTCGATGGTCACCGCCTCGGCTCCATGGCCCGGGTGAGCCCCGGCCGGCGCGACGGAGCAGAGGGCAAGCGCGGCCGCCGCGGCGAGGCGTCTCATCTAGCTAGAGCCGGATGCCCCAGTAGGCCTTCGGCGGGTCCTGGCAGTAGAAGCTGCCTCCCTCGGTCGGAGCGCAGTCATAACCCGACCGGGGTTCCTGGGTGCGCAGGTACTTGGCGGTTCCCTTCCGCGCGACCTTGCACTTCAGGCGCAGCGCATGGACCCGGTAGTCGGTCGTCCCCTGCGAGACGATCCCGCAGTCCTTGCTGTTGTGACCGGCGGTTGCCGAGCCCGGCAGCGAGACCGCGCAGGCGCACGCGAGAAGCAAGACCGCCGCGCAAATGCCAAGCGCACCACGCATGCGGCTCAGCCTAGTCCGCTTCGGTCGCGACGGAGCTACTCGCCGGTTTCGGGCGTCAGGTAGGCGCCCGAGAGCCCGCCGTCAACGAGGAAGGTCGAGGCGGTGATGTACGAGGACTCGTCGCTGGCGAGAAAGAGCGCGGCGTTCGCGATCTCCTCGGCCTCCGCGAAGCGGCCCATCGGCAGGTGAACGAGGCGACGGGCTGCCTTCGCGGGATCGCTGGCGAACAGTTCCTGCAGGAGCGGGGTGTTGACCGGGCCCGGGCAGAGGGCGTTGACGCGCACACCGCGGCGAGCGAACTCGACGCCCATCTCCCGTGACATCGCCAGCACGGCGCCCTTCGAAGCGGTGTAGGAGATCTGAGAGACGGCCGCGCCCATCACCGCGACGAATGAGGCGGTGTTGATTACCGAGCCGCCGCCCCCGCTGTCGAGCATCTTGCTGATCCCGTACTTGCAGCAAAGGAAGACCGAGCGCACGTTGACCTCCTGGACGCGCTGCCAGGCCTCAAGCGGCTCCTCGACGATCGAGGTGTCGTCGTATGGGTTGATGCCGGCGTTGTTGAAGAGGACGTCGATGTGGCCGAGTTCATCGATCACCCGGTCATAGAGCGCTTGGACCTGATCCTCGTCGGTGACGTCGGCCTCGATCGTGAGCTCGCCTACGTCACTCGGGTTGAGGTCGACGCCAACCACTCGCGCCCCTTCCTCCTGGAAGCGCCGCGCCGACTCAGCGCCGATGCCGCTGGCGGTACCCGTGATCACGCAGACCTTGCCCTCGAGCCTCCCTGCCATGGCTAGCCCTCCTCCGTGCGGTAATAGACGTTCTTGACGTCGGTGTAGTGCTCGAGCGCGTCCGGTCCGAGCTCGCGACCGACGCCCGACTGCTTGAAGCCGCCGAAGGGGGTCGTGACTCGGACAGAGCTGTTGGAGTTGATCGAGATCACTCCGGTCTCGATTGCCCGCGCCATCCGCAGCGCCTTGCCGCCGTCGCGCGTCCAGACGGAGCCCGAGAGGCCGTAGATCGTGTCGTTGGCGATGGCTGCGGCCTCCGTTTCGTCCGCGAAGGGAATCACGCAGGCGACCGGGCCGAAGATCTCCTCGGCGGCCGCGCGGTCGGAGTTCGAAACGGGGGAGAGGACGGTCGGCGCGAACCAGAAGCCCGGGCCGTCGGGTGCCGTGCCGCGGATCGCGACCGGCGCGGCGGCGTCGACGTAGGAGCCGACCGTCTCGAGCTGGTCGGCCGAGATCAGCGGGCCCATCTCCGTCTTCTCGTCGAGCGGGTCGCCGACGACGATCGCGGTCACGGCTCGCTCGAGCGCTCCGAGAAAGTCGTCGAGCGCGCTGCGCTCGACGAGGATTCGCGACCTCGCGCAGCAGTCCTGGCCTGCGTTGCCAAACACGGCGCTCGGGGCAGCGGCGGCTGCGGCCTCGATGTCAGCGTCGGCGAAGATCACGTTGGCCGACTTGCCGCCGAGCTCGAGCGTGACGCGCTTGATCGTCTGCGCCGCGCCCGCGGCGATCGTGCGTCCAACCTCCGTCGAACCGGTGAACGCGACCTTTGCGACATCCGGGTGCTCGACCAGACGGCTGCCGCACACGGACCCGGGGCCGGCGACGACGTTGAGCACGCCCTCCGGCAGGCCCGCATCGAGGGCGATCCGCTCGAGCTCGAGGGAGGTCAGCGGCGTCAACTCGGCGGGCTTGAGAACCACGGTGTTGCCCGCCGCAAGTGCCGGGGCGACCTTCCAGGACGCGATCACGAGCGGGAAGTTCCAGGGAGTGATGAGGCCGACGACGCCGAGCGGCTCGCGGAAGGTCATGTCCACGCCCCCGGCAACCGGGATCGTGTGGCCGAGCAAGCGCTCAGGCGCTCCGGCGTAGTAGCGGAAGCACTCGACGACCATCGCGATCTCGCCGCGGGCGTCGCCGATCGGCTTCCCAGCGTTGCGTGCCTCCAGCGTCGCGAGCTCGCCGGACTCGGCCTCGATCGCATCCGCCAGGCGTCGCATGAGCGTGGCTCGGTCGGCCGGCGTGACCGCTCGCCAGGCTGGGAAGGCCGCCTTGGCGGCGGCGACCGCGGCGTCGGTCTCCTCGACGCCGGCGCGCGGCACCTCGGCCATCACCTGTGCGGTCGCGGGCTCGACGACCTCGATCACGCCATTACCTGCTTCATCGCCGCAGCAGTCAACGCTCCCAGTACCGGACTGCGGCGCTCCTCCTCCGCGTGCCAGAGGATCCCGAGCGCCCAGCGG
Organism: uncultured Solirubrobacterales bacterium; assembly: GCA_963746215.1. Classification (GTDB taxonomy): domain Bacteria; phylum Actinomycetota; class Thermoleophilia; order Solirubrobacterales; family 70-9; genus WHSW01. The sequence goes on from CAVVAT010000010.1 coordinate 91,873, forward strand.
CGGTCGGAAACCTCGACCGCCTCCACCGTGTCGCCGGGGTCGGCCCAGCCGCTCGCTGTGAGTCCATCGCCAAGCCGGTCTACGCCCTGATGGTGGTGAGAGCGCACCGCGACGCGCTCGGAGCCGACGGCTCGGGCCGCCAGCGAGCCCGGATCGAGGCGGACGTCGTGATCGGAGAAGGTGCCCGGAGTGTGGAGATGCAGCTCGGCGTCGGCGACGTGCTGGTCGAGCGTGCCGCCGCACGCCACGTTGAGCAGCTGCATTCCGCGGCAGATCCCGAGCAGCGGCAGGTCGCGTTCGAGTGCGCCGCGAGCGAGGGCAAGCTCGAACCGATCACGCTCGGGCCAGGAGCCCTTGGTGTGCGGGTCGGCCTCCGCGCCGTAGCTGGCCGGGTCGATGTCCGAACCGCCGGCGAGCACGAGCCCGTCGAGCATCTCGAGCAGTTGCTCGGGCGCCTCGGTGACGTCGTCATCGGGCGGCAGGATCAGCGGCAGGCCTCCCGCCTCGGCGACACCGCGCGAGTACGTGCGCTGCGAGACGTTGACCTCAACCTCACGCCAGACGGTCCAGTTCGCGCGCTCGACCATCGAGCAGATTCCAATTACCGGCCGGCGCAAGGTCAGAGCCTCTCGAACCCTCGGAATCGCTCCCAGTCGGTGACGCTTCGCTCGAACGCGTCGAGCTCGACCTGCGCCCGGTTGAGGTAGTGGTCGACGACCTCCTGGCCAAAGGCCTCACGGGCGACATCGCTGGCGGCGAAGAGGTCGCGCGCCTCGTACATGTTCGACGGTACGTGGGGCTTGTCGGCGGTGTAGGCGTTGCCCTCGACAGGCGGCTCGAGCTCGAGCTCGGAGTCCACGCCGTGCAGGCCGGCGGCGATCATCGCGGCGAGCGCCAGGTACGGGTTGACGTCGGCGCCGGGCAGCCGGTTCTCGAGGCGCAGCGCCTCGTCGTGACCGACCACGCGCATCGAGCAGGTCCGGTTGTCGTTGCCCCAGGCGACCGCGGTCGGCGCGAACGAGCCCTCGGCGAAGCGCTTGTAGGAGTTGATGTGCGGGGCGAAGAGCAGGCTCATCTCGCGCAGGCAGCCGAGCTGGCCGGCGAGAAAGCGGTCGAACATCGCGCGATCGGCTGCGAACGCGTTCGCGCCAGCGTCGTCGGCGATCGAGAGGTGGATGTGGCACGAGCTGCCCTCGCGCTCGTTGAACTTCGCCATGAAGGTGATCGCCATGTCCTCCTGGGCGGCGATTTCCTTGGCGCCGTTCTTGTAGATCACGTGATCGTCGGCCGTCTTCAGCGCCTGGTCGTAGCGAAAGTTCACCTCGTGCTGACCGAGGTTGCACTCGCCCTTGGAGGTCTCAACCGTCATCCCCGCCGCGCCCATCTCATTGCGGATCCGGCGGATCAGCGGCTCGACGCGGGCCGTCCCCAGCAGGGAGTAATCGATGTTGTAGAGGTTGGCGGGCTCGAGGTCGCGGTAGGCCTTCTTCCACGCGTCCTCATAGGAATTCATGAAGACGATGAACTCGAGCTCTGTGCCGGCGTTTGCGATCCAACCCCGCTCCGCCAGGCGCGCGAGCTGGCGGCGCAGGATCTGACGCGGCGAGGCGACGACGTCAGTGCCGTCCCCCCACTGGATGTCGGCAAGCAGAATGACGGTGCCCGCCTGCCACGGCACCGGGCGCAGGGTGTCGAGGTCGGGGACCATCTCGAAGTCGCCGTAGCCGCGCTCCCACGACGCCATCGCGTAGCCACCTACGGTCTCCATGTCGACGTCGACCGCGAGCAGATAGTTGCAGCCCTCGGCGCCGTGCTCCAGAACCTCGTCGAGGAAATGCTGCGCGGCTAACCGTTTGCCCTGGAGCCGCCCCTCCATATCGGCGATCGCGAGGAGCACGGTGTCGACCGAGCCATCCGCGACCGCCTTCTTCAGTTCGTCGAGCGTCACCCCGATGACGTTACGAGGTCGACGGTGGCTTGTCCCCTTCGGCCGTCAGCGCCTTGTCGATATCGATGTTCTTGGTCTGGCCGGTGAAGAAGTGCTTCGCCTTCGCATGCCAGGCCACCGTTGCGAACAGGAGGACCGCGCCCACCGTGAGCGGCGCGTAGTTGACCGACTCCCAGCTGAAGTCGTCGTTCCCCGGAACCGCCGCCGGTGTGAACGGCAGGCAGAAGATGATCGTGATCAGCGCGACCCATACGACCGCGATCGGATTCATCCAGCGCCACTTGCTGCCGAGGTTCCACACCGGTGACTGCTCGAACGAGCTGCCAGCGCGCCAGCGCAGATAGATCGGGATCACGTAGGCGATGTAGAGGCCGATCACGGTGATCGAGACGACCGCGAAGAACGCAAACGGGAACGGATCGCCGGCCGAGTTCCCCTTCAGGGCCGGCAGCGTGATGATCAGCGCGGCAACCGCCATCGCGATGACCGCGTTGCGCGGGGTGCCGTTGGCGTTCACCTTCGACAGCGCCTTCGGAAGGCCGCGATCGCGTGAGAACGCGAAGGACATCCGCGATGCGCTGGTGAGACACGCGAGCCCGCAGAACAGCTGCCCGAGTGTCGAGATGATCACGACAGCCTTGAACGCCGCCGTCGAGAGCGACAGGCTGAAGATCTCGAGCGAGCTTCCCGCACCGTAGCCCTCACCTGCCGTGACGGCATCCGGATCGTTGGCGGCGAACGTTATCGCCAGCAGCACGAACCAGCCGATCACGGCCGAGTAGAAGATCGATTGCCAGACGCCCCGCGCCGCCGACTTCGACGCGTTGTGCGTTTCCTCCGACACGTGGGCTGAAGCGTCGAACCCGGTGATCGTGTACTGCGTCAGCAGGAAGCCCAGTGGCAGCACGTAGAACCAGAACATGTCCATACCGAAGCCGGAGTTGTTGATCCGCTCGGTGAAGACGAAGTCCAGCGACTGGTGCTCGTCAGGGACGAAGACGAGGATCGCGATGATCACCACGACCCCCACCACGTGCACGAACACCGAGATGCTGTTGGTGACCGCGAGCAGGTGCGTTCGCATGATGTTGATCGTCGCGTGGATCGCGAGGATGATCGCGAACAGCAGGAAGGTCTCGCCAAGAATGTGCGCACTGTCGCCGAAATTAATGCCGAGGACATCGACGCCGTAGAGACCGAAGACGACGTTGAGGAAGGTCGCTGATGCGTAGACGACCGACGCGACGACGCCGACCAGGCCGGCGAGGTTGAACCAGCCGGTGAACCAGCCCCAGGCCGGCCCGCCGAGCCGCGCTGCCCACCAGTAGATACCGCCCGCGGTGGGATACTTGGCAACGATCTCCGACGTACAGAAGCCGATGATCAGAATCGGGATCGAGATGAGCGGCCAGCCCCATGAGATCGCAATCGGGCCGCCGTTGTTCCACGCCTGGCCGTACGTGGTGAAGCAGCCGGCGAGGACCGAGATGATCGTGAACGAGATGGCGAAGTTCGAGAACGAACTCCACCCCCGGTGGAGGTCCTGCTTGAGCCCCATCTCCGCCAGTTGGCGCTCGTCGTCATCCTTGAACTGGTCCACCGTCGCCATCAATCAGTCTCCCTTGAAATTCGGCCGCAGCGCCACGGTGCGATAAAAGGTGTGGCGGCCCGACCTATGGACGACGCGACCCTAAACCCGGAGCCGGACGCGCGTCAAGGGTCTGAACCCGATCTCGTACGGATAGTCGAGTTCGTGCAGGCCGAGCTTGGACCGATGGGCCGATCACCGGCTCCGCTCGAGGGCGGCATCACCAACCGCAACTATCGGGCGAGCTTCGGCGACCGCGAGTACGTGATTCGCGTTCCGGGCAAGGACACGGGCCTGCTCGGGATCGACCGCGAGGCCGAGGCGATCGCCAATCGCGCCGCCGCGGCGGTTGGCGTGGCGCCCCCGGTGGCGCTGACCCTCACCGACCCGCCCGTGTTCGTCACCGAGTTCCTGGAGGGCCGAGCCCTCGAGGGCTCGGAGCTGCGCCGCGCCGAGACCCTCGCCGATATCGCCGCCGCGTTGCGGACCGTGCACGGCCTCGAGACAACGTTCAAGACCTCGTTCTCGCCCTTTCGGGTAGTCGAGGAATACGCGGTGACCACCCGTCAGCGCGGCGGGACGATCCCCGACCGCTACGAGGAGGCGACGGCTTGCGCGAGCCAGATCGAGGCCGCGTTCCAGGGGCCGGAGCACGAGCCCGTTCCGTGTCACAACGATCTGCTGGCAGCGAATTTCATCTGCGTTGACGAGCGCGTCTACATCGTCGACTGGGAGTACGCGGGGATGGGCGACCGCTACTTCGATCTCGCGAACTTCGCCGTTAACAACGAGCTGGGAGAGGGCGGCGAGGAGAGCCTGCTCGGTGCCTACTTCGGCGCACCTCCGACCACGGTCCAGTTAGCGTCATTGCGGCTGATGCGATTCATGTCGGACTTCCGCGAAGCGATGTGGGGAGTCGTCCAGCGCGTGGTCTCCGACCTCGATTTCGACTTCGCGAACTACGCGGACCGCCACTTCGATCGCCTCAGCGAGACCTGGTCGGATCCGCGCTTCAAGCAATGGCTGGGTGAGGCAGATGGCGCGCGCTGAGCTTCCGGATTCCGCGCGCTGCGTGATCATCGGCGGCGGCGTGGGTGGCGCTTCGATCGCCTACCACCTCGCAAAGCTCGGCTACAGCGACGTCGTCCTGGTGGACCGTGCCGAGCTCACCTCAGGCTCCACCTTTCATTCCGCGGGGCTCGTCGGCCAGCTCCGCGGCTCGGTGACGCTGACGAAGATGATGATGCACTCGGTGGAGGTCTATCGCGGTCTTGCGAAGGAGTCGGAGCTTGATCCGGGCTGGGTTGAGTGCGGCGGCATCCGCCTCGCCTCGACGCCCGAGCGCATGGAGGAGCTCCGCCGCCAGGCGGGCTGGGCGAAGACCTTCGGCCTCCCGCTCGAGCTGATCTCTGCCGACGAGGCGGCCGAAAAGTTTCCGCTGATGTCGACCGAGGGCGTGCTCGGCGGTGCCTGGACGGACACTGACGGGTACATCGACCCGTCCCAGCTCACCTACGCGCTGGCCGACGTCGCGCGGCGCGAGGGCGGCCTGCAGGTCTTTCAGAACACGCGCGTGACCGGGATCGAAGTGGCCAACGGTCGTGCGCGCGGCGTGATAACCGACAAGGGGCGGATCGAGGCCGAGGTGGTCGTGAACGCCGGCGGGATGTTCGCTGCCGAAATCGGGCGGATGGCCGGCGTTCGTGTGCCGCTGATCCCGTTCGGCCACCAGTACCTGGTCACGCAGCCCGTTCGCGAGCACTCCGCCGATCAGCGCCTACCGACACTGCGCGATCCCGATCTGCTCGTCTACTTCCGCGAGGACGGGGGCGGGCTCGTGATGGGTGGCTACGAACGCGACTCGCAGCCGGCCTTCCTGCCGGACGGGCCTGGAGGGCTCGACGCGATTCCACCGGATTTCAACGGCCGCCTCCTCGAAGACGACTGGGATCGTTTCGAGGAGATCACCGAGAACTCGAAGGTCCGGGTGCCCGTGATGGACCAGGCAAAGATCACCAAGCTGATCAACGGTCCCGAAGCGTTCACGCCAGACAACGAATTCTGTCTCGGGGAGTCGGAGGTCCGCGGCTTCTTTGTCGCCGCCGGCTTCTGCGCGCATGGGCTCGCCGGCGCTGGCGGAATCGGGATGGTGATGGCGGAGTGGATCGCCGAGGGCGAGCCGAGCCTGGATCTCTGGGAGATGGACGTGCGCAGGTTCGGCGCCCAATACCGCTCTCCCGCTTACACGCATGCGCGCACCCGCGAGACCTACGAGACGTACTACGACATTCGCTATCCGAACCACGAGCGCCAGGGCGGGCGCCCGCTTCGCCTGCCCGCCGCCTACGCGTGGCATGCCGAACACGACGCGTCGTTCGGGGAGAAGTCCGGCTGGGAACGCGTGAATTGGTACGAGCGCAACGCCGCGTCCGGCGACGAATCGCTGCGTCCGCGCGGCTGGGCGGGACAGCACTGGTCGCCGGCTATCGGGGCCGAGCATCGCGCCACCCGCGAGGCCGTCGCGATCTTCGACGAGTCCTCCTTCGCGAAGATGGAGATCGCCGGACCCGACGCGGCGGACGCGCTCGAACGGCTCTGCGACAACCGCGTTGCGCGCGAGGTCGGCAAGGTGACCTACACGCAGATGCTGAACCGCCGTGGCGGGATCGAATGCGACTTCACCGTCGCGCGCCTCGGCGAGGAGCTCTTTCAGATCGTCACCGGCACCGCTTTCGGCAACCACGACCGCGAGTGGATTCGCAAGAACATCCCGGACGACGCCGCCGTGACCGTTCGTGATGTCACCTCCGCCTGGTCGTGTCTAGGAATCTGGGGCCCGCGAGCCCGTGATGTTCTCGATCCGCTGACGCCCGTTTCGCTTTCCAACGAAGACTTCCCGTATATGGCGGTGCGCGAGACCACCGTCGGCAACGTCCCGGTGCGGGCGCTGCGGGTGACCTACGTCGGCGAGCTCGGCTGGGAGATCTACTGTCCGACCGAGTACGGGCTCGGGCTCTGGCGCACGCTCTGGGCTGCCGGAGAGGACCACGGCATCGTCGCCGCCGGCTACCGCGCGATCGACTCGCTGCGACTCGAGAAGGGGTACCGGGTGTGGGGCGCGGACATCACCCCGGACGAGACTCCGTACGAGGGCGGCCTCGGCTTTGCCGTGAAGCTCGACAAGGAGGGTGGGTTCATCGGTCGCGACGCGCTCGCGGAGGCCAAGGAGGCCGGGCCGCGGTCGAAGCTCTGTTGCCTGACCCTCTCCGACCCGCGCTCGGTGGCGCTCGGCAACGAGCCGGTTCGGGTCGGCGGGGAGATCGCCGGCCGTGTGACGACTGGCGGCTATGGCTACACCGTCGAGCGCTCGATCGCCTACGCGTACCTACCGCCCGAGCACGCCGAGGCCGGGACCGCCGTCGAGGTCGAGATCTTCGGCGAGTGGGTCGAAGGAGAGGTTGCGACGGAACCTCTCCTCGACCCGCACGGCGAGCGCATCCGCGCCTGACGAATCCGGGAATTCTCAGTCGTCCTGGCCCTGCTCGCTCTCGTTATCGCCTTCGATGACGACGAGGTCATACGCCGCGTCGAGCCGCACGTCGACGGTCTTGCCGTCCGTCTTCGTCACCTCCACCTCCCAGGTGGCGCCATTCTCGCTGTCGCGCTCGACCGAGTTCGCGGTTCCACCGTGGGTTATCGCAAGGGCGGCGTCGGTGGCCTCGGCCGCCGCCGGTCCCGTGACCTGAACGTCACCGTCGTCGCTATCGCCGCCGCCGGTTGCCAACGCGATCCCGACGCCGCCCGCCGAAATTGCCAGCACCGCTCCCGCGGCAAGTACGTATCTGCGCGTCCAATTCATTGCTTCCTCCTAAGTCCGTTTCTGGTCTGAGTCCGCAGTAGTACGGACCGTCGATGAAAGGCCCGTGAAGGGGATTTCGATCCATGCGTCGACACCGCCGCCGGCCCGGTTTCGAACGTGCGAAGCGCCGCCGTGCGCACGCGCGATCGAGTCGACGATCGCAAGGCCAAGACCGGTCCCGCCGCGTGTGCGCGCAGCGTCCGCGCGGCTGAAACGCTCAAACGCGTGATCGATGAACTCGACGGGAATCCCGGATCCCTCGTCGGTGACGTGCAGCTCCAGCTGTTCACCGTCGCGTCGCGCAAACATCCGCACCGCGCCGTCGCCATGGCGTATCGCGTTCTCGACCATGTTCGTCAGCGCCTGTTCGATGCGCGGCCGGTCGGCCTCGATCACCCAGTCGGTGGGCCCGATCTCGTGGGTGAGTGATCTTCCAGCTCGTTCGCTTCGCAAGCTGAACCTTGCGGCGATCGCGGCCAGCGCATCGTCGGCCGCGAACCGTTCGGGTTCGCCGGCGACGCGGCCGTCCTCGGACCGAGCAACCACGAGGAGTTGCTCGGCAAGCTCGATGAGGCGGTCGATCTCCTCGGTCGCCGAGGAGATCGCCTCCCGGAGCTCGTTCTCGTCGCGGGCATGCGAAAGGGCGAGCTCGAGCTCGATCTTGTGCAGAGCGAGCGGTGTGCGGAGCTCGTGGCTGGCGTCGTCCACGAACCGTCGCTCGTGCTCGAGCGCTGTCTCAAGCCGACCGAGCATCGCGTTCAGCGTCTCACCGAGGCGCGACAGCTCGTCGTCGGTCTCGGGTACCGGTAGCCGGTCGCTGCCGTCGGCGGAGATCTCCGCGGCTCGCTGGCGCATCGCCTCGACAGGGCGCAACGCGGCCGCTGCCGTTCCGTATCCCGCGAGCGACGCGAGCAACAGCGCCGCCGGGCCGCCGATCAGCAGAAGCGTTGCGAGGCCATCGAGAGCCTCGTCGCGATCGCCGAGGGAGGAGCCAAGGATCACGACACGGGCGCGTCCATCCGCGTTGACGGGGACGACAAGGACGCGGACCGGCCCCTCTACGCCAGGAACCACTTCGAGTTCGAGAAACGAAGGGCCGGCCCCGGCCCGCGGGATCTGGCCGTCATCGAGCGCCGGCGAGCCTGCGAGCTGCGGTGACGAGTCGAGGACCTCCCCCTGGGCGTCGAGTATCTGGGCGAAGCTCTCGTCCAGCTCGATCAATGGGTCGGCGGTCGACCCGGAAAGCCGTTCGCCGGAGCCTTGAACGAGCGCCGTCAGCTCGGTTGCCCGCGAGCGCAACCCGTTGTCGATCGACTCGTTCAGTTGGGCCTCGAGGCGGAGGTAGACGAAGAACCCGACCGCGGCGAGAACGATCGCCATCACGCCCGCGAAGGCGAGTGTGACCCGGACCCTGATCGGCAGGTGCGTCACGATCGGGGATCCTCTCGCAATCGGTAGCCCGAACCCCGCACCGTCTCGATCGAGTCGGTGCCGAACGGTTTATCGATCTTGCGGCGGAGGAAGCGCACGTAGGAGTCGACGACGTTCGAGCGGTTTTCGTAGTCGTAGTCCCAGACCTGCTCGAGCAGCGCGTAGCGCGAGAGCACCTGCCCCGGTCGGCGCATGAACGCCTCGAGGATCGCGAACTCGCGCGCTGAGAGCGCGATCTCCGCGTCTCCACGGCACACGCGTTTGGTGGCCGGGTCGAGGCTGAGGTTGCCGACACGAAGCTCGACCGGTCGCTCCACCGCTCCGCGCCGCACGAGCGCCCGCAGTCGCGCAAGCAGTTCGGCGAACGAGAATGGCTTGGTCAGGTAGTCGTCGGCGCCACCGTCGAGGCCTGCGACGCGGTCGCCCACGCCTCCGCGGGCGGTGAGGAGGAGAATCGGCGTCCAGACGCCGGCGGTTCGCAGGCGGCGACACACCTCGAACCCATCGAGGCCTGGGAGCATCACGTCGAGCACGATCGCGTCGTAATCGGTTGCCGCGGCCATCCAGAGCGCGTCCTCGCCGTTGATCGCGACGTCCGCCGCAAGCCCCTCGCCGCGCATGCCCCGGCGGATCAGGGAGGCCATCTTGACCTCATCCTCGACGATCAGAACCCGCATGAGGCCAGCCTATGCCTGTAGATGAAAAGCGAATGAAAGCCGTCGCTGCGACAGACGCGATTTCACGCAGCTTTCATCTCCCCAGGGGATAAGGGATCTCGAACGACGAAGGAGTTCCCAATGAGATCCACCCTTACGCGAGCGGCATTTTCATCGGCGGCGCTGTGCTTGGCCACGCTGGGCGTATCCGGCGCCGCGAGTGCCCAGCCTGAGTCGCCGCGATTCACCAACCCCACATCGATCGACAACCCTTACCTGCCGATGAGCCGGTTTCACCACTGCACGCTGCGTGGCGAGGAGGACGGCATGCGATTGCGGATCGAGCGGACCGTGCTCGATCGCACGCGGACGTTCATCGTCGACGGCGCTGCGGTGGAGGCCATGGTTGTCAAGGACAGAGTGCGCGCCGATGGCGAGCTGATCGAGGACACTCGCGACTTCTTCGCGCAGGACGACGACGGAGCGGTCCGATACCTCGGCGAGCGCGTCGACAACATCCGCGATGGCCGAGTGGTGAACCATCACGGGACCTGGATCTATGGCCGCGACACCGACCAGATCGGCGTCCTGATGGCTGCGAACGCGCATGTCGGTAGCCATTGGATGTCCGAGGCCGCGCCACCCGATGCAGTCGAGTTCGACAGGGTCGTCGCGAAGCTGCGTCGCGCTGAGGTTGGTGGGCGGACCTACCGCCACGTGATCCGGGTTCGCGAGTTCGCGCTGCCCGACCGCGAGGTCGAGTACAAGCTTTACGCGAAGGGAATCGGCGTTATCGCCGAGCTACCCCCGGACGGCGAGGTCGTACTCGACGGTTGCACGCGGGCCTAGCAACCACCCCTAGACGAGCCCGGCGAGGATGTGTTCGGTGCCCTCGATGTGGCGGCGCATCAGGGTGACCGCCCGATTGGTCTCGCGCTTCTCCAGCAAAGTCACCAGCTCGCGATGCTGTTCGTTGGAGCGCGTCAGAACCACGTCGGGATGCGGGATCCGCGCGATCAGCTCGCTCATCTGCCCCTGCACCTCCGTCATCTCGGTGACGAGGTGTGGCGAGTTGGCAGCCTCGGCGACGCCGATGTGGAAGCGAATGTCGGCGCGCCGGTAATCCTCGAACTCAGACGGGACCGACATCCGGTCGACCAGTTCCCTCAGCGGGGTGTGCTCGGCGCCGGTTGACCGTTCGCAGGCAAGCACGATCGCCCCGAGTTCGACGGCGACACGGTGGTCGAGCACGGCGCGGGCGTCGCGGTCGAGTGGATCGCTGTCGCCTTCGGTCAGCGGCGGCCGGGCGGCGACGAAGGTCCCGCCTGATCGTCCCCGGGTCGAGCTCAGATGTCCGGACTGGACGAGTGTCGTCAGCGCCTGGCGCAGCGTCGAACGCGAGATCCCAAGCTCTTTGGCGAGCGCTCGCTCGGGCGGAAGCTGGCTGCCCGGGGCGAGCAGCCCGACCCTGATCGCAGTGCCAAGCCGCTCGACCGTCTCCTCGAAGGTGGTCGGCGCTCGGACCGGCGCAAACACCGCTTCGACCGCTGCATCGCGAGGCACAGCGTTACCGTAACGCCGCTTCGCCCGGCCTCCTAATCGAGCTCGAGAACCTCGCGGATCTCGGCGGTGGCCTGCTCGGTGTCGACGAAGTGCACCGCATGCATGCCGAGGTGGCGCGCCGCCTCGATATTGACCTCGAGGTCATCGATGAACAGGCACTCCTGTGCCGACACGCCGTTTCCGAGCCGCTCGAGTGTGAGCTCGTAGATCGCCGGATCTGGCTTTCGCATGCCGACGAAAGCGGAGTCGACGACGAGCTCGAAGATCTCGTCGACCGGCAGCATCGCTCGCCAAAGCGGCTCCCACTCGCGGACGTTGTTCGTCAGCAGCGCCATCCTTCGCTCGCCTCGCTTGATCTCGCGCATCAGCTCGATCATCGGCTCGTTCGGTTCCAGCGCGCTGAAGTAGATCTCACTGAACTGGTGCAGCTCGGGAAAGTGGCCGAGCTCGGGCTCGAGCACCTCCGCGAGCCGGTTGAGGAAGTCGACCTCGCTGACCATCCCCTTTTCGAGCTCATACAGCGGGTGGGCGCCGTCGGCCTCGGCGATCGACTGCATGGCCCGGCCGAGCGAGGCCGGTGAGATGCCCGTGCGGTCCTGCACCTTCGCGAACGAACCGATCAGCGGCGTTGTGAGCACGCCGCCGAAGTCGGAGATGACCGTGGTCGGGGCCGGGCTCACGTGCGCCGCAGCAGGTCGAGGCGGCCACGCCCGTCGGAGCCGGTGAGCCGCAGTTCGAGGCTCGCGGAGGTTCGTTCGAGCGCGCCCTGGACTCCTCGATCAGTGGCGGTCGCGTTGCCGGCGACGCGGAGCGGGATCGAGCCCTCGCTGCGATAGAGCTCAAGACCTGCGCGCCGCGGCAAGCCGTCCGCGTCGTACTCAACGGAGAGCAGCGTCTCGTCGAACCCTGAGGCATTTCCCTCGGCGTCGACCATGACCGCCACTACGACCTCTTGACCGTGACCCTCGGAGCCGGCTGGACGCAGCGCGGCCACGCCGAGGAGGCGGTGGTCCTCGAAGCGCGCAGAGAGGACGCGGATCAGCTCGATCTCATCCCAGTCGAGCTCCCCGTCCAGTTGCCACGGGGTGGGCCCGGACGGCTCCTCGCCGAGGTGCGCGAGCGATTCCGGGTTCCACTCGAAGTAGAGGCGCTCGCCCTCCGGCGTCTCGAACTCGAGCCCGAAGACCGCGCTCAACGCTTGTCCTCCAGCTCGGGCGGCGGGTCGGTGACCTCGCGGGCTGATCCTTCGAAGTCGTAACTGCGAGGCGGTTGGGGTCCCGACGCCGGTCCGCCGCCGACCGTCCACGCAAAGCTCGTCCGGCGCCGTGCCAGCCGCACGACAAGCCCGCGCAGCAGCGCCCGAGTCGGCGGGACCAGCAGCGCGAATCCCACGATGTCGGTGATGAAGCCCGGTGCCAGCAGCAGCGCACCGCCGAGGACGATCATGCCGCCGTCAAGTGTTTCCCGTGCGGGCATGCGGCCCTCGGCGAGCGCGCGGTTGACGCGCGCCCAGGCGTTGCGGCCCTGCGAGCGCGCGAGCGCTGCGCCGGCGAAGCCGTCGAGGATCAGAAGGAACAGCGTCGGGACCAGGCCGATCGCCTGACCGACCTGGATGATCACGTAGAGCTCCAGGATCGGCAGCAGCAGGAACAGGAAGAGCAGCACCAAGGGCATCGTCGGAAAGGCTACGAGAACGACTCCTCTACGATCTTTCCCATGCCTTCCGAAGAGGACGTCTACGAGGCCCTGGAAGAAGTGATCGACCCTGAGCTCGGGCTTGATTTCGTCTCGCTCGGCCTCGTCTACGACGTCGATATCGAGGGTCCCGAAGTTTTCGTGACCTTCACCCTGACCACACCCGCCTGCCCGATTGGGCCGCAGGTCTCCGAGCAGATGCGCGAGTTCGTCGGCGACCTCGAAGGCGTCGACAAGGTGCACCCGAAGATGATCTTTGACCCGCCGTGGTCTCCGGAGATGATGTCCGAGGACGCCAAGTTCGCACTGGGGTTCTGAACGGCTTTGGTGAGCCCTTTCTAAGGGCAATCGTCGCCGACAGTGGTACGCCAAGTACCGACTGCCGGACGGCCGCCAGGTCCAAAAGCGAATAGGACCCCACTGGCCCGGTAGGTCGTCGCCGCCGGAGGGCCACTTCACGAAACGAGCTGCGCAGACCTGGCTTGACGGCCTGCTTGCCCAGGCCCGCAGCGGCGAGCTGCCCGGGATGGTCCGCACAGGCGCGACGTTCGATGCGGCGTGCGACGAGTGGCTTGACTGGAAGCGCAGTCGCGGGCTGAAGCAGTCGACGGTTGCCACGAGGACATCCGCACAACGCAGGCCTACCTGCAGTTCAAGCCGAAGCTCGACGCGGCGCGCCGGCTCTCGGCGGCATTTGAGGATTGAGGCGGCGAAGTCGGCTCAGCGACCTGATCGGCGCGGTAGCCCCATTCGTGGTCCCTTCTTGAGCGCACGTGAGCTGACTTCCGATCAACTCAGATGAGCTGAAGCGACGCGGGCGAACCGCGATGGCCATCGGATTCAAGGCTCATAACCCGGAGGTCGCAGGTCCAAATCCTGCCCCCGCTATTTAGGAAGCCCGAGCCGGGAACAGCTCTCATTAGGAATCACGCCGACTTTCGGACGAGCTTGTGGATATCGGCGAACAATCGATCGGCTGCGTTCGAAGCGACAGGGGACACGAGGTCCAGGCCCTGTAGGAACCCGTGCACAAGACGGGGTTCGCGTCGATGCCACACGCAAACGCCGTCGGCGTCGAGTCTGGCGGCATAGGCATCGCCCTCGTCACGCAGCGGATCGTGCTCGGCGGTGACGACGACTGCGTCGGGTAGGCCGGCTAGATCTAAGGCGTAGAGTGGGCTGACCGTCGGGTTGGCTCGCTGCAGGCCGGGCGGTACCCACTGCTCAATCGCCCATACGAGATCCTCGACCTCGAGGCCCCAGCCGATCCCTTTTGAGCGAATGCTGGGGTGCGAGAGCGTCAGATCGGTGTTGGGATATACGAGCGCCTGCGCGGTGGGGAGCGGCCCCCCTTCGTCCCGAAGGCGAACGCAGGCAAGCACCGCGAGATGGCCGCCTGCGCTGTCTCCCGCCACAGCTACGCGATCCGCGTTTGCCCCGAGCTCGCGCGCATGTTCGACTGCCCACCGCAGCGCTCTGACGGCGTCATCGACGGCAGCGGGCCACGGATGCTCTGGTGCCCGCCGGTAGTCCACCGCGAGCACCGCTACGTCGGCTGCGAGCGCGAGCCGACGGCATGTGCGGTCATGAGTGTCGAGGTCGCCCATCAGCCACATGCCGCCGTGCAGGAATACCACCAGCGGCCGCTGTGCCAGTACCGGCCGGTACAAGCGCGACACCAGCCGCGGCCGGCCCGGGATCACGTAGTCCCGCACCGAGGCCAGGTCGGGACCGCGCGGCCTCGACGCGGCTCGTTCACGCGCGGCTCGCCGTAGTGCTTGGTGCCCGACCTCGCGCGCAGGGCGCCCCCCGGCCTTGCGGACGGAATCCAGCCACGCGGCAAGCCCACGGTCCGCAGCATCAGCCGACACGGGCGGCACGACAGACAGTCTGCACCAGCCGCCCGCCCGGAGATCCCCGGGTTCCCCGCCGACCCCAAGATGCGAGTCGCAACGACGCCAAGGCGCGGCTAGTCGGCGACCAAGGATCAGCTCACCGCTACCCCCTAGGGGTGTGCTACGGTCAGCCATAATATATACCCCTGGAGGGTATTTGCTCGGAGCTGAAGAAGTGGGCCCGAACGTCACCGCCATCCCCTTGGCCGCGGCCGGCCTTATCCCCTGATCGCAGGCGCTGCGATGGCGCTCTCAGGCGTTTCACAGGTCGTTTGTGAGAAACCGAAAAGGAAGTGAGAAATGCAGTCTGCCTGTGTGTCGCTTGTCACGCGCATGTGCATACCACTACCCCCTAGGGGTGTGCTACCTTGCGCCCGTGCGCATGAATACCCCGTACGGGTATTAAGGAGTCGGAAGCGAGCAAGTGAACCAATCCACCGAAACTCTGGTCGGCACCTGGCGCGGGGCCGAGCTCGGCCTCTTGATCAAGGCCCGGAGATACTTGAGTCGACCCACGCGGTTGACACTGTCGTTGTCGCCGACGACCGCCGCCGCAGGCCTTCGAATCCGAAAGGAAGTGACGTATTGCGACCAGGCTCTCGCCTGACCACCACCGCCGCTGATCGCGTGCGGGCTGACCTAGCCGAGCTCGCGCAGCGCGGCTTCGATCCATCCGAGTTCGCGGTTCGCACCAGCAGTATCCTGGCCCGAGCGCTTGCGTTCGACGGCCTGTGCATGCTGACGATGGATCCGGCCAGCGGCATCGCCACTAGCGCTTACATCGAGAACGGGCTCAGCGGACCAGAGGCGGATCGGATCGCCGAGATCGAGTACGCAGAGACGGACGTCAACAAGTTCGGGGCTCTGGCCGAGTCCGGACGCCTGGCGGCCAGCCTCAGCGCGGCCACCGACGGCAAACTCGAGCGAAGCCGCCGCCATCGCGAGCTGCGCGCCCCGAACGGGCTCGGCGACGAACTGCGAGCTGTGTTGGTGAGCGACTCAGTCAGCTGGGGCGGTCTGACCCTGGGCCGCAGCGCCGACCGTGAGCCGTTTGCTTATGACGAGGTCGAGCTGATGGCCTCGGTATCCGCGCATTTGGCCAACGGCCTTCGACGCGCGGTCTTGCTGACGTCGCTGTGGACCGACGACGACCAATGTGGCGCCGGCCTGCTTTTGCTGACCCCGGACAACTCGATCACTCGCGCCGACACCTCCGCCGAGACCTGGCTGGCCGAGCTCCGGGACACCGGTCCCAACCAGGATCTGCCGCCGGTGGTCATCGGCGTCGCCAGTCGGGCCCGCTCCCTTGCCGATCAGCGCGACGCAACCGGGGTCACTACCTCGGCCCGGGTGCGAACAGCCTCCGGCAGCTGGCTGACAGTGCGGGCGTCGGTGCTCAGCCCCAAAGAGGACCCGATGACCGCCGTCATCCTGGAGCCCACAGACCCTCTCCAGCTGGCGCCGCTGATCGCCGACGGCTACGAGTTGACCGGTCGCGAGCGCGCGATCTCAGAGCTCGTCGTCCAGGGCCTCACCACTGAGGCCATTGCCGGGTCGCTGTACATCTCAGCCTGGACGGTCCAGGACCATCTCAAGTCGGTGTTCGAGAAGGTCGGAGTCAGTTCGCGCGGCGAGCTTGTCTCACGCCTCTACTTCGAGCGCTCCGGGCCTCGCCTTCGTGCAGACGATCAGAGAGAGCCAACGTGCGCGAGCGCGGCAGACACCAGGATTCTGGGATCGACGGGGCGGGCCCATCGTGGCAGCCTGCCGCGATGCCGAATAGTGGATGTCCGATAGGAGGATGGCGATGACCGAGCATGCCGTGGTAATCGCCGGCGGCGGTCCGACGGGGATGATGTTGGCGGCCGAGCTGGCTTTGGCCAGCATCGATGTCGCGATTGTCGAACGGCGTCCTGATCAGGCGGTCGCCGGCTCGCGGGCCGGTGGCCTTCATTCGCGCACGCTCGAAGTGTTCGATCAGCGCGGCGTCGCAGATCGATTCGTGGCCGAGGGCCAGCGCTACGAGGCGGCCCCGTTCGCCAACGCCGTTTTGGACATGAGCGACCTCCCGACTCGTTTTCCCTACTCACTCGGGATCTTTCAGAAGGCAATCGAGCGCATCATGGCTGGCTGGGTGGCCGAGCTGGACGTGCAGACCTATTACGGACGTGAGGTGATGGGCTTCGGCCAGGACGAGACCGGCGTTGACGTCGCGCTGGCCAGCGGCGGTCCGCTGCGAGCCCAGTATCTAGTCGGGTGCGATGGCGGGCGCAGCCTGATTCGCAAGGGCGCGGGGACTGCGTTTCCGGGCTGGGATGCGACAAAGAGCAACCTGATCGCTGAGGTCGAGATGAGCGAAGAGCCGCAGCTCGGCCTCCATCACGACGCCGCCGGCGTTCACGGTCTGCGGGTCCTCGACGAAGAGAACATGATCGGAGTGGTGACGACCGAGCACGAGCTCCAAACCGACAGCGAGCCGACGTTGGGGGATCTGAGTCAAGCGTTGACGACCGTTTTCGGGACCGACTTCGGGGTGCACAGCCCGACCTGGATCTCGAGGTTCACCGACGCCACCCGCCATGCCGCGGCCTACCGCGATCGACGGGTGCTCTTGGCCGGCGATGCGGCCCACATCCATTACCCGGTCGGCGGACAAGGGCTCCAGCTTGGCGTTCAGGATGCGGTCAACTTGGGCTGGAAGCTGGCCCAGGTGGTCGACGGGACCTCTCCCGAGAGCCTGCTCGACAGTTACCAGGCCGAGCGCCACCCGGCAACCGCCCGCACGCTCAAGCACACGCTGGCGATGGGAGTGCTCCAGAGCCGCGATGATCGCATGGAGGCCCTGGCGGATCTGGTCTCCGAGCTGGCGGCGATGGATCAACCGCGCCACCACCTGGCGGCGATAGTGACCGGACTCGACGTCCATTACGACCTCGGTGAGGGGCACCCGCTGCTCGGACGGCGCATGCCCGACCTCGACCTGATCGGCCCCGACGGCGCGGTCCGGGCCTTCGAGCTGCTGCACGGAGCCCGGCCGCTGCTGCTCAACCTCGGCCAGCCCGGCGACATCGACATCGCTGCGTGGGCCGACCGGGTCCAGCTCGTCGAGGCCAGCCACGCGGGGGAGTGGGCGCTGCCCGTCCTGGGCACGGTGGACGCGCCGTCCGCGGTGCTCGTGCGCCCCGATGGTCACGTGGCCTGGGTCGGGGAGGGGATGGACGCCGGGCTGACCGATGCGCTCGCCACTTGGTTCGGCCCCCCGGCCGCAGGCTGATAGCTGCCTGAGGTTTCGGGCCAAGCTGGTTGATCGCGGTTTGCAGGGGTTCCTGGGAGCTACGAAGGTGCCCTTGTCGAGCACGGTGACGTTCTCGAGGGGAGCGTGGCGTCGACCACGATGCAATCGAGATGGACGGGGACGGCCACGGTGCCGATCCCGACAGGTAGGACGCGCTCGCCGTCCGAAACACCAGGATTCTGGGATCGACAGCCGCTAGCCGGCAGGGCATTGTGGCCGCTCGCCGGTCGAAAACGCCTTCATGCGACGGTGGCCGGCGCTCTCGCCCTGAGTCAGTCCTCAGGCTGAACAGCACAACCTCGACAGAAGAGACCACCGACAAGATGACACCACAGCAATGACCGACAGACAGCGCTGGGTCGCGCTCTACGTGCTGTGCGCGGGGATGCTGATGATCGTCCTCGACGTCACCGTCGTCAACGTGGCGCTGCCCTCGATCAAGGACGACCTCGGCTTCTCGCAGTCGAGCCTCGCCTGGGTCGTCAACGCCTACCTCATCACTTTCGGCGGGCTGCTGCTGCTGGCCGGGCGCTTCGGCGACCTGATCGGCCGCAAGAACGTGTTCCTGGCCGGACTGGCGCTGTTCACGATCGCATCCGTCACCTGCGGCCTGGCCCAGACCCAGGGCATGCTGGTCGCCGGCCGCTTCGTCCAGGGGATCGGCGGGGCGATGAGCTCGGCTGTGATCCTGGGCATGATCGTGACCATGTTCCCGGAGCCGCGCGAGCAGGCGAAGGCGATCGGGGTTTATGCCTTCGTGGCCTCGGCCGGCGGCACGATCGGCCTGCTCGCCGGGGGCGTCCTCACCGAGGCGATCAACTGGCACTGGATCTTTTTCATCAATGTGCCGATCGCGATCCTGACCGCGTACCTGGCGACGCGCCTCATCGAGCGCGACCAGGGTATCGGTCTCGACAAGGGCGCCGACACGCCGGGCGCGTTGCTGATCACCACTTCGCTGATGCTCGGCGTGTACACGATCGTCAAGCCGGCCGCCGAGCAGGGCTGGGGCGATCCGCAGACACTCGGCCTCGGCGCCGTCTCACTGGCGCTGCTGGTCGGGTTCATCCTGCGCGAGGCACGCGCAGCACACCCAATCATGCCGCTTCGGATCTTTCGCTCGCGCAACGTCACCGGCGCCAACGTCGCCGAGGCACTGCTGGTGGCCGGCATGTTCGCAACCTTCTTCATGGGTTCGCTCTACATGGAGCAGGTGCTCGGCTACGACCCGCTCGAGATCGGACTCGCGTTTTTGCCCGCGACGCTGATCATGGGCACGCTTTCGATTCGCTACGCGGAGCCGCTGATCATGCGATTCGGCGCTCGCCGCGCGCTCGTCACGGGCATGGTGCTGGTGGGGATCTCGCTGGCGCTGTTCGCGCGTGCGCCGGTCGACGGCGCTTACGTCGAGCACTTGCTGCCGGTGATGATCCTGCTCGGGTTCGGGATCGGCGTCTGCTTCCCGGCCCTGATGAGCTTGGCGATGTCGGGCGCCACGCAGGCGGACGCGGGGCTCGCCTCGGGTCTCGTCAACACCTCGGCGCAGGTCGGCGGCGCGATCGGGCTTGCGGTGCTTGCCACGCTTTCGGCGACCCGCAGCGACAACCTAATCGCGGACGGGGAGGCGACCGCGTCGGCGCTCACCGGCGGCTATCACCTGGCGTTCCTGATCGGCGCGGCGCTGGTGCTCGCGGCGATTGCCGTCGCCGCGCTGGTGATCCAGTCCGAGGAGCGTGCCGCGGCGGGGATGAAAGCTGACGCGCCGCGTGGCGCCGGTCCCCGGGCGAGCGGCGAGCCGGCCTGCTCTGAGGCTGGCTGACGGTCGCTCAAGAGCTGTGGTCCGATCCATCCCCGAGCCCGCGTTGAGGGCGGGCGTGGCCCGCTGGCACGAAGGGAGACAAATGCCGCCCACAGGGACACGGGCTTTCGGAGCGACCTCGACCTTGCGATCATGACCGAATACACCCACCGATCCCGGTCGGCGGTTTCCTGGATCCCAGCGATCCGACGCTGTTCCCGCGCCTCAACAAAGCCCAGATTGAGCAGCTGGCGGAACGTGCAGAGAGGGTGTCGCTTTCACCCGGGAAAATCCTCTTTGCGCAGGGCCAGCGCGAGACGCCCTTCTGGGTCGTCCTGTCGGGGGCTGTCGACGTCATCGACCGCCAACCCGATGGCGATCGTTACTTCGCTCAATGTCAGGCGGGGACGTTCATCGGCGACACCTCGATGTTCACTGGCGAGCCGACGCTGGCACGGGGCGTCGTCGCCGCGGAAACCTCGCTGCTGGAGCTGTCCCCTGACGCATTGCGGAATCTGGTTGCAGGCTCCACCGATCTCGGCGACCTTCTTCTTCGAACCATGGTGGTGCGTCGCGAGTGGCTGCGAGGTCAGGGCTACGGCTTCGAACGGCTGATAGGCAGACGCTCATCGGGCGATGCCTTCGCCATCCGGGAGTTGCTCGAACGCAACCTGGTCCCCTTCAGCTGGCATGACATCGACACGGACGAGGAGAGCAAGGCGCTACTCGACCGGCTGGGAATTGGCCGAGGCGAGTGTCCGGTCCTCGTCCGCACCCACAACGTACTTCGGCGCCCGACCGTCACCGACGTCGCTGACGAGCTCGGCTTGCGCGCCAAGGTCGATCAAACGACCTTCGACGTCGTGGTGCTCGGGGCGGGCCCTGCGGGATTGGCCTCGGCTGTCTACGCCGCGTCGGAGGGTCTCGCCACGCTGGTCATCGAGCGTTTCGCCCCGGGCGGACAAGCGGGAACCAGCGCCCGGATCGAGAACTACCTCGGCTTTCCAACCGGTCTCTCCGGGTCCGAGCTAACTCAGCGGGCGACGCTGCAGGCGCGGAAGTTCGGCGCCATTATCTCCAGCGCCCACGGCGGCTGCCGCATCTCAGCGTCCGGGATCCAGGGTCCACGGCTGCTTGCGCTGGCCGATGGTCAGCAGGTGCGCGCGCGTTTCGTCGTCCTGGCCGTCGGAGTCGACTATCGCCGCTTGCCGGCAGATGGAGCCGAGCGATTCGAGGGTCGCGGTCTCTTCTACGCGGCCACTCACATGGAGGCGCGCCAAGCCTCGGGCGAAGACGTAGTCGTGGTCGGTGGCGGCAACTCGGCCGGACAGGCTGTGGTTAGCCTGGCCTCATATGCGCGTCGCGTCTATCTGGTCGTAAGGCGGTCGTTGGCGGAAACCGTTTCTCGCTACCTCATCGATCGCATCGAAGCAGCCGGGAATGTTGAGACGTGGGAGGGATCCGAGGTGACGGCGCTTCACGGAGGCGAGGAGCTGGAGGCGGTCACGGTCGCCCGCCGCGACCAGGGGGAGCATCGCCTGAGCGCTACTGGCGTGTTCGCCATGATAGGTGCCGTCCCGCGCACCGAGGACCTCGAGGGCCTGGTCGGTCTCGACGACAAGAGATTCATCGTCACCGGCGACGACGCGCAGCGCCATCAGAGCTTTGCCGACCATCGAAACGGCGATGATTGGCAGCCCTTACTCCTCGAGACCACTCGACCGGACATCTTTGCGGTCGGAGATGTGCGAAGTGGCTCGGTCAAGCGGGTGGCCTCGGCCGTGGGAGACGGCGCCCTTGTGGGCCGATCGATTCACGACGCGCTGCGTCGAGCTGGGGGCGCTGGTTAAGCGATGTTCGACCACGTAGCGGATCGCTGTGCCCGACCTCGCGCGTCCGGGCAGTTCACTGCACCGTGCTCTCCGTGCTCGCCGTTGAGCCGAGCCACGCGGACACCGAGTTGGTCGAATGGGAGGACTGGGCCATCGGCCTGACGGACCGCGATCACGCTGTGACCCGCGGCCTCCACGTCGGCTTCCGCGCGCCGGACCGCGCGGCCGTCGACGCCTTCTGGCAGGCGGGGGTCGACGCCGGTCACCCGGACGACGCTTCCTACTCGACCCGGACGGCTGCAGCGTCGAGACGGTCCACAGCGACCGCGAGCGCCCCGTGCCCGACTGGCCGCATCGAGCACCTGAAAGACTGCGCGTCCGCGATACCACAGGGTCGCGGCGCTGCCCACGGGGCGAAAGGAGGCCAACTTGACCAGCAGGATCACAACCCCCGAGCCCGCCCGCGGAGACCGAGAGAGGGGGTACGGTGGCGACGCGCGACAAGCTGAAGAACCGCCCTCTCGTGGACGGCGCGACGGGCGCCCAGCGCAACGCAACGTGGACATGGTGCTCGGCGCGGCCGTGATCGCAATGGGCCTGTTCGCGGGGCTCTTCTTCACCTTCTCGACGGCCGTCATGCCGGGCCTGACCGCGGCCGACGACCGCACGCTTGTCGATGCAATGCAGCGGATGATCGACAATCCGGTGTTCCCACTGACCTTCCTTGCTGCTGGGGCCCTCGCCCTGATCGCCCTCCTTCAGGCGCGTCGCTCCGGCTCGGCCAAGGAGGCAGGCTGGATCGCCGCCGGCCTCGCCCTCTATACGGTGACGGCCGTAATCACCTTCGTCATCCACTTCCCGCTCAATGAAGAGCTGAAGCGGGCGGGTGACCTCGACGGCATCGAGAATCTGGGTGTTGTGCGCGACGACTTCGTGACCCCCTGGGTCGCCTGGGGCATCGTCCGGACGCTGGCATCGACGGTGGCCTTCGGCGTCCTTGCCTGGGCACTCGTCTTGCGCGGACGCAGGTTGGGACCGTAATGGCCCCGTGCCCATTTGCTGAGCGGTGGTCCGACGGCTTCGAAACCCAGGTTTCTGGGATTGGCAGCGAGCGACGCTGGGACACACTGAGCGCATGACTGGATCTTGGGGTTGAGGGTGATCCGGCTCAACGACTCCCGGACCGCCATTTTGAAAGAAGCGATGAGCAAGGAAACGGAAGGAGGCTGCAATGGGAAGAATCGTTGTAACCGAGTACGTCTCGCTGGACGGAGTGATCGAGGGTCCCGGGGGAGGTGAGCACCCCGACAAGAAGCCACTGCGCCTGGTCGACTCGAAAGCGGTCGGCCCGGGGATTGCGGTGCTCACCTACGAGCCGGTCTGGGTGGGTCGGGTGTGACAGTCCTGCCCGAACTCGAGCCGCTCTTAGCGCGCATCCGTGGCGCGGCCCCACCCGACCCGTCGGTTCCGATTAGCCAACGTCGGGCGCACGTCCATGCCGGCATCGACGCTCAGCAGACTCACATGGTCGCGCCCGTGACCCTCGCGTCCTTCGCCGACTACGCCGTGCCCGTCAGCGGTGGTGAGATCGTCGTACGGATCTATCGACCGCAGGACGAAGGGCGGGTTGGCTGCCATCTCTTCGTGCACGGCGGTGGATGGTGGATGGGCACCATCGACCAAAGCGACACGGCCTGCAGCCGGATCGTCCACGAGGTCGGGTGCGCCGTCGCCTCGGTCGACCATCGCTGGGCGCCGGAACACCAATACCCCGTCCCCGCCGAGGACTGCTACGCGTCCCTTTGCTGGCTTGCGGACAATGCCGAGGACCTGGAGATCGACGACGATCGGATCTCGGTCGGGGGGGTGTCCTCGGGAGCGAACCTTGTCGCCGCCACGACCCTGATGGCGCGGGACCGCGGCGGCCCGAGCTTGATCGCTCAGTGCCTGGAAGTTCCGATGCTCGATCTGACGATGTCCGAAGCATCGATCGACGAGTTCGCCGAGGGCTACATGCTCACGCGCGAACGACTCGAATTCGAGGTGGGGAACTACTGCGAGGCTGATGTGCGTGAAGAGCCGTACGCCTCGCCTTTGCTGGCTGCGGACCTCGCCGGTCTGCCAGCGGCGCTTATCGCCACGGCTGAGTACGACTTGTTGCGCGACGACGGCGAGCGTTACGCAGGGCGGCTTGCGGAGGCGGGAGGTTCGGCGACAGCCATACGTTGGCCGGGTCACGTGCACGGCTCGCTTGGACTGACCCGACTCGTTTCGTCGGCGAACCAATGGCATCAGCGCCAGCACGCCTTCCTCCGCGAGAGACACACTCTCGACGGCTCAGGGACCACCGCATGACAGTCGGCGCGGCCCTCTACGACTGGCTTCTCGTTGGTCACATCCTCGCGGGAATGGTCTGGGTCGGGGGCGTAGTTGTGTTCGCCTCCCTGGCCGTACGTGTCTCCCGCGACGACGATCCCGATGCCATCGCTCGATTCGTCGGCGATCTTCGCGCGATCGGGCTGGTGACGCTGGCCCCTGCGCCCGTGGCGCTGGTTGCCTTCGGGGTCGCCATGGTCGCAGACAGCGACGGCTGGGAGTTCGGGCAGGGTTGGTTACAAATCGGCCTCGCGCTATTCGCGGCCGCATTGCTGATCGGCGTCGTCCATCAGAGCAGAGCGGGAATCGCGATGGAGCGAGCTGTAACCCGCGGCGCGCATGACGAGGCCGCGCGGCTCCTTGGCCGCTGGTTGTGGGGAACCTTCGCGATCGTCCTCCTCCTGATCGCGGCCACCCTCGACATGGTTATCAAACCGGGCCTTTAGAGATGGTTATCGAGCCCCGAGGTCACGACGAGCGCCTAGTCATGCGCTACGCGAACTTCATTAAGAAGCTCGGCCTGCCGCCGGGGTTTACGGCGCCCACGAGGCTGACCTACGAGGACCTCGTGGCCACCGCGATATCGCGGTCCGACCTACGGGAGGACGTGCGCGGCATCAACGCGAGCATCGATCTGATCCGGGCCACGCGGGGCGGTGGCTGGCCGGCAGAGCCGGTCACCGAGGAGTTCAATTACGTCGATCTCGTCTGGCACGAGCTTGAGTTCCGGGACGGCACCTCATTCACCTACGCCGTGTACGAGGCGGGCGGCGGGTATCTGGGCTGTTGTTATCTCTACCCGATGGGTCGGCGCACCGAGTTGACCGAGGACCTTCTCCATTACGACGTTGACGTGAGCTGGTGGGTGACGCCCGACGCTTATGCGCGGGGCTATTACGAGAAACTCTATGCCGGACTCCAGCACTGGCTCGCCGAGGAATTCCCCTTCGGCGAGGTCTACTACTCAAACAAGCAATGAGGCAGTAGGTAACAAACCACAAGGATGTTCGTGGAAGGCCAGAACTCGCGCAGCAACAGCACCGCCGCGCGCGCCACTCAATCCGTGAACGTGAGCTGGAGCGACGCGTGTCGCAGAACGGCGTGGTGGCCTATACGAGCGGATTGGCGTCCGCGTCCAGCCCTCGCTCGAGTGTCCGGTCCACACTCGCGTCCGTCGAGGATCTGCGAGACGGGGTAGCGACGGCAAAAGTCGAGCTCGACGCGGTCGACGCCGATGCTCGGCGTCCACGAACTGACGGCCGAATAACCCAGGAATCTGGGGTGGACAATCGAGCCACCGTGCAGCACCGTGGGCCGTGCGTCAGTTCATCAAGGAACTCGACCTGCCCGAGCCGATCACAAAGAAGGGAACACACATGGGAAGCATCGTCGTAACCGAATACATCTCGCTCGACGGGGTGATCGAGGCTCCAGGCGGGACCGAGGATTTCCGCCACGTCAACTGGGCGATGGAGTTCAACCGCGGTCCCGAGGGTCAGCGGTTCAAGGACGAGGAGACCCTTGCTTCTGAGGCGCTGCTGCTTGGGCGGATCACCTACGAGGAGTTCGCGAAGGCGTGGCCGACGATGGAGGGGGAAGTCGCTGACAAGCTCAACTCAATGCCGAAGTACATCGTCTCCTCGACCCTCCGGGAGCCGCTGGAGTGGAACAACGCGACGCTGCTCGGGGACGATCTGGTCGCCGAGACCCGCAGGTTGAGGGAGGATCTCGGCGGCGACATCGTCGTGCACGGCAGCGCGCAGGTTGCGCAGGAGCTCTTCGAGCACGATCTCGTCGACGAACTGCGGCTGATGCTCTACCCAGTGGTTCTCGGCACGGGCAAACGCCTGTTCGGAGAGATGAGCGACAAGCGCCGCTGGCACCTGACCGAGTCGAAGGCGGCCGGCGACGGGATCGTGATCCTCTCCTACCAAAGTGCGGTGGATGAGTGACACCCGCCGCACGTTCATCAGCCAGCAATCTGGGAGTGATCCAGGTGGCCGAGCAGAACAAGCTGATCACACGTCGCGTACTCGAGCAGCTCTTTGACAAGGGAAATCTTGAGGCCGCCGATGAGTTGATCCATCCGGACTTCGTCAATCACGAAGCGCCCCCTAGCAACCCGCAGGGGCCTGACGGCCTGAAGGAGACCGTGAGCTGGCTGCGCGGGCTCTGGGGCCCGATGCGGGCCGAGATCGAGGACGAGGTCTGCGAAGGTGACAAGGTGGTGGCCAGGGTCACCATGCATGGGCGACACCTCGGCGAGTTCCTCGGCAAGGCTCCGACCGGTGAGGAGTTCGCCGTCGAGCACATCCACATCTGGCGGCTCGAGGACGAGAAGGTGATCGAGCACTGGTCAGTCCGCGACGACCTCGGCCAGGCGCTCCAACTCGGGCTGATCGGCGGTTAGCAAGATGTCGTCCCTAGTGGGAAGCCCTGGCCACCGCGGGTGGCGAGGTGCTCGTCAACCTCCTCTGACGACCATGCTGCGCACGCCCGATGACCACAGGATTCTGGGATGGTGCTCGGGCGAGGTCCGCCCTAGGGTCGAAGGCTGATGCTGACGGCCTACCTGCTCTACGACCGGTTCACGGCCCTCGACGTCGCCGGGCCATACGAGGTGCTCGCCGCCGTGCCCGGGGCGAAGTCGGTGCTCGTGGCCGAGCACCCCGGCCCCGTTCGCAGCGACCGCGACGCGCTTGCGATCGTCGCCGACCGTGGCCTTGAGGAGGTCCAAGCACCTGATGTCGTAGTGGTGCCCGGGGGGCTTGGAACCCGCCGGCTGCTGGAGCACGAACCGATCCTGTCGTGGCTCCGCCGCGTGCATGAGACGACCACCTGGACGACCTCCGTCTGCACCGGCTCGTTGCTGCTTGCCGCAGCGGGCCTGCTCGACGGCGCCCCGGCGACGACCTACTGGCTCGCGCGAGAACGACTTGAGTCCCTGGGCGCACGAGTGGTCGACGATCGCGTCGTGCAGCACGACAAGATCCTCACCGCCGCGGGCGTCTCATCGGGGATCGACATGGCTCTGCAGCTGGTGCAGCTGATGCACGGAGACGAGGTCGCCCAGGCCGTGCAGCTCGGCATCGAGTACGACCCGGATCCCCCCTTCGACGGAGGCTCGCCGGAGAAGGCCGCGCCCGAGATCGTCGAGGCGGTCAGCGCGGTCTTTCGCACCCGGGAGGCCGAGGCCTTCAAGGCCTGAGTGTGCCCGGTGTCCCACCGGTCGCTCCACTAGCAATCGAACTACAGGAGGCAGAAGTGTCGATTTCAATACTCGACATGTCGATGTCCCTCGACGGGTACATCGCCGACCCCAACGATTTTCTCGGTGGCGAGGATGGCGAGCGACTGCACAAGTGGGCCGATGCGGACGGGGAGTCCGGTGAGGCGTCCGCGCCTAGCCAGCAGTTCCAGGACGAATGGAACGCCGCCGGCGCGGTCCTCGCCGGACGTCGGACGGCCGAGCTCATGGATCACTGGGGCGGTGATCATGGCGGTGCCCCGATCTTCGTGCCCAGCCACCGGCCGCCCGGTCCGGCCGCCCGCTGGGGCTATCCGTTGGTGACATACGTGACCGACGGGATCGAGAGCGCGATGAACCAGGCGAAGGCCGCCGCCGGGGACCGCGACGTGCAGGTGCGCGGCGCGTACACGGCCCAGCGGGCACTCGAGGCCGGGGTGCTGGACGAGTTGCAGGTCCATCACATCCCTGTGCTGCTCGGTCGTGGCCGTCGACTGTTCGACGTCTTGCCGTCGGAGATGGAGCTGGAGATCGTTCGGGTGATCGACACGCCGGAGGCGACTCACATCCGCTACCGCGTCGCGGGGCTGAGCCGGCCGACGCAGGCGCGATCCGTGGTCCCAATATGGTCCCTTTCGTCTCCTCCCCGGACTACTGCGGTTCCCCGGGGACCGACTCGGAGCAACTCTTGATCGGCGAGAAAGACCCGTTTGTACGAGCAGCGATGCTTCCTGATGAATCGCATGCTCGGATCGGCCCCCAGTTCGGCTCAGTCTTCGCCCACCTCGACCTCGGCTATCGCCTCGTGATTGCCGAGATCGGTGAGTGACCGGTGGCACATACGCTATACCCCTAGAGGGTATATTCTCCTCGCGTCAACCGAGGAGGAGATATGAGTACTTCCAAGTCAAAGTTCGCTCGCCATTTCGCCGAGATGGTGGCGGTGATGTTCATCGGAATGGGAGTCTTCGCGGGGCTAGCAGCGCTGGCGCTCTCCGCCGCCGGCCGCGAGTTCTCGGACTACTCAGCCGAGCTACGCGTGTCGTTCATGGGCGTGAGCATGGTCCTGCCGATGGTCGCCTGGATGGCCTATCGCGGACACACACGGGCGCAGAACGTCGAGATGGCCCTGTCCATGGCGACCCCGACCGCGATCGCGGCAGTACTGGCGGCGGTTGGCGCTTTCGATGCCGCCGCCGCCCTCGGCGTCCAGCACGTGGTGATGGTTCCGGCGATGCTCGGCGTGATGCTCTGGCGCTACGAGGAGTACGCGAAGATCTGCCCGACCGATGACGGAGATCGACAGAGAGCGCCTGCGAGCCGAGCGGCTGCTTGCTGAGGAGGCCGCTGCCCGCGAAACCCGGCGGCGGCTGCTGTTCGGCTACGTCGCCGCGGGCGTCCTGGCATTCGCTCTGATCGCCGGAATCGTGGTCGTGATCGTCGGGGGTGGGGAGGGGGGCTCGGCCGACGACAGCGAGTTTCCGCCGAACGCGCACATCCAGCCCCAAACCGGCTCGACCAACGACGTCGAGCCGGACGCGCGCGCCGGCACGCCTCCGCCCGCGGTGGCCGAGGGCGATCTGGCCGCGGCGGCTGAAACGGCCGGCTGCGAGTTGCGACTCGACCTCCCCGACGAGGGGGCGGCGCACCTCGAGCCCACGGATCCTGTGCCCGCCTACGAGACCAACCCGCCGACCTCGGGCGACCACATCGGCCCGCCACTTCAGCAGGCCGACGGCGCCTACGCCGAGTTTCCCGAGCCGGTCCGCTTCGTCCACTCCCTTGAGCACGGCCGGGTCGAGATTCAGTACTCGCCGGATGTCGCCGAGCGCGACCAGCTTGCGCTCAAGGGCGTCTTCGACGAGAGCCCGCCCGGGATGCTCCTATTCCCGAACCCGGAGATGACCTACTCCGTTGCCGCGACCGCCTGGACCCAACTCCTCGGCTGCGACCGCTACGAGGGAGCTGCGACGCTCGACGCGATTCGTGCCTTCCGCGACACGTACCGCGGGCAGGGCCCAGAGGACGTGCCGCTGAGCGTCGAGGGTTAGCCCGCGCGCGCCTCGCGCAGCTCGATGTGCTCGGCTGCGCTCACCGGCGCCGGAGTCAGCGCCGCGGCCCCGATCACCAGGGCGAACGCGGCAATGCGCAGCGTGGCGCCGAGCGGGTCGTCGGGGAACGGCTCCTCGAAGACTGGGCGACGCCAAACGTCACGCCGGGCAAGGAGTTCGGTTTCGATGAGCCGTGCAGGAGTCGCGTCGGGACGTTCTTCGGGATGTCACGCCACATCGCACGCTCGAGTTGTTCTACGAGGTCGATCATGTGAGCCGTTACCAGCACCTGCGCCTCTGGGTTCGCTAGCAGGAACATCCTGAGTACCCGACCGGCGATGACAGTCTTTCCCAGGCCGGTCGCCAGATACACCAGAGCCTCCCCGGACTCGGTTAGCGCTGCCCAGGACGCCTCGACCGCGCGGTCCTGGTACTTGTGCAAATCGAAGGGCTTGACACGCTCCGGAGCCCTTTCGTAGATGGTGGACAGACTGTCGCCATCCCACAAGGTGACGTTGATGCCGACCTCACTCAGCGCCCGCGCGCGGTCCTTTGCTTTTTGCGTAAAGTGCCGGTTGGTTACAACCACCCCGCGATGGATGTGGTAGTGCCGCATCGCGCTGTGCGCCTCGTCCACCGCGTCGAAGTCGACATTTCCCGACTTCTTCCACTTCGCTTGAAAGACCCAGTCCTCGCCCTTCAGCCGACCGATCACGTCGGCACCCTTGTCCCCAGGGCCATCGACGTTAACCACGTCGGTGAAGGCAATCAGGGTGAGAAGCCGTTCCAGTTGCCGTGTGAAACCCTTCGGCCCTTCCTCGACCAGAAAGGTCGGGTCCAGGAATGACACCGTCATACCGAAACGATCTCGGCGTCGAGCAGATCGGCCGTCAGTAACAGCCGAGAAAGTTCGAGTGTCTTGTGCGTCTGCGGACCTGTAACCATTCTTTGCAAGTCGACAAGAAGCGCTCCGACGCGCGCGACCTGGTCGGCCTGAGTATCCTCCCCCAAAGCCTCGTAGGTACTGCGGAAGAGCGCTCCGTCCAAGACGAGCGCGGGGCTACTGGTTACCAGGTCGTGGATGCCGGCTGCACTCAGGTACCGCGCGAATTCGCCACTAGTGATGGCGCCGGACCAGTCGACACCGGCGCGATGCTGACGGCGATGGTTTCTGCGGCTCGCCTTGAGTCGCCGGATAGGGAGTTCCACAAGGCGGCCGAGTCCTTCGGCGCCAGCTCTGCGAGGCGCTCCCGCATGTTATCGAGTAGCGCCTCAGCTCTCGCTCGAACTGCCGCCGTGTCGACCCGGCGATCGGGAAACTGTTCGAGGATTGAGGTCACGAGTTGGTCGATCGATCCGTCGAAAGAGTAGACGTCCTTCAATCGAGGCGCGGCACATACCAGCGCGACGTTCATCGGTGACCATCCGTACTGCGCAACCAGCGCCGCGCCCGCATCTACATATACTTCGATCTCACCCGCGACGATCCGGATCGCGTACGGCTGCTTGCGATCGTCCTTCTTCAAGTCGACGCCGGATGTGACATAGACACGGAGCACCGGCTGGGCGGTTCCAATGCGGACCTCTCGGTCCGTGTCGGGCAGCAGAGTCGCAGCGGCTCGGTAGCGAGCGAAGCGTTCACCCTCGGTCTCGGGCTTGACCGGCTCTGGAGCGTCGGGCTCGTCCGAGCTGGGCATGTCCTCGGCTTCGTCCCCATCCTTGCCGAGGTGGGATAGGCCCTCCTTCTCTAGCCAGTCGTCCTCGTCCGTGGGCGGCTTCGGCTCAGGCGGCGGTCCGTTCTTAATCTGGTCGTGATCCATCGCCGCCTGGTACCAGGTCTCGTCGGTCTCGAACTCGGGTCGCCATTGCGGAACTTTACTCCCCAGGACTTGACAGTCTCATGGATCGAAGAAGTGCCGTTACCGGGGATGAGGTAGCGGAGACCGGGCTTGTTCTCGCGGTAAGCATTGAAGAATCGACTCATCGGCGACGTGTTCTCACGCCCGACGAGACGCATCGCGATCTGCGGCCGCAGGGGTTCGAGCCTCGGACCTTCTCGACCATGAACCGCCATTCGCTGGACGATGTGTCGAAATTGTTCTTGCGGACGTTGACGGGCGCATGGTCTAGATGGATCTCGCCAACGATCCGGCCCATCCCAAGCTCGATCGGATATTCCAGCTCGAAGTCGCCATC
Source organism: uncultured Solirubrobacterales bacterium (assembly GCA_963746215.1). Lineage (GTDB taxonomy): Bacteria > Actinomycetota > Thermoleophilia > Solirubrobacterales > 70-9 > WHSW01. Next base: position 123,303 of record CAVVAT010000010.1, read on the forward strand.
GGGCGTCTCCCAGTCGAACAGCGACTTATCCTGGTATGTGATCGCGCGACCGTGTCGCAGGAATGTAAGGCCGAAGTCCGACTTGTCGGCGTAGCGTTGGATGCCGAGCCACCCCCAGATCCGGCGCTCGCGCTCCGTGATGTCGATGCTCTCGCAGTCGACGCACTGCTCGTAGGCCGTGCTGTACCAGCGGCCACAGTTCATACAGGCGTACGCGTTGGTGAGCGGGACGTCGATCTTGGTGGCGGCGGGCACCTCAGCGCCTTTGTAAGTGACAGAGCGGCTCGGATCCCAGATGCAGGGCAGGTGAGCGCGGACCGTCCGGTTGTTCACATACAGCCGCTGGTTTGCGCCGCCCATCAGTTCGGCACCTGTGTGCCCGCCGTGAGGACCACGCAGCATGTAGGTGTAGATACGGCCCAGGTGTCCCGTAGTTTCCTTGATGGCGCGGGTGTACTTCAGTCGCGTCACCATGTCCTCGCGGAGCTTCGTTACCGTGACGAGAGTGCCGTGCTCCTCGCTTGCCTTGTCTTCATACCGCAGCGGAACATCGTAGGTTGACTCGCGCTGCATCACCATAAGGTCGATGGTCGCGATGACCCACTGGTCGTCCCCCCGCCTTCCAGTGCGGACCTCAGTAATGCCGCCTAGTCGCGCGGTGGCGATGTTGAAGCCCATCCCGAAGAGACCCAGGGTGCCGAATCGCTGCTTTCCCGACGTGCCGGCACTGAGCGCGTCCTTTAGTTGCTCCGGCGACATCCCGCGCCCGTTATCACCGACCGAGATCACCGAGGACTTCTCAGCCTTGCCGGAGGTCGGCAGTGTGATATCGATCCGTGGCTCCAGCGCCGGTTCTTCGGACGACGCCTCGATCAACTCGTCGAGCGCGTTGTCGATCAACTCGCCCAAGCACTGATGCAGTTGGAGGTCGACCTCCGCAATCATCTCCAGGATTCGTGGAGACGGAATCAAGTTGAGGCTGCTGGGGCGGGTTTCGGTCACGAATTGATCCTCTCCTTGGCCAACGCTTGGTGGACGCTCTCGGCGACAACCTGGCCGAGCAGAACTGGCACCGCGTTGCCGAGTTGCCGCATCGCTTCCCCCCAGGAGCCGTGAAGCTCGTAGTCATCAGGGAAGGTCTGCAGACGTGCACTCTCGCGAACGGTAAAGTACCGCACCGCACCGTCGACATCCCTGAGCATATTCTCGCCGCCCGGCACACCGTGGCCGCCCGCTTTCAATGCCTTAGCTGGCATATCCAAGGGGCTGCCAGTATGGCCTGCGTACGAGCGAGCGCCAGGCTGCAGGACGTGGTTGAGGACCATCCGGGATGGACTGAGTTCAGGCTTCGGCAGGCCGATGAGAGCGTCACGGACGGTACGCCAACGCTGCTTCGGCTCGTCGTCAAAATACGTCTCCAGGCTCCGGGACGTTAGGGCGTTCCGGCCGCTTACCTGTCGGGACTTCGTGCTCTTCCCAGTACTTGCCGGTCACCCACTGCGCGTGCAGCAGTGCGCGCCTGGAATGGCTGGCCGCTGGGAATGCCCAATCGACGTTCAGATCCCCGCGAAATCCTACGAAGAACACCCGGTGTCGCTGCTGAGGCACCCCAAAATCGGCGGCGTTGACCAATGTTGGCACAACTCGATAACTCACGGCGTAACGCTCGCGCCGTTTGATGGCGGCGCGTAGTCGGAGGAGGTGCTCCATCCACCGTTCCCCGGGCTTCGATCGCACGGTCGGCAGCGCGAGCCGCAGCTGGATGTACGCATAATAGTCAGCGAAGGCCGACCGCGTGAGCCCTCTCACGTTTTCGATGATGAACGCTCGTGGCCTCAAACGGGCGATGATCTCTGCGGTGGCCGGGAACATGTCGCGAGCATCGTCCGCAGCCCTGCCGAGTCCACCAGATGAGAACGGCTGGCACGGGGGTCCACCGGCGACAAGATCCACGTCCCTGGTCACTACCGACCAGTCGAAATCCCGGACATCTCCCTCGTAGACGTTCCAATCCCCAACCAGGTGGTGACCCCGTTCCTTGTTCTCCCGGACGGTGTCGCAGGCCCACCGATCGCGCTCCAGCGTGGCGATCGACTCGAAGCCAGCCACTTGGCAGCCGAGCGCGAGCCCGCCTGCCCCGGCGAAAAGCTCTACGCTAGCGAAACGAGTCGGCGCATCCTCCACCATGGAGAGGACCGGCGGGTCCGCAGACAGGGCGGCGGATAGGGCCGCGGTCTCGGACATGTGCTTCCTTCTGGTTATGGTCGTTGGGTACGTGTCATCCTGCCGCAAACCGCCGACGGTTCGCTGCATCCAGCAGCGACACGTCACGAAACCTGACCTGCTCGCGTCCACCAACAGACTCGTTGGGATCAGACCCGCGGCGCCGCTGGTGCAAGATCCGCGCCGGTGCCGCCTGCGATCCAGGCACTACTCGGGGCCTTCGTCGATCAACAGGTGCGGGATCTGCTGTTCGCGCCTCGCCTCGTAGCCGGACACGACTGTGGCCAGGTCCGAGCCAGGAACGTATTTGATAGCGGCACCTAGAGCGTCGGTGGCTTCCTGGCCTTCGAGCGACAGGTCGGCGCCCACCAAACGGAGCGCCTGCGCGAGCGGCGCCTGGGGAGCATCCGGCAGCTTCTCGACGTCGAAGGTCCCGTCACCGCGAAAGATGAGGAAGATCTCGTCACCGATTCCGAGATCCTCAGCTTCAAGGAACCGCTTGATGCTGCCATAAGCAGGTTGGTGGTTCTTCCACGAGAAATTCTGCGATCCGAGTCGTGTTGGCAACACCGCGTGCTCCCCCGGAGACATACCAACGATCGTGGCGACGGCAGTCGACGCTCCCCAACCGCTCCCCCGTAGGTGGTCGTGCGTGACCGTCATCCGGTACAGCCAGTCGTTGCCCCGGCGGTAATAGCCCTGGACCTTGGCTGGGTTCTTTCCGCCGACGATCCTGACAGATTGGGCGCGCACGATCCCGTTCCGGACCTCGTACGGTGCGCTTCCGGCGTACACGTTGACCGACGCCGCTGACACTCCGAACCGCTCAACCAGTGAATCGACGACGGTGGTCAGTGGTACCTCGCCGCCGGCCTGCTCCAGCAGCTTGCCGATCTCAGCACGGATGTTGCTGTAGCTATCCATGCCCCATGACGCCAGAGCCCAATGCTCGACGTCGATCTTGTGGAATCGAGGGTCAGCATTGAGTTGGTTTCGAAGGTTTCCGATCGATCCACGCTTCGCCCGTTCGAGGAGCACTTCGATGGTCAACGGTCCACCCTCAATGGAGAGCAACGCAGCCGCGAGGTCATTGACGGAGTTCGTGCGCAGCAACACAGAGCCGCTGCGGACCTCGTAACCAAGATGTGTCAACCAATCTGTCAGCCACGGCAGCGTCCCCGGCTCTTCAGATCCGACCAGGCCAACGTCCGCTAGCCTCACGACACCGAACTCGTCTGCGAGCTCGTCGAGAAAGATCGCTGTCTCGCGTTCCGCAGCCTCAAAGCTCGGCTCCGCACACCAACCGGCGGCTATCTCATAGGTGTCGTCAAGGATATCGATAACGCGCCAAGCCGGGTGGCCGATGCTCTCGACCATACAGTCAAGAGCTGGCGCTTCGGCGAGAACCTCCACCAGCGGCCTAACGCCACGAACCTGGCTTCGCATGAGCGCGGCGACCTGGCCCGCTGGAGAGCCTGCCGCAACCAACTCGTGCAGCTTCGTCCTTGCTTTGGACTCGAGTTGGCGCACACGTTCCCGGGTCACTCCGAATTCTTGGCCGAGTTCCTCCAAGGTCGCTGGCTTCCAGGCGAACAACCGCCGCGCAAGAATGGTGCGAAACCGCTCGTCCATTCCAAGAATCGCCTGCTCGAGCAGATCCGCCACGCTCGGAGCCGATGATGGCAACATCTGAGCAGACGACAGGGCGACCACTCGATCGCGGGCTGCGACTACCTCTGTCGGTGCCCCGAGTGCAAGCGGCGCGAGCACTCCCCGATCGATCTGCCCTATTGTGTGGTTCCACTCGGCTAGGACCTCGATGTCTCTGATCAGATCACCGAGCCAGGGGTGAGGCGGAGGCTCGGCGACCATGGATGCATCGTTCGCAAGAAGCGTTTGCGGTAGCGATGTCGAAAGATCGGCCAGGCTCCGAAGGATCGTTGTCACGGTCCCGATCCCGGCGTTGCGGTAGGCCAGAAGGTGCTCGAGCGGCAAGTCGACCAGTTCGCCAGTTGTCAGTTTCTTCTCGCGGGAAAGGACGTTGTAGGCACGGATTGGTAGGCCGAGTTGCTCGATCGGAATGTCTAACGGCATGCCTGGGAGGATCTCACCGATCGGCCACAAACTGAGGCGGTCGACTGCGACGCGCACGATACTGTCGAGCATGTGACGCCGGCCTACGGCGTCTGTTTCCTCGATCGCCGCATCACGCCAGGAACCCAGAACCCCATCACCGGGCGACGCTTGGCTGGCCAGCCAAGGAAAGGCATCCGCCCATACCTTCGGCTGCATGTCAATGAAGCCAGAGTCAGGCATCACGATGGCCCCGCCGTTCTGTCGTGGTGGGGTCGTCGACCGCAACGTCGTTAGCCTTGTCCGACACAGCGACGGTGTACTGGATGAGGTCTCGCTTGCTCCGCACAGAGCCATCCGGGACCCGCAACGAGATGAGTCCAACAACATCGGCCTGATCAACCGGAGCTACTTCGCTGACTTCGTCCTGATCGGCGACCAACGAAATCACGAGCACTCCCCGGGTACTGCTGCTCCCGAGAGCGGGGAAATCCTTGCCTTCGGGTAGCGGGTTTGCGCCAAGGAGGTTGCGCTTGTTCTCACCAGTGAAGTCGATCCGTGGATCTTGGCGACGCCCGCGTTTCCAGATTGGCGCTTCCTGTCCCAGTTCATCAATCCAGAGCACGCGGCCGAGCGTCTGCCTCTGCGGCCAGACGATTCCCCAGTCCTTGATACGCCCGTTCTCCGTTGCCGTGGCGATGAACGAGCGAAGCGGCGCTATCACGCTCGAGTAGTCAGCGTGCCACTTGAGCCTGTCGAAGTAATCCAGGAAATCGGCAGCGCCAACGAGACCAACCTTGGCCTTCTGGTACTTCGGGACTCCGTCGTCTTGGTACGGCAAGGTCGCGTCTAGGGTCGCCTTCTTCAACAACGGAAGGATCACCGCGTCCAGGTTCGCCTTGTGCTTCGTCTTCTCGTTCCTGGGTGGGATCGAGGACAACTGGTGGAACGTACCGACTGACGCTCGCGACTTCACGACGGCGTTGAACATCTTGTTCCGTGCAGTCGGCTTGAGCCAAGGCAGGTGCTGACTTACTAACGGCGGGATCTGTCGCGGCTCGACGATCGGTTTGCCATCCTCATCAAGGCCGGCGTACTTGGCCAGCTCGTCACGGAAGGCCTCCTCGTCAAGGAGTAAAGCCTCGAAGGCCTCGTAGAGGTCGACTCTCGCATCCCGCCGGATGTAGAGACGTACTAAGTCGCGATAGCCCTCGCGGAAGCCGAACCAGCGGCCGGCCTGCATGAGGGTGTCAGCCTGTCCGGCCCTGCGACGGAAGAACGAGACCGTGAGGCCTTCGACCGTGAAACCGCGGCTGAGCTTCGCACCGCCGACGAGGATCCGCCAGACCTTCCCCGCGTCGAAGTCGAGCGCCTGCTGCTGATCCTGAATCGCCTTGTCTGAATTCACGATGAGGACAGGGTCCGAACCCGCGCTCGTCATCTCAGCCACGGCCTGGCCCACGAAGTGCTTCACGTCGTCGAAGCACATCGGAACGGATGCGCCGTTGGCGCGGGCGATCATCATGGGCAGGAAGTCATCGTCGAAGAGTTTGCGCAGCCGCGCCAGCCCTTCACCGGATGTGAACTTGCCGTTGTTCCAGAGAGAGCGCACGACGAAGGCGGAGTTGAGGTGGGCCATGTTGCTCACGTCCTCATGCACCAGCATCGTGTGGTGCCGGTGGAGCGTACCGTCCACGGACTCGCGGTATTTCTTGATCGCGCCACTCAGGACCCAAGCATCGAGCGCCTCACCTAGCTCCCTTCTACGCAAGGCCGGATCGTGATCCGGATCGCCCTTGATAGAGCGCGCGTAGGCGAGTTCGTTGGACGTCGCGACGGTCTTCTCGACGTTCTCCCAGTCGCGGTCTACGTCGTGGAACTCCTGAACGCCCATATACGCCTCGGGTCTGGGCAAGGAGAGAACGAAATCCGACGGGAAAAGGTTGCTGTCATCGTCAGGGTCGATGAAAACGTTGGCGAATGGCGTCGCCGTGTAGCCGACGTACTGCGCACGTGGAACGATCGCCAACATGTCGGTGATGAGCTTGTTGATGGTTGTCCGGTCGCTTGACTTCTTCGGGTCCTTGGTGTTGACGGACGCGAGATCTGACTCATCGTCGACGATGAGCGCGGGTAGCTCCTTGAGAACGGCCTTTAGCGGCCTCAGATCCTTGATCAGCTTCTTGAGCGGCGCCGGGTTCTTCTTCACGATGACTACATAGGCATCCGCGTGAAGAAGGTTTTCCGGAGAATTCAGAGGTTTCGTCTTGTCATGGCGCTCATAGCGAAGCTGCGACATCCCCTGCGGGAGGCTCTTGTAGTCGCTGTGATGGGTGGTCACCCGACGGATCCGTACCACCCCGGGTTGATTCAGTGCCTGCTCGGAGTGCTGGACGAACCTGTCTGCTAGCCAGTCTTCATCCTGCTGGTAGTCGAGCCCCTTCGCCACCTCCGGATCTGTTGGGTCTTGGCCAGCAAGGACGTTTTCGACGCCCATGAGTTCCATGTCGATGCGACGCTGGGTTTGAGCGCGAAGAATCTCGATCGTGCCGGTCATGACGACGATCAGGCGGTAGCCAGCGTCCACCGCTTTTGCGATGACGCCCGTGAAGTTGGCCGTCTTGCCGCTCTGTACATAGCCGACGACAAGCCCCTTCGTCTGCTTGACCTCGACGCGCGTTGGATCCGTGAGGCGCTCGATAACCGAGTTGGTGCTTTGGTCTAGCGTTGTGATCGACGACGCCGGCCACTTCTTCACCTCTGCCAGGTACTTCTCGTAGTGATCCCAGTAGAGGCTGCTTCGCTGGTGCCGGGCCTCCTCGTACCAGGGTTCGAACTCCCGACTGATGACAACAGTGTCTTCCTGATGGACCGGAATGACGGCACGGATTGCTTCCTCTGCCGCAGGTGATAGTCCCAGCGCGCTGGCAACGGCGAGCCGTCGGGCAATCGTTCCCGAGCCCGTTTCCGCACCGTCGTCCCCGAGCAGCACAATGCCGTCGCTAGCATCCCACTTGGCGAAGGCCAAGCGGAGCGCGATCAATGCGTTGTTGTTAACCGGTGCGCTCTGAATGAAGGCGACCAGTTCAGCTTCCGATACCTGACCGCCGCCGAACATAGCGAGCGCCGGCAACAACTGCCCAGGAGTTTGCTCCGCGAAGCCCTGGAGAAGGTTGCGGAGTGGCGTCCCCCATGCCGGATATGTGCCACCTTGAATCTCGGTCACGGATGCTCCCCCTCGACAGAGACAAGGTCTGCCAACGCTCCAGGCAAAGCGATGGGATCGAAGTGAGTTAGATCTACGCGGTAGGAGAGATCGCTGACCACCTTGAGGTTGGGAACCGCCGGAGCTAACCGTGAAGCAGTCAGGGCCGGGAATCGGTCATCGACGCTGAAGGCGCGCGGTTCGTTCCGCTTGGTCCAGCATGTGGTGTAGAGATCCACGTCGGCGTCATTCCATCCCGACGCCTCGAGCTTTGCATCAACCGTCGGGCGATAGCCACCCGCGTTCACTCGGACGCGTGACACCATCTGGCCGAGGGTTAACCCGCCGTCGTGAGTAGTGCGGGTCAGTTGGATTGAGATCAGACTCAAAGGAACACCGCGTAGCGGGACGAACTGTGTGAACCCGTGCATCATATGCCGGCGCTGCTCGCCTGACGTCGTCTTTACCTCTAGATGAATGCCGCCGAACACGAAGTCGTGCTCTTCCGACAGCGGCCCTTGCCAGGATTCGACCGCGGACCCGGGCCGAGCTTTCCTATCAAGTAATCGAGGACTAGCAGCTCGCCATATAGTCCTAACTCTTTCTCGGCACTGAGGCCGGTATTCCCCGCGAAGAGGTTCCGGTGCTTCGCGACGACGATGGCGACTGCGGCGGCGATTGGCTCTCCGAACAGTTGCAGCTGGTCGGCGACGCTGGTGAGCAGGCTATATGCACCGTGCACGTTGCCTTCCACTGACACCACAAGTTCAGCGAGGTCTCCTTCATCGGAGACGACCGGCCTGAACCTGATGTTGCGCCACTTCGAGACGTCGGGTTCTGGAGGCGTGAAGCCAGTAATCAGGGTGACCGTCCCATTGGCAGGATGGATATCCAGCTTGCACACAGGCGTCCCCGCGATCGGCAGCACCATCGGATGTCCCGACGCCCACATGGAGTCGACGTTAGCCAACGACAGGTGCCGCGCGTCTTCCGCATGCTCAGTCACGCTCGACACTCCAGCCTCACTCACCGCGGATGATTTCTTCGGCCTCGACTGCCGCGCCGAGGATCGCGCGCCACAGCGCAATGTTATCCTTGTCCTTCGGACCTAGATGCGCACCTTCGAAAACCTTGTGTGTCAGCAGAAAGAGCAAGGCTTTCATAATCGGCGCGTCGTTCAGACTTCCCCGCTCGGGAGCAAACAAATAGCGATAGCGGGAATTGATCCATAACGTGCTGTTGCCGAAGTCAACGTCGATGAACTCACCCTCGGGAAGAGGCTTCCACTGCAGGCTTAGAGAGTCGGATCTAAGCAACGGCAGCTCCGTCTCGATTGACTTTCGCAACTTTGGCGCGAAGCCCTTGTCGGGGGCAATTATCGGTTGCCGCTGGCTTACTCGTCGATTTCCCTTAACATAGCACGCCTCGGCATCTTTCAGATATGCATCGAAGGTGATTCCGTCCGTCGCCGCTGCGTGAGCCAGCGCGTCCCGGAAGATCGGCTCGAAACGCAGGCCAGCCTTCTCCGGGTTCATGGTGAGGAAGGAGCCAATAGCGCCCTCCTCGTCAAGCACGACTCGGGCGAGTTGCCGATGAGCCGAGGAGTTTGCGACTTCCGACCACCCACCTACTTGCAAAAGACGGTCGTTCCTGTAGATGTAGAAGCCTTGAAAACGATCTCCCGTCCTTCCGTTGATTCGGAAACCCGGGATATCGACCTTCGGCGGCCAGATGTGGCAGTGAAGCGCGATCCGCTGGCCGCCAGATTCCGCGACGACGACCTTGGGATAGTCGGGATGCCCGGTTCTGGGGTAGCCGAAGGGGTCGATTGGCTTCACGGGGGTGCCAATCCCTTCGTCGGCATACTCGATCTCGTCTACCAAAATCTCGATATCGAGGACATCCTTTGCAATGAGGCGATGGAAGGTCACGCCCAGATGCGACCGGAGGCTACGTTCCGCAGTCGCCATCCAGGTGCGAGCCTCTTCGGTGTTGGCGCCGCGGTAAGTGCCGCGCAGCGCACTCCACACGACAGACGTTCCTCGGCCAGCTCCTGTCACGCGCTTGCGGTGTGTCTCGGCGTTGTCCGCAGCGTCCCCGGACAGGACCTCACACGAGAAGTCCTTGGAGAAGTCAGCACGCCGTATGCGGCGCCCAACCGGTGTTGCGCCGTATTTCGACGACCAGACGGTGAGGACGTCAGCGTGCCCAAAAGACGAGGCCTTCATACCAATGCCAAAGTGGCCGAGGTCGTTGTCAGCATACTCACGCTGGTGACCGAGAGTCATCGCCATGTCTGCCGCTGCAGCGTCCATCCCGCTGCCGTTGTCGAGCACCTCGACCTGGACGAGTCGATCGCTTTTAGTTAGCAGACGGATGGCGATCTTGGTCGCTCCAGCATCGAGGCAATTGTCGACGAGGTCAGCAATTGCAGACTCAAGAGTGTGGTTGGCGCCGAGGCTCTTGACCAGGCCGGCGTCTGGTTTGAGCTTGATGGTTTCGACGACGTCGGGGTCGCTCACCGCTCGACCGCCGCGCGCGGATCCCGCCAACATCGCATACACGACTGCCCTGGTGGCCGATACCCCGGACCTAATAGCTGGAAGTTACTCAGCCGAACACTGACTATTCTCATGCACTCCCCCACTGCATCCGCCACATCGATCCCTGGCCATAATGTGCGTGCCCGGACCGCTTGGTCGTTCGAGCACTGCGCTTGGACGAGCACGCCGCCGCGGCGCCGCATCGTCGCCCCCTCCCCGATGGGCCTATCGGGGCAACCGGGCGGATCGTTACAATGCGTTGCCTCGCCGTCCGCAAGAGACAGAACCGGCCTAAGACCCTGATCCAGCCTGAGATGATGGCCTGCACAGATCAGGGAGCGGTCGTCTGGCAGGTCGTTGACCCGGGGCTCGACCCGCAGACGCGGTACGGTGACATGCGTTTCCCGCTCCGCCGGAATCGACTTCCGTCGGCTAGCCCCGTTGGGTTCGGGGATGTCAGCGCCGCCAGCTACCTTGCCGACATGGTGCCAACTTCAAAATCGGAATCCCACACTGCGTTACTCCGACCTCGAGCCCATACGTCGGCTCGTCTCGTCGGCCGAGCGGGTGGTCGCGTTTATGGGGGGCGGAGGCCGGCGCGAGTTCCTGCAGTGCATCAGCTGCGGCCGGCTATATGCGCCATGCTGTTCAAACCGCGACGCTAGGAGGCACCAAATGGCACGTCTTCGTTCAATGGAGCCCGGAACCCAGGCCGTTAGGGTTCATCCGACGGAGGTTGATTGCTTCTACCAGGCACTCACTGACCAGTCCGGTCGGACATATCTGCATCTCACGACGTTCGGTTCCGATGAGAGGCAGTCAACTCCCAAGAGCAGCCAGTCGCTGCAGCTCGATGAGGCGGCGGCCCGCCAGCTGATCCAGATCATGCGAGACACCTTCCATCTCTAGGCGATCTACAGAATGCTCCGCACCTGCCCGCTACCAGACGAGGGCTACTCGGACCGGATCAAGTTCACCGTCGGCACCTGGGATCTGACGCCGGCTTTGTGGGAGCAGCTGGCTCCTGGCGGAGTCTGGTGATGCCACCACGGTGGCGTGGCCAGAGCCGCCGCGTCGCCTTCGTCCGAGACGGCGACGCTCTGCTTTCTAACTCAGGTGGGCCCGGCGCCCGGCCTACAGTGCTGATCTCTGTATTGAGCTGACGGATGGGAGGGTCCCGGAGGTGCGGCACCAGATACGACTGGAGGCCTTGCAGCCGCCGCGCGACTACTCCCGAATCTGTCTGCCGTGCCGTGTTCAGTGCAGCATTGCTGTGGACGAGAAGCTGGTCGAGGTGTCGGCGCTACAGGCCGAGCGCAGCGAGGGCGACTAGGACACAACGCGACGGCGCGAAGACAGATACTGGCCAGGGCGTCTTCGACGCGTCGCTTCGACCGGTTACGGGCACCTGAGCGCCACGTAGCAGGCGCCTCGCTCCTCTGGCAGCCGCGAACCTTCGAATCTGAGCCAGCCATCGTTCTGAGAAACCCCTGCCAGCGCATGAACCGCCCCAGCCTGGCCAAGCGCCCGTTCGCAGGCGGTCAGATCGCCAAGACCTGCGAACGCTTCCGCTTGGATTGCGCTGCCCCAGTGCCTCGTCGACAGGGGGTAGTCGCCATCTAGGAAGGCTGGAACGCTGCGTGCGCAGGTGGATGTGACATCACCTTCGTGAGCATGGCAGCCGGGTCACTTCTCTGGGAGCCCGAGGGGGCAATTTGCCGTCTTCTGCCAGGGCAGCGATGGCGCTAACGCGAGTTGCGCCTCTCCAGGCGCTGGCCTCGGGCGGGTTGAAGTACGACACCCCGAGACCCTGATCGTCGAATGCCTCGGTGTCTAGATACCGTGCGCCGCCGGTACCGCAGAGATAGTCGGTTGCGTCGACGGCGAGTGTGAGGTCGACAAGTCGCAGCGAGCGCTCGGGCCGTGCCGCGATGTCGCTGCTTCGAACGACTTCTCCGTTCCAGCCTGCGAGCTTTAGGAGCGACTGCGTGGACGCGATGGCGATCTCTGCCAGGTGGTCTGTCTCCCCCATCAGTTGCACGATGTGCTCGACCTCATCGCCGACGGGTTGCCAGTGCTGGCCACGCCCGTGGATTTGTCTCGTCATCCGAGTTACTCTCCGCCGGCAAGTCTCCGAGTCCGTGATGCGAACGTCCCTGATCTCAGTACTGCGTCCATTCGGCAGTGTCACGGACAATGACATCCACTGCTGGGCAGAAGGGTCGGAGCGTGGTCCAAGTCTCGCTCGGTGCTGGTAGTCCCGCCTGTTGAACTGAACATCGTCCAACACGACCCACACATCTGCTGCGCAGAGCTTCGCCAGCGTCGACAACCGCGGAAAGAGGTTGGGCTGGTGGATGGCGCAGAGACGTGAGGCAGTCGGTGTCACGCCATGAGCCGACTGATGTAGCCGGCATCGATCAGACGTTCGTAGGCGGCGCGGACATCGTCTGGCACCTCTTGCTCGACGGCAAACCCAAGGGCTGGGTACTCGATCACGCGTTGCAGGTCGCCGACCAGCATGTCTAGAACCAGAGCCGGGTCGCCGATGCTGCTGATGTAGTCGGCAAACTCGATCGGTTCCGATGCACAGACCACCTCAATCTGTGGCCACACCTTCTGGCAGGTGGCGAAGGCTCTGCGCTCCATGTAGGGCTTGGAGATCAATAGCACCGACCCGACCGATGCGCTGCGTTCTGCGAGAAGGTCCCGCGTGAAGGCAATGTTCTGGCCGGTGTTTGCTGCGCGTGGTTCGACAAGTACATCGGAATCGGGTACGCCGAGCGTGATGGCATGTTCGCGGTAATGGACGGCCTCACCTCGAGGGAACCGAGCGGCCGTCGTACGGCTGGTCGCTCCCGTGAAGACAAGCGTAGGAAATAGTCCTTGCTGGTAAAGCTCGGCTGCGAAGGTTGCGACGCCGAGGTCGTGGCTGCCTAGGCCGACACCTACGTCAACGGGCCTGAGCTGGTGATTCATCTGGTGGTAGTTCCAGATCAGCTGGGCATCTTTAATCTGACCACTCGTTGGGTCCTGCTCGAGCTCGCTGATTCTTGTCTGCACCATCACCGGTCCGCTCTCTGTTGGCTGCTATCGACCAAGCGGCTAATGCGATCAATACTGGCCACTTGGTGGGTGAGCTTGTGCTTTATCGCATGGAGACGAGATCGCTCTAGCAGCATGACGGCGCTCTCCCGTGTGGCTTTGTCAGCCATCAGGATGTGCGCGCGGGCGGTGTCGAGCTTAACCCGTTGAAGGGGAGAGTCGTCGCGGCTATTCGCGACGGCGATGTCCATGTAGCGATGAGCAGTGTCTGGGCTGCCGGCCGCCAGGTGGGCCAATGCGAGCTTCTGGTGGGCGACGCCCCATTCGTCCGGTTCGTCAAGATCTTCGAACTCCTCGATCGCGTCGCCGATCGCAGTGATTGCGACCGTGGCCTTCTCGTCGCTGAGTCGCGATGACTTCGCCAACGCAGTCCCGATCCATAGTCGCGCTCGCGCTCGATCGAGCGGGTTGAGACGATGATCATCCGCAAGCATCTGATACGCGCGTGCAGACTGCTCGATCTCCCCCGACATCTCGGAGACGACGCTGAGGAGCAGTTCGGTCTGTCCGATCCTGGGTATTGCCTTGAGAGCGGAGAATGTCGCAAGCGCCCTGGTGTAGGCGGACTTAGCAGAACCGGGACCAACCAGCTCCCCTTGGTCACGCTGAAGGTTGCCCAGCAGTACCAGAGAGCGCCCCTGGAGATACAGGCTGCTCTCGTCAAGCTCTGTGTGATCAGCACGTCCAAGCCACCTCTCGATCAGACGTGACGCGAGAACAAAGTTCTGCCGATCGGCGTAGAGACGGGCACGATCGAGGTCGTCGATCCAGGATTCGTTGTCCCACCGTGTCAGTGGCTGTGGCTCTGATCTTCCAAGGCTCCTACTCGTCCGAAGCGCATCGAAGCGGGCCCGTGCCTCGAGGCCAGCCTGCGCAAGCACGGTGTCCAATGCCGCCTGCATGTCAGGCCGAGGCTGGCGCGAGAGGCCTGCAGCCTCCCATTTCGACACCGTGCGGATCGCGACTCCGAGGTGCTCGGCGAATGCGCGCACGCTGAACCGCAGCGCCAGACGTAGCGCCCTCGCCTCGTATCCGGTCCACGTGATTACGCTCCGCACCGAACCCCTCTCTGACTGACATCAAAGCAGGATTCCGGTCCAGACGCAGCGCAGGTACCACGGAAGTTCCACAGACGGTCATTGGGCTAATTGGCCGCCACCGCAGGCTGGTCCTGACATCGCAGTCGGGATAGCTCGCCGGAGGTCATTGCTTCCGACACCCGGCCAACGCTTACCAATAAAGGAAAGGAGCTGGTCAATGATGGCGACGCTCACGAGCAGGCCACCGCGACGCCGCGTCTGCGTCTGGTTCGGCGAACACCTGATCGCCGAACGAACAACTGACCCTGACGAAGCTGATCGCTTCGAGGCCGGTATGCGCAACCGTTTCAAGTCGCTGCGGGTCGCTAACGAGGCGGTACCGGTGGTGCCAGATGCTGGTTGAACGCCAAGTTCCGCCACTGGCGAGACGAGGAGCGTTGAGCGAAGTCGACTACACGCGGCCGCTCCTCCTCGGCTACGTCCTGAAGCACTTGCTCATGGCGGACAGCGAACTGGCCGACATCAAAGTCCAGCTGGAGCAGTTTGGCGCGGTTGAGGGGTTCTCGATGGGGACCATCTACGTAGAGAAGCCGGGACGACGCCGGCGGCCTTCGAAGCTCTCATCGAGGCAGTCAACCGCTACGAGGTAACCACCGTGGTGATTCCCAGCTGTCTGCACTTCGCAGCGCTCGCCATGACGCACAACGTCAAGGACATGTTCGAACGTGCGACTGGTGCGCGAGTGGTAATCGCCACGCACTCTCCCTGATCCGGCGGAGCCGGTGGGGAGTCGTCCTCAGCCCTTCACGTGCGGAGTGATCGCCGCACACTCCATCGGTTCCGTCGCAGTTCCCTACCTGAGCACCCCGGCCCCTGTATCCCCTGACGGCTCAGCCAGGGACCCGATAGCCGGCTGGCGTGGCGTCGTGACTACTGCCCTGCGCTCGCCAGCCGTTCCACCTCCGAGGCTCGGGACGGAGACCTCGGGGAGGCCCGCCGTCCC
The DNA here is from genome assembly GCA_963746215.1 of uncultured Solirubrobacterales bacterium. Lineage (GTDB taxonomy): Bacteria > Actinomycetota > Thermoleophilia > Solirubrobacterales > 70-9 > WHSW01. The sequence goes on from CAVVAT010000010.1 coordinate 138,495, forward strand.
TCGCCGCATGCGCCTGGCGAGGGACGGCGCGTGGGCCTGTCCACGATCGATCGAGAGTGAGGCAGATATGTCAGACATCCAACGGTTGAGGACCCAGCTCTACCAACTCATGACCGAAGCCCAGCAGGGCGCCGGCAGCCTCTCGGGCTTTCGGCAGAAGTTCGGCCAGACCGGTGGCCAGGTTCAAGCCCTGATCGCCGGCTCTGCGACAGGTGCTGACCGTGATATCTCGGAGCTGCTAGAGGCAGCAGGACGGTCGCTTGAGCAAGCAGTCGAGGCACTCCACATAGCCGCGGCCGGTTGCCGCAGCTATGCCGACCAGATCTAGCCCTGGATGCCGTCCGAACTGCAGCGCGTCGCACAAGAACTGATCGAAGTCCTCGACGAGGTGCCGCGGGTCGTGGCCTACCTGCAACGAACTGCTCAGCGATGTCGCGAAAACGCTGCACTGGTCGGCAGTATGTCCCACAGCCCAGCTGGCCGAATGGCTGCGTTGCAGCTGGACGAGGCAGCTAGGCGGTGCGATGAAGCAGCACAGTACGCAAGCATCGCACCGAAGCGGGCTCGGGAGTGGGCAGGGCAAATGGTCAGCGGCGTACGAACTGCTGACCCGCAAAGCCAGCAAGCCAAGGGAAGAGATGCTCCAGCCGGCGATTCTCCTGATGCCCCGAAACTCGGCAGACCCGGTGAAAGCGAGAGAACACGGATTCAGCTCGAACTCCGCGGCGGGAATGACGAACCTCCCCAGCCGATCGATGCGCCGCGAGGCGACGTACGGCCGATCGAGCTTTCTTCATCCAACCCGGACCACCTGCCACAACTCATGGCGCCGCCGGCCAACGCAAAGTTCCGTGTCGACAGCAAGTTCGACTACGAGACTGACAACGCGGGTCGCGTGATCAGCGCCAAAGCGGTGCTGGATCTGATAGACCTCGGACATCCTCGAGACAGCACGGCACAGAGGAAATTGGCCGGGAAACTTCCGGGTGATCATGCCGGGCATATCTTCGCCCGCATCTTCAGAGGGCCTATCGGGAGGATGAACCTGCTGCCGATGCATGGCACGACAGTGAACCTCAGCCAGTACAAGACGTTGGAGAATCACTGGCGTCGGCTGATTCAGCAAGGCGAGAGCGTTGACGTGTCTGTAAGTTTCAGGTTCAGCGACGACAGCCAGCGCCCCGATACGATTCGTGTGCGCTACAAACACGCTGGCGGCGTAGTACGCGTCACCATCGACAACAACCCGAAGCGAGAGGGCTTCCACTCATGATCGGTGAAGCACAGGAACTGCTGACCGCGGTCGGCCGCTCGCTGGCTCGATCGGGGCCTGACGGTTGGCGCGAACTGGAGTTGAAGATCTCTGGGGCTGCCGGAATGACTTCCACCAGGGTGAGCGCGACCAGAGCTGACGGGAGCATCGACCCTGACTGCGAGCTCGACGACGACGGCGATGATGCCGCAGCCAACCTTCGCGAATCGATGTATCAGGAAGGCAAGGGCGCCTGGTACAACGCGCGGCTGACCCTCGACAGCTCAGGGCAGCTTGATGCCGTCTTCGACTATGACAACCCTCCGTTCGAGGGCACAGCCGACTCGGATCTCTTGATAGAGGACCAGCGCTTGTTCCCCCGCGACGAGGCAAGACTGCCTGACTGGCACCCGTCACTATCTGGCTAGTGTCCGCGAACTCGCCGCGCACTCCTGAAGTGCGCTGACCACCTCATCGCAAAGTGTCGGTGCGGCTGGCTAACGTCGCGCATGGAGTAGGCGGCGAGGAGTTGGCGCGATGAACCACGAAGTACAGGGGTTGCTGGACAGGATTGCCCGGGCGCTCTTTCGGTCTGCTCCGGAGGATTGGCGTGTGTTGACGCTGCGGGTCTCATGCGCTGGTGGCATGACCTCGACCGGGTACATCGCTACGCGGACCAGTGGGACTCTCAACCGGAATGTTCGCCTTGTCGACGACGGCAACCTTGCTGCGCTGCTGCTTCGCCCGGCTATGCATCAACCGGGCAAGGGCAGTTGGTACAACGCGGTCATAGAACTGGATAAGTTCGCGCAGTTCCATGCCGTCTACGACTACTACAACCCGCAC
>CAVVAT010000011.1:0-165491 GCA_963746215.1 uncultured Solirubrobacterales bacterium
CTTCGAGCAACTGCTTCGCCTGCCGAGCGAACTCCACCGAGATCACCGGATCGTTGCGTCCGTGGTGGATCAGGACCCCGAGATCCTCGCGACCGGCTAGCTCGGGCTCCCACCCCTCGACGGTCGGGATGAAGCCGCTGAACGGCAGCAGCGCGGCAGGCGGTGGGCGGCCCGGACCGAGCGCGACCGAATACGACATCACGGCGCCCATTGAGAAGCCGCCGATCGCCGTGCGGTCCCAGCCGATGCCCCGCTCGGCGAGCAGCTCGTCGAGAAAGCCGGTGAGCAGCGCGTAGCTCGAGTGAAACGTGTCCGGATCGGGATAGCCGACGCGCGGCACGCGATACCAGTGGCGCCCCCCGGGCGGGATGTTGGTCAGCGGCGCCCCGGTGGTGATTCCGAGCAGCCGCCGCTGCGGGTCGAGCTCGTCCAGCAAGCCATAGAGGTCGTGCTCGTCGGAGCCCCGGCCGTGATTGAGCACGAGCGCGCCCTCGGCCTCCCCCGCCGGCTCGCGGAGGAGATGGACGAGGTCGGTGCTCACGAGTCGGCGTGCTGCGCCGTACGCGGGTTGACCACCGGCGTGAGGCCCGCCTCGATCTGCTCGCGGTGCTCCTCGAGGAACGGCGGCAAGATCAGACTCTCGCCGAGGTGCTCGGTGTCCTCGTCAACGCCGAATCCCGGGCCGAGGGTCGCGATCTCGAAGAGGACGCCGCTCGGCTCGCGGAAGTAGATCGAGCGAAACCAGAAGCGATCGATCACCGGCGTCGGCCGCGCGCCGCCCTCGGCCGCCTTTGCGCGCCAGGCCTCGTGCTCTTCCATCGATGACGCCCAGGCGATGTGGTGAACCGTCCCGGCTCCCTGGATCCCGCGCTCGGCCGGAGGCTCGTCGTAGAACCACTGTCCGCCGCGACTCTCGCCGCGTGCTTCCCATGAACCATCGTCGGCCTGGTCGAATGCGAGGGTCGAGAGAAGCCCGGCGCTGCGCTGGGGATCTGACGCATAGGCGCGCGCCGCGTGAAAGCCCTGGAGCGCGAGCTCGCCGGGAATCTCGGGATGGTCAGCGATCAGCGGCGCGTCCGAAACGTCGGCGACGACGAGTTCGTGGTCGAGACCCTCTGGATCGGAGAAACGCAGTGAGCCGTCCTCACTTATTGCCTCGACGCCGCCCGCGCCAAGTCGCTCCGCCCAGAAGTCGAGCGCCGCATCCGACGCGACCCGCCAGACGATGCGGTGGACCATGCCATCGCCGGCGCGACCTTCGACCGCACCGCGGAACTCGAAGAAGGTGATGTCGGACCCCGCGCTTCCCTGCTCGTCGGCATAGAAGAGGTGGTAGACGCTCGGCTCGTCCTGATTGACGGTCTTCTTGACCATCCGCAGTCCAAGCGTCCCGGCATAGAAGTCGACGTTGCGCTGAGCATCGCCTGTGATCGCGGTGATGTGGTGGATTCCCTCGAGCTTCATGTCCTCTCCTATACCCGTCCGAAGTAATTGCGTACGCAACTATATCAGGTAGTTGACCAGGCAAGCATTGTTACCCTCGGGGTCATGCAGCAAGCATCATCCAAGCTCAGCACCGACGAGCTTGCCGCCTGGAAAGGCATGCTCGCGGTTCATAGCCGGCTCATCGCAGAGCTCGACGCCGAGCTCGAGCGCGACCACCATCTCGGGCTCACCGCCTATGAGGTCCTCATGAACCTCAACGACGCGCCCGAGGGTCGGATGCGGATGAGCGAGCTTGCCGAGCGTCTGCTGCTGAGCCGCAGCGGGATCACCCGCTTGGCCGACCGGCTCGTCGCCCGCGGCCTGATCGAGCGCGAACGCTGCAGCGACGACGGGCGCGGGTACAACGCACAGCTGACCCGCGATGGTCGCGACCTGGTCGAGACCGCCCGGCCCGACCACCTCGCCGCGGTGCGCCGGATCTTCCTCTCGCGCCTCCGCCCCGACGAGATCGACACCCTCGGCGCGGTCTGGCAGCGCCTGCTCGTCCAACCGCATCCGGTCGACTTGGACGAAGCGGTCTGACGGCGGGCTTTACGCTGGCGCTATGAGCCTCGAGACAAGCACCCAGACCGCCAACATCGACCGCGAGCGCCTCGCCGAGCTGACCGAGCGTGAGATGGCGAAGCTCGCCGACCGCACGCCGCAGTCAAAGCAGCGCTATGAGCGCGGCGTCAAGGTGATGCCGAACGGCGTCCCCTCCTCCTTTCAGGTCAACAAGCCGTGGCCGGTCTACCTCGAGCGCGGCGAGGGCGCACGCGTCTGGGACGTCGACGGCGGCGAGTACGTCGACTTCCACAACGGCTTCGGCGTGATGGCCGTGGGCCACGCGAACCCGACGATTGGAGAGGCGGTAAAGGCCCGCATCGACATGGGCACCCATTTCGCAGCGCCGACGGATGGCTCGATCGTCGTTGCCGAGGAGCTCGCCGACCGCTGGGGCCTCCCGCAGTGGCGCTTCACCAATTCCGGCACCGAATCGACCATGGACGCGGTCCACCTCGCCCGAGGCACCACCGGCCGCGACGTGATTCTCAAGATCGAGGGCTCCTACCACGGCCACCACGACTCGGTCATGGTGAGCGTCTATCCCCCGCTCGAGGCCCTCGGCGAGCGCGACGACCCGGTTTCGGTCCCCTACGGCGCCGGCTATCCGTTGGCGTTGACCGAGCTCACCCGCGCCGTCCCGTTCAACGACGCCGAGGCGCTCGCCAGCGTGCTCGACAAGCTCGAGGGGCAGGTTGCCGGCCTGATCATGGAGCCGGCGATGATGAACATCAACATCATCCCGCCGGTTGAGGGCTACCTCGAGCGGGTCCGCGAGCTCTGCACGCAGCACGGCGTCGTTCTGATCTTCGATGAGGTCAAGACGGGCGCGACGATCGCCCGCGGCGGCGCCACCGAGCGCTTCGGCGTCACGCCCGACGTCGTCACGCTGGCGAAGGCGACCTGCGGCGGCTATCCCGGCGGCGCGATCGGCATGAACGCCGAACTCGGCGCGGCGGTCGCCGACGACACCGTCGTCCAATACGGAACCTTCAACGGCAACCCGCTGGTGATGGCGGCCGCCGAGGCGACGCTGACCAAGGTCCTCACCCCCGAGGCGTACACGAAGCTCGAATCGGCCAACGAGTGGCTGCTCGGGCGCTGCGACGAGATCATCGCGAAGTACGGGCTTCCCTGTTACACGCAGGGCATCGGGGCGAAGGGCTGCGTCGTCTTCTCCGCCGAGCCGCTGCGCGAGTACCGCGACTACCTCACGAAGGTCGACGGCGAGCTCTCAACGCTGGCATGGCTCTACCACATGAATCACCACGTGTTCATGACTCCCGGCGTCGAGGAGGAGTGGACGATCTCGGTCGCTCACTCCGAGGAGGACCTGCAGGTTTTCGCCGACGCGCTGGAAGCGTTCGCGCGCGACATCACGGGCGCGTAGGCGTGGCGGGAGGTCCGTCGGTACGGCTTTACCGAGCCGATTGGTCGACCAACTGCGAGCGTGTCGGGCTCGCCCTCGCCTACAAGGGCATCGAGGCGCAGTCGATCCTGATCGAGTACTCCAACCGCGGCCCAGTCGAGTCCGTCAGCGGCCAGGGGCTTGTTCCGGTGATCGAGGACGCAGGTCAGGTGATCAACGACTCGGTCGCAATCATGCGTCACCTCGACGAGCGCACGCCGGATCCGCCTCTCTTTCCATCCGAGCCCTCCCACCGCGCCGGCGTCGACATCTTCATCGAGTGGTTCGAGCGCGTGTACAAGGCGGCGCCGAACGCAATCGAGGCCGAGCTCGAAAAGGATTCACCGGACATGGCACTGGTCGAGCGACTTGGCGCGGAGATGGAGGCGCGACTCGACGTCTTCGAGGGCCTTTTGGACGGCGCCGACTACCTCCTCGGGCCGCTGGGCGCAGGCGACTTTCTCGCGTACCCGTTCCTCAAGTACGCGGCCGAGCGCGACCCGACCGACGACGAGCTCTTCCACGTGATCCTCGAGCGCTACCAGCCGCTCGGCGAGCGTCCGAACCTGCGCGGGTGGACGGAACGCATCGGGGCGTTGCCACGCGCATACTGAGTGCGTGAGCGACGAGGTCGAGGAACTACGAGCGCGAGTGGCCGAGCTCGAGCGCCAGGTCGCTGTGCTGTTCGAGCAGACAGGGACGACCGACTGGGCCGTTGAGGCGCACAAGGCGCCTCCGGTCTCCGATGAGGTGCGGCTGCTGCTCGAGCGGGGCGAGGAGCGCAAGGCGGCAAAGCTCTACATGCAGGAAACCGGGGCCGGGATCGGTGAGGCGGTTGCCGCTCTTGGTGAACTCGCAAGGGAGGTGCGCGCATCAAACGGCTGACGATCCTCGCCGCGATTCTCGCAGCCACCCTGACCTCGGCAGCCGCGGCCGCACCGCCGAACGCGATCCGAGTAGGCGGGCCGAGCTCGATCGACGAGAGCAAGGTGGCGATCGTCGGCAGCAAGAGCTCGCTCGCGGGCGACCGCTTCGAGGTGGTCGACGCCGGCGGGGCGACGGTGCTCGAGGGGACGCTGGTTAAGGCGCCCGGCAAGCCCGCCCCGTGGCGGAAGGCCTACGCCGCCGATCTCTCGGCGATCACGACGCCCGGCAGCTACCGGGTCGTGGTCGGCAAGCTCCGCTCGAAGCCATGGGTGGTCACCGACGGCGGCTCCGACGGCGCTGTCGCATCGATTCTCGGCTACTTCAACGCCAATCGCGATGGATCCGAACCGTCAGCGACGCACGGTCCGGCCCACCTCAACGACGCCACCATTCACCCGTCGGCGCCGACCCATCCGGGCGAGCACATCGACATCACCGGCGGATGGATGGACGCCGGCGACATGCTCCACTTCACCCAGACGACAGCGTTCGCGGCGGCGGTGCTCGAGGCGTCGGCGCTACTCGATCCCGCGAACGCTCCAGCGCTGGAGGCCGAGGCCGACGTTGGGATTCGCTGGCTACTCGCGGCGCACCCGTTCCCCGATGTCTTCGTGGCACAGGTTGGCGATTCGCGCGATCACGACCTCGGCTTCCGCGACCCAGCCGACGACGATGGCGGCGAGCTGCCGGGCATCGGCACGCGGTTCGCCTACTCGCTGAACCCTGGACAGATCGGAGGGGACCTAGGAGGCAAGGCCGCGACAGCTCTCGCGCTCGCGTTTCAGCGCACCGGGGATCCGGCGCTGCTGGCCGCCGCGCGGGAGTGGTACGACGCGGGCAAGCTCTCGGGAGACCCTGCACCGACGCTGGTCAAGGCCGGTTACCCAAGCTACGCGGGCCGCTTCTACCACGCGACCCATTGGCAGGACTCGATGGCGACCGGGGCACTCGAGCTCTTCCGCGCGACCGGCGAGACCAGCTACCTCGACGAATACACCTCGTTCATCGCAGACCGCGACTCGCAACCCAACGGGACCATCGGCGTGGTCGAGAGCTTTGCCCCCCTCGGCGCCGCGGATGCTTGCGGCGCTCTCGGTCGTCCGGCGATCGCGCCCGGGCCGGCTCTCGATCTGAGCTGCGAGCTGCTGCGCGAAAACGGTGACATCGCCGTCTTCCAGGCGCGCAAGAACGCCTTTGGCATGCCTGGCTTCTTCTCGTGGGGAACGACCGCGCAAAACGGCGGCACCGGTGCCCTTGCCGCGCTTGCAGCCCGGATCCCCGATGGCGCGTCGCAAGGGTGCGCGGTTGCGGCCGGCGCACGCGACTACATGCTTGGGCGCAACCCGTTCGGCCGCAGCTTCGTCGTCGGATACGGGCCGAAGGCCGCACGCAACCCGCATCACTGGGCCTCGGTCTTCGGCAAGGGCCAGCCTGCCGGCGCCGTCGTGGGTGGCCCCGCTCCGCTGTCGCAGATCCGCGACCAGGGCTTCAAGGCCAAGAGCCCGTTCAACAGCTCCTTCGCCGCTTACGAGGACGCTCGCCGCAACTACGTCACATCCGAGCCGGCGATCGACTACTCCGTGGCGTCGATCCTCCTGCTCGCCGCGCTGCGCGCGCATTGCTGAGAACAAGGCGCCTCAACAGCGGCGCGAGCGCGCCCCGATCGCGGGTAGCCTCGAAGCGATGGCCAATCGCCTCGCAAACGAGACCAGCCCCTACCTCCTGCAGCACAAGGACAACCCGGTCGACTGGTATCCGTGGGGCGACGAGGCGCTCTCACAAGCGCGCGAGCTCGACCGCCCGATCTTGCTCTCGATCGGCTACTCGGCGTGTCACTGGTGTCACGTGATGGAGCGCGAGTCCTTCGAGAATGACGAGATCGCCGCGCTGATGAACGAGAACTTCGTCTGCATCAAGGTCGATCGCGAGGAGCGACCCGACGTCGACGCGATCTACATGGAAGCGGTGCAGGCGATGACCGGCCACGGTGGCTGGCCGCTGACCGCCTTCTGCGACCCCGACGGCGTGCCGTTTTACACCGGCACCTACTTTCCGCCCGAACAGCGCCAGGGCATGCCGAGCTTTCCGATGGTGCTGGAGGCGATCACTCAGTCATGGAGCACGCAGCGCGACCAGATCCGCGACGCGGCCGAGCGCATTCGCAACCAGCTCGCCACCTCGTCCCAGATTGATCCCGCCTCAGAGCCGATTCCAGATGGCCTGCTCGACGCCGCCGTCGAGCAGTTTCGCTCGACCGCCGACATGCGCAATGGCGGCTTCGGGTCCGCACCGAAATTCCCGCCCGCGTCCGCGCTCGAGTTCCTCCTGGCCCGCGGCGACACCGAGGTTGTGGAGCTCACCCTCGACCGGATGGCTGCGGGCGGTATCAACGACCAGATCGGCGGCGGCTTCGCCCGCTATTCGGTCGATCCGGTCTGGCTCGTCCCCCACTTCGAGAAGATGCTGTACGACAACGCCTTGCTCGCGCGGGTCTATCTGCACGGCTACCAAGCGCTTGGCCACAGCCGTTGGCGACAGACCGCCGAGCGCACGCTCGATTGGATGCTCGCTGAGATGCGCGGCGACGAGGGCGGCTTCTACTCCGCGCTCGACGCGGACTCGGAGGGCGTCGAGGGCAAGTTCTACGTGTGGTCTGCCGCGGAGATCAGGGAGATTCTCGGCGCTGAGGCCGAGGCGGTCATCGACTACTACGGGGTCACCGAGGACGGCAACTTCGAGGGCGCGAACATTCTGTATCTGGCGCAGGGCTTCGATTCCGAGCCGCCTGCGGGCATCGACGACTCTCGGGGAGCGCTTTATGAGGTGCGGTCGAGGCGCGTCTGGCCCGGGCTCGATGACAAGCGGCTGCTGGCCTGGAACGCCCTCGCAATCGCCGCGCTCGCCGATGCTGGCGCGGTGCTCGGCCGTGACGACTATCTGGATGCCGCGCGCTCAGCGGCCGAGTTCATCTGGGATTCCATGCGCGACGACAACGGCAATCTGCTGCGGACGTGGAAGGACGGCGAGGCGAAGCTCAACGCCTACCTCGAGGACCACGCGTTCCTGGTCGAAGCGCTGCTCGCGCTCTATGAGTCGACCTTCGAGCAGCGGTGGTTCGACGCGGCGCGCGAGACCGCCGACCGGATGATCGCCCGCTTTGCCGATCCCGAGCGAGGTGGCTTCTTCATGACCTCCGATGACCACGAGGAGCTGATCACCCGTCGCAAGGACCTCGACGATCACCCGATTCCCAGCGGCAACTCATCGGCCGCTTACGGGCTGCTGCGACTAGAGGCTTTGACGGGCGAGGCCTCGTACGGCGACCACGCCCGGTCGGTGTTCGCTCTCTACGCCCGCGTCGCTGCGCGCCACCCCGCAGCAGTGGCCCACCTGTTGCGCGCGATCGACTTCGACCAGGCCTCCGTGCGAGAGGTCGCATTGGTCGCGCCGGGAGACGGGGGCCCTGAGACGCTCGCCGAGCTCGCGGCAGTTGTGCGCGCCGAGCTGCGTCCCCACGTGGTGCTCGCCGGCGGGATCGAGGGTGCGACCTCACCGGAACTGATGCTCGAGCGCCACGCGGTCGAAGGCGGCGCAGCGGCCTACGTCTGCGAGCGGTTCGCCTGTCGAGCGCCCGTCACCGATCCCAGCGCGCTTGCAGGCGCGCTCGACGGATAGATTCCGCGCTATGGCCGCGACAGAGAGCAAGCCGATGACGACCGCGCAGGTCGGCAAGGCCTACTTCGCCGCACACGAGCAGAAGGACCTCGAGACCGCCGCTGCGTTGTTCAAGCCCGACGGCATCGACCGCCTGCACGGGCTGGCCGAACTGCGCGGGCCTGCCGAGGTCAAGGCCTACTTCCAGGGCCTCTACGACGCCATCCCCGACTACCACTTCGAGATCCTCGAGTTCGCGGCCAGTGGCGCGCAGGCCGCCTGCCGATGGCACGTCACCGGAACGTTCCTCGGTCCGGGCCGATTCCAAGGCCTCGCCCCGACCGGCGCCAAGCTCGACATGGAGGGCTGCGACATGCTTCGCATCGAGGAGGGGCTTATCGCCGAGAACAACGCCTACGTCAACGGCGCCCAGATGGCCCAGCAGCTCGGCGTCCTCCCCGCCCCGGGCTCAATCGGCGACCGCGCCTTTACGGGCGCGTTCAACGCGAAGACCGCGGCCACTAACGCGCTTCGCAAGCTGCGCGAGAACTAGGGAATAGCGAGCGACAGCGAGCCATCCGGCGCGGCGCCCTCAGTGAGCTGATCCGACGCAGTGGCTCCGAAGGCGTCGATGCGATGCGGATCCGTGTCGCCGGCCACGGCGCCCCGCGGCATTTGAAAGGACACCTGCTCGCCCGAGTTCAACTCGCGCACGGGAAGGCCGAGCTCAGAGATCTCGCACGCCACGGGCTTGCAGTCGATCCCGAGCGGAACGAGAGTTGCGATCGCTCCCGATTCGTTCGAAACCGTGAAGATGGTTCCGGGGGCCAGCGAAAGCTCGCTCGGTTCGAAGGCCCCTGTCGTCCCGAGCGTCGCCTCCGTGGCGACATCCTCGCCGTCCCCTCCTCCCGAAACGAGGACCGCGGCAATCACGGCCGCCACGACAGCGACAGCGGCAATCGCCGCAATGACCCCGCGTCGTCCGCGAGTCGGTGAGGACGCAGGAGCCGGTCGTTCGATTTGCGGCTCCGGGGCATCCGGGCCGTCGAGCTGGCGCAGGGAATCGATCAGGCGCCCGACGTCGTAGCCCCAGCGCTGGTCGCTCAGTTCCAGCCCGTGGCGCAGTGCCAGACCCTTGATCTCGTCGGGCAGGTCCTCCGCGGTAGGCATCTGTGCGCCGCCGACCAACACCGGCACGACCCGCACGTCGCGCTCAAGCGCGGCAGCGATCTCGAGGCGGACGAAATCATCGGGGTCCGCAAGTCGTGGGGCGCCGTCCTCGCCGGTCAGGGTCAGCCAGTTCGGGCCGATAACCGCGAGCAGGGCGTCGCACCCGGCAACGAAGTCGCTGATTTGCCTGGCGAAATCCAGCCCGAGCTCGATGTCATCGACGTCGAGGACGACATCATCGGCACCGAATTCCGCGACGAGGCGATCGAACAGGCGCCCCGTATGGCCGCTCGAGTCCTGGCGGCGATAGCTGATGAACACCTGCGGCACGGCGCAGCACCTTACGTGGTCAGTGCGTACGACCTTGAACGCTTGGCCTCACCGCGTCACTGCTCAGGCACCGCTGCGCCTCCAATCCTCTGGCCGAATCGACCTCGGCGTCGCGGGCACGATTCGGCCACCGAACGTCGCTGAACGCCGCTCATAGGACCAACTCCGCGACGTTCGGCGGCCGTCCGGAAACGTTGCGCCCTCATGCGAAGCGCAACTTTGCCGAGCACCATCCTCTTCGGCCGGAGGCTTGCCTTATCGATATTCGATACTATCGTTTTTCAATACATCGTTAATCGATAAGGAGTGCCCGGTGACCCCTCAGCCTGCGTCCCGTGCGGTGACCAGCGGCAGAGCGCTGGTGACCTTCCTGCTGGTGCTAGCGATCGGCTTCAGCGGACTGACCGTGATTTCAGTCGGCGTCGGCCTCGCACGAGATGGCGACTCGCTTCTTTACGGCAACACCCTTGCGGTCCCCGTTGAGATTTCACCGGACGCGGTCGATTCGCCCTCGAGTGAGGTAGGCCAGCTGCCGCCCGGAGCGGAGGTGCACGGATCGCCCCAGGCCACCCTCGAGGTGAGCGACCCGACGTCGAAGCAGATGCTTCTTAGATCCCTAATGGACTTAGCCCTTCTCGCGCTCTTCACCGCCGGCCTCTGGCTAGCGCGAGGCTTCATCGGCTCAGTCATGACAGGCGACCCGTTCGGGGCTGCCAACGTTCAACGTCTGCGTCGGCTCGGCTTCCTCCTGTTGATTGGAGCTCCGGCCGTCGCACTTCTCAACTCGGCGCTCGCAGCGGCCCTCTTCAACGATCTACCGCTCGAAACGGTCGGCTCCCTTGGCGTCACCGGGTTCAGCTTGCCGGCGGGTGCGCTGGTAGGAGGTTTGGGCGCCTTCATCCTCGCAGAGGTTTTCGCCTACGGGCTACAGCTTCGCGAGGACGTCGAGGGCACCGTCTGAGATGCCGCCCGCCGAGTCCTCTCAACACAAGATCGTCGTCCATCTCGACCGGCTGCTCGAAGAGAGCGAAATGACTCTCACCGAGCTCGCGCAACGCGTGGACGTGACCGTCGTGAACCTGTCAATCCTCAAGAACGGTCGCGCCCGCGCGATCCGCTTTTCGACTCTGACGGCGGTTTGCGAGGTCCTGGGTTGTCAGCCCGGCGATCTGCTCAGCTACTCCGCGCCTCGTCCAAAGCGAAGCTAATCGAACTGTCCGGCCTTAGCGGCCATGCGAAGCGATGCTTTTTCAGCCGCCACCGCTAGGCCGCTCGCCGCTTCCCGACCTTCAGCATCGCTTCCATCCCGAGCTCGCGATGGTCGGATAGCGAGCACCAGAGGACGTAACGCGATGCCTTCTTCAGGCGGAGGTCGAGGTTGTCATACGTGCTCGGGGCGACCACGCCGGATCCCAGCTCGGCTCCGGTCTGGGAGCCGGTCGCGGGATCGAGACGTTGCAGGCGCAGGTCGTGCGGATCCTCGCCGGAGTTGACGAACTGGACGATCACTCGGCCGGGCGCGACCTTCGTCTTGGAGAGCAGCAGGTCGAACTCGGAGCCGCGCACGCCGACACGGTCGGGCACGGGCTCGTCGCTCGGCTTCGCGCCGGCGCTGGAGGCGGCCAGCAGCGCCGCCGCGACGAGCGCGGCCACCGTCGCGAGAGAGCGGCTCATCCGATCAGAACAGGCCGGGCGAACGAACCGGCGTCAGGGATCACGGCGCCGGCATCCTCGCCGAACCATTGCTCGATGATCGAGCAGTAGAGGCCGCGGAAATCCGAGGTGGCGCGAAGGTTGTCGTCGTCGTCGAGTTGTGCAAGTCCCGGGAACTCGCCGATCATCGTGCCCGCAACCTGAGTGCCGATGACGTACGCGGCACCGCCGGCGCCGTGGTCGGTGCCGGAGTCGTTCTCCTCAGGGCGGCGGCCGAACTCCGACCACACGAGGGTGATCACGCGGTCGGCGAGACCACGCGCTTCGAGGTCTGCTTGGAAGGCGGCGATCGTGTCGGCCGCGGTCTTGACATCGGTGTCGAACGACTCGGCCTGGCTGTCGTGGGTGTCGAACCCGCCCGGGGCGCTGATCGCCGCGCAACGGATCGGCAGCCCGGAGGCGAGCATCGCCGCGAGCGCCGAAAGGCTCTCACCGAACAGATTCGTCGCCGGTGTCCGGATAGGCGACCGGCGGGACGATCTCCTCGCCCGAGAACGGGTCGAGCTGAGCCTTGAGCGCCATGGCCTGCGCCGCGGCAGCGCCCGCCGTCTTGCGCCCGGTGTCCTTGCCAACCGCCGCGCCCCGGCCGAGCTCGCCGACCGCGCCGAACATCAGCTCCTCGGGCTTGCCCCACACGTCGCGTGCCCAGAGGTCATAGGACGGACCGTCGATCGCGGCCACGGGAACCGACTTGGTCGCGAGCGCCGGCGAGAGGGAGCCGTCGAGGGACAGTCCCTGCAGCGGATTGTCCAGGGTCCCGATGCGGTCGAGAAGGCGCCCGGTCCAGCCGCTGACCTCGTGCGGCTGCAGGCCGCCGACCTCCCAGTAGTGGCGTGATGTGAAATGCGACTGATCGGGGCTCGAGTAGCCGATCGCCGGCGCCACCGACATCTTCCCCGCGCGGTGAAGAGCATCGAACGACGCCGCAGCCGGATTCCAGAGCAGGCGGTCGTCCTCCGCGAACGGGGTCCCCACGCCGTCGGGCAGTGCGAGCGTCGGCCGCAGGCTGCGGTAGTTCGGGTCGCCTGTTGGTGCCAGCACCGACAGCGAATCGCACCCGCCGTCGAGGAAGATCGAGACGAGTACGCGGTCATTCGCCCCGGCCGCCTGGGCGATGCCCTCCCGCATGTCGCCGAAGCCGAGCTTGGATGCGCCGTAGACCGACAGCATCGCGGCACTCGAGCGCAAAAGAAACGAGCGGCGGTTCAGTCCGGTTCCCGCCGGCGTCGGCATTCCGGGTTCGATCCGCGGCAACCCGTTACCGGCGGTGGCAACTGCCTGGCGCATGAGGTGTGAGCGGGTGAACTCGTCGCAGTGGTTGCAGCTCATCGTCTCGGGGCTCCTCACGCGGTCTGCATCTCGGGGGAAGTGGCGATCAACATCCGCAACGCGTTCTGGCGTAGAGCACGGAACGTTTCCTGCTGCCAGTCCGCGGTCGCGGCTTGCTCGACGCCCTTGGCGTAGCGCTCGAGCGACTTGCGCGTCTTCGGGCTGATTGCGGGCTCCCCCCAGAACCGCAGGGCCCGGTTGACCGCGAGCTTCGGAGTCTCGTCGGCGTCGTAGTCGGCCTCGGGGTCGATCGTGTCGTATCCGGCCACCTCGTTGGCGGCGATCCAGCGTCCGCGGAAGGTCGAGGTGTCGAGCCACCGTGTGTCGTCCCAGCCGGCGACGTTCGGCGGGCGAAACAGCCGCTGGCCGGCGAGATCGGCGATCCACGCCCACTCGGTCTCGATCCCGCGCCTGCGCGCGCGCAGCAGCCCGGCGATGAAGACGATGGGCGGCTTGACCATCGCCGGGCCCTCGTAGAAGTCGGGGTGCATGAGGATCGCCTCCACCACCGGGCGGATCGCGTAGTCGCGCTGGATGTACAGATCCATGAGCGCCGCGCGCGTCTTGGCCGGTGGTGGCGTCGGGACGAAGTAGCTCCAGAGCTTGTCGATGAAAAAGCCCTTGTGCGCGGCATGGGTAACGCAGAGCCGGCATGAGTCCGTCCAGTTGAAGGCTCCCGTCTGCCCGAAGATCGTCTTCTGGCCGGCGTCGTGGCGGGTGGCGTCGAAGCGGAAGTTGGTCATCCCGATGTCCTCGACCCAGGTCGCGCGCCAACCGGTCAGCGCCCGCGCCTGCTCGCGGACGTCGTCCTCCGAATAGGGGTAACCCGACGCGTCCGAAGCACCCAGCGTGAATAGCTCCATCAGCTCGCGCCCGTAGTTCTCGTTCGGCGAGCGCTTGGAGTTCTCGACCCCCGACAACCAGACCAGCATCGCCGGGTTGGCGGTGACGGCGAGTAGGAGATCGTGAAAGGAGCCAAGACCCTGCTGCTCGAAAAGCTGTATCTGCTCGATCCCCAGGCGCTCGGAGCTGACATCGGCCGTTGCGAACCAGTCATGCCAGATGAGTGCCATGCGCTCGACCAGCGGATGGTTGGTGCGGACCATCCTGTCGAGCCACCAGAGGAGGTCGTGGCCCCATGCGTCGAAAGGAGCGATGGGGAATCCGTCGTCGTCGACCGGCTCGGGCCCCTTCAGCACCTCCGCTCCGCGCGGGCGGGTCAGGGAGTGGACCGCGCCCTTGAGCTTGAGCCGACGCGCGAGCTTCGCTGCCTCGCCGGGACGCGGGCCGAAGCCGGCACGCCAAAGCAGCCGAGTCGCCTCAGCCTCGCCAAACTCGCCCTTGTAGGTAGGTACGCCCGCCACCTGTTTCTTCTTCGGCGCGAGGCCCTGCCTGCCTTTAGCGGCGCGGACGGATCACTCAGGCGCGAGACTGACGTGCGTGCCCGGGCTCCTGCGCAGGACATCGATTTCGGGCCTGGCCATCGCCGCGATTTGGCTCGCACCGCCACCAGCGCTGGCCGCCCCGCTCGGCCTTCAATCGTGCGGACCGGCCCAGGGTGTCGAGGTCTGCTCGGGCCTGGTCGAAACCTGGGACGGCGTCCCCCTCGACGCCACCGTGGCGCTGCCGAACGACAGGGCCGAAGCTCCGCTCCCACTCGTTGTCGAGGTCCACGGCTTCGGGAACTCGAAGTACGAGTATCTGAACCCGGACGAGACCGCCTACACGGACAACGTCTACACGTGGGCACGCGAGGGCTACGCCGTTCTAGCCTTCACGGCGCGCGGCCTCTGGGGTTCGTGCGGGACGCCGGATTCGAGGCTCGCGAGCCCAGCCGGATGCGCCGACGGTTACATACATCTCGCGGATGTGCGCTACGAAGTTCGCGACATTCAGGAGCTGATCGGGCGGCTTGTGGACGAGGGTGTTGCCGACCCGGCTCGGATCGGCGTGACGGGCGACAGCTACGGCGGCGGGCAGTCGCTGATGCTCGCGGCGCTTCGCGACCGGGTGATGCTGCCCGACGGCTCGCTCATCCCCTGGCGCAGCCCGGCGGGCACACCGCTGCGGGTCGCCGCCGCGGCGCCTGTGATTCCGTGGACCGACCTCGTGAGCGCAGCAGCGCCGAACGGCCGCGTCTCGTCGACCGGCATCACACCGCGATCAGTCGCCACGGTTCCGGTCGGCGTAGAGAAGGCTTCGGTGGTGAACGCGATCTTCGCCGCGGCGCAGTTTGCGACCGGCCCCGGCCAGCCCACCGGCCAGCCGTTCGTCCCCGGCCGCCCCATGGGCTTCCTCGCGCCGACTGGGCTCGATCCCGAGGCCGATGTAACCGCATGGGTCACGAGAACCAGCGCAGGTGAGCCATACGACGACGCCTCTGCCACCGCAATCGTCGACACGCTCGCGCGATTTCACTCCGCCTACTACGTCCCCGCCGACCGACGACCGCCGCCGCTCTACCTCGCCTCGGGCTTCACCGACGACCTCTTTCCGGCTGACGAGGTTCTGCGGTTCATCAATCGAACCGCCAACCGCTATCCCCGCCTACCGATCGCGACCCTGCTTGGCGATTTTGGTCACCAGCGGGCCTCGAACGAACCGGCGCAACGCCGACTGCTCCTGCGGTCGATTCACCGCTGGTTCGACCACTACCTGCGCGACCGGGGCAATGCGCCTCCAACGGGCGTCGCCGCGTTCGCTCAAACGTGTCCCCGTGACGCGCCGAGTGGGCGCCGCTATCGAGCGAAGCGCTTCGCGGACCTTGCGCGCAGCACCGTCCGCCTCCGGGATCGCAACCCACAGACGGTGAGCTCGACCGGCCTCGATACCGCCGGTGGCGCAAGCCTTGACCCGGTTTCCGGCATGGGGGACGGATGCGTCGTCGTAGCCCCGGGCAGCCCAGATGGGTCCGCGTCGTACGTCCGCAAGGTGCGACGGCGGCCGCTCACGCTGATCGGCTCGCCGACGATTCGTGCTCAGCTCGAGATCTCCGGCGCCACGCCGTCGAACAGCGAGATCGCGGCACGGCTCTTTGACGTCGCTCCGGATGGCACCAGGCGCCTCGTCGCGCGCGGCCTCTACCGGCCGACCGCACAGGGTCGTGCGCGCTGGCAGCTACATCCAGCGGCGTGGAAGTTCGTCTCGGGCCACAGCATCGAGCTGCAGTTGCTCGGCGCCGACCCGCCGTACTCGCGCCCGTCCAATTTCGCGTTCGAAACCGTCGTTAGCGGATTGCGCCTGCGCCTGCCAGTGCGCCAGCGCCGCTAGGGCAGGCTCAGGAGGTGGTCGCGGAAGCCGACGCCGTAGCCGGTCGGGGTGCCGTCGTACTCCTCGATCAGCGCAGGGCCGTTGCCGCACGGATAGCCGCCTGACGTCGAGTTCCAGGTCCAGGCCAGATACGAGACGCCGTGATCGTCGGCCCAGGGCATGTACTGGTCGATGTAGTCGTGGTTGCAGGCGCTGTCGTCTGAGGAGAAGTCGCCGATCTCGCCGGTGACCACCGGAACCTGTTCTGCGAGCGGGGCGACCGTCGCTTCCCAGCAGTCGAGCGGGCAGTGGCCCTCCTCGGGCGGCTCGTAGTTGTGAAAGGAGGCGGCGATGCGCCCGAGCGGATCGGTCGGCGCGAACTCGAGCCAGCGGCTGACGTCGTTGGAGTAGCTGGTGCCGGCGACCAGAATCACGTTCTGCGCGCCGGTCTTGCGCACGACATCGACGAGCTTCTGCATGCCGACGCTCTTGTACGTCGGCAGCTTGCGGATGTAGTCGTCGCGCTTGACCCGGCAGCCGTCACGAAGGCACTTCCACCCCACGTAGGGCTCGTTGTAGAGATCGAGGACCGTCGCGGTGTCGCCGCCGAAGCGCTGCGCCACCGAGCGCCAGAACTTAATTCCGTGCTTTTTGTCGACCATCGCTCGCAGACCGGGATCGTTCTTCACCGAGAGCTTGCCGGGCAGGACGACATGGAGCTCGAGGACCGCGTACATCCCGGCAGCGTGGATGCGATCGACGTAGGTCGCGATCGCGTTTTGGTAGTTAGCGCCGGACACTCGTTTCGGCGCGTCGTTGATTCCAAGCCAGCAGGCCTCGTTGAGCGGGACCCGCACGACGTTCGCGTTCCAGGACGCGATCGCGTCGACCATCTCCTGCGAGTCGGGCTCGAGTGGGGTCGGCGAATCGAACAGGCCGCCCTCGTCGCACATGTACTCAGTGCCGTCGCGATTGACACCCAGCAGCCGCGTCGGGTTGCCGTTCTCGTCGACGAGTGTGTTGCCCTCGACCGAGAGACCAAGCGCACTGGCGCTCTGTGCCCAGCCGAGCAAGACCACCACAACAGTGGCGAGAGTGAGGCTGAGTCGACCCATCACCGGGAGTCGGTGAGGTCGCGTGGGACGACGATCCCGGCGGCCAACGTCCGCCGCGCCAGTTCCGCGCGCTTTCGGTTCTGCGGCAGATCGGGGAGCTCGAACAGCTTGAACAGGGCCTTGAGGTGAGTGCGCACGGCCTCGGTGGAAACGCCCAGTGCCTCGGCGAGCTCCGAATTCGACGGCGGGGTCGCGCCCGGCTCCGAGGCGTCGAGCAGCGGTCGGCAGAGCGCAACGAGTACCCGCTGCTGACCCGGCGTGATTCCCAGCCCGGCGGCCGGATTGGCCACCCGCGCCGTCTCGCCGCTCTCTGCCTCAGGGCTTCTGAAGAGCACCTCCGTCGCTCCAAAGCGCACGATGTCGCGGTCCTCGAGTCGGCGGCGGCCACGGACGCGCTGACCGTTGACAAAGGTGCCGTTTCGCGAAAGCTCGTCGTCGGCGACGGTCCATGCGCCCCCCAGTTGCTCGAGCAGGGCATGAATCCGGGAGACCTCAACGTCCCACTCGAGCACGAGATCATTGCCCGGGTCCCGGCCGATGGCGATCCGTTCGCCCTCGAGCTCGAGTATGCGCATGGCGCCGCCCGGGTCGCGATAGGCGACAAAAGGGCGGCCGGCTCGCTCAGCGACGAGCATCAGGCCAAGCTCCGCGGGGGTGCGATCGGACCACGAGAAGGGCACGACTGAATCATTGCCTATAAGCCGATCACTAAATGCACCCCTCCGCCAACCCCCCAAGAGGGTGGACCGCCCACCCCTCTAGCCGACGAGTGTCAGCGTTCCATCGCGTCGCACGATGTATTCGTGCTCGAGCGGCAGGGCGTTACCCGGATTGCGCCAGCGCAGGCAGAAGGCGCCCGGTACCTGTGGTCCACAGTCTCGGGTCAACGAGAGGAGATGGCCGTCTGGGTCTGCGTCAGGAACCGCCAAGCGCGCCAGGCGCCGCCCGCGAACGACATCGATCGCAATCTCGTCTGGAAGCTCGATGAGAACCACGCGCCCATCATCACCCCCCAGGAGCGGCATATGTATCTCGGTCAGCTGACGCCCCGGGGGCGCAGCTTCCGCCATCGGCCCGGTGAGCTGCGGCGGGCCACTCGCCTGCTCGCCGTATTCGATGTCTGCGCGGAGCATCAGTTCGACGCCCGGCACCGTGGCGTTCGGCCGTCGGGGGTCTCCGGTCAGGATGCCGTCCCAGCGTGTTAGCGCTGACGCGGTAGCGGTGCTGTCGACACCCACCGTCGCCCCGGGGCCGAGGCCAATCCCCAAGCGGTCGCCCGGCCTGACCTCGATCTCAGCAGCGGAAGCGTGGGGAGCCGGATCGTCAAACTGCTCCGGTTGGGAGAAGCCAGCCACGAAGGAGCGCTCGCCGCGCTGGCGGATCACCTGAAGCGCGAGCTGGCCGGAGGCGCCGCGTACCACCCAATCCCGGATGACTCCGGCGCGCTCGACGATGAGCTCGCCTCCTTCCAGCGTCACCTGGGAGAGCGTGCATGCGGGGGTGTTCGGGCCCGGATTCTCGACGCAACCGAGCGGCTCAACGCTGCTCCCGACGAGGTCGCTCCCAAGGGGTCTCGTATTCTGGGCCGGCGGAGGCGCGGCCGGGGCCGGGGCCGGCAAATCGCTTCCGCCGCCCAGGGCGAGGACCACCGCGATGATCATCACGGCTGCGACGACAGCCGGTATGAGCCACGTTCTCGCCTTGCGACCGCCTGGGGAGATCGCGCGCTCCCGAGCGCGGCTCACCGCGTCGGCCAGAGCCGAGGCATCAGCCTCGACGCTTCCGCCCCGCCGGAGCCCCATGTCCGTCAGGTAAGCGCGGCCGTTGGCCTCGACCAAGATGTTCTGCGCAAGTACGCGTCCGTGAGTCAGGCCGGCGGCGTGGGCCGTGGCGAGGGCATCGGTGAGGGATTCGACCGCCTCCGGCCCCGGAGTGATCGCGTCGCGATGAAGGTTCTGGAGACTCGTGCCACGGATCAGCCGAGTGGCGATGAATCGGCCGCCGTCCCACTCACCGAACTCATAGAACGGCACCAAGCTCGGATGGTGAAGCGAGGCGACCAGATGCTGGCGCCGGTCGAAGGCAGCGAGCGCCTCCGCGTCGTCAAAGCGATGAGCTCCGACCAGGCGCAGTGCGACGGCGCGCCCCAGTGACACCTGAATCGCTTCGTAGACAGTGCCGACGTCTCCGGTCCCGATCCTTCGCTCGACCCGGAAACCGCTGACGATCGTTCCCGCCTCTACGGCGGAGTCGTTCATGCCGCGTATTCCACCGACTCCGCGGTGACAAGGTAGCCGTGGTAGATGGATCTGCCGGTGTTGGGGTTCACCCACCAAACCCCGATGCCGACAGTCGGCTCTCCCGGAACCGAAGTCAGTTCGAGCTTCGTCGGCAGTCCGTTGGGAACGAGATCCGGGATGAACATCCGGAGCGTGCGCCGATCCTTCTTCAGAACATCGAGTGCGACACGGTTGCCCACCTCGACCAGCTCGATCTGCAGGCGGGTGGGCTGCGGCGTATCCACGCGTACCCCGTCACTCTCGCGGACCTTCCCATCGGGCCCCGCAGCCGCCCGTTCCCCGGTGAGATACGGCGGCAGCGGGATCCGCTCGCCCGGTACGAAGCTTGCCCTCAAGGCGATCTCGTAGTCCATGCCTGAGCCCTCAGGGAGGTCCGGCTCACCGTAGGCGCCGCCAAATGGCTCGAGCCAGCGCTGGGTGGTCGCGCCGGACGCTTCGGTGATCCCGATCACGGATCCAGGGCCGAGCTGGAGGCCGATCTGATCGCCGCCCTCGACGGCGAGCCGGGTCTCGAAATGATGCGGGCCTGGGTTCCCGGCGGACTCCCACTGCGACTGTGAGACCCGCAGCGTCTCGCTGCCCCGGGGGCGAATCACATCGAGCGCGAGCTCACCATCAGCTCCGCGGACGTCCCAGCCGACGATGACCCCGTCCTCCGGGATCAGCAGCGTCGCATCGTCGAGACCCGATTGGACGATCGAACAAGATGGTGAGTCCGGCCCGGGCGTGTTGCCTCGACAGTCGACGCTCCGCTGCGGGATCGCGAGATCGCTGCCGAGTGCAATCGCGCCCGCGGGCACGGGCTCCAGTGAAGTCTCCTCTGCTGGCGCCTGAGGATCGCTGTCGAGCAGGGTCGCTACGCCGACACCGACAGCCGCGGCTGCGAGCAGCGCCCCAGCGACCAGCGCCAGGCGCACAGCCGGGCGCCGTGCAGCCGGAACCGAGGGCAACGCCGCCGCCGGCAGGCGCTCCGCCTGCCCCACGAAGGGCGGCGGTCCGATCCCTCCAAGGCGAGATCCCAACGCGTCTCGGACCTCTTCCACGATTGCGCGTGCACTCGATGGTCGCTCCTCCGGCTGTTTTGACAGAGCCGCTCCAATGACCTGGTCGACCTCTTCAGGCAGCTCATTGCGGCGCTCGTGCACGAGCGGCGGGGCTTCGGCGGCGTGTGCGTAAAGCACCGCGGCATCCGAGCCTCGCGGAAAGACGACATCGCCTGTGAGGCAGTGAAAGAGCGTCGCGCCCACGGAGTATCGGTCGGATGCCGGGGTCGGCTCCTCGCCCCGAACCACCTCGGGAGCGACGTAGGCGACCGAGCCCAGCATCGGACTCGTGGACGCAATTGTGGTGTCCGAGCCGGCACGAGTGATGCCGAAGTCGGCAAGGAAAGCGTGATCAGCGTCGCCGACGAGAACGTTCTGGGGCTTGACGTCTCGGTGGATGAGTGAGGCATCGTGAGCTGCGTCCAGTGCCCCTGTCACCTGACCCAGCAGGCTCAGCGTGCGATTCGCGCTGAGCTCGCCGTCGCGCAGAAGATCAAGAAGCGTCTTGCCGCTTACGAGGCGCATCGCCAGAAACAGCCGCTCGTCGGACTCGCCGACCTCGTACACCTCGAGCACGTTCGGGTGCTCCAACGAGGCCTGCAGGCGTGCCTCGCGCCTGAAGCGCGCGACGAACTCGGGATCGTCCGCCAGTTCAGGACGCAGCACCTTGAGCGCGACGCGGCGTTTCATCGAGGTCTGCACGGCCTCGTAGACGACACCCATGCCGCCGCGACCGATCATCCGCTCGACGCGGTAACCGTCCACCGTTTGCCCTGGCTCGATCACCCGACCTCCTGCACCTGCGGATTATCGCCGACAACGCCCCGTAGGTCGAGGTACTACCGTGCTTTGGCCTTCTTGATGCGGGTTTCCCGGTGGGCCGGTCGGTTGTCCTTGGGGGGTGGTCGACCCACCCTCTTGGGGGATTGACCCGCCCTCGCGGGCGAACGATGCTCGACGCGAGGATGAGGACGACAGGGTGAGAGCTCGGATCATCGGTGCCGCCGCGACGTTTGTCATCGCCGGGGCGGCAACGGCAATGGCGCCGGCCGCCCACGCGGGCGCCGGTGACGATGCGGTCGTCGTTCTCCGGGAGGTCAGCTCCGCGGGGTATGTCAATGAACAAGTGTCATGCCCAAGCGGCGGTCGGGCCCTTTCCGGCGGCGTCGGGTTTCTCGGCGTGGACCTCACGGGTGTTCGCCTGCTCGTGAGCGCGCCGTACAACGACGGCGGCCGTGCAACCGATGGCGGCATCCCGACCAAATGGTCCATCGAGCAAGGCACCGGGAATAACAACTACCCGGAAGTCGTGGCGGCGGTCTGCTCGGCGAGCTCGGATGCGGTCGTCCGCACGAAGACGGTCGGCGGCCCGCAGCAGCAAACGGTCGTCGAGACGGTTCCATGCCTGCCCGGCGAGCGAGCGATCGGCGGAGGCATGGTGTGGGGAGGCCAGGGGGACTGGAACGCAACGATCCAGGCGACCGCGCCAGTCGACACGACCGGGCAGTGGTCGAGCACCGACGACGGAGATGTGCCCGTGGGCTGGCGGACGAGTCTCCGCAGCGAATACCCCGGCACAAGTCCATACATCCTGAGCGCTGTCTGCTCGGCCTCCTCGCAGGCGACGGTCCAGGCCGAGACGAAGACCGTCAATCACACCGGCACCGATTCGGTCTTCGCGGAGTGCCCGGCCGGGACGCGGGCGCTGGGCGGCGGCCTAGGGGTCGTCGGTTTTTCTCAGGGGATGATCGGCTACAGCATCCCGAACACGCGGACTGGGGATCCGCCGATGTCGAACGGAGCACCGGTCTCCGCATGGGGTGTCAACTTCAAGAATCTCTCGGGAGTGACGCAGGGCTACAAGGGATACGTCGTCTGCGAGGGGCCCACGCCGGTCACGCCCACGCCGCCGGGCGGCCTCCCGCCGGGCGGGACCCCGCCGGGAGGCACACCACCAGGCAGCGACCCCGTGCCGGGGGACGGCACGACGGCGGGCACCTGCAAGGGCCGGACGGCGACCATCACCGGAACCGAGGGCGACGACTCGCTCGCGGCGACCGAGAGCGATGACGTCATAGCCGCGCTTGGCGGAAACGACTCGGTCAAGGGCGCCGACGGCGACGACCTCGTCTGCGGGGGCGCCGGCTCCGACACGCTGAAGGGCGGCGCGGGCAACGACCGACTGGTCGGTGAAGGCGGCAAAGACACGCTCAGCGGCGGCGGCGGCGAGGGCGATGTGTGCAAGGGCGGGCCCGGCAGGGATCGCGCCAAGGGCTCATGTGAGAAGGGCTCTCGCTAGAGGATCGAAAGGAAGCGCTCGAGCTCCCAGGGAGTGACCTGGACGCGGTACTCCTCCCACTCCTCGCGCTTGATCTCGATGAAGCGCTTGAAGGTGTGCTCGCCGAGGATCCGCAGCACGAGTTCGGACTCGGCGGCGATCTCGATTGCCTCGCCCAGGGTCTCCGGTAGCTGCTCGATCCCGCGCTGGGCGCGCTCCTCCGGGGTGAGGTGGTAGAGGTTCTGCTCCATCGGCTCCGGCAACTCGTAGCCGTGCTCGATGCCCTCGAGCCCAGCGTGCAGCATCCCGGCGAAGCAAAGGTATGGGTTGGCGCTCGGATCCGGACAGCGCAGCTCGGCGCGGGTCGCCTCCTCCTTGCCGGGGTGATAGAGCGGCACCCGGATCAGCGCCGAGCGGTTGCGCCGCGACCACGCGAGGTAGACCGGCGCCTCGTAGCCCGGCACCAGCCGCTTGTAGGAGTTGACCCACTGGGCGAACAGTGGCGCGATTTCGCGCGCGTGGCGCAACTGGCCGGCGATGAACGACTTCGCAGTCGGCGAGAGGAAGTACTGGTCGTCGGGGTCATAGAACGCGTTCTTGCCGCCGGCCGCAAGTGACTGGTGGACGTGCATTCCCGAGCCGTTCTCGCCGAAGAGTGGCTTTGGCATGAACGTCGCGTGCATGCCGTACTTCATCGCGTATTCCTTGACCGTGATCCGGTAGGTCATGCAGTCGTCGGACATCGCGAGCGCGTCCTTGTAGCGCATGTCGACCTCATGCTGAGAGGGCCCGACCTCGTGGTGCGCGTACTCGACGTGGATGCCGAGCTGCTCGAGGGCGAGGATCGTCTCTCGGCGTACGTCGGAGCCGGCATCGAGCGTGGTCAGGTCGAAATAGCCGCCCTCGTCCACGACCTCCGGCGGGCCGCCGTCGGTCTTCGAATCCTTGAAGTAGAAGAACTCGAGCTCGGGGCCGATGTTGTAGGCGTCGAAGCCCATGTCCTCGGCTCGCTTGAGGGCGCGGCGGAGGATCCAGCGCGGGTCGCCCTCGTACGGCTCGCCGCCGGGGATCTGGACATCGCAGAACATCCGCGCCGTTGCGTTCTCCTCTGACGGCCGCCAGGGAATCAGCGCGAAGCTCGTCGGGTCGGGCATGGCGATCATGTCCGACTCCTCAATCGGGTTGAAGCCCGTGATCGAGGACCCGTCGAAGCCCATCCCGCCCTCGAAGGCATCCTCGAGCTCAGAGGAGTTGATCGAGAACGACTTCAGCTGCCCGAGAACGTCCGTGAACCAGAGCCGGATGAAGCGCACGTCGTTATCGCGCACGGCGGCGAGGACGTCATCGACTGACTCCGGGCGTTTGACGGTTTCGGTCATTTCGCGGCTCAGCTTATCCGTGACGGCGTTTCCTACGTATGAGTAGTTAGTCCAGAGAACAGTGGGCCGCACCTTCCACGGTGTCGGCGTGTTCCCTATATTGGACTTACTACCCGTAAGTAACTAGCTAAAAGTAAAGTAAAGGCAGGAATAACGCTTTCTAAAGCGCTTTTCCGCGGCAACGGAGGGACACCGATGACGGTCAAGACGGACGTGAGCCGTTTCCACATTCATGACGAGCTAACCGCTCCCGAGGGGAGCATCAAAATCCTCAAGGGCGTCGCCGGCGCGGCCGGAGAGGTCTCGAAGTTCATCGGTGTCCTGGCTGGAGCGCCAGCGGCCCTTCGCGCCTATGCGCGGATGCACCATGAGCTGCGCGGGGGCTCGCTGCCTCCCGCCACGCGCGAGCGGATCGGTCTCGCGGTCGCCGAGCGTCGCGGAGACCCCTACTCGATCGCGCAGCACGCGAGGACGGCCAGGGCAGCCGGGCTCGGGCTCGACGAGATCTCAGCTGCGCGGCGTTTTGAGTCCAGCGACGAGAAGGAGGCTGCGCTTCTGGCCTTCCTCGAGGCGCTAATTGCGACCGACGGACGCCCGGCCCAGCATCTCGCGGAGGAGGCCCGCGAGCAGGACTGGACCGACGAGGAGCTGCTCGAGGCGGTCGCGCATCTGGCGCTCAATGAGTTCCAGACCCTGATCGCCAACGCGGCGGCCCTGCCGCAGGATAAAGCGGCCGCGGCGGTGCTACCTAAGGCCGCGTAGCTAGTTTCGCGACGCGGATCGTGTCGGTCGCGGTGAAGTTGAGTGCGCGAGCGGTCGCCTGGGTCAGATCCCAGGCGGCCCCGTTCGCGAACGGCCCGCGGTCGATGACCGTCGTACGCACGAAGCGGCCCTTGTAGCGAACGACCACCTTCGAACCGCACGGGAGAGTCTTGTGCGCAACGCCGGTGGTCCGCGGGGTCAGTGTCTGGCCGCACGCGGTCTGGTTGCCGAAGAAGCCGGGGCCGTACCACGTAGCGAGTTGGGCGGGCATCGAACGGAAGAGCGCCGCCGCGGTGGTCGAATCGAAGATCCCGGTCGAGCGCAGATTGGCTGTGGTCTGGAACTGACTGACGGCGGTGGCCGTCGGCGCCTCGAATTCGGTGGTGAGCTCGGGCGTTCCGAAGTCCTTTGCCGTGAGGATCCAGTTCAGCGTCTCGACGTCCACGCCGCAGTCGCCGACCTTGAGATCGCGCTTGCCGAGCTGAGTGTTGAGGCAACCGGGCGGAAGATTCGGCTGCGGGGCTGCCGCGACGCCGCCGCCACCCGAGATCCCACCCGAGCCCGTCCCCGGGCCATTTGCCTGCGCGGAGGCGGCGGCGATCAGCGCAAGCGCAGTTAGCGCCGCAATGACAAGCCTCCTAATGCCGGTTTGGGCAGGGGTCAAGCGAGCCGCGACGCTATCAAAGGATTCAGGATCGGTTTGCACTCTATGAGCGTCGAGTGAGTGCGATTTGTTGCTCATAGCGAGGAAATCGACCGTTCCCCGGCGCGACGAGAACCCTGCAACTACGATCGCGCCGGATGGGAGTCGCGGTGGTCACGGGTGCGGGCAGAGGTCTCGGCCTGGAGATCGCCCGCGCCCTCGCACGACTCGGCTTCGTCGTCAACGTCACCGACGTCGACGGCGCCGCGGCCGAGGCGGCTGCCGCCGAGGTCAGCCCGACCGCCTGGGGTACCGAGCTCGACGTCCGCGACGCCGAGGGTTGCCGCCGTATCGCCGCCGCCGCGGTGGAGCGCGGGCCGCTCAGCGTTTGGGTCAACAACGCCGGCGTGCTTGTCACCGGCCACGTGTGGGAACACGACGAGGCACTTCGACGAACGCTCTTCGAGGTCAACTCGCTTGGGACGATCAACGGCTCGCTTGCCGCGCTGGAGCAGATGCGTCCGGCCGATAGCGGCCACCTGATCAACGTCGTCTCGCTCGCAGGCCTCGCCGCGCCACCCGGCGAGGCCCTCTACGCAGCGACCAAGCACGCCGCGATGGCATTCACGCTCGGCACGCTGGCCGATCTGCGGCGCTCGGGCTCGAAGAACATCAACGTCTCGGCCGTCTGCCCGGACGGGATATGGACGCCGATGCTGTTCGACAAGCTCGACGACCGCGACGCCGCGCCATCGTTCTCGGGTGTGCTGATGCGCCCCGAGACGGTCGCCGAGGCCGTCGCCGGGCTCGTGGACAAGCCCCGCGTCGTGCTCACGATCCCCCGCTACCGGGGCCTGCTCGTTCGTCTCTTCGACATGGCTCCCGGTCTCGCGATCCACCTGTTGCCGTGGTGGCTGCGGGATGCTGAGCGGCGCCAACGCGCGTGGAAGCGGAGGATCGAGAGCGGCGAGGGGCCGTGAGCCGATTCCTCATCCTGCACGGGCTCGACGGCTCCGGTCCGGGGCACTGGCAGCCGTGGCTCGCCGAGCGGCTGCGGAGCGCCGGGCACGACGTCGCGTTTCCCAATCTGCCCGCTCCGTCGGATCCGCACCCCGACCCGTGGGCGAAGGTGACGTTGGGCGCGCTCAAGCATGGCGCCGACGCCGTCATCTGTCATTCGCTCGCGTGCCTACTGTGGCTGCGCCTCGCGACCCGCGCGGAGGACCAACTCGCCGAGCGCGTCCTTCTGGTCGCGCCGCCCTGTCGCGACGACATCGAGCCGGTCGCCCGCTTTCTTGACCATGGGGCGACACCGCAGGACGTCCGCCGCGCCGCCGGGTCCTCGCTGCTCGTGTACTCGGACGCCGATCCGTATTGCCCGCCGGGTGCGGCCGCGACTTACGCGGAGCCGCTCGCGATCAACGCACGGGTGATCACCGGCGCCGGCCACATCAACACCGACGCCGGCTACGGAGCCTGGCCCGCGGCCGAGGGCTGGGCGACCAGAGGTCGCTGGCCGTGACCGGCCATCGTGCCCCGTCGCAGCCAGAGGACCACGGCTGAGAATGCCGCTAAGCCGGCAGCCAATACGAATGCCGTCGTCGTTCCGGGCCCTTCGACGATCGCGCCGGCAACCGCGGTCCCTCCCGCTATTCCGAACTGGTAGGCGGTCAGCACCCAACTCGACGCCTCGGTCAGCGTCCCCGGAGGGGCAATGACGTCGGTGAGACCGAAACCGACGGTCCCGAGCGGTGCGATGAACAGACCCGCCAGCGCCATCGCGATGAACAGGCTCGGGATCGAGCCGGCGAGGGCAAGCGGAAGAACAAGCAAGGCTTGCCCGGTGGCCAGCACCGCGTAGCGGGTTCCATTGACCGCGCGCGGCCGGCTGCCGTAGACGATGCCTCCGATCATGCTGCCGACCGCGAGGGCGGCGATCAGAAATCCGGCGGCGGCCGTCGACCCCTCCGCCTTCGCGAAGGCGGGGACGGCGAGGTCCAAGACGCCGATCATGGCGCCGAACGGAACGTCGGCGAGCAGCATCGTGCGCATCCCTGGACTGGCAAGGGCCCCGAGCCGCCCACCCTCGTGCGGCTCCCCGCGCCAGGCACGTGACGCCGGAGTGGCTGCGAACGCGAGCAGGCCACCGAACTTGACCAGCGTGATGGCGAGCACCGCCGCCGCCGGGCTGACAAGGGCGATCAGAAGCGCGGCGGCGATCGGCCCACTGATGAAGAAGACCTCCATGAGAACCGCGTGGAGCGCATAGGCGCTCCCGAGCTGATCCCTGTGGTCGACGAGGTCGACCCACAGCGCCCGCATCGCCGGGAATACGGATGCGTTGGTCGCGCCCGCAAGCGCGGCGAGCGCCACCAGGACGCCCAGTGAGGCGCCCTCCACGGTCGCGATGACCAGACCGATCGTGAATGCGGTCCCGACCGTGCCGAAGAGGGGCAGCGTCGGGGTGTGGCCGAGCCGATCGACCAGCCGGCCCTGCGCGGGCATGAAGATCGCGCTGGCAATCGCCGTCGCTGCCGTGACGACTCCGGCCTGGGCGAACGAACCGGTCTCGTGCTGGACCATCAGCACGATCGCCAGCGGAACGCCGGCGCTGAGGCCCATCATGAGAGCCGACGCGACGACCACTTGGATCTGCGGCTTTCGCAGCAGCTCGATGTACGCGGACCCTGCCATGGGCCTACGGTTAGCAGACCGCGCCGCTACGGCTCAATAGAAAGCCCCGCCGAGGCGGGGCTTTCCGTAGCTGACCTATAAGCCGGATTTTGTCTTGCGCAGCCATCCATCTCGCCGGGTCCTAGGTCCCGGCTGGGCTTTCGCCCTGCGACCTACCTGGATCTCGCCGGGCTGGGTCAACGATCCTGCTTGGTCTTGCACCTGGCGGGGTTTACCTGGCCGCTACGTCGCCGCAGCGCCGGTGCGCTCTTACCGCACCATTTCACCCTTACCTGTGCGCCCCGTAGCTACAGAGGCGCCATCGGCGGTGTTCTTTCTGTGGCACTTTCCCGCGGGTTTCCCCGGGTGGGCGTTACCCACCGCCATGCCCTGTGGTGTCCGGACTTTCCTCGAGAGATTCACACCTCCCGCGACTGCACGGTCAGCACAAATCAGTGTAGGGCCGAGCCGCAGTCCTCACAACCGGTGGTGGGCTTCATGCGGCCCGCGCAGACTGGGCACTCGGCGCTTGTGGCGCCGGCGAGGTCCTCCCACGCTGCGAGGATCCGATCCTCGAGCGAAACCCCGCCGGCGCGCGGCTCGAACAGCCGCTGCGCCGAGCGCTCCGGCGCGAGCGCACGCTGCGTCATCGTGCGCTGCCGCCGTGGTGTTGCCACCGCGCTCACGTCACACGCTCCTGAATACTCCGACCACTCGCCCGAGCAGCTGCACGTCGTCGCTACGAATGGGCTCGTAGGCGTCGTTGGCAGGCTCGAGGCGGACCTGGTCGGGCTCCTTGTAGAAGCTCTTGACCGTCGCCTCCTCGCCGATCATCGCGACGACGATCTCGCCATCGTCGGCGGTCTCGATCGGCCGAACGACGACAAAGTCGTTCTCAAGGATGCCCGCGCCGATCATCGAATCGCCGCGGACACGGAGGATGTAGTCGCCATCCTCCCCGCCGATGACGTCGGGCACCTCGAGGTAGTCCTCGATGTTCTCCTCGGCGAGGATCGGCGAACCGGCGGCAACCTGACCGACGAGCGGCAGTCCCGTCGGGCGAACCGCCTTCTTGGCCTTGTCGACGAGCAGCTCGATCGCCCTCGGCTTGGTCGGGTCGCGGCGCAACAGGCCGATCTTCTCGAGATTCGAGAGGTGGGCGTGGACGGTCGAAGACGAATGCAGCCCGACCGCCTTGCCGATCTCACGAACGGTGGGCGGGTACCCGTACTTCGTGGCGTACTTGCCGATGAAGTCGAAGATTTCCTTCTGACGCTTGGTCAGGTCCACTGGCCAGCTCCTTCACGGGGTCTGAGGCTGCGATGCCTCGTTGGACAGAACGTATGTTCGTAACAGTAACCCCCCTTTCGGACGGATGCAAGGAATCCGCACCGCGACGCGGTTAACCCGTCCCGGCTGTCTAGAATCGCCTCTCCCTCAAGCGGCTGTGGCGGAACTGGTAGACGCGCAAGGTTGAGGGCCTTGTGGGCTGCATAAGCCCGTGGAGGTTCGACTCCTCTCAGCCGCATCAATCAAGGAAGCGACGCCAACTGCCTGGCGGCCGCCAGGCAGGCGAGTGCACCCACGGCTTAGCGCTTGCGCTTGCGGACCTTCCAGCGGTGCTTGTCGGGCGTTGCGTCGACGTTGCCCGCGACGTCGATCGCGCGGACGGCGAACGAGTGGGTTCCGAGCGCGACCTTGACCGTCGTCGGGGAGGTGCAGGGCGAGAAGCCGAGGTTGCCGTCGAGATTGCACTCGAAGCGCGCCCCGGGCTCGCTTGCACTGAACTCGAACGTCGCCTTTCGCTTCACGGACTTCTTCTTCGGACCCTTGTCGATCTCGGTCTCAGGCGCCGCCTTATCCTCCGCCGGCGGAACGGCCGGCTCGGTGGGCGGAACGACCGGCTCTTCCGGCGGAACGATCGGCTCGGCCGGCTGCGCGAACGGCTCGCCCTCGACTGCGATGTCGGCCAGAGTGTCGAAGGTCGGGCCCCCGGTCGGGGAGTTGTTCTCTGACACCGGGGTGCGGGCCCCACTGACGGGGTCAACCCGCAGCACCCCGCCATTGCCGTCGACAAACGCATTGCTGTCGGTGAGCAGCACCTGCCCGCTCTGCTCGACGGCGATGCCGAATGGGCTGACTAGCGCAGAGCCCCCGATCAGCGCGTTCGCGGTGACCGCCGTCCGCACGCCGGTGGCCGGATCGACCCGGATCACGCCGCCGGTGCCGCCGAAAGCGTCTACGTCCGAAACGAGGATGTCTCCGTCCGCCTCGAGCGCGATCGCGAGCGGCTGGGCAAAGCTCGGCCCACCCAAAGGCGAGGCGTTCTCCGAAACCGTGGTCCGCGCGCCGGTGACAGGATCGACTCGCATCACGCCACCTGTGCCACCGAAAGCCTGGGCGTCTGCAATCAGGATGTCGCCGTCCGCCTCGATCGCGATCCCGATCGGCTGCTCAAAGCTCGGCCCACCCGAAGGCGAGGCGTTCTCCGAAACCGTAGTCCGCACGCCGGTGGCCGGATCGACCCGGATCACCCCGCCGGTTCCGCCGAAAGCTTCGGGATCGGCAACCACGACGCGGCCCAGGGAGTCGGCATCGAGCCCTGACGGATCGCTGAAGCTCGGGCCACCTGCCGGAGCAGCGTTCTCAGACACAGCCGTGCGGATGCCCGTGGCCGGGTCGACGCGGATCACGCCACCGCCGCTACCGGCAAAGGCGTCGTAATCGCCGACCAGGATGCTCCCGTCGGGCGCCACCGTGATCCCCTCCGGCCCCTTGAAGTCTGGGCCGGCGGCAGACGCGTTAGACGAGATCAATGTCCGCACGCCAGTCACCGGATCGACCTTGATCACCGCGCCGGTGCCGCCGGCCGCCTCGTCGTCGACCACGTAAACGTCGCCGACGGTCGCGTGTGCCGGGCCGGCAACCGCGAGCAAGGCCGCGGCGCTCGTCGCCAGCGTCGCAAGCCGCCGGCGTGACGAATGAGCTTGGCGCCGGTGCGCGTCGAATAGTGCAAGCAGGTCGATGACGTTTTGGCGGACGAACACGCGGGCTGGGGTGGACAAAGTCCCTCCTTGGAGCGGGTGTCTATGCGTGCATCGTCTCGCGCGAACGCCGCTGCCGGTATAGGTGAAAACACCTGATTGGCGAACGCTCCGCCTGGCGCCAGGACAGCGCGGGTAGAGCGGGGCCTTCGCTTGCTGGGCCGGATCGGGCAGTTCAGTCGTTGTCGGCCGGCGGTTTCACGCGCACGGCCACACGCACGAGGACCTCGCGGCCCTCGTTGTCGGCTGCGGCGTTCTCGACCGCCTCACCGACGTCGTCGAGGTCGACCTCGCCGAGATCGACCTCCACCGCCGACTCACGCGGCGGGACCGGGTGCGCGAGTTCGAAGCGATGACGCGTGTCCCCATCGAGCGAATCCAGTGCCGTGCGCCGATCACCGCCATCGGCCTCGCCGGCCGACAGCCTCTTGACAAGCTCGCCCTCGTCGTCGCCGAGGGCCTCAGCCAGCGCCTCGTCGTACGCGGACGCCACCCTGCCTCAGTAGCGGGGGTCGCGCGGGTCGCGCTCGACCACGACTGCGTCGCGGCGGCCGCGATTGCTGAAGGCGTAGATCAAGCCGATGACGAAGGCAACCGCGCCGACGATCATCAGGATCAGGCCGATGGTTTCTAGGTCGATGTCTTTGATCTCGTCGTTGATCGCGTAGCGCAGGATGGCGCCGACGGCGATCAGCACGAGGCCGGTTCCCATAGTCATGCCGCGCCCTCTACCCCATTTACCGGGCTCCGAAGCGGAGTTAGACGAAATAGCTGGCATACGCAGTCGGCATCGGCGCTTGCGAAATTCGTGAAAGAGATCACCCGTCGGCCGAGGATTCGCTCGATCGCCGCGCGGAAGCTCGCCTCGACCGCGTTATCGCC
Source organism: uncultured Solirubrobacterales bacterium (assembly GCA_963746215.1). Classification (GTDB taxonomy): domain Bacteria; phylum Actinomycetota; class Thermoleophilia; order Solirubrobacterales; family 70-9; genus WHSW01. The sequence goes on from CAVVAT010000011.1 coordinate 31,949, forward strand.
GGCGCCGGCCACGGCGTCTCCCGAGACGCCCTCGAGGACAGCAGCCACGGCGTTGTCAGCGATGAGTACGTCGGCCGAGCGCGCTGTTTCCCCGTAAAGCTTCGAGTGGAGGCTGACCAGCTCGTTGCCGATCTGCTGGCGATCGGTCAGCGCCAGGGCCGCCGTTGGTGGATCGATTTCGAACCAGACCGAAGAATGCGCTTGATCGACCCCCCAGGTCGAGGCGAGCGTGTCGACGATCAACAGGCCCAGGCCCTCGTCAACCGCGTCGCCATCTGGTTTCGGCTCGATTTCCTGGCGAATACCGTCGTCCTCGACCCGACCGCGGACGACGCCGGTCTCCTCGACCGTCAGCCAGAGCCGGATATCGGGCCCTCCGCCGTGGAAGGTCGCGTTGACGATCAACTCCGAAACAACCACCCTGAGATCCGAGAATTGCTCGCTCCCGAGCTGGGGTCGCAGGGGCAGCAGAGCCGCGCGTGCCGCGCCTGCGGCAGCGAGGTTACGTTGCAGAGTTAGGTTCAGATCAATCGACGACACTGTTAAGGACCTACCCGTAGTCCGGGCTGGGAACCCTGACCATTCGTCGACGAGGGCCAAACGACGCCTCAGCTGGCGCCCAGCCTTGTCAACCAGACGCCGCTGAGGGCCGGTACGGGGTCGGTCGGAATTCCCCGGACCGACCGCTCGGCACCGATCCCTCCCGCCGAACCGGGCAGCGGAACGAGCAACGGATCCCGGCTGATCGCCTCGAGCTGGGTCGCTCCGAGCTCGGCAACTTCCACGGACCCGTCGCGGAGAGCGCTGAGGCGGGCTGCCGACGCCGGCTCGATCGTGAACTCGAGCTGATCGAGACCGGGGCCGAGGCCCCGCGCCGCCCCCCACCACTCGGTGTTCCGAGCCAGCAGCATCCTGTCGGCGCTGCGCTCGCGAAGCTCGAAGGCGCCGGTGCCGCTGTCGGGCGCGCGGCTCGGGGTCACCTCGCCGCCAGCGGCGCCGTCGATCGCTCGAGGCGAGACGATCCCCAGCCGCGGGTCGGCGAGGAGGCTGTCGAAGCCGGAATTCGGCGCAGGAAGGATGAACCGGACCATCGCGGGGCTAGGCGCGTCCACGAGAAACTCGCCGGCGACGGCCTGACCCTGGGGCGTGGACTGCCAGCGCCGGGCATTCGCGAGCACGGCGGCGGCGTCGAATGGGGCACCGTCGGCAAAGCGCACGCCGGTGCGCAATTGCACCCGCCAGACCGCGCTGCTCTGCGACGGCTGGATCGACCGGGCAAGGCCGCTGCTGGACCGCGCCTCGCCGAACGGCGCGTTCAGCGTCTCGGCAAGCGGCTCGTGGAGCTGTCGGGCGACGAGGCGGTCGGCGCTCGTGCGGGCGTAGAGCGGGTCGAGGGTGGTTGGCCGCTCGGCGAGCGCCCAGCGCAAGAGCCCGGAACCCGTCGGCGCGGTCGCTGCGGCGCCTTGGAGGTCGTCGTCGCCGTTACTGCAGCCCGACCCGATCGCTCCCGCGAGCAACGCGGCGGCGATCGCAAGCGTCCGGGCCCGGTAGATCAGATCTTGAGCAGGACGAGTGTGTTGAGGACGAACAGGATCCCGAAGAAGATCGTCCAGCGATCGAGGTTGCGCTCGACCAGCGAGCCACCCACCGAGCCGCCGGTGGCGCCGATGCCAAAGGCGCCCGAGAGCCCGGCGTCCTTGCCCGAATGCAGCAGCACCAGGAAGATCAGGACGACCGAGATCAGGATCTGGACGACTTCGAGAACGCTTTCCACGGGCCTCAGTCTAGAGAGTCAATTGCCTTGAGCACGGCAATTGCGTCGCGGCGAAGCTCCGCGTCCACCCGCGCCCAGTCCGCCTGCGAGAGCTTCCCCTGCTCGCGGTCGAGCTCGGCGTCGCGGATCTGGCGATAGAGGCTCTCCTTGCGCGCTTCGAGGTCGGCCCGGTCCGCGGCCTCGCCGGCGGCACCATCGGCCTCGGCGGCCGTTCGCCAGTACAACGGCGCGAGGACGAAGATCGCAAGCGCGACGACGAGCACCAGCGCGAGGACGATGGACATCGCTCAGCTCACGCTCGCGGGGCGCTAGGCGCGCCCGAGGTCGCGGGCGAGGCGCGCCGCGTAGACGTCGGAGACCCGGCGCCGGCGGGCGTCCGGTGCGGGCCAGATTGCGATCAGCGCGCCGAGTACGCCGATCGCGCCGCCGACCCAGATAAAGGTGACGAATGGATTGACGTTGACGCGGAAGTCGACGGGCGCTCCATCCTCGATGTACTGGTCGGCGAGGTTGTTGATCGCGAGGCCCTGCAGCTGCGACCTGATGAACGGCGCGTCGCCGGCAGCAGCCTCGATGCGGCGGTCGGCCTCGTTGACGAAGTCGTCGTAGCTGGTGAGGTCCGGGCGCATCGCCGACCAGATGTCGCCGCTGAACTTCGTCTTGCGTCCGACCTCGCTCGTCGCCTCGCCCTCGAAGAAGCCGCGGATCGAGCCGTCGGCCACCGTTGACGAGTAGTAGTTGCGCGATGGGGTGAGCAGCGCGACCTGCTCACCGTCGCGCTCGACACTGATCACCGAGCCGAAGGTGAGCCGCTGTTCGGTGGAGTCCACCGAGCTCGTGGGGTTCACGTAGGTGACGGTGTAGTCGCCCACGGTGCCCGACTCCCCAGGCTGCAGGCGCATGTCGGAGCTGTTCTGAAAGCTCGACGACGCGGCGACGGCCATGAAGAGAATCGCGATACCGGCATGCACGATGTAGCCGCCGTAACGCCGGCGATTGCGCGCGGTCACGCGGGCGAGCGCCGCCGGCCACGAGCCGCCGCTGAGCGAGCGTTGTGCCGAGGCACCGCGCCAGAACTCGGACGCCAGCGCCGCGAGCGCGAAGAAGGCGAAGGCAAACAGCGCAAGCGCCAACGGGTGGTCGAGCGCGTCGGTGAATGCGACCACGAGGATCGTCGCAACGACTGCCACCGCGGCCGGCGCGCGCACGATTCGCCAGATCGCCCCCGCGCTGACCTTGCGCCAGGCGAGCAGCGGCCCGATCCCCGTGAAAAGGACGAGCACGATCGCGAGCGGCGTCGTGTACTGGTCGAACCACGGCGGCCCGAGCGAGGACTTCTCTCCGGTGAACGCCTCGGAGATGAGCGGAAAGAACGTTCCCCAGAAGATCACGACGACCAGTCCGAGCAGCAACAGGTTGTTGATGAGAAAGATCGACTCCCGCGACGCAAGCGATTCGATTCGCCGCTCGGACTTGAGATCAGGCAGGCGCGACACGATCAGCGCGGCCGAGCCGGCGATCACTACCGCGATCAGGCCGAGCAGCGGCGTGCCCACCGTTGACGCGCCGAAGGCGTGGATTGATTCGAGGATGCCCGAGCGCACGAGGAACGTGCCGAGCAGCGCGAGGCTGAACGTCGCGACGATCAGCGACACGTTCCAGACCTTCAGCATCCCGCGCTTTTCCTGGACCATCACCGAGTGCAGGAACGCGGTGCCGGCGAGCCACGGCATCAGCGACGCGTTCTCGACCGGGTCCCACCCCCAGTAGCCGCCCCAGCCGAGCTCTGAGTAGCTCCAGCGCGCGCCGAGCAGGATCCCGATCGAAAGGAACACCCAGGCGACTAGCGCGAAGCGCCGTGTTTGGCGGATCCAGCTCGCGTCGAGGCGGCGGGTGACGAGTGCGCCGATGGCGAACGCGAACGGGATCGACCACAGGACGTAGCCCGAGTAGAGCATCGGCGGGTGGATCGCCATCGCCGGGTGGCGCAACAGCGGGTTGAGCCCGGCGCCCTCGGCCGGTGCCGGATTCAGGCGTTCGAACGGATTCGCGCCGCCGAGCATGAGCACGGTGAAGAACAGGCCGAGGCCGGCAAGGACCGCGGTCGCGTAGGGGACGACCTCGCGGTGGCGGTGGCGTGTCATCCAGAGCACACCGCTCGAGGCGATCGAGAGCACCCAGGCCCACAGCAGCAGCGAGCCGCCTTGGCTGCCCCACAGCGCGGTCATCTTGTAGCCGAGCGGGGTCGTGGTCGAGGAGTGATCGGCCACCAGGGCGACGGAGAAGTCCGAGCGCACGAAGGCGGCCTCGAGGACGACCACGGCGACGGTCAGCAGCGCGCAGAGTGCGTAGATGGCGCGGCGCGACGACTCGACCAGGCGGCGGTCATCGCGGCTGGCGCCGATCAGCGCGGCGATCGCTGCGTAGGCGCAGGCGAACGGGGCCGCGATCAGGCAGGCCGCACCGAGCTCTACCACGGGGATGGACCCACAGGGGACTTCACCCCGGGATTATCGCAACGCCGAGCACGCGGTTAGGGTGGGCCCCATGCCCAGACTCAGAAACGCCCTGCTCATGTTCGTCCTCGCGTCGACCGTTGCGCTCGTCGCAGCCGGGTGCGGCAACGGCGAGAAGAACGACTACGTGGACGAGGTCAACGCGATCCAGACCGACCTCCAGTCCGAATCGACTGAGATTTCGTCGGGGGCGGCCAGCAACCCGAACCAGATCGCCGACATCGCCACCCAGCTTCAGGACGCCTTTGCCGCCGCAGCGGCCGATCTCGAGGCGGTCGAGCCGCCCGAGGACGTGGCGGACCTCCACGCTCAGCTAATCGACCAGGTGAGCGGACTCGGCGAGCAGATCGGTGCGGCCGGCGAGGCGATCCAGAACGCAGAGACGCCTCAGGAGATTCAGCAGGCGGCGACCGAGTTGCAGACGGCTGCAAATGGCGCTGGCACCGAGCTGAGCTCGCTGATCGACGAGATCAACTCGACGCTCCAGGGTTAGGAGATCCGAAAGCGGAAGCTGGCCGGCGCCTTGCCCGTAGCGCCGGTCGCGCGAACGCGGAAGGTGTGCCGACCCGGGGCGACTCGCTTGTAGGTGGTCGGCGAGGTGCAGGCCTTCCAGGCGGCGCGGTCGAGCTTGCACTCGAAACCGCTCGCGCCGGGCAGATCAAAGGCAAAGCTGGGGGTCCGGTCACCGCTGCGCTTCTTGGGGTGCATCGAGAGCTCCGGAGCCGCTGTCTGTGTCTGAGCCGGGTCGCCGGCGAGCTGCTGGCCAACCGTGAACGAGAACGCAACAGGCGTCGTCTTGTTCGAGTAGGTGAAGCTGACGGAGGCGTGGTAGGTGCCATCGGCAAGCGGTGCACGCGGAATCAGAAACGCCATCGGGGCCGGCAGGTACGGGCCGATCTGAGAGTTGTCGCTGCCGATCGACTCGATCGCGACCGCCCCATTGGGGCCGGTCAGCGATGCAGCGCTGACCGTTGCCGAGTGGATCTTCGCCGGCCCATCGAGAAAGGCCATCAGATAGGGCCCGGTCTCGGTACCGGCAGGCAACCCCACCAGCTCACCCGGGGTGAAAGGAGCCTCCGCGGCAACCTCGCCGGACGCAACTCCACTCGTGCCGTTGCCCGGGTAGCTGTACCCGGTCACGGTGGCCGGAGCCGGTCGCGTGTAGCCGGGATAGGTGGTCGCGCAGGTGTAGCCGTCGTACTGGTCGGCGCCCATCTCGACGAGGTCCGGCCCGAGCAGCTGGGCCAGATGAATGGGCGCGGCCTCGAACGGGCTCTGGGCTGGCGTCCAGTCACCGATGTCGGTGAGGACGCTGTTCTGCCCGGCCCACGCGCCGTTCTTGGTGTAGCCGGGCGCGGACGCGTCCTCGTCGTGCGTGACGCCTCCGTTCTGACCCATGTAGCGGTTGTGGTCGGCGCACGACTGCGACCAGTCGGGGCGCTCGGTGATCCCGACCGGAATCCCGTTCGCCGCGCGCTGGGCGTTGACGTAGCTGACGATCTCGGCGCCGGTCGCGGCTGTGGCTGGGGCGGCGAGGAGGAGGCTGCCCATGCAGAAGAGGGCGGTCGCGCTCGGGATTGATCGGAAGGTTCTCATTAGGCAACAGTGGTGCCTGGAAGAGCAACCTGTGCGAACCAACATGGACGGGCCTGCGCCGAACACCAAGGGGATAAACGTCCGCTCCCGCCTGAGCGCCTGACGATCTACCGCCGATCGTGCGCTGATCTACGCTGAACTAGTGGACACCGGGTTCACCGATCAGGACGCGCACACCGACTTCGCCAAGGCGCGTCGCAGCCACCGGCTCGCCGATCTCGCGAAGAGCCTGCGCCGCGAACCCGACGACATCAACCTCATCCTGCCGTTCGACGAGGTTGTCGATGCGCTTGGAAAGAGGGGCCAGCGCCGACTCGGCATGCAGACGATCGACCTCGACTCGATCGTCGGGACGGTCGACCGCACGCGCGAGTTCGACCGCAGCTTCCGCCCGACCTCACGGCGCGTTCGCCGGCGCTGGGAAGGGATCGCGAAGGCGACGCGCCGGGGCGAGGCGATGCCGCCGATCGACGTCTTCCGGGTCGGGGAGCTGCATTTCGTCGAGGACGGCCATCACCGCGTCTCGGTCGCCCGCCAGATGGGCCTCGAGGTGATCGACGCGAACGTGACCGAGATCATCACTGAGGTCGGCGCGGGACGCGAGACGCGGATAGGTGACCTCGCGCTGAAGAGCCACGAGCGGCTGTTCTTCGAGCGCGTGCCACTACCGGCCGAAGCTCGCAGGCAGATCGCGCTCTCCGACGAATGGCGCTACGCCGGGCTCGCGGAAGGCGTCGAGGCGTGGGGCTTTCGCGCAATGCAGGCCAGCGGCGAGTTCATGGACCGAGCCGAGGTCGCCCGCGCGTGGTTCGAGCATGAGTACGTGCCGGTGGTCGAGGTGCTGCGCGAGGCCGGGCTCATCGGGCGCGGCACCGAAACCGAGGCCTACGTGCGAGTCGTCAGCCTGCGGTACCTACTGCTGCGCACCCACGCCTGGGACGAGAAGGTCTTCGCGCGGCTTCGCGAGGAGATCGCGAAGCCGACCTCGAGCGAGGACACCCTCGTGCACCGGCTGCTCGACGAGATGTCCTGAGACCGCTAGAGGCGGTCGCCCGACTCGGGGTCGAACACGTGGAGCTTGCTCACGTCGACCCAGATTTCGGCCTCTGAGCCGCGCTTAATCTTGCTGGCGGCATCGATCCTGGCGACCACCGTGTGCTCGCCGGCGGTCGGCGCATCGGCGAGACCCGATTCGGCCGCGAGCTCCGCCAGCTGGTCGGATTCGATCCCGCCCTTACTCTCGAAGTAGACGTATTGCTCCGAGCCCATCGACTCGACCAGGTCGACCTTGGTCTTGAAGGTGACGCCGCGTTCGCGCCCCTCGCCGACCAGGCTTGCGTCCTCAAAGCTCTCGGGGCGAATCCCGACGATCACGTCGCTTCCATCGGGTGCCTGTACGCCCTCGGGCAGCGGCAAATCGCCGAACGCCGTCTTTACCTTGGTGCCCTCGACCTTGGCCGGAACGAAGTTCATCGCCGGGGAACCGATGAAGCCGGCAACGAAGATGTTCTTCGGCTGGTCGTAGAGCTCGGCTGGCTCGCCAACCTGCTGGAGAACCCCCGAGCGCATCACCGCGACACGGTCGCCGAGCGTCATCGCCTCGGTCTGGTCGTGGGTGACGTAGACCGTCGTCGTCCCGAGGTCGTTCTGGAGCTTCGCCACCGAGGTCCGCATCTGCACGCGCAGCTTTGCGTCCAGATTGGAGAGCGGCTCGTCCATCAAAAAGGCGCTCGGGTCGCGGACGATCGCCCGCCCCATCGCCACTCGCTGGCGCTGGCCGCCGGAGAGGTTCGCCGGCTTGCGGTCGAGATGGTCGGTCAGGTCGAGCGTTGCCGCGGCCTCCTCGACCTTGCTCGTGATCTCAGCGTCGTCGACACCCGCGAGCTTCAGCGGGAACGCCATGTTCTCGCGCACCGTCATGTGCGGATAGAGCGCGTAGCTCTGGAAGACCATCGCGATATCGCGGTCGCGCGGGGCCAGGTCGTTGACGACCTTGTCGCCGATCCGCAGTTCGCCATCGGTGATGTCCTCGAGCCCGGCGATCATCCGCAGCGCGGTCGACTTACCGCAGCCGGACGGCCCGACGAGGATCATGAACTCGCCGTCCTTGATGTCGAGGCTCATGTCCTTGACCGCCTCGTAGCCGTCGGAGAACCGCTTCGAGACTCCGTCCAAAACGATCTCTGCCATTAGCTGGTTGCTCCTTTGTTGGTCATCCCTTCACCGCTCCCGCGGTGAGGCCCGCAACGATGCGGCGCTGGAAGAACAGGACGAAGATGATGATCGGCACCGTCACGATCACCGCGGCGGCGGCGATGTTGCCCGTCGGCGCGGTGAAGGTGGACTCGCCGGTGAAGAAGGCGAGGGCGGCCGGAACGGTGCGGGCGGCGTCCGACGAGGTCAGCGTGATCGCGAAGAGGAAGTCGTTCCACGCGAAGATGAAGACGAGGATCGCCGCGGTGAAGACACCGGGCGCCGCGAGCGGGACGATCACCTTGCGGAAAGCCTGGAACGGGGTCGCGCCGTCCACCTGAGCGGCCTGTTCGAGGTCCCAGGGGATCTCCCTGAAGAACGCCACCAGCGTGTAGATCGCAAGCGGTAGCGAGAACGTCAGGTACGGAATGATCAGCCCGAGGTAGGTGTCGTAGAGGCCGAGCGCCCGCCACATGTCAAAGAGCGGGCCGACGGTCGAGATCGCCGGGAACATCGCGATCGCCAGCGCGCCGGCGAGGATGAGCGACTTGCCGGGGAAGTTCAGCCGTGCGATCGCGTAGGCGGCGAAAGCGGCGAGGACGATGGCGACCACGGTCGTGATCGAGGCGATCACGAGCGAGTTGATCAGGGGCTTGATGAACGGGCTTGCGTCGATCCCGCCTTCGAAGAGCCCCTTGTAGTTGTCGAAGGTGATGTCCTTCGGGATGAAGCTGCCGTCCGCGAGCGTGTCCGGGCTCTTCAGCGAGACCGAGATGATCCACAGCACCGGGATCAGCGCGAACAGCAGGACCACCAGGATCCCGATGCTCCAGAGGACGTATTCGCGGCTGCCGCGCTCCATTACTCGCCGGGCCTCCCCTCAGCCATTCGCACGCCGAGAATCCGGACGAAGAGGAACGCGATGATCAGCACGCAGATGAAGATCAGCACCGAGACAGCCGAGCCGAGGCCCAGGTTGAGCCGGCCGATGAGCTGGTTGTAGCCCAGGATCGAGACCGACTCGGTGTCCTGAGCTCCCCGGGTCATGATGAAAATCGTGTCGAAGACCCGGAACGCGTCGAGCGTGCGGAACAGCAGCGCGACGAGGATCGCCGGCTTGATCAGGGGGAGGGTGATGCGACGGAAGCGCTGCCACGCGTTCGCGCCGTCGATCTTTGCGGCCTCGTAGAGCCCGGAGTCGATCGTCGTCAGCCCGGCCAGGAGCAGCAGGGCCATGAACGGCGTGGTCTTCCAGACCTCGGCCATGATGATCACCGCGAAGGCGCTGAAGCGGTCGCCGAACCAGGCCATGTCGTCGGCGATGAACGGCAGGTTGTTCACGAAGCCGGTGTCGGGCGCGAACGCGAACTGCCAGGAGAACGCCGCGACGACCGTGACGATCCCGTACGGGATCAGGACCGCCGTGCGGACGATTCCGCGCCCGAAGATCGCCCGGTGCATGACGAGCGCGATCGCCATTCCGAGGACGAGCTCGATCGAGACCGAGACGACCATGATGAACAGCGTGTTGAACAGGTCCTGCCACCACAGGCTCGAGGTCAGCACCGTCTCGTAGTTCGAGAGTCCGGCGAAGCCGCCCTCGTCCGGGAAGCGCAGGTCGAGATGCTGGAGCGAGAGGACGATCGCGTAGCCGATCGGATACGCCGTCACCAACAGCATCGCGATCACCGCAGGCGCGCACAGCATCCAGCCCAGGCGGCGTTCGGAGCGCGTCCGCTCGCTGTTCACAGGAGACCCTCCCGCTTAACGGCCAGCTCGACATTTTCGCGCAGCTCGTCGTACTTGGCCTGCGCGTCCTCCGGATCGATCTCCTGCGGCGGATGTAGCGTGCGCTGGATCGCGAGCGACAGGTCCGTATAGGCCGGCGTCAGCGGTCGCGGGCCGCCGTCCTCGATCGACTCCTCGATCTCATCGGCAAAGCCGGGGAACGCGTCCTGGACGATCTTGTCCGAGTAGAGGCTCTTGTTCGACGGCGGCAGACCGTCGAGCTCGGTCGCTGTGAGCTGGCTCTTGGCGTTGGACAGGCAGGCGGCGGCTTCGAACGCCTCGTCCGGGTTCTCCGAATAGGCGCTGACGCCGAGGTTGAAGCCACCGAGCGGAGGCTTCGAAGGTGTCCCCTCGACCACCTCGGGGAACTTCGCGGCGCCCATCTCCTTGGCGATGTCCGGCGCGTTTTCCTTCGCGCTTCCGAAGGCGAAGGTGTAATTGATCATGAAGGCCGAATCGCCCTCTTCGAATCCGAGCCGGGCGCTGTCCTCGTCGGAGGTATCAATGTTCGCGGCTGCGGCCGGCGAGTTCGCAAGGCGCCCGATCAGCGCCAGCGCTTTCTTGGTCGGCTCCTCTTCGAGGTCGACCGTGGTCGCGTCGGACAGGATCTGGGTCCCGGCCGATTCGATCATCGCGTTGACCCAGACCGTGAAGCCCTCGTAGCGGTCGGCCTGAACCTGGATGTCCTTTTCGAGCTCCTCGGCCTGGTCGATCATCTCGGCCCAGGTCGTCGGCGGCGTCTCGACAAGGTCCTTTCGGTACCAGAGCAGCTCGGTGTTCGAGTTGAACGGCGCGCCGTAGAGGTCGCCCTCGAACGAGGCGGTGTCGATGACGCTGTCAAAGACGTCCTGGGTCACCTGGGCCTTCAGCGGCTCCTCCCACTTACGAACCCAGCCCGCGTTCGCGAACTCGGCGGTCCAGATGACGTCCATGCCGATGATGTCGATCGACGAGTCCTCGGCGCCGAGGCGGCGGACTAGCTGCTCGCGCTGCTGGCTCGCGTCGGTCGGAAGCAGCTCGACGTTGACGTTGTACTTGCCGTTCGACTCCTCGGTGCAGCGCTTGGCCACTTCCTGAATCGAACCGCCGGGCTGGGTAGCGACGAACCAGTTGAGGTCGACGCCCTCGCCGGAGCTGTCGTCGCTCCCGCAAGCGGTGACGAGAACGGCCAGCGCGGCTGCAAAAAGCAGGACCACGGGCTTCCTCGTGCCACGTGCTGGCGCCAAACGTCTCCCTCTCTCTCCCGATCCGCCGAGATTCGACGGGTCACCGCTTCAGTGCCCTACGGGAGAGCGGGTAAACCTGCCCGCGCTACGGCGCGGTGACCGCCCAGGTTCCGTAGGCGTAGTACAGACCGGCCGCCGCTGAGAAGACCTCCACCACGGTCCCGGTTTTGCGCGCCGTCGTCGCATTGCAACCACCACCCGTCGGTGAGCAGAAGGCCGGGGTTCCGTTGTTGTTTGCGCGATCGCTGATGTACACGCAGAGAAATCCGGCGGTGGCCGTCGGAGCGCTTGCCGTTCCCGGGCACTGGGCCGTCGCTGGGCCACCTGGCGGAACCAGCTGCGCCGTCGGGTTCGACTCGAGCGGGTACGGAAACGAGATCGCGGCAAGCGTTGCGTTCGAATTGCCGGTGGCCTGGGACCCTGCGGCCCACGTTCCCTGCAGCGACTTGCCGCTCGGGAGCACGGTCGGCACCGGTCCTTCCGGCCCTGCCGGGCCCTGCGGCCCCGTGGGACCCTGCGGACCGGCCGATAGCGCCAGCGACGACTCCTGAATATCAAGGCCCGTCAGCGAATCGGCCTTGATCTCCTTGCCCTTGAGCGAGTCGTTCTTGATCTGCCTTGGGCCGACCGAGTTCTTGCTGAGCGTCGAGGCCGCATAGGCGCCGCCGGTTCCGATCGCGATTACGAGCGCTAGGCCCGCGGCGACATTGCTGAACGAGAACCAGCGCGTCACTGGATGATCACGTGCTCGGGATCCTCTTCCGCCTCTTCGGCGAACTTCGAGGGGCACTTGGTGATCAGGCTGTCGTGGTCGGCGACGAACGTGCCGTTCTCGACCGTTCCCGAGACGATCACCTCGCGGTTGTCGCGGAACGGGTCCGGGATCGTGCCGGTGTAGACCACCGGGAGCGTGGCGCTCGGGTCGTCGCGGTCGGCGACCTCGAAGTGCAGCTCGCTGCCCTTGTGGTCGATCGAGCCCGGCGAGACCTTGCCGGTGAGCTCGTAGTTGCCGCCGGTGACGCCGACGAGGTCTGAGGGCTGGCGGGTCTCGTTCGAGGCGCTGAACGACGTGTAGACGAGCGCCGACGGCAAGCAGCACGGCCGCGCTGAGCGCAACCACGAGCCGGATCTTTCGCTTGCGTGCGGGGTCCATCGCGTCGTCCTCGATTATGGCGAACGCCATGAGCTAGCTTCGTGGCGATGGCTGATGGACCCGTTCTTCTGATCACCGGCGCGTCGAGCGGCATTGGCGCCGCGACCGCGCGGGCGGCCGCCGAGAGCGGATACCGCCTGGTGCTTGCGGCCCGCCGCGAGGACGAGCTCGGGAAGCTGGCCGAGGAGCTCGGCGGCGACGAGTCCGCGATCGCCGTTCGCTGCGACGTCACCGAGTGGGAGGACAACGAGCGCCTCGCCGCCGCGGCGATCGACGCTTTCGGCGGCTTCGACGCCGTCTTCGCCAACGCCGGCTTCGGCGCCAAGCGCGGCTTTCTCGAGGAATCGCCCGAGCAGTGGCGCGAGATGGTGCTCACCAACGTGCTCGGCGTCGGCTACACGATCCGCGCCACCCTCCCCCATCTGCTCGAGCGCGATCGCGGCCACTTCGTGATCACCAGCTCGGTCGCCGGCCGCCGTGCGCTGCCGGGCTCGATGTACTCGGCGACCAAGTGGGCGGTGACCGCGATCGGCGAGGCGCTGCGCGCCGAGCTGCGCCAGATGCGCGACAACACCACGATCCGCAGCGACGCTGATCGAGCCGGGGATGGTCGACACGCCGTTCTTCGACAACCGCCCAGAGGGCGCCCTCGAGGACGCCGACATCGCCCGCGCCGTGCTCTACGCGCTGAGCCAGCCCGAGCACGTCGACGTCAACGAGATCCTCATACGGCCGTCCAGCCAGCCCACCTGACGGCGGGTCCATCGGTCGATCGGCCGATGGGGGGCTGTGCCAAATCGAGACGACAGCGGCTTTCGCGCTCTTGGCGGCCAGCGCCCCGGTCGGGCATCTTCGAGCTCGACGCCGACGGCGAGGTCATCTACGGCAACGAGCGTTTCCGTGAGCTGGTGCGGCACCGGCGACCAGCCGCTTCGACAGCGACGCAGTGGTTCGAGGCCGTTCACCCCGACGACCGTGACGGCCTCGCGGCCGAGTGGGTTGCGTCCTCCGCCGAGCGAACGCGAGTTCGAGCTCGAGTACCGGATGGTGCGCGAGGACGGCGAGGATCGTCTGGGTGCTCTCGCGCGCCGCCCGCGTCGAGGGCGATGACGGCGCGCCCCCGACCTTCATCGGCACGCTGACCGACATCACCGCGCGCAAGCAGGCCGAGCAGCAGCTCGCGCTCGGCTCCGAGGTCATGCGCGACATGGCCGAGGGCGTCTGCGTGGTCCGCGCGACCGACGCAAAGATCGTGTTCGTCAACCCGACCTTCGAGCAGATGATGGGCTACGAGCCCGGCGAGCTCTGCGGCGAGTCGCTGATCGTGCTGCAGCCGCGGCTGCTCGAGCCCGATGACCAGTGCGCTCGACCGACTCGGTCGCCGAGCGCCTCGTGCGCGACGGCAAGGTCACCTACGACGCCCGCAACCGCCGCAAGGACGGCTCGATGATCTGGTGTCGCACGACCGTCTCGACCTTCGAGCACGCCGAGCACGGCACCGTCTGGGTCGCGGTCCAGCGCGACGTCACCGAGGAGCGCGAGACCAACGAGGCGCTGCGCGCGGCCGAGGAGCGCTTCCGCCGCGCCTTCGAGGACTCCGCATCGGGCATGGCGCTGGTCGAGGGCCGCGGCGAGCGACATCGGGCGCTTCCGCGAGGTCAACCGCGCGCTCGTGCAGATCAGCGGCTACACGCCCGAGGAGCTGCTCGAGATGAGCTACTGGGACCTCGTCCACCCCGACGAGGTCGAGACGATGCGCCGTGGCGTCGCTCGAGCTCGTCATCGGGCGCCGCGACAGCTTCCAGGCCGAGCTGCGGATGCTCGGCGCCGGCGATATCCAGCACTGGATCGCCTTCAACGTCTCGCTGCTGCGCGACGCCGAGGGCGAGCCGCTCAGCGCCGTCGTCCAGGCCCAGGACGTGACCGAGCGCAAGCGCTTCGAGTCCGAGCTTCAGTACCTCGCCGACCACGACCCGCTGACCGGCATCTACAACCGCCGCCGCTTCGCTGCCGAGCTCGAGCGCGAGCTTGCCGCCGCCGAGCGCTACGAGACCGGCGGCGCGCTGCTGATCCTCGACCTCGACTCGCTTCAAGCTCGTCAACGACTCGCGCGGCCACAGCGCCGGCGACGAGCTGCTCGTGGCCGTCGCCCGGGCGATCCAGGGCCGGGTGCGCACGACCGACGTCGTCGGCCGCCTCGGCGGCGACGAGTTCGGGATCATCCTTCCCCACGCCGATCGCGACGAGGCGATCGCGACCGCCGAGAGCCTGCGCGCAGTCGTCGGCGCGGCGGTCGACGCGCACGGCGGCCGGCGACAGGTCACGACCAGCGTCGGCGTCGCCACGTTCGGCACCGGCGAGGGCGAGCCGCGCGGGGTCGAGCGCCTCGTCAGCGATGCCGACGCCGCGATGTACGCGGCCAAGCAGGCCGGCCGCGACCGCGTTCGCGTCTTCACCGAAGGCGAGTCGCGGGCGGCGCTTCGCGTCGTCTAGCTGCTGCTCAGCAGAGCGTCGATCCGGTCGCGCAGCTCGGGATCGTCCGGGGCCGTCGAGGCCTCGTAGCGATCCACGACCTCGCCCGAGCGATCGAGCAGGTACTTGTTGAAGTTCCAGCTCGGCGGGCCGGCGGCCGCAGCCAGGCGCTCGAACAGCGGGTTGACCGGTGAGTCGACGACGTTCGACTTCGCGAACATCGGAAAGCTGACGCCGAAGTTCGACTTGCAGAACTCGGCGATGTCCGCGTCGTCGCGGGGCTCCTGTCCGGCGACGTCATCGGCGGGAAAGCCGAGAACGACGAACCCATCCGAGCGGCGCTCGCGGTAGAGATCCTCGAGCTGGCCGAACTGCGGCGCGAAGCCGCATTCGGAAGCCGTGTTGACGACCAGGACGACCTTGCCGTCGTACGCGCCGAGTTGCTGCGGCTCGCCGTTGATCAGCGGCTGCGTGCCGGTCAACACGGGGCCCGTGGCTGAAGCGGTCGGCTCTTGATCGTCCGCGCCGCAGGCTGCAAGCGCGAGGGAGAGCGTGGCGAGGGCAAGCGCTGCCAGGAAACGGAGCATCACTTCGGTGGCAGCGAAAGCGCATAGCCGGCAGCCGCGTCGACCCAGCCCGCGAGCTCCTCGTCGGTCTCGATCCCGGCGGGCTCGACGTACACCGTGCCCTTCATCGGCTTGCCGGTGAAGTCCATCGGGCGTGTGTGCGGCTCCGCGAGCGCAGCATCGCCCTGCTCCTTGCCCACCCGCGCCATCAGCTCGTCGCCGAGCACGCCGCAGGCCATGTTGCCGTTGAGCATGAACGCGATCCCGCCGAACATCTTGCGCTCGGTGAGGTCACCGCGCTCGACCAGCAGGTCACGAATGCGATCGGCGAGCTCTTCGCTGTAGGCCATTGGCTCGCTACGGCGCCTCGCGCCGGAACACAGGACGCACCTTCGGCTCCTTGGGCGTCTTCGGCGACTGGCTCCCCTGATCGCCCACGAGCGTGTCGGAGGCAGCAAGGAAGACGGACGTCTGCGTCTCGTCGAGTCCGTCGGCGTAGGGGTGGTCGCAAACGTTGTCGGGGAAGCGCGAGACCTTGGCCGCGCCCTTCTTCTCCTTCGCGTCGTGCGCGACCGCATCGACGAACGCCGCGAACGTCACCGAGTCGACGGCCGTACCGATGTGTGTGGTCTCGCGGCCCGGACAGACGTCCTGGATGAGGATGTTGCTCGCACCGTCGAGCGAGGAGGTCGGGCGCTTGCCCCCCTGCGGCTGAACGGTCTCGTCCGCGAGCGAGCGAACCGTTGTGTAGGAGACGTCACCCGGCGTCTCGTCGGGCTGGGCGTTGATCGCGTCGAGCAGCTTGGACCCCTGCTTCTGCTGCCAGCCCGCCGGTGTACACGGCGACGCTGCGGAGCAGTTACCGAGATTGGTGCCGTGCTGCGTGCCCGCCGCCGCGACGACGTCGCTGACCTTGTTGCGCAGGTCGGGCCAGTAGGTGAGCGCGAAGCGCGGCAACAGACCGCCCTGGCTGATGCCGATCACGGCGACCTCGCGGCCGGCCATCTTGAACTCGCGCCGCAGGCCGTAGACGAGGTACTCGACCGAGACCTGGATGTCGGCGGTCGTGAAGTCCGGGAAGTTCATGTAACAGACGGGATGGCCGTAGGCCTCGAAGGCTCCCTGGCCGATCAGGTAGCCCTGGTCACCCGTCGCGCCAGTGCCGGTGACGAACATGATCGGCGTCTCGGTGGCGTCCGTCGGGTCGATCGGGCAGTTGAACGCCGCCTCGAGATCGGCCTTTGGAACCGTCAGCTTCGGCCCGCTGGCGCTTGCGCCGGCCGGAATGAGCAGCACCAACGCGGCGGTGAGGATGAGCAAACGGATCTGATGTGGCCTTTGAAGCATGCGCCCATCTTCTCAGGTGGGTCATGCGGGACTATGAGGCCGTGACCATGGAGCCACTCGAACCCCGGCGTGACGAGTTCGACGTCCCGCCGGAGGTCGCCTACTTCAACACGGCGAACATTGGCCCCCTCCCCACGCAGTTCGCGAGGCCGGCGAGCGCGCGCTCGAGCGACGCGCCCAGCCCTGGACGATCAGCGCAAGTGACTGGCTCGACGACGTCGAGCGGCTGCGCGGGCGCTTCGCCGAGCTGATCGAGGCCGACGCAGACGGGGTCGGCGTGGTCCCGGCGACGAGCTACGGCTTCGCCGTCGCCGCGCGCAATCTGCGGCTCGCGCCCTGGCAGCGGATCGTTGTGCTCGCCGAGGAGTATCCGTCAGGCATCTACACATGGCGCCGGCTCGCGAACGAGATGGGCTGCGAGATCACGACGGTCGAGCGCGAGCCCGGTCAGGCGTGGACCGACGGCGATCCTTGCGGCACTCGACGAGACCGTCGGCCTGGTGAGCGTGCCGAACGTCCATTGGACCGACGGCTCGCTGATCGACCTCGATGCCGTCGCCGCGCGAGTTCACGAGCTCGACTGCCTGCTCGCGATCGACGCGAGCCAGTCGTGCGGAGCGATGCCGACCTCGGTCGAACGGTTGCGCCCGGACTTCCTGGTCGCCGTCGGCTACAAGTGGCTGCTCGGGCCGATGTCGGTGTCCTATCTCTATGTCGCGCCCGAGCACCGCGAGGGCGAACCGGTCGAGGAGAACTGGATCAACCGCGCGGGGTCCGAGGATTTCGCGGCGCTTGTCGACTACGAGGACGCCTACCAGCCGGGCGCGCGGCGCTTCGACGTCGGCCAGCGTTCGAGCTTCCAGCTCGTGCCGATGGCGGTCGCAGCGCTCGAGCAGGTGCTCGAGTGGGATCCTCAGCGCATCGCAGCGACCCTCGCCCAGACAACGGCCGCGATCGCCGACGGCGCTGCGTCGTTCGGCCTCGAAGCGTCGCCCGCCGACCAGCGCGGGCCGCACATGCTCGGGCTCGCGATCCCGGAGGGCGTCGGCGATTCGTTGCGCGCGTCGCTCGATGCCGCCGAGTGCCATGCCGCCGTTCGCGGCGGCGCCCTGCGGATCGCGCCGCATCTGCACAACACGCCCGCCGAGGTCGACCGCCTGCTGGCGGCGCTAGCCGAGGGTGTGGGCTGACGTGGCCAAGCTGATCTACACAGCGATCACGTCGCTTGACGGCTACGTCGCCGACGCCGAGGGCAAGTGGGACTGGTCGGCACCCGACGACGAGGTCCACACGGTCGTCAACGATCTCGAGCGCCAGCTCGGCACTTACCTCCTCGGGCGGCGCATGTACGAGGTGCTGGTCGCGTGGGAGACGATGGAAACCGAGGGAGAACCTCAGTCAATCGCCGACTACGCCGAGATCTGGCGCGACTCCGACAAGATCGTGTTCTCTCGATCGCTCGGCGAGGCGTCCAGCGCGCGGACGCGGATCGAGCCCGAGTTCGACCTCGAAGCGGTGCGCGCCCTGAAGAACTCAGCCGAGCGCGACATCGGCATCGGCGGACCTACCCTGGCGGCCCAGGCGCTCACCGCCGGCATCGTCGACGAGTGCAACCTGTTCGTCTCGCCGGTGGTTGTCGGTGGTGGAAATCGAGCGCTGCCAGATGGCTTGCGGTGGGATCTGGAGCTCCGCCACGAGCGGCGGTTCGCGAACGGGGTCGTGCTCCTGCGGTACGCCAGTCGTTAGGACTCCCGCGCCACCAATACGTGCGCGAGCTTGTCCGGGTTGACCAGCGAGCGGATCGCCTGGATCTGGCCGTCGGCGATCTCCAGGCTCATCACGCCGGCCACCGTGCCTTCGAGCACGAGAAGCGCCCCCGGCTGTCCGTTGACGGACACGCGATCGAGCGTGAACTCGCCGAACTTCGCGCCGGCCTTGAACCACGCGGCCATCGTCTTCGCCACGCGGACGCGGCCGCTGATCGCACGCGCCAGCGCGGGGACCTTGCCGCCACCGTCGCCATGCAACTCGATGTCCTCGGCGAGCAAATGCTCCAAGCCTGCGACGTCGCCCTCACCGAACGCGGCGAAGAACCCGTCGGCCAGTCGCTCGCGCTGCTCGACCGAACTCTCGAAACGCGGCCGGCGCGCCTCGACCTCGCGCCGCGCGCGGCTTGCGAGCTGGCGCGCGTTCGCGGTGCTCGTGCCGACGATCTCCGCGATCTCGTCGAAGCGGTAGTCGAAGACGTCGTGCAGCAGGAACGCCGCGCGCTGCTCGGGGGTCAGGCTCTCGAGCACGACGAGGAACGCGAGTGAGAGCGAGTCGGCGGTCTCGGCCTCGGTCGCCGGGTCGTCGGCCTGGGCGCCGCCGACGCCGACGAGTGGCTCTGGGAGCCACTCGCCGACGTAGACCTCGCGCCGCGCCCGTGCCGAGCGCAGCTCGTCGAGCGCCAGGCGCGAGACGACGGTGGACAGCCAGGCCTGCGGCGACTCGATCGTCTGCGCGTCCGGGTCGGCGACCTCGCGGTGAAACCGCAGCATCGCCTCCTGAACGACGTCCTCGGCCTCGGCGACGCTGCCGAGCATCCGGTAGGCGATCGCGAACGCCCGGGGACGCAGCGTCTCGAGCTCGGCGGCCTCGTCCATCTCAGGCCAGCCCCTCGACGAACCCGCGCCGCCAGCTCGCGAACTCCGGCGTCCAGCCGAGTTCGCGCTTGGCCTTCGCGTTCGAGGCTCCGCGGCCCTCGGTCATCATCGTCGTGATCGCCTCGCCCGCCAGCAGCCGCGCGAACCAGCGCGGGAAGTGCCGCGGGCGGCTTGGCGCCGACGGCCTCGGCCAGTGCGGGGATCCACTCGGCTGCAGGGGCCGGCTCGTCATCCACGACGTTGTAGATGCCGGGCGTGCCGCGCTCGATAGCCGCCACGGTCGCCGACGCCGCGTCGGCGATGTGGATCATCGATGCGTAGCCGGCGCCGCTGCCGATGACCGGCACCATCCGCTTTCTCACGGCCGCGATCTGGTCGCCCTCCTCGGCTCCAGGCCGATCGACGTGCCGGGGCCGTAGAAGCCGCCGTAGCGGAGGACGATCCCGCGCGTCCAATCCGCCGCGGTCACCCTCTCCTCGAGCTGCCTAATCGCGTCGAACATCGACTCCATCCCCTTCGGTGGCTGCGGAGCGAAGGGCGCCGTCTCGTCCTTGACCATGCTGCCCTCGCGGACGAGCGGCCAGCCGGCGAAGCTCTGCGCGACGAAGGCCTCGATCCCGACCGCGCGGCCGGCAGCCAGCAGGTTGTCGGTGCCCTCGGTGCGCAGGCGGTTGGTCGTCTCGAACGTTCGGTCGAAATGGCGGACGTCGAACTTGCGGTCGAGGGCGGTCGCCTGGTGAACGATCACCTGCGGCTCGGCCTCGGCGACTGCCTGGGCAACAGAGTCCGGATCGAGCGCGTCGCCGATCACGGCCTTCGCCCCCAGCGCCTCGACCATCGCGCGCTTCGACTCCGAGCGCGTCAGACCCACAACCTCGTGGCCCTTGCTTACGAGTTGCGGCACAAGCTGCACGCCGATCGCGCCACCTGCACCCACTACAAAGATCCTCATGGTCGTCTCCTTTCGGTCGTTTGAAAGGAAGACGGGACAACCCTTCGAGTGTGACAAACGATCCGCTGTCACACAGCGCGCCGCGATCTCGTCTCCCTTCTAGACACCAGAAAAGGAGACGCCATGTCGAAGGAAACGCTTATCGGGATCATCATGCCGCTCACCGGCGCCGGGGTCCTCTTGTTCGCCCTGATGCCGCTGGCCCTGCCGTTCCTTCTCCTGACCATCGTCGCGACGGTCCCGCTGCTGCTTGTCGGGCTCGTCGTCGCACTGGTCGTGGGAGTGATCGCGGCGCCGGTCGTCGTGGTCCGGCGCCTGTTCACCAGGCGCGATGCCACGCGCGCGGCTAGTCGTCCACCACCCGGTGCTCCACGAAATGCTCGCGCTCGCGCATCCCGCGCGCCTCGTAGTTGGCCAGCGCGTGCCGACCATCGAGGTTGTTAGTCGAGACCTGGACGAGCGGGCCGAGCTCGAAGCCACGACGGATCGCCGCGGTCAGGACGTGGCCGCCGATGCCGAGGCCGTGGAAGCGATCGAAGAGGCCGAAGTAGGCGATCGTGACCCGGCCCGCTGCGGGCTCGAGCTCGAAGTAGCCGGCGCGCTCGCCCTCGACCATCGATCAGCCGGGTCTCGACTCGCGCCTCCCAGCGACGCCAGTCCGACGTCGCTCCAGCTGAGGCGGTCGGTCCAGTAGTACGGCGGCGCCGACCGTCTCGTAGAGCTCGCGGTTGAGCTTCGGGTCGTGGACCTCAACGAGCTCGAATGGCGCGCGCGGCGGGCTGCTTCGGCGGCGTGAGCGCCGCACGGGTCGGAGATCTCGAGGATCCGCCGAGTGACCTCGATGCGCCTTGCCATCACCCCAGCGCCGACCAACGCGTGCAGGCCTCGGCGGCCGCGTCCAGCGCCGGGCCGAGCGCCTCCTCGGCGCGGCTGGCGTCCCAGTCGCGCTGCGCCAGCCCGGCGACGAGCGTGCCCATGAACACGTCGCCCGCGCCCGAGCGTCGAGACGACCTCGACCTCAGGCGCGGGCAGCTCCGCCTCGCAGGCGCCGCGGATCACCGCGCCCTCGGGCCCCATCGTCACGACCGCGAGCTCGGCGCCCATCGCCGCGAGCTGCGCCGCGGCCTGCGCGCGGATCGTCGGCGCCCGTGATCGCCTTCGACTCCTCGAGGTTGGTCCGCACCAGATACGAGCCCTCGATCAGCTCGCGCGACGCCTGCGCCGCCGGCTCGACCTCCCCGCCCCATCGGTTCGGGCGGATGTTCGGGTCGAAGCAGACGCGCACGCCCGCGTCGAGCGCGAGCTCGCGGGCGCGCAGGGTGACCTCGCGCTCCTGCGGCGTCGCCAGCGTGGTCGAGCTATAGACGAGCGGCGTCGGCACCAGTCGAGCGCCTCGTCGAGACGCGGCCCGATCGCGGCGACGGCGATCTCGATCGCGTCGCCGTAGATGAGGAAGCTCGGGTTGGCGCCCGTCGTCGAACGAGGCGAAGGCGATCGGCGTCTGTTCGCCGTCCAGCAGCTCGAAGAAGCGTCAGGTCGACGCCCTCGCGCTCGAGACGGGCCGACAGCCATCTCCCCCACTCGTCGTCTCCCGCGGCCCCGGCCAGCGAGGCCTCGGCTCCCGCGCGTGATGCCGCGACCGCGACATTGGCGAGCGCGCCACCGAAGTAGGGCTTGAACGAGTCAGCCTCGGCGATCGAGGAAGCCGGGGTCTCGCAGATCAGGTCGACGAGTCCCTCGCCGAGGCAGACGATCATGGCGGCGAAAGCTAGCCGCCCGTCGCATCAGCGCGAGCAAGCCCGCACGCCTGCGTGACCTAGACGGCGGTCTCGCGGCCGGGGAGCCTCCAATCCGGGCGCGGGAAGTGGCAGGTTTCGCCGTCCGGGTGCTTCAGCAGGTAGTCCTGATCCTCGGGCTCCGCCTCCCAGAAGCCGCCCGCCTCACTGATCACAGTCACGACTTGGCCGGGCCAGAGGCCTGACGAATCGACAGCGGCGATCGTCTCCTCGGCGACCTTGCGCTGCTTCTCACTCGTATGGAATATCTCGGAGCGAACGTGGGAGCCGGCCTCGTCGCCTTGGCGATCCTTGGTCGTCGGGTCGTGGATCTGGAAGAAGAACTCGAGGATGTCGCGGTAGGAGATTCGCTCGGGGTCGAAGACGACCTCAACGGCCTCGGCATGGCCCCCAGGGTCGACTTCGGTCGGGTTGTCGCTTTCCCCGCCGCTGTAGCCAACCCGGGTGGAGACGACTCCGTCGCGGCGACGCAACAGCTCCTGGACACCCCAGAAGCAGCCTCCGGCGAGAATCGCGGTCTCAGCAGTGCCGTTCATCTACCGGTGGATGCGCGCCGACCACTCCGGTCCGGGAGTGAAGACCTCGATGCGAAGCCCATCCGGATCGAAGACGAAGAAGGCGTAGTAGCCAGGAATATCGCTGTCCTCCTCGGGCGGATGATGGACCCGGTCGCCGCGATCCAGACATCGCTGATGCGCCGCGTCCACCTCTTCGTTGGTGTCGACTTCGAAGGCCAGGTGCTCGATCCCGACTCCGTAGTAGCGAAACGAGCCACCGTCGGCGGGACGCAGGCCGATCCATTCGTCCGCGAAGCTCAGATACACGACCTCCTCGGTGCCGCGGTAGGTCGGATAGCGCTCTTCCTCCTTCAGACCCAGAGGCCCTAAGAGCTCGATGTAAAACGCGAGCGAGCGAGCGACATCGGTGACGGCGAGATCGACGTGCTGAATTCCACGGCCGGGCATCCGGAAGTCCAGCGTTTCACACGGAACTGCCGCTTCCAAGCGCTAGTTCAGCGAGGGATTATGAGCCGCGGCATCACCAGCGGCAGCGCGCGGCGGCGCACGGTGCGCGGCAGCCGCATCCGGTGCAGCTTCGGGAGGAAGTTCGGGTCGCGTGAGAATCCGGCCTCGTCGGCGACGACGCGGATCGCCGCCTCGACGATCGATGGGTCGAACTCGGTGTCTGTCTGCGCCGAGAGCGCGAGCATCGCCTCTGCCTGAGTGATCTCCGGCGTCCCCTTCGCCGTCAAATCTGTCCAAGCCTGGGCGACCGCGAGGATCCGACTGCCGTACGGGATCGCGTCGGCGGGGAGTCCCGCAGGCCATCCGGTCCCGGCCCAGCGCTCACCGGCGTGCAGCGCGAGCATCGCGGCGCCGGGTACGTCTCTGGTGGCCCAGTCGACGCTCTTGATCCCGCTGGTGTTGCCGTGGATCGGTTCGATCAGATCGGCGGCGCACGCGAGCTGCTCGCGGTCGTGGCGCGGAAGCTCGAGGACGTCGGCGATCGCGGCGACGTAGACCTGCATCGCCTGCGGGCGCTCGAGCCGGGTGACCGAAGAGGAGCGCGCGATGCGCTCGAGGGCGAGGCGCGGCACGAAGAGGGTCACCGGCAGGATCAGGACGGCCCAGCCATTGGTCGGCGCCACGAGGACAGCAACCAGCACCCCAAGGAGGATCATCGCCAGCACCGCGGTGATCACCGTCTTGAACTCATCGCGCACGAGGGCGGCAAGCGAAGCGCCCTGATAGAAGGGCGCGAAGGTCAGACGCGCGAACCCGAAGTTGAGCACCGCCATCGCAAACCCGGCGCTGAACAGCGCAGGCGCCATCTCGGCCCCGGTCGGCGAACCCGCGAGCTCGAGCACGAGGCTGCCGGCGACGACCCCCATCACGTAGCTCGAGAGGTTGGCGACGAGCGCCGGGGCCAAGCGCTCCTCTGTGCGGCCGACAAAGCGCGCGAGAAGGTCGGGCATCACCCACACCAACAGCGCAGGCCCGGGACCACCCACCGCCAGGGCGACGATCGCGATCGAAAGCGTGGCGCCGAAGAAGACGCGGTTTTCGCCAAGCCGCTGCTCGGCGACGTACGCCATGGCGCTGATGGCGACGAGTGCGGCGATGAGGAGCGGGTCGCTCCAGTCAGAGGCAGGCGCGACCGTGAACAGCAGCGCCACTCCCACCACGAGCGGGATGACGTTGAACGCGACCGCTAGCGCCGCCGTCTGCGAGGAACTGCCCGGCGGACGGAAACGTGACGAGGGCCGCCATTGGGTGGCGGACTCGTCGGGGCGCCGGAACGAATCGCCCTCAGGCCGCCGACGAGGTGCAACGCGCGTCCGTGCGCGAGGTCGAGAGTTCCTTTTCTCCATCAGCCAATGACTTTGGAGCACTCGGCTCCAAATTACGACCGAGATATTCGTTTAGCCGTTGCGCCAGCCCATGCGAGCCCTCCTTGGAAACGCTCCCTCTTAGTGCCGAGAAAGTACCAGAGGTTGCATGTCCTTGCGCAAACTGCGCAGAACGCCCCAAAGTTGCAGGAGGCTAAGTCGCAGCCGCTCGCGGGACCGCTTGGTGAGGATTCGACAGGATCTCCAGCGCCTCCTCGCGCGACCAGCAGACCGGCACCTGCTCGTCGACTCCGGTGAGCGCCATGGTCCGGCGCACCTGCGGCGCCTTACAGACGATCACGACGACCCGCCCGCGCTTGTGCATGTCCGACACCACTTCGACAAGCGCCGCGAGTCCTAGCGAGTCGATGAACGAGCACGAGGTGAGGTCGATCAGCATCCGGCCGCCCGGGGCCGCCACGATCGTCTGGAAGCGCTCACGCAGCTCGGGCGCGGCGGCGGCGTCGAGCTCGCCATGGAAGGCGATCGACTCGCCGTCGACCTCGGGATTGAGGGAAGTCTGAGTAATCACCGTCCCAAGCCCTTACCCGCTTGAGTCCACCTCGCACGGATTAGGGGCCAGGTCGACTTCCCCGACGACCAGGGGTGCGACTCACTCACGGACAACTCCGAGTCGCCAAACCCGCCCGAGTGCAACGACCGCCTCGACAACGACGGCGATGGCCTAACCAACTTCCCAGCCGACCCTGGCTGCGAGTCCGAGACCGACACTTCGGAGTCGCCCGACCCGGTGATCCCGCCAACGGTGCCTGAGCCCCACGCTTCCAGGCCCGACGATCCCGCCGCCAACCGACAAGACGTGCGGCAACCGCATCATCGGTGACGAGAAAGCCGAGCAGCTGACCGGAACGAGCGGAGAGGACCTGATCAGGGGCCGCGCGGGCGATGACCGGGTCAGCGGCGAGGGCGGCGACGACTGCCTGCATGGAAACGCCGGCCACGACCGTGTCTTCGGCGGCGCCGGACGCGATCGCGTCGGCGGCGGCGATGGTGCGGACGTTCTCGATGACGAGGGCGGTCGCGACATCTTCAAGTCGGGCGCCGGCCCCGATCTCATCCTTGCCGTGGACGGAAAGCGCGACGAGGTCCGCTGCGGGGACGGCGAGGGCGATCGAGCCCGCGTGGACCCCGAGGACAAGGTCATCCGCTGCGAGCGGGTCACGGTCGTCGGTAGCTAGCCCCGCTCGGGCTCTGCGCGGGCGCAACTTTCCGTTTCGCTAAGGGTCACCTGAGCATGGGTGTGAAAGGAAGCTCCCTGGCGCTGATCCTCGCCCTCGGCTTGCTCGCGCTCGCCGCTGCACCGGCGGGCGCCAGCGCCGCTTCAAGTGCAAAGGCGAGCCCGAGCGAATGGGCCGATCTTCATAGGCCGGTGGACCTGCCAAGCGTTGCGGCAGGCGAGACCTGTCCGGTCAGTGCCGTCGATGAGCGGGTGGATTGGCCGCCGATCAACATCTTCGGTGGCTCGGGCATAGGCCCCGGTCCCGTGTATCCGGGGCTTGGCTCGCCTCCCACCGGCCAGCTTGGCGTCACCCCGGCCCGCGGAGGTTGGCTGAGCGGCAAGGTCTTCTGGTACGTCACCCCGCGATATCGCGACCGCGTACTGATTCGAGGGGCGCGACTCGACGCACCCGGCGAGATGCGCTTTACGGAGTCGAGTCCTCGTCGCAAGAGCGAGCTTCGGATCGGCGTGCGCGACAGCGTTCAGTGGGGCGGTCAGCCGGCTAGGAGCCGGGGCATCCCGACTGGCGTCTATGTCCAGTCGCCCGGTTGCTACGGAGTGCAGATCGACGGCGCGAACTTCAGCCGGACCGTCGTCTTCGCGGCGACGAGCGCTGAGACCTAAGCGGCGGACGAGACTCGAACTCGCGACCCCAAGCTTGGGAAGCTTGTGCTCTACCAACTGAGCTACCACCGCAACGGCCTCAGAGTCTAAGCCCGCACGCTTCCCGCTCTACGCTTGGCCGCGATGAGCGCACGGACCTTCGCGGTGACTCTCGGCGTACTCGCCGTGCTCGGCCTGCTCGTCTACGGCGTCCTAGCCAAGGGCAGCGGCTCGCTGCAGGAGGGCGATCCGGTTCCGGCCACCGTGCTCCCGGTCCTCGGCTCGGAAGCCACCGGCTCGGTTGCCGACTATGAGGGCAAGTGGGTCCTTCTCAACGTCTGGGCCTCGTGGTGTGACCCGTGCCGCGACGAAGCGCCCGAGCTCGAGCGCTTCTACCGCGAGCACCGCGGCGACGACTTCGAAATCCTCGGCATCGACACCCAGGACAGCCAGGGCTCCGCGCAGGAGTTCATCGACGAGTTCGACCTCACCTACCCCCACCTGCACGACGGCTCCGGCGACTACGCCGAGGACCTCAAGACCACCGGCGTGCCCGAGAACTTCCTGATCGACCCCGAGGGCAACGTCGCCGTCGCGATTCGCGGCCAGGTGACGCCGGAGCTGCTCGAGGATGCAGATCGCGCCGATGCTGGAGGAGGGCTGATGACGGTGCGTCGAGCCCTGGCGGTGATGGCCGCCGCAGCGCTGAGCCTGCCGGCGGCCTCGTTCGCGCAGGAGCCTCAGACCTCCCTCCCCGATGTCGAGGACGAGGTGATGTGCATCGTCTGCGGCGTCCCGCTCGAGCTGGCGACCGAGTCGCCACAGGCCAACCAGGAGCGCGACCTGATCCGTCAGCTGATCGCGGCGGGGCTGACCAAGGAGGAGATCAAGGAGCACCTGGTCTCCGAGTACGGGACCGAGGTGCTGGCGACGCCGGACTCGCTCCGGGTTCGACCTGGCGGCGTGGGTGGTGCCCGGGCGCGGCGATCGTGATCGCGGGTGGGGCGATCTTCGTCGCGGTGCGGCGGTGGCGCCGGGCTGGCACTACCGCGAATGAGGGGGGTTCCGCGGAACCGGAGCCGGTTCCGAGCGACGAGGAGACGAAGCGGCTGGACGCGGATCTCGCGCGGTACGACCTTTAGCGCCGCCCATCGGCACAGCCGTGGAGATCTAGCGTCGACAGTCGACGCTAGATCGCCTCACCCGGCAGAGATCGCGAGAACGGCGAGGGTTGGGGTGCCGATGCGGACGTCTGCTCTGAATCTCGGAGCAGGAGAGGGAGACCTCGTGTGTCCCGGCTGCGCACGGGATCGGGTGTAACGAGAGTGCGCGCGAAGCCGTTCGCTGACTCCCCGCGGTGGGTCGTAGCTCCGGTCTCGCCTGGCGAAACCGAGATACCGCGGTCAACCCCATCGATTCGTATCTGGCACAGCGCCTCGGACCCGTCGGTGTCCGGAAGCAGGCGTGTACTGGGTTCCGGTGGCGACGACGAACAGGCGCGACTGGCTTGGGGAGTTCCACCGTCGTGGCGAGACACGGGGACAGTCGCGGCAGTCGGGATCGCAGTCGACAGCGTCGCTGTAGCCGGCGAGCTGCAGAAACTGACCCGCGTCGAGCGTGCGACTCATCGATCTGCGTCGCCAGCCGAGAGCGTCCGGCTCGAACGTCTCGACCGCGAACACCGCCTTCCGTCCCTCAGATCGACGCTGCGGATCGAGCCATCGCGGATGTCCTGGGAAGAGACCTTGTCGACTGCGTACGCGCCGCCAGTCCCGACCGCGATCGAATAAGGCCGCATAAGCGACGATTGTTGTTGTGGCTCGGGCGTCGCATCGGCTGCCTCCTCGCTGCGTAAGGTTTACCGATTCGCGACGACGGTGACCTCGCGGGAGCGCGATCGGCCTGGCGCCTTGTAGGGCCAGCCTTGCTCCCGCGCAACCTTCATCCGAAACACGAATCTGAGCGTCGGTCTCGTAGAAACTGCCCGAATCGGTACCGCAGTCGGAAGCGCCCGGAGGAGTCGGTGTGGAAAGCCTCGCGGACCGTGTTCCAGCGCGCCCGCCCTCCCTGACCTGCAGCTCCACAGCTTGCCCCCGGCGGTATGCGGGCGCCGAAGTGCCCGACCTTGCCCGCGAACGTCGATCGGCGACCCCTCGCGGACACGATCCCGCGAGGTCTCGAAACTCGATACGGCTGCTAACGCGAAGGCGGCTCGGTAACACGCTCCGCGCGGTTGGAACCGCGGGCTGTCCCGCGAACGACACCTCGACTGTTCGCGAAGGACCTGCGGGGAGGCCGAGGACCAGCGCCCGCGCGTCGTTGTCGTGACCGTGCGGACTCGGCGGTCGATCAGGGCGCCCGCTCCGAAGTGCTCGCTCACCGGTCACCTCACGGCCAGGCATCGGCTCTACCCTCGATCGTCGAGCAGGCGACCGCGATGCCTCCGAGTCGCGCGCCGTACGCGATCGTCTCGCCTGCGAGTCGCCGACGCTGCCCACGCCGCGCAACAAGCTGCGACGGGATCCCGCAGTGGGAAGGTGAGACCGCCGGCTCGCCGTCGCGCGCGGGTGGTCGTCTGAGTCGAGTTGCCAGCAACGTCGCGGGCGGACGCCATGAACTCGTACTCGCCGGGCGGAGATGCGCTCGAGTCGACACGCGCGATCAAGGCGTCGTTCCGGCAAGTCGGGTCGGCAGCGCCGTCCACTCCAGGCCTACCCGCGGGCGGATACGCGATCTGCGCACTGACGTCTCGGATCGACCCCGAGTGCACGTCCATCGCTCGGTTACCCGAATCAACTCGGGATCGGCAGGTCGTGGCTGACTCGCGAACGAGAGCTGCGGTGCCTGGTTGTCCACGCTGACGGCGACCGAGCGGCAGATCGGACTGTTGCCCGCAAAGTCGCTGGGCACAGACATCGACTTGATTGGAGCCCGTGCATGAATGGCGCGTGACGCCGTGTCAACAGTCACGGCGAGCTGCGTTCCGTGCGGCGCTACCGGGCACGGGACAAGGTACGCGGTCGCTGTGCCACCCGAGACGCGCCACGGGCAACCGAGCGTTCGTCCCAATCTCGATGCCGTTAACCGACTGCGGTGAGGCTCGACGAGACCGCTGCCCAGATCGACCGCTGCCGCTTGCAGGTCCCTGTATCCCCGCATCCACCCTCCCTCCAACAGGCTCCCGTCGGACGTCAGTACCCCAGGCGCACTCCGGTCCTCCAACACGAGAGCGATGTTCCGTACGTATGCGTGGGCCTGTGAGGAGTTCGGGCATCCGCCGGGGTCGCTGCAGAACAGCTGGACGACGAAGCGGAGGTCGTTGAGACCCGAGAACGAGTAGGGCTGGAAGCCGGTGCCACTGTCGCTGCCCTGAGCGAGGACGCGGGAATTGCCCTGGTAGTCGACGGCCGCAAGCTGCGCGAAGTGGTGGTTGTCGCGCCGCAGGTTCGCATCGGCGATGACGCCGACGATGGCCGTGTTGTCAGGAGCGGTGAAGCGGACGTAGCCGGACTGACCCGGCAGACCGAAGCCGTCCACGGCTATCTCGAGCCGGTGGTCGGCGCCGGCGCACGAATCAGCCGTTTGGTACGGCCCGGCCGCCGCTGCTTCGACCTCGGAGGCCGAGCGACTGTAGGCATGGCACTTGAGCACCGTGTACTGACCGCCGTCCGCTTGAGCCAAGGGCGCCATCGAGAGCGTCAAGCCGAACGCGAACGCTGCGATAGCGATGGCGCGGATGGGTCTCACGGCCCGAACTCCTGCTGGACGGCGGAACCTCCGGCGCTGGAGGACCCGTCACTTCCGCCGCTGCTGGCCGGAGTGGCAGGTGCCGGTGAAACGGCAGCCGCCACGCCGAACTCCTGCTGGACTGGCGGGGTCGACTCGGCGAGAGGCAACTCCTCTTCGATCCGCGACTGCTGGCTGTCCGCCGGCGTGGCGTCAACCTGCGCCTGCTCTGCGGGAGGCGGCGCTGGCGGCGGCGCCTCGTGGCCGACCTGAGAGGGCAGTGTTTCAACGGTCAGCGTCCCTCCACGTGGCGGCCCCTTCGGAGCTTCTCGCTCGTGAACGGCCGGGGCAGGTGACTTCGGCACACGATCCACCGCGAAAGGCGCGACGCCCGCTGCGACACAAGCCGTTGCGGCGACCCCACCGCTGAGACACACGATCGCTGCTTTTCCAGCCGCCCCAACGCCCGCGACCTGGGCGAGTAGACCCGCACCGGCGGTGCCTCCTCCCCGAGCTGCCCCGCTCGTCGCAATGCCCGCGGCGGCGTCACCGATCTCCGTCGGATCTCGCCGACCAATCAGTCCAGTGGCGGCATCTCGAGCCCGATCGAGCGCCGCCAATCGCTCGATCGCCAATCCCGGCATGGCCGTGGAAGGCGTCGAGAGTGGCGAGCGCCGCGACGCGCTCCGCCGAATTCGTGGAGGTGCCCGGATAGGCGGGCGACGAAGGTCGAACACGAGCGACAGTGCGCGAGATGAGCCTTTGCCTGGCGCTCCTCGTCTTCACTCGCGATACCGGCGACGAGAGCCTTGAGCACCGGCTCGCGATCGCTGCACCATTCGCCGCGTTCGACCGCTCGTATCTTCTCGGTGAGCTCGTCGACTCCGCGACTGATCTCCTTGCGGTAGGCGCGCGGCGAAAGGTTTGCGACCAGGCGGCAGACCTGCTTCGGCTCCAGTCCCCAGCCGTAGCGCAGCAGCATCACGGCTCGCCGGCGCGGCGGTATCGAGGCAAGCAGGTCGCGAGTCAGCTGCGATCGCTCGGCGCTGACGACGATCTCGTCCGGTGCAGCCGCCTGATCGACGGCGGTCCGCCCACCAGCTCGAGCGGTGCCGTCGGTTTGCGCTTGCGGCGTCGGAGCTCGCGGCTGGCCTGATTGGCGACCGCGGTGAGGAGATAGCTACGAATCTCGTCGTCGCCGAGCCTGCGCTCGCGGCCGGCCAGCGCCCGCAGAACTCCGAGCCACGCGCCGGAGTAGATGTCGTCGATCTCGTCGGCCGAGAACGCGCCGCGGAAACGCCCGTCTGACCATCGCCTTGGCCGGCCGCTCGAACTCTGCGAAGAGCCGGCCAGAGCGCTCGCGCCAGTGCGCATCCGCACTGTCGCGAGACGGTGCGGTCGACGGCACGGCGGATGCGGACGACGTCCTCATCGAGGCTCCCGACTCACACAAGCCCGGGTGCGCACGCACCGCCCCCACTTGATCCTCCCGGTTCCGACACCGATCAGGATCGTAAGAAGCAATCCGCATGACCCTGAGCCAGTTCCCCATCGACCATTCGTCCGCTTTTGGCTCAGACGTTCGCAAATAGCGCGAAGTTTCTTGCGGGCTGAGCCATAGAGTTCCGGCTCCCCGGGTCAGCAGGGGTCCCGTCGTCCGTTTCGAGAAGGAGCACTTAAAAGACCGTGGTCACCCCCCGCCTTCGCGGCGCCCTCGCCGCCACCGCCCTCACAGCCGCCCTCGCCATCGCGTCGAGCCGCCGCCGCCGCGCCGATCGTCGACACCGGCACCCCCTCCCTGCCCGACTTTCAGCGGCTCGCCCGCGACCGCGAAGAAGGCGAAGCCGGCGCATCCGCCGCAGAACCCGTTCATGGCGGCGAACCCGAACTCCAACATCCACAACGACACCTGGATGACCGACGCCTACACGCGCCCGCGGGCCGCTCGGCAACAACCTCGTCGCGACCTCGGGTTCGCTGCCGCCGTCGCTGTGCGGGTCGCTGACGTTCGACTCGAAGGGGCGGATCGTCAGCGTCTGCCCGTCGCTGGTCGCGCCGCCGACCGCGCGGATCATCGACCCGAACACGCTCGAGGTGATCTCCAGCTACGTCCTCCCCACCGCGCCGAACACCCCCGGAACCCAGGAGTACCAAAACTTCACCGGGGGCGGCTACTTCTACCTCGACAACAAGGACCGGATCGTCGTCGCGACCAAGACCGACCACATCTTCGTCCTCAACCAGGGGCCTGACGGCAACACGCTCACGCTGGAGTCCGACTACGACCTCACCGGGCGTCCTCGACGTCAACACCGAGCGAATCACCTCCGCGCTGCCGGACTTCAACGGCCTGCTGTGGTTCATCTCGAAGGCCAACGGCAAGGTCGGAACGCTCAACTTCAAGACCGGTGCGCTGAAGGTCAAGACGACCGGCGAGGAGATCCAGAACTCGTTCGCGGTCGGCGAGGACGGCGTCTACATCGTCTCCGACAAGCGGATGTATCGCTTCAAGGCGACCAAGAGCGGCACGCCGCAAGGTGGTCTGGAAGGCCGGCTACAAGAACTCGGGCGATCGTCAAGCCGAGCATGGTCAACGCCGGCTCGGGCACGACGCCGACGATCATGGACGGCGGCCTCGTCGCGATCGCCGACAACGCCGACCCGATGAACATCGTCGTCTACCGGACGACGAAGAAGCTGAAGAAGGGCGAGAAGCGCAAGGTCTGCGAGCAGCCCGTCTTCGGCATGGGTGCGAGCGCGACGGAGAACTCGCTGATGACCGCGGGACGCTCGCTGGTCGTCGAGAACAACTACGGCTACCAGGACCCGTTCGGGCCCAACACGGGGATGGTCACCGAGGCCGGCTTCGCCCGCGTCGACATGAACAAGAAGCTGACGAAGTGCAAGCTCGTGTGGACCAACCGCGACGCCCGCGCGCCATCCGTGGTGCCGAAGCTCTCGACCGAAGACCGGACTGATCTACGCCTACACCCGCCCGCCCGACGACGCGGCCCAGGGCTATTACTGGACCGCGATCTCGTTCGCGACCGGCAAGACCCAGTGGTTGAAGTACTCGGGCTCGGGCCTGTCGTTCAACAACAACTACGCGGGCCTCGCGCTCGGCCCCGACGGCAGCGCCTACCTCGGCGTCACCGGCGGGATCGTGAAGCTCAGCGACGGCAACTAACCGGCGCATCGCAACACCATGCGGGTAATGATCCGCACATGGAGCAAACTGAACCCGTAGCGCGAGAGCGCCGACGGCTCTTGGACGTTCGGGAGAGGATCGAGGAGCTCGAGACCCGCTCGGCGTCCGGTGGCAAGGATGGATATCCGGACGCGCGAGGCGCCAAGGCGCTGGTCAGAGAGCAATTCCGCCGCACTGCAAGCGAGCGCCACCCGGACAGTCGCGAGCCGAACGCGTAATCGTCAACAACTGAAGTTCTACAAAGCGCGTGGGCGCTGCGCATCGCCGATGCTGCAAGCGCCGCGAGGACCAGACCCGTCGGCGCATAGATTCGCCGGTCGCGCGAGCGGAACGATTCCGACGTCGAGCCGGGAGACGGCCGGCGAGTTCCCGGCAGGCGGCCCGGTCCAGACGCGCGCCGAGCGCGCCCGCCTGGTCGGCAGCGAGCATCGCCGCCTCCGCAGCTTTGCCATTCGCGAGCAGGAGCTCTGCCTCTCCTCGAGCCCGCGCTGGAGGAAGCGGTCCATCAGCTTCGCGATCAAAAGGGCAACGCGCTCGCCGGATCGCGCGTTGGCCCGGCGATCGCTCCGTCCAGGCCGCGCGCTGCCTTGTCGCGCTGAGCGCCTGCACGAGTACGAGCGCACGGCGATCTCCTTCCTGGACGAGGCCCTCGCAGAGGGCTAGCGCGGGGCCTTCTCGGCCCGTGAGGGCTGGCCGGCCCCCGCCGGGTAGAGGACGAACGTCTCGATCGAGACGTCCTCCTCGGCATCGATGCCGCTGATGAAGGAGCGGACGATGCGACCGGTGATCTGCTCGATCGGGCCGACGAACTCCTTGACGGATGCGTACTGAAACAGGGTCCGCAGCTCGCGCAGCCGCGCGTGCTCGCCAAGCTTGCGCAGGTTCATCTCAGCGGGGGTGAGGCTCTCCTCGAGCACGCAGATGATGATGTCCTCGCCGGCCCAATGCGTGTGCGCCTTCACCGGCCCACGGCCGAATTGGCTCTTGTACACGCTGACCATCGCGCGCGAGATCTGAGAGGTGACAGGCCGCTCAGGCGCGTCGCCATTGGCGGGCGCATCCAGGGTGGCCACCGATGCGGGGTGCTCGTCCATAGGCCTCAGTTCGTTACCGACCCTCTAAGCAGACCGCGCAAGAGGCAGAGGGGCGATCGAGAACCCAGCGGCGGCGTCTGCCTCCCCTATCGGCAGTTCGCCAGAGAACCTTTAATCGATCTTCATCGACGGCGATGCGAGCTTCTTTAGGCATCCACTTGGAATTCATACAAACGTCTACTTCGTCGCGGCGACGCCAGCGACCACGCTCGCGACGCCCGCGCAGACCACGAGGACGATGCCAGCCGTCCTGAACAGGTCGGGATCGAGCCGGTCGAAAAGCCGGCGCCCGACCAACTGGCCCGCGAGTGTCGCTCCGGTCAGAACGAGCAGTGAGCCAAGAGCGGGACTTGCGACCCCGTCGCCGAAGACGAGGAGCGCGAGCACCGAGAAGACGTTGAGCGCGAGAAACGCCACGGCCAGCGAGTCGCGGAACTCCGCGGGCTTGAACTCGAGCCGCTGAAACCAGAGCACGAGGGGCGGGCCGCTGGTGCCGGTAGTGGTGGCCAGCACGCCCGTCGTAAGGCCGAGCCACCGGAGCCGCCCACGCGGGCTCCCGCGCGCGCGTATGGGCCCGTGGCCGCGCCCGAACACGCGCTTGGACCGCCACGGCGGCGACCACCGCCACCCCGACAGCGATCTGCAGCGCCGACTTCGAGATCGCCGCGAGGATCATCGCCCCCGCCGCCAGACCCGGGAGCGACCAGGCGAGCACTGCCGCGACCCGATCGCCGCGCACCTGCCGCGGCCGTCGCTCGCCGAAGAGGATCAACAGGTTTACCCCGGTGCCGAGGATGATCAGCGTCGTCAGCGCCTCGGTCGGCTCGAGGAAACCGAACAGGGCGGGGCCGACCACGAGCGCGAAGCCGAACCCGACCGCTGACTGCAAGGGCGCGCCGACAAAGGCCGCGATGGCCGCGACCAGCACGGACTACCGCCGCTCAGCAGGTGACCGTGTCGGCCTCGGTCGCAACGACCTCGAATGCCGAGCTCGGGATCTCCTTGAGCTGGTTGAGGTTGTCGTCGTCCCAGCGGCGGGTCGGGGGCTGCCACTGAAGAACCAGTCGGAGCCATTGTCGGCGACGACGAACCCGTACTCCTTCATCGCCTTGGCGATCGGGCGCCGACTGGCCGGTGATGCCGGAGATGTCGTAGCTCGACTTCAGACGGAAGCGCTGGCCCATCGCGGGCAACATTGGGGTTGTTGGTCGCGCCGGCGCAGTGAGACGCCGGGAGGATGTAGGCGTCGCGCGTCAGGGCGAAGGTGATGCGGATCGCGTGGTTGATCGCGCCCGCGGCGACCTCCTCGTAGCGGACGAGGCCCGGGAAGATCGGCAGGCCTGCAGCGTCGGCCGACGTCCAGCCCTCGCGTCGAAGGCCGGCGCTGTTGAGGTCCCAGATCGCGCCGCCCTCGGCCTTCCAGCGCTTGTGCTTCTTGTCGGGGAAGGCGCGGTAGAGCTCGTAGAGCTTGCAGCTCGAGGTATCGACGCCGAGCGTATGGCGGTCGCCATCGCCGTTCTTGCCGCCCTCGATCGGCGACTTTCAGCGGGATCTTGTACTTGCCCTTGTCGGACTCGTTGCCATAAGCCGTGTACTTGACCTTGACGCCCTTGGTCGAGTGCGTCGGCAACGGAGTAGGGAATCCCGTAAATCTTCGGCGGGCCGAAGTCAGGGTGCAGGTCGGTGCCGTTGAGCCCTTCATGATCTGGCGGAGTCGCGGGTCGACCGGCGCCTGCGAGATGTTCTGATTCCACATCCGCTGGTCGCGGGAGCGACGGCGCGTCGGCGGCGACGCCGTCCGCGGCGGGAAGATGGAACAGTTCGGTGCCGATCGGCGGCGGCGGCTTCTTCGTCCGCGCTGGGCGCGCTCGAGTCGCGGGGATGGCGATCGCGGCGACTAGCGCCGATCGCTGCCGGAATCGAAATCAGAAGTGTCTTGGCTCTCATCGCCGCGGAGCAATAGGCGCGACGGAGCGCCGTGCGATCCCCCATGAGGGTGGCTAACCCCCCCCTCATCAGCGCTCGCAGAGAAGCGCGAAGTCGATTCCCGCGATCGGGTGGTCGACCTGGCAGCCCATTCGGTCGGAGAAAAAGCCGACCGTCGTGCCACTGGCGAACGGAACCGCGGGGACGACCTCCTCTGAAAGCTCGCGGTCGAGCTCCTCGTAGGCCCGAAGGCGCGGCTCATCCGCGAGCTGCGCTGCGGCGGCCATCCGCCGATCGAGGCGCGGGTCGCTGAACAGCGACGGGTGGGTCGAGATCTCCGACTGAAAGAGGGTGTTGATGAACGTCGACGGGTCTGCGTAATCGGCGGACCAGTTGTACTGCGCCATATCGAACGGCTCGCCCGGCGTATCGATCCGCTCGAAGAGCTCCGGGATCGCGAACTGCGCGGGTGACGACATCGATTCCGAGCGGCGCCAGGTTGGCGCGAACCGTCTGCGCCGAACTGCACGCACGCGGGGAGGTTGCAGATGTAGAGGACGATGCGGGCGTCGAGCGGCCCCGCGAGCCTGCGCGCGCGCTCGAGATCCGGGCGCCCGAGGGGAAAGATCCGCTCGTCGACGAACCCGGGAATTCCCGGCGGCAGGAGCTGGTCGGTCGGGCGGCCGGTCGCCTCGGGAAACGGGAAGGCGGCGAGCGCGCGACGGTCGAGAGCGAAGCTGACCGCCCGGCGCAGGTCGGGGTCGTCGAACGGCGGCCGTGCCGTGTTGAACAGCAGGAAGTAGACCGCTAGCTGCGAGGTGATGAACAGGCGCTGCGCGCCTTCGCGGGCCGCGTCGCTTTCGGGGCCGAAGCGCTCGTCGAGCTCGTCGAGCTTGTCCGGGGGGAACGGATTTCCGAGCACGAGGTTCGTGAAGTAGTCGGCTTCACCCGCCTCGACCGCTTCGACCGCCTCGCTGAGGATCGACCCCGAACTCGTACTCGATCGACGCCGGCCCTGCCGGCCGCGAGCCAGCGTAGTTGGGGTTGCGAAGCAGCACGAGGCCACGATCGGGCGTGTAGGAGTCGACGTAGTACGGCCCTGCCGACGGGATGATCTTCGATCCGAGCGGCGCGATCGGCGTATCTCGCGGCACCGGCGCAGAACCACGGTGTCGACAGCCGGGTGACGAGGTCGCCCGACGGGGCGACGAGCCGGATCACGAGCTCGTCGCCCTGCGCCGAGATCCCGGCGATCCGATCGGTCTCGCCGGCGGCGTATTCCTGCGCGCCGACGATGTCGCCGACCGCTGAGGGCGCCAAACGACCTGCAGACTCGGGTCGAGCACTCGGTAGATCTCGCGCTCGAACGACGCCGCCGTCACTTCCTCCTGTGACGGCGGCGAGAACGCGAAGCCGGGCCGGATCCGGAACGTATAGGTGCGGCCATCGTCTGAGATCTCGGGCGGGCCGGCGGCGACCTCGGGCTGGAGCTCGGCCCCCTCGGGCTCCGGGGCGTCGGGATAGTTGTAGAGCCGGGCGCACGTGGCGTAGGCGCGCTGGACGTCGAGGAAGTACTTCGCCGGGTCGGTGTCGACCGCGTCCTCGTTGGTGACGACGTGGAAGCTGAAATCGTCGGGGTCACCGTCGTCGACTGCTGCGGCGCGCTCGCCGCGACGGAGACCCAGAGTTTTTCGCCGGCGAAGACGACGGCCTGCGGGCTCTCGCCGACAGCGATCGTCCGATCGACCTCGTTGCGTCTGCGGGTCGATCTCCGAGATCGTGCCCGAGAGGCTGTTTGCGACCCAGACGCTGCCGCCGCCGATCGCGATCCCGGTCGGCCGGCGACCTACCTCGATCGCGGCAACTGTCGCATTGGTCTTCGGATCGATCCGCACGACGCGATCGGCCCCCGTCTCGGCAACCCAGACACCGTCGTCGTCAGCGGCGATCGCCGACGGCGCCGGTCCGACGGGGAACGTCGTGGTCGCTGCCCCGTTTGTCGGGTCCACACGGGTGACGGTGTTGTCGGCGGCGTCGGCAACCCAGACGGCGGAGTCGGAGATCGCGATCGCGGTCGCGTTGTTTCCGACCTCGCCACGGGTCCCCGGCCGCGCGGTCTGCGGGTCGACCCGGACCAACGCCGGAGAGGCCGTCCGAGGCCCAGACCGCATCCGGGCCCGACCGCGACGGGGCCGGCGACGCGGGCCAGGTCCGCGCCCCTCGACAGGCGCGTGCGGGCGACGATGCGATCGAACCGAGGATCGAGCTTGAGCAAGACGCCGGCCTCGACGTCGCTCGTCCAGACCGCGCCCTCGCCGGCAGCGATCCCGTCGAGCGCTCCGGGCAGCGCGGTGGTCGCGGTCACGGTGCGCGATTCGGATATCGATCTCCGAGACGGAGCGGTCATCGAAGTTGGCGGTGAAGATCGCTTCGCCGTCGGCCGCGATCTGCGCCGGGCGAGCACCCACCGGGATGCTCTCCTCCAGCCCGCCGCTTTCCGGGTCGATCACGGCGACGGAGTTGGGAGCCGCGGTCTCGGCGTCGTCGCCCGAGCTCGTCGCGACGGCGGCGATCGCGGCGCCGACGCAAGAGGAGTCCTGCTGCCGCTACGAGCAGCCGCCCCGCGGCGCGGGCCACCCTCGCCGCGCGAGCCGCTCGAGGGCGCCCGGCCGCCGGGGTGCGTCGAGTGCAGGGTCCTGCGCGAGGATCGCCGCCTGGAGCTCGACCAGCTCGCGACCGGGCTCCACGCCGAGCTCCTGCTGCATCGCGCGCCGCGCGCGGGTGTAGCGATCGAGCGCGTCCGCCTGGCGGCCGCTGCGATAGAGCGCGAGCATCAGCTGGGCCTGCAGGCGCTCGCGGAGTGGGTGCTCGGCGACGAGCGCCTCGAGCTCGCCGACTACTGGCACCGTGATGGCCGAGCGCCAGCTCGGCGTCGATGCGGTCCTCGACCGCGCCGAGATAGACCTCCTCGAGCCGCGCGATCTCGGCCTGGGCAAAGGCCTCGTAGGCGAAGTCGGCAAGCGGCGGGCCGCGCCGAATCGCGAGCGCCTCGGCGAGCATCCGCGACGCGCTCAGCGGCGTCGCCGTCAGCGAGGGCCCGCCGGCCCTCGGCGACCTGGGCCTCGAAGCGGTCGCGGTCGAGCTGATCGGAGCCGAGCTCGAGAACGTAGCCACCGCCGCGGGTCACGAGCACGTCCGGTCCCAACGCCTTGCGCAGATGCGACACGTAGACCTGCAGCGTCTTCGCGGCGGTCGCCGGGGGCGACTCGCCCCAGATCGAATCGATTAGCCGATCGGCGCTGACGACCTCGCCTCGGCGAATCGCGAGGACGGCCAGCACGGCGCGTTGCTTGGCTCCGCCCAGGGCCAGGCCCCGATCGCCATCGACGGCCTCAAACGACCCGAATAGTCGTAGCTCCAACACCCGCGGCGATGACTCCCGCGCGCGAACCTACCACGGCGATGTGCTCCGTCAACACCGCTTGTTTTCAGGTGTTTTCGGTGGCCTACAACCGCTTCCAACCGGCTCTTAGGCGCGGGATTGGACGCTCCCGGCGAATCGATCGCATCAGGCGGTCGAGCGAACGAAAGGAACGGGAGATGTCCGCCCATCGCAAGTTCATCGTCGTCACCGCCGCACTCGCGGCAATGGCCCTGCCGAGCGCCGCTCACGCACTGCCGCAGAACTCGGCGTACGGCAGCCAGCCCTACGTGGCCAGCCAGGCTCAGCCGGCCATAGCCGGTTACTCGGGCCAGCCCGAAGTCGTCGTCACCGCGTCGGCCTCCGGCTTCAGCTGGAGCGATGCGGCGATCGGCGCCATGCGTCGCCCTCGCGGCCATGTTGATCGCAGCCGGGCTGGTGCTCGTGGTGCGGAGCAACCGCACCGAGCGCGCGCGCTTTCACCTCACCTGCACCCTCGGCCGTCCGTTCGAGGCGCGCATCGGAGCCTCAGCGCGAGACGTCGAGAACGCGGGAGGCGGCGAGAAACAGCTCGCGGCCTTCCTCGGTCTCGGGCGCGAGCGCGACGATGCGCCCGCCCGGGGCATGGATGCGCGCGAACGGCTGGCGCGTGAGCCGGCGGCGGCGCAGGAATGCCGAAGCCTCGTCTGCGTAGCCGGAGACGCGGTCGAGCAGAACGCGGTGTGGCTTCGGAGGCGTCATGCGGCCTCCGGGCACCCGCACCAGGTCGCGCAGCGCCGCGCGGATGTCGAAGACCATGAGCCCGGCCAGCGCGAAGCGATCGGCCGCCGCGACCATCGCGTAGCTCGCCGTCGCGAACGACGAATACCTCGCCGTCCTCGGTGCCGATATGGGCGTGCGTGACCGGCTCGCCCGGCCGCGGAGTCGGCCGCCGCGATCACGCCCGTTGGCGACATCGGCCCAGGCCTCGGATCGCCGCTGGCGGCGAGGATCGAGCCGTCGGGAGCGACGATCGCGGCGCCGCGCAGGTCGGCCGACATCGCCTGCAAACGGGCGATCGCGACCTCGGCGTCAGCGACGCTCGGGCCGCCGCTCGCGGGTCGGTCTGCCATCTCGGCGACAATAGCGAGCGTGTCCATCGCTTTCGAGAGCCTCGTGGCTGACCGTCGTCGGCTTCTGCCTGATCGCCTCGATCCTGCTCGCGGTCAGCGGCTACTCCGGCTACTGCATCGTCGTCGCGGCGGTCGGGCTGTCCGCTGCGATCAACCTGCTCTAGGCTCAGAAGTCGCGACGTCCCGCGAGCGAGTCGCCGCGATCGGCTCGCGAGCGCTCGTAGACGGCGAGGCGCTGCGGCCCCGGGCTAAGCATCTCGGCGCCAAAGCCGTACGGGAACTCGAAGCGCTCGCCGACCGTGGCGCCCCGTTCCGTCGAGCTCCGTCGTCGCCGCAGTCGAGATCGGCCACGCGATAGAGGAGCACCGGCGCGGTCGCCCTCGAGGTGCTCGGCCAAGCACGAGCTCCGGCACGTCGTCGGCGATGCGGACCATCGCGACGCGCGTCTCGAAGCGCTCGATCGCGAAGACGACCTCGGCGCCTAAGGGTCGCTCGACGTAGTGCTCGATGTCGGCGGCGACGTCGCGGCTGGGCATGTAGACGAAGTCGAGCTGCTCGAACAGTCAGCTCCTCAGCCCGCCCGGTATGGGCCGCGCGCCTCGATCTCGGGCGGGCGCAGCGACTCCTCGGGCTCGGTGTGGATCAGGACCTCCGAGTGCGGGACCTCGGCCTCGATCGCCTCGCGCACCTGGTGGGCGAGCTGGTGGGCCAGCTCGAGCGTCGTGCCCCTGCGGAACTGCAGGTGCAGGTCGATGTAGCGGCGCGCTCCGGCATCCGCGCGCGCGGAGCTTGTGGTAGCCGGCGATCTCGGGATGGTGGGCGCGCTCGGCGGCGATCGCGCGCTCGATCTGGTCGAGCTCGGCGGCCGGCGGCGCCTCGTCGACGAGCACGCGGCCGGAGCCGATGAGGATGTTGAAGCCGGTGTAGACGATCGCCGCCGCAACGGCGAGCGCGGCGATCGAGTCGAACGCGGGCTCGCCGGTGATCTCGACCAACACCAGGCCGAGCAGGACACCGCCGGAGGTCATCGCGTCGGTTCGCAGGTGCGCGGCGTCGCCCTCGAGCGCCGGCGAGTCGAGCGCCTTGGCGCGGCGGTAGAGGAAGGTCGAGACGCAGAGGTTCGCGAGCGCCGAGAACCCGATCACCGCGATGCCGATGCCGAGGTGCTCGACCTCCGAGCTGTTCGATCAGCCGCTTCGTCGCCTCGAAGATGATGATCCCGGCGCCGACCAGGATCAGCATCCCCTCGATCGCCGCGGCCATGTTCTCGACCTTCTCGTGGCCGTAGGGGTGCTCGCGGTCGGCGGGCTCGTCGGCGGCGCGAACCGAGAAGAAGGCGATGACCGAGGCGAGCAGGTCGATGCCCGGAGTGGATCGCCTCGGTGAGGATCGCGATCGATCCGGTGATCGCGCCAGCGACAGCTTGAGCACGATCAGGATCGAGTTCGAGGCGATCGAGAGTCCGGCGGCGCCGGTCTTCGTCCGGATCACGCGTCGGCCTCCCCCACGCCGAGCGCCTCGCGCGAGCTCGCGCGCCGCGCGGCCGCGGTGGCTGATCGCGTGCTTTTCGTCCAGGCGCGAGCTCGGCCATCGTCCGCTGGTCGTCCGGGCCCGGTGTCGTCGGGGACGAACGCGGGGTCGTAGCCGAAGCCGCCGTCGCCGCGCGGCGTGTCGATGAAGACGCCCTCGCAGCGGCCCTCGTAGAGGTTCTCGTTGCCGGCCTCGTCGATGTGGGCGATCACGCAGACGTAGGCAACCGAGCGGTCGTCCTCGCTCGGCCAGCTCGCGAGATCAGCAGCTCGAGGTTCTCCTCGTCGGTCGCGTCCTCGCCGGCGAAGCGCGCCGAGCGCACGCCCGGGGCGCCGCCGAGCGCCGCCGCCGCGATCCCGGAGTCGTCGCCGATCGCCGGCCCGCCGGTCGCGGTGTGCGCGGTGCGGGCCTTGATCAGCGCGTTGTCGGCGAACGTCTCGCCGCTC
Organism: uncultured Solirubrobacterales bacterium; assembly: GCA_963746215.1. Lineage (GTDB taxonomy): Bacteria > Actinomycetota > Thermoleophilia > Solirubrobacterales > 70-9 > WHSW01. The sequence goes on from CAVVAT010000011.1 coordinate 74,668, forward strand.
TCGGGCGGCAGCACGACCGCGTCGGGCAGCGGCAGCGAGCTCGATCCCGGCGAGGATCTCGCCGAGCTCGCGCAGCTTGTGCTCGTTGCGGGTCGCGAGGACCAGCGTCGGCCATCGTCGCTCAGCCCGGCAGCGGGCCGCCGCAGGCCTGCGCCTGCGCCTCGCGAAGCGCCGCGATCGCGGGCTCGGCGAGCTCGAGCAGCTCGTTGAGCGAGGCGCGCGAGACCGGCGTGCGCTCGGCGGTCGCCTGAACCTCGACGAGGCCCGCCGTCGCCGGTCATGACGATGTTGGCGTCGACCTCGGCGGTCGAGTCCTCGGAGTAGTCGAGGTCGCAGAGCAGCTCGCCGCCGACGACGCCGCAGGAGATCGCAGCGACCGAGCCCGTGAGCGGATCGCGCTCGAGCTCGCCCGCCTCGAGCAGCTGTCTGAAGTCGCAAGGCGCAGGGCGACATAGCCGCCGGTGATCGAGGCGCAGCGGGTGCCGCCGTCGGCCTGAAGGACGTCGCAGTCGACGTAGACGGAGCGGTCGGGCAGCGCGGTGAGGTCGACGACGCCGCGCAGCGCGCGCCCGATCAGCCGCTGGATCTCGGTCGAGCGCCCGTCGGGTCGCCCCTTCTTCGAGTCGCGCTCCTTGCGCTCGCCGGTCGAGGCGGGCAGCATCGCGTACTCGGCGGTGACCCATCCGCGGCCCTTGCCCTCGAGCCACTTCGGCACCGAGCTCGAGATCGAGGCCGTGCAGATGATCCGGGTCTCGCCCTGCGAATACAGGCACGAGCCGGTCGCCGTGCGCATGAAGCCGGGCTCGATCGAGACCGGGCGGTGGTCGGCGGGGCTGCGGTCGTAGCTGCGCGGCACCCGCCGAGTCTGCCAAAGCGCGACTACCGGAAGGTGATCGCGTTCACCGCCTGCTTGATCTTGCTGATGATCACCTCGGCGATCTCGGTGCCGCTGGTGCCGTTGAAGCCCTTCATCGCGGCGACCATGCCGACCATCAGCATCGAGACCAAGAGGATCAGGCCGACGTACTCGACCGTCCCCTGGCCGCGCTCGCTCGAGCCGCGCTCGAGCAGTCGGCGGATGCGCTCGGCGCGCCTGACGAAGTACAGATAGAGAGCGTCCACGGGCGGTCCTTTCGGTTGAACTCGGATTGCCCGGGCGATCGTCCGGCGCGGCGCGACGGCTCTAGACCGGGTGTGCCGGTTGGCGCGCGCGTTCGTGGCAAGAGGGCGGCGCCTACGCCACGGATACGCTGGCCGCCGTGCGGGTCCTCGTGGTCACGAACATGAGCCCCGACGCGTCCTATCCCGGCCGCGGGTCGTTCGTGCGCGATCAGGTCGCCGCGCTGCGCGAGCTCGGCGTCGACGTCAGCGAGCACTGGTTCGCTCCCGGCTCGCGCAACTACATCCCGGCGACGCGAGCGATCCGCAAGCTGCTGCGCGAGCGAGTCGTTCGACCTCGTCCACGCCCATTACGGCCTCCCGGGCTGGTGCGCGCGGATCGCCGGGGCCAGGCCGCTGGTCGTCACGTTCCACGGCAACGACGTCCGCCACCCGGTCACCGGCCGGCTCTCGCGGCGGCTGGTGCGCTCGCTCGACCTTGTCGCGCCGGTCTCGCGTGCGCTGCTCGCGCCCGAGGGCGATCGGCCTGGGCTGCCCGCGCAGCCCGGGCAGCACGGCGATCCTGCCGTGCGGCGCCGACCTCGAGCGCTTTCGGCCGATCCCGCGCGCCGAGGCCCGCGCGCAGCTCGGCCTCGAGCCCGACGGCCGCTACCTGCTGTTCCCCGCATCCCCGGCCGGGAGGTCAAGCGCTTCGACCGCGCCGAGGAGGTCGCGACGCTCGGCCGGCGCCGAGCTGCTTCACGGGGGCACGATCGAGCCGGTGGACCTGCCGCTGTGGATGAACGCGGCGAACGCCGTGCTCGTGCCCTCGGCAAACGAGGGGTTCGGCCTGGTCGCGGTCGAGGCGCTCGCCTGCGACGTGCCGGTGCTGTCGACGCCGGTCGGGATCGCGCCGACGCTGCTGCGTCGGTCGATGGCTGCCTGGTGGCGCCGTTCGACGCCAGTGCCTGGGCCGAGGTCGCCACGCCCGCACCTCGACGCCGCCGACCCGCGCGTCGCCGGGCCGCGAGCGGGCCGAGTGGTTCTCGGCCGAGCTGCTCGCCGCGCGCGTACTGGTGGCGTACCGCGAGCTGCTGGCATAGAGTCAGCCGTGATGGCGCGCCGCCGTTTCGGCATCTTCAAGCGAGCCTCGCAGGAGCAGGAGGACGTTCAGGACCAGGCCCCCGAGGAGGAGGGCACGGCCGTGCACGCTCCGATCGCCGAGACGGGGGAACACGAGCCGGTCGATGAGACCGGTGACTGGGAGCCGCGTGGGCGAGACCGGCGAGGTCGAGCGGCGTCGAGGCGACGACCGAGGAATGGACCGCGTTGGCGACAGGCGAATCAGACGCCGTCGAGTCCGATGTGGTCGAAGCGACCGGCGAGTCCGATGCGGTCGCAGAACCTGCGAGCCCGAGCCCGACGAACCCGAGCCGCTGCCCGAGCTCGAGCCGCGAGGGCAGCGTCGCCGCACGGATCCGGAGTGCGGCCGAGCGAGCGGCCGAACAGGCCGGGCGTGAGTCAGACCGATGAGGTCGCAGCGCTCGAGCAGCGCGTCGAGGAGGCCGACGCGAGCGTCACCGGCGAGCTCGAGATCGCGGAGCGCCGCGTCGTCGAGGCCGAGAAGCGTGCGGCCGAGCTCGAGCGGATCGCTCACCAGGCAGAGCGGCGCGCAGCGGCCGCCGAGGAGCGCACGAAGGCCGCGGAGGAACGCATCGCCGCGCTTGAGGCCGAGGGCGATGCTCCGGCGACCGGACGCCGAGGAAACCGGTCCGACGACCAACGCCGAGGAGCTCGCCGAGCTTCGCGCGCAGGTCGAGGACGAGGCGCGCGCCGCGGCATCGCGATGGCTGCGCGGTCAACTCGACGCCGCTCGCGAGGCCGCCGAAGCCCGCCAGGCGCAGGCCGTCGAGGCCGCGCGCACCGAGGCCGAGCGCGAGACGCTCGAACGGGTTGGGGGCTCGGCCGACACCGCTGCGGCCCTCGCTGGCGAGGCCCAGGCCGAGGAGCTGAGCAAGCTGCGCCAGGAGCTTGCCGAGACCAGAGCCGAGCTCGAGCGGGCCCAGCGCGTCCGGGTCGAACGGCACCAACGGTCACGACCCCGCCGTCGAGGAGGCGCTCGCGCAGGCCCGCGAGGCACGGGAACGCGCGGAGCGCGCCGAGGCCGAGCGCGCTGAGCTTGCCGAGCAGGCCGCAGCCGAAGCCGAGCGGGTTGCCGAAGCGAAGCTCGCTGCCGTCCAGGCCGAGCTCGAGGCCGTCCAGGCCGAGCTCGCGGAACGCTCGCCAGAAGCGGCACAGCGCGTTCACGGGAAGCTCGAAGCCGCACGGCGCGCTGCCGAGGAGAGCATCGGCGCGGAGCTGCAGCAGCGCACCGCGCAGCTCGAGCGCGAGCGCGAAGCCCGCGTCGCCGCAACCGAGGCCGCCGAGCAGCGGCTACGCGGAATCGAGCAGCGCGCGGTCGAGGCCGCTGAGCGGATTGCAGTTGCGGAGAGCTTCCTCGGATCGGAGCTCGAGGCCGCAGGTGGTGGTGGCGCCGCGGTGGCGGCCGGCACGACCAGCCTCAGCGACGCCACGTATTCGGAGCTGCTCTCAGCCGGGATGTCGGTGGCTCAGGCCAAGCGCGTGCTGCGCCGCCGCGCCGAGCAGGGCTCGTTCGACTCGGTCGATCAGCTCGATGAGCTCGCCGAGTTCGCGCCGCATGCCGGCGACGAGCTCAAAGCGCGGCTCGCGCCCTAGATAGCCCAGCGCTCGCGCACGCGACTGAGGTGCGGTTCGGCCGCGGCCGGGTCCGCCGGACGCGCCGGGACGTCGTCGTCGAGCGCGCGCAGTGTTGCAACGACCGACGCCGAGAGCGCCGACGGCGAGTAGCCGCCCTCGAGGCAGACGAGCATCGGCACATCCAGTTCGGTGGCGGCGTCGCGCATGACCGCGGTCATGTCGGCGTAGCCGTCGGTGGTGACCGCGCACGAGGCGAGCGGGTCGTCGTGGTGCGCGTCGTAGCCGGCCGAGATCGCGATCAGGTCGGGTGCGAACTCCCGCGCGACCGGCGCGACAACGTGCTCGACAAGTGCGAGGAAGTCGTCGCTGTCCGCTCCCGCCGACACCGGCAGGTTGACCGTGTAGCCCTCGCCCGCGCCCTCGCCGATGTAATCGGCCGGGCCGGTGCCCGGGTACATCGGCGACTGGTGGATGCTCGCGTAGAGCACGTCGGCGCGCGCGGCGAAGATCTCCTCGGTCCCGTTGCCGTGATGGACGTCCCAGTCGAGGATGAGAACGCGCTCGGCCCCATGCTCGGCGATCGCATGAGCCGCCGCTACGGCGACGCTGTTGAAGAGACAGAAGCCCATCGCGCGTGCGTGCTCGGCGTGATGACCGGGCGGCCGCATGGCGCAGAAGGCGGTGCTGGCCTCGCCGGCGAACAGCCGATCGGTCGCGGCGACGGCCGCGCCTGCAGCGTGGAGGGCGGCATCGAACGAGGCTTCGACGACGATCGTGTCGGCGTCGATCATGCCTCCGCCCTCGGCGCAGAAGGCCTCGATCGCGTCGAAGTGCCCGGGCGAGTGGACGCGGACGATCTGGTCGCGCGTCGCTGCCGGGGCCGGGACGCGGTCGAGTTCCAGGCCGTCGGCCTCGGCGAGCGCGGTCTCGATCGCACGCAGGCGTCCGGGGTTCTCGGGATGCGCGCCGGTGTCGTGCTCGTACGCGGAGGGATGCGAGAGGTAAAGGGCCACTCGTGACGAGTACCGTAGCCGCCCCGTGAACGCCCCAGGCCCGCAGCCAGCCCACACCTGCGACGTGGTCGTCGTCGGCGGTGGCGCCGCGGGCCTGCACGTCGCGCTCGAGGCCGCCGAGGCCGGCGCGGCGGTCGTGCTCGTCTCGCGTAAATCGCTCGCCGAGAGCTCGAGCTTCTGGGCCCAGGGCGGACTTGCAGCGGCGCTCGCGGCGGACGACTCACCGGGGCGGCACGCCGCCGACACGCTCGACGCCGGCCGTGGCCTCTGCCGCACGAGCGCGGTCGAGGTGCTGACGAACGAGGCGCCCGCCGCGGTGGAACAGCTGATGAGCCGAGGAGTCCGCTTCGACACAGAGGCCGACGGCGATCTCGCTCTGGGACTCGAGGGCGGACACTCCGCGCGCCGCATCGTCCACGCGGGCGGGAGCGAGACAGGGCGAGCGATCACCAGCCGGCTTGCCGAGCTGGTCGCGGCCGAGCCGCGTGTCGAGGTGCTCGAGGGTGTCTCGGCGGTCGCGCTCTGGAGCGACGGCGAGCGCTGCTGCGGCGTCCTCACCGACGGGGGGAACGTTCTCGCGGCGGCAACCGTAATGACCACCGGCGGCGGGGCGGCGCTCTGGAGCAGGACCACCAACCCGCGAGGAGCGATTGGCGCAGGCTCGGTCCTCGCGCACGCGGCGGGCGCCGAGCTCGCCGACCTCGAGCTCTGCCAGTTTCACCCGACCGCGCTCGCACTGCCAGACACTCGCTTCGATGGCTCGCTGGTGACCGAGGCGGTTCGCGGCGAGGGCGCGGTGCTGCTGGATGCCGCCGGTCGACGCTTCACCGACGAGCTCGCCCCGCGCGATCAGGTGACCGCGGCGATCCTCGACCGGATGGAGGCCGACGGGAGCGCCTTCGTCTGGCTCGACATGCGCCGGCTGCCCGCCGAGCGCTTCCCGAACGTATTCGCGACGTGCGTCGACGCCGGCCTCGACCCGGCCAACGAGCCGGTTCCCGTCTCGCCGGCTGCCCACTATCTGATCGGAGGGATCGCCTCGGATCTCGACGGACGCACCAGCCTGGACGGCCTGCTCGCCGTCGGCGAATGCGCCTGCACCGGCCTCCACGGCGCCAACCGACTTGCCTCGAACTCGCTCAGCGAGTGCTTCGTATTCGGCTCCCGCGCCGCCCGCGCCGCGCTCGAGCAGCAGGCGCACGAACCTCTTCCCGAGCCCGAATGGCGCTTCACCGCCCCTACGCGACGACACGCGCGAAGCGGTCTGGACCTACGCGGGTCCGCAGCGCGAAGCGGAGAAGCTCGAGCGGCTTCGCCAAGACGACTATCCGCTCGCGCGAATGCTCGCAACGTCAGCACTCGAGCGGCGTGAGTCGCGCGGGGCCCACCGCCGCAGCGACCATCCCCTGCCCGATCCACGCCTCGACGGGATCCATCTCGTGATCGAGCCCAGCGGCGCCTCCCGCGCCGATCGCTGGACCTAGCACCTCCTCCGATCGGAGGAGGCAGCACCTCCATCGGTCGGTTAATACTTCCTTAACCGTTTGCTCTTGCATTCCTCCGACCGGATGGGGATACTGCCCTTGCCTTCCGCGGAATGGAGCATCACAACGTCCGCGGTTCCATTTATTGGAGAACGGGTAGAGGCACGGGCACCGCTAAGCGGTTTCCAGGGATTGGAGACAAGGGGTAAGGAGAAGAGAGAGATGTATCGATTCAGTCGTTCGATTTTCAGGGAGATTGCTCCCGCCGTCATCGAGGACGAGCGTGACCCAACGGGTTGCGCCAATAAGCAGCAGGTTCTCGACGCTTGTGAGGACGTCATCAGGCGCCTCGCACACGACCGCCGTTACTTCGCACGTCCGGCCCGCGCACTGTTCAACGACGTACGCATGCACTTCGCTTTCAAGGACCAGCTCCGCGTTTGGACCGTGATCGACCGCAACATCGCGCTTGCGCTCGACTTCCTCGACAACAAGCCCGAGGAACTCGTACTCGACGGCGTCGAGCGCCAGTGCCGCGCGCACACTCGTAAGGGCACGCCCTGCCAGCGCGAGCCACTGCCGGCGCGCGACTACTGCCCGTCGCACAAGCACCTCGAGGAAAGCTTCGACGGGCCGGAGATCCCGCTCGAGGCACTCGAAGCCCGCCTCGAGGAGGCGGTTGCCTGACCCGCAACGTGGGGGGCCGCTGGGGAGCGGCCGTGAGGCGGAGGCCGAAGGCCGAAGCCGAGCCCCGCCGCTGTTGAGGCGGCTGGTTCAGTAGTTAGGGGAGTTTCCAGACCCCGGCTCGTGGGGAGCCGGGGTCTTCGTTTAGCTTGAGAGCGTGCTGCTGGGAGTCGACGTCGGCGGGACGTTCACGGACGCCGTCCTCTTCGACGGCGCCGAGCTTCACACCGCAAAGGCGCCGACCACACCTGACGACCAGTCGCGCGGCGTGCTCGCCGCGATCGACGGCGCGCTGGAGAGCGCCGGCGCCAACCCGGCGGCGGTCAAGGCGTTCGCCCACGGAATGACGGTTGGGACGAACGCGCTGCTCGAGGAGCGGGGTGCCCGAACGGCCCTGGTCGCGACCGCAGGGTTTGCCGATCTGCTCGAGATCGCTCGGCAGGACCGCCCCAGCCTCTACCGGCCGTGCGCACCGAAGGCCACGCCGCTGGTCGACCCCGGCGACCGCGTGGAGGTCGCAGAGCGGGTCGGCCCCGACGGGATCGTGGATCCGCTTGTCGATGGCGAACTCGACCGGATCGTCGCCGCGATCCGAGACCTGGACGTCGAGGCGGTCGCCATCTGCCTGCTGTTCTCCTACGTCGAGCCAGCCCACGAGCGGGCGATCGTTGAACGCCTGCGCGCCGAGCTTCCCGACGTCCACGTCTCGGCGTCCTCTCGCGTGTTGCCGCAGTTTCGCGAGTACGAGCGCTGCTCGACGACGGTGATCGACGCCTACCTCTCCCCCCTGCTCGGCCGCTACCTCGGGCGCCTCACAGAGGCGACGGTCGAGCGCGGCCTGCCCAAGCCAGCGGTAATGCTCTCCTCGGGCGGCGTCGCACCCGCCGATGAGGCGGCCAGCGCCGGTGCCTGGAGCGTCCTGTCGGGGCCGGCTGGAGGTGCGGTCGGCGCCGGGGTGATTGCGCGCCTTTCGGGCGACGGCAACGCGCTCGGCTTCGACATGGGCGGAACGTCGTGTGACGTCTGCGTGGTCGAGGACGGGCGAGTGAGGCGCACCGATTCGCGCACGATCGGCGGGCGCGTGATTCAGCTGCCGATGGTCGACGTGCACACCGTCGGCGCCGGTGGCGGCTCAGTCGCGTGGCGCGATTCCGGCGGCGCCCTTCGGGTCGGACCCCGGTCTGCGGGCGCCGAACCGGGCCCAGCGTGTTACGGCCGTGGTGGCGACGAGCCGACGGTGACCGACGCCAACCTCGCGCTCGGATATCTCGCCGGCGGCTCGAGCCTCGCCGGTGGTGTAGAGCTCGACGCAGAGGCGGCCGATGCGGCGATTGCGACGCTCGCGGAGGCGCTCGGCCTCGAGCCGCTCGAGACGGCGGAGGGGATCGTCCGGATCGCAAACCAGGAGATGGTGCGCGCTCTGCGGGTGGTCACGGTCGAGCGCGGCGTCGACCCGCGCCGCTTCGCCCTGATGCCGTTCGGCGGCGCCGGGCCGATGCACGCGGCGGCGATCGCCGCCGAACTCGGTATCGAGCGGATCCTCTGCCCTCGCGCGGGAGGCGTGCTCTCGGCCCTCGGCCTCCTCGCCTCCGAGCGCCGTCGCGATACCGCCCGCACCGTGATGCTGGGCGGTGCAGCGCTCACCGCCGAACGGATCGCCGCCGCCGTAGCGGAGCTGCGCGCTGATCTCGGCGCCGGGCTCGACGACGCACGCGCCGACGTCGGCTACGAGCTGCGCTACCGCGGGCAGGCGTTCGAGCTCAGCGTCGAGGCCGGAGAGCGGCCCGATCCCGACGATCTGGTCGAGGCCTTTGCCGCCGAGCACGAGCGCCGCTACGGCTATCGCGACGAGCGTGGCGAGGTCGAGCTCGTCAACGTGCGATTGGGCTTGATCGAGCCGGGCCCCTCCGTTGAGCCGCGAGCGGCCGCCGAGGGCGAGCTCGAGCGCACGAGCCGCCGCGCGCGGTTCGCCGGCGAGTGGCACGAGGCGGAGATCCTGCGAGGCGAGCCCACAGCCGGGATCGAAGCCCAGGGGCCTTGCGTATTCGAGCTGCCCGAGGCGACGCTGGTGCTGCCGCCCGGATGGAGTGCCACCGTGGACGGCGCGGGCACGATCGAGGCGACCAGCGTATGAAGCTCGACCCGATCTCCCTCCAGGTGCTCGCGGGCGGGCTGCGCGCGGCGTGCGATGAGATGGGCGCGGTTCTAATTCGCGCGGCGCACTCGCCGAACATCAAGGAGCGCCGCGACTGCTCAACCGCATTGTTCGATGCCGCGGGCGAGCTGGTGATGCAGGCTGAGCACATCCCCGTCCATCTCGGCTCGATGCCGGACGCCGTCGCAGCGATCATCGATCGCGACCACGAGCCCGGCACGCAGTGGATCCTCAACGACCCGTTCGCCGGCGGCACGCACCTGCCGGACATCACGTTGATCTCCCCGCTTCACGACGGCTCGAGACTGATCGGCTTTGCCGCCAGTCGCGCGCACCACGCGGACGTCGGCGGGCCGACGCCGGGAGGAATGCCGGCCGATTCAACGACCCTCGCCGACGAGGGCGTCGTGATCGCACCGACACTCGCTGACGAGGATGTCCTTCGCGCGCTCTCCCGGGAAATGCGTAATTCCGGGGAGCGCCTCGCGGACCTGCGCGCGCAGAGCGCGGCCAATCGCGCCGGCGCGGAGCGGGTGGCCGAGCTCATCGAGCGAATGGGCGCCGACGGGCTGACCGCGGGGATGGCGGCGATCCTGGACTACGCCGAGCGCCGCACACGAGCGGCGATCGCCGAGCTCGAGGACGGGACCTATGAGGCCAGCGACGTGCTCGAGGGCGGGGCCGATGGCCGCAGGGAGATCGAGCTGCGGGTTCGGGCAATCGTGGACGGCGACGAGCTCGTCCTCGACTTCGACGGAACTGCGGAGCAGATCGACGGCAACCTCAACTGCCCGTTGGCCGTGACGAAATCGGCGGCCTTCTACGTGGTGCGGGTCCTGACCGACCCCGACGCCCCGCCGTCGGCAGGCGCCCACCGCCCGATTGAGGTCCGGGCGCCGCTGGGCTGCCTGCTGAACGCGAAGCCGCCGGCGGCCGTGGCCGCGGGCAACGTCGAGACCTCCAGCCGCGTTGCCGATCTCGTCTTCGCGGCGCTTGCCGGCTGCACGGCCGCGCCCGCGCAGGGCCAGGGAACGATGAACAACCTCACCTTGGCCGGCGACGGGTTCACTTACTACGAGACCACCGGCGGGGGTCAGGGCGCGTGCGCCGACGCCGATGGACCGAGCGCGATTCACGTTGCGATGTCGAACACCCTCAACACCCCGGTCGAGGCGTTCGAGTCCGAGTATCCGCTACGCGTACGCGAGGTCTCACTACGCCGAGATTCCGGCGGCGATGGGAAGCATCGCGGCGGCGACGGGGTCGCGCGCGAGATCGAGGCGCTCGCGCCGATGCGGTTCACGCTCATTACCGAACGGCGCCTGCACGCACCCCGTGGGCGCGCTGGCGGCGCGGACGGCGCGACCGGGCGCAACCTGCTCGACGGCGAGGAACTGCCGCCGAAGTGCGCTGGCGAGCTCGTGCCTGGGCAGCGTCTGAGGATCGAGACGCCTGGCGGAGGCGGATATGGCCATTCGTCCACGCAACTTTGATCACAAACTTGGCATTTGCGAATGCCTTCTCTATTCTCCGGCACCCCGAGCGGGCCTGAGCGCTCCCGCGGAGCGAAGTTCAGCCCGGTCGTTCGCCTCACAACCCCGAATCACGAATCCATGCCAATCGCCTTCAAAGAATGGGCCGTCACCACTCGCGCACTCTCCGAGGGTGAGCAGCTCGTAACACTTCGCAAGGGTGGAATTCGCGAGGAGAACAAGCACTTCGAGCTCGAGCACGAGCAGTTCTTCCTCTATCCGACCTTCGACCATCAGCGCAACGACCTCGTCCGCGAGTCCCACCACCCCGAGCTGCGCCGCGCGCTCGAGGAGGGTGTCTGGCCCGACGAGGAGCCGCCGCCCCGGGCTCTGCTCCAGGACGGCGGGATCGCGCAGCCCGATCGGGTCCGGATCCGCGCCTGGGCCGAGGTCGCCGATCACTTCGAGACCGAGGATCCGCGCATCGTGGATTCCCTCTCCCCCTTTCACGTCTGGACCCAGGACTACGCAACCAAGCGCCTGCGCTGGAAGCGGACGCATCCGCTTCACGTGCTGCTTCTGCGGGTCTACCGGATCCCGCGCCCGGTGACGGTACGCGTCAAGGACGAGTACCACGGCTGCCGCTCGTGGGTTGAGATCGATCGCGACCTGCCCTTCGAGGGCACGCCGGTGATGGCGGACGATGAGTTCGACCGCGCCGCCGCGACGATCCGCGAGATCTGCGAAGCCGAAGCGGTTCCGGCTTAGCTTGGAATAAATCCGCCGGAATGCTCCGCTTCGCGTCCGCTCCCGGCGGGCCTGGGAATTTCGATGCTCGCGTAACGTCAGCGTCTCGGGTACTCGTGTTAGGCATCGGTGGCGGCGGCGACGTCGTCGGTTCGATTGGTGTCGCCCGTCGCTGCGAAGCCTTGGGCACCGAGTTCGTGCTTGGTGGCGTCGCTTGGGAGCGGCTGCCGATCGATCCGGTTCCCGGGCCGCGCCCGGCCGACCAGATCCACGGTGGACGTCCCGTCGGCGATCGCGCCGTCATCGCCGGGCCGAGCACCTCGACGCCTGAGGGAGTCCTCTTCTCCGAATCACACGTGGCAAAGCATCTCGGCACCGAGACCGTGTTAATCGACGTCACCGCCGGTGCTGTGGGCGCTGCCGCGGGGATCGCCGCCGCCGCGGGCGAGCTGGATTGCGACCTCGTCGTCTACGCCGACGTCGGCGGCGACGCGATCGCCGTCGGCAGCGAGCCCGGCCTTGGCAGCCCGCTCTGCGACGCGGTGATGCTCGCGGCGGGCGTTCGCCTCCGCGACGAGCTCGACGGTGTCATCGCGGTGATCGGAGCCGGCTGCGACGGCGAACTGACGCTGGACGAGGTGCTCGATCGGATCGCGGCGCTGGTCGAAGCCCGCGCCTCGGTGGGCACCTTCCAAATCGAGTCCGACCACGCCGAGGAGATCCTGCGCGCCGCCGAGCCGACCGGCACCGAGGCAAGCGTTCAGCTCGCTCGCAGCGCCCTTGGGGCCCGAGGTGAGGTGGAGATCCGCGGCGGCCGGCGGCGGCTGATGCTGAGCCCACTGAGCGCGCTCGGGTTCTGCTTCGACCTCGAAGCCTCGCTCCCCGTCCTGCCGCTCGTCGCCGCCGTGCTCGACACGGAGAAGCTCGAGCAGGGCCGCGACGCGCTGAACGAACGCGGCGTTTCGACCGAGCTCGACTACGAACAGCTCAACGCGCCGGCCTAGTCAAGGGGGCAGACGCGCACGCGAGCCCCGCTCGCGACGCGCAGCTGCCAAGGGCGAGCCGCGCGGTCGGGGGGAATGACGAGATCGACCGGAGCCGGACCTATCACGCCGACCTCGACGGGAAGGACGTTCGCAAACCGGCCGATGGCGATATCCGCGCTCCCACCCAGCGGATCGAGTCGCGCACCCCCGCTCGGCAACTGAACGGTGACCGGCCTGCTGGATGCGTCGGCGAGCGTGCACGACGTGGCCGGCGTCACCTGTGACGCCGGCGTCGGCGCGATGCCATGGGCTGCGGCCACCGTGCGGTCGGTGGCCGAGCGGACGTATAACGGCGCGCGCCTCAGCTCGCTCTCGCTGAGACCAAGCGAACCTCCGTGGGCATCGAGCGCGGTGAGGTAGGGGCCCGCCTGAATCGGCGCCCAACCGCTGCCGACAAAGCCCTGCCTGAGCGCAAAGTCCGGCGTCACCGAGTCTCGGGTGAGCTCGATCGCCGTGAGCCCGGCGCGCTCGAGCTCGCCCTGGCGCTCGTAACGGTTCGCGGCGTGCCCCAGATAGGCGGCGCTGCTCGCAACCACGATCGCGCCCATCGCGAGGATCGCGATCACGGCCGGCCGCCGCAGGCGAAGGCCCGCCACGAGTTCGGCGACGATCAGCAGAACGAAAACGGCGCCGATGTACGTGTACCGGCTCGCCGTGGCGAGTCTGCCCGGCTCCTCGTAGGCGCCGGCGACGAGCCAGAACGCCGCGGCGCCTGCCAGCGCAGCGACGAGGCGCGGCGGCACCTTTCCCACCCGCCGCAGTCGCACGAAGGCGGCAACGGCGCCGACCAGCAGCAATGCGCGCCCCCAATCAATCCCGTCGATCCCGGAGGCGTTCTGCTGAGTCGACAGGCCGAGCAGCGCAGCGATGGAAGATGCGAAGCCGTCGAGCATGAAGAGCGGCGAATCGAGGATCTCGCTGCCGATCGGCCCCGCGACCGCGCCCGTGCCCCAGATCACGAGCCAGATGGCGAACAGACCCGCCGGGATCGCGGCGACCCATGCCCGCCGCCAAGCGCCCGGCGACATGGCGACGATGACAGCCGCCGTAACGACGAACGCCAAGCCTGCGCTGAAGGTGAGCGTGCCGACGCACAGCAATCCGCACGCGAGTGCGTCGCCGCGGCGGTCGCGCCGCTCGAGCGCCAGCAGCGCACCGAGCCCGCAGATGACCGCCACGACGTAGCCGAGCTGAAGCGGCCACAAGAGCGCCTGGTACGCCGCTCCCATCAGCAATGTCAGGCCTGCACCGAATGCCGCCGCGATGTCGCCGATGCGGCGCCGCAGGGTGACGAACAGCAATACGGCCGAGACCGCGAGCAGGGCGGTGAGAAGGATCCGGAACGGCACCGGGTCGAGACCGAACACATGCAGCAGAGCCCGGTAGATCGCGGCCGTGCCGAGCACGAGGTTGCCGCCGCTCGGCTCGAGGAAGGTGGCCTCAAACGAGCCGCGCCGGTACAGAAGCAGATCCCACTCCCCGCGCATGAACGTCGTGTGCCAGCCGGCGGCGAGGATGACTCCGACCGCGCCGACAAGGCCCAGCGCAAACAGTGCCACGGCCGGGTTGGCGTTCACCCATGCCCGTATGCGGGCGGCGCTCATGGCTGCTCCTCCAGCGGACAGATCCGCGCCGGCCCGTCGATCGCGAGAAGCCAGGGATCGGGGGCTGAGTCCGGCGTGACTGGCACCGCCGTCCAGCCGCCGGGCTCGGTCTCGCCAAGATCCACTCTGTCCTCGGGCGCGCTAAAACGCGCCACCGCCACAGCGACCCGCTCGCCCCGGTCGGTGCCGATCAGCGCACCGCCGGGCGGCAGCTCGACGATGGCAGGCTCCGCCTCGCTGCCGTCGACCGAGTCACACACGGGCGGCTGCGCCGGCGCCTGCGACGCCTGGAGCTCCACGCCGAGAGCGCCGACCAGGGTGATGTCGGCGCCCAGGCGAACGTCGGCGGGTGCGTCGCGCAGCTCATCGAGTGACATGGCGAGCGAGCCGATGCGATCGGCCGCCGCGAAGTAGTCCTCGGCCGGGAGACCGTAAGCGGGATTGAGACCGAACGAAAGGACCGCGCCCGAAAGCGCGGGGCGATAGTCGGGAGCGACCTCGTCGCGAGCAAGCTCGAGCATCGCGTACTCAGACCTGCTGAGGCTCGCCTCGCGCACGAGGTACTCGCGGCCGTCGAAGAGCTTGACCAGGTTGAGCGGCAGCGCCACCGCCACGAGCGCCCACAGCAGCGCCAGCCGAGCGCCGGCGATCCGCACCGGCCCGATCAGGTCGGCGACGATCAGTAACAGCAGCAGCCCGTCGACCAGCATGTAGCGCGAGGTGTCGGGCTGGCGGTGAGCCAGCGTGATGAAAAACCAGTACGAGACCAGGGTCGACACGAGCACCCAGGTGGTCGGGGGCACGGGGGCGACCGAGATTCGCCAGATGAACGCGATCAGCGCGACGATCGAGATCACCAACTCGGGTCCGAGCCCACCCACGAGCAACGCGCCGACTCCCTCGTTGGTGTCGATCAATCCGGTAAGCGAGGCGACGGTCGCTGCGAGCGACGCGGGCAGCGACGTCGCGAGCCCCGACAGATATGTCGGATCGACCTGGCCGTCCCCGTACTTGCGGGCCCACAGCGACCAGATTGCGTAGAGGACCACCGGGACCGCCACGACCCATATCCGCGCGCGCCGATCGGATCGCATGAGGATGCTCACCGCGATGCCGATCGCGAACGCGAAGCCGATTTCGATCGAGGCGATCGCGAACAGCAGCAGCGCGCAGACGATCGGATCGGCCCACCGGCCCCCTCGCTCCAGGACGAGCAGCGCGGCCAATCCCGCGGCAAGCGCGAAGAGCGTGTGCAGATCGAACGCCCAGAGCATCACCTCCCACCCGGCACCGAGGAAGAGCAGCAGCACCGACGCCGCGAGCGCCGCCCACACGCCGACCCGCACCCGTGCCAGCTCGTAGAACAGCGCCACACAGACCAGGTAGGCCAGGACCTCGACGAGTCGGAACCAGAAGTACTCGGCTCCCGCGGTGACAAAGAGGAGCTCGTAGGTGAGCTTTCCGACCAGCTGCAGGTGCCCGTTGAACGGCTCGAGCACGTACTCGAGCCCGAACGGCACCGAGACGCCGGCGTCGTTGGCGCGACCGAAGTACTGGAGGTCGTCGCTGAAGAACGACGTGTCGCGCCCCGCCCAGAGCATAAAAACCGCGGCAAGCGCCATCGCTCCCGCGAGGCAAAGCCATGCGAGGCGAGGATCTTGCGTCTCGACCCGTCTCAGGCCCCTCTGCACCGACGCAACTCTAGGTGCGCACGCAGACATCCCCAGGCGACGCTCGCGGCAGCTCGGTCTAACCTCGGCACATGGCCTGGGTCGAGACCGAATCGTTGAGCTTCACCGCGCGCCACGAGTCCGACGACGAGGCATGCGCGACCCGCACGCTCGACCGCCTCGAGGACCTGCGACTTCGCCTCGAAGACCGCTTCGACGACGCCCCGGGCGGGATCACGGTGATCATCCATCCCTCCCCCGGCTGGCTCAACGCGGCGCACCCGTTCCTGCCCGGAGCGCGGCTCGCGGCGGCGCCTGCCGGCCGTCGCTACCTCGCGGGCTGGGCGATGGCGTCGGAGCTTCACATCCTCAACGACGAGTACACGGACCGCCGCGCCGCCGGCGAGGACTCTCTCGCCGCCCTGCGCGGTACCGCCGAACGGCTCTATGCGCAGATCGTGATCGCCGCAAACAATCCGAGCCTGCCCCCGCCCTGGGGACCGCGCAAGTTCGCCCGCTACGTGCGCTGGGCCTGGCTCATCGAGGGCGGCGCGCAGTACTTCTCGGGCCAGACCGCGCTTTTTCGCGCTGCTGCAAACACGAGGATGCGCGGGTCTCGCCAACCGGACTTTCCCCCCATCAGCGCGAGACGCGATCCTGCTTGGCGGGACGATCTTCGACCTGTTGGAGAACGAGCGGGGCGCCGATGCCTGCTCCATCCTCGTCTCACGGATCCGCCGCGAGGGCCCGGCACGAGCGATCGAACTCGCCTTCGACGAGAACGCCCGCACAGTCGAGGCCGAGTGGCGGCGATACCTGCGCGAAGATCTGCCCCGTGCCGGCTCCCGGGAGCTCGACGACGACTTCGCACCCTTCGAAAACGAGCGGCCGAAGTACTAGCCGCGACCCGCGTTCAGGGGGTGGTCTCGCGCATCCGATCGCGCTGGTCATCGGCCTGATCGCGCCCGATCCGATCGGGGAGGATCATCGCGATGACGCCCACGCCGACAAGGAGGATCCCGCCGGTCAGCGCGAGGCCGGTCGCGGTACTCACGTCGGCCGCCCATACGGCTCCGATGAGAAGGGCGAAGGCGAGCACGACGCCCACCACGATCAAACGGCTTGAGTCAGTGCGGTTCATTGGACACAGCTTAACCCTGAGACCGCAGCAGCAGCCCGATGTGGCGCGGATTCTCGGGCGCACCGGCGACCGTGATCGGCTCCACC
This sequence comes from uncultured Solirubrobacterales bacterium, assembly GCA_963746215.1. GTDB lineage: Bacteria > Actinomycetota > Thermoleophilia > Solirubrobacterales > 70-9 > WHSW01. The sequence goes on from CAVVAT010000011.1 coordinate 91,586, forward strand.
TGCGCGTACTCGCGGACTAGCTCAAGGCCGATCTCCTCCGCGGCCAGCACGAGCTCGCCGCGGTGAAAGACCCAGCCGACGTACTCGGTTTCGTAGCCGTAGGCGTGAGCGCGCTGTAGCGCGAGATACGCGGGGACGGTCTCGACCGCCGGAATCCGGTTCAGAAACAGCCACGAGCCCGGCGCCGGAGCGAGCTTTGCGAGCTGCTCGCGCCAGTCCTGTGAGTACTGCAGCGAAGCGCTGACCAACACCAGGTCGTAATCGGTCTCGAGGCAGACGTCGGAATCGTGGAACGTGACGTCCGGGCTCACCTCGGCACCGACCGCGCACACGGCCGGCAGCTCACGCACGTGCCAGTCAAACTCAAACGGTGTGAGTCGCCGGGCGAGCTCGTAGTAATGGCCCAGGGCACCGCCCCAGTCGAGAACGCGGAGATGGCGGCTTTCGCCGGCGGCCGTCGTGAGCGCGTGCGCGAACGAGAGAACAATGTTCTGCGCGATCGGATCGTCGCGGCGCATCGGTGCGTTGCTGGGACGTTCGTGCGCGACACCGAGCGGGCCGGGCCCGTCGACTGATCGCAGGAACTCTCCCCATTTCTCCCGATATGACTCGGCCACCGCTCCGGCCTCCCAGCCGACCTCGTCGCGCTGCCAGCCGTCCTCGACGAACTCCCACTCCGGCTTGTAGCCGGCAGCCTCGGCTGCCTCGAGCGCGGCGGCGGCCTCTGGAGTCGGCTTGACCTCTCCGTCCCATCGCGGCGACCAATAGCGCGACGGGTAGTACTCCAGGACGACCTCCTCGAGCATCGAAAAGCGCACTCCAGAGCGAATCATCCGCCGCGCGAGCGACCAGTCGTAGGGCTCCTCGAAGACGGCGTCGGCGAGCTCAGTCGCGAAGATCTCGCCTAGGCCCGCCAGGTAGATCGTCGCCTGAAGGGTGAACTCACCCCAGCGCGGCGGAAAGGCGCCGAGGGTGTCGGTCGCGCCGCCGGGGCGGTGCTGGCGGATCAGTCCGTATGCGAGCTCGGCACGGGTCGAGCGCGCGTGCTCGAGCAGGCGCTCGACGTGATCGGGCAAGAAGGCGTCGTCATCGTCGAGAGGCGCCAGCCAGGTGCCGGACGCAAGGGCGACGGCGTCGTTGAACGGCGGGCCGCCCGCTACCCGCCAGCGCTGTTCCGGATCCTCGGGATAAGGCCCGCGGATCGGCCGGTTGAAGTAGCGGACACGGTCGTCGCCGATTGCGTCAATCGCTGCCTCTGTCTCCGCGGCCGCCCCGTCGCCGACCACCACGACCTCGATGTTCGAGTAGGTCTGGCCGAGCGCCGAGGGCAGCGACACGTCACGCAGGCCCGACGGGTTGTCGTACGTCGGGATGACGATCGACACCAGGGGCTCGGGGTCGGTGAACGCAGCCTCGTAGCTCTCCGAGCGGCGGAGTTCCTGCACGCGCTCGCGCTGCCACGGCTCGCGGTCGGAGATCGAGCGAAGCGCCTCGAGCGTGCGGACCTGCTCCGCGTCGATCCGTTCGAGCCGCCTCGCGAGCTCCGCTCCCTGAGCGGCCAGCTCGCGGCGTGCCTCGGCGCTATTGACGTGTGTCGAGCTGAACGTGTCGAGCAACCAGCGCACGCGCTGGCGTACGCCGGCTGCGCTCCACCGAGCCCGCGGCTGCTCCCCGTCTGGCTGCGAGCCCATCCGGGCGGATTCTCGCAAAGGCAGCGTTCAGGGGAGCGGGCAGACCCTGCCCGAGCCGTCGCCGGCGAGCAACCAGGGCTCATCCGCCGCGTCCGGCGGCGGCAGGACGACGGACGCCGCCGCGCCCCCCTCTACCTCCCCGATGGGCCTGCCGGGGTCCTCGGGGGCGAACCGACCGAGCGTCAGCGCCGCCGAATCGGAGCCGTCGGTCTGCACCAGGGCCCCACCGCCTCCGAATTCGGTCGCGGCGCCCGGCACGCCGAGCGGCTCGCACGAAGCCGCGCGGTCCGTCGAGGTGGCGCTCGTCGTGATCCCCAGCGCGCCCACGAGCGTCCAGTCGGCGACCCGGCGCAGCTCAAGGGTCTCGGCGCGAACGCTGGCGAGCGGGTTTGCGAGCGAACCAATTCGCTCGGCGGCATCGAGGTAGACCGCGGTCGTCATCACCAGATACGGCGAGGCGCCCACCCCAAGCGCGAAGCTGTCGTCCACTGGCAGGTAGGTGGGGTCACCGCGGTCGCCGGCCAACTCGAGCATCGCGAACTCGCTGCGCGTGAGGACGGCGTCCTTTTCGAGGTACTCGCTGCCGTCGCCGAGCTTGCCCAGGTTGGCCGGAAGGGCGAGCGCGACGAGCACGGCGAGCGCCGCGACCTGCCACACCACCGGTCGTCGCTCTCGCACGCTCGAGGAGATCGCCAGCAGGAGCAGAAGGGCGCCGGCGAAGACGTAGCGCGACGAGTCCTCCTCGCGCGCCGCGAAGGCGATCATCACCCAGTAGGCGGTGAGGGCTGTCAGCGCGGGCCAGAAGACCTTCGGCAATCCGCCGCGCGTGATTCGCCAGGCGAATCCCAGCAGCGCCCCGACCGCGAGGACGCTCCCGAACGTGTCTTGACCGACGACCGTCACGTTGACTCCAGCTCCGCTCTCGATGGTTCCCGTGAGCGAGCTCAGGGTCGCGCGCAACGAGTCGAACATCGACGGGAGGAGCTGCCCGAGGTCGACGTCGAGCGGCGGGAACGCGTAGCTCTGCGCCCACGCGTACCAAACGGCGAAAAGGGCGACGGGCACGACGACAACCCACGAGCGCCGCCAGCGGTCGGGGTCGATCAGGACGGCCACCGCCGCGGCGGCAACGAACGCGAGCGCGATCTCGATGAAACACAGAGCGACGATCAGCAGAACGCAGGCGATCGCGTCCCCATGCCGCGGCCGCCGCTCGAGCGCGAGCAGCGCGCCCAGCCCGGCGGCGACGGCGAACGTGGTGTGCAGATCGAAGGGCCAGAGCAGGACCTCCCATGCGGCGCCGAGAAGCGCCAGCGGCGAGGGAGAACAGCAACCGCCGTGGGCGTCCCGATCCGCACGCGGGCGAGCTCGAAGAAGAACGCGACGCAGGCGAGAACTCCCACGACGGCGACGACGCGAAACGCCGCGTAGTCGGCGCCGAAGATCGCGAACATCGCCTCGTAGACGAGCTTGCCGCCGACCTGGAGGTGGCCGTTGTAGGGGACGAAGAGGTACTCGAGCGTGAGCGAGTCGAAGTGGCGTGGGACGTCCTCGCCGAGATACGCCTGGCGGCCGAAGTAACAGAGCTCGTCGCCTGAGAAGCTCGGCCCCGGCGCCGGCTGCGAGCAGCACGACCGCGGCGACAGCAGGACCGGCGCCAGCGCGAGCCACGGGTGCTCCGCCACGCGCCGCAGCGGCCCGCTCGCGGTCACCGCATCAGCTCGTAGACGAGAAAACCAGCGCGGTCCCGCCGCCGAGCGCGGCGAGGATCCCGAGGAGCAGCCGGCGCGGTGGCTCGCGGGGCCGCCGGCGAGAGCCGTTCGTCCATGGCGGTCATTGCGGGCTCGGAGCTCGCCGGTCCCGAGGAGGTCGTGCGCGGCGTCGGCCGCGGCCCCGGGAACGAGGATGTCGCGCGGGCCCGCCGCGAGGAAGTCGGGCACGTCGAAGCCGCGGGTGCGCCGCTCGATAGCTCGGGATCCCCTCCTCCAGGAGGATGCCCTGGATCATCTGCGCCTCGGCGAGGTTCTGTGCGAACGCGACCTTGACCGGCTCGCCGCCCGTGTACTGGGGCTTGACCTTCCGCGCCTTTTCGTGCGCCGCGGTTATCGGCTCCAGCTCGCCCTGGCCGACGTAGACGAGCGGCATCTCGCAGTCGGGCAGAAGCGCTCGTCAAGCGAGTACTTGCGCGCGCAGGTCGGGCACGCGAGCGGCTCGGCGCTGCTCATCCGGCAACGAGCTCGACCTCCTCGACCTCCCCGTCGGTGATCCGGAACCCCCTCACGACCGCCTCGTCGTCGGCCAGCGAGCAGATCACCCAGATCGCTCCCGGCCAGTCGCGGGCGAGGTTGATGTCGGTCTGCGAGGGGCTCGCCTCCGAGTTCGGGTGCGAGTGGAAGATCGCGGCGTCCAGCCCGAGCTCGTCGATCGCGTTCCAGATGCGGATCTGGTCGGAGGAGTCGATGCGAAAGCGCATCGGGCTCGCGAACTCGTTGCGCGGCCGGGAAGAACTGGGTGAACCGCTCGCCGTCGACGGCGAGCATCCCGCAGCGACTCGTTGGGCAGCTCCGAGCGAGCGTGGGCGACGAGCTCGTCGAGCAGTTCTGGGCGCGATCCGCATGCGCGCGAGGCTAGCTCAGATACAAGGCGCCTCAACGGCAGCGCGACTTCGCCTACGGCTCAGAGCAGTGTACTACTTGACTATCACAGTAGATCGTGATACTGTGCGGTTTAGATGGCACAGTCGCTCAGACCCCGTTCGAGGCCGACCACGCCGACGAGATTCCGGTCGGCGTCCAACTCGACTGGCGCCTGCGGGCGCTGATCGCCTCCGGCCGGCTCGCTCCCGGCGAGCGCCTGCCGAGCGTCCGCGACCTGGCCGAATGGGCGGGGGTCAACGTCAACACCGTGCGCGCCACCTACGCGAAGCTCGAGGCCGACGGGCTGGTGGCCACCGGCACGGCCGCGGCAGCTTCGTCGCCGACGGCGCCGGCGGCTCCGCCGAGGTCGAGCGGATCGCCGCCGAGGCGATCGACGCCGCGGCGGCCGCCGGCGTCGACCCGCGCGACGTCGCGATCGTCGCGTTGGTTTCCGCCGGCCTGCCGTCCATCCCCGACGAGCTGCCGCCCGGCGAGCGGATCGAGGACGAGCTCGGGCGCGGCCGACATCGCCGACGAGCTCGGCCTGGACGAATCCTGGCTCGAGGCGCCCGAGGGCGCCGCCCGTCGCGAGCTGCGCCGCCAGATCGGCAAGCTCGAGGCCGAGCTCGCCGCCTATCCCCCGGACCAGCCCGCGAGCCGGCCGACGCGCCGTCATGCGCACGCCCGAGCCGCGGATCGCCGGCGTTGCCGAGCTCTCCGCGACCCGCGACTCGCTGCTGACCGAGACTCGCCGCGGCTCGCGACACGGCCGCCGCAGCGCTCAGTCGCAGCGTGAGCGCCGCGCCCGCGAGGTCCGCGACGCGATCGTCGCCGACCCGGCGGCGCACCGCTGGGAGGTCGTCTCGGCCGCCGAGACCGGCGAGGAAGGCTGCACGACCTGGCAGGTCTCCCCGCGCATGGGTCCGCTTGGCGCCCTGATGAGCTGGTGGCGCATCAAGGTCTCGGGCGGATGTCCGTTAGCCGCGCCGCTGGCGGCGGCTAATAAGAGGCAGTCGGCCGACACGGGCCTTCCTGCCGGTCAAGGGCACCGTTCGAGCAGGTCGGGAACATGATGATCCTGACCGGCAAGACGATCGTCGTCGATCGTGCGTCCCCCCTACCCGTACGGCGGCGAGTTCGTCGGCCAGTTCCTCTTCGCGCTCCAGCTCTGCTGGTTTCCGATGGCTGTCTCGATGGTCGCCGTCTCGTTCGGCGCCCCGGCCTGCAGGCCGCGAACTTCCTCAGCCTCTTCGGCGCGCTCGACCGCCTCGGCGGCTTCTTCATCCTCGCCTCGGTGCGTGAGTTCGCGCCGTTCGTCAGCGCGATCATCGTCGCGGGCGTTGCCGGCACCGCGATCACCGCCGATCTCGGCGCCCGCAAGATCCGCGAGGAGCTCGACGCACTTCAGGTGCTCGGCGTCGACCCGATCAAGAACCTGGTCGTCCCCCGGTTCCTCGCGCTGATGCTGATCACCGGGCTGCTCGACGTCTACGCGATCCTCTTCGGGATCTCCGGCGGGATCATCGCCGAGATCATGTACGGCCAGCCGCTCGGCGGCTTCTTCGCGACGCTGTTCAACAACGCCTCGGTGACCGATCTCTGGGGCTCGCTGCTGAAGTGCACCGATGTTCGGCGCGATCGTCGGCGATCGTCTGCTGTTACAAGGGGATGAATGCGTCCGGAGGCGCCGCAGGGCGTCGGCCGCGCCGTGAACGAGGCGGTGGTCGACCGCCCTGCTCGCGGTCTTCGCCTTCAACTACGTCTTCACGCAGACGCTGCTGGCGACGCATCCCGACTCAGCGTGATCAAGTAGTGGGCTGGCTGGCCGCACCCCGGGGGTGGCTGGGAAGCCTCGGCGACATCGGCCGCTTTGGCGGACGGGTATGGGGAGGTCTACTCCGGCCGCGTCATGCGGTTCTTCGGCGAGTCGCTGCGCCAGGCCGGGATCCTGATCCTCGGCTCGGCGATGGTCATCTGGGGCCACGATTTTCATCCTCGGCCTCCAATGCGGGATCGAGGGCGCGTACTTCTCGCGCAGCGTGGGCGCGCCGGCCAACGCGGGCACCTTCGCCGCGTGGTGCGACCTGCGCGAGGTGATCCCGTACGCGTTCGGCTACATGATGGCCGCGAAGGTCGGCACGGGAATCGTCGCCGAGCTCGGCGCGATGCGGATCTCCGACGAGATCGACGCGCTCGAGGTGATGGGCGTCAACCCGGTGGTCTTCCTTTGCGCGACGCGGCTGCTCGGCGCGTGGATCACGCTTCCGTTCATCTACCTGGCGGGCATCGGCGTCGGGTACATCGGCTCCTACATCGCCGTTGTCGAGCAGGTGGGCGAGGTTTCATCCGGCGGCTACTTCCTGATCTTCTGGATGTTCCAGAACCCACCCGATCTCGTCTTCAGTCTGATCAAGGGGATGGTCATGGCGACCGTGATCGTGCTGGTCGGTTGCTATTACGGCTACACGGCCTCCGGCGGGTCCGGTCGGCGTCGGCCGGGCAACCGCGAAGTCGATGGTGCTGAACATCGTCTTGGTCCACATCATCGGGATGATGGGAACCCTGGTCTTCTGGGGAGCGAACCCGCGCGCGCCGATCGGTGGATGACCGTGAGGCGGAGCGAAGCGAAGCCGCGGCGCGCCGCCGTTGAGGCGCTTTAGATGGAATACGAGGCTATGACCAGCGAGCCCGGCCAGGCCCCTCACGAGCGTGTCGCGGGCGCGTTCATCCTCGCGGTGATGATTGTTGCCTGCCTGCTCTTTTGGAGCGTGGTTCCGGCGGGAGTGCTCTGGGGGCTCGGCGAGGTCACCCAGTCGCAGACGACCCATTTTCTCCTGGGCCTCGTCGCGGTGCCGCGCTGGAATGCTGGTAGCCGCGACCTTCCTGTTTTGGCTCAACGCGCTCTACCTGCGCGTCACCGGCGTCTTGCGCCGGCTCGAGGCAGATGAGGAAGAGGGGGATTGGCGGCGGCGCATTCGCGGCCCGCTCGAGCCGCTTTTGATCGCGTCACTCGTGCTCGAGCTGATCGCCCTGTTCGTCTGGTTCTTCTTCTTCGCCGAGAACCCACCGGTCCACGTGCTTTAGGGGTTTCGACGAAAGACGAGGAACTCGGTGTCGAGGTTGTGGATGCCGTAGCCGCCCTGGTAGATGTCGGCGTCGAGCTCAGATTCGAACCTCCGCACCAGCCGGTACTGCGCGGCGACCTCGGGGAACACAGACTCGACGACGGTCCACTCGTACGGCCGCATCACAACCCAGTCAGGCTCAAAGCGGGCCACGAAGTAGGGGGCGCCATAGGTCTGCTCGAGCTGTTCGTCGTCCTCGTTGAGGCTTTCGGTCACGGTCGTCGACGTCAGCCCCGGGTAATCGAGGAGCTGCTCATTCGTATAGAAGCCCAGGTAGCCCGAGGGCTCGGCCGTCCAGGTCTGCCCAGGCTCGATCACGCGGTCGAGATAGCGCCCGAGTTGATCGCGAACCGGGTACTCCACATCCGCCTGCACCCGTGCCTCGAGCGGAAACGAGTAGGCGATCGGGATCGCGTAGGCGGTGCCAATCACAACCGCGGCGAAGGCGCTCCACCGCCGCGCGTGCGAGGCGAGCCCCTGTAAGCCGACCCCGGCGAGTAGCGCGACCACCGCCATCACCGGCACCGCGTACCACTCGAAGTAGCCCACCTTGAGGAAGACAAGGCGATAGAGGATCCATGCAGCGACGAAGAGGATCGCTGGGCGCAGCATCACCTGTCGCCATCCGATCACCGACCCATAAGCGGCGAGTAGGAATAGCGCCCACGCGACGAGCTGCAAAATCAGCTTCGGGAATGGCGTCGCCACCACCCACCCACGCTCGATGAACGGGGCGAGCGAAGCCACCCAATCGCCAGCGAGGCTGACGAAGTCCCCGTAGTACTCGAGCCACCCGACGATGTCGGTGAGCCCGGGGAAACCGGGCGGGAAGGCCATCGACTTGGCGATGATCGTGTTCGGGACAGGCGAGCCGTAGTAGATCGTGGTGAAGATCAGCCACGGCGCCAGGATCGCCGCGGAGACCAGCGCGGCTCGCAGTGCCCGGTCGCGATTGCGAAAGAACAGGAACAGGTACGCGATCCCGATCCAGGCCACAAAGTCCGGACGGGCAAGCGGCGCTAGCCCGAGGAGAACGCCCGCCTTGAAGTAGTCCTCGACGAGCACGTAATAGACGCCTGCGAGCAACACCGCGGTCGCAATCTGCGTCTCCATCCCGGCCATTCCGAAGAAGATCTGGTTCTGGTTGAGCGCGAGGTAGCCGAGTACGAGGACTGTGGGCCACAGGCCGAGCTCGAGCCGGCGCGCGATGGCGTGCGCGTAAACGGCCGCGGCGACGAACGCTGCGAGCGAGGCGAGGCGCAGCACGAGGATGCCCCCGCCCGAGCCGATGGCCTCGCCGGGAATCGGGACCAGCACCGAGAGCGCCGATGTGAAGCCATGAACCGGTCCCCCCTCGCCGAGGTGGTGGGTCAGGCCGACACCGTCGACGAGGTTCTGCGCGTGCTTGACGGTAATCAGCGCGTCTTCGAAGATCCGGCCGGTCCAGGCCCAGAAGACGACTCGGACCGCCAGCCCCGCGACAATTGCGCCCACGAGGATCGGATTGGCCCGAATCCATGCGACAGTGCGGGCCTCCACCCCGCGTAGTTACGACAGGACCGCCCGAGTTCCCGCTGACGGCGCCTAGACTGCGCCGGCTTGCACGCCCGATCCAGAGCCCGCCGCGGCCCGGGAACCTACGCGCAGGTTGCCGGGGTACTTGTTCTCGTCGCGCTCACCGCGTTGCTCGCCCTCACCGCGTACCGGCTCACCTTCAGCACCTTTGACACCCCAGACGACGAGGGGTATCTCATCGTCACGCTGCGCAGCTTCGCCGAGGGCAATGCGCTCTACGACTCGGTCTACAGCCAGTACGGCCCAGGCTTCTACACGCTCGTCGGCGGCGGAATGGAGCTTTTCGGCATCGCGTTCACGAGCGATGGCGCGCGCTGGATGAACCTCGCGTTCTGGTTCGGCTCGACGCTTCTGATCGGATTGATACTCCTGCGGCTCACCCGCAACCTTGCGATCGCCGCAACCGGCCTGGGCCTCGGCTTCCTCGTGCTCGTGTCGGACGCCTCGGAACCCCTTCACCCCGGCGCCACGATCGGCCTGGTCCTCTTCGCCCTCGTCGCCGTAATCGTCTTTGGCTTCGAGCGCCGTCCCACGATGACGCTCGGCGTAGTCGGTGCCCTGGTGGGGGTGCTGCTCGCGACGAAGGTCAACGTGGGTGCGCTGGCCGCGCTCTCGCTCCTGTTCGCGATCGCGGCGGCTGGACGGCCGCTGGCGGCATACCGCCCCATGCGATGGACGCTCTCGGGCCTGTTCGTCGTCGTGCCCTTCGTGCTGATGGGATCGCATCTCGACAACGAGAACACGCTGCTCCTTGCCGCAACGGTGTCGTGCGGCGCGCTCGCGATGGTGCTCGCAACCGCGCGTAGCGCCACCGACAGTCGCCCCGCCTGGCGCGATCTCTGGTGGTTTCTCGGCGCCGGCGCCGCACTGCTCGTCTTCGTGAGCGTGATCCCGATCGTGCTCGGGACCTCACCCTGGGGACTGATCGAGGGCTGGCTGATCGAACCGCTGCGACACCCCGACACCGCCTTTAACGAGGTTGTGCTCGGCACGCCCGGCTTGATCTGGACCGTCCTCGGCCTCGTCGGCGCGACCGCGTGGCTCACGCGCCGCGAGGGGCCACCGTCCCAGCGGCTCGAGCTCGCCCTTGCACTGCTCCGAATCGCGATCGGCATCGGCATCTGGATCACGCTGGCGAGCGCGGTACTCGGTGCGCCAGCGAATCTGCCCCGCGTCATCGCCTTCGCAACCCCGTTCGCGTGGATCGCGGCGATCGCTCCGGATGGTGAGGCTCCGGGGCGGCGCTTCGTTCGGATCGCGATTCCTGCTCTCGCCGTCCTCCAGACGCTTCACGCCTACCCGGTGCCCGGGGCCCAGCTGGCATGGGGAACCGTGCTGTTCACGCTGGTCGGGGGGATCTGCATCGCCGACGGCGCCGTGGGTCTTGGGGCGCTCGGACGAGCGCCGGCGCGCGCGGCCGCAGTCGCGGGGAGCGTGATCGCGGTCGGGTTCGGAGCGTGGCTGGCGCTCGACCGGCTGCGGCCGCTTGCCGACCAGGCGTCCACGACCTACGACTCGAGCGTGTCACTCGACCTCCCCGGCGCGACCCAGCAACGGGTCGATCTCCTGCGAGCCGAGAATCTCCGGGCGCTCACCGCGGGCATCGAGCGCGACTGCGACACGTTCCTCACGCTGCCGGGCCTCAACAGCCTCTACCTCTACACCGGCCAGCAGCCGCCGGAGGAGATGAGCAGCAGCTGGATGCTCTACCTCGACGATGCCGAACAGCAGCGAATAATCGACAGCGTCGCCGACGACCCACGGCTCTGCGCCGTGATCAAGCCGGACCTATTGGATTTCTGGCGCGTCTACGCGCCGCGGGCCGAGATCCCCGACCGCCCGCTCACCAGGTTCATCACCGAGGAGTTCCGCCTTCTGCACGACTACAGCGGATATCAGTTGGCCGTTCGCCGCTGAAAGACGAGGAACTCCGTGTCGGGGTTGAAGTAGGCCAAGCCGCCGTGTTCGGTCATGACGTCCGTGGACTTGAACTCGCGCGCAAGCCTGTATTCCGCCGCGACCTGGGGGAAGCGCTCCTGCAGGCCGACCCACTCGGCCGGTCGCAGAATCAGCCAGTCGGGCCGCAGTAGCTCAGCGATCTTCGACGGCCCCTGCGGGTCGTCGGCGAACTTCGGCTGGCCGCTCATCGCTTCGGTTGCGATCCGAGACGTGAGCCCGGGAAAGTCGAGCAGCGTGGCGTTGGTGTAGAAGGCGACGTAACCCGCCGGCTCGGAAGTCATCGTTTCGCCCACCCGCGTGACTTCGCCGAGGTAACGCCCGAGCCGATCGCGGACCGGGTCCTCGATCTCGTGCTGAGTTTGCTCCTCGATCGGGAAGCTGAACGGGATGTGGATCGCGTAGGCGACCGCGAGCGCAACCGCCACTGACGCGATTGCCCCGGTTGGAATCCGGCGAGACAGCCAGTCGAGCCCGGCCGCAGCGAGCACGATCACGAGCGCCATCACCGGAACGGCATACCAGTCGAAGTAGCCGACCTGAACGAAGACCACCTTGTACGCGAGCCAGAGCGCGACAAAGACGATCGCAGGGCGAAACGACGGCCGCCGCCACGTCGCGGCGGCGCCGATCAACGAGAGGCCCGCGATCGCCCAAACGGCGACGTTGAGAAAGAGATCGGGGATGGGAGCTGAGACGAGGAGGCTGCGCTCGTAGAACGGTCGCTGGGCGAGGACGAAGGTCTTGAGATCGCTGACCGCACCGCCCGCGTAGTCGATCGTCGCTCCGAGGTCGAACAACGACGGCAGCGCCGGTCCGTACGCCTGCGACTTGGCGATGATCGTGTTCGGAACGGGCGACCCGTAGTAGCCGGTTGCGAAGATCAGCCACGGGAGCACGAAGGCGGCCCCGATCAATACCGCCTGCAGACCCCGGCGACGATCGCGGATCAACAGATAGACGTAGGCGGGCACCACCCAGATCACGAAGTCCGGACGCGCGAGCAGGGCGAGGCCGACCAGTGCGCCCGCCCAAACGAAGTTCTCCTTGAGCACGAAATAGGCGCCGGACAACACGACCGCCGTTGCGATCTGAGTCTCCATGCCCGCCACCCCGTAGAAGACCTGGTTCTGGTCGAGCGCCAGGTAAGCGAGCACCAGGAGTCGCGGCCAGAAGCCGATCCCGAGATCGCGGCAGATCGCGTCGGCGGCGAGCACCGCGACCACGAAGCAGCCGAGCGATACGAGGCGTAGCGCGACGAACCCGCCACCGTCGGCGAACAGCTCACCGGGGATCGGGACGAGGACCGACAGCACCGATGTGAACCCGTGGACCGGCCCGTCCTCGCCGAGATGGTGGACCAGCCCGAAGCCGTCGACGAGGTTTTTCGCGTGCTTGACCGTGATCAGCGCGTCATCGATGAGGCGCCCGGTGTAGGCCCAGAGAAAGATCCGCACGGCAAGCCCGACGACGATCGCGCCGAAGACGAGTGGGTGACTGCGGATCCAGGCCGCTGCCCTCGTCACGTCAGTACCAACTCGAAGCCGGGTCGCGCTCGGGCTCGCGGAGGTCACCGGCGGGCGATCCAAGCAGATCCGGGTTCTCCCGGCCGAGCTCCCAGAGCATGTCGTCGAGCACTGGTGGCGAGATCGCGGTCGCGGCAGCGATCCGCTTGAAGGCATCGCGCGTGGCCGTGCGCACCGTCGCCAGTTCGCCGGGCTCGACCAAGCCCGACCGCAGCGCCAGCCGCATGAGGACGTTGTCGGCTGAGACCTGCCAGCTCTCCGGGTCGTCCACCGCGAACCAGCCGCGGCGCTCGCAGATCTTCGCGAACAGCTGTGCCTTCTTGGCAAGCGGATCGCGGTAGGCCTCGAAGGCGGCCAGCCGCTCCAGCAGGCCGCCCGGGCCGCTGAGTCGCCGCTCGGCCGCGTCCAGCAGCGCCTGCGCCTCTCCCCCATGTCGCTCGTTCATCTCTTCAGCCAGATCTCGCCAGAGCGCCGCCCTGCGCTGTGGGTCGGCCACGGTCTCATCGTCGACGCGGAAGCTCGCGGCGACGGTGTCCGCGTCGACGTCGGCGAGGCGCTCCGCTCGAAGCTCGAGGCCGGAGGCGAGCGCGACCGCCCACATCAGCTCGCTGCCCTCGATGGGACCCGCGCCGCCGACCTCGTGGGCGCGCTCGTAGCCGGTCTTGTGATCGACCGCGCAGAGAAAGAGGGCTGCGTCGGGGTCAGGAACGTGGCCGAAGTCGGGCGGTTCGTAGGCAGCACGCAACGCGACCACACGCTCGACAACCGCTGCCTCCGCCGAGCCGGTCAGCGCTCGCCAACCACCAGGAACTGCTTGCCCAGGACGCGCCAGGCGAGCGGCATGTTGAGGTAGGCGCGGGTCAGGCCGGCGGAAGCCGGTAGCCGGCCGGTGAACGAGTAGGGCAAAAAGCGCGGCACGTTCGAGACGACCTTGAAGCCGGCGGTGTGCAGGTGCTCGGCGACGGCCAGGTGGGTCAGGACGACGATGTGATCGGCATAGTCGAAGTACTCCTTGGCCGTGTAGCGGAAGTTCGGCCCGAGAATCGCGATGCGCCCTCCCGCAGCGGTGACCTCGTACATGCGAACGAGGAACTCGTAGACCTGCTCCTGGCCGCCGAGGTGCTCGAGGAAGTTCGAGACGAAGATGCCGTCGAAATAGGCGTCGGGGAGCTCCGCGGACATCACCTCGGAGGTCAGGAACTTCACCTCGCGATCCGAGCCGGCGTGCTCGTAGGCGACCTGGTCGATCGCCCAGCGCTCGGGTGCCGGCGCGGCGTCGATGAACTCCCGCCGGCCGGCGGCCGGATCGAGCAGCCGCTTCGGCGAGCCCAGCGACTTCTCGGTCACGTAGCGCGCGATCTCGTGCCAGACCTGCTCGCGCGTGGCCTGATCGACATGGCGAAAGCGGTAGCTGTAAAGGCGTTCGTAGTCCACGGGGCGGCCGAGGGTAGAGCCTGTGATGGGTAGCCTGCGGCGGCCGTGTCTCGCATCCTGATCACCGGCGGCGCCGGTTTTGTCGGCGCCAACCTCGCGATCGCGCTCGCCGAGCGTGATCCTCAGCGCGAGCTGATCGCGTTCGACAACCTCTACCGCCCCGGTTCGAGGCTCAACCTGCCGCGACTCGAATCCGCGGGGGTCGAATTCGTCGAAGGCAGACGTCCGCGATCGCGACGCGCTTGCCGCGCTGCCCGCGATTGATGCGCTGATCGAGTGCTCCGCCGAACCGTCGGCGCTGGTCGGGATGAGCGGCGACACCTCCTATCCCTTCGAGACCAACCTCGTCGGCGCCTACAACTGCCTCGAGCTGGCCCGCCGCGATGGAGCTCAGTTCGTCTTCCTGTCGACCAGCCGCGTCTATCCCTACCCGCCGCTGAACGCGCTCGAGCTCGAGACCGCGGCGACCCGGTTCGAGCTTGCGGCCGACCAGCCGCTGCCCGGGGTCTCGCCCGCCGGCGTCTCCGAGGGCTTTCCCCTTGATGGTCCGCGCACGCTCTATGGCGCCACCAAGCTCGCCGCCGAGCTGCTCACCACCGAGTACGCCGCGAACTTCGACATCCCCACGGTCGTGAATCGCTGCGGCGTGATCGCCGGACCGTGGCAGATGGGCAAGGTCGATCAGGGCGTGTTCACGTTCTGGCTGCTTCATCACCACTTCGACAGGCCGCTTGGCTACATCGGCTACGGCGGCGAGGGCCTGCAGGTCCGCGATCTCCTCCATGTCGCCGACCTGGTCGACCTGGTCGAGCGCCAGCTCGCCGACCCAGCGGGCTGGAACGGCTTCGTCGGCAACGTCGGCGGCGGGCGCGACGTCAGCCTGTCTCTGCTCGAGACCACCGCGATCTGCCGCGAGCTGACCGGAAACGAACTCGAGATCGAGGCCTCCGGCGACGAGCGGCCGGGTGACGTTCCGCTATATATCTCCGACTGCTCGAGGCTCTTCGAGCGGACCGATTGGCGCCCGCGGCGGGCGCCGAGGGAGATCCTCTCCGACATCCTGGCCTGGGTCGAAGAAAACGAAGACGCGGTGGCTGAGTCGCTGGGGCTGCGCCCATGAAGCTGTCCGTCGTCATGCCGGCGCACAACGAGGCCGGCTCGATCGCGACGACGCTGCGCGACACGATCGCCACCCTCGAGAAGGCTGGTGTCGAGCACGAGATCGTCGTCATCGACGATGCGAGCGTCGACGGCACCACTGCGGTCGTGGAGTCGATCTCGGCGGAACACCCGCAGGTTCGCTGCCTGCGCTCCCACTACCCGCGTGGTTTCGGCTTTGCGGTCCGCTCCGGGCTTGAGCGCTTCGACGGCGACGCGGTTGCGCTGATGATGGCCGACGGTTCTGACGATCCGGCCGACCTCGTCCGCTACCACGAGCTGCTTGAACAGGGCTACGACTGCGTCTTTGGGTCGCGGTTCATGCGCGAGTCGGCGGTCTACGACTACCCGCGGGTGAAGCTGATCCTGAACCGGCTCGCAAACTGGTTCATCCGGGTGCTCTTTCGCCACCGCTTCAACGACACGACGAACGCGTTCAAGGCATATCGGCGCGAGGTCATCCAAACGATTCAGCCGCTGCTCTCCAACCACTTCAACCTCACGGTCGAGATCCCGCTGAAGGCGGTCGTCCGGGGCCACAGCTTCGCCGTGATCCCGATCTCGTGGCGAAATCGGACGTCCGGGCAGAGCAAGCTCGCGATCCAGGAGATGGGCAGCCGCTACCTGTTCATCGTCCTCTACGTCTTCCTCGAGGCTCACCTCAGCCGCGGCGACTATCACCGGCGGCCTCTCGTTGACTCAAGCGATCCAGTCGATTCCTAACCGCTTCCCGGCGCTCGGCTCCCCCTGGCTCTGGGGTGTGCTGATCGGGATCTGCTGCTACCCCGAAACGGTGCTGACGCCCACCGTCGGCCTCGACCCGTCGGCCAGCGCCGGCTACGCGATCGCCAATGCAACCGGCATCGACCAGGGGACCCACTTCGCCTGGACCTATGGACCGCTCGGCTTCCTCGAAGGCCCCTCGGTGGTGACGGGATGGCTGACGCCGCTGTCGATGGTGCATTTCCTGGCGCTGCGGATCGGCCTTGCGGTCAGCCTCGTCTGGGCGTTGCGCCGAAGCGTCGGGATGCCGCTGGCGGTGGTACTGGCGTTCGCGGGCTGTGCCGCCACCCAGACCGAGGTCGTACCGCTCGCGCTCGCAACGGTCTGGGCCCTCGTGGTCGTCGCCTCCGACGCCCCGCCGTGGTCGTTGCGCCTGGTGACGATCGGCGGTGGCATCTACTGCGCGATCGAGGCGCTCATTCGCCTCAACGTCGGCGCCGGCGCCCTGGTGGTGGTCACGATCGCGGTCGCGGCGATGCCGGGGCCGCGCCTGCGAAACCTGGCGACACTCGGCGGCACATTCCTCGCCACGGTCAGCGTGCTGTGGTTCGCGAGCGGCCAGGGCCTCGGCAACGTCGACGACTTCCTGCGCTCGAGCGCGCAGATCGTCTCCGGCTACTCGCAGGCGATGGGGATCGAGCAGCCCCCGACCGGCTGGGATGGGGCGCTCGCGGGCGCGGCCACGGTGGTCATCGCCGGCCTGGCGGCGTGGACGACGCGCGGCCTGCCGCCCGGGCGACGAGTCGCGACCGTCGCGATCGTCCTCATCGCCGCCTTCTTCGCGGCCAAGCAGGCGTTCGTCCGCCACGACGGCGGCCACGCGGGGGTCTTCGCCGGCATCGCGATCGCAGCGCTCGCCGCGATCCAGGCACGCGCGATCGCCGAGCGGGCGATCGTCGCCGTGGGAGTGCTCGTACTGGCGTTGACGGCAGCGCCGATCCGCGGGATCTCGCAGTCGGAGATCTTCCGGCCGGTCGACGCCGCGACGATGGCGTTCGAGCAGAGCTACGACGTATTCATCCCGGGAGAGCGCGGCGAGCTCGTCGACGCCGGCCGCGAGCGTCTGCGCGACCAGTACGACCTCGATCCCGCGATCCTCGCCGAGCTGCGCACGGGCGACGTCCACATCGACCCGTGGGAGGCACTGATGGTGTGGGCCTATGACCTCGACTGGGACCCGCTGCCCGTCTTCCAGGCCTACGCCGCGTACACGGACGATCTCGATAGCCGCAACGCAGAGGCGCTGGCCTCACCCGAAGGGCCCGAGTTCGTCCTGCGCCGGCGGACCACGCCGGACAGCGCGATCGGCACGGTCGACTTCCGTTACGGCGCCTTCGACGAGCCGGCGACCGTGCGGGCGATGCTCTGCAACTTCCGCGCGACCCGCTCCGACGACGAGTATCAGCTGCTCGAGCGCAGCGAGGACCGGTGCGGGACGGCGCGCGAGTTCGGGCCAATCGACGTCGAGTTCAACGTCCCCATCCCGGTGCCGCGCGTCGGCGATGACGAGCTGCTGTTCGCCCGGGTGATCGACGACGTCCCCTCGCGCCTGCGCTCGTTCGTCTACAAGGACGTCGAACGGACGATCACTCTCGACGAGATCCCCTACCGGTTTATCGGCTCAAACGCCGAGAACGGAATCCTCGTCTCGGCGCCCAAGGACCTCGACTTCCCGGCGCCGTTCGCCTTCGCCCCGAACCCGACGTCGATCATGTTCGGCAAGGAGTCTGGGCTCGGCGCCGGGCCCCAGGACCTACAGGTCGAGTTCTTCGCCGTCCCGGTTTCAGACGAAAGGGGTATCGGTTAGCTGCCCCGTATCGCGCGCGGAGCAGCGAGCAGGTCCCGCCGAAAACGCGTACTCCGCATTGGGAGCGCGTCCCGGGCGAACTGCGCCGAACGTCGCGGAGTTTGTCCTATAGGCGGCCTTCAGCGACGTTCGGACTCCCGAGCAAAAGGCGCGCTTTGGACGAGAAGTGCGCGGATCTCGTCACGCGAGACTACCTGAGACTCGGGCGAGGTTCCGCGGCACCGCTCAGGCTCGAACCGCACCTTCTCTCGAACCCGGCCGGCGAATCGTTGCGCTTTGTGCGGAAAGCACAACGATCCGCTCGGGGCGGGTTGTTCGCGCATACCGGGGATAAGTCGCCCCGGGCAGGCACCGAGAAGCAATTACTTTCCATGCGGCGCAAAGATTGCGCTCCTCGTCCAAAGCGCAACTCTGCCACCGACCACCGAACGTCGCTGAAGGCCGCCTATAGGACTAAGTCCGCGACGTTCGACGTTCCCTCGGCGAAGCTGCACTTCTCATGCGGAGTGTGCGTTTTTCGCGAACGCCGTTCCGCTGGTCCTTCGCGTGAGAGCAGAAGCAATCGCGGCAGCTAGGCGGATACCCCTTCAGGCTAAAGCGGGCAAACCTCGAGCGTGCCGCCGCCCGACTGGACCTGCACCTGCCACGGCTGCTCGGACGCGTCGGCCGGAATCTCGAGGCGTCGCGACTCGCCCGCGGGCACCAGCCCGAGGTCGACCGGGAAGGTCTGCGAGGCGTACCGACGCACAAGGATCTCCGCACCCGGGCCCGGCGCTGAGCTGAGGATCGCGCCGCCGGGCGGAAGCGCGGTGCTGGGTTTGCCGGGGGCGGTCCCCGCGATCACGGTGCAACCGCTGGCGGGGGTTCGATCCGCCGGGGCCAGCTCGAGCCCAAGCGCTGGGGCGAGCACGCGGTCGGCGCCCTCGCGCGCGCCGTCGGTGGCGCTCGCGAGCTCCTCTACGGAATACGCGGGTGAGCCGAAATCCTCGGCCGCAGAGAGGTACGGCCCCGCCCTGACGAGCGTGAAGTAGTTGAAGCCGGAGTTGTCCGGTGTGAGGACAAGATTCGGATCCACGGTGTCAGCAGCAATTTCGAGCGCGGCCAGGTTGCCCCGGACCAGCGCGCTGGCGGACTTCAGCTCCTGATAGCGATCCTCGAGCGTCGCGATGCCCGACCCGATCGCCGCGAGGGTGGCGACGCACGCGACGGCGATCACCCGCGGGTCCGGGCGCATGCCGCGCAGCAGCTCGGCCGCGGCCATGACCACGAAGACGGCGCCGGGGAACTGGTAGCGCGAGGTCTCCGCCGTCCGCAGAAACGAGGCGTTGACGGCGATGAGAAACCAGAAGGACGCGCCGATCGCGAGCACGACCCAGAGCCCCCTCGGGATCCGTCCAAGCGCCACGATCCGCAGCCCGGCGAGCAGCAACAGGCCCGCGAGGAGCGGCCTGCCCCAGACGATCGTGCCGTTGCCTTCGCCGGTGAGCCCGACCACCGACCCGACCGCCGCCGCGTAGCCGTCGAGAATGAACGCCGGCGAGGTCGCGATGTTGTCGAAGCTGAGCTGGTCGGCCTCGGAGCTGTGCCATCCCAGGTACCAAAGGCCATAGAGCGCCGCCGGGACGACGACGACCCACCACCGCTCGCGCGCCCGTCGCTCGAGCGCAATCCCGACGGCGATACCGACGACGAACACGAGCCCGACGGTCTGGAAGCTCAGGCCGAGGACCAGGAGCGCGCACGCGATGATGTCGCCGCGGCGGTTCTCGCTTTCGAGCGCAAGCATTGCCGCGAGCCCGCACGCCACCGGTGCGAAGTAGCCGAGCTGGAAGGGCGTCAGCAGATCCTCGTAGGCCGACCCCAGGCCGAGGCACAGCAGTGCACCGATCAGCGCAGGCCAGTCGCCGATGCGGCGGCGCAGCCAGACGAACAGCAGCGCGATCGTCGCAAGGAACGTCAGCGTCGACGCGATGGCGTACGGCGTGATCGATTCCATCCCGATGGTTGCCTGGATCGCCTTGTAGACCGCGATCAGGCTCATCGACGGGTGACCGGCGTGAGGCTCGAAGAAGACGTTGACGCTGAAGCCCCGCCGGTCGAGGAGGAAGTCCCAGTCGTCGATCAGGAAGGTGAGGTTCGAGATCGCCGCGACCAGCGCGATGCCGACCACCGTCCCGGCTGCGGCGAGGATCGCCGCCGGCACGCGCTGGTCGGCCACCAGGCGCTCCCAGGCTGCCCAAACCCGTGCGGCCATCAGAGGCACACCTCCGCCCGGCCCGCACCGCTCAGGATCAGGTACCACGGCCGCTCGGAGCCATCGGCCGGGATCGCGAGCTCCGCGTCCTCACCGGGCTCCACCGACCCGAGCTTGACCGGGGTGCCAGCCGTGGCGTAGCGGCGCAGCCCGACTTCAACCGGACCGTCGGCAGCGCGTATCCGCAGCGAGTTCGGTGGCGCCGGCAGTTCGACGCCCGCGGGGCCCTGATCGACGGGCTCGCAGTCGGGGGGTGCGGGCGTCGCGGGCTCGAGCTCGATGCCGTGCGCCGCCGCGAACACCGTGTCCGCCGAAATCCGCGAGCGCTCCGGTGCCCCGAGCAGCTCCTCAGGCGAGTAGGCCGGCGAGCCGAACTCGTCAATCGCCGAGAAGTAGGAGGCGGCGTCGACGATCCCGAGGTAGTCGACGCCCGAGTTCTCCTCGGTGAGCACGAACTCGGGATCGACCTGGGCGCGCGTCAGCTCGAGCGCCGCCAGGCCGCCGCGCTGCGACTGAGCCTGCCCCTCGAGCCCCTCGGCGTTGATGCGCAGATACGAGAAGTTGGCGAGCGCCGAGAGCGCGGCGACGATGACGATCCCGGCGACGATCGGCCGCGATACCCGCGTGCCGCGGAAGAGCTCGGCGGCGACCATCGGCCAGAGGATCACCCCCATCAGCTGATAGCGGCCGGAGGTCGCCTCGCCGAAGTACGTCGCGTTGAGGCCGGTCAGAGACCAGAAGACCAGCAGTGCTGCAAGCAGCGCCCAGAACCGCCGCGGCAGGGCGCGAACGCCGACGCGCAGGACGCGCCAGACGCCGAGAGCTATTGCGAGCGCGAGGAGCGGGCGGCCCCAGTCGAATGGCGAGATGGCCGCCTCGTCGCGGGGAACGGCCAGCCCGAACATCGTCGAGAGGCTCGAGGCGAGCCCGTCGGCGACGTAGCCGAGCAGGGTCGCGAAGTTGTGGAAGACGACGAAGTTCTGCGCCTCGTGGCCCCAGCCCAGGTACCAGAGCAACCAGAAGACGGTCGGAATGACGAACACGAACGCGCGGCGAAAGCGCGCGCGGTCGAGGACGATGTCGACGAACGCCGCGACGACGAACGGGATGCCGACGTGCGAGAAGAAGAGGCCGACCGTCAGGAGGACCGTCGCGATGATGTCCCCGCGCCGATCGTCTCGGTCAAGTGCGATCAGAGCGCCGATCCCGCACGCCAGCGACCCGAAGAAGCTCATCTGGAACGGAAAGAGAAGGTCGTCCCAGGCGGGTCCGAGGAACAGCACCGGAAGCGTCGCGGCGAGCGCCAGCCACGGGTCGACCCGGCGCCGCATGTGGACGAACATGAGCGACGACCGCGATCAGGAAAAGCGACGTCGAGAAGATCTGGAACGGAAGCGCAGATTCGATTCCGAACAGGGCGATGAACAGCTTGTAGGCGGCGATCGGGAACGCCAGCAGCTGCTCGACGAACGGCGTCAGGTACGTGTCGAGGTCGGTGGCCGAGCCCCGGCGATCGAGGATGAACGCCCACTCGTCGCGCCAGAACGTGAGCGGCTGCATGAGGTGCAGCAGGGTCGCCCCCGCAAGTAGCACGACCGCGGCGAACAGCCAGGTCGCTGGTTCGGCCGAACGCGCGCGGGCCACGATCGTCGCCATCTACGCCGAGAACTTGCGTGACCGCAGCAGCCGGGTGCGGTGCATGAGCAGCCGTGAGGCCGCCCAAAGGGTCTTGATGCCGTACACGGTGGCCGGCCCGACGGTGATCGACGAGGCGTCGTCGAAGTAGCGGGTCCGCGCTGGGACCTCGACGATCCGGAAGCCGAAGTGCGCGGCCTGCAACAGGACTTCGGAGTCGAAGACGAAGTCGATCGAGTTGCGTAGAAACGGGATCGTCAGCAGGAAGTCGCGGCTGTATGCGCGGTAGCCGGTGTGGAGATCGGTCAGCTCGGTGTGCATCACCCGATTTTCGATCGTGGTCAAGAAGCGGTTCGCGGCGCGCTTATAGAGGGGCATGCCGGCGGCGCGAGCGGCTCCGGGCTCGGCCATCCGAGTACCGAGGACGAGGTCGGCGTGGCCGTCGCGGATCGGGTGCGATCAGCTTCGGGATCAGCCCGGGCTCGTACTGGCCGTCGGGGTGGAGCATCACGACGATGTCCGCGCCGCGCTGGAGCGCCTCGAGGTAGCAGGTCTTCTGATTGCCGCCGTAGCCGACGTTGTGCGGGTGCCAGATCGCGTGGACCTCGAGCTCGCGCGCGATTCGCAGGGTCTCGTCGGTCGAGCGGTCGTCGACGAGGATGATCTCGTCAACCCAATCACGGGGGATGGCCGCCACGGTGGTCTTGAGCGTCTTTGCCGCGTTCAGGGCGGGCATGACGACGACCACCTTCAGTCGCTGCGACTCGGCGCTCATGAGGTTCCCCCGCAGATCGTCGCCGTGCCCTGGCCCTGGACCAGGAGCACCCAGGGGACGTCCGAGCGGTCAGCCGGGAACGCGATCGACTCCTGCCCCCGCCCGCCACCTTGCCGGCGTTCACGGGGAATCGAGACGCAAAACGACGCAGATAGAGCTCGAGACGGGCACCGGGGTCGCCGTTGACGGTAACCGTGGCGGGACCGGTCGCGATCGTCGGCGAATCCGCGGCATCGACCGGACGACACGCCGCCGTCGCCGGCGCGAGCTCTTCGGCCCCGACCACGAGACGCTCAGCGCGCGCGAGAACCCGGTCGGCGAACTCGCGCGCGTACTCCGGGGCCGCCGCGAGCTCCTCCTCCGAAAACGCGGGCGAGCCGCTGTCGCGGACGAGGTCCAGATAGAGGTGCGCCGGGATGTAGACGTCGCCGGTCCCGGAGAAGGAGACGTCGGGAAGAAAGCCGGGGTCGACGGTGTCCTGGGCGATCTCGACCGCGGCCAGGTCCGCGCGGATCACGTCGCCGCCCTCCTGCTGGGCGAGCGCGAGCTGGTGCAGGTACGACGTGCTGCTGAGGAGCACCACGGCGGTGACCGCGAAGACGCCGGCGAGAGCCGGGACCCGCGGGCGGATGCCACGCAGCAACTCGGCGGCGATCATCACGACGAAGACGGCGCCGATGTACTGATAGCGACCGCTCGTCGGCGGGCGGTCGGGGCCCGCGTTCAGCGCGGCGAGAAACCAGAACGAGACGCCGAGGGCCAGCACGACCCACAGGGTTTTCGGGACCGAGCCGATCGAGCGGATTCGAAACGCCGCGCCGATCAGTGCCGCGACCAGCAGTACGCGGCCCCAGTCGAGCGAGGTCACCGGAGCCTCGTTGCGCGCGGTCGCGAGGCCGAGCAGCGACGAGAGACTCGAGGCGAAGCCGTCGAAGATGTAGATCGGGCTCGCCAGGAAGTTGTGGACCGAGAGCGAGTTCTCGGCGAAGTGGCCCCACTTCAGGTACCAGACGCCATAGATCGCGACCGGAATTGCGACCACGAACGCGCGCCCCAGTCCAGTTGCGCCCGAGGGCGAGTACGACGATCGCCGCTGCCGCGAACGAGAGGCCCAAGCTTGAGAACGTGAGCGATCCGAACAGGAGCGCGCATGCGATCAGGTCACCACGCCGATCGTCGCGCTCTAGCGCGAGCAACATGCCGATGCCACAGGCCATGCCGACGAAGAATCCGATCTGAAACGGCCAGAGAAGATCCTCGGCGGCGGCGCCGCAGAAGAGGATCGGCAGACACGCGGCGAGCGCGAGCCACTCACCAACCCGCCGGCGCAACCAGACGTAAAGGAGCGCGACGCTCGCAATGAAGCAGGCGACGGCGACGACCTGAAATGGAAGCGGCGAGTCCGTGCCAAAGACCGCGATGAGCGCCTTGTAGACGAGCACGGGCCCGACGACGATGTGCTCGTTGTGGGGCAGGAAGACCGAGTCCCAGGTCAGGCCGGGCCGCGCGACCAGGAACTCCCACTCGTCGAGGCGGAACGTGATCCGGCGCTCGAAGTAGAGAATCAACGCGGCAGCGACGAGCGACGCGGAGATCAAAAGCAGCGTTGCCGGATCGCCAAGAGCGCTCGACAAGGTGCGATTCCGCGTGCCTCCCATCGGCCTCAGCCCTGCGTTCGCGGTCGCCACGCCGGAGAAATCTAGGGTCCGCCGTGGAGAACTGCGCTCCGAAGGCAGCCTCTACAGTGTTGAGAGACGCGGACGGGGCCTTTTCCCCGTCCGCTTCTGACGAATATGGGCAATGTCGCGATAGTCACTGGATCGGGCGGCCTGATCGGCTCCGAAGCGGTGCGCCACCTGGTGGCGCAGGGGCTTGACGTGGTCGGAATCGAGAACGACATGCGCAGCCGCTTCTTCGGCCCCGAGGCGTCAACCTCAGCCGTGACCGAGGACCTCGTCGCGAACCTCGACGGCTTTAAGTCCGAGGAGCTCGACATCCGCGACGCCGAAGGTATCGAGCGACTGTTCGCCGCCAACGCGGGCTCGATCGAGGTCGTCGTCCACACCGCCGCGCAGCCCTCCCACGACTGGGCCGCCCGCGAGCCGCAGACCGACTTCGGCGTCAACGCCAACGGCACCCTCAACCTGCTCGAGGCGGCCCGCGCCCATTGCCCGGACGCCCCGTTCATCTTCTGCTCAACCAACAAGGTCTACGGCGACACGCCCAACCGGCTGCCGTTGATCGAGACGGACACACGCCTCGAGCTGCCGTCAGACCACGAGTACTTCAAGGGGATCGACACCTCGATGTCGATCGATCTCTCGACCCACTCGCTGTTCGGCGCGTCGAAGGCAGCCGCCGACCTGCTCGTCCAGGAATACGGGCGCTACTTCGATATGCCCACCGTCTGCTTCCGCGGCGGCTGTCTGACCGGCCCGCAACACGCCGGCGCCAAGCTCCACGGCTTTCTCGCCTACCTCATGAAGTGCGTCGCCACCGGAACGCCGTACACGATCTTCGGCTACGCGGGCAAGCAGGTGCGCGACAACATCCACAGCGCCGACCTCGTCGCCGCGTTCGAGGCCTACCGCCGTGCGCCGCGCCCGGCCGCGGTCTACAACATCGGCGGCGGGCGGTACTCGAACTGCTCCATGCTCGAAGCGATCACGGCCTGCGAGCGCATCGCCGGACGCGAACTCGAGTGGGAGATGGGGCCGGAGCCGCGAATCGGCGACCACCGCTGGTGGATCTCCGACCTGGCGCCCTTCGAATCCGACTATCCCGACTGGTCGCCGCGGTTCGGCATCGACGACATCCTCAGCCAGATGTACGAGCAGAACGTCGAGCGCTGGATGGCGACCGCCGCCCCGAGATAAGTCGGCCCCGGACCCCCTCACCATGACACTCGAGGAGATCGTCTCGCCGGCGCCCAAGGTCTCGGGCCCCGGGGTCGAAACGCGGCCATCGGTCATCGAGGTCAGCCACCTCTCCAAGGCGTTCGAGATCCCACTGGAGCGCGTCGACTCGATCAAGGAGCGAGTGGCTCACCCGTTCCGGCAGCCGCGCGTCCGCAACCTGCAGGCGCTCGACGACATCTCGTTCGAGGTCCATCGCGGCGAGTTCTTCGGCATCGTCGGACGCAACGGCACCGGCAAGAGCACGCTGCTGAAGATCCTCGCAAGCATCTACCGGGCCGACTCCGGCCGAATTCGGATGGCGGGGCGCGTCGCGCCGTTCATCGAGCTTGGCGTCGGCTTCAACGTCGAGCTCACCGCCCGCGAGAACATCGTCCTCAACGGGGTCCTGATGGGACTCTCGCTCGAGGAGGCGAGGGGGCGCATCGACGCGGTGATCGAGTTCGCCGAGCTCGACGAGTTCGCGGACCTCAAGCTCAAGAACTACTCGTCAGGGATGCTCGTGCGCCTCGCGTTCTCGGTGATGATCCAGTCCGACG
The DNA here is from genome assembly GCA_963746215.1 of uncultured Solirubrobacterales bacterium. Lineage (GTDB taxonomy): Bacteria > Actinomycetota > Thermoleophilia > Solirubrobacterales > 70-9 > WHSW01. The sequence continues at coordinate 117,395 of CAVVAT010000011.1, forward strand.
CCGACATCCTGCTGATCGACGAGGTGCTGGCGGTCGGCGACGCCTCCTTTCAGCAGAAGTGCCGCGACGTCTTCCACGAGATCCGCGGCTCCGGTCGCACCGTCGTCCTGGTCACACACGACATGGGCGCCGTCGAGCAGTTCTGCCACCGGGCGATGCTGCTGCACGGCGGCGACATCGTCGAGATCGGCGACCCGGACACGGTCGCCAAGCGCTACCTGCGCCTGAATTTCGCCCAGCCCGGGGGCGCCGGCCACCCTGTCGACCAGGCCGGCGACCTCGTCCTTATCGATGCCTGGCTGCAGCGCCCCGACGGCGAGCGGACCGCGAACGTCCCCCAAGGGGAGGCGGTCGAGTTCCGCGCCGAGTTCGAGGCGCGTGCCGAGATTCCCAACCCGAGCTTTGGCTTCGTCATCGCCAACGAGGACGGAGTCGAGGTCAGCGGCGTCGGCCTTGGCCTCAACGCCGACCACACTGGCGCGGTGGCTCCCGGCGAGAAGATCTCGATCCGCGCAAAGCTCGAGAATCGGCTCGCGCCGGGGCGCTATGCCGTCCAGGCCTGGATCTATCGCAACCACTCGCTGGCCGACCCGGTCCTGGCCTCACCGCGGATCCTCGACTTCGTCGTCTTCGGCACCGATCACGCCGTCGGCCTCGTCGCCCTCGTCGACGACGCCGAGATCGAGGTGTCGAAGTGAGTGCGGGCAGCGCCAGCGTCGACCCGATCGAGCTGCGCGAGGTCACGGGGCCGGCGGCACTCGGCGGCGGCAGCAAGCGCTTCTTCGAGCTGCTCTGGCTGATGGCGCTGACCGAGTTCAAGCGCACCTACTTCGGCACGGTCCTCGGCTACGTCTGGTCGCTGCTGCGGCCGCTGCTGCTGTTCGCGGTGCTGCTGTTCGTCTTTACGAAGATCTTCCGTCTCGGCAGCACCGTCCCCAACTATCCGGTGCTGCTGCTCTTCAACATCGTGCTCTTCAGCTTCTTCCAGGAGTCGACCACGACGGGCGTGACCTCGGTCGTCGCCCAGGAGGGCATCGTCCGCAAGACGCAGTTCCCGCGGCTTGTGATCCCGCTCTCTGTCGTCCTCACCGGCCTGATGAACCTCGGGCTGAACATGATCGCCGTGTTCGCGTTCCTGCTCGCGTACGGCGTCGACCCCATGTGGACCTGGCTGCTCTTGCCGGTGATCCTGCTGCCCCTGACGATCCTCACCGCCGCCGTGGCGATGCTGCTGTCGGCCCTGTACGTGAAGTTCCGCGACATGCTGATCATCTGGACCGTTGCCGCCAGCGTCCTCTTCTACGGCAGCCCGGTCCTGTATCCGATCGACATCCCCACCACGGAGGGATTTCGCGCCGCGTTGATGGCGAATCCGATCGCCGTGATCCTCGAGCAGGCGCGCGTCTGGATCATCGACCCGACAGCCCCAGGCCCGGTCGAGGCCGCCGGCGGCGTCGCGCGCCTGATCCCAGCGGCCCTCATCTTCGTCACGGCCTGCTTCCTCGGCTGGCGCGTCTTCAACCGCGAGGCGCCGCGGATCGCCGAAAAGCTCTAAATCGCGACTGCCGTCAACTGCTCCAGAGCGGCGCGACTGCGCCCCTTAACCGTTCCCAATGGAAGGCCGAGGGTGCGGGCGATCTCGGTTTGGCTCAGCTCGGACACGTAACCGAGCTCGACCACCTGGCGCTGGCGAGTGGGTAGCTTGGCGATCGCCGCACGCAGAGCGCGAGCGGTGGCACGGCCGAACACGACCTCGTCGGTTCGCAGGGGGTCCTCAACCTCGATCACGGCCTCGCCGGCAGGCACTTCAAGCCTCCGCCTGTTGGTCTTGCGGAGGACGTCGATCGAGCGGTTGCGAACGGTGCCCATCAACCAACTCCGCACACATCCCTTGCCGGGGTCAAAGGAAGCGCGATTTCGCCAGGTCGAAAGAAACGCCGCCTGAACGGCGTCCTCGGCCCCATCGCCGCAGATGCGGCGCGCGACCTGCAGCGCGAGTCCGCGGTGCCTACGGAAAAAGACCTCGAACGCGGCCTCGTCACCCGACTGAACCCTTGCCCACAAGTCTTCGTCACTGGGGTGAGGCGTATTTGGTCTGGCGCGGGTTGGATTCATATGACGGCGCTCCTTGCTGTCCATGGTTTGTCTAATGTCTGTCGAGAGTATCAGACAGATAGTGGCCATAAAGGCGCGGATATCGCCACGGCGTTCAAGGACTGTCTAGGCTTCGTCAAATGGGCAACGAAGAGCCACGGCTGCGAATCGGCGAGCTCAGCCGACGCGTTGACGTCGAACCAGCGTTGTTGCGGGCGTGGGAAAAGCGATACGGCCTGCTCGCACCCCAGCGGTCGGAGGGGAACTTTCGGCTCTACTCGCTCCGCGACGTCGCGCGCGTCAGGGCGATGAAGCTGCATCTCTCCAGGGGGCTCGCCGCAGCCGAGGCGGCCCGCCTCGCGCTCGCCGGCGGCGAGCAACAGGACTCGAGAGCGACCTCTGGTTCAGACCATGGCGCAGCGGCGAGGGAGCTGTACAGCGCGCTCACCCAGCTCGACGAGAAGAAGGCCTCCGACGCCCTCGACCGCGCATTCGCCCTCAACTCGCTGGATGAAGCGCTTGGCGAGATCATCCTCCCCTGCCTGCGCGAGATCGGTGACCGCTGGCAGCAAGGTGATGTCAACGTCGCCGAGGAGCACTTCGCCTCGACCCTCGTGCGCGCCACGCTGCTGTCGCTGTCCCAGGGGTGGTCGTCCGGTGGGGGGCCGAAGGCGGTCCTTGCGTGCCTTCCTGGCGAGCAGCACGACATCGGTCTGATCTGCTTCGGCCTCGTTCTCTGGCGCCGAGGCTGGCGGATCATCTACGTCGGCCAGGACACCCCGCTCCGCGAGCTTCAACGCGTGGTCGTCACAGTGGACCCCCACCTGGTCGTGGTCGCCGCACTTGCCGCAGACCTTTTCCGTGGCGCCGAGGAGGACTTGCGCTCGCTCGCCGCCGCCGCCCCTTTGGCTCTCGCCGGCGCCGATGCCGCTACCGCCAAACGGGCCGACGCCGTGCTGCTTGATGCGGATGCCGTCGCGGCGGCGCACACTGTCGCGGAGATGACCCTGCCGTTGCGCTCTTCCTGATCGCGGCGTTAGGCGCCGCGAACGAGCACGTTGAGCGAACCGATGCGGCGCATCGGGTAGCTCCCGTACGGGACCGATCCGCGCCAGCTGTCGTGGGCCTCGGCTGAGACGAGGTAGGTCTCGGGATCGTCGGCCATGGGCGCCAGGGCGGCGTCGACGGCGGCGTCATCGATCCCCACTACCTGCGCCAGTCGCTCAAGCCGGGCTGCCGAATCGTCGGCTCCCCAGCCCGCGAGCACGTGGGCGAAGGCGAGCGCGACAACGCCCCCGGGCTCGAGGGCCGCGATCGCGGCCTCGGCCGCGGCGCCCGCTCGCTCGGGCTCGAGCCGGTCGAGAAGACCGGTCGAGTAGACGGCCGCGTACTTGGCCGGGAGCGACGCGGTTGTCGGGAACCGATCGCGGATGAAGTCCAAGGCCGAGTAGTCGCGGGTGACGGCGGTGAAGCGGTGAGGTTCGCTCGCGGTCCCGTCGAAGGGGTCGAGCACGGTCACCCGGTAGCCGAGCCGCGCGAGGACTCCGGCGGCCATCGGACCCGAGCCCGCGACCTCGAGGATCGACGCCCCCTCGGGCACCGAGCCGAGCAGAGCCTTGATTGCCCAGCCCCTCTGGATGCCGAGCGGGGGCGGGCTGGCGGCGATCAGCTTCGGCATCGCGTCGGCGGACTCGGCGAGGTCGGCCGCGGTGGCGTAGGAAATGCCCTCGGCTGGGGTGCGGCCGGCAAACAGCTCGCGAAGCGGCCAGACCTCCTCGTCGGGCACCAGCGATTCCGACCCGTTCAGCGCTAGGCCGGCGCCGTCGCCCGCATGCTCGGATCCCGGAGCGCCTGCCTGGAGCCTGCCCTTCACCCGGCTGCGTGCGGCCGCGCGCCCCCGGCGAAACGCGTTTGCAGCGCGGGAGTGACGCATCACGCGGCCCGTCGCGGCGTCTGAGCGGGCGCCGTCGAGGCCTGCGCGTCGATCAGTCCGCGCAGGAATCGGGCGAGGGACACGGAGTTATCCTCCCAGCTCAGCTGCTCGAGGGCGAAGCGCCGCGAGCCTTCGGCGAGACGGTCGCGAAGTTCGCGGTCGTCGAGCAGCCGCTCGATCATTGCCACGATTTCGAGCGCGGTTCCCTCCTCGAGCAGAAGCGCGTTCTCCTCGTGCACGAGGTCGTGGCCGATGTTGCAGTTCGGCAGGATCACCGGCCGCCCCATCGCGAGGAACTCCGGCAGCTTCGACGGCAGCCGGTAGCGGTTGAAGTCATTGGTGGCGCCCGGCTGGACGTAGGCGTCGGCGAGCGCCAGATAGCGGGGAATGTCGCGCCACTCGACCGCGCCAAGCTCGATCACCCCGTCTCGAAGGGCGCCGAAGGCGAGCGGGTCGACACCGCCGAGCTCCGTCTCGCCGAGGCGAACGAGGCGCACCCGGCGGCCGGCGCGCGCCAGCAGCTTGATCGCCAGATAGAGGCTCAGCATCTCGTGCTGATTCGCGAAGTGGACGGTGCCGTGGTAGACGATCACGAACTCGTCGGGGCCGATGCCCATCGCAGCGCGGGAGAGCGGCGGTTCGAGGTCTGGGCGGAACCGGGCGGTGTCGATGCCAGGACGCGCCACGTGGTGCGGGCGGTCGGCGCGATTGAACTCGTTGAGCTCCTCGGTGATCACGGTTACGCCATTCGCGCGCGGCGAGGAACTCCTGCGAGTGCGTCGGGTGGATCTGGTCGGGCGGCGCAAGCCGATCCTGCTCGGCCATCGTCAGCCGCCGCATCTCGGGCATCGTCATGCCCACCTTTGTCGCCAGCAGGTACTCCTCGTTGTCCTCGAGATGGACGGTGTACGGGAGACCGAGCGGGCGGATCACCGATTCGGTCGCGCGCCGGACGACCTCCCGCGGCGTCCAGGCAAAGACGACGGCGGGCTGCGGATCGCGCCGCCATCGCTCGGTGAGCGCGGGCAGGTCGTGGTGGGTGATCGTCTCGAAGCGGGCTTTGCCGACCTTGCGGATCGTCGTCGGGTCGCCGACGCCGGCGAGGGTGACGTCCCAGCCGATCTCCGTCAACTCGTTGCCGAAGTGAAAAGCCTGGATCGCGCTATTGACCGTGAACGGGCCGAAGTAGACGAAGAGGATCCGCGCGGGCTCCGGAACACCGTTGGCGCTGGGATTCATGCGGCGGCGGCCACCGCAGCGACGGCCGGTGCAAACGACGCCGCCGTCCGGTCAAAGCCGGGGTTGTAGAACGGGTCGCCACGTTCGAGCTCGGGATACCAGCAGTCGACGAACAGGGCGCGATCGACGATGTCAAGCGCCTCGCGACGCACGGCGGGCGGCTCGTGGTCGATCACGCGCGCGCCGGCGGCGTACGCGAGGCGGTGGCCCGCTGCGCGCAGGCGCATACATAGGTCGAAGTCCTCGAAGCCGGTTGCGAACTCCTCGTTGAAGCCGCCCGCGGATGCAAAGGCGGCCGCATCGACCAGCAGGCATTCCCCAGCCAACGCAGACACGTCGCGCGAGCACGACAGCGCGCCGTAGTAGCCGTCGGCGTCGGCGTCTGACCCGGCGAGCATCGGCATCGCCGGCTCGGCGAGTCCCAGCGCAAAGCCAGCCGACGCGACCCGGCCGTCGGGCCGCACCAGCAGCGGTCCGGCCGCGCAAACGTCCGGAAGGGCAAGATGAAGGAGCAGCTGCTCGAGCCAGTCCTCGCGGGCGGGCTCGACCGCGTCCGAGCAGAACAGGAGCGCGTCACCGTTTGCGCGCGCGGCCCCGAGGTTGGCCGCTCGCGCGCGACTGAAGCGGGGCTCGGGGTCGATGATGACGATCTGCTCTTCGCTGAGCCCTGCGCTGCGAAGCCCGGCGACAACCCGGTCGAGGCGCGTGGCGTCCCCGCGTGCGCTGATCACGGCGCTGACCGCTCCGAGGTCGGGCTCGGCCCCCGGCCTTGGCGCGAGTCGCGCGCGATGTGGAATCTCGGGATGCGGCACTGCGACAGCCGCCGTCTGAGTGCGCTCGAGGTGGGCCGTGACCGCGGCCGCCTGAAGCTCGGGCACGCCCGACTTCTCCTCGGCCCCGGCGGCGATGCTGCCCGGGATCGCGCGCCAGTGATAGAGGATCATCGGCAGGTGATGGATCCGGTCGGTTCGCTCCGAGATCCGCACCATCAGCTCGAAGTCCTGGATCTTGTCGAAGGCCGGATCGAAGCCGCCGACCGCGTCGACCAGCGATCGCCGCACGACGAGCAGGTGGCCGATGTACATCGCCCCCAGCGCGTATACCGGCGCCCAATCGGGTTTGAGGAACGGGTCGACGATCCGCTCGTAGAGGTCGAGCTTGTCGGAGTCGGAGTAGACGACGTCGAGTGTTGGATCCGCGGTGAGCGCCTCGGCAGCGCAGAGCAGCGCGTCCTCGGTGAGCACGTCGTCGTGATCGAGGAAGGCGACGAACTCGCCTCCGGCGGCAGCAAGCGCCGCGTTCGACGCGGCGGCGATCCCGGCATTGCGCTCGAGCCGTACGGGCTTGATGCGGTTGTCGGCGCGGGCGGCGGCCTCGATCACGCGCGGGACCTGGCGCCGCTTCGATCCGTCGTCGGCGATGCAGAGTTCCCAGTCCGGATAGGACTGTCCGCGGACTGAGTCGATCGCCGCCTTGAGGTAGTGCGGGTCCGTCTCGTAGGCCGGCATCACCACCGAGATCAGCGGACGCGCTGGGAGCGCATGCAGCCGCTCGGCGTGCGGGCGAGAGCGACGCGAAACGCGGGTCCCGAGCCGCCCGCGAGCGACCGGCCCGATCATGAGCCGCCGGGCCGCATCCCCTTGGCCAGGTGATAGGTGACGCGGACGGGCTTCATCAGCCGCCAGCTCATCGACTCCTCGAATCGACGCGTAGTCGCCTCGAGCTCGAGCTCGAGCTCTGCGATTCGCATCGACTTGCGCATCAGCTCGCGATGAAACTGTTCGCGCTGCAGCTCAAGCTCGGCATCGTCCGGCGCCATCGCGCCGGATAGTAGAGCGACCTTGACCGGCTAAGGGCCAGGCGACAGGCACGACTACCACCAGATGGTGGAGTCGATGCCCTCGAGCTCTTCGACCGGCGTCGTGTAGACGCCCGAGGAGAGGTACTTCCAGCCGTCGTCGGGAACGAGGAAGACGACGTTGCCCTCGTCGAGCTCGGAGGCGACGCGAACGCAGATCGCTGCGACGGCACCAGCGGAAACGCCCGCGAATAGCGCCCTCCTCGTGCAGCAACCGCTGAGTCCAGACGATCGCGTCACGGTTGGAGACCATGATCTTGCGGTCTAGAACCGAGAGATCGATGATCGGCGGGATGAACCCGTCATCGAGCGAGCGCAGGCCCGAGACGTCCTCGCCCTGCTTCGGCTCGGCGGCGACGATCTTCGTCTCCGGGTCGGCCTCCTTGAGGCGCCGGCCGTTGCCCATCAGCGTGCCGCCCGTGCCGAGGCCGGCCACGAACGCGGCGACCGAGTCGAGCTCATCGAGGATCTCGACCGCCGTGCCGTGGTAGTGGGCGCCCGGGTTCGCCTCGTTGCCGTACTGGTACGGCATGTAGTACGAGGGGTCGCTGCCGACGGTTTCGAGGGCAAGCTCGACCGAGCCGTTGGAGCCCTTTGCGCCCTCCGAGTAGATGATCTCGGCGCCGAACATGCGCAGCAGCTGTGAGCGCTCCTCGGTGACGTTGTCGGGCATCACCGCCGTGAACGGATAGCCCTTGCGCTGGCAGATCATCGCCAGCGCGATGCCGGTGTTGCCGGAGGTCGGCTCGAGAACGGTCTGGCCCGGCTCGATCGCGCCCTCGGCCTCGGCGGCCTCGATCATCGCCTTCGCGACCCGGTCCTTGACGGAGCCGGTCGGGTTGCGGCCCTCGAGCTTGGCGAAGATCCTCACGCCCGGCTTCGGGGAAAGGCGTGGCAACTCGACGAGCGGCGTATTGCCGACCGCCTCGATTACGTTGCCGTAGCGGCCGCCACAGGGGCGATTGAGCGTCGGCTCAAGCATCGCTTTAGAAAGTGTAGTGAGGTCAGGTCTGCCGCAGGAGCCAGCGCAGGGCGAGGGTCACATTCCGTTCATAGAGCCTGGGCTGGCCAGTTCCTGCATGCACGCCGGGGACATTGATAAGCCGAATCAGCGGATCGCGGCTCGCCCAGCGCCGCATTCCCCGAGCGAGGAAGCCGCCATCGCCTGAGGCCCGGAGGGCGAGGACTGGAACCAGGCTCTCAAATAGCGCGGGCGAAGCTTGGCGCAGGTCCCGGCGATCGGCCTGGATGAACTCCATGTAGAGGGCCGCATCCTCGGTGTGCGCAGGAAACGCCCGCATGTCGGCGACAGGCGAGTAGGTCGCTGCCGCGTCGACCAGCCCGCGTTGCGCGAGGAGCGCGGCGAGGGTGCCGCCCGCGGATTCGCCGTACGCGAGCACTGGGCGCCCGCCGATGCCCAGGCGGCGCGCATGACGCTGTGTGGCGGCGATCGCTCCAGGGAGGTCGAACAGCGGATAGTCGACGTACGCGACCCGGAAGCCAAGCTCGGCCGCGAGCTCCCGCGCCTCCGCCATCTGCCCCTCCTCCTCGAAGAGAAAGCCGCCGCCGTGAAGGAAAAGGACGATCGGTGGCTTGGCAGCCGGCGAGGCGGACGCCTGTGCCGGCAGCGCGCCTGCCATCGCGCACACCAGCGCGACCAGCCACGCCATCGGCAAGCACCTCTTGCGCATCCGCGCGAACCTATGCCGTTCGTGACCCCCCATGCGCCAGTCGACACGCTCGAGCGCCTGCTCGCCGCAGGCCCCCCGATCGCCACCGACGATTGGTCGCTGGGCGATGAGCCATTGCGCTTCGTGCTCGCCGCGATCGACTCAGGCGCCCGTACATCCGTCGAGTGCGGCTCCGGCCGCAGCACGATCGTGATCGCGCGCCGCCTCGCCGAACTTGGCGAGGGCAGCGTTCACAGCCTCGAGCACGACGCCGCCTGGGCGGAGCGCACGAGTGCTCAGCTCCGTGCCGAGGGCCTAAAGCGCCGAGGTGATCACAGCTCCACTGGAGCCCCATCCTTTGGCCGGCGATGGCGGCGGCTGGTACTCGCAGAACCGCGCTCGAGGCACTTCCAGCCGCAGATCGACCTGCTCCTGATCGACGGCCCGCCGGCGGGCGAGCCCGAACTGCGTCGCAATCGCCATCCAGCGCTGGCCGAGCTCGCAGCCCCGGCTGCGCCCAGGAGCGGCAATCGTCGTCGACGACGCGGGTCGGCCCGGAGAGTCAGAGGCTGTGGCGATCTGGTCGCGCGATTTTGACCTCAAGTTCGCGCTGGATAGCGATCACGGATTCGCGACCGCGAAATGCCCCTGTATGTTGCTCGCCAGGGTTGAGGCGCGGAAATTGCAGAGAAACAAGTGATTGGGAGATCTAGTACATGAGCAGGATCAGGCTTATTTTTGCGACGGCGCTCGTCGCGTTGTGCGCGTTCGTGGCCGTCGGGTGCGGCGACGACGACGAGACGACCAGCACGAGCGCGGGCGGCGACACGAGCACGACGGCAGCCGGCGGCGACGTCTCGACGATCACCGAGGGCACGCTGCTGATCGGCACCGACGCGCCGTACCCGCCGTTTGAGATCGGGACGCCCGACGACGCCGACTTCAGCGGCTTCGACATCGAACTCGGACGACGCTATCGGCGAGAAGCTCGGGCTCGAGGTCGAGTTCCAGGACACCTCGTTCGACACGATCTTCCGCGACGTCGCGGCGAACCAGTTCGACATCGTGATCGCGGCCTCGACGATCACGCCGGGCCGCCAGCAGACGGTCAACTTCTCCGACCCGTACTACGAGGCCCAGCAGGCGCTGCTCGTCGCCGAGGGTTCCGACATCACGTCCGTCGAGGACCTCTCCGGCACTGATCGTCGGTGCCCAGGACGGGACGACCGGCGAGGTCTACGCGAACGACGAGACCGACGCCGCCGAGGTCCGCGGCTTCCCCGAGGGTCCGGACGCGGTCGCCGCGGTGATCACCGGCCAGGTGGACGCGGCGATCATCGACCAGCCCGTCGCCGCCGACGCGGTGGAGAAGCAGGGTGGCGTCGAGGTCGCGACCGAGATCCCGACCAACGAGCTCTACGGGATCGCGCTCTCCAAGGAGAACCCGGAGCTGCTCGACGCGGTCAACGGCGCGCTGGCCGAGCTCAAGGAGGACGGCACGATCCAGGGCCTCTACGAGGAATACCTCGCGCCGACGCTCCGGACTCGGTGCTCAATGGGACGACGCGAGAACCCCAACTGAGCGCGGACCAACCGAAATCTGAGCACTGACACGGGGCGCCTCCGGGCGCCCCGTGTGCGTTTAGCCGAGCAAGCAACGATGAACTTCTTCCTCAACTACTACTTCGACTTCAGCGGCACCGTCTTCGAGGACGGCAATTTCGAGTCGATCCTGCGCGGCTTCGGCCTGACGCTCAAGCTCTCGATCCTCGCGGGCATCCTCTCGCTGATCTGGGGCCTGGTCCTCGCCGTGCTTCGCCAGCTTCCGGGCGGCCGCTCGCGCCGATTCGCTGGCTGACGATCGCCTACATCGACATCTTCCGCGGAGTTCCGCTGCTGCTGGTGCTGCTTGCTGGTCTCCGGCATCTCGGTCTTCGGCGCGCGCGATCGGCGGCGAGATCCTGCCGAAGGCGATCGCCGTCCCCAACCTGGTTCGGACAGACCTCCCCGTTCTGGTACGGCACGGCGGCGCTGACGCTCACCTACGGCGCCTACATGGCCGAGGTCTACCGCGCGGGGATCGAGGCGGTGCCGCGCGGGCAGATGGAGGCGGCCCGGTCGCTCGGGATGAGCCACGGCCAGGCGATGCGCTTCGTGATCGTCCCGCAGGCGGTGACGAAGGTGATCCCGCCGCTGCTCAACGACTTCATCGCGCTGATGAAGGACACGTCGCTTGTCGCGTTCATCGGCGCGGTCGAGGTCGTCCAGGCCGCGCGCGACATTCAGAACGAGACCTACAACGGGTCAGGCCTGATCATGGGCGCGATCCTCTTCTTGATCGTGACGATCCCGCTGGCGCGCCTCGTCGATTGGCTGATCGCTCGCGAGCAGAAGCGCACCCAGCGCGGCGGAGGCGGCGGCGATCCAAAGGCCGAGGCGACGCTCGAACCCACGCCAGGAACGGCCCCGGGAGGCGCAATATGAGCGCCGACGAGACGATGCTGATCCTCACGGGCGTCGAGAAGCACTTCGGCCACCTCGAGGTGCTGCGCGGGGTCGACCTCGAGGTCAAGCGAGGCGAGGTCGTCTGCGTGCTCGGCCCGAGCGGATCCGGCAAATCCACGCTGCTGCGCGACGATCAACCTGCTCGAGCCGCCCGAGGGCGGCAGCATTCGCCTCGAGGGTCGCGAGATCACCGGCAAGAGCACGTCGGAGCAGCGCGACTACGTCCGCCAGCGGGTTGGAATGGTCTTCCAGCAGTTCAACCTATTCCCGCACAAGAGCGCGCTCGCGAACGTGCGCCTCGCGCAGGAGAAGGTGCTCGGGCGCAGCCGGGAGGAGGCGAACGAGAAGGCGCGAGGCGCTGCTGAGCCGTGTCGGCCTCGCCGACAAGCTCCACGAGTTCCCCGACCGCCTCTCGGGCGGTCAGCAGCAGCGCGTCGCGATCGCCCGCGCGCTGGCGATGGACCCGCACGTGATGCTCTTCGACGAGGTCACCTCGGCGCTCGATCCCGAGCTCGTCAAGGAGGTCCTCGACGTGATCCGCGAGCTCGCCGCGGAGGGCATGACGATGATCATCGTCACCCACGAGATCGGCTTCGCCCGCGAGGTCGGCACCCGCGTCGTCTTCATGGACAACGGCGTCATCGTCGAGGAGGGACCGCCCGCGCAGGTGATCGACAACCCGCAGCGAGGAGCGCACCCGCCAGTTCCTCGGGCTCGTCCTCGAGCACTGAGCCAATACGATTGCTGTGCGCGGGTGCGGGAGCCACGGCCGCGCGACGACACTATGGAAGAACGCGCAAAGGGCTGGATTGCCTCAGAACGCCTCGACAGCTTCGACTGCACGCTGGCGAACCTCGCTGAGCTCGTCTTCGCATGCCTGGAGGCGGCCGGGGCCCGATCGGTAGTCGAGGTCGGCGCCGAGTACGGCTTCTTCACCAGCGAGCTGCTCGCCTGGGCCGCGGGTCGCGACGTCGAGCGGATCGTCGCGATCGACCCGGAGCCGCGCGCCCAGCTGCTCGAGCTCGCCGCAGCGGCATCCGAGCTCGAGCTGATCGTCGAGCCGAGCGAGCAGCGCGCTTCCCGACTTCGAGCTCACCGACGCCGTGATCATCGACGGCGACCACAACTACTTCACGGTCAGCGAGGAGCTGCGGCTCGTCGCCGAGCGCGCCGCGGTGACGGGACGCATGCCGCTGATCCTGCTGCACGACATCGGCTGGCCGCTTGCCCGCCGCGACAGCTACCACGCGCCGGAGCGGATCCCGGCCGAGCATCGCCAGCCGCTCGCCGAGCCAGCGCTACTCGTCCCCGGCGAGCCCGGCGCCGGCGAGCGCGGCCTCTACTACCGCAGCGCCGCGGCTCACGAGGGCGGCCCGCGAAACGGCGTCCTCACCGCGGTCGAGGACTTCCTCGCCGACCGCGACGAGCTGCGCCTCGCCATCATGCCGCCGTTCTTCGGGCTCGGCGTCGTCTGGGACACGCGCGCGCCCCGCCGCCGACGCGATCGCGAGCGCCGTCGCGCCCTGGGACCGCAATCCGCTGCTGATCCGGGCCGAGGCAAAGCGCGTCGAGCACCTCGTCGCCGAGTTCACGCCACATGCAGGAGATCGACGCGATGCGAAGCCAGGACTACGAGCTTCAGCACCTGCTCGTCGACGATGCTCGAGTCGAGCGCGTTCGCGCTGGCCGAGCGCCTCTCGGGACTGCGCCAGGGCGGCAAGCCGATGTTCACCCGCGCGCAGGTCGAGGCGGCGCTCGCGCGGAGCCGCGAGGACAACGACCTGCTCGGCGACGCGCAGCGTCGCGCCGCCGAAACGAACGGACGCAGCAACGGCCATGCGCACGACCAGCGCGGACGCAGCTGACCCCGGCCTCGCCGGCGGCACCGCCTAAGGAAGCGGATCGTGGTCGTTAAGGGAAAGCTGCGCCCATTCTCGGCTCTCCGACTCGATCATCAATCGCAGCCCATCCAGCAGATGACGGCGAGCGAAGCCGTGCCGCTCGTACGAATCACCAGCTCGTAGACCGGTGCGCCACCGGGCGACCGTTCCCGTTTGAGCATGGCGTCCCGCAACTGGGCCTCCTCGGCGTGCGCGATGCCGCCTCGCCGAGGACGAGGCGATCATGAGTGCCACAGCTGAACGCCGCACTATTGGGTAGATGATCGGGAGACCGAACGTCGCTGAATGCCGCTCATAAGACCAACTCCGCGACGTTCGGCGCCCCTCGGTACAAGGTGCGGGTTCCATGCGAAGCGCGCGGCCGGACGGTCCTGCGGGGCCCGCTAGCGGCGCCGGCGCAGCCGTTCGGTGAGCGCGCGCAGCGGCGCGGTCACGCGCCAGCTCGTCGTGCGGCGGGTGAGGTCCAGCTGGCGCCGGGCGGCGTCGCGCTGGAGCTCGGCGCCGCCCATCATCAGCCGATAGGCGGCCGCCTCGGCCTCGGCTCGACGGGCGCGCTCGCGCCAGTCGCCGTTGGCCGTCGTCGCCCCGTCGAGGCTGCCCTCCCACTTCTCCGCGAGCGCCGCGTGGGCGCGGATCCACGCCTCGGGCTCGTCGAGGAGCTCGAGCGAGTGGTGGTGGATGACGCGCAGGTCGGCGGTGACGACCTTCCGCTCCGCGGCGCGCGCCTGCAGGCAGAGGTCGACGTCGTAGCCGTGGTTGCCGCCGAGCGACTCGTCGAAGCGCAGGTCGCGGACCGCCCAGGGCGATAGCGCCATGACGAACCCGTCGACGGCATCGACCTCGCCGGTGCTCGCATACGCGGGCGGATCACCGGAGCGCCAGGAGATCGCGGGGATCTCGCCGCCGCCCATCTCCTCGTAGCGATGCGTGAACGAAGCCCAGGTGACCGCGCCCTCCCACCACGCCATGCTGCGAACGCCGATCGCGCCCGCGCAGCCGACGATCGCGACGTCGGGGTCGCTGAGTGCCGCACGGACCTTCGCCGAGCAGTCGGCGTCGACGATCTCGGCGTCCTGGTGGACGAGAACGAGCGCCTCGAGATCCTCGCGCTCGGCAACGCGCTCGCGGATCAGGTTGTAGTTGCGAAAGATCGATGCCGGCGCTGGCCAGCGCCAGCAACTCGGAGTCGCTGTCGGCCTCGAGGTCGCGGCGGATCCCGGGCTCGGCGCAGCGAGCGAACTCGTCGGCGTCGGTAACCGCGCACCCGTAAACGATCATGCCTGAGCCTTAGAGTCGCTCGCCATGGAGGGCAAGGTACCCGAGCGCCAGTCCCGCCCCTGGGGCGAACCGCACGCGAGTGGCGATGGCCTGTCGGTCTGGCTGCGCACACCACCGGGCCCGTCAGGCACAGCCCGCTTTTCGTCCACGGTGCCGTCCTCCACGGGGGCGAGGACGTGCGTGCGGTGACGCTCGGCCGACGCGCCGCAATGGCCGCGTCCATGCCCTCTCCCACCCTCGCCGGCGAGCAGGGCGAGCGCGCGGCCCGCGCGATCTTCTGGGGCGTCGAGCGACGGCGGCCGCGTCGAGGCAACGCTTGCGAGCGGCAGGCAGGTCGCCGTGGATACCGGTCTGAGCCCTGAGCCCGAGCTGCCCGCTGCGGCCGACGCAAAGGCACCGATCGCGATCTGCATGGCGACCCACGAGCCGCCGCCGGAGCTGTTCGAGCGCCAGATCGAGTCGCTCGTCGCGCAGACGGAGAGCGACTGGGTCTGCCTGATCAGCGACGACGCCTCGAGCGGCGCGGCGCAGCGAGCGGATCGAGCGGCGCGACTCGGTGGCGACTCGCGCTTCGTCGTCTCGCGCTCCGACCGAGCGGCTCGGGCGCCTACGCGAACTTCGGCCGCGCCCTGGCGATGGCGCCAACTGACGCCGTCCTACGTCGCCCTCAGCGACCAGGACGACGTCTGGCACCCGGACAAGCTCGCCCGCCTGGGCGACGCGCTCAGCGCCTCCGGCGCGCGCCTCGCGTTCAGCGACATGCGCGTGGTCGAGCCGATGACGGCACGCTGGTGTCCGACACGTACTGGACCAAGCGCCAACCGAATCACCGCAACTTCGCCTCGCTGCTGCTCGGCAACAGCGTCACCGGCGCCGCGTCGCTCTTTCGCCGCGACCTGCTCGACGACGCGCTGCCGCTCCCGCCCCGCTTCGGCAACCTCTACCACGACCACTGGCTAGCGCTGGTCGCAGCCGCGACGGGCGAGATCGAATACGTCGACCGCCCGCTCTACGACTACGTCCAGCACGCCGACGCGGTGATCGGCCATGCCGGGCGCCAACCGCGGCGTCGTCGGCGGCAGCTTCCCGCGCCGCCTCGCCGCGCTGCGCGGGCGCGCTGCCGGGACGGCTGCGCGGCGAGTGGCGGCGGATCTACTTCGGCGAGTACTGCCGGATGGCGCTGCACGGCCGTCGCCCTCGAGCAGCGCCTCGGCCCGAGACTCGACCCGTCACACCGGCGGGCCCTGCGCCTGGCGCTCGCGCGCAGACCACTCCCCCGCCGCGCTCGCATGGCTCACCGGGCGCCAGGTGCGCCGGCTTGCGCCGCGACGACACCGGCGGCAGCGAGGCCGGAATGCTCCGCGGCCTCGCGTGGCGGCGCGCGCGTGGGCCGCGGCGATGCCACGGACCCCCTCAACGACGCCGACCTGCCGCCGGAGTTCGCGACGGGCTCTAGCGCGAGCGGTCGGATGCGTAGCCGCAGCGCGCAGGGGCCTCGGACGGCGCCGTGGAGCCAGTCCGACAGTCGGGACGTCTCCACGCCTCACCCCTCCCCCACGCCTCGATCCGCCGGCGTCACGCCGGCTCTCGAGGCGATCGCCTAGCCCACCGGGCGGCCCACCGCGGCCTCGACGGCGCGGCGGAAGCCGGCGAGGCTGTGGCCGGCGTGAGGCGGTTCTCGACGATCGCGCGGGCGCCGCGACGAGCTGGCGCGAGCTCGGGTCGTCAGACGCGGACACGCGAGGGCAAGCGCGTAGGGCTCCTCGGGCTCGACGATCAGCGCTGAGCGCTCGTCGCGAAGCAGCTCGGGGATCGCGCCGACGCGCGTGACGACGGCAGGCTTGCCGGCGACGGCCGCCTCGAACGGAACCCGGCCGAAGGGCTCGTTGAAGCGGGCCGGATTGACGATCACGTCGGCCGCCGCGTAAACGTCGCCGACATCCTCGACGTGGCCGGCCACGATGACCGAATCCTCGAGCTCGAGCTCGGCGATCAGCGCGAGCAGGCGCTCGCGGTAGGCGACGTCCTGCGGGCGCGGGAACGGATCGCCGGCGATCACGCACCGCGCCGCGGGCACGCGGCTCAGGATCTCGGGCATCGCGCGGATGAGCACGTCCTGCCCGCGACCCTCGGTGAGGTTGCCGACCGAAGCGACCAGCGGGGCGTCCGCCGCGATTCCGAGCTGCTCGCGCAGCGCGGCGCCGTCGCCGCGTCGCGTAGCGGTCGCCGACCGGCGGATAGACGGTCTCGATGCGCGCCGATGACTGCACGAACTGGCCGGCGACCGTCAGCGAGCAGGCGATGATCCCGTCGGAGAGGCGCGCGGTGAGCACGGCCAGCGCGCGGTTGGCGAGCTTGCGCAGCGGCCCGCGGCGGTAGCCGCGGTCGAAGAGCTCGCCGCAGTAGACGAGCGCGGGCACGCGCTCGAGCCAGGCGGCGATCGTGACCGCCGGGAGCATCGTCGTCACCGAGATCACGAGCTCGGGCTTGCGCTCGCGGATGATCCGGCGGAAGCGACGCGGACGTCGTGGCACGAGGCTGCGCAGCTCGGCGCAGCAGGCCCGCGGATGCCCGGCTTCGGCGCGGTCAGCGCCTCGTAGTCGGCCTGGATGACCGCCGCATCGGCGACGAGCGAGTGCCGACGGTGCCCGGGCCCGGGACGACGACGTCGATCGAGCCCGCCTCGCCGAGCCACGCGAGCTCGGCCTCGAGCGAGCGCGACGGGCCGCTCGTGTTGGCGAGATGGAACACGGCGAGCGAGCGCAGCGGCGCCGGGCGCTGCTTCGTGCGACGGCTCCACCGCGCAAGCGCGACGCCGCCGAGCGCGGCGGGCGAGGTTGCCGACGACCCCGCCCTGCGTCGCGCCGAGCCCGAGCGCCTCCGGATAGCGCTCGCTCGCCGGCGCCTCGCGGTAGCCGCGCAGGCGGCCGCGGACGCCGGCAAGGTTGCGATCGACGACCGCCTGTCCAGCGCAGAGCACTGCCTCGCGAAAGAGCACCGAGCCGGTGCGCCGTCCGTCGAGCACACCCCACTTGCGCAACACGTAGCCGCGGCCGTAGCCCATGAGGTAGTTCTTTCGCTTCGATCCCGAGCCGAGCGTCGCCGAATGCTCGTGGTCGCCGATCGCGTCTGGCGCGAGCGCGCACCGCAGGCCGAGCCGGCGCAGCCGCAGGACAAGGTCGACGTCCTCCCAGTAGGCGAACAGGCCCTCGTCGAAGCCGCCGACCGAGCGGAAGCTGGCGCGGTCGAAGGCCGCGGCGGCGCCCGACGGGCCGATCGGGTCGGCAACGCCGCCGCCCAGCCGCGAGACCGGCTCGCCGTTGAGGTAGTCGAAAACGAGCAGCGTCTGATCGAGCTCCATGCCGGCGCTGTCGATCAGCGAGCGGTCGCGCCAGTCGCGCATCACGCCGGCGGCCATGACGACCCCGTCGCCGGGATCGATCGGCGCGATGATCTTCTCGACGAAGCCGGGGTCGACCACGCAGTCGTCGTTGAGCAGGACGACGATGTCGCCATCGGCGCGCTCGACTCCGAGGTTGATCGCGCCGGTGTAGCCCGCGTTGCGCTCGAGCCGCAGCACCTCGACGCCGGGGAGTGAGTCGACCGCCTCCGCGACGCCGTCAGCGCGAGCCGTTGTCGACGACGATCGTCTGGTGGTCGGTCGACGCGACCGAGCTCGAGCATCCGCCGCAGCCGCTCGCCGCCGCCGACCGTCGGGACGATCACGGAAGCGCTGCCGCTCACGCGACCCGCCCCTCGACCACGATCGAGCCACCGCGCCGCACGAGCCCGGCGATGAGCTCGGCGAGCAGTGCGACCGGTGCCAGCAGCGGTGCCGGCGATCGCCGTCACCGCAAGATCGCGCCAGCGCGCGGCCGCCGACCCTGCGGGCAGGTCGCGCTTGAGCAGGCGAAAGGCGAAGTCGCGCTCGACCGGTGAGCCGGTTGAGCAGCGTCTGCCACATCCCGAGCGGGTTCTGCTCGACCAGCAGGTGACGAATCCGGCCGTCGCAAAGCCCGTGCGATCGAGCAGCGCGGTCGACCCCGGCGGGGGTGAGATGGACGCGATGGCGCGGCACGTCCTGATGAAACCAGCGATCGCCGCCGATGCCGCGCCTGCAGCGGAGGCGAGGTTGGGCACGGCGACGATCAGCGCGCCGCCCGGGAGCGAGCCACGAGCGGACCCGCCGCAGCGAGGTCGGCCGGGTCGTCGAAGTGCTCGAGCGCGTGCCAGATCACGACCGCGTCGAGCGACCCCGGCTCGATCTCAGCCTCGTCGACGCCGACGTTGGCCACCTCCACCCCGAGCTCGGCGGCCGCGGCGCAGGCTGCCGGCGAAGGGTCGATTCCGCGCGCGTCGAGACCCGCGCCGCGCATCGCAGCGACGAGCTTGCCGTCGCCCGCGCCGACCTCGAGCACGCGCGCCCCGGCGGCGAGATGCGAGACGAAGCGCAGCCGGTCGCGCTCGGCGAGTCCGCGCAGCGGAGCGACGAGCGCGTCGCGCGAGCCCGCGCGACTGGTTGTAGGTGCCCCCCTCGTACATCGCCGCCGGGCACTCGGCGTTGCCGATCGTCGCCGCGCTGGCGCAGTCGGGACAGCGCTCGAGCTCGAACGCGGCGCGGCCGGCGAGCTGCGGATCCGACGCGGTCGCCGTACGCCAGCGCGCCAGCGGCCCCCGGCCGCAGGCCGGACAGGGACGAGCCCCCGCTGCGCTCACCGCTCATGCCTCAGTACGCGCCGGAGCCGCGCAGGGTCACCGGGACGGTCTCGGCGATGATCCTCAGGTCGCGCGCGAGCGAGAGGTTCTCGATGTAGTCGAGCTCGACCGCGAGGCGCTCGTGGAAGGTGAGGTCGCCGCGCCCGAAGACCTGCATCGGCCCGGTGATGCCGGGCTTGACGCTGAGCCGGAAGCGGTGCTCGGGCCGGTATCGCGCGACAAGCTCGACCTGCTCGGGGCGCGGCCCGACGATCGACATCTCGCCGCGCAGCACGTTCCAGAGCTGCGGCAGCTCGTCGAGGCTGAGCCGGCGCAGCAGGCGCCCGACGCGCGTGACGCGCGGATCGTCGGAGAGCTTGAAGACGGGATCGCGCAGGTCGTCGAGGCGGATCACGTCCTCGAGCCGCTCCTCGGCGTCGGCGTCCATCGTCCGGAACTTGTGCATCTGGAACGGGCGGCCGTCGAGGCCGGCGCGGGTCTGGTTGAACAGCACCGGGCCGCGGCTGTCGAGGCGGATCGCGATCGCGATCAGCGGGAACAGCGGCGCGGTGAGGACCAGCCCGATCGACGAAACGAGTGATGTCGAAGCCGCGCTTGATCATCGCCGTCGAGCGCGAGGGATCCCAGGTCTCGTACTCGAGCACCGGCAGGTCGGCCACGCGCGAGAGGCGCACCGGCCCCGCCCGCCCGTGAAGCGGCGAGATCACGCTCAGCTTGACCTGGCGCTCGCGGCACAGCGAGACGAGGCCGCCGACCTCGCCCGGCTCCATCCGGTCGGAGGCGAAGATGACGCGGTCGACGCTTCCGGCGAGCGCGTCGAAGGCCTCGATCTGGTGCTCGTCGATGAGCTCGAGGTGCATGTCGGGGAAGAGCTCGAGCTTGCGCCGGATCATCTCGGCGAGGTCGCCGTCGCCAAGGACCGCGGTGACCTCGGGCGGGGTGATCGCGACGCCAGATCCAGCGCGCGCCGCCGCGCAGCAGCAGGCGCTGAGCGCGGCCGCGATCCAGGCGACGACCGCAGCCCCGGGCTCGACCTGGCCCGCGGGCGTCTGCGGCAGGATCAGCGCGAGAAAGCCCACCCCGGCCGCCGCCCAGGCGGCGATCGGAACGAGCTCGTCGACGGTCAGATGGCGGATCGCGACGTGGTCGCGGTCGTAGAGGCCGATCAGCTTCGCGAGCACGCACCCAGCCCGGCAGCAGGACGAGCGCCCAGAAAGCGTCAGCCGACGTCGAAGCGATGACGAGGCTCGCTGCGGCGGCCGCGCCGAGGTCGGCACCCGCGAGCAAGCGGCGGCGCAGCGCATCGCGCCAGAAACGTGGCCGACCGAGCCGGTCGGCGCGCACGAGTTCAGGCCCGGCCTCGGGAGGGCCCTGCAATTGCATCTCGTGAGGGTAACCCCGCGTTTTGCCAAAAGGTTCGCTCATAAGTTCCTGCGCATACTTCGCTTTCTCGCGGCGAGCTCGTCGAAGGCGAGGATCGCGGCGTTAGGCGCTTACGGTTTCTCTACCCTCTTGCCGCCCTTGGGAGCACCCGCCTTTTTGATCTGCGTCGAGGACGGCAGGCTCGAGACCGAGGCCATCCTGCTGGTCGAGAGCCTGCGCGCCTGGGGCGGAGCCTGCGCTGACGCCCCCGTCTACGCGTTCGCGCCGCGGCGCCGACATGCAGCCGAGTCCGGAGACGATCGAGCGGCTCGAATCGATGGCCGACAACGGTGATCACCGAGCCGCTGGTCGGCCGCTTCGCCGAGACCCCGACCTACAACAAGGTCACGGTCTCGGCCTGGGCCGAGCGCGAGCTCGACCACGACACGCTGGTCTTCACCGACACCGACTCGGTCTTCCTCGGCGAGCCGGCCGAGCTGGCGAGCGGCGAGTGGGATGCGGCCATGCGGCCGGTCGACCGGCGAATCGCCGGCTCGCGCGGCAAGGGCAAGAACGAGCCCTACTGGCAGCAAGATGTACGAGGCGCATCGGCGTCGAAGTCCGAGCCGTTCGTCGAGACGGGCGTCGGTCAGATGCCGATCCGCGCCTACTGGAACAGCGGGCTCATCGGCGCGCGGCGCTCCGCCGGGCTGTTCGAGGCGTGGGAGCGGGCGCTGATCCGCCTCCACGACGTCGGTCTCGTCTCCGAGAAGTGGCCCCATTTCATGGACCAGCTCAGCTGGGCGGCGGTCACCGCCGACCACCACGACCGCGTTCGCGTCCTGCCCGCCCTCGTACAACTATCCGCTGCGCCACCGCGGCGCCGTTGAGCCCGAGGCGACGACGCTCGACCTGGACGAGCTGGTCCACCTCCACTACCGCCTCTGGTTCCACATGCCGGACTCGCTGCGCGAAGGTCCACCCGCCCGTTCGACCCGGACGGCGAGCGCTTCCGCTGGCTCGACGAGCGGCTGCCGCTGCTGCCGATCGTCGAGGACGCCCAGCTAGCGCCTCGGTTCCGCCGTCGATCAGGTCGGCGAGGGTCGGGTCCTTCGGGTTGAGCTCGTGCGCGCGGCTCGAAGTAGAGCTGCGGCCGCGTCCGGATCGCCGGCCTCGGTCGCCAGGCGGGTCGCGAGCAGATAGAGCCGGTAGTCGCGCGGCGCGCGGTCGATCGCCTCGGCGACCTCCGCCTGCGCCTCCTCGATCTGGCCGCCGCGCTCGTAGACCAGGGCAAGCTGCGCGTGCGGCTCGGCGGCCCATGGCTGGATCGACGAGGCGTCCTCCGCGGCATCGGCGGCGGCCTGAGGTCGCCGCGGTCGAACGCGTCGCGGCTCGCCTCGAGCCGGCGGTCGGAGAGCAGCAGCAGCCCGGCGGCGCACACCGAGACCCAGCCGACGATCAGGATCGAGACGCCGGCGGCAAAGCGGCGGCGGCTGCGAGCCGGTCCGACTGCCCGACGGGGCCCGCGTCGGCGAGCGGCGCAAGCGTCGCCGGGCCGGTCAGCAGCGCCGCGGCGACGACGGTCGCACCGAAAACAGCGGGGAGATCCCAGGTCCAGTCGACCGCGGAGGCGACAAAGCCGACGGTGAGGACGCCAAGCGCGGCAGCGGCCCCTCCCTCCGGTCCCGTCGCGGGCGCGGCGGACGCCGGCGACGGCGGCGACCCCGAAGAAGCCGCAGGATCAGCGCGAGCCCGATCACGCCGAGCTCGGCCATCGTCTCGAAGACCAGCGAGTGCGCGCGCGTCGCCGGGATGACGATGTCGCGGTGCTCGAGCCAGTACGACGTGTAGCCGGCGCTGCCGACGCCGGCGATCGGGTCGCTCGCGAAGGCGTCCAGCGCCTGCTCCCAGAACTGGTAGCGACCGCTGCCGCCGATCCGCAGCTGGCTGATCCCGCCGCCGGTGACCTCGGCGCCCGTCGGCGGCTCCTTGAAGTCCTCCCAGCGCTCCGCCGGATCGGAGAGCGCGATCGCTGCGATCGACGGCCACCGCGATTGCCACCAGCGCAGCACGCCCGAACCGCGGCGAGGCCGAGAGCTCGCCGATTCGCGCGTCGAGCACGGATCGCACCGCGGCGGTCGCGGCGGTCAGCGCGAGGAGGATCAGCAGCATCCAGTCGCCCTCGGAGGTCGCCGGCGGCGGCGATCGGGTCGCTGCGCAGGGTGTCGTAGCTCTCGACGATCGACGATCGCGATCACGCCGCCGACGACGCCCAGCGCCGAGGCCGGCGAGCAAGGGGGTGCGGCCGATGGCCGAACGCGAGGATCACGGCGATACCGAGCGCAGCGGCGACCAGCCCGCCGCGCGAGTCGGTCATCCAGAGAGCGAGCAGAACGGCAGGGATTGCCGCCGTCGACGCGCAGCGGGCAAGTGGCGTGCGGGAACGTGCCGCGAGCCAGGCGAGCAGCGGTGATCGCAGTTGCCATCGCCGCGGCGAGACCGTTCCAGTATCCGACGGGGTAGGTGAGGCGCCCGAGCGCCGCCGGAAGCTGCTCGACGATCTCGACCTCGGGGTTGCCGAACAGGGCCGGCACGAAGCGCGCGCCGAGAGCGATCGCGGCGACGGTGACCAGCCCGAGGGCCAGTCCGCCGAGCCAGCGAGGTTGCGTCGCCCCTTGCGGAGGCGAGGACGACGAGGACGAAGATGCCCAGGTAGAGCAGCGTGCGCACGACGTCCTCGTAGGCGCGGCCGTTGTCGCTTCCCCAGAGCATCGACAGCGCTGTCAGGGCGGCGAGGCCGGCAAGGCAGAGCCCCGCGATGACCGCGGGCTTTGGGCGGCTCAGCCCGCGGGAACAACTCCGACGGCCAGCGCGACGAGAATCATCGCCCAGGCGACCAGCGCGCCCGCGCCGAACCCCGTCGGGTCGAATCCGCCATTGGCTAGCGCCAACAGCACACAGGCTGTCGCAACTAACAGGGCGGTAACGTGTTGGGGCCTCAGGCGTCGCATGCGAGAATGCATCGGCCCTCCCCACTACCCTGGCGCTGGGCCGAGAAAGAGGAATCCCACGGATGATGCAAGGCAGAGAGTCTAGGTCGACGACCGCGCGCGCACTCGTGTGTGCGCTAATGGCGATCCTTGCGTTCGCGGCGGTCGTTCCCGCGTCGGCCTCAGCGCAGGCCGCCGGCGACGAGTACACCCCGCAGAACATCCCGACCGGCGGCAACGAGGAGAACCCCGCAGCCGCGACGCCAGCATCGGACTCCGATGACGATGGCGGCGGCGGTGCCTCGATCCTTCTGGTCGCCCTGGCGGCCGTGGCCGCCGTCTGCGCCGGATTCGCCGCCTGGCGGCTTCGCGGTGGCAGCGACGACGACGACCCGAGCCCGTCGCAGCAGGTCGCGCCCACCACGGGCAGCGAAACGCGCTGACGAGGTGAAGCGCGCGGACCGACAGGTGGGCCGATCACTGTCCACCGTCGCCGCCCTTGGCGCCTTCCTCTGCGTGCTTGCGTTCGCCGCGCCGGCTCGCGCCGCGGATGTGGTCTACGGGGTGGTGCCGCAGGACGGCGCGCTCCCGACTCAGGACGACCTGAAGCTGATGCCGGAGGGTGGAATCAGCTCCATCCGCACGATCCTCTCCTGGGGCACGGTGGAAGCGGTTCAGGGGAGCTACGACTGGTCGGGAACCGACGAGATCGTCCGCCAGACGAGCTCGAGCGGAATCAAGATGTTCCCGTTCCTCTACGGCACGCCCGCCTGGGCCGCCGCGATGGACAACCGCAATTGCTCGGGCAGCGAGTGCGCCGTTTACCCGCCGAAGTCCGCCGCCACCCGCGACGCCTTCACAAAGTTCGCCGTCGCCGCTGCGAGCCGCTACGGGCCGGGGGGCGCGTTCTGGACGGTGCCGGTCGGATCAGCAGGAGCGGCAGCTCGAGCTCCTACAGGAGCCCTGCGATCCGATCCCGCTCGTCGCCACGCTGCACGCCCGACGACCCGCCGAACCCGCCCGACCCGCCGCCGGGGGATCCAACGCCGACGGTCCCGCCGACGCCGCCCACTCCCACGCCAGGCCCGCTCGACCCGTCGCTGCCGCCTTGTCAGTGCACCGTCGAGAAGCCGATCATGACCTGGCAGATCTGGAACGAGCAGAACTCACCCAAGTACTTCGCCCCCAAGGTGAGCGTCGAGCAGCTACGCGAAGATGCTCAAGAGCACTGGCAACGCGATCCATGCCGTCAACCCTGGATTCGACGTGATCCTCGGAGGCATGTGGGGGCCGGACACGGCGAAGAAGGTCGTGCTCCCGGTCAGCAAGTACCTCGCTCAGCTGTACAAGGTCAAGGGGATCGAGGCAACGTTTGACTCGATCGCCCTGCACCCCTACTCCTCGAGCGCCGACGGCGCCCTCGACGCGCTCAAGGTCGCCGAGAAGGTTGTCAACAAGGCGGGAGACCGCAAGGTCGGCTCCTGGATCACGGAGATCGGCTGGGCATCCGGCGGCCCGAAGGACGAGCCCTTCAACAAGGGCAAGACCGGCCAGGGCAAAATCCTCAAAGACGCCTACAAGGGTTTCCGCAAGAAGAAGGGCAAATACAACCTGCGCGGCATCTACTGGTATTCGTGGCGCGACAAGCCCGGCGGCGACCTGATCTGCACCTGGTGCGGCCACGCCGGCCTCCGCGCCAAGAACGGGACCGCCAAGCCCGCCTGGAACGCGTTCGTCAAGGCCGCCAAGCCTTGACCCCAGCCAGGCTGGCGGTGGGTGTCGTCATCGGCACCCTCGTCTGCTGCGCGCTCGCCGGATCCGCGCGCGCCTCCGTCCCGCCAGGATTCTTTGGCGTTGTCCCACAGGGACCGATTGAGCAGGCCGACTATGCGCGGATGGCGCAGGCCGAGGTCGGGACCCTTCGCTTCCAGTTGAGCTGGGCACTGGCCAACCCGGCTCCGGGCGTCTACGACTGGACCGCCTCCGATGCGATCGTCGGTGGCGCAGCCTCGGCGGGGATCCGCCCACTCCCCTTCCTGTTCGAAACGCCAACGTGGGCGGCGACCCTCGACGGTCATGCCTGCGGATCCGAGTGCGCAGCCTTTGCGCCGGCCGGCCCAGGCGCCCTCGAAGCGTGGCGCGGCTTTGCAGAGGGCGCCGCCCGCCGCTACGGGCCGGGCGGCGAGTTCTGGGAGCTCCACCCGGAGCTTCCAGCCCGGCCGATCCGCGTGTGGCAGATCTGGAACGAGCAGAACTCATCGACATTCTTCATGCCCCGACCGAGCCCACGGCGGTTTGCGGCGCTGCTGGACCCTGCCCACGACGCGATCACCGCGGTCCATCCCCGGGCGCGAATCGTGCTCGGTGGGATGTTCGGGCTCCCCCGCAGTGGCCCACGCGGCTCGATCCCCGCCTGGCGTTATCTCTCCCGCCTCTACCGCCACGACGGCGGGGCGGACTTCGACGGGGTGGCGGCGCACCCCTATGCCCCTACCCTCTCCGGCGTGTTTTCCCAGATCGACCGCCTCCGGGCAGCCATGCTGAGCGCCGAAGACGGCCAGACACGCCTTTGGGTGACGGAGCTGGGCTGGGCCTCAAACGGCGCTGCGAGCGGCCTCAACGTAGGTCCCCGCGGCCAGGCGCGGCGATTGCGTCACTCGTTCGAGCGCCTACTGGCCCAGCGCCGCCAGCTTCGGCTCGCCAACGTCGACTGGTACTCGTGGCGCGATCGAGCGGCGACCACCGACGGTCTCTGCCTGTGGTGTCCGGGGTCGGGCCTCGTCGACAAGGGCCTCGAACCGAAGCCCGCGCTGGCGGCCTTCACCGCGTTCACCGGCGGCCGATGACGGTTGAAACGCCACCGTCGATCCGGCACCGCCGCCGGATCGGGTTGACTGTGCGCCGTTTGCGTCTCTGCGGATGAAGCTCCTACTCGCGACAGCCCTGACCACGTTCGCCATCTGCGTGGCGGCGCTCGGCTGCGGCTCTGACGGCGAGACGTCGACCACCGCCCCCACCGACGTCCCAGGCACCTTTTTCGGCGTCGTCTACCAGGGCGGGATCACTGAGGAGGACGTCGATCGGATGGGAGCCGGCAATGTCGGCACGCTCCGGGTCGTCCTGCCATGGCAGGTTGACCCGAGCCCAAAGGAGGGCGACACCGACCTCTCGAGCATCGACCCCGTCGTGATCGCGCGCGGCGGAGAACGGGATCCAGGTCCTCCCGACGATCTTCGGAACGCCGGACTGGGTCGCCGCTGATATCGACGGCGTCGAGTGCGGGGCCGAGGAGCCCGTCGCGTGCTCGACGTATGCCCCCCAGTCAGAGGCAGCGCTCGCGGAGTGGGAGGACTTCGTCGGCCAGATGGTCGACCGCTACGGCCCGGACGGCGAGCTCTGGGCCACCCACCCCGACGTTCCGCAGATCCCGGTGCGCACCTGGCAGATCTGGAACGAGCAGAACTCACCGACCTTCTACCAGCCGAAGCCCGATCCGGAGGGCTACTCGCGCCTGGTCTCGAGCGCTGCCGAGGCGATTCGCAAGCGTGACTCCGGTGCCCAGATCCTTCTCGGCGGCATGTTTCAGACCAGCGGCAACGGCGACCTCATCCTCGCCGGCGACTTCCTCAAGAAGCTGTACGAGATCGACGGCGCCAGCGAGGACTTTGACGCTGTTGCCGCCCATCCGTACGCGGCGAACCTGACGAAGATCGAGACCCAGGTCGAGATCCTCCACGACGAGATCACTCGCGCCAATGACGATGCCACGATGTGGGTGACCGAGATCGGGGCGTCGTCCGGCGACAGCGACAACCCGCTCGAGCTCGGCGAGCAGGGTCAGGCCGACCTCCTGCGCGGCGCCTTCGACTACTTCCTCTCCAAACGAGAGGAGTGGAAGATCGCCGGCCTCATCTGGTACTCGTGGCGAGACACCGCCGAGGACGCGGGCGTCTGCGACTGGTGCGCTAACTCCGGCCTCTTCCCGCTCGAAAGCCTCACGCCGAAGCCGTCGTGGGGCGCGTTCACGTCGTTCACCGGCGGGACCTAGCCGGCGCTTGTCACACGGAAGGCTGAGCGAACGTCTGAGCCGGGCCTGGTTCCCGCGTTTTCTCGTTAGAGGACGCGTCCTTGCTGGCAACTGGTCCGCAGCTCGCGACCGGCCCAAGGACGCCCTGCGCTACCTGTTTCGCTCGAACGAGGTCTCCAACTTCACCTACGAGCTCGCGAACATGGATGACGTCGCGCGCACGGTCGCCGAGGCCCTGGACGTGCCGCAGCAAGAGGCAGCAATGGCACTTGACGAACTGGCCGGCGACACCGAGCTGCGCGCGTCGCTGACCGCCCTGCTGCGCGCGAATCCGAAGCGCGACAACGTTCCGCGCTACGGCTACCGCTACCTCTACTACTGCGCTGCGCGGTTGCTGAAGCCCGGGGTCACGATCGAGGTCGGAACCCACGACGGGCTCGGCGCCGCGCTCATCTGCCGCGCCTTGGAGCGAAATGAGGCGGAGGGCCATCCCGGGACCCTCGTCACGCTCGACGGTGCCGCCAGCAGCGGCTGGCTGATTCCAGCCGAGCTGCGCCCCCGGTGCACGTCGGTGCTCGGGGACGTGATGGAGACGCTGCCCGCAGCGCTCGAAGAGCACGGCTGCGACTTCCTCATCGACGACATCGGCTTCAGCTTCCCCGCCAAGCCGTGGCTCTTCGAGACCGGGTTGCGCATGGGCCGTCGGCCGCTGACCATCGGCTCGGAGTTCCCACCGCGGGAGCCGAGCGATGCCCCGACCGCGCTGGACGAGGCGTCACGCGCCGCCGGAGGCCGCTATGCCGAGTTCATCGAGGAGCCGGAGGAGCATTTCTGGCCCGGCCACACGCAGGGGCTCGCGCACATCCCGGCAAGCTAGGGCGTCGCTGCCACGCTGTTTCGCTTGTACATCAGCCGCGCGAACAGGCCGGCTGTGATGAACATGAAGGCGCTGTAGACCGCTGCGGGGATGGTCAGCACGGTCGCGATCGAAGCCCCGACAGCGATCGCCAGGGTCGAGTTGTGGACGCCTAGCTCGATTGCGATCGCGGTCGCCTGGCGGTTATCGAGCCGCGCGATGCGCGCGATCGTGAACGAGATCGTCATCGCCGCGACGTTGAGCGTGACCGCGGCGGCGGCGACGTCGTCGAGGTTGTCGACCACGCGCTCGTACTCGGCCGCCACCGCGCCGATGACCACGGCGAGGAAGACCACGAACGCAGCCGTCCGCGCTCGTCCCTCGATCTCAGCGACGCGTTCCGGTGAGCGCGAGCGCAGGTACATCCCCAGCGCCAGCGGCACGACGGTGATCAACAGGACGCGCGCCACTACCCCGGCCATCCCGACCTCGTCGTTCAACTCGGTCGCGCCGAAGTGGTTTGTCGACAGCTCGAGGAACAGCGGAACGGTGATCACAGCGGCCACCGACGAGATCGCGGTCATCGAGATCGAGAGCGCGGTGTCGCCCCTGGCGAGGTGGGTGAGCATGTTCGCCATCGTCCCCCCGGGCGATGCGCCGAGCAGGACCAGGCCGACAGCCAGCGCGGCCTCGAGCGAGTAGAGCTCCGCGATTGCGAACGCGAGCAGCGGCGAGATGAAGAGCAGGTTGGCGAGCCCGATCCCGATCCCCTTCGGATTCACGGCGATCCGCCGGAAGTCCGCCGGGGTCAACGACAGCCCGAGCGTCGTCATGATCACGGCGAGCGCGACCGGCAACAGCACGGTCGCGAAGATCGAATCCTCCACCGGCGGACCCTATCTGCGCGCCTGGATCCGCGGCCTACGGGTCAGCGAACAGCACCGGGGCGCGCCCTGATCCGGCCTCGCCCTCGTCTGGGAACTCGCCCGCGACGTAACAGGGGGCGAAGCGAACGTCGGGCGGGGCGCCGTTGTTGACCCCCGGGACGCTCTGGCCGCGACGGATCTCCTCCTCGTCGGGGTTCTGGCTCGCCGGCGAGTAATCCGTGTTCTTGCAGTCGAAGTTGGGGAAGATCCCGTTCGTCGCGAGCTCGTACCCGTTGAGGGCGCCGTCGGCCAGGTAGCCGTGTCCACGGTTGGTCGCCAGCCGCGCCGGCCAGATCGAGGTCGACTGGGTCCCTGCGACCGTGAGCTGGCGCAGGAAGTGGCGCGGGGCCGGATCGCCTGGAAGGCCGTCGGCAGCCCCCGAGAGACTCACCGACGGGCCGGCAAGGAAGTCCGTGACGGTGCCCTTCTGGTACTCGAGGTAGGCGAGGATGGGGTTCAGGTTCGCGAGGAACGGATCGAGTTCCTCGATCACGGGGGCGAGCCCGTCGAGGAAGTCGCGGAGCGCCGGCAACCCGCGCATCGAGACGCGATACAGCGGGTCGAGGTCGCGGAAGAGATTGCGCAGGTTCGGCGACAGCTCGCGAACGCTGCGCAGGGTCGGGCTGAGTTCGCGCGCGACCGGAATCATGTCGCGGATCAGCGGGTTGGCGTCCTCGCGGAAGACCTCCATGCGTTCGAGCGTCGCTCGGGTCTCGCGCTGGAACGTCGGCAGGATCTCGAAGGTCTCGGCCAGCGCCTCGTCCTCGGCGGCGAGACCCTCGAAGGTGTTCTTCTGGCCGCGAAGCGCCGCTGTGAGCTCGTCGCCGCGCGACGAAAGCGCCTCGAAGCTGATGCCGGCGTCGCGGATCAGCCCGCGCAGCGCCTCCTCCTGGCCGGCGAGGATCTCGAGCGTGTCGCTGGCGTCGGTGATGTACGGAGCGAGGTTGCCCAGTGCGTCGCTCAGCGGCAGCTTGCGGTCGCGGATCGCAACGGCCGCGCTCTGCTGCCAGCGCTGGTACGCCAGGCGCGTTTCCTCGTCGAGCGCGTTGAAGATCTCGTCGATCTGCACCGCCTCCTGCGTGCGCTGGACGCCGAGGCTTTCGCCCTCGGGCAGGGGGTCGCCGCTTGGCTGCACGCCCTCGGGAAGGTCCACCGCCTCGCCATGAGAGACCGAGGCCAGCACGCTGTCGGACGTCCCCGCCGGTTCGGTGCCGGACGTGATCTCGATGAACGTCTCACCCACGACCGTCTTCTGCCGCAGGATCGCCCGGGCGTCGGTGGAGATCGGGCGCGAACTCGGGCTCCAGCTCGATCTCCGCAGCGGCGACGTCCTTGCCGTTGACGCGGAACTCGGGCGGGGCGAGCTCGATCGCCTTGACCTTGCCCACCGAGACGCCGCCGATCCGGACGTCGGCCTCGGTCGCAAGGCGCGTCGCCTCAGGGAAGTACGCCGTGAACCGGTAGCTCTGAGCGCTGAGCGGGACCGGCCCGCCGAACGCGATCCAGAGGAAGAGGGTGAGGCCGAAGCACGACAGCGTGAACCCGACAGCGATCAGGATTCGAGCGACTGATGGCGCCTGCTTTTGCATCAGCAAACTTCCGCGAGAACGGGGTCGGTGACGCCGGTGATCAACTGCGTCAGCGTCTCGATCGCCGGGTTCGGGTTCTCAATTAGCGAGTTGGCCTGCTCGCAGCCCATCGTCAGATAGATGCGGCGATAGAAGCCGTTGCCATCGCCCGACGAGAACAGCTGCGAGGTGTTGCTGGCCAGCCAGCTGACCCAGTACAGGTAGCCCTCGTCGCGTCCCGGGGCGCCGACCGGCTCGGCGCCCTCCGGGTTGTAGGCCGCCATGTTGACGAGCCGGTTGAGCTTGTTGAAGACGACCTCGAGCCGCGGAGCGGTCTCCGCGAACCGCGTCGCTCCCGTGCGGATGTCCGGGACTCGCTCGCGCGCCTTGCGCACGAACGGCCTGATCTCGTCGCGGATCGTCGGCGTCACCGCCTCGGCGAAGCGGATGTTCGACTCGTTCAGGCCCTCGAGGTTGCGAGCGAACGGGCGCAGCTCGCTGAAGGCCGGGCCCATGACCCCGGCGAGACGGCGCATGGAGATCAAGGCCTCGCGCCCCTCTCTCAGCGTCCCGGGAAGGCCACGCACGAGCCTCGACACGTCGACGTCCTCACCTGCGATCTCACCCAGGTACTCCGACGCTGAGCTCACCAGGCGAGTCAGCTCGGCCTCCGCAGCACCGAGCCGGGTGGTCAGGAGATTGAGGTTGTGCGTGAACCGAGCGAGCTCGTCTCGGCGTTCGGCTACGGCGCGGTTGAGCTCGGACATGTTGCGGTTGATCGGCCCGAGGCTGCCGAGCAGCTTCCCGAGCTCACGATCGCGGTCATCGAGGCCCTTGCCGGCTCCCACCAACAGCAACCGCAGGTACGAGCGCGTCTCGCCGTCCAGCGCGGAGAGGACGTCGTGGTAGTTGACGTCGGGGGCGGTGTTGGCCATCGGCACGACCTCCCCCTCCTCGTACTCGCCCGAGCTCGCCGAGCCGGGGTCGAGCTGGAAGAACATGTCCTTGAGCCCTGTGGTCGGACGCATGAGGATGGTCGCGTCGCGGTAGATCGGCAGGTACTCACGATCGATCGCGAACGTCACCACGCCCGCGCCGTCGACGAGCTCGACCTTGTCGACGTCGCCGACGCGCACCCCGGCGACGCGGATCGTCTGCCCCTGACCGGGAACGACCGCCTGCGCGGTCTCGAACTCCGCCTTGAGCTCGAAGGGGCGTTCGTCGAGAATCGGGATCCGCAGGCGCTGGTTCTGGACGATCACATAGGTCGTGACCAGCCCGATCGCGGCCATCGCGACGATCACGATCAGGTTGCGCAGCTGCGATCGCAGTTGGCGGGCCACTATTCGCCGACCTCCGGAAAGCCGAGGGTGTCCAGCAGGCGCCGCGAGCCATCGTCGGTTTCGCCTGCGTTCAGCTGGTCCATCAGCTCGCGCAGCCGCTCCGCGCCCTCGCCTGAGGCGTCATCGAGGTCGGCCGACGTGGGTGCCGGCTCCTGCTCGGGTGGCGACCCGATTCCCGCCGCGAGGTTCGGCGGCTCCTGCTGCTCGCAGGGGATCTCGGGTTCGTACACCGTCTTTTCCGAGTCGTTGAGCCTGGGGATCGCGCCGAGCAGCGGGAAGGGGGTCAGGCCGAAGATCTGGTCGCGTCCGGCGATTTCGCCGAAGCGCACGAGGTTCGAGCCCGTACCGCCGAGGACCCGCAGGTGCTGGCCGGCGGCGTCGCCCGAACGGCTCTCGCCGGAGCTCCCGGCGAACGCATATCCGGTGGTCTCGAAGGTGCGCCCGCCGATGTCGAGCGGGTAGTCGGACGGAGCCTCGACCGTCGAATGCGACCACGGGACGATCACCTCGTTGAAGCACGACGAGAACGCGCGCTGCTCGCTGAACAGGCCGACGTTCGCGCGGGCAAGGCGGGTGAGCTCCGGGATCGTCGGGCGCAGCCGGGCAACGAGGCCGCGCAGCTCCGACGGCGACATCAGCGCGCGGACCTGCTGGAGCATCGGCAGCCCTGCCCGCAGCGCCTCCGGGCTCCGGCGAACGCCTGGCAGGGCCTCGCGGGCGAAGGCACGCAGATGCGGGAGGGCGGCGTTCAGCTCCTGGAAGGTCGGCTCGCCCTCAGCGAGAAAACCGGGGAGGCGCTCGATCGCCTCGCCGAGCGCCTGATCCTCGATCGCGAACGCACCGGTGACCCGGCGCAGGTTGGTGATCAGGTTGCTGAGCGCCTCCTGGTTTGCGCTCAGACCGCGGAAGACCCGGCCAAGTCCGCTGATCACCCCGCGCAGGTCGCCGGGATGCGTGCCCAGCTGAGCCTCCGAGACCTGCGCCGTGAACTTGTAGGCCGCCGGCGAGGTGCGGAAGAACTCGCGCAGACCCTGCGCGCCCTGGTAGCGGGTCAGCGCGTTTCCGAACTGGTCAAGCAGCGTCTGCAGGTCGGTGCGGACGTCGCTCTGCAAGGTGGTCAGGACCTCGTCGAGCTGGACGGAATGGGCGGTCTGATCGAGTCCGAAGGAGTGGCCGTCCGAGACCTCGGCCGCGCTCGGGCTGCCCGGATGAATGTCGACGAAGTAGTTGCCGTCGATGAACAGACGCGGGCGCACCTTGATGAACGCGTCCTCCTTCAACGGCAGGGCCTGCTCGTCCAGCTCCATGGTCACCCGGACTGCCGGCTGCACGTTGCCCGTCTCGGCCTCCACCGGCTCGCTCAGAACCTCGACGTCGCTCACCTCGCCGACGTTGATCCCGGCAATCCTCACCGGCGAGCTGGACCGAATCGTCTGCGGCGAGGAGAAGACGGCGTGAACCTCGAAGCGGTCGCTCCACGGCAGGTCCTTGGTGTAGGCGAGCACCGATCCGATCGCGATCAAGATCACGAGCACCACCCCCAGCGCCCAGTTCGGCAGCCAGCGGCTCTGGGTCATGCCCCTCACTTGCCGACCCCTTCCCATGTCGCGGGCTGGCGCGAGGGAACGCGGCTGTCGAACAGGATCCGCTCCCCATCAGCGCCCCAGAACGCGGTCGTCGGGCCGCGGCTTCCGGGGATGTCAGAGACGCGGTTTGCGGGATCGGACGGCCGCTGGCCGGGGACCGGGAGCTCGCCAAGCGCGTAGCCGAGCTGACCGGGCTGGCAGTCGGCGTTCTCCTGACCGGTCGGCATATAGGGGTGCGAGTTGGTGATCGGAATCTCGTAAGGCTTGAACTCCCCTGGGGGCCCGCCCTTGCCATTGGGGCCGATGCCGGTGTAGCCGCCGAGCCCGACCTCGGCCGCAGGGGCGCTCGGGAAGCGCACGATCGACTGGCGCAGCGAGTAGCCGACTTGACTCGGCTCTGAGAGCGCACCGGGGAAGTTCGTGACCCAGTAGTTGAAGAGATTGCAGACGGTCTGGGCGGGCGCGACCCAGCGCACGAGGTCCCGCCCGGTACGGAACGCCTCGCCGAGGCGCTGGAGGGTCAGGCGGGTGCTCGGTTGGCTGACCAGTTGGTTGAGCTCGCGCAGCACGTCGCGCAGATGGCGGTTGACTGGCGGCGACTCGCGCAGAACGGGGGCGCCGGTCTCGATCGCGTCGTTGAGTACAGGCAGCGTCGCCTTCAGGTCCTGCGCGCCGGGTTGCATCAGCCGCGCGAACTGCTCGACGTTGGCGAGGAACACGCGCTGCGCGGGGAGCACGCGAATCCCGGTCTCGTACGTGAGCGGCGCTTCGGAGATCGCCTCCTTGAGCCGCTCGGGATTCGCGGAGATGGCGCGGAAGGCGATCGCTGCGAACGCGAACCCCTGCGCCTGCTCGGCTGCAGCCGGGGCCGTGTACCGAGCCATGTTGTAGAGCCCGCTGATGAAGCGGCTCAGGTTCACGTCGGGATCGGAGAGCGCTCTGCCGACGGGTTTCAGATTCCCGAACAGGCGGGGCAGCTCGGCGATCGTCTCGTTCAACCCGCCGCCGCGCCCCGCCAGCGCGCTGCCGTAGCCGACGAGGTTCTCGCGCTGCGCCTGCCTCGTCTTCGCGTCGAAGGTGTCGTTGATCTCGTCGAACTCGGTCTGTCCCTGGAAACAGCCGTTGCGACTCTCGTCCGCGATCCCGGAGACGAACTGGCCGCCCTCGGTGGGCAGGTCGCACTCGGCTCCGTCGTCGGTGCCGTCGAAGACGTGGCCCTCGGGAACGGCCGACCCGGCGCCGCGCACGACCTCGAGGTACTTGAGCCCGAAGGCGGAGCGGTAACGCACGCGGAAGATCGAGTCCTCCGGCAGCGGCTGGACGGTCTTGTCGAGCTTCAGGTTGAGTCGCGCAGCAACGGGCGGCAGCTCGGGCCCGGTGGTCGGGAGCACCGTCTCCCCCGCCTCGCTCGCCACCGGCTCGAGCGACTCGACGACGCCGACGCGAACGCCACCGATGCGGACCTCGTTGTTCGCGCTGAGTCGTGCCCCGTTCGGGATGTCGACGGAGACGCGGTAGACGGGCACGAACGGCAGGCCGCTGTTCGCGTTGTAGGCGAGAAAGACGGCGACGATCGCGGTCAGCACCGTCACCGCGCCGACCAGGATCGGTGATGCGGAGGCCAGGGCGATGGGGTTGCGCGATCTCATGGTGCGAAGAGGAACTCGACGAGGGCTTCTGTCGTCTGCGGCGAGCCGCGCAGAGCGCCGCCATCGGAAAGGTCGACCCCGAGGTCCTCGAGCGCGTCGGGGGGCAGCTCGAGCACGTCCTCGACGATGTCGTCGATCCCCTCGGGGAGGTCCGGGCCCTCGGGGTCAGGCGAGCCGGGTGTGTCCTGCGGACCGCCAGCCGGCCCGCCTGGCTCGGGGTCTTGCCCGCCACGCACCGGGTCGTCACCGCCGTCCTGGTTGTTGCCGCGACCGCCGCCGCGCGTCGTCTCCGGCTCGGTGCCCGGATCGCAGAGCGTTTCCTCGGCATGGTCGGGGGAGGTGCCGGCGGGGCACACCGCCGGGTCGTAGCGCGAGAGACCGAGGTCCTCGGTGATCCCCGGCTGGTTGGCGCCGAGCCACGTCGCGCAATCGGCGATCTCCTCGAAGTCGGTTGTCGTCCCGCCCCCCTCGGCCGGAATGCCGAGCTCGCCGGTCGCCGGGTTGCGGCCGGAGGAAAAGCTCCCGCACGGGCCCGTGTAGAACTCGTAGAGGTTGATGTGCAGCGAGTGTCCGCCGCGATCGAACTGGTTGATCGCGAGCGCCTGGTAGTACGGGTAGTTGAGAAGCCCCTCGAGCCCGGTGTAGCCCTTGGTGTTCTTGGTCCCTGGCTGCTCACCCGTGCGCCCGGTTGTCGCCGCGGCCAGGTCGTTGATCTCCGTCGCGCGCCGCGGGTCGTCGATGTCGCGCAGGAAGTCGGCGAGCATCTCCGCCGTGACGGGTGCGTTTTTACCGGCCTCGGCGAGGAGCTCAATCTCGTCGCGCCCGCGTGTCAGCGCGCGGCGACCGACCACCGCGGCCGTCCCG
This sequence comes from uncultured Solirubrobacterales bacterium, assembly GCA_963746215.1. Lineage (GTDB taxonomy): Bacteria > Actinomycetota > Thermoleophilia > Solirubrobacterales > 70-9 > WHSW01. Next base: position 153,760 of record CAVVAT010000011.1, read on the forward strand.
AGTGAGCGCAGCGAATCCTCCGATGCCCGCTGGAAGATCGGCAGGCTGACCGAGAGGCGGTGCAACTCGGGCGCCGCGTCGCGAAGGTCGGCGAGGAGCGGGGTCTGCTGGCGTGCCGTGTCGTCGAGCTGCGCGAGCGTCGGGCGCAGCTCAGCGATGTAGTCGTCGAAGAGGTCGAACCCGCGAGCCACGTCCTCACGGCGCTCCAGCGCGGTCGACGCCACGTCCTCAGCCTCATCGACGAAGTCGACAATTCGCTCACGGGCCGCCGCCAGCTCGCCCGTGATCCTCTCGGAGTCGACGTTGAAGGCCCGGATCATCTCCGCCTGGTTGGCGAGGATCTCGGTTGTCTCCTCGAGCTCGGTCAGCGCCGGCGCACCGAGGCGGATCGCCTCACGGAGGTTCTCCGGGTTGCCCGCGAGCGCGGTCCCGAACTCGTTGATCAGCAGGGTCAGGCGCTGGCGAAACGGCTCGCGCATCGTGTTCGCGACGATGTCGGGCTGAACCGTCTGGGTGACCTGACCGGCGGGGATCATGTCGCCGTCGGAGAGGGGCTCACCCGCCGGCTTGCAATCGAGGAAGTACTCGGCGATCAGCGATTGGGGCGAGGATTCGCACGTCGTCTCGTCCCCGAGGCGCGTCAGCTCACCCTCGAGCTCGACCGTGACAACGGCGCGCTTGTCTGCGTTCACGGTCAGGTCCGTGATCGAGCCGACGTTGACCCCGGCTACGCGGATGTCCGAGCCGGGAACGAGCCCGAACGCGTTGTACATCTCGATCTCGTAGGTGTGGACGTCCTCCGCCGCACCGGCCATCGTCGAAGCCCCGACGCCGGCGGCGACGATCGACGCGAGGATGACCGCAATCCGCCTCATGGACCGGGCTGCACCTTCGTCGTGTCGCACTCACCCGGCGCGCCGTCGGTGAGCGCGCCGCCGTCGGTGAACGGCACCGAATCGTCATCCGGCGCGATCGCGCCGAGCGGCCGCTCGTTCGAGCCCGGGCAGCGCCGCACGTTGCCGGTGCTGAGGGCCGAGAACTGCTCGGCCGGCGAGTCGGGATCAGTCAGGTCGGGGAACAGCGACACCGTCGGGCTGTACGTGTTGAGCGTCAGCTCCACCCGGCCGACCGCGCCGATGGCATCCGCGTAACCCGAGTGGCCGAAGCCGTCGAACCATCCGACCAACTCAGGCGTGTACGCGCGGAAGAAGCTCAGGTTGTCGTGGCCGTTGCGTAGCGAGCAGACCGCTTCGCCAAAGCTCCCCTGCGTGTAGTCGTCGTCGGCGACGACCTGAAGGTCCTGAACCTGCGCGGGCCCTGGCCCGCAGTCCGGGGAGCCGGACCCGATCGCAGCCTCGCGCAGGGCCGGTTGGGCCTCCTGGAGCTCGATCAGGTCGTTGCCGTCCCCGGGCTGGCGGATGATCGCCGAGAGGTCGCGAACCGTCGGCACAGCGTTTCGCGCCGTCGCGCGCAGCTCGACCAGGAACGGGAGCAACTCCTTCGCTGCCGGCCGCGCTGCAATGACGAGGGGCTGGAGATCGTCGAGCGCCGCGCGCAGGTTCACGAACGTCGTGTTCGCGTTGCGCATGAACGGCGGCAGCAGCGAGATCGCGCGGGCGAGCTCGCGCTTGCGATCACCGATCGCGTTCATCATCAGGTTCAGGTTGTGAACCAGCTCGGGCAGGTCGCTGCGCCGGGCGGCAAGGGCTCCCGCGAATCGCGACCCGTCGACGAGCAGACGCTCGAGCGCCGCCTGGTCGGCGTTGAGCTCGGCGAAGACCCTCCGCCCCGTGTAGAGCATCGGGTTGAGGTACTTGTAGCCGCGGTTTGCCTGGTTCGCGACCCCGTCATAGGAGGTCGCGAAGCCCTTGATCACCCGCTTGAAGTCCTTGACGGTCTTGTCGTCCAGCATGTTGAAGAACTGGTCGACCTCGACGTCCGTGATCGTCTCCGTCTGCGAGAGCGTCCCGCCGTCGGGGATTACCTCGCCAACGCCGGCGGGCGTGGGCGTGATCTGCACCTGGCGGTTGGCCACGCTGGAGAGCGAGGCCCATCGCACCGTCGCCACCGTCCCGCGGCGCAGCGGCGTGAACTCCTCGTCAATGGTGAACGTGACGTTCGCCTGACCGTCCGGAGCAAGGCGGATCTCCTTGACGGTCCCGACCGGCTGCGCGCCGATGACGACCTCGTTGCCCCTGACCAGCGCGCTCGCGTTCTGAAACTGCGCGGTGATCGTGTACTCGTCGTCGCCGGTCAGCCAGATGGACAGAACGACGAGCGCGCCCACGAGCACCGCAACGACCGCGGCTATCCGCGCCCGACCGCGGCCCTCAACCTCTTCTCCCATCCCGCGGCGACCTTAAACCGGCGCCTAAGCCTCCCGCAAGCGGGAACCGATCGGGGCGATTTGTGCTAGTGCGAGCCGCCGGCCATCGCCGGCAGGATCACGACCGTGTCGGTCGCGGCTACGGCCGTATCGAGGCCGTCGAGCACGCGGACGTCCTCGTCGTTGAGATAGACGTTCACGTAGCGATTGAGCTCACCCTCGGTGGAGAAGAGCTGGTCGCGCGTGTCGGGGTGCTCCTCGGCCAGCGCGGTGAGAACGTCGCCGACGGTCTCGCCGGTCGCGGTCACCTCCGCCTCGCCGGCCGTACGCGAGCGCAGGACCGGGGGAATCTTCACCTGGGGCATGTCTGAAACCTAGCTGGGAACGCGCGCTATGCGATCGCCGGCGTTTCCTCGCGGGCGGGAGCGCCGCAGAAGAGCTCGTAGTCGGGGAACTTGCCCATCTCGGACTCGTCGATCTCTGGCGCGTGCTCGCCACAGATCGGGCAGTCGGCATCACGTCGGACCTTGAGCTCGGTGAAGCGCGTTCCAAGCGATTCGTAGAGCAGCAGGCGTCCGACGAGGGGCTCACCGATATCGGCGGTCAGCTTGATGACCTCGTTCGCCTGCAGCAGGCCCATGACGCCGGCCATCACGCCGAGGACGCCGTTGGCACCGCAGCTGGGAGCGAGCTCCGGGGGCGGCGGCACCGGGTAGAGGCAGCGGTAGCACGGTCCCTCGTAGGGGACGAAGGTCGATGCCTGTCCGTCGAAGCCGAGGATCGAAGCCGAGACGACCGGCTTGCGAAGGCGCACCGAGGCGTCGTTGAGTAGGTAGCGCGTGGGGAAATTGTCGGCGCCGTCGACGATGATGTCGTACGGCTCGATGATCTCGAGGATGTTTGAAGCATCGAGACGGGTGTTGTGCTCGATCACCTTCACGTCCGGGTTGAGCGCCTCGATGGCGATCCGCGCCGACTGCGACTTCGGCATCCCGACCCGCTCGGTGTTGTGGATGACCTGGCGCTGGAGGTTCGACTCGTCGACGACGTCATCGTCGACGATCCCGATCGTGCCGATCCCGGCGGCCGCGAGGTAAAGCGCGGTGGGCGCGCCCAGACCGCCGGCGCCGAGCAGCAGGACCTTCGCGTTGAGCATCTTCAGCTGGCCCTCGACGCCGACTTCGCTCAGAAGCGTGTGGCGCGAGTAGCGCATCCGCTGCTCGCGGGTGAGGCCCGAGTTGTTGACGGTCGGCAGGCCGGCCTTCTCCCAGGCGACGATCCCGCCCTCGACGACGCCGATGTTGTCGTAGCCGAGCGAGGCAAGCTCTTCGGCCATCTTCCCCGAGCGATTGTCGGTGCGGCAGTGCAGCAGGAGGCGCTCCGAGGAGTCGGGAGCGATCTCGTCGAGACGCTCGACCAGCTCACCCTGGGGGACGTGAACGGCAGCCTCGATGTGGGACTCGTCCCACTCGTTTTGCTCCCTGACGTCGATCAGCTTCGTGCCGTCGGCGATCTCGCGCTGCGCGGCATCGAGGTCGATCATCTGAGGCGCCATCTTCAAAAACTCCTAATCCCTATCCGGATTACCGTCTTTACTTCAAAAAGTGTAGCGCGGCGCTGAGCGGTCGCCCTTTTCGCGAACTGCGTCTAGCGTCCCCCCTGAGGACGCTAAAGGCAGTTCGCATCCCGCGGGCGCACGAAAGTCCGGCAGACGTCACGTAACTCACGCCCGTCCTCCCTTGCCCAGCAAGACGCGGCGCCGCTTCAGGACGAGCCAACCGGCGGCAGCTCCGGCACGGGGCGCGCCGACTCGACCGCCTGCACGGCCGCGCGGTCGCGGTCGGTCGCGCGGCGCAAGAGCGTCTTCGCTGCGAGGCGTAGGCGCAGGTTCACGCGCAGCGCGAGCCACCCGCGGCGCTCGCGGCGTTGGCCGTGGGCACGGCGGACCGCGGCGCGCCAGTTGAGGGTTCCGGTCGCGCGCCAGCCCTCGCGCGAGCCGTAGACCAGGGTCGACGAGCCCTGGCCGTGGTGGATGATCGCGCAGATCTGCGGGTCGAACCACGACTCGACGCCCGCGGCCGCGGCGCGCAGGCCGAGGTCGACGTCCTCGCCGAACATGTGGAGCGCTGGATCGAACGGCCCGAGCTGCCTGAGGAGATCGGTCGGCCCGGCGATGCATGCGCCGGTGAGCCAGCTCACCCGCACGCGGCGATCCAGGCGGTACGGCTCGGTCCGGGCCCTGATCGACTCCGGCACCAGCGCGCCGGGTGCCACCGCCCTGACCCATGGCCAGAAACCAACCTCGGGTCCACTGGCTGACGCCTGGATCGAGCGGTCGGGGTTGAGCACCCGGGGCCCGACAAGCCCACCGAGCTCGCCGGCCGCTGCCGCGAGACGGTCGAGGCCATCGTCCAACAGCTCGGTGTCGGGATTGAGCATCACCGTCACTGCCCCGCTGGCCGCATCGACTCCGCGGTTATTCGCCGCCCCGAAGCCGAGGTTCTCCTCGAGCGCAATGAAGCGACTGGGGCCCTTCCACTGTGCAAGGACCTCCTCGGGGGAGTCGGTCGACGCGTTGTCGACGACGACGAGCTCCTGCGAGCCGTCGAGATGGGCGTTCATCGTCGTCACGAGAGTGCGCAGGTGGCCTGCGCACTCCCATGTGACGACGACTATTGAGTAGCTGCCGCTGACGGGGCGGAAACTAGACGAGCGAGGGGCGCATCTGGCGCAGACGCCGGACGCGTTCCTCGGTCGGCGGGTGGGTCGAGAACAGTCCTGCGATTCCGCCGGCCTTGAACGGCTTCACGATGTACATCGACTCAGTCGCCTGATTGACGTGCATCGGGTGAGCCGCAACGCCCTCCTCCAGCCGCAGCAGCGCCGAGGCGAGCGACTCCGGGTTGCCGCAGAAAGCAGCTCCCGTCGCGTCCGCCGCGTACTCGCGCTGACGCGAGACCGCGAGTTGGATCAACGTTGCAGCCAACGGGGCAAGGATCACCAGTGCCAGGCTCCCGATGAGGCCCAGCGGCGACTCGTCGTCGCCTCCGAACCACATGAAGAAGTAGGCCAGGTAAGTGATCATCGCGCCGATCGCCGAGGCGACCGACTGGGTGAGGATGTCTCGGTTGGAGATGTGGGCGAGCTCGTGAGAGATGACCCCGCGCAGCTCGTCCTCTGAGAGCAGCTTCGTGATCCCGGCGGTCACGGCGACCGCGGAGTGCTTTGGGTTGCGGCCGGTCGCAAATGCGTTCGGCTGCTCCGAGGGGATGAGGTGGAGACTCGGCATCGGCAGGCCGGCGCGAGTCGTCAGCTCGCGGACCATTTGATAGATGCCGGGCGCCTCTTGCTCGGACAGGGGCTTTGCGCCTGAGCTCTTCAGCGCGATCTTGTCGCTGAAGAAGTACGCGACGAAGTTCATCACCAGGGCGATTACGAGGAAGACCGAGGCGATGCTGATTCCGCCGATCGCGTATCCGATCGCGACCAAAAGACCACCGAGGGTGGCCATCAGAATCGTGGTCCGCAGTCCGGCCGAGAAGGTCGACTTACGGGTGGTTGTCACGGGGGTGACTCCTTGATGCCTGTCCGGCTCTCAAGACACAGGCGGCCGGACTGAAACCTGTTGCAACGTCTGGACATTCTGACGATGTCGCGGACACACCTCATGGGGGCTAGCCCCTATTTCGCGATGGGTACCAAACCCCCTAGTTCGCGCACACGGATTGCAGCGATGTCGCCGGTATCCGCTGCTCGGCGGATACTTGGTGGGATGCGCCGACGCGATCTGCTGACCCAGGTTCTATTCGTCAACCTGCTGCTGGTCGTCGTGGCCGTGGTCACCGCGGCCATCGCCGCGAACCCGAACGACACGACGATCGCGACAACGCAGTCCGGGATCGTGCTCGGCATCGCGGTCGCGCTGACGATCCTCTTCAACCTGATCCTGCTTCAGCGCCGCTTCCGGCCGCTGGAGCGACTCGTCGACCAGATGGAGCGCGTCGACCTCTCCCGCCCTGGAGCGAACATGCGCCTCGACGACCCGACGGGACCGGAGGAGGTGGTCCGCCTCCACCACGCGTTCGTGCGCATGCTGGAGCGCCTCGAGGCGGAGCGTCGCCGCGCGTCGAGCGCCGCGCTCGCCGCCCAGGAGGAGGAGCGCGCCCGCGTTGCCCGCGACCTCCACGACGAGGTCAATCAGGCCCTGACTGGCTTGCTGCTGCGGCTCGAGGCCGCCCGCGAGAAGGCGCCGCCAGTGCTCGCGGGTGAGCTGGCGGAGATTCGCGCGCTCGCCAACCGGGCGATGCAGGAACTGCTTTCGCTCGCGCGCCAGCTACGCCCGACAGCGCTCGACGATCTTGGTCTGCGCGCGGCGCTCGCGGGCCACGTGAGCGCTCTCGACCGCCAGGGCGCGGTCGCGGCGGAGTTCGAGGTCGAGGGACTGCTCGGCGAATTGCCACCCGATGTCCAGCTGGTCGTCTACCGCGTCGCGCAGGAGGCCCTTTCCAACGCTGTCCGCCACTCGGAGGCCGAGCACGTCGATGTTCGCCTCGGTCGCGCCGGCGACGAGGTCACCCTCGCGGTTGCCGACGACGGCCGCGGATTTGCGTTCGATCAGGTCGATCGCGGGCTCGGAATCGGCGGCATGCGCGAGCGCGCGCTGCTCGTGGGTGGGGACCTGCAGGTCGAGTCGCGACCGGGCGAGGGCACAAGGGTTCGGCTCCGTGTGCCGATAGAGAACGGTGATGACCCTGACGGTGGCAACTGACCAAATGCGAATCCTGATCGCCGACGACCACGGAATCGTCCGCTCGGGCCTGCGAATGCTGCTCGAGCAGCAGCCCGACATCGACGTGATCGCGGAATGCGCCGACGGCGCCGAGGCACGCGACATGGCGATCCGCGAACGTCCCGACCTCGCGATCCTCGACGTGAAGATGCCGAAGCTCACCGGCCTGCAGGCGACACGCGAGATTCGCGAGCACGCCCCGGACGTCTCGGTCCTGATCCTTTCGATGTACGACGACGAGCGCTACCTGTTCGAGGCGCTCAAGGCGGGCGCGTCCGGCTATGTCCTCAAGGCACAGGCCGACGTCGACCTGCTCGAGGCCGTACGCGCGGTTGAGCGCGGCGAACCCTTCCTCACGCCCGAGGCCCAGCGCGCCCTGATCAAGGACGTGCTCGGCCAGGGCGTCGGCCGAACCGGACGAGCTGACCCCGCGCGAGGAAGAGGTCGTGAAGCTCGTCGCCGAGGCGCATACGAACAAGGAGATCGCCCAGATCCTCCACCTGTCGGAGAAGACGGTCGAGAACCATCGTTCGAACGCGATGCGCAAGCTCGGCATGCGTGACCGTGTCGAGCTCGTGCGTTACGCGATTCGCCGTGGGCTCATCGAGCCCTAGGGCTCTCCCTGACCACGCCCCACGCGACCTGCGAGACAACTCCGAGTCCGTCGCTAGGATTTAGTGTCGATGCTGTTCTCGACGAAGGCGGAGTACGGGGTTCGGCTCATGGTCGAGCTCGGGCGACGTGCCGACGCGTCCATCGATGGCGCCCCGGTTGCCCTGGCCGCCGTTGCGGAGGCCGAGCTGCTGCCCCTCTCGTATCTCGAGCACCTGGTCGCAAAGCTGCGCCAGGCCGGGCTCGTGACGTCGGTTCGTGGCGCGCACGGCGGCTACCGCCTCGCTCGTCCGGCCGCTGAGATCTCGATGCGCGACGTCGTCGAGGCGCTCGAGGGACCGATCGCGCCGATGGAGTGCTTTCACCCCGACCGCGAGGGCCGCGTGCTCTGCTCGCATGAGCTCGACGCCGACCGTGCATGCGCGACCAAGCTTCTCTGGACCCGGGTCCAGAGCGGCGTCACCAAGGCGCTCGTCGGGCACGACCCTCGAGGAGCTCGTCGAGTTCGGCGCGCCGCCCGATCCGGTGCGGCCGCCGGCGACCGTCGCCTGAGCGGCGCCGCAAGACTTCTCCACCCACCACCACCTGGAGCGAAATGGCAGACCTAGAGATCCGGAACCTTCACGTCAGCGCCGAGGACAAGCAAATCCTCAAGGGCCTCGAACATCGAGGTTTCCCGCGGCGAGGTGCACGCGCTGATGGGCCCGAACGGGTCCGGCAAGTCGACGCTCGCCAACACGATCATGGGCCACCCCGCGCTCGAGGTCACCGACGGCGAGATCGTCTTCAACGGCGACGACATCACCGAGACCGATCCGGAGGAGCGCTCGCGCGCAGGTCTCTTCCTCGCCTTCCAGTATCCGGTCGCGATCCCCGGCGTCACCGTCGCCAAGTACCTGCGCATGGCGCTCAACGCCCACCGCGAGGCGCGCGGCGAGCCGCAGATCAGCCTCAAGGACTTCCGCCGCGACACCGAGGCCGCGATGGAGCTCGTCGACATCCCGCGCGAGTTCTCGAGCCGCTACGTCAACGACGGCTTCTCCGGCGGCGAGAAGAAGCGGCTGGAGATCCTCCAGCTGGCGATGCTGCGCCCGCAGATCGCGGTGCTCGACGAGACCGACTCCGGGCTCGACATCGACGCGCTGCGGATCGTCGCCGAGGGCGTCAACAAGTTCGCCGGCCCCGACATGGGCGTTCTGATCATCACCCACTACCAGCGCATCCTGCACCTGGTCAGCCCGACTTCGTCCACGTGATGTTCAACGGGCGGATCGTCAAGCAGGGCGGCCCCGAGCTCGTCACCGAGCTCGAGGAGAAGGGCTACGGCTGGATCAAGGAAGAGGTAGAGGCAGCAGCGTGACGACGGCGGCCAAGACCTTCCCGATCGAGAAGGTCCGGGAGTCGTTCCCGGCCCTCTCGCGCGAGGTCAACGGCAAGCCCGTCGCGTATCTCGACTCCGGCGCCAGCGCCCAGCGGGTGCTCGCGTCGATCCAGGCGGTCGACCGCTACGAGCGCCGCCATCACTCCAACGTCCACCGCGGCTCCCACACGCTCTCGGCCGAGGCAACCGCCGCGTACGAGGGCGCTCGCGCAACCGTCGCCGACCACCTCGGCGCGGCCGACCGTCGCGAGATCGTCTTCGTTCGCAACGCGACCGAGGCGATCAACCTCGTCGCCTACGCGTGGGGCGCAGCCAACGTCCGCGCCGGCGACCGGATCGTGCTCACCGAGATGGAGCACCACTCCAACATCGTCCCGTGGCAGCTCCTCGCCGAGCGCACCGGGCGCCGAGATCGACTGGGTCGGTGTCACCGACGACGGCCTGCTCGACATGGACGCCTACGCGGCGCTGCTCGAGCGCGAGCCAAAGCTGGTCGCGGTCGCCCACGTCTCGAACGTCCTCGGCACCGAGAACCCGCTCGCAGAGATCTCGCGACTCGCCCACGACGCGGGCGCGCTCGTGCTCGCCGACGGCGCCCAGGCGGCGCCGAAGCTGAGCATCGACGTCGCCGCCCTCGGCATCGACTTCTACGCGATCACCGGGCACAAGCTCTACGCGCCGACCGGCATCGGCGCTCTTTGGACGCGACTCGACCTGCTGCGGGCGATGCCGCCGTTCATGGGCGGCGGCTCGATGATCCGCAAGGTCACCAAGGAGGGAACGACCTGGGCCGACCCGCCGGCGCGCTTCGAGGCCGGCACCCCCGCGATCTCGCAGGCGATCGGCATGGCAGCGGCGATCCGCTGGCTCGATGCTCTTGGGATGGACGCGGTGACCGCGCACGAGCACGAGATCGCCGCCTACACGCTCGACCGGCTCACCGAGATCCCCGGCCTGCGCGTCTTCGGGCCTCCACCCTCCCCCGACCGGCTCGGCCCGGTCTCGTTCGAGCTCGAGGGCGTTCACGGCCACGACGTCGCCGAGATCCTCGACCGCCATGGCGTCGCCGTCCGCGCCGGCCATCACTGCGCCCAGCCGCTGATGGACCGCCTCGGCGTCCCAGCCACGGCCCGGGCGAGCTTTGGCGTCTACACGACGCCGGAGGAAATCGACCGCCTGGTCGAAGGCCTCCACGACGCGCGCCGCGTCTTCGGTCTCTAGGCGCTCATGCCCCGCGAGCTGCTCAGCGTCGACGAGTCGGACCTCGGCATCAGCTGGGTCCTCGACGAGGCGATGGAGCGGGCATGCCACGCGATCCTCGCCGACGGCAAGGTCTGGTTCGTCGATCCGGTTGACGTCGACGACATCGTCGATCGCGCCGCCGCACTCGGCGAGCCTGCGGGAGTGCTCCAGCTGCTCGACCGCCACAACCGCGAGTGCGCCGAGGTCGCCGAGCGCTTCGGCATCGAGCACCTGCACGTCCCGGACGAGATTCCCGGCTCGCCGTTCGAGGCGATCAAGGCGCTGCGGATTCCCGGCCTGGAAGGAAACGGCGCTCTGGTGGCCGGAGCGCCGCGTGCTCGTGGTCGCCGAGATCGTCGGCACACACCCGATCACCAACGCGGGCACCGGAGCTGTCGGGGTGCATCCGATGCTGCGGCTGCACCCGCCGAAGTCCATTCGCGGCTTCGGCGCCGAGCACCTGTTGACCGGTCACGGTCCACCGCTTCACGAAAGCGCGGACGCCGAGATCGAGCGCGCGTACTCGCGAGCGATACGCGACATCCCGCGTGCGGCGATCAGCCTGATCAAGAGCGGCCGGCGCTAGCCTCGAATCGTGGACGAGCTCTACCGCGAGAACATCCTGGATCACTACAAGCGCCCGCGCCATTTCGGTCGGCCGGACAGCTTCGATCTTGATTTCGAGGACACCAATCCGTTTTGCGGCGACGAGCAGCACGTCTTCATCGGCCTCGACGCAGATGGACGCGTTGCCGAGGTCGGGTTCGAGGGCAAGGGCTGCGCGATCTCAACGGCGGCGACCTCGATGCTCACCGAGGAGCTCGCTGGCAAGACCCGCGAGGAGCTGCTGCGCCTCGACAAGGACTTCGTCTTGGACCTGCTCGGGATCGAGATCTCCGCGACGCGAATGAAATGCGCACTTCTCGGGCTCAAGGTGGTCAAGTCGGCCGCGCTCGGCGACGCCGCTGACTGGGAAGAGGACGGCGACCCGGACGCCGTCGTGGATCCCGCGGTCGAGCGCGACCGGATCTAGAACCGGCGCCGGTGCGACCGGGCGGGGTTACATTCGGTCGATGAGGTGGGCAGGGATCGCCGCCGCGTGCGCAATCGCGGTCTTCTTAGTCGCAGCGCCGGCAGCCGCCGCGCCCAAGCAGTCCGATCCGTTCTTCGGGGTCGTCTCGCAAAACCGCGACCTCAGCGCCGAGGACTTCGAGCGGATGGGCCGCGGCAACGTGGGGACCGTGCGGATCGCGATGCCGTGGCAGGAAATCGACCCAGGCCCCACCGCCAACGATCTCGAGTGGGATCGCTTCGACGAGATCGTCGCCGGAGCCGCCCGCCATCAGATCGATGTATTACCGACGGTCTACACCGTCAACCTG
>CAVVAT010000012.1:0-351094 GCA_963746215.1 uncultured Solirubrobacterales bacterium
GCATCGTGAGATCTGGGTACCGGTCGTTCCCACGCACGTGATCGACGTTACCCCGGTCTGGGACGTCAAGCAGCGAGCGCTCGCCTGCTATGCATCGCAGCTCGCGTACAACGACTATCAGCGTGCGACCGCGGGCTTGAACGCCTACCGTGCGATCTTCCTGCCAGGCCAGCTACGTCGAGGCGTTCGCCGAGACCACGTCGCGGCAGCGCATCGGCAGCGCGCTCCGTCGTGCCCTGGGGCACGTCCGCCATCGTCCTCAGTAAATGTCGGAGTCGCCCATCGAGTAGCTCCAGCGGGTGCGCATCGCGTTTGCCCGCGCGAGGTCCGGATCGGCGAGCTTGGTGAGGAGGAAGGGAGTGGCCTCCTCTGCGTAGCCGGCCGCCAGCAGGGCGGGGTGCAGCGCGGTTCCGCTCGGCATCCAGATGCGCATCGAGCCCAGACCCTGCTCGCGTGCCAGGTCGTGACACGAGCCGAGCAGCAGATGGAGCGCGGCGCGGTCGCCGGCCGGGACCAGCAGCTCGAGCACGGGCGCGATCGGCTCGTCGAACCAGCCGAAGCGCAGGACCGCGATGCCGCGCACCCGGCCGCTGAGACGGCTCTCGAGCTGGAGCAGCGTGTAGGCGACGTCGGGGCGGTCGGCGTAGCGCCAGTTCAGGTAGCTGGCGTCGCGCACGGTGGTGACGGCAAGCTCCTGGCGCTGGCGGGCCCACAGCCGGTCGACGGCCGTCCCGAAGCGCGCGACCCGCACCACGCGATGACGCCAAGTTCCCAAGCGCCTCCAGCGCCCCGCCATGGCTCGTCGTGGCCGAGGTTCCAGGACAGCGCGCGCACCGGATGCACCAGCTCGGCATCGGAGATGCGCTGGTCGATCGAGTGCTTGTGCGCGAGCGGGTACGAGTAGAAGACGACGTCGCCGGCGGGCAGGAAGCTCGCGACGAAGTGCCGGGTCATGGCGGCGAAGACGCCCTGCTTCTGGAACTCGGGGTCGACCATGTGATCGATGCCCTGGGACAGCAGGAACGGTCCGTCCGCGGTGACCGCGCGTACCGGCAGGCCGGCGAACTGCCCGATGATGCGGCCGTGGTCGCTGACCGCGAGGCTGATCTGATGGCCGGCGGGGTTGCCGGCGAACTTCCAGCGCCAGTGCGCAATCTCACGCGGCTGCCGGAAGACGTGCTGGAAAAGCGCGAGGATCTGATGCTCGTCGCCGGGCTGATACGCGCGCACCGAGAAGCTCACGGCCACCCTGCGTAGCAGACACGGGTGCTGGACGATCATTCGGACGCTCGTCCGCGCGGCCGATTGGTGCGGAGCTTGCTCTGCAAGTCGACCGGGAAGATGGCTGTCGCATTGTCACACGGCTCGTCGGTGGAGCCGCCGCGGAGTCGCGAGGAGGGCGTGCTGAGCCACGTGCACTCGCTGCCCGACGGTACCGTTCTGCGTCTGCGAACCATCGGCCCGGCCGATGCCGACGAGCTGCGCGCCGGCTTCGCGCGTCTGTCCCCGAATCGCGGTATCTGCGCTTCTTCTCGCCCGTTGCCCGCCTCCCCGACAGCCTGGTGCGCCGGCTCACCGCAACCGATGGCTGGAGTCACGTCGCGATCGTCGCCGAGACCATTCCCGTGTACGACGAGCCCCCGAGCCTCTCGGCGTTGCCCGCTTCATCCGGATCGCCGATCGGCCGCGCGCCGCCGAGATGGCGGTCTCGGTGATCGACGAGCTGCAGGGTCGCGGGCTGGGCGCCCTGCTGGTCCGGGCGATCGCCGAGCTGGCGCGCCAGCTCGGCGTCGACACGTTGGTCGCCAACGTCCTGGTGGAGAACCACGCCATGAATGGCCTCCTCCGTCGCCTGGGCCACGTGTCGTCGGTGCGGACCGAGCACGGGGTGCTGGTCTACGAGATCGCGCTCGGCTGATCCCCGCCGAGCCCGCGCTGAGCCGCGACGGATTGTAGATCCGTGGGACTCAAGAAGCAGGCTTTACAAGGCCCGCGGTCGCGCACACGCCCTCTGCGCCTCGTGTGAAGCAAAAAGCCCTGCCGCCACCGGGCCTTTGCGTGGATCCTGCGCTTGGCACTCTGATTGCGGATGACGTGCTCGAGCGCGACCACGACATGATCGATGGTCGCAAGGAGGTTGTACGCAAAATGGGATCAGGAACTGTCGACAAGGCCAAGGGCCGTGTGAAGGAAGCGGCCGGGGCGCTGACCAATGACGACAAGCTGCGCAGTGAAGGCAAGCTCGACCAGGCGGCGGGCGCCGTGAAGAACGCGGCCGAGAAGGTCGTGGAGAAGGTCAAGCAAGCCGTTCACAACGCCAAGGACTGAGCTGCGCCGCGCGTAGCGCGACAAGGAGGGCATCATGCTGAGTTGGGCCGTCACGTTCTTCGTCATCGCCCTGATTGCGGCGGTTCTCGGCTTTCGCGGCGTCGCCGGACTGTCGGCGAACATCGGCTATCTGTTCGCAGTGATCGCGGTGATCTTCCTGGTCGTCGCGCTGGTCACCGGGCGTGGCCCCGTGGTGGCCCCATAGCTGCTCGCGACCTCGCGAGCGCCACGAGCCTTCGCGCGTCCGGGTACGGTGCTGGAGCCCGCTCCAGACTTCGTGCCCGGACGCCGGCCACAGGCAACAGCAGCCCAGGAGATGCGCATGCCCGCCGTCAAGATCGGGGCCAGCCGGCAGGTCGTCATCCCGAAGCGTCTCTACGACGAGCTCGGCCTCACGCCCGGCGACTACCTCGAGGTCGAGCTGGACGGCGGCAAGCTCACGTTCACCCCGAAGACCCTGGTCGACAAGCCGGCGAGCGGCGGGACGCAGGTAGGCGGCGAGCGCACGGCTGACTGAGCGGGGTCGCCCGGCCCCGTTTCCGTGATTGCCCGGGCGACCCGGCCTGGGATAGGCACTGCGCATGGAACGCCGCGCGTGTCTTCGACTCGGTGCCGCCGTCGCCGCGAGCACCTTCACCTGCCTCGTCTCTGTGGAGCAGCGCGCTCGCCGCGCCGGCTCAGGAGGGCTCGGGCCGTATGGCCCGCTGCTGCCGCCCGATGGGAACGGCATCATGCTCCCGGAGGGAATTCAGGCGCGCCTCATCGCGCACGCACAGGAGGAGGTTGCCGCAACAGGCTACGTCTGGCCGATCTTCCCCGACGGTGGGGCGACGTTCCGTACCAACGGTGGCTGGATCTACGTCGCCAACTCGGAGTTCGTCTCACCGGGTGGCGTCAGCGCGATCCGCTTCAACCTGCGCGGCGATATCGTGGCGGCGTACTCGATCTGCACCGACACGTTCGTCAATTGCGCCGGCGGCGACGCCATGGAACACCTGGCTCACTTGCGAGGAGGTCGCGGGCGGCAACGTCTGGGATGCGATCCCAGCGGTCGCCGCGCGCAACGACGGCTCCCGGCGCTGGGCACCTTCAAGCACGAGGCGGCGGCGGTCGATCCACGAACACTCGACGTCTACCTGACCGAAGACGAGCCCGACGGCCGCTTCTATCGTTTCGTTCCCGCGCGCCGGCGCTCGCTCGACCAGGGCGAGCTGCAGGTCGCGTCGGTCGGTCGAGGACCGCTTCGTCAGCTGGCTGCCCGTGCCCGAGCCCAATCCCGCCATCCCCGGCGGCGGCACGCCGACGCGCCAGCAGGTCGAGGCGAGCACGGTGTTCCGCGGTGGCGAGGGGCTCGCCTACGACCGCGGCCACGTCTACGTCACGACCAAGGGCGACGGTCTCGTGCGCGACTACGACGTTCGCACGCAGCGCATCTCGGTCGTCTACGATCCCAACCTCGACCCGGCGCGCCAGCTGACGGGCGTCGACAACGTCACCGTGTCGCGGGCGGGGGACCTGGCGTCGCCGAGGATGGCGGCAACATGGAGCTGGTGATGCTGACGCCGGCCGGCGTCGCCGCACCAATTCTGCGGGTGATCGGTCAGGAAGGATCCGAGCTCGCCGGGCCGGCATTCGACCCCTCGGGGCGGCGTCTGTATTTCAGCTCGCAGCGCGCCGACGGGGTCGGGATCACCTATGAAGTGAGCGGACCGTTCCGGCGCTCGGCTCGCCTGCCGAACCGGCCGTTGCCGCAGCTGCCGGGCTGAGCGTCTCCGGCCCGGCAGCGCCGAGCGTCTCGACCCCCGACGCGCGCACCAGGTGCGTGGTCGGGGCGATCCATCTTCTTCGACATCCGTATGGTGGTAGGAGGGGCGCGCCCCTCCCGCTCGCCTCGCCGCGTGCCCGTCGGCGTCGGCCACCAGGTCGATCCGGGTGCGGTAGTGCAGGCCGCGGCGCTCGTCGTCGCCGGGCGCGCCCTCGACGGTGACCTCGCGGGCCAGCCACTCCGGGTCGATGCGGGCCAGCCGCTGCAGCTGCTCGATCAGCACGTCGGGCTTCCAGCGCCGCTGTGCGGGGAGCGAGACGTGCGAGAGCTCGCCACCGCCCACGCCGTCCGGACCCGCGGCGGGCCAGGCGGGACTCGACCCGGTCGGGCGACGCCTGCAGGACCTCGACGGCGTCGGCGCGCCAGAAGCTCGGGCCGCCCTCGGTGACGCGGGCGCGGACGCGCTCGCCCGGCAGGGTGTGCCGCACGAAGACGACGCGGCCGTCCAGGCGCGCCACGCAGCGGCCGCCGTGCGCGACGGGACCGACCTCAAGCTCGACCTCGGTGCCCACCTCGGGTGCGGGGACGTCGCTCACGCGGCGGCCACGGTCCGGCCGCGGGGAGCGCTGCGGACGACGGCGCGGGCGCGAATCCGACTCGGGGTTTGCGGGCGCGACGCGACGGTCGGGGTTGCGGGGCATGGAACCAGTATCCCCTGCCCGGCCATCACCTCTTCCCCAGCCTGCCCGGCGAGCCGCTCAGGCTGCGTTCGGTGTCGGCTGTGCGCTCCGGATGAAGGGGATGGCGAGCGGGTTGCGGAACAGCTCGCGGCGGTTCGCCTTGACGAGGCCGCAGATGATCACGACCAGGTGGACGACGAACGTCGCGCCGAAGATCGTGATCGGGATGCCGAGCGGATAGAAGCCGTCAGCGAGCGGTGTGCCCGTCATCGTGAAGAGAAGAACGAAGTGTGTGGCCAGGGTGGCGGCGGCGATCAGGGCCGCTGTGATTCCCCAGTTGGCGGCACGACGCGCGTTCTCCGCGGCGAGCCCGCCTTTTCTTTTCGCGGTCGGTACACCGCGGCCATGACGATCCCAGCGACCAGGATCGAGAGGAACGGGATGCCGATGAACGCCAGGAAGCCGAGCGCGTAGGACGCCGCGCCCGTCGGCGGCACCGGCAGGTACTGGGCCTGCTGGTTCTGTGGCACCTGGGGGTGAGCGGCGCCGGCACCGGCTGTCGAGAGTCTGGTCGAGGCGTCGTCATTGCGCGAGCATAGTGGTCACCAGGGACCATGCTGAGCGTTGCCCTAGAGCCGCCTGCCGTGCAGGAAGGTGTCGTCCTCGAGGCCCGTGTGGCCGCGCGACGAGGCGAGCTGCCACGGCACCGACGCCACGCACCACGCCCGGCGTGAACAGCAGGCTGCCCTTGAGCCGCAGCGCCGACTGGTTGTGCAGCAGCTGCTCCCACCAGTGGCCCACCACGTACTCGGGGATGTAGACGATCACGAGGTCGCGCGGCGACTCGCGGCGCACGGACCGCACGTACTTGAGCACGGGCCTGGTGATCTCGCGGTACGGCGAGTCGAGGATCCGCAGCGGAACCGGCAGGTCAAGGGCCTCCCACTCGGCCACGAGCCCGTCGATGTCCTCCCGGTCGACACCCACGGTGACCGCCTCGATCACGTTGGGCCGCGCGGCGCGCGCGTACGCCACCGCCCGCATGGTCGGCTTGTGCACCTTGGAGACCAGCACGACGGCGTGCACCCGGCTGGGCAGCGCGCGGGCCGCCGAGACGTCGTCGAGCGCGAGCTCGTCACGCACGCGGTCGTAGTGCTTGCGGATCCCCCGCATCAGGACGAACAGGATGCCCATCGCCAGGAGCGTCATCCAGGCGCCATGCGTGAACTTGGTCACCAGCACGATGACCAGCACCGTCCCGGTGAGCCCGAAGCCGACGCCGTTGACCAGCCGCGAACGCTTCATCCGGCCGCGCACCACGGGGTTCGGCTCGGTGCGCAGCTCCCGCGTCCAGTGCCGCACAACTGGGACGCCGAGGGGCTTGGCGCCGACGGCGTCGTCACCGGCCTGGCGCTGATCGGCGGTCGCCGCGTCTGCCTGATGGCCAACGACCCGACGGTCAAGGCGGGGTCATGGGGACCGAAGACGGTCGAGAAGATCCTGCGCATCCAGGAGCGTGCGCTGGCGCTCGAGCTCCCGATGGTCTACCTCGTCGACTCGGCGGGGGCGCGGATCACCGACCAGGTCCAGATGTTTCCCGGGCGGCGCGGTGCCGGTCGGATCTTTCACAACGAGGTCAAGCTCTCGGGGCGTGTGCCGCAGATCTGCCTGCTGTTCGGCCCCTCGGCGGCGGGCGGCGCGTACATCCCCGCGTTCTGCGACGTGGTGATCATGCGCGAGGGCAACGCCTCGATGTACCTCGGCTCACCGCGGATGGCTGAGATGGTGGTGGGGGAGAAGGTCAGCCTCGAGGAGATGGGCGGCGCGAAGATGCACACCGGCGTCTCGGGCTGCGGGCATTTCCTCGTCAAGACCGACGAGGAGGCGATCGAGCTCGCCCAGCGCTACCTGTCCTACATGCCGGCGAACTGGCGCGGATCGCCCCCGCTGGCAACGCCCTCCGGTCCGGAAGCGGAGGCCCTGCTGCCGTCGCAGATCATTCCCGGCGACGAGAAGACCTCGTTTGACATCAAGGAGCTGATCGGGGCGCTGGTGGACTCGGGCTCGTTCTGCGAGGTCCACGCCCGCTGGGCGAAGGAGCTCGTGGTCGGCTATGCCCGCCTCGACGGCCGCGCGATCGGGATCGTCGCGAACCAACCGCGTCAGAAGGGCGGCGTGCTGTTCGTCGACTCGGCCGACAAGGCGGCGCGGTTCATCATGACCTGCAACGCCTTCAACATCCCGCTGTTGTTCTTGGCGGACGTCCCCGGCTTCATGATCGGCACGGCGGTCGAGCGCCAGGGGATCATCCGTCACGGGGCGAAGATGATCAGCGCAGTTTCAGAAGCGACCGTTCCAAAGATTTCGGTGATCGTGCGCAAGGCATATGGCGCCGGCCTGTACGCGATGGCCGGTCCCGCGTTCGAGCCCGACTGCTGCATTGCGCTGCCGGGAGCCAAGATCGCGGTGATGGGCGCCGAGGCGGCGATCAACGCGGTCTTCTTCAACCAGATCCAGAAGATCGAAGATGAGGACGAGCGCGCCGAGTTCATCCGCGCCCAACGCGAGGAGTACTCCGCCGATATCGACATCCTCCACCTCGCCTCGGAGATGGTCATCGACGCTGTGATCGAGCCCGACACGCTGCGGCCCGAGCTGATTCAGCGCTTCGGGCTAGCTGAGGGCCGTTCGCGCCACTTCTCGGAGCGGCGCAACCCGATCACGCCCGCCTGAATAAGCCGCCTCAACAGCGGCGGGGCTCCGCTTCGGCCTACGGCCTCCGCGATCGCTAATCCACTAAGAGGCGGACGATCGCGACGATGCCGATCAC
The DNA here is from genome assembly GCA_963746215.1 of uncultured Solirubrobacterales bacterium. Taxonomy (GTDB): domain Bacteria; phylum Actinomycetota; class Thermoleophilia; order Solirubrobacterales; family 70-9; genus WHSW01. The sequence continues at coordinate 7,604 of CAVVAT010000012.1, forward strand.
GACGATCAGCACTCGCAGCGGCCCTGGATCGAGCCTGCGCCCGTAGCGCGCGCCAACAGCGCCGCCGATGATCGAGCCAGCGGCGATCAGCCCGGCCACGCCCCAGTTGACATTCGCGGCGAAGACAAAGATCAGGCCGGCAACGAGGTTCGCGGTGACGGCTAAGACGTTCTTGAGCGCGTTCAGGCGCTGGAGGTCGTCGCGGATGCCGATCCCAAGCAGCGAGATCAGGATCACGCCCTGCGCGGCGCCGAAATAGCCGCCGTACGCGCCGGTGGCGCCGACACCGGCCTGTAGCCAGGGCCCGTGCTCGGTGCTCGCGTGGCCGCGTCGGGCCAGCATTTCGGAGAGCCGCGGCTGCACCACGACGAGGACCAGCGCGATTGCGATCAGTGCCGGAACGATCGCGTCGAACGCGCTCGCTGGGAGGGTGAGCAGGAGAGTCGCACCAATCGCAGCGCCGATCGCCGAGAAGGTCGCGAGGCCGATGACCCTTCTCCGCTGGCCGGCGAGCTCGCGGCGGTAGCCGAAGATCCCGGAGACGCCGCCCGGCACGAGGCCGACGTTGTTGGAGACATTGGCGACGAGCGGGGAGTAGCCGAGGCCGAGCAGCACCGGGAACGTGATCAGGCTGCCGCTGCCGACGATCGTGTTGATCGTCCCCGCGGCCATTCCGGCAGCCGCGATCGCCAGTGCTTCGAGCAGGTCCATGAGAGGCGGGCCAGGCTACTGTGAGGACCGTGGGACGCTTGGGACTGATCGTTGGGAGCTCGGTGCGCGCGGGCGACGTGCCCGAGGGCGAGTGGACCGTGATCAATCGCCACGGGCCGGAGGGTGGCTACGTCGCTTCCTCACGAGATCGATCACGCGGCGACGATGCGCTACCTGGTCGAGCTCGGCTGTGACCGCGTTCTCGCACTGAGCTCGGTCGGCGGGTTGATCTCAGAGCTCGGCCCTGGCGCGATCCTCTGTCCTGACGACTTCATCGCGCTCGACGCCGACACGCCAAGCTCGCTCGACGGGCCGGCGGCCCACCGCGTGCCCGGTTTCGACCCGGGCTGGCGCGGCGAGGTCCTCGCGGCGCTGACGGAGGCCGGGGTCGATGCGATCGACGGCGGCGTCTACTGGCAGGTGCGCGGCCCGCGCCTCGAGACGCCGGCGGAGGTGCGCCTGATCGCCGCCCACGCGGAGGTGGTTGGGATGACGATGGCGTCGGAATGCGTGCTTGCCGCCGAGGCGGGGCTGCGCTACGCGGCGATCTGCATCGTCGACAACCACGCGAACGGTGTTGCCGACACGGAGCTCACGCTGCTCGAGATCGAGCGCAACCGCGACGCGCATCGCGGCACGGTCGCGACGATGCTCGCCGCGATCCTGCCGCGGCTCGCATCGAACTAACGACACAAGGCGCCTCAACGGCGGCGCAACTCCGCTCCGCTTCGCTCCGCGATCGTCTCACCAGGTATCGACGAACCGCGGGCGCTCCTCGTTCGGCGGGTGCGCGGTTGCTGCGGCGAGCGTTCGGGCGAGTACGGCGCGCGTCTCGGCCGGGTCGATGACGTCGTCGAGCTCGAACAGGGTCGCCGCGTTGAGCGCCTTGGCATGGTCGTGCGCATGGGCGACCATCGCCTCGAGCCGCGCCGCGCGCTCGGTCTCGTCGGCGATCGCCTCGAGCTCGCGGCGAAAGCCGAGTTTGACGGCGCCCTCGAGGCCCATCGCCCCGAGCTCGGCGGTCGGCCAGCCGACGGTCAGCAGCGGCTCGTGGAGGCTGCCGCCGGCCATCGCCTGGGCGCCGAGCCCGTAGGCCTTGCGCAGGATCACGGCGCAGAACGGCACGCGCAGGCGGCGCCGACGACGAATAGACGCGAGCAGTGGCGCACGAGCGCCGGTCTCCTCGGCCTCGGGGCCGACCATCATCCCCGGCGTGTCGATCAGCGAGATGATCGGCAGACCGAACGCATCGCAGAGGGCCATCAGCCGCGCCGCCTTGTCGGCGCCGTCGCTGGTGATCGCCCCGGCGAGCCGCATCGGGTTGTTCGCGATGACGCCGACGGCGCGGCCCTCGATCCGGGCGAGCGCGGTGAGCATTTCCGGCGCGAAACCGGCGCGCAGCACCGTGACCGAGTCGACGTCAGCGATCCCCTCGAGCGCGGTGACGACGTCATAAGCGCGGCGGCGGCGCTCCGGAACGACCTCGCGCAGCAGCTCGGGGTCGGGAGCCGTCTAGTTGGCGACCGGACCCTGGAAGTAGGAGACCAGCCGCTTCGTGACGGCGACGGCTTCGGCCTCGTCCGCCACGGCAACGTCGACCACGCCGTTGGCGCTCTGGACGTCGATCGGGCCGATCTCGTCGGGCTCGAACTTCCCGAGGCCGCCACCCTCGACCATCGCCGGTCCGCCCATGCCCAGTGCGGTGGACTGGGTCGCGACGATGAGGTCGGAGGCACCGGCGAGGACGGCGTTGCCGGCGAAGCAGCGACCGCTGACGATCGCGATTCGCGGGACCACGCCCGAAAGGCGGCCCCAGAGTGCGAAAGCGCGGGTGTCGAGCGCTGAGACGACCGCGTAGTCGGTGTCGCCGGGGCGACCGCCACCGCCCTCCGCAAACAGCACGGTCGGCAGGCGCATTCGCTCGATCAGCTCAAAGAGGCGGTCCTTCTTGCGATGGCCGATCGCGCCCTGGGTGCCGGCCAGGACCGTGTAGTCGTAGGAGAGGACGGCGCAGGCGGCGCGCTCGCCATGCAGGTCGCCGTTGATCTGCGCGGTCCCGGCGATCAGGCCGTCGGCCGGCGTTCGCGCGATCAGCTCGTCCTGGTCGCGGCGCATCCGCTGCGCGGCGATCGCGAGGCCGCCGTACTCGACGAAGCTGTCCGGCGTCGACCAGGTCGGCAAGGTTCTCGCGCGCCGTGCGCGCCCCAAGGGCATGGCGCTTGGCGACGGCCTCGGGCCGCGCATCGTCGCCGGTCAGCCGGCGGCGCTCCAGCGCCTCGCCGAGGTCATCGCGCACGCGGCGAAGACTGGTACATGAGCGCTCGAAGGCGTGGGACTGGTGGTCAGCGGCGCACTACTCGACGACAGGTGCCGTCGGGGTGCGGTGCGAGGGCGGTTCGATCACGGCGGTCGGCCCGGAGGTGGAGCCGCGAGGCGGACGACGAGCTGATCGACGGGTCCGGAATGGCGCTGGTGCCGGGCCTCGTCAATGCCCACACCCATGCGGCGATGACGCTGTTTCGCGGCTACGCCGACGACCGGCCGCTGATGGAGTGGCTGACGCAGTACATCTGGCCGGTCGAGAAGCGGATGACCGACGACGACGTCTACTGGGGCACGCGCCTCGCGTGCGTCGAGATGATCCGCACCGGGACGACGAGCTTCTGGGACATGTACTGGCACGCCGACGCGGCGGCAAGCGCGGTCGAGGACGCCGGCGTGCGCGCGGTCACGGCCGCGCCGCTGATCGACGACGCCGAACCCGGCGAAGTCCGAGCGCGCCTGCACCGACGCGCAGCGAAGCGCTCGACCGGATCTCGGAGGCGGGCGGCGAGCTCGCGCGCCCGGGCTTCGCGCCGCACGCGATCTACTCGGTGAGCGAGCGGTCGCTTCGCTGGGTGGCCGAGCGCGCGGCAGGAGCTCGAGCATGCCGATTCAGATCCATCTCTCCGAGACCGAGGACGAGGTGTCGGCGTGCGTCGAGGAGCACGGCGAGCGTCCGGCCTCCTACCTCGACCGGTGCGGGTTGCTCGGCCGCGAACGCGTGCTCGCTCACGGCTGCTGGCTTGACCGGGCCGAACTCGAGCTGATCGCCGAGCGCGGCGCGACGGTGGTCAGCAACCCCGTCGCCAACCTCAAGCTCGCCGTCGGCCGCGTCTTTCCGTATCGCGATGCGCGCGAGGCGGGGGTCGAGGTCGGGCTCGGCACCGACGGGCCCGGCTCGAACAACTCACTCGATCTGCTGGCCGACGCGAAGACGTTCGCGCTGCTGCAAAAGAACGAGGCGCGCGATCCCGGCGGCGGTGACGGCCGGCGAGGTGCTCGAGATCGCCACCGGGCGGCGCTCGGGGCTGCTCGGCGGCCGCGGCCTCGAGGCCGGGGCCCCGGCCGACTTCCTGCTTGTGCGAGCCGACGACGCCGGAGCTCTCGCTCGGCACGCTCGATGCCGGGCTCGTCTACGCCGCGTCGGGCTCGATCGTCGACACGACGGTCGTCGCGGGCCGGGTGCTGATGCGCGGCGGGGTCGTCGAGGGGGAGGAGGAGATCGTCGCGCGGGCCCGCGAGCGCGCCGAGGGGCTAGGAATTCGCTGAGTCAGAGTTGAGCTCGCCGGCGAGCTCAACGAAGAAATCGAGCGCGCTCGGGTTCGCGAGCGAGTCGCGCGATGCGGCCTGATCGGCGGGGGTGCCCATCAGGATCCGCTTGACCGGGACCTCGAGAACCTTCCCGCTGAGCGTTCGCGGGACCTCGTCGATCGCGTAGACGCGGTCCGGTACGTGGCGCGGCGAGCAGCGCTCGCGGATACGGCGTGCGAGTTCCGCGATCAGCTCGTCGTTGAGCTCGGCGCCCTCGCGCAGGACGACGAAGAGGGGCATCCAGCCCTCGGTGCCAGGGCGTGGGACGTCGACCACGAGCGCATCGAGGATGGCGTCGACCGAGGCGACCGCGCGGTAGATCTCACTCGTGCCCATGCGAATGCCCGAGCGGTTGATCGTCGAGTCCGAGCGGCCGTAGATGATCGCCGTGCCGCGCGAGGTGATCTCGATCCAGTCGCCGTGGCGCCAGATGCCGGGGAACATCTCGAAGTAGCTCTCGCGGTAGCGCGAGCCGTCGTCGTCGTCCCAGAAGAACAGCGGCATCGACGGCATCGGCTCGGTGATCACGAGCTCGCCGACCTCGTCGATCAGCGGCTTGCCGTCCTCGTCCCAGGCCTCGACCGCGCAGCCGAGCGAGCGGCCCTGAAGCTCGCCGCGGTAGACCGGCATGCGTGGGGACGCCGCCGACGAACGCGGTGCAGACGTCGGTGCCGCCCGAGGTCGAAAACAGCCAGGTGTCGGCGCCGACGTGCTCGTAGATCCACTCAAAGCCCTCGGGCGCGAGCGGTGAGCCGGTCGAGCCCACGGCGCGCAGGGCGGAGAGGTCGCGGCCTTCGCCGGGTTCGACGCCGTCCTTCATGCATGCGGCGATGTAGGAGGCGGACGTGCCGAAGCAGGTGGCCTCGGTTTCGGCGGCGAGATCCCAGAGGACGCCCATGTCGGGCTGCGCGGGGCTGCCGTCGTAGAGGACGATCGATGCCTCGGTCAGCAGGACGCCGACGAGGAAGTTCCACATCATCCAGCCGGTCGTGGTGAACCAGAAGACGCGGTCGCCGGGCTGCGCGTCGAGGTGCAGGTGGAGCTTCTTGAGCTGCTCCAGGAGGATGCCGCCGTGGCCCTGGACGATCGCCTTCGGCAGGCCGGTCGTGCCCGAGGAGTAGAGGACCCAGAGCGGGTGGTCGAACGGGACGCGGTCGAAGCTGAGCTCGGCGCCGGCGCCAGACTCTTCGACGTCGCGCCAGCGGATGCCCTTGTCGGGCGAGCTTCGGGTCAGCGCTCGGGATCGAGATATGGGGCGACGACCGTGTGCTCGAGGCGTCGGCATCGAGCGCTCGAGCTCGGCGACGATCTCCAAGCGGTCGAACTCGCGGCCGTTATAGGAGTAGCCGTCGACGGCGAGCAGAACCTTCGGCTCGATCTGCGCGAAGCGGTCGACGACGCTCGACGGGCCGAAGTCGGGCGAGCACGACGACCAGACGGCGCCGATCGATGCCGAGGCGAGAAAGCCGATCACCGCGCCAGGCGAGTTCGGCAGGTAGGCGACGACGCGATCGCCGCGCTCGACGCCAAGCGAGCGCAGGCCCGCGGCGAAGGCGCCGACGCGCTCGGCGCAGCTCACCCCAGCTGATCTCGCCAAGGTCGCCTCCCTCGGCACTGATGGTGGATCGCGATGACGTTGGGATCGCGGTCTCGGAAGACGTGCTCGGCGTAGTTGAGCGCGGTTCCCTCGAACCAGCGGGCGCCCGGCATCACGTGCTCGGCGAGGACCGCCGCGGGCTCGCCGTCGGCCTGGACGTCGAAGTAGTCCCAGATCGACTGCCAGAAGTCCTCGAGCGAGTCGACCGACCAATGCTGGAGAGCGTCGTAGTCGTCGAACTCGAGACCGCGCTCGGACTCGCAGCCAGCGGTGTAAGCGGTCAGGTTGGACCGCTCGATCGGCCTCCGCCGAAGGCTTCCAGAGCACCTCCGGGTCGGTCACTTCTTGCGACCCAGGTCGGTGTCGAGGGCGCGGATGACGGCGAGTGCGAAGTCGTGGGCGCGCTCGACCGCCTTGGGGTCGATTGCCGCGGGGACATCGCTGGGGAGGTGGTAGTTGGCGGGGACGACGGACTTGGGCTCGATGCAGGTGATTGTCGTCGATCGCAGCTTGCGAACCCGTGCGGCGAATGCGTCCGTGGCGAAGCCGTGTGCCAGTCCGGACGCGCGATAGCGGCGCTCGCCCTCGGCGTCTGATTCGGCGATCGCGTCGCACATCTGCGTCAGGCGCGAGCTGTAGTCGAAGCTCACGGCCAGGCCGTCGGAGGTGACGTACCGAACATCGCCCCGGCCGACCGAGTCGACATTCACCACCCAGGTCGTCGCCGGGTCGAGCTGCTTGCGGTGGCGGCGCAGGAACGAGCGCATTCCCTCGAACAGGCATTCCTCGCCGCCGGTGATCACGACCCAGACGTCGAGGTTGCTCGGGCGGCGTGGCATCGAGGTCCTCGGCGAGCGAGAGGACGGTGGCGACTCCTGATGCGTTGTCGTTGGCGCCGGGCACGACGTCGGAGGCCTCGAGTTGCACGAGGGCGAACAGGGCGGTGAGGAGGATCAGCGTCGGGACGAGCTGGATCAGCGATATCGCCGTCGAGTCGAGGCCGGCCGCGCGGACGCCGAGCGACCGGGACGAGCAGCGCGAGCGACCAGAAGATCAGCCGCGGTGGGGGTGACCTCGATTCGCAGCGCGCGCCCCATGCGGACGATGCGCCGCGAGGCGGCCCGGCTTGTAGATCAGGCCTGTGCGGGCAGCGTCGATGTGCGCGCACAGCAGGAGCGTCGACTTGGCCTTCGATGAAGGCGGCCGCGCGACGACGTTCTGCGAGACGCGCCGGAAGAAGAGGCGCCGCAAGAGGTAAAAGCGGGTGTTGAGATCGAGGTAGAGCGAGGTCGCAGCGACGAGTACGAGCGCAAAGCCGACCTCCGGCGACGACGACGCCCACCAGGCTGCCGACGAACGCCGAGCAGGCAGTGCAGGGCGAGAATCAGACCGACCTGCGGATGAACGTGGATCGGCTCGACCTCGACCCGGCGGCCCTGCTTGCGCAGACGCTCGGCGACGCGGTTGGCGGCCCGCCGCTCGGCATCGGTGCCGGTCAGCCGTCCCTCGAACGAGCAGAGCTCGTCGATCACCTCCATGCGCCCCGCGGTATCCACGCGGGAGGGATTATCGCTGTGCGAGGAAACTGATGGTTGCGCGCACGCCGGAGTGGCGGAATGGCATACGCGATGCACTCAAAATGCATTGTCCTTCGGGGCATGCGGGTTCGACTCCCGCCTCCGGCATAAAACGAGCCGCCCCCTTGACGGGGGCGGCTCGGTGCGTACGGAGGTGTTGTTCGCGATTTAGCGGACCAGCGAGTGCCCGGAGTAGTCGCGTCGCGGCCGCGCTCTTGGCGCTGGCTGCCTTGTCCGACCCGCCCGACTTCAGCGCGCTCAGGTTGAACGCGTAGGTCATGATCGAGTCGGCGACTGCGTCGGCCATCGGGTCGAGGGACTTCTTCGAGACGTTGTCGATGTCGTCGCACTTCGCGTGGTAGCAGGCGTCGTACGGCTTGCCCGCCTTGCCGCCGTAGAGCTTCTGCTCCTTCTTGGTCTTGATCTCCTCGGCGCCGCTGAAAAGGCCACCCGAGGGGATCCCGACGGTGATGAACGCGAGGTAGTCCGAACGGCCGTCGAACGCCGTCTCGCCGGTCGGCAGGTCCTCCGACTTGAAGAACTCCGCGTAGTTGTGCTCGATCGCGTCCGAGCCCTTCGGGCCCGGCAGCATCGAACGCCGACCCGTCGCCGTCATAGATCTGACGGACGAAGTTCGGCGAGCCGAGCATGTCGAAGTTGAGGTAGAGCGCGATGTCCTTCGCGGCGGACTTCTTCAGCGAGTCGACGTATTCGGTCGAGCCGATCAGGCCCTCCTCCTCGGCGCCCCACCAGGCGAGGCGGATCTTGTTCTTCGGGTCGATGCCGAGCTCGGTGATCTGCTGCGCGATCTCGAGCAGGGTCGCGCTACCGGTGCCGTTGTCGTTGATCCCGGGACCCTCGGCGACGCTGTCGAGGTGCGCGCCTGCCATGACCACGTGCTTGGCGTTGCCGCCCGGCGACTCGGCGATCACGTTCTCCGCGGTCCGCTCCTCCGAGTGCGTCGTCGTCTTGATGTGAACGGTGACGCCGGTCGGGCCGTTGGTGACGCCGTTGGCGAGCTCCGTCCCGAGCTTGAAGCTCGTGTCGACCGCGGGGATCTTCGACTCCGCACCGAGGGTGCCGTCGACGATCTCCGACGCGGTCGGGCTTCTGGCCCTCGTTGAAGATGATCGCCGCGGCGGCGCCGGCCTTGGCGGCGTTCTTCGACCTTGACCGAGAAGTCGCAGGTGCCGCGCTGGATCAGCGCAACCTTGCCGGCGATGTCCAGGCCCTCGAAGTCCTTCGCCTTGCAACCTGCTCTTCACGCCCGGCTCCTTCGGCGGCGGAATCGTCAGGTTGACGGCAACGAGCTCGGCGGTGACGTCACCGCTGGCCGAGAACTCCATCGTGTTGAAGTCCTTGTCCTCCTTGTAGGTCGTCGCGGTCGGCGCCGTCTGCTCGAAGACCGTGGGCTCGTCGATGACGAACGCCTCGAAGTCGAACGGCTGGGTCGTGACCGACCAGCCCGCCTTCTTCAGGGTCTTGTTCACGTAGTTGACGGAGAAGTCGTAGCCAGGCTTGCCCGCCTCGCGGTTGCCGTCGTTCTCGTCGGCGATCTCCTGCAGCTCCTCGAGGTGCGCATTCACACCCTTGAAATTGACCTGCATCGCGCAGATCGGCCGAGGCCTCGGCCGCCGCTTCGGCGGCAGCGGCGCCCTTGGTTCGGTCAGCGGAGGCGATTGAGATGCCGACGACTGCGGCGAGTGCGAGGGCCGAGCACAGCGCGGCGACGATTCTTGACTTCACGAAAAGCTTGCCTCCCGTTGGGCGGTGAGCGCGGTTCCCTGCCCCGCGCGAATAATCTAGGCGCACCTACCCGGCCCGGGTCGCTTTCATTCAGACGATATGTGCGGCCGCTACACGCTCACGAACCCGGACCCGATGCGACTGCGCGCGCGATTCGACATCCTCGAGTCGGTCGAGGGCGAGGACGCGCCACGGTTCAACATCGCGCCAACCGATCCCGTGCTCGCGGTACGGGAGATGGAGCCTGGGGCCCGGGAGCTCGGGAAGACTGCGCTGGGGCCTGGTTCCGGGCCGGTGGGCCGAGAAGAAGGGCGGGCGCCCGCTGATCAACGCCAGGGCCGAGACGATCTCGACGCAGCCCGCATTCGCGGAATCGTTCCGCGAACGCCGCTGCTCTGATCTGCGCCGACGGCTTCTACGAGTGGCTCACCGACGAGCAGGGCAAGCGCCCGGTCTGGTTCAGCCGCCCCGACCAGGACCTCTTCGCATTCGCCGGCGTGTGGGCGGAGCTGCCGGCCGCCGACGGCGAGAGCGGTCGTCCACAGCTGCGCGATCGTCACCTGCGAGGCGAACGCGATGATGCGCCCGATCCATGACCGAATGCCGGTGATCCTCGATCGCGAGCTCGAGGCGCGCCTGGCTCGAGTCCGACCGCCGGTGAGGATGAGCTCAGGCAGCTTTTGAGGCCGCGCGCCCGACGACCTCCTTACCTCGAGAGTCGTCTCCGATCTCGTCAACAACGTCCGCGAGGACGGTCCGCGGCTGATCGAGCCGCGCGAGGAGCAGACGGCGCTGTTCTAGCGCCGCGGCGCTCAGGCCGCGGCTGGGGCGGGCGGGCTCGACGAGCCGGTGCCGCCAGTTTCGCCGTGGAGCGGGCCGCCACCGATCGGGCGCTCCTCCTCGACGTGCCACTCCTGGTTGAAGCCGACCATCGCGACGATCACGAGGATCAGCTGAACCGGGACGACGACGAGGGTCAGCGTCCCGAGAAGGTCCTCGGGGAGCGCCGGTGACTCGAGGCCGTCCTTGGAGCGGGCGAACCACTCAGGTGCCGCGATTGCGGCGAAGATCGCGAGAATGATTGCGAGGGCTGCGGCAACCGGAAGCACGCCGCGGTTCCAGCGCATCACGAGAAACGCGAACAGGATGTAGAGGCCAGCCCATCCGAGCGTCATAAACGCGACGCTGGCCCCTGCAGTCGCTCCCAGCCGCCGACGGTGATGATGATCAGCAAAGCGGCACTGACGAGCAGGACGAAAGCGACGACAGCCTTCATCGTCTTTGTTTCGGCCTTCTCCCGGTTCGGCCGCCACAACTCGTACCCCTGACGGACAGCGCGTCTGCTCCATCGCGCCAAGCATAAGCGCTCGGGCGGTCAGGCGCGACGATGGATGCGGGCGGAGGGACTCGAACCCACACGCTCTTTCGAACACCAGGACCTAAACCTGGCCTGTCTGCCAATTCCAGCACGCCCGCAGGCACCAGAGTCTAGGTCCGACATGGCAGACTTGGCACAGACTGGGGGAGTGAGTCAATGGCTACACGCGCGGTCTCCAAAACCGTGAATCCGGGTTCGAATCCCGGCTCCCCCGTGCCAGCTCAGACCCGGCGACCGCAACTACGGCGCCGGATCTGGGTTTTGGTCGGTGCGCGGCGGCAGGGCCGCGCAATCTTCTCGAGGGGATCTCAGTGACGCGAAAATCGGGAGTTCTGGTGAGTCTCGCTGCCGCTTTTGCGGCTGTGGCGGTAACGGTGGGTCCGGTGCAGGCCAGTCCCGCGGACCCTGCAGTTCAGGTGCAGCGAGGTGACGCGTGCCCGGATGCCTCCGAGCTGGTCGACGAGTTGACCGCGGCCGACCTCCGAAAGGCGATCCGCTGCCTGGTTGCCGTTGAGCGCGGTGCACGAGGGCTCTCGAAGCTGATTCGCGACGACTCACTCGAGACCGCTGCCAAGCGCCACGTGCGGACGATGATCGATACCGACTGTCTTGCGCATCGCTGCCCCGGCGAAGTCGATCTCAGGCAGCGCCTGCGTAAGGCCGGGTACTTCGACGGCTTCACCACCTACCGCTTTGCGGAGAGCACCGGCTGCGGGACGACACCGCAGTCGATGGTCACCAGCTGGCTGGCGAGCACGTTCGACCGCACGAACATGCTCGATCCCGCCTATCAGGACCTCGGCGTTGCCGTTTCGCCCGAGTCCAGCGCAGAGCTCTGCGGCGACAGCTACGGCACGTTCGCCGTGGTCTTCGGCTCACGCGTGCAGTAGCCAGCCGCACTAGTCCTTTCGGCCAAATCGCGGTTGCGAGCTCACCGGCTCGCCGCAAGCTCCGATCTTGTCTTGCGATGGCCCTACACCTTCACAAGACTCTTCTGGCCCTGATCGGGATCCTGGTCGCGACGTTGCTGGCACTCGCTGCCGGCCCGGGCGCCGCTTCCGCCTCGGCTAGCGGGTGTGGCTCGAACGCCAACGCGAACCCGTCCAGCCTCTCCAACGGAGCCGCACGCGACGTGGTCCTCTGCCTGATCAACAAGGAGCGCGCCGGCGCCGGTCTCAAGCCCTTCGACAACCACAAGCGCCTGCAGAAGGCCGCCCAGCGCCACAACGTCCGTATGGTCGGCACCGGCTGCTTCGACCACGAGTGCAATGGCGAGGGCGATCTCGGTAAGCGCCTGGAGAGCGTCGGCTACCTCGGCGGCGGCCTGATCCGGTGGGCCTTCGGCGAGAACATCGCCTGGGGCAGCGGCGACTACGCCTCGCCCCGTGCGATCGTCGCCGCCTGGATGGACAGCCCGGGCCACAAAGCGAACATCCTCAGCAACGACTTCCGCGACATCGGCATCGGCTTCTCACGCGGTACGCCCAACGACGGGCGCGCGTCGGGTGCCGTCTACACCACGGACTTCGGTCTCGCAATCGATTGATTTCGCTGGTCCGGGGTACCTCCGGACCATGGATGACGAACCGGAGACCGGCGAGCGCGATCCCCGCAAGGACGCAATCGCCAACGCGGGGCTTCCAGCGGGCCTCGAATCAGAGGGGCGCGACGAGAGCCTTACAAGCGGTGACTTGGTCCATCCCTCGGGAGCCGGGCCGCACGGCCACACGACTCCGCCGGGTACATCACTGCCGGACGAACCCGAGCAGCCCGAGGAGTAGGGCGTCGTGGACGTCGTCGTCGTCGGAGGCCACGGCAAGATTGCCCAGCACCTGCTGCGGATGCTCACTGAGCGCGGCGACCGGGCGCGCGGAGTGATCCGCAACCCGGACCACGCGGGCGACCTCGAGGCGATCGGCGCGGAGCCCGTGCTGTGCGACATCGAGCGTGATGAGCTCACCGATGCGGTGGCGGGCGCCGACGCCGTCGTCTTCGCCGCCGGAGCCGGCCCCGGCAGCGGGCCAGAGCGCAAGCGGACGGTCGACCATGCCGGCGCCGTCAAGCTGATCGAAGCCGCAAACGCAAACGGAATCTCCCGCTATCTGATCGTCTCCGCGATCGGCGCTGATCGTCCGGAGAGCTGGTCGGAGGAGATGACCCCGTATTACGAGGCCAAGGCTGCTGCGGACACGGCGGTGGAGGGAAGCGGCCTCGACTACACGGTCATCCGGCCCGGTGGGCTCACCGACGATCCCGGCACCGGCCTGATCGAGGCGAGGGCTCAGCTCACCGAGAGCGGCCAGATTCCTCGCGAGGACGTCGCGGCCACGCTGCTCGCGGTTTTGGACACGCCGTCTACGGTCGGCAAGGCATTTGACCTCGTCGGCGGTCAGACGCTGGTCGAGGACGCGGTTCGCGCGCTCTAGCGCGGCTCAGCGTTTGCGGATCAGGGTGCTACTAGTGGCCGAAGCGGGCCTTGACGCACGGACCAGGACAGGCGAGGAGACATCACGTCGGTCGAGCGCCGTGGGGCTCTACTCCTGCGAGGGGTGCCGACCGCCTGGGGCGAGGATCGCGATGCCAACCGCCGCACTGATCACTGACCCAGCCAGGATGCCGAGCTTCGCGGCCTCGACCAAGACTGGATCCGTGTAAGCCAACGGGGTGATGAACAAGGACACCGTGAAACCGATGCCGGCGAGTGCCGCCGCCCCGAAAAGGCCGCGGCGGTCGACTCCGTCCGGGAGTTTCCCAATACCCAGACGCAGGGCTGTGAGCGTTGCCCCCGTAATCCCGACGAACTTCCCGACCACGAGGGCAACAGCCACGCTGATCGCGACATCACGGCCCACCGGGTCCGAGAGTGCGGAGCCGCCGAGCTCGACCCCGGCGTTCGCGAGAGCGAACAAAGGCAGGACGAAAAAGCTCGTGATCGGATGGACGCGTTCCTCCAGCTCTTCCACCACGCTCCGCCCCTCGATCGGCCGAGCGGGCGTGAGCATCGCCACGGCAACTCCGGCGAGGGTCGCGTGAACCCCGGATTCCAACATCGCCACCCAGATCAGAAGTCCCACCGGCACATAGGCCAAGACACGCACCACGCCAAGCCGCCGCATCACGACGATGGCCACCAGACCCAAAGCAGCCAAACCGAGCCAACCCAAGGACAGCGTCTCTGTGTATGCGAGCGCGATCACGCAGATCGCGGCTACGTCGTCGACCACCGCGATCGTGACCAGCAGCAGCTTCACTCCGACTCCGACGCGGTTCCCAAGCAGAACTAGAACACCAATCGCGAAAGCAGCATCAGTGGCCATCGGGATCCCCCAGCCCTGCGCGGCATCACCTCCCCCGGCGAGCGCCAGGAAGATCGCGACTGGCAGCACCACGCCTCCGAGGGCCGCAACGATCGGCAGTGCCGCCGCTTTCGGGTCGCGCAAGTCACCGGTTACGAGCTCGCGCTTGATCTCGAGCGAGATCAGGAAGAAGAACAGCGCCATCAGGCCATCGTTGACCCAATGCCGAAGATCCTCCGTGATCGAGACGTCCCCTAGGCCGACGCGAAGGTTGGTCGTCCAAAAAGACTCGTAGCCACCAGCCCCGCCGACGTTGACCCAGACCAACGCCACGATCGCGCCTAGTAAGAGCGCAAATCCGCCCCCCTGCTCGGTCCGCAGGAACTCCGTCACCGGGTCGACCACGCCGCGCTTAACTTGTCCCACCCGCATCGCGGCGAAGCTACATGAGCCGCAACAGTGAATCTAAGTCAGTCCGCAGGCGGCTCCGGTATTGCGACCGATGGCTCTACCGAGCAGGTCGCGCCTTCAGCGCACATAGTGGCGACGGGTACGTGGAGCGCGCTCGCAGCTCCGCTGACCGGTTCGATCGCGATCAAGTCGACCGCCCGAAGTTCGGGCGTGTCGGGGGCGAACTGAAGCCTCGCCAGACCGGCTGAAGCGTCCCCGACGCCAAATACCCCGCCGGCGCCCAGACTGCCAGCATCAACGACGATCGTTGCCCCGTATCGATCAACATGTTGAAGGTGGTCGTGGCCAGTCACGATCGTGAGTGGTTTCTGGTCGCCTCGCTCGTACAGATGGTTGGCAAGCGCTTGAGCGAATGCGTTTTGGTGAACCACAAGTAGGTCCGGACGGGGCGAGGTCGCATCGAAGGCGGTCGTAAGCTCGGTAAGTGCGTCGTCGAAAGCGCCGTCGGGGTCATCGAGGTCATCGAAGGTCACGGGGCGGTCCTCAGGATTCCCGGCGCCCTGCCACTCGAGCGGGTCTGGGAACCCGGCGACGCGCAAGCCGTCGACGACTCTGACGTCGAGGCCAGGACCGGCGGTTCTCAGTACCTCGACCCCGCGATTCTCGAGCGCGCCCATCAGCCGTGCGGTGTCGTGGTTGCCCGAAACGGCCACTACGGGTTCACTTAGCGCTGCGACCTGCGGGGCGAACGTCCGTGTCTCGAGTGGACCTCCGCGTTGGCCAAAGTCTCCAGCGAGCAGCAGCGGCTTGCCTTCGACGAAGCTAACGGTCGGTTCGATCACGAGCGGGTTGAGGTGGAGATCAGAGCCCGTGAAGATCTCGCGGCCACGAACCCGAGCCGCCGGCCTGGCGTCGGCCAGGACCAGGCCTACGCTCTCGAGGACATCCGCGATCGTCTGCCCGTACTCGCTCGTCACGGGCTGTCCGCTTGTCACTTCCAGAATTCGTTGAAGCTCCGCGCCTCGAGCGAAGAACGTTGGTTTTTCCAGGGCCTGTTCATCGAACGTCCAGTAGGTCAGCCCCAGAGCCACCCCATGAGCGAGAAAGGCCACAAGGCCCCCTGCCGCGACGAGGATCCAGCGCGGTCGTAGCGCGCGCCAGAGCGCTGTCGCCACAAGAAGCAGAAGCGTGGTGCAGGCCAGTGCCCAGGCCGTAGCCCGTAGTAGCGCATCGACCGCGCCGCGGGCGATGTCACCCTCGGCATCGGAGAGGACTTCCGAGTCGCCCCTCGCGGCACGCGCGATCATTTCGCGATTGAGCGTGCGGAGCTCGGCGTGGATCTCCAATGGCCCATCGATCGCGTCGGCGCTGAAGCCCCACCCGGCCAGCGGTATGTAGCCGTGGACCTCGCCGCCGGTTGAGGCGCGGATGTCGAACGCAACGCGTCCAACCGCTGTGTCGGTCGTGGCGGGGTCCGCGAGTCGCCAGCCGAGAAAGCTCCCTGCGACCACGCAGAAGACGGTCGCAACAGCCAAGGCCACCACGCGAGCCGCGCCGGCTGCTCGAGGGTCTGGGTCACCTCGGTGGCGCTCTGTCGTCTTCATCGGCCGCATCACTCACGGTAACCGCCGCGCCGTGGGGGAACGCAGGGAGGTCGCGCGGCGTGGGCTGATCCCACGCCGCGCAATCCCTGCCTCGCTCAGCTGCCGATGAACTGGACGTAAACGTCGCGGTCTGCCGCCGACCCCTCCTGATACGGCGAGGGACCCGCCACAGACGGGCGCTGCCGGAGACCGGCACCGTCGCGAGGTCGTAACGGGCGCGGCAGTCGTTCCGTTCTTGAACTAATCGGGGCGACTGGATTCGAACCAGCGACCGCTCGGCCCCCAGCCGAGTGCGCTACCAGACTGCGCCACGCCCCGAATTCGGGCTCAGTCTACGGGAGAAACCGCCGCCGACTTACGTCTCAGCCACCGTATAGGTGGTTCGGACGTATCTCGAGAGTGAGGAAGCGGGCGGCGGGGATCGAACCCGCACCGAGAGCTTGGAAGGCTCGCATGCAGCCATTACACCACGCCCGCGTGGGCCCGATTCTAGGGCCCGACAAACGGCGAATCACCTCGGATCGGCGACCGGCACGCGTGCTTTGAACTCCTCCTCAGGCCGGACGAGGATCGCGCCCTCGCCGCTGGCGTATGCCTCCTCGCCGTGTTCGAGGATGTCCATGCCGATCGCTTCCTCGCGCTCACCCGCACGCAGCGGTGAGAACAAGGCGATCACTCGCAGCAGCACGTAGGTCATCGTGAACGCGTAGACCGGCGTCGCCGCAACGGCGATCGCCTGCCAGCCGAGCTGCTCGGCGTTGCCGTAGAAGAGGCCGTCGGAAATCCCGTTCCAGTCGACCTGGGCGAAGAAGCCGATGAACAGCATCCCGGTGATGCCGGCGATGCCGTGCGCGGCGAGAACGTCGAGCGTCTCGTCCACGCGTGTCCGCGGCCGCCAAACGATCACCAGGTAGCTCGGGATCGCCGCGACGGCGCCAAGGACCATCGCCCAGCCGGGACTGATGAAGCCCGCCGCGGGGGTGATCCCGACGCAACCGACGATGATCGCGGTGGCGGCGCCGATTGCGGTCACCTGACGACCCCTGATCAGGTCGAGAAGAAACCAGACGGTCAGCGTGCACGCCGGGGTCAGCAGGGTGTTGGTGAACGCAAGCACGCCGGAGTTACCCGTCGAGAACCCGCTGCCGCCGTTGAACCCGAACCAACCGAACCACAGCAGTCCCGCGCCGAGCAGGACGAAGACCGCGTTGTGCGGCAGCAGCGCCTGGCGCCCGTAATCCTTGCGCGCGCCGACCACCAACGCCGCCGCGAGCGCCGAGAACCCTGAGCCCATCTCGACCGGAACGCCGCCGGCGAAGTCCAGCGTGCCGTTCGCCTGAAGCCAGCCGCCGCCGAATGACCAGTGCGCAAGCACGGCGTAGACCAGCAGCGACCAGAGGCCGGCGAACACGAGAAACGGCACAAAGCGCATCCGCTCGACCACAGCTCCGGAAACCAGCGCCACGGTGAGGATGCAGAAGGTCCCCTGGAAGACCATGAAGAGCAGGTGGGGGATCGTCGTTCCGTCGCGCGGGGTGAACGCAACGTCGTTCATGAAGGCATGGCCGAAACCGCCGATCAGCGAGCCGTCGCCATCGAACGCCAGCGAGTAGCCGACCAAGGCCCAGAGGACGCCAGCGATGGCCAGCGCGGCGATGCACATCATGAAGGTGTTGAGCGTGTTCTTCGCGCGGACGAGTCCCGCGTAGAACAGGCCGAGGGCAGGCGTCATCAGCAGCACGAGTGCCGTCGCAGTGAGCATCCAGGCGGTATCGCCCGTATCGACCTCAGCCACGGCCGCGAGTGGAAGCGCGGTCATGACTTGACCGGGGTAACCGCGCTGACGTCCGTTTCGCCCGTGCGAATGCGAATCGCGCGCTCGAGCGGGAGAACGAAGATCTTGCCGTCGCCGACCTCGCCGGTGCGCCCGCCGCTGCACAGCGCCTCGACCGCCGGCTCGACGAAATCGTCCGAGACGGCGATCTCGAAGCGCATCTTGTCCTCGAGGCTCATCTGCACGGTCGTGCCGCGATACGTCTCCACGCGCTCGAGCTCACCGCCGTGTCCGCGGACTCGGCTCATCGTCACGCCGCGCACCTCGGCGCGGTACAGCGACTCCAGCACGTCGTTCGCCTTTTCCAAGCGGACGATTCCGATCACCAACTTCAAAGTGCTCCTCTCTCGCACTGTCCCCCAGAAGCGGCTGCGAGCCTAACGGCGTCGTCGGCTGCTTGGCGCAGTTGCCCGCGCGCGATAAGTTCCCAGCGCAGGGCGAAGGCGAAAGGGAGCAAGGATGCGAAACGGACACCTCGAGCGAACCAACACCCGGGCTGGCGTGCGGACCACTGCGGGGGCCGTCACGGTTCTCGCCGCGATCATCGCGGCCGCGGTCCCGGCCGCCGCATCGGACTCCGATCCGATGTCCGCTCCATTCGCGCCGGATGCGCTTACCGGGCTGATCGACAAGCACGCTCCTGGCACCAACGCCGGCCTCTCGCCCCGACTCGCCGCGCTCGCGAACGGGCTCGCAGATGAGCCGAAGGCGGTTCAGGCCGGCGAGCTCAGCCTGTCCCCGGCCGGTGCCGGCAGCCTGCAGCGCGACGGCAAGCGGCTGATCGTCAGCGCGCGCGCCGACGCGGTGACCCCGCGCCTGCTCGATGGGTTGCGTGCGGCCGGCGCCGAAATCGTCAGCAACAACGGCGAACTCGGGACGGTCGATCTCGCCGTCGCGCCCTCTGATCTGATCGAGGTCGCGCGAGTTCCAGGCGTCGAGTCGGTGACCGAGGCCCTCGCCCCGATGGTCGCGCGCGTCGGCGGACCCGGGGGAACGAACCCCGCGCGCCTGGCTCTACCGAGCGGCATCGAAGCCAAGCAGGGCACCTGCCGGGGCTCGATCACCTCTGAAGCCGACTCGCAGATGCAGGCCGCCGCCGCCCGCCAGACGTTCGGCGTCGACGGAACCGGCCAGAAGGTCGGGATCCTCTCGGACTCCTTCGACGCCGGCGAGAACCTCCCGACTCGTGCCAGCAACGACATCGCCACCGGCGACCTGCCGGGCCCCGGCAACCCGTGTGGGTACACGACTCCCGTTCAGGTGCTTGTCGAAGGTAAGAAGCCTGCGTCGATCAGCGATGAAGGTCGTGGCATGGCCCAGCTCGTCCACGACCTCGCCCCCGGCGCCCAGCTCGCGTTCTCGAGCTCAGGTACCACCGCCGACGATATGGCCAACAACGTCCGTGCCCTGCGCACCGCCGGGTCGACCGTGATCGTCGACGACATCACCTACTTCGACGAGCCGTTCTTCCAGGAGGGCCCGATCAGCACCGCCGTGAACGAGGTCACCGCCGCCGGGATTCCCTACTACTCCTCCGCGGCGAACAGCAACAGGATCATCGCCGGCCAGAACGTCAACTCGTTCGAGTCGCCCGCGTTCCGGCCCTCCGGCGACTGCCTCGGGATCGGCGGAACGTGCGAGGACTTCAACGCCGGCGCCCCAAACGACTTCAACTACCGGCTCTTCCTCAACGGCGGATCCGCCTTGCAGATCAACATGCAGTGGGCCGAACCACGAAATGGTGTTACCACCGACCTCGACGTCTACGCCTATGACGTGACGGTGGGCGCCTTCGTCGGCCAGTCGATCGAGAACAACCTGCAGACGCAGAAGCCGTTCGAGTTGATGAACGTCCAGAACTCGGACTCATCGCCACACGTGTACGACATCGTGGTCTACCGCGACTCCGGCACCCCGTCGGGGACCCCGCGCTTCAAGTTCATCCTCGGGCGCCCGGACCTCGCCGACATCGAGTACCGCACCCCGACCGGTTCCGATGTCATCGGGCCGACCATCTTCGGGCACAACGGTGGGGCAAACTCCGTCAGCACGGCCGCGATCCCCTACGACAACGCCAATATGCCTGAGACCTATTCGTCGCGCGGGCCAGTCGTTTACTACCACGGGCCCGTCAGCGGGACCACGCCCGCGGCGCCACTCGCCACTCCCCAGGTCCTCAACAAACCGGACCTGGCGGCGACTGACAACACCCTGACGACGTTCTTTCAGCCGACGCAGACCGGCGAGTCCCGCTTCTCGGGAACCTCGGCCGCGGCCCCGCACGCCGCTGCTGTCGCGGCCCTCCAGAAGCAGGCCAATCCCGGCCTATCCCCCGGCCAGGTGATTGGCGCGCAGACGGCAACCGCGGTGCCCGTTGGCTCGTTCGGCCCCGCCGACGTCGGCGCCGGGCTTGTCAACGCGCTCGCCGCGGTGGGTGCGAACCCGCCGATCGTGCCCGAGACGACGATCACGAAGGAGCCGAAGAACAAGATCTTCGGAAAGCGCGCCACCTACAAATTCACATCGAACGTTCCGAGCGCGACCTTCATCTGCAAGATCGACAGGACCAAGTACCAGGCCTGCACCTCGCCGGTCAAGGTCGTCCGGATTCCGATCGGCAAGCACAAGTTCCTCGTGGCGGCCGTGAACGGGAGCACCGTCGACCCAACCCCCGACAAGGACAAGTTCAAGCGCAAGCCTCGCCTGGGCCGTCGCTAGCGGGGTTGTCGTACCTGGACGAGATCGCGGCGCAGGTGCGCGCCGCACTGCCGCCACCGGCACTGCCCGAGGCGGAAGCGGACGCGCTTTTTCGGCTCTACGCCGTGCTCGTGCTGGTCAAGGGCGAGGAGACCCAAGCCGCCGACGTGCACGACGTGTGGGTCGCGTGGAAGTCCGAGCGGGACCCCGCGGACCCAGATATCCGCCCGTTTGAGGAGCTCGACACGCCTACCCAGGCGGCCGACGAGCCCTTCGCGGCGGCGATTCGAGCTGTTGCGGCGCGGATCCCCCGAAGCCGACGCACGTAGGGACTACCTAAAGGGCTAGCGAGCGCGGCCGATACCCAAAATATGTCGAAGTCGTTTGCCTCGATGCGCCCGCGCCGCTGGGTCCTGGCGCTGTCCATCCTCATGTTCATCGCGATTTTCGCGCTGCGCCTGGCGGTGCACGACGCCCAGTCCGGTGTGGCGACCCTCTTCTTCGTGCCACTTGCGCTTCTCGCGATCGAGTACGGACTCGTAGCTGGGGTGGCCGCGGGCCTCGTCGCGCTGACGCTGACCCAGACCGCGTTCGCCCTGACCGGCGACCCCCTGCCGATCGCAAGCTACGTCTCCCGCGCCACGGGCTTCATCGTTGTCGGCGCGCTCACCGGGTGGATGGGCGATCGCCTGAGGAACGCATCCCGGGGTCTCCGCGAGGGGGCGCGCCACTTCGAGCTGTCCGGCGACCTCCTCTGCACCGCGAACTCCGAAGGATGCCTTGTCCATCTCAACGGCGCCTGGGAGCGCACGCTTGGCTGGAGCCGCGAGGAACTGATGGCCCAGCCGTTTATCGAGTTTGTTCACCCGCTCGACCGCGAGTACACCATCGCCGAGAGTGAGCGCGCGATAAAGGGGAACGCCACCGCGACGTTCACCAACCGCTATCGGACCAAGAGCGGCGCTTACCGCTGGCTCGAATGGTCATCGCGCGTCGATACGCAGACCGAGCTGATCTATGCCGTCGCTCGCGACATCACGGGTCGGCGCGAGGCCGATCGGGCCCGTCGCGAGGCGCGCGAGCGCTTCCGCCGGATCTTCGACGACTCCTTCGCCGGAATCGCACTGGTCGGCCTGGACGGCCGGATCCTGGAGGCGAACCGGCCGCTGGCGGCCTTCCTCGGGATGAAGCCGGATGAGCTCGTGGGGAAGCACACGCTCACCGAGTTCGCCGAGCCTGAGGAGATGACGCGCATTCAGGACCGGGTCGAGAAGGTCTACTCGGGCGAGACTGACATCTACCGCGACGAGCTTCGTGTCAAGCGCGCCGACGGGAAGCTCGTGTGGGTCGACATGACGGTCTCCGTCATCCGGGATGAGGACGGCACCCCGCTCTATCGCCTCTCGCAGTTGCTCGACATTCAGGCTCGCAAGCAGGCGGAGGAGAAGCTTCGGCACCTCGCCGACCACGATCCGCTCAGCGGCGTCTTCAACCGGCGCCGCTTCGAGGCGGAGCTCGAACTCGAACTCGGCCACGAGGCCCAGCACGCGCGCTCGAGCGCGGTCCTGCTCTTCGATGTGGACAACTTCAAGCAGATCAACGACACGCTTGGCCATGCCGCCGGCGACGCGGTGATCGTCCGTCTCGGCGAGACGCTGCGCGGTCAGGTCCGCACCGGCGATGCGGTCGCCCGTCTCGGCGGTGACGAATTCGCGATCCTGCTGCGGCGCATCGATATCGCCGGCGCGGAGCGCATCGCGACAAAGGTCCGCGAAACCGCGCGAAACCAGCTCGCGCGCGTGGTCGACTCGCCGACGCCGATGGGCCTCAGCGTCGGGATCGCGATGATCGACGGCGCCACCTCGGCAAACGTTGACGGCATCCTCGGCCGCGCGGATGCGGCCATGTACGAGGCGAAGCGCCGCGGTGGAAATCGTGTCGTGTCGAGGGTCGCCGAACCGGCGCACCAGAACACCGCGAACATCAGCTAGCGCGCCAGTCGATCATCTACGCTTCCGGCTGTGACGGGGCACGGATCGCGAAGGACCGCGGCGGCATTACTCGCGTGCATAGCTTTCGTTGCCGGCTGCGGCGACGATTCGGACGATCCGACGACGTCGAGCACGACGGCCCAGTCGACCTCGACGACCACCACGAGCACCGAGACATCCACAACGCCGAGCGGGGGAGAGGCCGCGCCGCCGGCCGGCACGGTCCAGCTCTACTTCACGGCCGGCGAACAGTTCGAGAAGGTCGATCGCAGGATCGCCGACAACGGCGATCAGCTCCAGGCGACGGCCGAGGCGCTGATCGACGGCCCGACGGCCGCCGACGCCAGCAAGGGCGTGAAGCCGCAGACCGCGATTCCGTCATCGACAACCGTCGACGGAGTCGCGCTCGACGACGACGGGACCGCGACGGTGTCCGTTTCAGCCGACTTCATGGACGGTATCCCCGCAGATCCGGCGGATCGCGCTCGCGAGCAGCGCGCCGAGCTGGCCGCGCGCCTGGGTCAGGTGACCTACACGCTGACCCAGCTCGACGATGTCGAGGCCGCAAAGGTGGTGGCAGGCGACGACGTGGTCGTGCCCGATGAGTCGCAGGCCGCGGTCGAACGGGCCGACTACGCGAAGCCATCGGGGGGTCCGGGTTGGAAGGCCAAGCCGAAGGGCGAGAAGGGCCTCAACACGCGCGAGATACAGCAGCGCCTGGCCCAGCTCAACTACCTCCCGCCGGGCGCGGTCGACGGAAAGGACGGCTATCGCACCCAGCAGGCCGTGATCGCCTTCCAGAGCTGGGAGGGCCTTGGCCGCGATGGCGTCGTCGGCCCGATGACGACGGCTGCGCTCAAATCGGGCGAAGGCACCGAAACCGAGCGGGCAGGGTCCATCGAAGCGAATCGAGGTCTACCGGGCGAAGGGCGTGGCGTTGCTGATCGCCCACGGCAAAGTTCGCCGCGCGATTCACGTGTCGACCGGTGCGCCCGGCACGGAGACTCCGTCAGGGACCTACAGCATCTTCCGCAAGGAGCTGCAGTCCTGGTCGATTCCCTTCCAGGTCTGGCTGCCCTACGCGTCCTACTTCAACAACGGGATCGCCTTCCACGAATACCCCGACGTGCCCACGTTCCCCGCCTCTCACGGCTGTGTCCGGGTGCCGGCGCCCGAGGCGCCCGGGCTCTACAAGTTCGCGAAGCTCGGGACGACCGTAATCGTCTTCTAGCCCTCCGGGCGAAAGATCGAGTCGAGCTGCACCTGGAGCGCCGTGTCGTCCAGCTCGGCGGCAATGCGTGACGCCTGCGCATACGCGGACTCGAGCTCGTGGACCTCGGGGTTCAGCGCCACAGCCGTGCCGTAGCCGGCGACTGCCTTGGCCACGTCGCCGAGGTAGAGCTGCGCCTCGGCCTCAGCCGCCGCGCGCCAGAAGTCGGGCTCGGCCAGGGCGGCGTGCTCGAGGGCCGCCTCAGCCGCAGCGTGTGCGGCGGCGCGGTCGTCTCGGTAGGCGAGCTGGAGGAACGCCACGTTGATCGCGTGGTAGTAGGCCTGATCGTGATCAACGGCGCTCAGCGCCTCGGCAAGGCTCTGCGAGTAGAGCTCGAGCGCCGCCTCGCCGTCCTCGCGCAGACCCGCGGCCAGCCACGTCCGCTTGCGCCGGCCGGCCAGCGTTCCCTTGACGTCGGTGCCGTGAAGACTCGAGGTTCGCTCGAGCAGGTCGACAGCCTCGTCGCGACGGCCGTTCGAGTCGAGCGCGAGCGCGAGCTCGACCAGGTGGCGCTCGTCCAGCTTCTCGGCGTTTGGCAGCAGCTCATCGATCGCGCGCGCGAACTCGCGGCGCTCGACCGCGACGCGCGCGGAGTTCCACGGCCCGGCGGGCGCGGCGCTGCCGATCAGGCCCTCGGCAATCACCTGCTCGCTCATCGTGCCGGGCGCTCGCACGTCGACGATCTCGGTGTGGTTGCCGGGAACGACGAGCTGGGCCTCGGGGGGAAACGGGGAGAGCGAGGAGCCGGCCGGGACGAACTCGTCGCGGTCACCGGCCACAACCCAGAGGTCGAAGGGACGCCGCTGGCCGAATCGGCTGTTCCAGCGCTCACGGAGGTCGCGGATGAAATCACTGTCAAAGGCCATGTCCGCGATCTGGCGCTTCAAAAACCGTCCCAGCTTGCCCGACCGCAGGCCGGCGCTGGGGGTGCCGAACATGAACAGGTGGCTGACCCTGCCGACGAGCTCGGGGTCGTCAACGAACGCGCGCTGGGTGACGAGCCCGCCCATGCTGTGGGCCACGATCGCGAGGCTTTCGTAGCCGTCAAGCGGCTCGAGCCGGGCGCGACTGCGCAGGTAGGTCGAGAGGAGCGGAATGTCGGGATCGGCTGCCCAGAGCCCGCGGACGTCGGGCATCAGGCCGGTGTTGTAGGCGATCTCGTGAATATCCCAGCCATCGAGGGCAGACTCACTCGCAAGAAGCGCGGGCAGCATCCCGAACGGGTGGCCGGCCGAGCCGAACCCGTGGACGAACACAACCGCCGCGCTCGACCCGCTCGCGCGGTGGACGGTCGAGCTGACCTCGTCAGCTCCCGGTGAAAAGCGACTTCGTGCGGCGGCTCTCGCCGCCTCGATGCCGCCCTCGCTCACGCCGCG
Organism: uncultured Solirubrobacterales bacterium; assembly: GCA_963746215.1. GTDB lineage: Bacteria > Actinomycetota > Thermoleophilia > Solirubrobacterales > 70-9 > WHSW01. Next base: position 32,725 of record CAVVAT010000012.1, read on the forward strand.
GTGGGCACCCAGCTTGACGGGAACGCTCCCGCCGGAACGTGGCCCGGGTAGTCGGGGAACCACTTCAGCGCGATGCGTTCGCCCGCACCCCCGGTGAGCAGCGGATGCAGGTCGCCCAGGGTGAGAAGGACACGGATGGTGGCGCCGATCTGCAGGTCTGCTGCGGTTGGCTGCTCGCCGTCGATGACGCCCTCTTCCGCGAACTCGTTGATCGTGGCGACCTTCGCCGGGAGCCCGGCAAGGTCGTCGGCGAGCCGCGTCGCCGTGATCCCGTGGTACTTCCACGACGAGTGGACGTAGGCGATCGCGAAGTCGGTGCCAGCCGGGTCCAGCTCGCCACCGCCCCCAAAGCTGCCCATCGCCTCGGGACGAAAGTGCAGTGCTCCCCACGGGAGGCGTCGGCCCAGGTCCTGAAGCTCGTCGTCGCCCCAGCGCTCGGCCTCACGCACTCGATCGGCGATCGGGCTCGGATAGAGAGGCGGGTCGGGGGCCAGGGTCTCGAGGCGCTCGAGGATCGAGCGCGAGCCGTGAATTGGCTCGCCGTCGACGACCAGCCCGGGAACTGTGTGGCGGCCCTCTCCGTAGATCGCCTCCATCTCCTTGTTGTGAGCTCCCGGTTGGAGCACCACGCGCTCATAGTCGAGCCCCTTCAGCGCAAGGGCCGCCTCGGCGGTCTTGCAGGGGTGCGAGGGGGGCAGGACATGCAGGGTGAGGGTGGCTTGCTGGGGCATCATGCGGCAGGGTAACTTCGATCGATGGCCGACCGGCGCGACCTCGAGTTCACCTACTCGCTGATCGATCGCATCTTTCGCCTCAGCCTCGGCGAGCTCGCCGACTTCTCGGGTGCGAAGTACGACGGTGATTTCTCGCTCACGCTCGAGCAGGCGCAGCGACGCAAGCACGAGTTCGTCGCCGACCAGATCGGGATCGACCGCGGTCGTCGCGTCCTCGACCTGGGCTGCGGCTGGGGGCCGCTGCTCGCCTTCATCCGCGAGCGTGAGGGCGTTGGCATCGGCGTCACGCTCTCGTCCGCGCAGGCCAGTTCCTGTCGGAGCCACGGGCTCGACGCGCGGATCGAGGACGCGCGCGAGGTCGACCGTGAGGCGTTCGGGCAGTTCGATGCGATCGCCAGCCTCGGCGCGTTCGAACACTTCTGCTCACCCGAGGACCATCGCGCCGGGCGCCAGGCGCAGATCTACTCGGATCTGTTCGCGAAGGTCGCGGGGATGCTTCCGAGCGGCGGCCGTCTCTACCTGCAGACGATGGTGTTCGGCGACAACCTGAAGGACGATCCCGACCTTGCCACGATCGACGCGCCGCGCGACTCCGACGAGTGGTACCTGGCGTTGATGCGCCACCAGTTTCCGGGTTCGTTTCTGCCGTTCGGCGAGGAGCAGGTCATCACCGCGGCCGAGCCGCACCTGCGGCATCTCTCGAGCGAAAGCGGCCGGCTCGACTACATCGAGACGATCAAGCAGTGGCGCGCTCGGTTCGCGGAGCCAAGCCTGCGCAAGACGCTCGTCAAGGCTCGACTCGTGCCCAAGTACCTCACCAGCCGGGAATTTCGACGCGCGTTCACCTCGGGTGTCAGCGCCAACAGCGTCTGCTTCGAGCGTGGGCTGCTCGATCACTTCCGAATGGTCTTCGAGAAGCGCTAGCTGCGCAGTTCATACTCCGCCGATGGAGATGAGCGCCGGTGAGGTCGTGCAACTGCAGCTCGCGTCGGAGCCGCCCAGCATCAAGCGAGCGCGCGACGCCGTCAGCGAGCTTGCGGAGCGGAGTGGCGCTTCAGCGCCCGACGTCAAGCTCGCCGTCAGCGAAGCCGTCACCAACGCGGTCGTACACGCGTTTCGCGGCCGCGAGGCGGGGACTATCTCGGTCGAGGCCCGAATGAATCGCGGTCTATTGTTGGTGGTGGTTGCCGACGACGGAATCGGGATGCTCCCGAACCCAGACAGCACCGGTCTCGGAGTGGGACTCTCCTTGATCGCTCAGCTCGCACACGATGTTCGCTTCGATTCCGACGGCGGTGGCGTGACCATCTCGATGCGCTTCGAGGTCGCGGCCTGATGACCGGGGACGCGCATGTCGGCCGGCTCGAGATCTCAGCGCGAGACGAGGGCGAGACGATGGTCGTTTGCTGCGAGGGCGAGATCGATCTCGCTAGCGCCGAGCAGTTTGCCTCAGGCCTTCGATCGGCTGGACAGTCGGACGGCCCAGTGGTCATCGACCTGATCGCCGTTCCCTTCATGGACTCGAGTGGGCTGAAGGCGCTGCTCAGCGTCTCGAACGAACTCGGCGATCGAGTTGCCCTGGCGATGAGCCCCGGATCCCCGATCGTGTCGCTGCTCGAGCTCGCGGGCGTGAGCGACCGTTTCTCGGTTCACCCGACGCCCGCAGCCGCAATCGACGCCCTAAGTGGCGGACGGCAATGACCGGCACGGAACTCGATGCCAACCGCGAGCTGACCGCCGAGCAGTACGCGGCGATCGTCCAATACTCCGACGACGCGATCCTCTCCAAGGATCCCGAAGGGATCATCACCAGCTGGAATCCCGCAGCCGAGCGCATATATGGCTACTCCGCCGAGGAGGCGATAGGGCGGCCGATCTCGATCCTGATCCCGCCACACCGCCACGGCGAGGAGATCAGGATCCTCGAGCGTGTCCTCGCCGGCGATCGGCTCGATCACTACGAGACCGAGAGATTGACCAAGGACGGCAGGCTTCTGACCGTCTCCCTCACGGTGTCCCCGATCTTCGCGGCCGACGGGTCGGTGGTGCGAGCGTCGGTAATCGGGCGCGACATCACCGCCAGGCACCGCTCGCAGGCGCTCGCCTCGCGGCTTCAGGCTCTGACAACGGCGCTCTCGAAGGAGATCACCTCGGAGCGCACCGTGGAGGTGTTGCTCGAGCAGGCGGTTGCGGCGCTCACGGCGTCGGCAGGGGCGGTCGCCCTTGTCGCACCCGGAACCGAGGAGATCGTGCTGGCCGGGAGCATCGGATACTCGAAGCCGGGCCTCTCGGGATGGGATCGTTTCCCGCTCGCGGCCGACCTGCCGATGTCGGTGGTGATCCGCACCAACGAGGCGGTGTGGACCACGTCCGCTGAAGAGCTCGTCCAGCGGTTTCCGGCGCTCGAGGCCAGCTCGGTCCGCTTTGCTTCGCTGGCGGTGATTCCGCTCGCCGTCGGCAACGAGGCGTTCGGCGCGGTTTCGCTCAGCTTCCCGGAGCGCCAGACCTTTGACGACGAGGAGCGCGCGTTCCTCTCTGCAGCCGGTCAGCAGGCGGCCCACTCACTCGCCCGGGCGCGGCTCTACGAGATCGAGCGCACGTCGGCGAAGCGTCTGTCGTTCCTGGCCGAAGCAAGCGAGCTGCTGTCGCAGTCGCTCGACCCCGAGGAGGCATTGCGGCGTCTTGCCGGCCTCGCGGTGGACTCCATCGCCGACTGGTGCGGCATTGAGCTCGTCGACGAGGACGGCTCGCTGCGCAACGTCGCGGTCGCCCACACGGACCCGCTCCGGATCGATCTGGCGCAAGAGCTGCGCGAGCGCTACCCGGTCGACGAGCACGCAGAAACCGGTGTCCCAAAGGTCGTTCGCACGGGCGAGTCCGAGCTCTACTCCGACATCACCGACGAGATGCTGGTCGCTGCCGCCCACGACGATCGCCACCTCGAGCTGATGCGCGAGCTCGGGTTGGTCTCCGTGATGGTCGTCCCGCTCCAGGCGCGCGGCAGAACCTTCGGCGCGCTCAGCCTCGTCGCCGCGGAATCAGGTCGGCACTTCGATGCCGCCGATCTCGAGCTCGCCGAGGACCTCGCCCGGCGGGCGGCGCTCGCGATCGACAACTCGATGCTCTATCGCCGCGAGCACGAGGCGGCGGTGTTGCTTCAGCGCTCGCTGTTGCCGGACTCCCTGCCCGCGGTCCCGGGACTCGAGTTCGCGGCGCGCTACGAACCAGCGGCTCCCGGCATCGAGGTGGGAGGCGACTGGTACGAGGTCGTGAGGTGTGCCGATGGGCGGGTCGGGGTGATGATCGGCGATGTCGCCGGGCGCGGCATCCGCGCCGCGTCGATCATGGGCCGGGTACGCCCGGCGCTCCGCGGCTTCGTCGCCGATGGTCATGCGCCGCAGGAGGCAGTTGCCCGCCTCGACGCGTTGATCAAGGAGGGCGACCGGCCCGAGCTCACTACGGTCTTTCACCTGCTCTACGACCCCGAGACCGGCATGGCCGAGTACGTGCGGGCGGGTCATCCGCCGGCATTGCTGCGTCTTCCTGACGGGCGGGTCGAGGAGCTGCGCGGCGTGGGCAGTCCGCCCGTCGGGATCCTCAAGACGGCCAACTTCGTTACCGAGCGGGCAGAGCTACCACCGGGAAGCCTGCTCCTGCTCTACACGGACGGGCTGATCGAGCGCCGCGGCGACGACCTCTTCCAGGCGCTCGAAAAGCTGAAGAGGCGGCTCGCCGACTGCCCGGGAGGAGCACAGGCCTGCCTCGACCGGCTTGCCGACCAATACGGCGCCGACGCCGTGCCGGACGACGTCGCGATGCTGGCGATGGCAGTCGCTTAGCGCAGCGACTCGATCCAGCTGGTGCGCACGACTCCCATCCGGATTCGCTGCGGGTGATCGCCGACCGGGATGTGGGCGACCTCCTTGCGCTTTCGGTAGGAGATCACCGAGATGCTGTCGGTGCCGCTCCAGGAGACGAAGCAGCGGCGGCCGTTGGCGCTGGTTGTCGACCAATACGGCTTCTCGCCCGCCTCGATCAGCTTGTAGCGAAAGCTCTTTCGCGAGACGATCGCCGCGTAGTCGGACATCGTGCCGGCGACGCAGAGGCGCTTGCCGTCGCCGCTGAGCGCGATGCCGTGATGAGCCGAGTCGAGCAGGTATTGCTCGCGCGGCATGTCGACCACGTCGTCGGCGATCGGCAGGTTCGCTACGCGAGTGACCTTGTCGAGCTTGAAGTCGTACTCCGCGAACCCGTGGAAGAACGAGACCTGGAAGTAGGCGAAGCGCTCGTCCTTTGAGATCGCCATCGGGCGCACCGCTGAGCTCTTGTCCGGGTAGCCCGCCTCGGCGAGCTTCTGACCCATGTCGATCCGCTCGAGCACCTCAAACGTGTTCGCGTCGACGACCTGGAACCAGCGGTCGCCCTTGCTCGTATCGACGGTGGGGTCGTCGGCGGGCGTGTACACGAGCCCGATCGAGGCGTGATAGATGCGGTTGCCGTCGGCCGAGTAGGTGTTCTCATGCGGCGAGTCGCCGGACTCGAATGAGCCGAGCTCCTCACCCGTCTGCGTGTCGAGGATGTGGACGACGTTGCCCGTGGAGGCCGATACGGCAACCTGGCTGCCGTCGGGTGAGATCGCCATGTGATCTGAGCGCTGGCCGGCGACGACGAAGCGCCACTTGATCTCACCGCTGGCGATGTCGATCGCGACGACGTCGGCGAGGCTCGGCCTCGACGCGATCAGCGTGCGACCGTCATTCGTCGAGTACATGTCATCGACGAACTGGTCGTTGCCCTCGCCAACCAGCTCGCGGATTGCCAGGAAGTATCCGAACCGCACCGGGTTGAGCACGATCTCGGCCATCCGCTCCTCGAGGTCGGGGATGACGTTGATGCGCGCGATCCGCCGGAATTTGCCGCGCGGGTGGAGGACGTCGACCGTCCCATCCCAGTTGCTGCCGACGAAGATCACCGAGTGCAGCCCGGGCTTCTTGCCGGGGCGCACGTCCGCCTCGGCAGGGGCTGTCGCTGCGAGCGCGCAGGCGATGACGAGTGCGAATGTGATTAGTCGGCGCATGACGAGCCGCGACAGCGTATATCGCCATGAACTAGCTTCACGCCACATGGGGATGATCCCGTCGCAGATCTCGCGGTCGGCGTCGAGCCTTGCCGCCGCCGCACAAAACGCCTTCGAGGTCGCACGTTTCGGCGGCCTCGAAACCGGCGAGGAGGCATCGCCGTACGAGGTCGTCACCGAGCAGCGGACGTTCCGGCTGCGCCACTACTACCCGACTGAGGCGACCGGCCCGCCGATCCTGCTGATCCCGCCGCTGATGCTGGCCGCCGACATCTACGACGTCTCTCCCGGCTCGAGCGCCGTCAGCGTCCTTCACGCAAACGCGACCGATCCGTGGGTGGTCGACTTCGGCGCGCCGGAGCGCGAGGAGGGTGGCCTCGAGCGCACCCTCGCCGATCACGTGGTCGCCGTCTCCGATGCGATCGATCAGGTGCGCGAGGCGACCGGGCAGGACGTCCATCTCGCGGGCTATTCCCAGGGCGGGATGTTCTGTTACCAGGCCGCCGCCTTCCGTCGCGGCAAGGGGATCGAGAGCGTCATCACCTTCGGGAGCCCGGTGGACACACGCGGCGCGCTGCCGCTGGGAATCCCGGAGGAGGTCGCCGAGCAGGTCGCCGGTGTCGCTCGCCGAGCTCTTCGGGCGCAGCAACGTGCCCGCCTGGATGAGCCGTACCGGCTTTCGCCTGCTCGACCCGGTCAAGGCGCTGCGCCAGCGACTCGACTTCGTCCGCCAGCTCCACGACCGCGAGGCGCTGTTGCCGCGCGAGCGCCAGCGGCGCTTTCTGATGGGGGAGGGATGGGTGGCATGGCCGGGTCCTGCGGTCGCCGACTTCATGCGCCAGTTCATCGCCCACAACCGGATGCTTCAGGGCGGGTTCGTGATCGAGGACAGCACCGTGACGCTGGCCGACATCGGCCGACCGGTCCTCACCGTCGTCGGCGAGGTCGACGAGATCGCGCCGACGCCAGCCGTGCGGGCGATCGGCCGCGCCGCGCCTCGCGCCGAGATCTACGAGATGGCGCTTGCGCGCCGGGCACTTCGGCCTGGTGGTCGGCTCGGCCGCAACCGAGACGACGTGGCCGGCTGTCGCCGCCTGGGCTCGCTGGCGCAACGGCGACGGCGAGCTGCCGAGCTCGATCCACCGCGTCGACCCCGACGCTCCCGAGACCGACGCAGCCGGGGTCGGGACGCGGCTTGGCGTCGGTCTCGAGCTGCTCGCCGGGGTGGGCAGCGGGCTCGCCCGCTCGCTCGCCGGCGCCGCCTCGCGCGCGACGGGTGGCGTGCGCGTGTTGGCCGAGGAGGTCACCGGCCAGCTCCCGCGACTTGCCCGGCTCGGCCGGCTGAAGCCGGGGACGCCGCGTGTCGCTCGGGCCTGCTGCTCGACGAGCAGGCGGCGGACCATCCGGAAGCCGACTTCTTTTTGTTCGAGGACCGCGCCTACTCGCACGAGGCGGTCAAGCGCCGGATCGACAACGTCGTTCGCGGGCTCGTTTCGCTCGGCGTCCGCCAGGGCGAGCACGTCGGCGTGCTGATGGCCACGCGACCCAGCGGCCTCACGGTGGTCGCGGCGCTCAACCGCCTCGGCGCCGTCGCCGTGCTGATGCGCCCGGACGGGCCCGTCGCACACGAGGCCGAGCTCGGTCAGGTCACGCGGATCGTCGCCGACCCGGAGCTCGCCGACCGTGCGGCTGAGGCGCCGACGGTCAGGGCGAGGTGCTCGTGCTGGGCGGCGGGGGAGAGGATCGCGACCTCGGGCAGGCGCGTGATCGACATGGAGCGCATCGATCCGGACCTGGTCGAGCTGCCGGCCTGGTACCGGGCCAATCCTGGACGCGCGAGCGACCTCGCCTTCATCCTCTTCACCGGCGAGGGCGAGCGCACCCGCGCCAACCGCATCACCAACGGCCGCTGGGCGCTATCCGCGTTCGCCACCGCCTCGGCCGCAGCGCTGTCGGATGCCGACACGATCTACGCGGTCACGCCGATCTACCACCCGTCTGGGCTGCTGATGAGCATGGGCGGCGCGATCGCCGGCGGCTCGCGACTTGCGATCGCCCGCGACTTCGATCCGGCGACGTTCTGGGCCGAGGTGCGCCGCTACGGGATCACCGTCGCCTCCTACACGTGGACGATGCTGCGCGAGATCGCAAACGCGCCCGACGATCCAGCCGAGCACCACCACCCGGTGCGGCTGTTCATCGGCGCCGGGATGCCACGTGGGCTCTGGCGCCGCGTCGCACGGCGCTTCTCGCCGGCGACCATCCTCGAGTTCTATGCGTCCACGGAGGGCGACGCGATCCTCGTCAACCTCAGCGGCGAGAAGCCCGGCGTGCAAGGGTCGGCCGCTTGCCGGGCAGCGCCGAGATCCGGCTCGCCGCCTACGACGTCGCCGATGGGCGGCTGCGCGAGGGTCTCGACGGGTTCGCCGTCGAGTGTCGCCCGGGCGAGGTCGGAATGCTGCTGACGCGTCTGCGCGGCGTCGTCTCGACCAGCGAGAGCCCACTGCGGGGTCTGTTCGAGCCCGACGACGCCTGGCTCGCCACCGGCGATCTGTTTCGCAGCCGACGATGACGGCGACCTCTGGCTCGTCGACCACGTCAGGCCGCTGATCCGCACCCAGCACGGGTACGTCGCGTCGTTTCCGATCCTCGACGCCCTGGGCGACGTCGACGCGATCGACCTCGCTGCGGTCTACGCCGTGCCCGCGTCGAGCCGAGGGCCGCTCGCTCGCGGTCGCCGCGGTGGCGCTGCGCGACGGCCGCAAGCTCGACGCGCGCGCGGTCACGCGGGCGCTCTCGATCCTGCCGGCGGACGACCGCCCGGACTTCGTCCACATCGTCGACGAGATTCCGGTGACGACCTGGTATCGGCCGAACGTCAGCGAGCTGCGCGCGGCCGGCGCGCCGAAGCCAGGCAAGGGCGTCTGGCGCCTCGAGGGCGACAGGCTACGTCGAGCACCGCAAGCGCGCGAGCTCATCACCAGCTGCCGCCGCCTCCGCCGCCTGAGAAGCCGCCGCCTCCGCCGCCGGAAAAGCCGCCGCCTCCGCCGCTCGACGAGCTCTCCGGGGCGACCTGCGAGGCGAAACTGCTCGAGAAGCCGCGCCGTTGAACGAGCTGCTGTTGAACGAGCCGGCGAAGACGTATGCGCTCCAGCCATCGGACGTCCGCGACGCCTCGGCGACCGGCGCCGGGATCCGGCCGGACTCGATCATGCGGTCGGCGGTGCCGAAGGCCACCCCGTAGACGAGGATTCGCTTCCACAGCTCGAGCGTCGCCGGTGGGTCGTCCTTGAGGCGCGGGAAGTCCTCGGTCCAGTGCGCGAAAGCCTCTCCAGCTCGCGCAGCGATCCACGTAGGCGCGATCGATGCGCTTAAACCACGTGTCTGGCAAGGCGGCGAGGACGAAGAAGGTGAGAGCCGCAAGCCCCAGCGGGAAGATCAGCGAGCCGTCGTCGTCAGCCGCATGGAACAGCGCGACGATCACCTGCAGGGCGACGGTGACGATGATGATCCCGTAGCGCAGCGGGTTGAAGTTGCGATCCCAGCCGATCTGGCCGTCGTCGGCGGCGTCGATCTTCTCGGTCATCCGCTCCCAGCGCCCGCGCCACAGGTCGGAGTGCTTCGGGACCTTGTCCTTCATCTCGCTGAGCGCGACCTCCTCGCCGTCGAGGAGCTGGTCGAAGAACTCGAGCACCTCCTGCTCGTAGGCGGTGAGCTCGGTCCAGCCGGGCGCTCGTCGGCTGACCCTTCGACCTTGATCGCGAGGTCGAGCTTCTCGTCGTCGGTCGTCGACTCCTTCGTCTCGTAGTAGCCGCGGTCGATCGAGGTCGAGCAGCGTCGCGAGCACGATGTCGTCGGAGTCGACGCCCTCGTGCGCCAGTCCGTAGGCGAGCGCGGGCGGGGCGTCGTCGGGCGGCTCGGGCAGGTACTCAGGCACCGACTCTGGGTGCTCGCGGGCCATCAATCCGAGGGGACGTGCAGCAGCGCCGCAAGCGCGGCGAGGCCGAGGATCAGCGCCAGCCAGTTGTCCTCGACGAAGCGCTTCAAGCGATTGCCGAAGCGAGTTGTAGTCGTCGTCGAGCTCCTGCTCTTCGGCGAGGATCGCCGGCAGCCCGTCGCCCTCGCGCTCGCGCAGCGCCGGACACGTCCTGGTCCGCGGTGCGCGGCATCGTCACGCGGAACTCGACCGCCGTCCCGCTCGGAACGTCCTCGGCCTCGAGCGTCGCGGTGCCGTCTCCGCGCTCGGTCTCGCCGTCGACGTCGCGCGGGTGGCCCCAGACGCGATAGGCGGGGTTGTCGGGATCGAGCTGCGGGTTGGTCGAGGCTCGCGCTCAGGTGGTCGAGGTCGAAATCCCACTGATCGCCCCACACCGTCCAGCCGACATCGATGACGTCGTCGTAGGCGACGGCGCCGCCGATGACGCGATAGGAGAGGTCGTATGTGCGCTGTTCATCGCTGGCGCGGTAGTGCCAGACGACTCGGTAGGTGCTGCCGAGCCGCTCGACGCCGAACACGCCAGGGCGGTCGTTGCTGCCGAGCGTCGTGTTGCCGCCCGGCTCGTAGACGGTCCCGCCCTGGCGCAGGCGAACGTCCCTGATCTTCTCGCCGTGGAGCAGATCGATGTCGCGGTAGGAGCCCTGGAAGGTGCCGTCGTAGTCGAACGTCAGATGCTCGGTGACGAGCAGGCTGCCGTCGGGCGCGAGCGCCGAGCTCGACGTCGGCGTCGGTGATGTCCGCGCTCTTGGCGAGTGCGGCCGGCGCGAGCGCAAGCGCCACAGCGAGCGCGGCGAGCGACTGCGAGCAGGAGTCGGCGCGCGCTCACGCCGGCGAGAGGTCGACCTGCGGCGTGGCCTCGGCGCCGGCCGGCGCATCGAAGAACTCGCGCCGCTCGAAGCCGAACAGCCGGGCGACGAGCACCGCGGGAAAGATCTGGATCAGCGTGTTGTAGGTCTCGACCGTGTCGTTGTAGACGCGCCGCGTGATCGCGATCTGGTCCTCGGTCTCGCGCAGGTCGGTGGCCAGCTGCGAGAAGTTCTTCGACGCCTCGAGCTCGGGGTAGTTCTCGGCGACGACCAGCAGCTGGTTGGTCGCCTGCTGTGAGCGTGTTCTCGGCGACGGCCCGCTGCGGCGGCGCGTTGCGGCGGCATCGGCGACGGCGCGTGCTGCGCGCCTGCGGTGACGCTCTCGAGCGTGCCGCGCTCGTGGCTCGCGTAGCCCTTGACGGCCTCGACGAGCGTCGGGATCAGATCGTGGCGACGGCGCAGCGCGACGTCGATCTGCGCCCAGCTGTTCTCGGTCGACTGGCGCTTGGCGACCATCCGGTTGTACGTGAGCCAGACGAAGACGCCGAACAGGGCGAGCACGGCAAAGACGATGATCAGGGCGACCACGCCCGGAACCCTACGGCTCGAGGCGGCTGAGCAGCCAGTCCGCGTGGGTGACGAGCCGCTCGATCGGGTACTCGCCGGGATCGGTGAGCAGCAGCCGGGCCGCCTCGTCCGAGACGGCCGAGAGCGTGCGCGCCGTCAGCTGCGGGTCCGGCGATGGCGCTACCCGGCCCGAGTCCGGGGCGCGACGACCTCGGCGAGGGCGAGCACGACCGCATCGCGCCCTGCGGTGATCCGCTCTCGCAGCACCGGCGGCGCGCCCTCGGGCGGCATCAGCACGAGGCGCCAGGTGACCGGATCGGCGGCGACGGCCTCGAGGTATCCACGCAGCCCGGCGAGCAGGTCCGCGCGTGGGCTCCTCCCGCCGCCGGTTGGGGCAGAACCTCGGCGAGCTGCGCGAGCGCCCGGCACCTCTCGCGGTCGACCATCGCCTCGAGCAGGGTGGGGAGGTCGTCGAAGTGGCCGTAGACGACGGGGCGCGTAATGCCTGCGCGGCGGGCGACGGCCTCGATCGAGACGCCGTGAAAGCCGCTGCTCGCCGACGATCTCCTTGGTCACGTCGATGAGCTGCTCGCGGCGCTGTCGGCGCTCATCCGCTTGCGTGTCGCCGCCGCCGCCATCCTGTGCTAGGTTACACAACTGAAACTTACAGAGGCGTAACTAAGAGGAAAGGCGACCTTGAAAGAGCAGCAGACAGCTCAGAGCACGGATATCGCGATCATCGGCTCGGGCTTCTCGGGGCTCGCGATGGCAAGCCGGTTGAAGCGCTCGGGTCGCGACGACTTCGTGATCTTGGAGCGTGCCCGCGACGTGGGCGGGACCTGGCGCGAGAACACGTATCCCGGGCTGTCGTTGCGACGTCCCAAGCCACGTCTACTCGTTCTCCTTCGCGCCGAACCCGGAATGGAGCGAGACGTTCTCCCCGCAGGCCGAGATCCACGACTACCTGCGCCGCACGGCCGCTGAGGAGGGGCTGCTCGAGCACACCCGGTTCGGGTGCGAGGTCGAGAGCGCCCGCTGGGATCGCCGAGGCCGGGCGCTGGCGCCTCGAGACCTCGAGCGGTCCGCTGACCGCACGGATTCTGATCGCCGGTGCCGGGCCGCTGCACGAGCCGAAGCTGCCCGACGTTCCCGGCCTTCGCGAGTTCGACGGCACCCTCTTCCACTCGGCGACTTGGAACCACGAGCACGATCTCGAGCGGCGAGCGCGTTGCGGTCGTCGGCACCGGCGCGAGCTCGATCCAGTTCGTCCCGCAGATCCAGCCCGAGGTCGCGAGCCTGCACCTGTACCAGCGCACCGCGCCGTGGGTCATGCCCCGCCGCCAGCGCCGCATCTCCCGGATCGAGCGCGCGGTCTATCGGCGCTTTCCCTCCGTCCAGCTCGCGATGCGCAGCGCGATCTACGGGCCCGCGGAGGCGATCGCGATCCCGATGCTCAGGGTCGCGCTGGCGCCGCTTCTGCGCAAGGTCGGCCAGGCACACCTTCGCCGCCAGGTCCCGGATCCCGAGCTGCGCGCGCGGCTCACGCCCGATTACCTGCCCGGCTGCAAGCGGATCCTCGTCGCAAACGACTACCTGCCGTCACTCTCGAAGCCGAACGTCGATGTGATCAGCGGCGGCATCGCCGAGGTGCGCGGCCGCACGATCGTCGGCACCGACGGAAGTGAGCGCGAGGTCGACACGATCATCCTCGGCACCGGCTTCCACGTCCTCGACATGCCGATCGCCGACCGCATCGCCGACGGCGAGCGGACGCACGCTCGCCGACCACTGGCAGGGCAGCCCGCAGGCCCACCGCGGCGCGATGGTCGCCGGCTTTCCGAACATGTTCCTGCTGCTCGGGCCGAACACCGGCCTCGGCCACAACTCGGTCGTCTACATGGCCGAGTCGCAGGCCGGTTGGATGATGAAGGCGCTCGCGCACATGGAGTCGCGGCGGTCACGAGGCGGTCGAGGTCACAGCCGCAAGCGCAGCAGGGCGTGGAACGACGCGATCCAGGCGCGGATGCCCGGCACCGTCTGGCTCGAGGGCGGTTGCTCGAGCTGGTATCTCGACGCGAACGGGCTCAACACTTCGCTGTGGCCCGACTTCAGCTTTCGCTTCGCCCGCGAGATGCGCCGCTTCGAGCCCGGCAGAGCTCGTCGCGAGCAGGTGCGTGAGCGCGAGGAGGTGCCAGCGTGAGCCCGCGCGTCGTCATCACCGGAGCGGCGGGCGCGATCGGCGGCGCAGCGATCGAAGGGCTGCGAGCCCGAGGCGCCCAGGTAGTGGGCCTTGACCTCGCGGCGGTCGGCGATGACGTCATCGCCTGTGACGTCACTGACCAGGAATCGGTCGACGCGGCGGTTGCGTCAGCGATCGAGCACCTCGGCGGCCTCGACGTGCTGATCAACTGCGCCGGCGTCGGCCTGCCACAGAGCGCCGGCGAGCGGCCGGGCCCCGACGCGACGGCCGTCCTCGAGATCAACCTGCTCGGGCCGTGGCGGGTGACCGCCGCGGCGATCGACGCGCTGCGCGAGTCGCGGGGCCGCGTCGTCAACGTCGCCTCGGGGCTTGCCCATCTGACTCTCCCGTTCGCGACCGCGTACTGCATGAGCAAGCGCGGCCTCGTCGCGTATTCGGATGCCTTGCGGATCGAGCACGGCGACGCGATCACCGTGACGACCGTCTATCCGGGTTACGTGCGCACGCCGATCCACGACGCCGCGGCGGCGGAGGGGTTGACCCTCGAGGGCGCCGTGCCCGTCGAGGACGTCGGTGACGCGGCGGAAACGCTCGTTCGAGCGGCTCTCGACGCCCCCAGCCGCGACCTCGCGACGACGCGCCGCGGAGCCGCGGGTTACGCGCTGTTGCGGCTCGCCCCGCGCCCCATGATGGACACGATGTTGCGCCGCCAACTGCGGCGGTCGGTCCGCAAGGGGACGTTCGCGAGTCGGCGGTATCGCCACTCAATTTCGCGAGCGCCTGCTCAAGTCGGGCTGAGTCGCGGGCCGCCTCCACCTGTTAAGTAGGAGGGGAGATGATCCTGCTGCAACGCCGGCGAAGGGGCCCCGCGCGCGTGCGCCTGGTCCGCGCCGAGGAGTCCGAGCGCGTGTCGGCGACCGGGGCCGTTGCTCGGCCCAGGAGGCCGAGATCACGATTCCCCGCGAGCTGCTGGAGGAGTGTGGAAGCCGGAGTACCTCGAGCGCCTGGGCCGCTCGTACTGGCGCTGGCTCAGCTACGCCACCCTCGGGCTGATTCGGGTGGTCTACACGGAGGATTCCCGCACGGCGGTGCTGCTCACCCGCCGCCTACCGCTTCTGCGCTTTCACGCGCCGCGAATACGAGACCGGCCCTGGGCTGGGTTGCGTCACCTGGCCGATCGAGAAGGGGCTGCTCGTGGCGCGCCAGGGACGCGTCGGGCGAGGGCTTTTTGCGGATTCGCGTCGCAGCGCCGCGATGAGGCGAGCGCCTCCGACGACGGGCTCGAGACGGTTGACGTGCGCGTCGAGGTCCGAAACTTCTATCCGTTGCTGCGCGGCTCCGGTAAGCTTCGCCCGCTTCGGCGCCTGGCTCTACGGCCAGACACAGCTGCGGATCCACGTGCTCGTCTGCAACGGCTTCCTCCGCTCGCTGGCGCGCCTCGACCTACCGCCGTCGCGCGTCGGTGCACTCGCCTCGGAGATGTCCCTGCGAGGAGGAGGACGCCAATGCCGTTTGACGGGGGTGACCCGGGGAAGAAGGACTCGATGGCGGCTGACGGTCAAACGATTCTCGTAACCGGCGCCACCGGGTTCATCGGCCGCCAGCTCTGCGAGCAGCTCATCGAGGACGGCTTCGACGTCCGCTGCATCGTTCGCGACCCGCAGTCCGAGCGCGCCGCCGAGCTCGAGCACCTCGGCTGCGAGCTGCATGTCGCGGACCTCACGCGCCCTGCCGGGATCGCCGCCGCCCTCGAGGGCGTCGACATCGCCTACTTCCTCGTCCACATGATCAGCGACGACGAGAACTACCCCGCGATCGAGCGCGCTGCCGCGGCGCGCTTCGCGCGGCTGGCGAAAGAGGCCGGCGTCTCCCGGATGGTCTATCTCGGCGGGCTCGGCGACGAGTCGACCTCCAAGCATCTCGCGGCCCGCCATGAGGTGGCCAAGGTCCTTGCCAGCCGATGGCCCGCCGCTGACCTACTTCCGAGCGGCAATGGTGATCGGCCCCGGCAGCGAGTCCTACGAGCTGCTGCGCGCGATCGTCGAGCGGCTGCCGGTGCTGCCGGCGCCCGACTGGCTCGAGACCAAGACGCAGCCGATCGGCGCCTCGGACGTGATCTCCTACCTGCGCGAGGCGATCGACGTGCCCGAATCAGCCGGCCGCGAGGTCCAGATCGGTGGGCCCGACGTTCTCACTCACCTCGACGTCGTCAACGAGATGGCACGCGCGCTCGGGCGCAAGCCGCCGCGCCGCATCAAGATGTCGGCCGAGCTCGCCCGCCCGGCGACGGTCGCAGCTGGGGCAGGCGCGATCACCGACGGCGACTCCGACGTGGCTGTCGAGATCAGCCTCGGGCTGACGACGCCCACCATCGTCACCGACTCATCCGGCGCTGAGCTCTTCACCACGCATCCGCACCGCATCGACGCGGTCCTCGCCGAGGCGATCGACGGGGCCGAGGCGGCGCTGCGATGAGCCGCAGCGTTCGCGAGTCGATCGTCCTTGCCGCCGAGCCCGGTGTTGTTTGGGACACGGTAATGGACCCGTCGCAGCTCGAGCGCTGGGTCACCACCCACGACTCCTACGAGGGCGCCGGTGCTGGACCGCTCACTGCCGGTGACTCGTTCGCCCAGAAGCTGCGCCTTGCCGGCAAGTCGTTCAAGGTCGACTGGACCGTCGAGGAGGCCGACCGCCCAAAGGTCGCCCGCTGGCTGGGTGACGGCCCGGCCGGCTCGACCGCAAAGGTGACCTACCGGCTGTCCGAGGAGGACGGTGGCACGCGCTTTGACTATGAGAACGAGTTCGCGCTTCCCGGCGGCGTTCTCGGCAAGGCGGCCGGCGGGCTGCTCTCCGCGGCACCCGGTGCGCGCGAGGCGCGCAAGTCGCTTGAGCGCCTGCGCAC
Organism: uncultured Solirubrobacterales bacterium; assembly: GCA_963746215.1. Classification (GTDB taxonomy): domain Bacteria; phylum Actinomycetota; class Thermoleophilia; order Solirubrobacterales; family 70-9; genus WHSW01. Next base: position 49,008 of record CAVVAT010000012.1, read on the forward strand.
CCTGCTCGAGGGCGGGCCCTCCGGCGACGACGCTTAGGCGCGCCGTCGCTGCGCGCCGCCGTAGCGCCAGCGCCAGTAGCGGAAAGACGAGGACCGACAGCATCCCGGCGCCGACCAGCGAGACGGCCACCTCGGGACGCATCGTGCTCGGTGTCCATGCCGATCTCAGTGATGGCGACGAGCAGCGGCAGCGCTGCCGCTGAGAACAGGGCCAGCGGCACACGCTCCTCCGCGACAAGGTCCTGGCGGTAAAGCAGCAGGGCCGGGAGGCCACGAGCGATGAGGAACAGCAGGGCGAAGACAGGGACGAGGATCAGCGACTCGGCGCTGGAGAAGAGGCCGTCGATGTCGTAGTCCATCCCGGTCGAGATGAAGAACACCGGGATCAGAAAGCCGAAGCCGACGGCGTCAAGCTTGCCCTGGTACTCGTGGGACTCGGTCCCACGGATGACGATGCCCGTGATCAACCCGGCAGCGAACGCGCCGAGGATCACGTCGAGGCCGAACTCGGCTGCAATCACCGCGAGCCCGACGATCAGCAGCACGGACAGGCGCACCGCCAGCTGGCCGCTGGTGCCCATCGTCGTCGCGACCAGGCGCACGACCCGCGCAGGGCGAGCTCGCAGGGCTAGGACCGAGGTCAGCACAGCGATCCCAGCGAAGGCGAACAGCAGCGCTGAGTGCCACGCCTCGCCCGCCTCCACCGCCAGGATGATCGAGACGCAGATCACCGGACCGAACTCGCCGACGGCACCCGCGCCCACCACGAAGTTGCCGAAGCGCTGGTCGAGGACGCCCGCGTCGCGCAGGATCGGCATCAGGGTTCCGAGCGCGGTGGTCGTCAGCGCAAGGGCGACGAGAACGGTTGCGTGAACGATTCCGCTCAGGTGCAGGGTCAGCGCGATCACCGCCCCGAATGCAAGGGACATCACCCAACCCTGGATACCGCGCTTCAGCGGCGCCCCCTTGATCCGCTCGAAGTCGATCTCCATTCCGGCCAGGAAGAAGAGAAAGGCGAGGCCAAAGGTCGAGAGCGCGGTGATGAAGTCGTCGGTCTGGGCGAGATCGAGGACCTGCGGTCCGACGATGATCCCGAGCACGATCTCGGCCACGACCACGGGCACCGCCGCCCGCCGCGACAGGTCGGCAAGCACCGGCGCCAGCGCCGCGATTGCGGCGACGACGAGGATGTCGACCTTGACGAGCTCCATGGTCCGCGCCGAGCCTATTCTACAATCCCGGCGCGACCGACAGGGGGAAATCCACGATGGAGGTAGGAATGAAGGCGGGAACCAGGCTCGGACTTGCAGTGATGATGGTGCTGGCGATCGGCGCGATCGCAGCGATGCCCGCAACCGCCGCCGAGACGGTGGGCGCTTCCAAGGCGGACTGCTCACTGAGCGCCAGCGAGCAGCGCAACCTTGGCGCCTCGTACGTCTACACGCTGAAGGTCCGCAACCTCAGCTGCGACAAGGCCAAGAATCTGGTCAAGGCCTTCCACGAGTGCCGCCACAACAACGGTGGCGCCGACGGAAACTGCGGCGGCGTCTCCGGCTACAGCTGCAACACGAAGATCCTCGACGAGGCCCCGACACAGTTCAGCGCCAAGGCGACCTGCAAGAAGGGCTCGAAGAAGTTCAAGCAGACGTTCGGCGAGAACACCTAGCGCTCGCGCCGGGCGGGCGGTCCTACCGCTCGAAGTCCGCGTCGATGCGGTCGAGCACCAGCTCGGCCGCGATCGACGACCCGGCGGCATTGAGGTGGATGCCGTCGGACTCGCGGACGATCGTCTCCTCGCCGTCGACGTCGATCGCATCGCGGTAGCGCCCATCGGGCGTGAAGGTCGGGATCGTGTCGACCACCCGCACCTGACTGGCCCACGGCTGCGCGGCGACGCGAATCGACTCGTTGACGAGGTCGATGACCTTCTGCGCGTCGGGGTCGCGCGGCGCCATCACCGTCAGCCAGTAGACCTTCGCAGCGCCCTCCTGGCGGTAGGTGTTCATCACCTGCCGGACGCGGTTCGCATAGATGGCGGCGTACTCGGGGGTGCAGCACTGGACCTCCTTGCCCCCGGGACCCGGCATCCCATAGCCCTCGTTGGCGCCGATGAAGACGACGACGGCGTCGGGCTCGTCCTCTGAAACCTGCGCGGTGGAGAGCTGGCCCCAGTCAGCCAGCGCCGTGTTGGAGATGCCCGTGCCGAGGTGCGGCTCGCGGATGACGTCGACGCCATCAGGAGCGAGCCGCCGCGCGATCTCGGCGTCGAGCGGTGTCGACAGCGAATCGCCGGTGACCAGGAGCGTCTCGAGCTCTTCCTTGGGCGGCACGTCGGCGCCGATCGCGGCCGGGTCGAATGCATCGGCCGTGACCGGTGGTACCTCCGCTCCCGTGGTCGCCGTCGCCGCCTCCTCGAACCCGCCTCCGGCGAGATCCTGGTCGGGGGACAGGCCACCGGTGATCTCATGCTGCGCGCTCTGAAGGGGCAGGCGGTCGGCGATCCACTCGGTCGGCCCGCCCACCGCTTCGACGAAGTCGCGCCCGATGCCGGGATCGATCTGCGCGGCCGCGTTGCGGATCGAGCCGCCGGAGAAGAGAACGAGCAGCACGGCGATGAGCGCGATCGCGCCGACCGCGTCGCGCGAGCTGTAGTTGCGCACGCCCTCGCGGTCGAAGCGGCTCATCTCGCTGTCGTCTCGGTGTTCGCTGGGGGTCATCTCGGGTCAGCCAATCAAAACTGGAAGTAGATGAAGGGGGGGACGCCTTGGCTCGGCACGGTCGCGCCGACGATCAGGATCAGTATCGCGAGGGCGACGGCGAGGACGGCAGGTCGCAGTTGCTCGATCCGTACCTGTGCGCGTTCGAGCGGGCGCGGGGGCAGCAGCTGGATTCCGATCACGAGCACGATCATCGCGACGATCGGTGCGGTGAACAGTGTCGCCTCACCCGGGTCGACAAGTCGCCCGAGGAAGGTGGTGAAGACGTCGAGATCGGGCGAGCGGAAAAGGATCCAGCCAAAGCAGACGGCCGCGAACGTGACCGCCCAGCGCAGCCACCCGGGTGTGCGTCGGCCGATGCGTCCGTCGATCGCGTGCTCAGCCGTCAGGCCGGCTCCGTGGAACGCGCCCCAGAGAACGAAGTTCCACGCGGCTCCATGCCAGAGCCCGCCGAGGATCATCGTCAGCATCAGGTTGCGATAGGTGCGCACGCGGCCACCGCGGTTGCCGCCGAGCGGGATGTAGAGGTAGTCGCGCAGAAAGCGCGAGAGGGTCATGTGCCAGCGCCGCCAGAAGTCGCGAAAGCCGGTCGCGCGGTACGGGCTGCGGAAGTTCTGCGGGAACACGAACCCGAGCAGCAACGCGAGCCCGATCGCGATGTCGGTGTAGCCCGAGAAGTCGCAGTAGATCTGCGTGGCGTAGGCGAGCGTGGCGAGGATTGCGTCCGGAGAGAAGTAGGCCTCGGGCACCGCGAACACCGGATCGACCACCTCGCGCGCCAGCGTGTCGGCGATCAGGACCTTCTTGATCAGTCCGATACCGATCAGGACGATTCCGGCGCCAACGGCAACCCTGTTCGGGTCGGCCGGCTTGCGCAGCTGCGGCAGGAACTCGCTCGCCCGGACGATCGGTCCCGCGACGAGGTGCGGGAAGAAGCTCAGGTAGATCGCCGCGTCCATCAGCGAGGCGGGCTGAGCGTCCCCGCGCTTGACGTCCACGACGTACGTGATCGCCTGGAACGTGAAGAAGCTGACACCGATAGGCAGCGCGATCGTCAGTAGCGGCATCGGCATTCCGAGGCCGATCGCATCGAGCAGGTCGCCCACGTCGGTGACGAAGAACGCGTAGTACTTGAAGACGCCGAGCGTCAGCAGGTTGAGGGTCACCGCGATGGCGCATATCCGGGCTCGGCGACGAGCGTCCGCGGACGCCGCAATCAGCCGCACGGCGATCTGGTTGCCGACCGTGATGGCGCCGAGAAGAAGGCAAAAGCGCGGATCGGCCGCCGCGTAGAAGACGTAGCTGGCGAGGAGGATGAACGGCTTCCACCAATCCTGGCGCGGCATCAGCAGCCAGGAGAGCCCGAGGACGATCGGGAAGAAGATCGCGAACTCGATCGTCGGGAAGAGCATCAGTGCAGGTGCTTGGGAGGGGACGGAGTGGGTAGATTTCCCCCCTTGAAGCGAGCGGCGATGCTAGTGAATGTGATCGCGGTGCTAGCCCTGGGCACGGCCACCGCGAACGCCGCCTGCGGCGGCGTCGAGCAGGAGAACCCGAGCCGAGACGTCAATTTCGGGCGCGCGCCGCTGGCTATTGGCGACTCGCCGATGCTGCTGGCGCTCCCCAACCTCGGCGATGCGGGTTACCGCGCGAACGCTCACGGCTGTCGCCAGTGGGCGGAGGGGATGGGCGTGATCCGCGACTTCAAGCGCAAGGATCGCCTGCCGCGCTTGGTCGTCGTTGCGCTTGGCTCGAACGGTGTCGTCACCAAGTCGGACATCCACGAGGCGCTCGACCTGGTCGGCAAGAAGCGGACTCTGGGGCTCGTGACGCCGCGCGAGAGCGGCGGCGGCTCGAGCAGCGATGCGGACATCATCCGCAAGGAGGCCGAGGCGCACGCCAACCGGATCGTCCTGCTCGATTGGGTTAAGTACAGCGCCGGACACTCGAGCTGGTTTCAGCCGGACGGACTGCACCTCACGTTCGAGGGCGCCGAGGGCTTCACGGACCTGATGCGCAAACCGCTCAAAGACCTGCCGAAGCCGCACTGATCGCCTAAACCTCCGCGCCAATCGGCCCGATAGATGGACCGAAGGGGTAGACACGCTTCGAATCGGTCCGACACCAGAGGATTGGCCCGGCGTCCAGCGATTGCTGGCGCAGTCGCGCGCGCGCCCGCAGATGGACCTCGGCAACCGCGAGCTCGTCAACGAGTTGATCGTCGGCGGAGCCTTCCTCATCGCCGCGACGCTTCTTGCCGTGCTCGCCCCGGAGCACTCGCTCGAGCTCAACACGGCGCTGCTGGCCTTCATCGGCCTGGTACTGGGAGCCCGCGTCGTCTTCGAAGTCGGCTCGACGTACACGATGCCGATCCAGCTGGCCTTCGTGCCGGCCCTCTTCGTGCTCCCGCCGGCATCGGTTCCGCTCCTGGTCGCGGCGGCGCTGGTGGTCGCGCGCTCGTTCGAGGCCGTCCAAGGCCGGCTGCATATGACCCGGATCCTCAACGCCTTCGGCGACGCCTGGTTTTCGGTCGGCCCCGCGCTGGTGTTGGTGCTTGCCGGGTCACCGGCCGCGGATGAGGTCGGCGCGGCCACGCTCGCGCTCGCCCTGGGCGCGCAGGTGTTCGGCGACGCGCTCGCCTCCCGCGTGCGCGAGTGGCTGCACGGCGAGGCGTCGCTGCGCGAGCAGCTCGCGCAGGGCGCCTGGATCTATCTCGTCGACCTGCTTCTGGCGCCGGTCGGCTTCGCGGTGGCGCTGGCCGCGACCGATGAGCCCGCGGCCGTCGCTCTTGCCTGGCCGCTCTTTCTGCTGCTCGCGGTCTTCGCACGCGAGCGCGACGACCGGCTCGCCTCACTCCTCGAGCTGAGCGATGCCTACCGCGGCACCGCGCGCGTGCTGGGCGAGGTCGTCGAGCACGACGATGCCTACACCGGCCTGCATCTGCGCGGGGTCGCAGAGCTCGCGGTCGAGGTCGCGGCCGACCTCAACCTCGACGGCAAGCGCTTGCGGCTGGTCGAGTTCGGAGCGCTGCTGCACGACGTGGGCAAGATCGCGATCGCCAAACAGATCATCAACAAGGCGGGGCCTTTGAACGGGCCCGAGTGGCAGGTGATCCGGACCCACACGATCGAGGGCCAGCGGATGCTCGCCAACATCGGCGGCTTCATGCGCGATGTGGGCGAGGTCGTCCGCAGCTCGCACGAGCGCTTCGACGGCGATGGCTACCCCGACGGCCTGGCCGGCGAGGCGATCCCGCTGGAGTCACGAATCGTCTTCTGCTGCGACGCCTACAACGCCATGACTACCGATCGGCCGTATCGCGATGCGCTGCCGACCTCGGCGGCGATCGCGGAAATCCGCGCCAATTCAGGCACGCAGTTCGATCCGCGAGTGGTGGATGCGCTGCTTGAGCGGGTCGAGGCACCCCTGGACGCTTATTCGGCCTGACTCCAGCCTCGACCGCAGGCGGCCGAGGGGGTAGATACCGGCCCGCGCACGGCGTGTGGCCCCACCCGCCGTCTCAAGGAGGAATTCGTGAAGAAGGTTGTCGTCCTCGCCGCGCTTGTCGGGGTCCTTGCCACCGCTCCGGTGGCTTCGGCCGCAAAGCCGATCGGCGTCTGCCCGGACGAGCCGCCGTCGACGCAGCCGTTCCTCGCCTACGGCGACGACAATTCCTACTTCCCGGCTCCCGGAGGTGACTTCGAGGCCGGCGCCCCGGGCTGGACGATTGGCGAAGGCGCCGCGCTCGTCGAGAGCCCGGCGGGGACCGGTACGTCCCTGTCGCTGGCGCCCGGCACCTCCGCGACCTCACCGGCCATCTGCGTCTCGCGCGCGCATCTGAGCGCCAGGCTCTTCGGCCAGGCGTTCGAGGGGCCGCGCCGCGACCGCTCCAGGATCCACGTTGACGTGATTTCGCCCCTCGGCCTCGTCACGCAGGACCGCAACATCCGCGTCGATGACGAGTGGCAGCCAACCCGTCAGTTCCGCCTCGGCGCGGGCCTGTTCGAGCTTGATCCGACGACGCTCACGACCGAGATCCAGCTCCGCTTCACCGCCGACGGCCCGGCGACCGCGGTGCTCGACGACCTCTGGATCGATCCAAGCGCCCGCCGCTAGCGATCGCGGAGGCCGAAGGCCGAAGCGGAGCCCCGCCGCTGTTGAGGCGGCTTAGTTAGCCCTTCGGGATCGTGAACAGGCCGGCTGCGGAGGCGGCGAACATCATGTCGCCTTCGATCTTCAGCCGGCCACTCATGAACAGGGTCGGGCCGGCGGCATTGCCGGTGACCAGGCGGAGGAAGTCTGCCCCGTCAACGACGAAGGTGACGCGCGCGGATTCGGCCTGAAGGCCCTCGTGAACGGCGCACTCCCCGTTTGCGATCACGCTCTCCCACTCGTCGACGGCGCCATCGGGACCGCCGCCGATCCGCCAGTGGATCACCGCCTCGGTGTCGCGGGCGGTGTCCGCGCGGAAGTGCTCAGACATACGCCCGAAGACCTCAGCGAGAATCTGGCCCCGCATCGGGCCGGACATGAGCTCGACGAGCTGCTCGTCGGACGCCTCCGCGATGTTGCGCGCGGCCGTGGCGGGGTCGAGTGCGCTGGTATCGATGTCGTTCAACTTCGGTTCACCGGACGTGTACGCCGGAAATCGCCCGTGAGATCACCAGTCGCTGAATCTCGGACGTCCCCTCGAAGATGTCGTAGATCTTCGCGTCGCGATGCATCCGCTCGACCGGGAACTCCCGGGTGTAGCCGTTGCCGCCGAGGATCTGGATCGCCCGCTCGGTGACCCAGGTCGCGACCTCACCGGCCTTGACCTTCGACATCGAACCCTCGGCGTTGCGGAACGGAACCTGATTGCGCCCCATCCAGGCGGCGCGCCAGACCAGCAGCCTGGCCGCATCGATCTCGGTTGCCATGTCCGCGAGCGTGAACGCGATCGCTTGGTTCTCGATGATCTTCTTGCCGAACTGCTGGCGCTCCTTCGCGTAGTCGAGCGCGTACTCGTAGGCAGCGCGGGCGATCCCCAACGCCTGCGATCCAACCACCGGGCGACTGGCCTCGAAGGTCTGCATCGCAGCTTGCGAGTTGCCCTTCTTGCCCTCACGGACGCGCGCTAGGCGCTCGTCGAGCTTCTCCTTGCCGCCGAGCAGGCACGAGCCGGGAACGCGACAGTCATCGAGGTGGACGTCGGCGGTGTGCGAAGCGCGGATCCCGTGCTTCTTCAGCTTTGCGCCCTGCTCGAGTCCCTTGGTTCCCGGCGGGACGATGAACGCGGCGTGGCCGCGCGAGCGCAGTTCGCGGTCGACCGTGGCGATGACCACGTGGACGTCGGCGATGCCGCCATTGGTCGCCCAGGCCTTCTGGCCGTTGATCACCCACTCGTCGGTGGCCTCGTCGTACTTGGCGTTTGTGCGAATCGCCGAGACGTCGGAGCCGGCATCGGGCTCGGACGAACAGAACGATGCGACCTTCGGGTCGTCCGCGGTGCCGAAGCACTGGACGATCCATTCGCCCATCTGCTCGGGCGTGCCCTGGCCGAAGATCGCTGCGACCGCGAGCGATGTGCCCATGATCGACATGCCGATTCCCGCATCACCCCAAAACAGCTCCTCGTTCACGATCGGCAGCGTCAGGCCTGACTGGTCGAACCAGAACTGGGCCAGGCCCTCGTAGCCGTAGAGACCGATCTTCGCGGCCTCCTGGATCACCGGCCAGGGCGTCTCCTCGCGCTCATCCCACTCGGCGGCGGCGGGGCGCACGACGTCCGCGGCGAAGCCGTGGACCCATTCGCGGATGTCCTTCTGATCCTGGGTGAGCTCGAGGGAGAAGGTCGGCGCAGCGTCTTGGTCGGACGCGCCGGCGGCCTGTTCGACGAGCTCATCGGCCGAGGTGGCGGTGGGGGAGTTCAAGTGTTTGTGCTCCTGATTACGACATTGGCTTATGTAACATCGATAAAGGTAAGGGTTAGTCACAGGCATGTCAAAAACCAGCGAGATTCAGCTTCACGGTCACCGAGTCGTCTTCCGTCGCGAGGGAGTCGGCGAGGGCCCTCTGATCGTTCTGATTCACGGAATCACCGGCCGCTCCGACCAGTGGGAACCGGCAATGGCGCACCTGGCCGCGGGTCATGAGGTCTTCGCGCCGGATCTTCTGGGCCATGGCGAGTCGGCGAAGCCTCGTGGCGATTACTCCTTGGGCGCATATGCGAGCGCCGTTCGCGACACGATGGTGGCGCTTGGCCACGAGCGCGCGACGATCGTCGGCCACTCTCTCGGCGGCGGCATCGCGATGCAGTTCGCCTACCAGTTCCCTGAGCGCTGCGAGCGCCTCGTCCTTGTCTCGAGCGGAGGCCTTGGCCGCGAGGTGCATCCGATGCTTCGCGCCTCGACGCTGCCCGGTTCAGAGCTCGTCTTGCCGTTGCTCACCCACGCGACCCTGCTCGCGGGTGGGGCGGGGGTCGGCCGTGCGCTCGGCCGCCTCGGCCTGAAGGCCGGCACTGACGTGGCCGAGATCGCCCGCGGGTTCGCCTCGCTCGGCGATGCCGAGTCACGGCACGCGTTCATACAGACGATGCGCGCGGTGCTCGACGCAGGAGGCCAGCGGGTCAATGCGCTCGACCGCCTCTACCTCGCCGAGTCCGTTCCATCGCTCATCGTCTGGGGCGCCTCTGACCCGGTCATCCCCGCGGATCACGGCCGCGCTGCGCATGAGGCGATGCCGGGCAGCCGCCTGGAGATGCTCGAAGGGGTCGGCCACTTCCCGCAACTCGAGCAGCCGCATGAGTTCGCGGCGCTGCTCTCCGAGTTCATGGCGGAGACCGAGCCGGCCGACCTGGACACGATGACGCTGCGCGAGAAGCTCGTCGAGCGCGGCGAGCTGCGACTCGTCGCCTGACGATCGCAGCCCGCTAGCGGCGCTTGCGCTGCTGAATGCGCTCGACCTCGCGGCCGAGGCGGTCCTCGACGGCCTCGGTCATCACCAGCTGGAACATCGCCAGCAGCGCGTCGGAGGCGAGCGGACGCAGGCGCTCGAGTGCATCGCGAACTGCCGGAAGATCCGTTTCCGGACTGCCCTCGTCCTCGAACGGCTTCCAGACCTCTCGCATGAAGAGAGAAACGAACTTTTTCGCGACCGCGTCAGAGTGCTTGCGCAGGTCTGAGGCGACGTCGAGCGCGACCTCGGCGGGGATGCCGAGCTCGGCGAGCTCGGCGCTGGCGCGCCCCAGCCGCGGGCTCAGCTCCTCGAAGTTGCCATCGGGAAGCGGTCGCAGGATGCCGAGCGATTCGGCCTTGCGGAGCAGCTTGGGCGCCGCGTCACCGGCCCCCCAGCGCTCCGCCAGTTCCTCGGCGCTGACGATCTGCGGCGTCTCGTCCTCGAACGGCGCCTTCAGCGCGCGGGTGAACCGCAGCACCTCCTCGCTCGAGCCGCCGGCGCTCTCGAGCAGGCGGCCGATCGCCTCGAGCTTGAAGCCGTCGGCCTGAAGCTCGCGGATCGAGTTGATCCGGCCCTCGTGCTCAGCGCCGTAGAAGCCGGTGCGACCGCGCACGGTGGGGGCGGGAAGCAGGCCTCGCGACTGATGAGCGCGGATGTTGCGCACGGTCATTCCCGTGCGCCGCGCAAGCTCGTCGATCGTCAGCTCTTCGGCTTTAGTCGCCATCGCGACACGAGTCTACGCCGGGTTATGGCGCATCAACCGATGTCGCATTTAAGGCGCCTCAACGGCGGCGCGGCTCGGCTTTGCTTCGCGCCGCCTCACGGCACGCAAGCCAAGTGCCGCGAGGCCGAGCGAGACAACGATCGGCGCGATCACCAGCGTCCACGAGAGCGCGTTTGCGGCGAAGTCCCAATATGGGTCGCTGATCGGTTCGCTCCAGTCGGGCACGAGATGGATCGCAGCGAAGCCGAGAAGTGTTCCCGCGCCCGCTACGAACGCTGCCGGCGCCGCCAGTGGGCTGCGGCGAATCGCGAGCACGGTCGACGCGGCGACGATCGCGAAGCCGATAACCGCAACGGCGGTGCCGGTCGGGGGCAGATCACGCGTTGGCTGATTGACGCCGTGATCCACGACGTGCGCGATCAGCAGGCCGAAGAGCAGAAGGTTGAGCTTGGCAAGCGCGGTCATCGGGTTAAGCAACGAGCGCCGGCGCCCCGCGGATCAACGGTCTCCGCCAGCGAGCTCGGCACGGGTGAGCTCGTCGAGGACTCCCTCGAGCCTAGGCGGCCCCTCGTCGTCGACGAAGCAGATTGTCCCCGGCCAGTACGGGCTCTCGGCGGCGGTCTTTCCCAGTAGCCCGGAGGCGTGCACCCAACTCCCGGTGTTCCATAGCTTGGGCCGGTTCTCCGCCTTCGGCGAACCGCGCCAGTGGGTGTGGCCGAAGACGAGATGATCAGCATCGATGTGGAGGACTCGACACGCTTCGGCCATGGCCTGAAAGCCGGCGCGGCCGATCGCGTTCGACGAGAGCTCCGAGCGCACCGGCCCCAGCCCGAGGCGGTTGGCGATCCCGACGGCGCCGGGCACCGCGAGTGAGCCGAGCACCCAGTTGCGCACCTTGGCGGTACGGGTCTCACCGCCGTTGAGCATCGCCCACAGCCGCGCCGAGGGATCGGCACCACCGCGCCGCTCGCCAATCGTGCCCTGGGCAAGACCGAAGAGCAGCGCGTAGACGGGCGTCTGCACCCGCTCGTATTCGTCGAGGCTTGCGGCGTCGGCCTGCCCCGGCGGGTCGAGCGGATCCTCGGTCGGCGTGATGATCCCGAGCGTCTTCTCGATTGCGGCCACGCCGAGGCGCTCGATCGTCGGGACGGTCAGATGGCGATCGAGGTAGTGGCCGTGGATCGCGTAGATGTCGTCGCGCAGCCACAGGCCCGGGTAGGCGAACGTCACCTTGGCCGCGCCAAAGCTGCGGCACAGCATTTCGATCGCGAGGCCCTCGGGCTCACCACGCTGTTCGAGCCCGAGCGGCCCGGCGTCGTCGAGCCAGCGGCGCTCGAGCCACGGCTCGATCAGGTGATGGTCGTGGTTGCCGGCGACGACGACGATCTCGCCGTCGGCCATCGCCTCGCCGAGCGCCGCCATCACCGGCTCGGCGGCCGCGAGCGCCTCGGTCAGCGGGCGGTCGCGAAGCTCAAGGACGTCGCCGAGTAGGACCAGGCGATTCGTTCCCTCGAGCGCCGCGACGAGCTTCTCGCGGATGTCTGCACGGCGCGGTCAGGTCCGCGCCGCTGCCGAGGCCGAGGTGGAGGTCGGAGATGACGGCTGTGCGCATCACCGGATCGTATGCCCGCTTTCCGACCGAAGCGACGAGGACCATCACCCCGTGGCCTCGAGCGAACCACCGGCTCCGCGACGCCGGCCATTCCCCGCACGACTGCTCGGCTACGGCGCCCGGGCGGGGGAGAGGGTTGCCAGCGCCGCAGGGATCGACGACGCGGTTGAGACCGCGACTGAGGAAGCGATCGTGCGCGCGCTTGAGAGCCCCGCGGTCGAGCGCGCGATCATTCGGGTGCTCGAATCCGATGCGGCGCAGGAGGCATTCGAGCGGACGCTCTCGAGCCCGGCGGCCGAGCGAGCTGCGGTCAAGGTCCTCGATTCAGAGCTGGTCGATCACGTGTGGGATCGGTTGCTCGCCTCCGACGAGGCGCAGAAACTGGTCGAACGAATCGCCGCCGCACCCGAGGTGCGCGCTGCGATCGCGTCGCAGGGCGTCGGGTTGCTGGACGACATCGGCCGCCAGATTCGAGATGTCGCGGGACGCCTCGACGATGGCCTCGAGCGGCTCGTGCGGCGGATCACGCACAAGCCGAGGGTCGAGCCGACTCGTGATGTCGGACTGGTCACCCGGGCGTTGGCGTTCATCTTTGACGCGGCGATCCTCAACGGCCTCTTCCTTGGCGCCGCCGCCCTGCTCGGCGTCGTCATCAGCGCGCTGTTCGACTCCGACGGGGTCGGGGCCGCGGGGATCGCGCTCGGGGCCGGCTCGTGGATCCTCCTCGGCTCCGCCTACGCCCTCACGTTCTGGTCGCTCGCCGGCCAGACGCCCGGAATGCGGATCCTCTCGATCAGAATCGAGAAGGACGGCTCGCGCAGGCTCGGCCTTCACGTCGCACGAAGACGTCTCGGCGGAACCTTCCTGGCCATCATTCCGTTCGGCCTCGGATTTCTCGGCGTCATCACTCGTGACGATCGCCGCGGCTACCACGATCGCCATGCAGGCACGGTCGTCGTGCGCGTTGATCCGATCGCAGCACCCTGGTCGCGGACCCCCGGGGTCCCAGAGTAAGGCGCCTCAACAGCGGCGCACCTCGGCTTCGTCCTTCGGACTCCGCCTCAGACGAATAGTGTCCCGGGCGATGTCCGGGATCGCAGTCGAGAACCCGGCGACCGGCGCGACGATCGCGACGGTCCCGGAACTCGGGCCCGAGGAGGTAAGGGGTCTGGTCGACGCTGCGCGGGCCGCGCAGCCCGCGTGGGACGCGATCGGCTTCGAGGGCCGGGCCGAGGTGCTGCTGAACGCTCGCCGCTGGATGGTTGCCAACGCCGAGCGGGTGGTGACGACAATTGTCGGCGAGACCGGGAAGACCGTCGACGAGACGCAGCTCTTCGAGCTCTCCTATGGCCTCAACGCGCTTGAGTTCTGGGCAAAGAACGCGCCGCGCTACCTCGCCGACGAGGAGATCGAGTCGCTCTCGCCGCTCGTGCGCGGGCGGCGCATGGTCGTTCGCTACGCGCCGGTTGGCGTTGTCGGCGTGATCGGGCCATGGAACTACCCCCTGATCAACTCCTTCGGCGACTGCATCCCGGCGCTCGCGGCCGGTAATTCCGTCGTCCTCAAACCGTCAGACATCACTCCGCTGACCTCGCTGCTGATGGGCGAGATGCTCGCGGACAGCGGGATTCCCGCCGGCGTCTTCTCGGTTGCCACCGGGCGGGGCGAGACCGGCTCGGCGCTTGTCGATGGTGTGGACTTCGTGATGTTCACCGGCTCCGTCGCTACCGGCAAGAAGGTGATGGCCCAGGCCGCGCAAACGCTGACGCCGGTCAGCCTCGAGCTCGGCGGCAAGGACCCGATGATCGTTTGCGCCGACGCCGACGTCGAGCGCGCCGCCAACGCGGCTGTCACCTACGGCGCCAATAACGCGGGCCAGGTCTGCATCTCGGTCGAGCGCATCTACGTCGAGGCGCCGATCTACGACGAGTTCGTCGAGCGTCTCAGCGAGAAGGTCCGGGCGTTGCGCCAGGGCCCGCCGGGGTTGCCGGGCTCGGTGGACGTCGGCGCGATCATCTTCCCGCCCCAGACCGAGCTCATCGCCGCGCACGTTGCCGATGCGGTCGAGAAGGGCGCGACCGTTGTAACCGGCGGCAAGCTCGCCGAGGGCCCCGGCCGCTTCTACGAGCCGACGGTGTTGACGGGAGTCGACCACACGATGCGCGCGATGACCGAGGAGACGTTCGGGCCGACGCTGCCGGTGATGCGCGTCGACGACGTCGAGCAGGCCGTTTCGCTCGCGAACGAGGGGCCGTACGGCCTGCAGGCCTCGGTCTGGACGCGCGACCACGTCCGCGGTGAGGAGATCGCGAGACGCGTGGAGGCCGGTTCGGTCTGCGTCAACGACGCCCAGGTCAACTACGCGGCGCTCGAGTTGCCGATGGGCGGCTGGAAGGAGTCCGGGCTGGGAACCCGCCACGGCGCCGGAGGCATTCGCAAGTACACCCGCCAGCAATCGATCCTGGTCACCCCCGGCTACGCGCCGTCGCGCGACCCGCATCACTTCCCCTACAGCGCCGAGGCGAGCGCGGCGATGGGTGAGGCGTTCGCGCTGCTGGCCACCAGCGACCTCTTCTCCGACGCGCACCGCGCGACGCTGACCGCACTTTGCGACACGTTCATCCCGTCGCTCGATCCGCCTGAGGGCGAGACCGACGAGCACGGCTTCTGGGCGCGGGCGGCCTCGCACGCGGCGATCCCGGAGGGCGTCGAGATCGCGCTGCTGCAGGCCGAGCTGCCCGACGAGCAGATCGCCGGGCTGCGGGCGCTGCTCGATGCGCTCGCCGAGAACGGCATGACCGCTGCGACGCCCGTCGAACTGCGCGAGCAGATCGTCCTCGGCTTCTGCGAGCAGGGTCCGGACGTGCTCGCCGGGATCACAACCTTCCGCAACATCGCCGCGACCCTCTTCTACGCGCTTCCGGACCTCGGGACCGGCCGCAATCCGAGCTGGGATGCGATCGGCTATCCGGGACCGATGTCGCCGCCACCCGATCGTCCCCGGCCGCTCGAAATGCACCGTCCCGAGGGCGCCGAGGAGGTCATCGAGGCGGACGTCTGCGTCGTCGGCTCCGGAGCGGGTGGCGGGGTGATTGCCGCCGAGCTGGCCGCGGCGGGCAAGTCGGTGTGCGTCCTCGAGATGGGCGGCTATCACGACGATCGCGATTTCGATCAGCTCGAGCTCTCGGCCTACCAGCGTCTCTATCTCAACGGCGGCCCATTCCCGAGCGCCGAGGGCCAGGTCGGGATCGTCGCGGGGACCGGGGTCGGCGGCGGCACGGTCGTCAACTGGACCAACTGCCTGCGCACGCATGACTGGGTGCGCGCCGAGTGGGCTCGCGATCATGGCCTCGACGGTCTCGACCAGCCCGAGTTTGACGCCCACCTCGATGCGGTTTGGGAGCGCCTCGGCGTCAACTCAGACTGCTCGGACCTCTCCGGCCCGCACCTGCGCCTGCAGGAGGCGTGCGAGAAGCTCGGTTACGACTTCCGCCCGATCACGCGCAACGCCAACCCGGCGACCTACGAGCCGACCTCGGCCGCCTACATGGGCTTCGGCGATCAGTCGGGCTCGAAGCAATCGACCGCGAAGACCTATCTCGTCGATGCTCAGCAGGCCGGCGCGACGATCGTCAGTGACTGCCGAGTCGAGCGAATCCTGATCGAGGACGGTCGCGCCGCAGGGGTGGAGGCCGTCTACAACAATCCGGAAGCTGAGGGCAATGGCGGCGGCTCACCCACACGAGTGATCGTCCGCGCGCCCGTCGTTGTGGTGGCTTGCGGCTCGATCGAGTCGCCCGCGCTTCTGCTGCGCTCGGGGATCGGTGGTCCCGCCGTCGGCGACTATCTGAGACTCCATCCAACCGCGGCGGTCACCGCCTACTACGAGGACGCGCAGAATTGGAACTGGGGCCCACCGCAGGCGGCGCTCTCGCACGAGTTCGCCGATGTAGGCGATGGTCACGGCTACCTGATCGAGTCGGCGCAGGCGACGACGGGGCTGTTTGCCGGGGCGGTGCCTTGGAAGTCGGGCGCTGACCACAAGCGGCTGATGCGCAGCTGGGACCACGCGTCGCCGTTGATCAGCCTCCTGCGTGAGCGCGGCCATGGCCGGGTCGTGATCGATGCGGACGGCAACGCGGTCACCAACTATCCGGTCGTCAACGAGCTTGATATCCGAGACATCCGCGCCGGGGTCGAAACGCTGGTGCGGATGCACGAGGCGGCCGGGGCGACCGAGATCGTTGGCACCGCCCGCAAGGCCTCCAACTGGAACCGCGGCGACGACCTCGAGGCGTTCATCGCCGAGCTGAACGCGCAGGCGATTCAGCCGCGAGACTTCCTGCTGTTTTCCGCACACCAGATGGGCACCTGCCGCATGGGCGCCAATCCGCAGACCTCGGTCGCGGGACCGCGCGGCGAGCTTCACGACACGCCAGGTGTCTGGGTCGGCGACGCGAGCGCGTTCCCGAGCGCATCCGGGACGAACCCGATGCTCACGATCATGGCGCTGGCGCGTCGCACGGCTCACGCGATCGCCGGTTCCTAGGCCGCGGTGTCCGACGCCAAACTCACCGTTGCGGTCACCGGGCCGACCGGCGACGTCGGGCGGGCGGCGGTGCGGGCGCTCGAGGCGCGTCCCGAGGTCGGCCGGATCATCGGCATGGCGCGGCGTCCTTTCGACCCCTCCGAGCACGGCTGGGAGCGGACCGAGTACCGCCAGGGCGACATCCTCGACCGCGAATCGGTCGACGGCCTGGTCGCCGATGCCGACGTTGTCGTTCACCTCGCTTTCATCATCTTCGGCGACCACGACGAGGCTCACGAGATCAACCTCAAGGGCTCGCGCAACGTATTCGAGGCGGCGCGCGACGCCGGCGCGAAGCGCCTCGTCTACACGTCGTCGGTGGCCGCATACGGTTTTCACGACGACAACCCGGAGCTGCTTACGGAGGACGTCGAGCCTCGCGGCTCCGACGGCTTCTACTACTCGGCGCACAAGGCCGAGCTCGAGTCGCTGCTGACCGCCACGCTCGCCGACTCAACCACCGACGCCTACGTCCTGCGCCCATGCATCGTCGCCGGTGCCGACGCGCTGACGCTCGTGACGATGATGACCTCGCCCGCCGGCATCGGCACCGTGATCGATCCGCTGCGCAAGGCGCTCGAGCGACTTCCGGTCGTAAAGCCCGTGCTGCCCGACCCCGGTGTGCCGCTGCAGCTCGTCCACACCGAGGACGTCGCGAAGGCGATTGCGGCCTCCACTACGGGGGAGGGGCCGCCCGGGATCTACAACCTCGCCGCCCCCGACGCGCTGACGATCTCCGACATCGCGCGCGAGCTCGGCTGGGCCTCGGTGCCGATCCCGCGCGCAGCAATTGCCGCGACCGCGGCGGCGATCGAGCGCGCTCCGCTGACCCCCGCAATCGCCGAGTGGGTCAACACGCTGCGCGTGCCGGTTGTGATGGACTCGACCAAGGCCGAGCGCCAGCTCGGTATCGACTGGATCTCGGGCCGCGACACCCTGGCCGAGACCGTCGCATCGGCCCGGGCGAAGGGCGAGATCTAGACGCCGAGGCAGGTCTTGGCAACGAGGGTGGGCTCGACGTGACTGGCTGGCTGTGTGGGGTTTCCGGCCTTATCAGGCCGCTAACCCCACACACCGTTCCGTCGCTCCCCGGTTATCGGCGGGACGTACGCTCACACGACGACGACGACGATAGCCCGGGCACGAGCCCGAGGCGCCGACGCGATGGGGTCCGTGGACCTGTTCACAGCCAGCGAGACGGCGCAGGTGGTGATCCACCTCCAGCCGAACGTCGCGCGTTGTACCGCCGGGGGGTATGAGCGACGTTCGGCGTGGGACGGCGGGTGGTTAGACGACGGCTACGCGGGCGATCGTCGTCAGGGACTGGTAGTAGACGTCGCGGCCGAAGCCCGGGGCGTTGAAGAGGAATGCCTGGGAGGGGGAGGGGACCTCGGCTCGGGCCTTTTCGGAACCGGTGTCGAGGTCGAGGATCACGAGCGCGTCGCTGCCGGTGCGAAGCGAGGCGCGGCGAGCGGTCGGCCAGCGTGCGAGCAGCTGACCGCTGACGCGGGTCACGGGCCGGACCCCGCGCCGGCGCATCCACGCGGCGTCGCGCCAGTCGCAGACGACGAGCTCGCGGGTGTCCGGGTACAGAATCAGGTGTCCGGCGTGGGCAAGCTCGTTGCGGCGCCAGAGGTCAACGAGGTCGTCGCCATCCAGGCGCCAGGCGCGGACGACGGCGTTGCCCGCGTCGTAGGCGACGACGACTCCCTGCTCGGGATCCCAGCCGGGCGGGTTGGACTCGGTGCCGTAGGGGAGACCGCTGATCTCAACTGACCGCACAGCGTCGGCGTCGTCGCGGCGCGCCCACCACAGGCGCACCGGGCTCGCATCGTCCCCGCTGCCGACCATCGTGCGGTCGGTGTGGTTGCGGCCGTTGTCCATCCAGAGGACGTGGTCGTCGGTGATCACGGGGTCCCAGCCGTAGCCGCGCTCGGGCGCCGGGCCATACCGCGGCCGCCACTCGTCGTCGACGACGAGCCGGCCCGCGTCGCGGTCCAGGCGCAGGCGATAGACCACGGTCGCGCCGACGGCGATCACGGCATCGCCGTCGCTCGCAAGTCGCGCGACGCACGGTTCGTCGACACGCAGCGGTGGCGCCACCGGCAGGAGGGTCTCGGGGTCGAGAGCCGAGAAGGTGGACGGCTCGCGGCCGGCAGGCGCGTCGCAGTCCTTCATCACCAGCTCGCCGCCGTCGAGGACGACGAACGAGTTGTGCGGTCGCGGCACCGGGAGCCGGTGCGAGGCGAGGACGTCGAGCTCGGGGCTCAGTCGATGCGCCCAGCGCCCGAAGACCATGTACAGGTCGCCGTTGGCATGCGCCGCGATCCCGCCTGGCCAGTAGGCGCCGCCGGGCAGGCGCGGGGTGGTCGCGACCGTCTCGAGCGTGTCGGGGTCCAGTCGCTCGACCCAACCCTCGACGGGCGTCGACTGGGCGCCCCCGAGCGGAATGTCGTGGCGCAGCGCATACAGCTCGCCGGGCTCGCGCCGGACCAGGAGATCGGTGGCGAAGGCGTCGCGGACGGCGACGGTCTCGAGTCGCTCACCCGGGCCAATCCCCAATCCGGCTTGACCCTCAGGACAGCCCCAACGCCGAGGGCCGCCGTCCTCGCAGGTCCACGGCTGCGGCCAGTACGCGCCGCTCATGTCCAGGTGGCTTGCGGGCCCGTTTCGCAAAGGACCAATGTCGCTCGCTCGAGCCCGTCGGCGCGGTCCGCGCGAACCTCCGCGATACGAGGGTCAGCAACCAAAGACAGGAACGCGGCGACGCTCGGGTAGCGCACTGCGATCACCTCGTCCCAGCGCTCATCCGGCTCGCCGACGACCGTCCGGTGGCCGGGGGTGTACCAGAGCACCGAACCGCCTACATCCGTGAGGACTTCGAAGGCCACGGCGGCATAGCGCTGGTAGCTCTCGCGGTCGCGGTAGCGGTTGAGGTTGAGCATCACGAACGGCTTGTCGTCCGCTCCACCGGCGACGGTCGCGAGCTCCGCCAGCATTTCTTCGTCGGGTTCGATCATCTGCCTACTACCGACAGCCAGATCTCGGTGAGCGTCCGAACCGCGACATCGTCGGTAACTCGCGGCTCACCGCCGAAAGCGTCGCGCAGGTAGTTCTCGTTGAGCAGGTTCAGCGCCCTTGCGGTCTCGTCCAGGTCCGTGACGTTCGCGTGCGCATCGCGAAGAGAGGCCGCCACCAGCTCGTCGAATCGCCGCCGGATCCGATCCTGGCCGGCGGCGATCCGCTCGTCGTCGGCGGATGCCTCGGCGACCGCCCGAAGGATCGGGCCGTGACGGCGATAGACGCCGACGGCCGCCTCGAGCGCCTCGCGGATGCTCTCCGCGCCGTATCCCTCGCGGCGTTGCGCGAGCTTCTCCTGGGCCGCGAAGAGCTCCTCGATCGCCTCGCGCCCGGCTCGCATCAGCAGATCGCCCAGGTCGTCGAAGTGACGGTAGAAGAGCGTCCTTCCGATGCCGGCGCGACTCATGACCTCGTCGACGGTTAGGGCTGTGTATGAGCGCTCGCGGACCAGCTCGGCGGCCGCGTCGACAATCCGGCGGCGACTCTCCTCACGGTTTTGTCGGACATTGGTCTGCGGCATTAGTTGACACAGTGTGACACAGACTGTTACATTCCGCCACGCATGAGAACGAGATTCGCTTTCGTCGCTGCTGCACTCATCGCCCTGGCCGTCGCCGGTTCCGCGCAGGGACGTCCGACCTCGGCCGATCGCGACGGGCGCCCGAACATCCTCGTGGTGATGACCGACGACATGTCGGCGGCCGATCTCGAGCTGATGCCGAACGTTCAGAGGCTCCTCGTGCGCAAGGGCACCACGTTCACCAACGCGGTCGATTCGTTCCCGCTCTGTTGCCCGGCCCGCGCCACCTTCATCACGGGCCAATACGCGCACAACCACGGCGTCGTGGGCAACTTCGCTCCGTACGGCTGGTACGGGATGAAAGATCGCGGCAACACGCTGCCGGCTTGGCTCGACGACGCGGGGTATACGACCGCGCTGATCGGCAAGTGGCTTAACGGCTACGGAGCCCGCGACGCGCACGGCGAGGTCCCGAAGGGCTTCGACATATGGCGGGGGCTGCTCGACGTCTCGGCCTACGACTACTTCAACTTCGTCATGAACATCGACGGCAAGCTCAAGACGTGGGGCGACGCCGAGTTCGCGATGAACCTCGTCAAGTTCGCGATCATCGAGGTCGACGATCAGCCCGACTCGCTCGCTTCGATCTTCGCGAAGCTCGAGGAGCTCTTTGGCCCGCGGCCCTACAGCTACTGGGGCGCTGAGAACGAGAAGGACTACTCGCCCGACGTCACCGGAAAGATCACAAACGACCTCGTCCGCACCGAGCGCAAGTCGGACGACCCGTTCTTCATCTGGTGGGCGCCGGCAGCCCCGCATCGCGAGGACGTCACGACGACGCTGATGGGCCGGCCCGGGCCCGATCCGCGTCCGGCGCCCCGCTACGCGGAGCGCAGCAAGCAATACACGCTGCCGCAGCCACCGAACTTCAACGAGGCCGATACCTCCGACAAGTCAGCCAACTTCCAGGACAAGGCGCCGCCGCTGACCGAGGAGGAGATCGCCCAGCTGCAGCTCGACTACGAGGGACGCATCGGTTCGCTGCTCGCCGTCGACGATCACGTCGCCAAGCTGGTCAGGACTCTCCGCCGGACCGATCAGCTCGACAACACGACGATCATGTTCCTCTCCGACAACGGCTGGATGCAGGGCGAGCACCGGATTCCCGGCGACAAGTTCCTCCCCTACGAGGAGTCGCTGCGGGTGCCGCTCGTAATTCGCGGCCCGGGGGTCCCGAAGGGTCAGACCATCGATGGCCAGGTCGCCAACATCGACTTCGCACCGACCCTCGTCGACATCGCCAACGCGACCGCGGGCCGCACGATGGACGGCATCTCGCTCGTGCCGGCCATTCAGAACCCAAAGCGGCTCGCCGAGCGCGCCATCGGACTCGAGGCGCCGCACCCACTCTTCATCGGCGACATCCCCGTCAACGGCTGGGACCGGCCGTACTCGGGGGTGCGGACCGAGCGCTACACCTACGTCGTCTGGACCGACACCGGCGAGACTGAGTTCTACGACCGCAAGTCAGATCCGTACCAGCTCGTCAGCCACAGCGGGGATCCCGCGTACGCCGCCATCGAGCAGCGTCTGGCGGCAAAGCTCCGCAGGCTGGACGACTGCAAGGGCGCTAAGTGCGACGTCAAGCCCTGAGCGTCGCGGCGGCGTTCGCGTTGGCCGCCGCCGCCGTAGCGGTCGCGAAGCCGGTCGCCGGCGACGACCTATACGACGCGCGCTACTGCGAGATTCTCGAGCTCAAGGGATCGCCTCCGAGCGCCCGTGTCCTCGTCTGGAACACGATTGGCTTCAACGATTGTCCGGCGGCAAAGTGGGACGCGATAGACGCCAACGCGCTCGCAGTGGAGCGAGGGGACACGGCGGTGATCAAGAACGGGCCGCGCCACTTCCTGATGGATGCCGCGACGGCCGAGGCCGGGGCAACGCACACATTCGGTGGATTGACGATGCGCCGGGTCGCGACGATTCCGATCCGCAGCGACGCCGAGCTCGCGCAGACGCCGTACACCGCGCGGACGATCAAGCGCTCCAACACCTGGACGTGGAACGCGGGCCGCCGCGTCTTCGAGCTGCTGGCGCCCGACGGCTCGACCTACGTCATGCAGAGCTACTCGCAGATTCGCGATCCGGGTCTGACGCTCGGCCAGCTGCCCGCGCTCGGCGCACGACTCGAGCTGCCGCAGGGGTGGACCTACCGGTCGCGGCGGCTCAAGCGCGACCTGACCCTCACCGCCAACGGCAGCGCGACGATCATCCAGGACGACCTCACGAACACCTACCAGCGCCTGCCCGACACGCGCGAGACGGAGCGCCACCGCGTCGACGTCGTCGGCACGACCCGCGCGGTTGGCTCGCCGGCACCCGGAACGCTGCGCGACGAGGGCACGATCGCCGGCCCGCCGTTTGGATCTGGAGCCGTCGCGATCGTCGTCACGCTCGACAACGGCCATGCGACAGGGACGTTCGAGATCAACGCCCCCAAGGGCGCCGCGTTCGGGACGGTGGACATGACCTATGTCATCACCGGCAACGAGATCGACTTCAACGGCGAAGCCGCGTTCACGGGTGGGACCGGTAGGTTCCGCGGCATCACGGGCGAGCACCTGCGCGCTCACGATCACAACACGCTCGACGGCCAGTCGGGGACGTTCACCCTCGAGGGCCGCGCCGAGTACTAGGAGCAGGCATGGACGTCTTTCGGACCCCCGACGAGCGCTTCGATGCGCTTCCCGGCTTCGACTTCGAGCCGCACTACCGAGAGGTCGACGGCCTGCGGCTCGCGCATCTGGACGTCGGCGAGGGGCAGCCAGTGATCTTCTTTCACGGCGAGCCGACCTGGTCGTATCTATGGCGCAAGGTGATCCCGCCGGTCCGGGACGCGGGCTTTCGCTGCATCGCCCCTGACCTCGCCGGCTTCGGCCGCTCCGACAAGCCAACCGACATCGGCTGGTACTCCTACGACCGCCACACCGAGCTCGTCGCGACGCTGCTCGACGATCTCGATCTCCATGACGCAACGGTCGTCGTGCATGACTGGGGAGGGCCGATCGGACTGCGGTTGGCGGTCGAGCATCCGGACCGGATCGCGCGGATGGTGATCATGGACACCGGCCTGTTCACAGGTGAGCAGCCGATGTCGGAGCCTTGGAAGGTCTTTCGGGACTTTGTCGAGCGCACCGAGGACCTGCCGATCTCGATGCTCGTCCGCAACGCCGTCGCGCGCGGGATGGACGACGAGGTTGCGGCCGCCTACGACGCGCCCTTCCCGTCGCCCGAGGCAAAGGCCGGTGCACGGGCGTTCCCGCTAATGCTTCCGACGACTCCGGAGATGGCAGGCGCCGCGGCCGGCAAGCGCACGCTCGAGGCGCTGCGAACGGATACACGTCCCAAGCTGCACCTCTGGGCGGACTCGGACCCAATCATCCCGTTCAAGGTCGGCGAGCGGTTCGCGCAGGCGATCAACGCCGAGCCGCCCGAGAAGATCGTGGACGCTTCTCATTTCCTGCAGGAGGACGCTGGGGAGGAGATTGGAGCGCGCATCGCGGAGTGGCTGAGGGCGTAGCTTGAGCGCGCTCCTCTACCGCCTCGGCCACCTCTGCGTTCGCCGCCATCGGATCGTCCTCGCGATCTGGCTGGCGATCGTCGTCGGGCTGACGGTCGCCGTCCAGATCGCCGGCAAGCAGACGTCCGACAACCTGACGCTGCCGGGCACCGGTTCGACGAAGGCGACCAACCTGCTCGCCGACAAGCTGCCCGAGCAGCAGAACGGGACCGTCCCGATCGTCTTCGTCGCCACATCGGGAAAGCTCGACCAGGGCGCCAACAAGACTGCGATCGATAAGGCGGTCAAGGACCTGGCGGCCGTCGACGGGGTCGAGAAGGCCGTCAACCCACTCTCCTCCAAGGGCGCCGACGCGCTGTCAAAGGACAAGACGATCGCCTACGCGTCGCTGACCCTCTCGGACAGCCCGGGCGATCTCACCGAGGACGAGGCGAACGCGATCATCGACGCCGCCCAGCCGGCTGTCGACGCCGGGCTTGAGGTCTCGGCCGGCGGCTACCTCGGCCAGCAGGTCTCGAAGCCCGCGACCGAGTCGAGCGAGGCGATCGGCCTCGCGATGGCGGTGATCATCCTCCTCTTCACATTCGGAACTGCGGTCGCGATGTCCCTGCCGATCGCGACCGCCCTGGTGACCGTGATCACGGGCCTGGCGCTGATCGGTCTGCTCGGCCACCTGACCGAGATCTCGTCGATCGCGCCGACGCTCGGAACCATGATCGGCCTGGGCGTCGGAATTGACTACTCGCTGTTCATCGTCAAGCGCTACCTCGAGCGCCTCGACGATGGCGTCGAGGCGAGCGAGGCCATCGCGCGCTCGGTGGCGACATCGGGGAGCGCCGTCGTCTTTGCGGGAGGCACCGTCGTGATCGCGCTGGCCTCGCTGCTGTTCGCCGGGATTCCTCTCGTGACCGCACTCGGGCTCTCCTCGGCACTCGTGGTCCTCGTCGCCGTGGTCGCCGCGATCACGTTTCTACCGGCTCTTCTTGCCGTCGTCGGCGAGCGGATCCACTCGCTGCGCGTCCCGTTCGGCGGCGCCAAGGACGACGATGGACGCCCGCACGGCTGGGCGCGATGGGCCCACGGCGTCGCCGACCATCCCTGGGCTGCGGGCCTGGCGGCGGTCGCAATCCTCGTCGCGCTCTCGCTACCGCTGCTCGACCTCCGCCTCGGTCAGGAGGACGTCGGCCAGCTCCCCGAATCGACGACCGCCCGTCAGTCCTACGACGCGATGCGACAGGGCTTCGGCGACGGCGCCAACGGCCCGTTCTTGGTGGCGGCGAAGCTCAAGCCACCCGCCCAGAACAATCAGAAGAAGCTCGACAAGCTCAACGATCAGGTCGCCCAACAACAGCAGCTGGTCGAGGCGGGGTTGGCGCCGCCGCCGAGCGCAGCCGACCAGCGCCAGACTCAGCAGCAGCAGAAGTTCCTCGAGTCGACCGCATCAGACCCGCGTCTGACGGGGCTCGAGAAGGACATCTCGAAGGCCCACGGCATCGACACCGTCTCTCAGGCGAAGGTGAGCAAGGACGGTACGGGCGCCGTCTTCAGCGTCACCGCGGTGAGCGCACCATCGGCCTACTCGACACAAAACGACGTCCGCGAGTTGCGCGACACCGTGATCCCGGAGTCGACGAAGGGGGAGGGGGTGACGGCCTACGTCGGCGGAACCACGGCCTCCTACATCGACCTGGCCGACCGGATCTCGGACAAGCTCGTTTCGGTGATCGCGATCGTGGTCGGGCTCTCGTTCTTCCTCCTGATGCTGGCCTTCCGCTCGCTCCTCGTTCCGCTTACCGCGGGTTTGATGAACCTGCTGTCGGTCTGCGCCGCGTACGGGGTGCTGACGGCGGTGTTCGAGAAGGGCTGGGGGGTGGGGCTGATCGGCCTCGACCATGCGGTCCCTGTCGAGAGCTTCGTGCCGCTGTTGATGTTCGCGATTCTCTTCGGTCTCTCGATGGACTACCAGGTGTTCCTGCTCAGCCGAATCCACGAGCGCTTCACAGAGTCGGATGACAACCGCGAGGCGGTGGTGGACGGGCTCGCGTCGAGCGCGCGAGTGATCACCTCGGCCGCGCTGATCATGGTCAGCGTTTTCGCGAGCTTCATCCTCAACGGAGACCCCACCGTGAAGCAGTTCGGCATCGGTCTCGCGGTCGCGATCGCCGTCGACGCGACGATCGTTCGCTGCCTGCTCGTGCCGGCGACGATGATCATCATCGGCCGCGGCAACTGGTACTTCCCGGACTGGCTCGATCGGGCGCTACCGCGCGTCGGCCTCGAGAGTGAGGACGCGCTGCCCGACCTGCCCGCGCCGGCTCCGAGCCGAGGGGAGCTCGCTCGGGCGCGGGACTAGCGCTCCGGTTCCACCCGGGCGCATAATCGTCGGGTGGGTTCCGACACGAGTGTCTTCGAGCTTGACGGGGTCAGTCTGTCGCGCGCGGGCAAGCTGGTCCTGAACGACTTCACCGCGCGGGTTCCCGCCGGTGCAACCTGCGTCGCGGGTCCGTCGGGCTCGGGCAAGTCCACGTTGTTGCGCCTGCTCGATCGCCTGTCCGACGCTGAGGCAGGCGTGGTCCGTTACAGGGGTACCAACGTGATCGAGCGCGACCCGCTCGCCCTGCGTCGGGAGGTCGTTCTCGTCCCGCAGCTACCGGCGCTGCTGGAAGGCTCCGTCGAGCACAACATCCGCTTTGCCGCGGGCCTCGCCGATCGTGAGCCGGATGTGGGGCGCCTGCTCGAGCTCGCAGGGCTCGAGCGGAGCTTCGCTGAGCGCGACGGCTCGAAGCTCTCCGTCGGGGAGCAGCAGCGGGCGATGTTGGCCCGTGCTCTGGCTCTCGAGCCAAAGGTGCTCCTCCTCGATGAGCCGACCTCCGCGCTAGACCCGGCAACCACCAGCGGGATCGAGCGAACACTGAGTGATCTTCGCGAGCGGCTCGATCTCGATCTTGTCTGGGTCACACACGACCTCACTCAGGCAAAACGTGTGTCGCGCTGGCTCATCCGGATCGACGGGGGGCGCTCGGTTGCTCACGGTCCGACCGCGCGACTCCTGGGAGCGCCAGAACTGTGAGCAGCGTTGGTATTCACGTGACCCTGGCGGAGGTCGCGGCAAGTCTCGCGCTGGTCCTGATCGCGGTGGCGGCGTCCCTGTGGCGCCGGACCGCGCTCGAGAACGAGATCGCAGTTGCCGTGATCCGTTCGGCGATCCAGCTGACCGCCGTGGGCTACGTAATCCAGGCGATCTTCGACGAGGACTCACTCGGGCTCGTCTTCGTGCTGATCGCGGTGATGATCCTCTTCGGGTCGCTCACGGCGCGACGGCGGGCGCGATCGGTTCCCGGGGCGTTCTGGCCCCTGTTGATTGGACTCGCGGTGGCGGGCGGGGCCACCCTCGGCCTCGTGATTGCGCTCGGAATCTTCGAGCCAACCCCGCGGTACCTGGTGCCCGTAGGCGGGATGGTCATCGGCAACTCGATGACGGCCGCTGCAGTTGCCCTGAATCGTCTGGGTGATGAGATGAGAGACCGGGCGCGAGAGATCGAGGCAACCCTTGCACTCGGCGCGCCCGCGACGGTGGCAGCCGCTCCAAGCCTTCGCCGCAGCCTGCGGTCGGGGACCATCGCCCTGATCGACTCGACGAAGACCACCGGCCTGATCTTTTTCCCGGGGACCATGGTCGGGATGCTCCTCGCGGGGGCCGAGCCGACCGATGCCGTGCGCCTTCAGCTGATCCTGCTCTGGGTGTTGCTCGGCAGCGTCGCCCTGTCGGCTTTGATCTCGACGACCCTTGCGTACCGGAATTTCTTTACCCCGGCTCATCAGCTGCGCGAGCCGCCGGAGCCGTAGACAGCTCGCGCTAGAGCTTGATCACGATCGCGTTGGTGATCAGCTCGGCCAGCGGACCGGTGGGGACTCCGCCTACGGTGCCGCCGCCGGAGACGACCCGGAGGCGCCCCTCGTCGGAGACGACCTCCATGTCGAAGTCGATCGGGACCACGAAATCGGTGTCGATGCCGAGCAGGTCCATCGCCATGCCGGCGATGCCGCCGGCGGCGGGCAGGTCGATCCCGTCAACGCCGTAGTCGATGAGGGAACTCGCGGAGGTCTGTCCATGCGCGGTCAGGCGGTACGGCCCGGACCTGTCGCGGTGCAGTTCGAAGCTCTCCAGGTCGATCGGGCCCGCGCTGGATTCGGCGATCACGACGTCGACGCTCGCGAAGCCATCGAGGCGCTCGAGGACCGGCTTCTGCTCATCGAGATCGAGTTCGAGCTCGCGTGCGCGAACGTCGAAGCGCTCACCGTCGCCGAAGAAGAGCCGGAAGGCGGGGACGGAGCCCAGCGTGACGTCGGCGGATCCGCCGTTTTCGGTCAGCCGGTCCTCGATCGCGCGTTCGCCGAAGCTCGGCAGCAGTATCTGGCTGACGACGAGCAGGAAGACGACGGTCCCGGCAACGACGATCCCCCAGCGCGGGCGAGGCATGCACAGAGGATGGCAGGCGGCCAGCGCCAGCCCTTAGGCTGCGCCCGGTGAGCGGGGAACGGATGGCGCGGGTTGGTGAGGTCACCCTTGCCTTCGAGACGTTCGGCGACCCGAGCGACCCGCCGATGCTGCTGATCATGGGCCTCGGCGCGCAGATGATCTACTGGCCGGAGGAGCTCTGCGAGATGCTCGCCGCGCGCGGTTACTTCGTCATCCGCTTCGACAACCGCGACGTCGGCCGGTCGACGATCCTGACCGCCGAGCCGCCGACCCTCGCAGCGCTGATGGACGGCACCGTGACGCCCGCTTACGGGCTTGAGGACATGGCCGATGACGTCGCTGGGCTGCTCGACCACCTCGGGATCGAGCGCGCGCACATCGTCGGCTCGTCGCTCGGGGGGATGATCGCCCAGCGCTTCGCGATCGATCACGCCGAGCGGACGCTCTCGCTCGCCTCGATCATGTCCACGACGGGCGACCCGGCTGTAGGTCAACCGACCGAGGCTGCGATGACCGTGCTGATGGCTGCACCGCCGCCGGGTCGTGATGGATACATCGAGTCGACCGTCGCGGGCCGTGGCCTCATCGGTACGCAGCCGCCCGACGACTCGCGCAATCGCCGGCTCGCGGAGCGCGCCTTCGATCGCGGCTATCACCCGGCTGGGACCGCGCGCCAGCTTGCCGCGATCGCCGTGGGCGCCGATCGCACCGCCGGCCTCGGCGGACTGCGAATGCCGGCCCTGGTGATCCACGGCTCCGAGGACCCGCTGATCACGGTCTCGGGTGGCGAGGCGACCGCGGCGGCGATCCCCGGCGCGGAGCTCGTTGTCATCGAGGGCATGGGCCACGACTTGCCACCGATGTTCCACGAGCGCATAACTGACGCGATCGTTGCGAACGCTGAGCGCGTCGCTCCCTAACCTGCACGGATGGCCTCAACCGCGACCGTCTCCAACCGCTTCGTCACCGACGAGCAGTTCGCTGCGGTCAACGGAATCGAGATCGCCTACGACGAGATCGGCGACCGGGATGGCGAGCCGCTCGTCCTGATCATGGGCCTCGCGACTCAGATGATCCACTGGGATCTCGGCTTCTGCGAGATGCTCGCGAGCCGCGGTTACCGCGTCATCCGCTTCGACAACCGCGACATCGGGCGGTCGACGAAGATCGATGCGCCCGTGCCGGGCACGGCGCCGATGCTGCTCGGCTTCGGAAGCCCGGCCTACCGGCTCTCGGAGATGGCGACCGACACGGTCGGGCTGCTCGATCACCTCGGCATCGACTCCGCCCACGTGGTCGGTGCCTCTATGGGCGGGATGATCGCCCAGATGGTCGCGATCGAACACCCGCAGCGCGCGCGGACGCTGACTTCGGTGATGTCGACGACTGGCAATCGCCGACTTGGGCTGCCCAAGTGGAGCGCGTTCGGCGCCCTGCTCGCGAAGCCCGGCCGGACCCGTGAGGAGTTCATCGACCGAGCCGTGAAGACCTTCAAGGTGATCGGCTCTCCCGCCTACCCCATGGACGAGCCCCGCTTTCGCGAGCTCGTCGGTGCGGCGTACGACCGCGGTAACCACCCGGCTGGGGTCGCCCGCCAGCTGCACGCGATCACGACGTCGGGCGACCGGACCAAGCGCCTGCGCCGCCTCGAGCTGCCCACCCTGGTGCTCCATGGTGGCTCAGACCCGCTCGTGCGGCCGGCGGCCGGCAAGGCGACCGCCAGCGCGATTCCCAACGCCCGGCTCGAGCTGGTGGACGGGATGGGCCATGACTTTCCGACGGCGCTGCACGAGCGTTTCGTCGAGTCGATCGACGCAAACGCGCGCCGGGCTTAGCCCGTGGCGGACGCGCCGTTAACCGAGCTCGTCGATGGGACGGGGGAGGGGCGGGTGTTCGAGCGCGAGCTGCTGCCCGGGATAGCCGACGCGGGCGGCGACGGGCGCGTGCGCCTGGATGCGATCGCCCGCTGGCTGCAGGACATCGCGTACGCCGACCTTCTCGACTTCGGGTCTGACGACAGCGGCATCTGGATCGTGCGCAGAGGCCGGATCCGGGTCGAGTGCTTTCCGCGCTTCGGCGAGGCGGTGACGCTGCGGACCTTCTGCAGCGGGATCGGACGCTTCTCGGCGGAGCGCCGCACATCGGTTCGCGGCGCGTCGGCGGCGATCGAGTCGGTGGCGCTTTGGATCTGGATCGATGTCGAGACGGGGCGACCGAAGCGGTTCCCACCCGGGTTTGTGGAGATGTACGAGACGAGCGCGGCCGGTCGCGACGCGCCGGTGCGTCTGCGCCACGACGACCCACCCGCGGATGCGGCGCGACGGGAATGGCACTTTCGCGCGACCGACGAAGACATCGCCGGACACGTCAACAACTCACACCTGTGGACGCCGCTCGAGGAGGAGCTAGCGGGTTCGGCGCCGGAACCGCTGGACGCCGAGATCGAGTTTCGCGGGCCGACGATGCCGGGGCCGGCGACGGTCCTGCGAGCGCCCGGCGCGATGTGGATCGCGCAAAGTCACCGCGATGCCGGTGACTCAGTCAGCGCATCCCTTCGGATCGCCGACTGAGCTGTTCGCGAGCCAGCTCGCGGATTTCATCCAGCTGCGGCCAGGTTGTCGGTTCTCCGCTTGGACGGCGCACCCGCCTCTCGTCGCCTGCCGGCAGCGCCTCGAGAACGTCGCGGTGCTCGGTCGCGGCGAGCTGGGCCGCCACGGTCCGCTGCGCAGTTTCGATCACCGGGTTGCGGTCCTTGCGGCTCATCAGGTTCGGCCCGATCACCGCAAGGTCCTCGGCGGTTGGCTGAATGAGGATTACCTCCGCACCATCGGCCCGCACCTTCTTTGCTTCGCTGCCCAGCCGCCGGCCCGAGGCCGACCGCATGAGTGTGCCGGCGTGTTCGAGCGGGTTCCACGCGCGCGCCGGGTGAAGCGAGGAGGTTGGGTTCAGGCAGATGACGACATCGAGATGTTCGTTGCGAACGAGGTCGAGGTTCGAGGTGGAGTAGATCCCTCCATCGACATACCGCCGTCCAGCGATCTCGACCGGGTGGTAGAAGCCGGGAATCGCACATGACGCCGCGACGGCGTCGGCGAGGTCCGCCTTGGGCGACCCCTCTCGGCCGAATGCCACACGGCCGCCGGTTGCGTAATCGCAGGCGACCGCCCAATGGTTCGGGTGCTCGGTCCAGCCCGAGGGGACGACGCTGCGGACGATTTCCTTCAGCGGCTCGGTCGAGATGAAGCCGCGCGGCGCCCATCCGGCGAGCACGGCGCCGGGGGAGAAGCGGTGCGGAGCTCGAATCGAGGCGAGAGCCAGCGACCACGAGCCCGGGGCCGATTGGAGGGAAGGCCTTCGCCAGGCGAAACTGGGCGCCGCCGGAGCGGTCTGCCTCGGCGGCGGGGCGGCCGCGGGCATCGGTGACGCCCTCGAAGGTCTCGCCCGCCGAGTGGGCGACCATGAACCAGGGCGGGATCCCGGCCACGCAGAGCGAGGAGATCACCGAGCCGGCCGAGGTGCCGACGACGACGTCGGCCGTAGCGGGGTCCCAACCGGTCGTCGAGGCGAGCGCGTCAAGCCCTCCAGTGAGCCAAGCGCCACCCTGCACGCCTCCTGCTCCGAGGACCAAGCCCACCCTCATCTAAGGCGCCTCAACGGCGGCGCGGCTCGGCTTCGCTTCGCTCCGCCTCACACGGGTGAGGTTAGTGTCCGGTCCGGCGTGCGTATGAGAGGTCGTAGACGCCCGGGCGGTAGGCGAGTACAGGGTCCGCCGAGGCCTCGATCCCGTCGACGAGGCGCATCGGGTCGAAGATGATCGAGTCGTCGGCGCCGTCATCTATCGCGGTTATATCCAGCGCGCCGACCGTCACTCGGCGACGCTCCTCGGGCCAGGTCGAGGACGGATCGTTGACCTCGTCCCCGGTCTCGGCGATTCGCACCTCCAGCTCGAACCGCACGGGCTCGCGCTCGAGGCGCTCGGCGAGTTCCTCGAACAGGTAGTCGCTACCGCGCCGCTTCGCCTCGTCCTTCGCGATGTCGGGCTCGTCGACGGTCGGCCGCCACTCGTACCGCACATAGCGCGCGTCGCTGAGCACATCGATCCACTTGAAGGAGTGAAACGGGAAGTAGCTGCGCGCAGCGAAACTCGCGCGACGGCTGAGGACCCGGTTGGCCTCGGGCAGCGCGGCGAAGGCGCGCGGATAGCGGGCGATGAAGCCGGGCAGCTTCAGCAGCGACCCGAAGTTCTGGTGTGAGAGCCCCATCGCCGCGAAGAAGCCGCGCTCGTTGGAGAACGGGAACTTCGGCAGCGTCTGGGACAGCAGGTCGGTGCGGGTCCCATCCGCAAGGTGGAAGGCGACTGCGAGGCCCCTGACATCGGGCTCGTAATCGGGGATGGTCGGGTCGCCGGCGCCATTCGACAGGCGGACGGTCGTCTCGACCGGCGTGCCGTTCATGTGGCCCGCGCGGGTCAGATCGGTCGCCTCCGGAGTCGCGGTGAACGTCCCACGGCAGATGACTCCCTTTGCGTGGAGCGCGCGGTGGCGGGGATGCGAGCCGAAGCGCGACTCGATCTTGGCCATTCCCTCCTCGGGCGTGCTCATCGCGCCTCGCGCTCCCGCAACTCGATCCGCCTGATCTTGCCGGTGAGCGTCTTCGGCAGCTCGTCCACGAACTCGACCTTGCGTGGGTACGCGTAGGCGCTCAGGCGATCGCGAACGTAGCTCTTGATCTCAGCCGCGAGTTCCTCCGAGGGCTCCTGATCTTCGGCCAGCACGATGAACGCCTTCACGACGTTGCCCTTGATCTCGTCGGGCGAGGCAACCGCTGCGGCCTCGCGGACGGCGGGGTGCTCGATGCAGGCGGACTCGACCTCGAACGGGCCGATCCGATAGCCGGCGGCGATGATCACGTCGTCGGCCCGTCCGGCGTACCAGACGTAGCCGTCCTCGTCCATGGTTGCCGCGTCCTTGGAGTGAAACCAGTCGCCGCCGAAGGTCTCCTCGGTGGCGTCCGGGAGGTTCCAGTAGCCGATGGGATAGTGCGGGTTGGACCGCGCGCGCAGACAGATCTCGCCGCGCTCGCCCTGCTCGACGGGGTTTTCGTCCTCGTCCAGGATCTGCACGTCCCAGCCGGGCATCGGCCGCCCCATCGATCCCTCGCGCACCTCCATGAACGGGAAGTTCGCGCACAGCGGGTAGGACTCGGTCAGGCCGTAGTAGTCGAGCACGGTGACGCCGTACTGGTCGCGAAACCAGCGAATCGCCTCGGGGTTCAGCGGTTCGCCAGCCGAGCAGACGATCCGGAACTTCTGCGGGTAGCGCTCGCCGGCGTCCGTGATGCCCATCATCGCCCGCATCGCCGTCGGGGTCGTGAACACATTGGTGACCTCGTGGCGTGAGAGGAAGTCGAGTTGGTCGGCGGGTACGAAGCCCGCCTCGCGCTGCAACACGTACTGGACCGCGCCCAGTCTCCAAGGGCCGAGCAGTGGAGATATGCCGGCGGCCCAGGCCCACTCGCCCATCCCGTGGAAGCGCTCGCCGTCCTGGATGTCGTGGCAGTAGAGGAACTCCTCGTGGGCGAGGATGTAGCGATGGGCGTGGACGATGCCCTTCGCCTTCCCGGTGGTCCCCGACGTGTAATAGAGCTGGGCTGGATCGTCGGCCGAGGTGTCCTCACAGATGTGGTCGGTCGCCAGCCCTGAGAGCAGGCCGTCGCCGGCGTCGAGGACGAGCAACTCCTCTACGAGCGAGGCGTCGAACCGACCGGCGTTGGCCTCGTCGGTGATCAGCAGCTTCGGCGTCGCGTCCTCGAGGCGGTGGCGGATGCCGTCGTCGCCATAGAGAACCGACATCGACAGCAGGATCGCGCCGACCTTCCAGACGCCAAAGAAGATCGCGGCGGTCTCGGGGGTGGGAGGGAGCACGACCGCGACCCGGTCGCCCTTCTCGACGCCGCGGTCGCGAAGGAGGTGGGCCGCCTGATTGGCGAGATCCTGCAGTTCCCCCCAGTTGAGCTCGCGCGTTTCGCCGTCGAAGCGCTCCCAGACCATCGCTGCCTTGTCGCGCGGGTGCTTGTCGCAGACGTCGGCGGCGATGTTGTAGCGCTCGGGCACATTCCACTCGTGCGCTGCGCAGACCTGCTCATAGGACCGCATGTGGTCACCGTACTCTCGACGCGTGAACTCAGACGCGAAAGGAACGATGGATGAGTAAGGGAGCGATACGCCTGGCCGTCCTGATCGCTCTGGGCGTGCTGCTCGGAACGCTGGGCATCCTTTCTCTCATGGGTGGGCCCGCGCGCTAGATTTCTCCGTTCGCCAGCGGCTGTGGCGGAACTGGTAGACGCGCGGCGTTCAGGTCGCCGTGTCCGCAAGGACGTGGGGGTTCGACTCCCTCCAGCCGCACTTCTCTGACGTAAGGTCCCGGCGGTGCACGCGCCGGTACCAGCGGGCGGGCGGTCGCTGAGCCCGGTCGGCCAGTTCGCATTCCTCCTGTTCTTGGTTGCTGGCCTTGCCGGCGGGATAGCGATTCGCGATCATGCGGAGCGCAACGCGCGCGCCGATCGACCGGGGGCCGAGGAGGCGGCGGCGAATCCGAACGTCGTCGTCGTGATGACCGACGACCAGACGGTCGCGCAGATGAGCGCAATGCCGCGCACCCGCAAGCTGATCGGCAAGCGCGGTACGACCTTTGAGCGCTTCTTCGCGACCGACCCTCTGTGCTGTCCGTCGCGGGCCACCTTCTTCACCGGCCAGTACGCCCACAACACGGGCGTCATCTCCAACGGCGGGCCAAACGCGCTCGCCGCGTTTGACGAGAGCCAAACGCTCGGAGTCTGGCTGCAGAACGCTGGCTACCGCACCGCGTTCGTCGGCAAGTACCTCAACGGCTATGGCCTCGAGGACCGCGAGCGAGTGCCGGAGGGGTGGAGCGAATGGAGCGCTCTGCTCGAGCCGACCACCCAGAACTACTTCGGCTACGAGCTCAACGAGGACGGCGAGATCCGCCGTTACGGCTCCGAGCCAGAGGACTACAAGTCGCGCGTGATCGGCAGCCACGCCGTCGAGGCGATCCGTCATGCCACACGCCAGGACCGCCCGCTATTTCTCTACGTCGGTTTCAACGCGCCACACGCGCCGAGTACCCCGGCGCCGCGCGACGCGGGGAGTCTTGCCGGCATGCAGGCCCCGCGAACGGAGGCATTCAACGAGGCCGACGTCTCCGACAAGCCGAGCTTCCTGCGGGGACGACCGCCGCTGGACGAGGCGGCGCTGGCGCGAATCCATTCGCGAAACCAGCGAGCGCTGGAGTCACTCAAGGAGGTGGACCGGCAGGTCGACCGGATCGTCGAGGCGCTTCGAGAACAGGACCAGCTCGGCAACACCTACATCTTCTTCACTTCGGACAACGGCTACCTGGACGGCGAGCACCGAGTGGAGTTCGGCAAGCTGCTGCCGTACGACCCGTCGAGCCGCGTGCCGCTTCTGGTGCGCGGCCCCGATGTCGCAACCGGCGTCCGCACGGAGGCGCTCGCCGGCAACGTCGACCTCGCGCCGACGATCCTCGCCTTGGCCGAGGCGGAGGCGGGAGACGACTTCGACATCGATGGCCGGCCGCTTCCGGGTTTGCCCTCGGGACCGGCGAAGCCGGGTCACCGGCCGCTGGTGATCGAGTCCCTCGTGCGGGATCGCTCCACCTACTACGGCTTTCCCTACAGCGCGATCCGCACCGGCCGCTGGCTGTACGCCGAATACGAGACCGGCGATCGTGAGCTCTACGACCTGCACGCCGATCCCGAGCAGCTCGAATCGCGAGCCGCGCGATCCCGCCTACGCCGACACGGTCGCGTACCTCGCCAAGGCGCTCGACCGGCTCGCGGACTGTGCCGGCCCAGACTGCCGCGAGGAGGTTGGCCCGGTCCCATCGCCGACTGGGAAGAAGGGCACAAACTGAGCTTCGGATACATTATTCAGGCGAGATGCTGAAGGGCTATTCCTCACCTCGCACGCCCGAGGGACGCTCGGGAATCGTGCCGCCACCGCCGTGGCATTACGTCGGCGACATGCTCGTGATCGAGTACTGGGCCGACCCGGCCGCAGCGGCAGCCGTCCTGCCCCCGGTGCTCGAGCCGCACCCAGACGGCGGGCGCGCCGCGGCGATGTTCATCGACTGGCAGTCGTGCTCGGACTCGGGCAACGAGCTCGTCGACCCCTCGCGCTCTCAGTACAAGGAGTTCTTCATCACGGTCAACGCGCTCTACGAGGGCGAGGAGGTCGCCTACTGCCCTTATATCTGGGTGGACCAGGACTTCGCTCTCGCGCGCGGCTGGATTCAGGGCTTCCCGAAGAAGCTCGGCTCGATCTGGATCACCCGCACCTTCGGGCTCGAGACGAAGGCTGACCCAGGGATCCGGGCGGGTTCGACGTTCGGGGGCACCTGCGTCGCATACGAGCGACGGCTCGCCGAGGGCACCGTGACGCTCGAGCGCGAGAGCGCCGACGGGCCGACGCACAACGATCCGCCGATCGTCAACGTCCGCTACTTCCCCCGATTGGCCACTGGCAGCCACGACGAGCCCGCGGTCCACGAGCTCGTTCGCGGACGGAGCTTCGATCGCGCGGCTTCGCCGGTCTGGGAGGGGAGCGCCACGCTCGAGCTCTTCGACTCGCCGAGCGAGGAGGTCGCCGCGCTCGCGCCGGCGCGGGTGGGCAAGGGCTATCGCTTCACCCTGGGCTACTCGGTCGACGACCTCGAGACCCTCGCAGAGCTGTGAGCACCGCGACCGTCGCCGGGGTCGAGGTATCCACCGACCACTTCATCGACGGCGAGCGTGTCGCATCGGCCGAGCGCTTCGACGACCTCAGCCCGATCACGGGTGAGGTCCTCGCCGAGGTTTCGGCGGGCGGTCCAGACGAAGCGGCTGCGGCCGTCGCCGCGGCGCGCCGCGCCTTCGACGACTGGGCCGCGCTCGGCCCCGACGGCCGCCGACCGTATCTCGATCGCCTCGCCGAGCTGATCGACGCCAACGTCGAGCGCATCGCCGCCGTCGAGTGCGAGGACATGGCGATGCTGCTCGAGTCGCTGCAGGCTCGCGTGATTCCACGCGGAGCGCGCAACTTCCGCGCCTACGCAGAGCTGGCCGCCGCCTACGAAGAGCGCGTCTGGTCGTCCAACGGCACGCTCAACCGCGTGATTCGCATGCCTGCCGGGCCGGCGGTCGTGATCACGCCCTGGAACGCCCCGTTCATGCTCTCGACGTGGAAGACGGCACCGGCGCTGGCGGCGGGCTGCACGGTCGTCCTCAAACCGGCCGAGTGGTCGCCCTTGTCCTGCTCGTTGCTTGCCGACCTCACCGCCGAGGCCGGCTTCCTGCCCGGCGTCTTCAACGTCGTCCAGGGAATCGGGGAGCAGGTCGGCGCCGCCCTGACCGCCAACCCAGACCTCGCCCGAATCTCGTTCACCGGCTCGCCGGAGACGGCGCGTGCGATCGGACGCGCCGCCGCGGACAACCTCGTCCCGTTCACCGGTGAGCTCGGGGGCAAAGGACCGCTCGTCGTCTTCGCCGACGCCGACCTGACCGACGCCGCCAAGCGCGCGGCCAAGATGTACGACGACTCCGGCCAGGTCTGCCTCGCCGGCACGCGGCTGATCGTCGCCGCTGAGATCGCCGGCGAGTTCATGGGCCTGTTTCGCGCCGAGGTCGACCGCTACGTCCTCGGCGACCCGCGCGAGCCCGAGACCACGCTCTCGCCGCTGATCCATCCGGACCACCTCGCCCGGGTCGAGGGCTTCGTCGAGCGCGCACGTGACGCCGGCGACAGGATCGTTTTCGGCGGTCGCCGAGCGGAGGTCTCAGGGCCGACCGCGACCTCTGGCCTCTGGTACGAGCCGACGCTGATCGAGCCCGCATCCAACGACGCGGAGATCGTCCAGAACGAGGTCTTCGGCCCCGTGCTCACCTGGCAGACGTTCGCGAGCGAGGACGAGGCTGTACAGCTCGCCAACTCGACGCCCTACGGCCTCTCGGCCATCGTCTGCACCGGCTCCGGCGACCGCGCGGAGCGCGTTGGTCGCGCGATCCGCGCCGGCACCGTCTGGGTCAACGCCTTCCTCGTTCGTGACCTCACCGCCCCCTTCGGCGGAATGGGGATCAGCGGCATCGGCCGCGAGGGCGGCGATTACGCGCTCGACTTCTACTCCGAGCTGAAAACGCTCCAGATCACTGAGGGCTCAGCGGACTGAACCCGTAGAGCTCGCCGAACTTCGCCCGCAGGTGGCGAAGCAGCGGCGCCGGGTCGAGCGGACCGCCGGAGACCACCTCGATCAACTCGGACGGGAGCATGCGCGCACCGTGGCGATAAACCCGGTCGCGCAGGAAGTCGCGGAGTCCCGCGAGCTCCCCGGCGGCCAGCTGTTCGTCGAGATCCGGCAGCTCGGCGCGCGCCAGCTCCCAGATCTGACCGGCGATGATGTTGCCAAGGGAGTACGTGGGGAAGTAGCCGAACGAGCCGGATCCCCAATGGACGTCCTGCAGTACGCCGTCGGTGTCGTCGGCGAGCTCGATGCCCAGGAACTCGCTCGCACGCGCTCGCCACGCCTCCGGGAGCTCGGAGATGGTCAGCGTCTCTGAGAACAACTCACGTTCGAGCTCGAAGCGCAGCGCGATGTGCAGGTTGTAGGTGACCTCGTCGGCCTCCACGCGGATCGGTGAGCGCTGGACGCGATTTGCCGCGCGATACACGGTCTCGGCGTCGAGCCCGGAGAAATTGTCGGGAAAGTGGCGGCCCAGGGCGGGCAGCAGGGACGAGATGAACGGCAACCCGCGGCCGACCCAGTTCTCCCAGAGGCGGCTTGAGGACTCGTCGAAGCCCAACGACGCGGACCGGCACAGCAGCGTCCGCTCGAGCGCCGGATCGAGGCCGTTGTTGTACATCGCGTGGCCGACCTCGTGAACCACAGACCACAGCGACGTTCCGACGTATGACGGGTCGAAGCGGGTGGTGATTCGCAGGTCGGATATCGCGATTCCGGTTGCGAACGGATGGACGGTCTCGTCGAGGCGCCACGCCCCGGACTCCAGCGGCAGCAGCGCAGCCAGCTCCTGTGCGAAAGCCGTCTGGCGTTCGATTGCGAACTCGCCGAACAGGCATTCGGCGTCGACCTCCGCTCCGCTCGCCTCGATCTCGGCAAGTAGGGCGACCGTTCCAGCCCGCAGCTCTTCGAGCACCGGCGTCAGCTCGGCGGTGACCATCCCCGGCTCGAAGTCGTCAAGTAGCGGGTCGTAGGGATGGTCGAACTCGAAGCACTCGACGTAGCGGCGCTTCAGCTCGATGACGCGCTCGAGGTGCGGGAGGAAGGCGACAAAGTCGTCGTTCGCTCGCGCCTGCTCCCACGCGCTCTCTGCAATCGAGGTGGTCCGCGCCGTCTCCGCTCGCAGCTCCGCCGGAACCCGACGGGCCTTGTCCCACTCACGCCGGGTGAGCCGAATCAGATCGCGCGTGAGTGCGTCGTCGGCGTCGAGCTCGGACTCAACCGCGTCGAGCGCTCGGCCAAGCTCGTCAGACGACAGCCGCTGATGGCGAAGCTTCGTCAGCGTGGCCAGGTGCTCGGCGCGCATCCGTTGACCGCTCGGCGGCATCTTGGTGCGCTCGTCCCAGGCGAGAAGCGCGCGGGCGCGACCGAGATCGGAGATCTCGCCGGCGATCTCACGCAGCTCGTTGTTCGCGGCGCTCACTGAATCCAAAACTACCGAGCCCGGGCCTCAGCTCTCGAAGATCAGTTCCATTGCCCGCTCGAGATGGCCGCGGGTCAGCTTCTCGGCCCGATCACCGTCGCCAGCCTCGATCGCCTTGGCGATCGACAGGTGCGCCTTGTGGTCCTTGCCCAGTCCCTTCGGGTCGAGCCGGGCCTCGTAGAGAGTGGCTCCGATGCGCCCGATCCACACGTGCTCCATGAACTGCACGAGCTGCGGGTTGCCGGTGCCGTGGACGATCGCGAGGTGGAAGTCGCGGTTGGCCTTGAAGTGCTTCGCCGACGAGCGGCCGGCCTTCTCCTCGTCGCGCAGCGCAGCGCGCATCCCCTCGATGGCGTGCTCGAGGCGGCGCTCGGCGGCCACTCGAGCTGCACCGGGCTCCACCACCAGACGGGTCTCGTAGCTGGACCGAAGCTGCGCGTCGGTTGCGGTCGCCACGCGGGCGCCGCGGTTGGCAAAGAGGTCGACGAGGCCCTCGGCGGCCAGCCGGCGAAGCGCCTCTCGCACCGGCGTGCGCGAAACGCCGAACTCCTTCGCAAGGTCCTCCTGGTGAAGGCGCGACCCGCGTTCGATATCGCCGCCGGCAATTCGCTCGCGCAGGACGGCATAGACCTGATCGGCCACGCTCTGCACCTCGAATCCGCTCTGCTGCGAGTCCGCCATTGCGGATACATTATTCACGTGGCCGACCAGGACCAAGATCGTCCACGGATCGGCTTGGTCGCCGACCGCCGCGCCGCAAGTTTCGGCGCCTGGCGCGATGTCGACCTCGCCTTTGTCTGGACGCACTACGTAGAAGCGATCGCCGACGCGGGTGGCGTGCCGGTTGTCTTTCCGTTGGTGCAGGGCTACGCCGATGAGCCGCCTCTTGCGCTCGACGTCGTTGATGGGCTCCTGCTCGCCGGTGGCCGCGATCTCGACGCCGCCAGCTACGGCGAGGAGGCCCATCCGGCGAACGAGGCCGGCGACCCGTTGCGCGACCGGATCGAGCTTGCCCTCGCGGCCGCCGCGCTCGAACGAAACCTGCCCACCCTTGGGGTGTGTCGCGGCATGCAGGTGCTGAACGTGGCGCTTGGAGGGGGTATCGAGCAGCACCTCGAGGATCCCGAGCGCCTGCACCGCGGCGAGCCCGGGACCTTTGTCGGCCACGACGTCGACGTCGAGCCCGGAACCCGGCTCCACACCATCCTCGGCGAGACTGCGCTGGTGCAGTCCCATCACCACCAGGGCGTCGGCCCGCTCGCCGAACGCTTCAGGGCCTCCGGTCGCGCCGCGGACGGCCTGGTCGAGGCGGCCGAGGTTGACGATCGCGACTTCTGCCTCGGTGTCCTCTGGCATCCAGAGGAGGACCTGCCGGGAGGCGGTCAGAAGCTCTACGAGGCGCTGGTCGATGCGGCGCGGAACGCGCGGGTCGCGGCATGAGCATCAGCGACTTCTCTCCGGCACCATCAAAGATCGTCGCCACGCATCTCAGCTACCGCTCGCGCTGCGAGGAGTACAAGATGGCGGCTCCGCCCCAGTATCCGTCGTACTTCCTCAAGCCGCTGAACACGGTTTCGGGAGATGGCGCCGAGGTGGTTCGCCCGCGCGGCTGCCGCTACCTCAACTACGAGGGCGAGATTGCGCTCGTGATCGGTAAGCGCGCGCTCGGCGTGTCAGAGGCGGAGGCGCTCGATTACATCGCCGGCTACACGGTCGCCAACGACTTCGGGGTCCACGACTTCCGCCACATCGACCGCGGCTCGATGCTGCGAGTCAAGGGCCAGGACGGGTTCTGCCCGCTCGGCTCGCAGATGGTCGAGGCGGCCGCCGTCGACCCCGCAGACCTCACCGTCCGCACGTTCGTCAACGGCGAACAGGTGCAGGAGGGCCACAGCGGCACCGACCTTCTCTTCTCGTTCGCCTACCAGGTCGCCGACG
Organism: uncultured Solirubrobacterales bacterium; assembly: GCA_963746215.1. Lineage (GTDB taxonomy): Bacteria > Actinomycetota > Thermoleophilia > Solirubrobacterales > 70-9 > WHSW01. The sequence goes on from CAVVAT010000012.1 coordinate 90,917, forward strand.
TCTCGCGGCTGATCACGCTCGAGCCTGGCGACATCATCCTTACCGGCACGCCGGCCAACTCGCGGCCCGTCGAGCCGGGCGATCTCGTCGAGGTCGAGGTCGAGGGCGTCGCGCGTATCGCGAACACGATCGTCGAGTCCGACCGCGAGCTCGAGCAGGTGGGCGCCCCGCCGGAGGTCAGCGCGCAGACGCTGCACGTGGCGCTCGCGATGCCCGAGGACGAGGCCGAGCGCCAGGCGGGCTGAGCGTGCTGCTGCAGGTTCACCACGCCACGCTGCGCGTCGCTGACGTCGACGAAGCGCGCCAGCGCTGGGCACGTCTTTATTGCCTGACGCCGACCGAGGGCGGGGGAGACTCGACGCTCCTGCGGAGTGCCTACGAGGACTACTGCCTCGAGCTCCGCCCAGGCGACGAGCCGGGGATTGAGCACGTCGCGTACGAACTTCGCTCCGGCATTTCGCTCGCCGACGCGATGTCGCGGATAGAGGGCGAGGGTGAGTCGGTCGAAGAGGTCGAGGTGCCGGTGCGCGGGAGGGGCCTGCGCCTCGCCGATCCCGACGGCAACCGCATCGTGCTGGTCGAGCGCGTGATTGCCGAGGACAGGATCCCTCCGGTCGCCCGCTTCACCGACGAGCTGCCGGGGTTTCACCCGCGAAAGCTCCAGCACGTCAACTACCTCACCGCGGACGCCCCGCGGATGGCGGATTGGTATGAGCGTGTGCTCGGCCTTGGGATCAGCGACTGGATCGGCGACGGCGCCGTGTGGCTGCACGCCGATCGCGATCACCACGTTGTCGCCTTTCTCGACAAGGGCTATTCGCACATTCACCACGTCGCCTTTGAGCTCGTCGACTGGGGCGAGATGCGCGTCTTCCTCGATCACCTCGCACAGCACCGCCGGCCGATCGCATGGGGACCCGGGCGCCACACGATGGCCCAGAACCTCTTCGCCTACTGCCGCATGCCCGAGGAGGAACTGTTCGTTGAGCTCTTCTGCGACATGGAGCGGCTCGAGCCCGATCACGAGCCGCGCGTTTTCGTCGACGACCCGCACGGATCCAACGCCTGGGGGATCCTGCCGCCGCGGTCGTACTTCAAGTTCGATCGCGAGTCGATCGATGCGGAGGTCCAGCAGCTCGAGGCTCAGCAGGGGTTGGGCGAGCCAGGTTGACGCCGTTGCCTTACATAATGTATACATCCGGCAGTTTTCGCTGAACCCGGAGGAGGAGCGAGATGGAAGCGACGACCGCGCGCGGATCGACCGACGAGTCGGGAGAAAACCTTCGAAGGACGGCGCTGGGGGTCCCCGACCTCGTCTTCTTCATCGTCGCGGCCTCTGCTCCGCTGACGGTAATCGCGGGTGGCGTTGCCTCCACCTATCTGGTCACGGGCAACGCGGGCGTGCCGCTGCTGTTCCTCGTACTCGGCGCGGTTCTGGCGCTCTTCGTCACCGGCTACGCGGCGATGAGCCACCACATCACCAACGCCGGCGCCTTCTACGCGTACGTCTCGAAGGGGATCAGCAAGGTTCTGGGAGTCGGGACGTCCTTCCTCGCTCTCATCGCCTACAACTCGATGCAGATCGGGATCCTTGGCCTGTTCGGTGCCGTTTTCGCGGGGTTCATGGCAACCCACACGAGCCTCGATTGGCAGTGGTACACGTGGGTCTTCGTCGCGATCGGCGTTATCGGGATTCTCGGTTGGATGCGCGTGGACCTCAACGCGAAGGTGCTCGCGATCTTCCTCACTTTGGAGATCCTCGTCGTCCTCTTCTTCGACCTCGTCGTCGCGGGCAACCCGAGCCCGCAGGGGATCGTGGCCGACCAGTGGGATCCGTCGATTGCCTTCGGGACCGGCGTCGGCGCTGCGCTGTGCTTCACGATGGCGGCCTTCGTCGGCTTCGAATCCGCCGCGATCTACGGCGAGGAGGTCAAGGAACCTCGGCGCACGGTGGCCAAGGCGACCTACATCGCGTTGGCGATCACCTCGATCTTCTACGCGCTCTCGGCCTGGATGCTTGCCAGCGCTGTTGGTTCCGACACGGTGATCAGCGCCGAGAAGTTGGTCGCGGGCGGATTCACGACCCCCGATGGTGCGGCGCCCGATCCGACATCGATCATCTTCATCACCCTCAGCGTCGAGACGTCAACGACGATCGCGGACATCGCCACGCTGCTGTTCTGCACCAGCCTGTTCGCCGCGTCGCTGTCGTTTCACAATGCGGTCTCGCGGTACTTCTTCGCGCTCGGGCGGGCTGGCGTCCTCCTGCGAGCGTTCAGCCGCACCAACCGCCAGGGTGCTCCGTTCATCGGATCCCTGACCCAGACGCTGATCGCGGCCGTCGTCGTCTTCATCTTCTGGCAGTCCGACAACGACCCGGTCCTGCAGCTGTTCACCTGGCTGACGAACCTCGGCGCGCTCGGCGTGATCGCGCTGCTCGCGCTTGCCTCGTTCGCGATCGTCGGCTATTTCAGCCGCCACCCGCACGAGGAGACGATGTGGACGTCGCGTTACGCCCCGGCGGCCGCCGGCGTGTTGCTCACGGCGATTTTCATTCTCGTGCTGTCGAACTTCAACACCCTGATCACGGGCTCGCCCGACGCCCCGGGCGACGATCGCTCGGTCATCCTGCCGGGGATCCTGATCGGCGGCACGATCATCGGCATCCTCGTCGGGTTCTGGATCAAGGCGACCAAGCCCGAGGTCTACGCCCGAATCGGCGAGATGGGCGAGGAGGACGGTCGACCCGGTTAACCCCGGAGCCGGGATGAGCGGGTTCGCGTCCGAGATCACCGTCGCCGATCTCGAACGCGACCCGTACCCGATCTACGCGCGGCTGCGAGACGAGGCGCCGGTGGCGTGGGTGCCCGCGGTTGAGATGTGGCTCGCCACCACGTGGGATGAGGCAGTGAGGGTGGCCTCGGAGCCGGAGCTCTTCGCCGCCGACATGCCGGGCTCGCCGATCGACCGCAGCTTCGGCAGTCCGACGATCCTCACCTGCGACGGCGAGCCACATCGCGAGCTGCGCCGGTCGATCGATCCGAAGTACCGCCCCCACGCGGTTGAGGACTACGTCGAGGCGCTGGTCGCACCGGTCGTTGACGCTCACCTCAACGCTCTCGAGGGGCGCGGTGAGGCCGACCTGATGGAGGAGCTGTTCGAGCCCGTCTCCGTGCTCAGTCTCGGTGCCGTTCTCGGGCTCGGCGATCTCGACGCCGAGACCCTGCGCCGTTGGTTCGCGGCCCTCGCCGACGGGGCGACCAACTTCGAGCGTGACCCCGATAAACAAGCGCGAAGCGATGCCGCCTGCGCGGAGATCGACGAGCGGCTAGGGCCGCTGCTCGACCGGCTCGAGCGGGAGCCCGACGACTCGACGATCTCGCACATGATCTGGACCGGTCGTGAAGCGGGCGACCCGCGCCCACGCGAGCAGTACCTGCCGAGCCTGAAGGTGATCCTCCTCGGCGGCATGCAGGAGCCCGGGCACGGTGCGGGGTCGGTGCTCTACGCGCTGCTCACCCATCGCGCCGCGCTCGCTGAGGTCGCTTGCGGACGTTGACGGCCTGCTGCCCGCCGCAATCGACGAGGGCATGCGCTGGATCGCGCCGATAGGCACCCAGGGGCGGCGCACTACTCAACCGCTCGATCTCGGTGGTGCCGAGCTGCCGGCGGACGCGCCGGTGGCCGCGGTGATCGCCTCGGCCAATCGCGACGAGGCGCGGTTCGAGCGGGCGGATGCCTTCGACCTCCATCGCGATCGACAGCGAGTTGCGACCTTCGGCTTCGGACGTCACTTCTGCAGCGGCCACGCTTTCGCTCGTGCGCAGGAGCGCATCGCTCTGCGCGAGCTGCTGCGCCGCTTCCCCCGAGTCACGCTTGCCGCCGAGCCCGAGTTCTCCGGCTGGGAGTTCCGCGCGCCCCGCGAGCTGCGCGTTGGCCTCGCCTGAGTACCTTGGACCGGATGGAGGAAGCAGGTCCAAGCCGGGCGGCCGACTACTCGGCGCTCGCCGATCGCGAGGCAGTGCTGGCCGCTCTCTCGCGACTGATCACCGACGCATGGCGGTCTTTCGAGCATCCCCGGCCCGAAGAGCCCGCCCTCGACGCTGACCTGCTCGAGCGCCTCGACCTCGGGCTGCCGGAGGCGCCGCAGGATCCGGCCACGGTCCTCAACGACGCGGCTCAGGTGCTCGATGAGTCGGTGTCGCCGGCGCGCCCGCTCTATCTCGCCTACGTCGGCTCGACCGGCCTGGAGGTGGGCGTGCTGGCCGCGGCGCTGGCCGCCACCTACGACGTCAACCTGGCCGTCACGGCCCGCGCGGCGGACCTGGTCGAGGCGCAGGCGGTGGGGTGGGTCGCCGAGTTCGTCGGCTATCCGTGCGCGGAGGGGGCGTTCTCGAGCGGCGGCATGATCTCGAACCTCACCGCGCTGATCGCAGCACGCGAACACGCGCTGCCGGGCTGTCGCCACGAGGGCTTTGCCGGGCGTCGCGGCGCGGTCTACTGCTCGGCCGAGGCCCACCACTCGATCGTGCGCGCGGTCGAGGCGGCGGGCATCGGCTCGAACTTCGTGCGCACGATCGGGCTCGACGAGCGCCGACGGATCCGCGTCGACGAGCTCGATGCCGCGATAGCTGCCGACCGCGAGGCGGGCATCGTCCCAGTTGCGGTCGTCGCGAACGGGGGCACGACGCTCACCGGCGCCGTCGACCCTCTCGACGAAGTTGCGACCGTCTGCGAGTGCCACGAAACCTGGCTGCACGTCGACGGCGCCTACGGGCTCCCGGCGGCTGCGACCGAGAGCGCCGGGCACCTGTTCGCCGGCGTCGAACGCGCCGACTCGGTGACGCTCGACGCGCACAAGTGGCTCGGCCTGCAGAAGAGCTGCAGCCTCGTCCTGCTGCGCAACTCGGGAATGCTCGAGGCGGCATTCGGCCACGAGGAGTCCTACATGCGCCGCGGCGACTCGATTCCAAACGCGGTCGAGCGCACGCTCGAGTACTCCAGGCCGCTGCGCTCGCTCAAGCTGTGGCTCGCGTTTCGAACTCACGGCGCCGCGGCGTTTCGCGGCTGGATCGAGGGGACGCTTGCGCTAGCCCGCCAACTCGCCGACGAGCTGCGCGCCGACGACTCCTTCGAGCTGCTGTGCGAGCCGACCCTCTCGACCGTGTGCTTCCGCCACCTCGCCGACGTGCCCGACCTCGACGCGCACAACATGGCCCTCGCGCGGGCCGTTCAGGAGGACGGCCGCGTCTTCCTCGCGCCCGCGCTCGTGGACGGCAACGTCTGCCTGCGCGTCTGCTTCGTCAACTTCCGCACCCGCCCCGAGGACGTCGACTTCGTCCTCGAGACGGTGCGCGAGCTGGGGGCCCGAGCCGCGGCCAGCTCCTAGCGATGGAATCGAGGTCGAGGCCCGCGGAGTATGGGTCGAAAGTCTCCTATTACCGCAGCCCGACAGCTTCGAGGGCCTCTTCGAGCTCCTGATAGAGACAAGCCCGACGATCATGCGGTCGCGGATCGTCGAAGCGCCCGCGGTCGTCAGGTCATTCGAGGCCGGCCCCGACGGACTCAACGTGATCTGCATCGGTGGTCGCAAGCCCGAGGGGGGCGACGCCGAGCGGTTCGAGGACTTCTCGCGCTAGCTCAGGCCGGCGTCAGCCGCATCGGCATCCGCTTGATGCCGTTGAAGAAGTTCGACTGCAGGCGCTCGGGTTCGCCGGTGGGCTCGAACTCCGCCACGCGCTTGACCATCTCCTCGAAGACGATCTCGATCTCGAGGCGGGCGAGGTGGGCGCCGGTGCAGAAATGGGGGCCACCCGGACCGAAGGTCATCTGCGGATTCGGGTTGCGGCCGACGTTGAACGAGTAGGGGTCGTCGAAGACCTCCTCGTCGAAGTTGCCCGAGATGTACCAGGTGGCGACCTTGTCGTTGCGTTTGATTTCCTTGCCGCCGAACTCGATGTCTTCGGTGGCGGTGCGTCGGAAGTGGTGGACGGGCGTAGCCCAGCGCAGGATCTCGTTGGCGGCGAACGGCATCAGCTCCGGCTCGTCGCGAAGCCGCTGCAGCTGTTCGGGATTCTCGATCAGGGCCAGCAGGCCTGAGGAGATCGAGTGGCGGGTGGTCTCGTTGCCGGCGACGGCGAGCAGGAGGAAGTAGACGTCGTACTCGTGCTGGGTCAGCGGGCAGCCGTCGATCTCGGCCTCGACCAGCTTCGTGACGATGTCGTCGCGCGGACACTCGCGGCGCTCGTCGGCGAGCTTGCGCCCGTACTCGAACATCTCGAGGGCCGCTGGGTTCGAGAACGGGAGATGCTTGTTGGCCTTTGCGACCTCCGGGTCGATCGCAAACTCGGGATCGTCCTGGCCAAGCATGCGGTCACCGATGTCGACGAGCTGGCGGTGGTCCTCCTCGGGCGCGCCGAGCATCTCGGCGAACACGCGCATCGGCAGGTTTGCGGCCACGTCCTCGACGAACTCGACGTTGCCCTTTTCCAGCGCCTCGTCGAGCACCTGGTCGAACAGCTCGCGGATCCGCTCGGTGAAGACGCGGACCGCGCGCGGGGTGAAGTCGCGATTGACGATCGCTCGCAGCGCGTTGTGTGGCGGCGGATCCATGTCGATCATCGACTTGCGCGCCTCCAGCTCCTCGGGCTCCAGGTCCTGCAGCGATGTGCCGCCGAGCTCGGAGGAGAACGTGCGCCAGTCCTTTGCGACCGCGGTGATGTCGGCGTGGCGGGTGACCGCCCAGAATCCGCGGCCGTCGGTCTCCTCCTGCCAATGCACGGGATCCTCGCGGCGCAGCACCGCGAACATCTCGTGCGGGACGCGCTCGGCGAAGCGTGAATGATCGGTGAGGTCGACGTCTTCGAGCGCGAGCTGCGGGACCTCCACCGCCATCAGAGGTGGTGCAGGTACTCGGCGAGGTCCCAATCGGAGACGTGCTGGCGATAGCGCTCGATCTCAAAGCGCTTCATGGCCAGGAACGTGTCGACGATCTCAGCGCCGATCGAGTCGCGGATGGCATCGTCGGCCTCGAGCGCGTCGAGAGCGTCGCCGAGCGAGAGTGGCAGCGCCGGACCCTGCTGCTCCTCAGGGAGGGTGTAGGTGTCGCCCTCGAGCGGCTCGGGTGGCGAGAGCTCGCGACGGCAGCCATCGAGGCCGGCGAAGAGGATCGCCGCGGTCACGAGGTACGGGTTCGCGGCGCCGTCGCCGACGCGAATCTCGAGCCGACTTGCGGGACCGCGCTCGGGCGGAATTCGCACAAACGTCGTGCGGTTGTTGAGTCCCCAGTTGACGTGGGTGGGGGCGAGGCTGTCCGGCAGGATCCGCCGGTAGGCGTTGATCGTCGGGTTGAGCAGTGCCATCAGCGCCGGGGCGTGCTCGAGCACGCCGGCGACGAAATAGCGCAGCTCATCGGAGAGCCCGGTCTCGTGGCCGGCGTCGTCCATCGAGTTCGTGCCGTCGCGTTCGAGGGAGAGGTGGATGTGCATTCCCGAGCCGCCCTGGTCGTTGAACGGCTTACCCATGAACGTCGCCAGCAGGCCGCGGTGCGCGGCGTAGTCCTTCACCGCGGACTTGAAGCGGAAGGCGTTGTCGGCCGCGGTGAGCGGGCTCGCCTCGCGCAGGTTGATCTCGTACTGGCTGTTCATGTACTCGTGGTTGGCCGCGGTGGCGCCGAGCCCGAGCGCTGCGATCGCCTCAAGCATCCCCTTCATCACCCCCTGTGGATCCGCCAGCGGACCGACGGTGTAGACCATGCTCAGGTTGTCGACGTGGCGAGTCCAGGCGCCGTCGCCGTCTCGCTCGAGCAGGAAAAACTCGAGCTCCGGCCCGACCTTGGCGCTACAGCCGAGTTCGGCGAGAGCTTCCTCGGCGCGGCGAACGAGCCCGCGCTGATCGGTCGGCTCCGGCGCTTCCTCACGCTCGAGGTCGGCCAAACAGCAGGCGACGTCGGGCTCCCAGGGCAACTCGACGAGCGTGGAGAGGTCTGGGCGCGCGACCATGTCCGGGTAGCCGGTCTCGCCGCCGACCACCGGGGTGTGGCGCAGGTCGGTCCCCATGACGGCCTGGCAGAAGCCGAGCCCGCTTTCGGCGAAGCGCACCAGCTCGGCGACGGGAATGTCCTTGCCGCGCTGGACGCCGTGAAGGTCGGGGTAGACCACTCGGACGGTGCTGACCCCTGGGGAAAGGCCGGCGACGATGTCGGCGACGCTCCCCGGCGCGGCAGCTTGCGGGTTCAACGCTTCTCCTCTCCCCGGGCGGCGTTTCCGCCCAATCAGGTGCCCTGGATAATGTACCCATTCTGGCCGGCGTCGCCAGCCGCGACGTGCGCGAGTTGAAGCGAATCAGCAAGTGCTTTCGCGGCGAAGATCGCGCCGAGCAGACGCGTCGGCCTTGGTGCGACCACGAGCCCGATAAAGAATCCGGCCCCGACCCACTGGGAGACGCAGTGCGGGCAGACGAGCAGCTCGCCGACCGCATGACGAATGCCGTGGCCGCGTGGGGATTCGTCGACCTCGCCGTATCCGGCGGCGCCCTCGTGCTCAACGAACGGCGCGCGGATGAAGCTGGTGATGCGCGCCTTGGTCAGGAGGCGGCTGACCTTGTACGTGGCGACTCCGCCAAGCGCGACGTCACGCAGATCGATGCGGTCAGGAAGTTCGCGGCCACTGGCCCGCGCGGCGATCAGCGCGGCGGCAAACGACGCCGCGAAGCCGGCGGACAGCATCGAGTACCCGGCGAGCGGTCGCTCCTCCGCGGTGAGCTCGCTCACGTCTTGGCGCCGACGCCGGTCGCGAACTCGCGCCAGCGCACTGGGCCGCTCGTCGCCGGATCGAGGGGCGGCGTCGGGTAGCCGTCACCCTCGCGCAACCCGGCAAGCAGGTCGAGCAGTGCCTCGGCGCCCGACCGCCGCGGCGTCCACCCGAGCTCGTTCTGTGCGCGCTCGGTCGACATCAGCGGCACGCCCAGCGCCATGTCGAGCCATCCGGGTGGGGTTGGCTGCAACCGGGCCTTCCACGTTGCGAGCGCCGCGTTTCGAAGGACGCCGGCAGACACCTTCACCGGCCGCCCACCGAGGATCTCGGCAAGCGTCGATGGGTCGAGGATCGGATCCGCGGCGATGTTGAATGCACCACTTTCGCCGGTATGAAGGGCGAGACGGTAGGCCTCGGCGACGTCATCGCTGTGGACCGCCTGGAATCGCAGGCGCTCGAGGTCGGGGATGAGGGGGATGCGATCACGCGCCAGCCAGCCGGGAAAGAGCGGGCCCAGGAACAGGCGGCGAATCCCGATCGCAGCACGCCGCGAGAAGATCAGCCCGGGACGCAGCCGTACCACCTGTAGCTCCGGATTGCGTGCCTCGAAGCGGTTGAGTTCGAACTCCACCTCGGCCTTGTGGCGCGAGTAGAACGACGTCTCGATGCCGCCGGTCGCCCACGACTCATCGACCAAACCGTCCTTCGGCGCGGGGGAGTACGCGCCGACCGACGACGCGTACACGAGCTTCGTGGCGCCGACCTTTGCCGCCGCTTCAAAGACACGCCGGCTGCCTTTGACGTTGACGTCTCGCAGACGCGCTTCGTCTCGCGACGGCTGAATGGCCCAGGCGAGGTGGACAACCGCATCGGCACCTTCGAACGCCGGCTCGAGCTCCGAGCTCGCGACGTCCGCACGGCGCCAGGTCACCTTGTCGAGTCGCAGCGAAGGGACCCGGCGTGCGATCCCGACAATCGACTCGATCTCCGGGTCCGCCCCGAGCGATCGCAGCACGGCGCTGCCCACGTTTCCACTCGCGCCGGTGACGACAACCCTCATGGGGTCGGCCTACCCGGCCGAGGGGTGGTCTATCGGAATTCGGGGCCGCAGCCCGCCAGGAACTCGTCGCGCAGCCAACTGACGACGCCTTCGATTCCGCGCTCCGCGGCGACCTCGCGCTGGCGCACCGCTCCGTTGCGGCGCGCGAGTGCGTCGACGTGAGCGAGCTCACCCGCGCACCCCATGCGAGCGGCCGTCGGGGCGAGCTCCTCGACGAGCGACGCGATCCGCTCACTTAGCCAGTAGGGCTCACCGGTCTCGAGGTCGACGAGGCGCGCCTCGGTGCCATCGCGTGCAGCGAACCAGCGGTTCTCGGCAATCCGCCAACTCGGGGCGGCGGGCAGCTGCTCGCCCGCATCGTGGCGCTCGCAGAGCCAGGCGACCAGACACTGGCCGAGAGCGGCGACAGCCGCCGCATCGTCAACGGTGGTCTGCGCGTCAGGGACGCGTAGTTCGAGCGTGCCGTGGGTCACGTGTGGACGAAGCTCCCACCACCAGGCGCTGCGGTCGAAGGTGTTGCCGCGCGAACCCCAATCGAGCCCCTGAGCAAACTCCTCCCAGCTCTCGATCACCGGCGGCACCCCTTGGCGCGGCAGCAGGAGCCCGATGCTCGGCCGCACGGACGCGAGACCCGTATCCGCACCGGCAAGATACGGCGCGTTGGCCGCAAGCGCTGCGATGTCCGGAAGATACGAACGCAGCGCGTTGTAGACGGCAAGCGCGGCGTCCGCTGAGCCGGGCGCAACGTGAACCTGGAGCGCGAAGACGAGCTGGCGGCCGAGCACGCGTTGGCCGTAGCGGTCGGCCGCCGCGTCGTAGCGCTCGTTGCGGTTGAGCTCGCCCTCGGGGTGGGCGGTCGGGTGGACACCTGCAGCGGCCAGGTCGACCAGCCCCTCGCATCCATGCGCGAGATCCCAGCGGGCCGTAGCGAGCTGGCGACGGATCTCGGCGACCGTTTCGCACGGTGTCGTAACCGACTCGATCTGCGACGCGGGCAGCTCGAGCTTGAAGCGGTCGTCGCCGTGGACGCGGGCGAGGACCTCGGCTGCCACGGGCGTCAGGTCCAAATCGGCCGGCGCGAGGAGCATCAGCTCCTCCTCGACGCCAAGCGTCAATTCGGGGGCCTCATCGAAGGACGTGGCGATGTCGGCGCCGAGCGGACTCATGCGCTCACGGCCTGATCGGGTGCTTCACCGGGACCCGCGACGGGTAGAGGGATCGCCATGGACGCAAGGATCACGCCTTATCCAGACGGTCCCTATTTGATTCGCGGAGACTTCGAGGTCACCGACCACGACGGTCGCGTGATCGAGACACGGCGCAAGACGATCGCGCTCTGTCGCTGCGGCGCCTCGCAGACGAAGCCGTTTTGCGATGGGACGCATAAGGCGATCGGGTTCAAGGCCTCGAGCCCGCCCGCTGACCAGCCCCTGCGCTAGGGCCAATCAGGAGCCGGCGAGAACCGGCTCCCGCTGAAGTGAGGTCTGACCGGCCTTGAAGGCGTCGAGAATGCGTGCGGCAAAGCGCCGTTCGGTCAGCAACAGCGCCTCGACTCCAAAGAGGATCTGCCCAGCGAGCTGAGGCTCTTGGTGGGCAAGGCCGCCCGCGAGGTCGTAGGCGGCGATGTTCTCGTGGACGGAGTCGGCCTCAACGTGCTCGTCGTAGAACTCGGTTGCATCGCTACCAAGTCCGAGTCGTCGTAGGCCGTTGGCGTAGCGGCGATTCGGGGCGGGCGAGGTCATCTCGAACCCGGCGAGGTGGCCCACGAGCGCGCCGCGCCAGCCTCGCCGCATCGCGAACAGGGTGATCAGGTTGACCGTTGCCAGCGTTTCCGCGGGCAGCAGGCCGACGTAGAGGTTCGGCGTCGGGTCGAGCCGCAGGGCGCGCATCGCCTTCGCGAACAGCTGCGAGTGCATCCGCTCCGGGTTGCCGCCGCCGTATTCGTCGGCTTGGATCTCGATCATCGCCGACTTCGCCGGTGCCGCCACGCGCGGTATGGCAAAGCTGTGCGGGTCGGCTTCCTTGAGCTGGTAGGCGGAGCGATGCATTACGAACTCCTTGAACTGCTCGATGTCCGCCTGCGTCTCCAAGAACCGGGCGAGGGGAGGGGAGTCGTCCGTCGCGATCAGGTCGAAGATCAGCTGGGGTACATCGCCCGGCTCGATCACCTCGGCGAGGGTGCACTCGGCGCGAAGCTGGTCGAGCATGGATTGCTCAAGCGACGCGCGAAGTGCCGCAACCGCGGGGTCCCATTCGAAGTCGTCGCTGACGTTCTCGATGCCGCCGTAGTGCAGTTCGTTGGCGGCGTACAGCGCCAGCTGGAGGTCGCGGTCGCCGATCGGGTCGCTGGTCGCAGCGGCCGCGTCGATGCCGACGGTGTCGCCGCGCAGGTAGTCGAACAGCGAAGCCGAAGTCGCTCCCGCTGGTGTTGGCAAGCGAAGCATCGTCCCTCCTGTTCTACCCCGGGTCAGGGTGCCCGAATCGGTCGTCCAAACTCGGATTCAACGCCGCTCTCGAGGGCAATCTGCGTGCATGCGGATCTTCACCGTCCCGGGCGTCTTCCGACCGCGCAGCGACAGCTGGATGCTTGCCCAGGCCGTTGCTGAGCGCGTCCGGCCCGGGGATTCGGTGCTCGATCCGTTCACGGGCAGCGGCGTCCTTGCACTGGCCGCCGCGCGACGAGGCGCGGATGCCACCGCCGTCGATATCTCGCGCCGCGCCGTTCTCTGCGCGCGCATCAACGCCTGGCTCAACGGCGTCTCCGTTCGCACGGTCCGTTCGTCGACGCTCGATCCGCTCAACGGCCGGCAGTTCAACCTGATCGCGGCCAATCCCCCCTATCTGCCAGGTCCGGATGGCGACGCGAGCGGAGCGGCCCGGGCGTGGGAGGGAGGTCCCGACGGCCGACGCTTCATCGACCGGCTCTGCAGCGAGGCATCGGCGCGACTGCGCCCGGGCGGTCGTCTCCTGCTCACGCATTCCTCGGTCTGCGGCGAGAGCGCGACCATCACCGCGCTCGAACGTGCCGGCCTGGCGACGACAGTGATCGTCCGTCACGAAGGCCCGCTGGGTCCGTTGCTCGCGGACCGGGCCGAAGATCTCCGCAACGCAGGGCACGTGATCGAGTCCCGCGAAGAGATCCTCGTCTTCGAAGCGGTGCGCCCCTAAAAGACCGTCAGTCGTCGAGATTGTCGCGCTCGGGAGGCTCACCGAGGTCGGCCTCGGAGATGTCACCCGGGTCAGTACCAGGCGGTTCCGGGAAGCCGCTAACGGCCTCGCCGTCGTCGGCGGTACGCGGGTTGGCGGTGCTGTCGTCCTCGTTATCGCGTTCTTCATCCATGGCTTCGAGCTACCCGAGAGCCACACCGATATTCGCGAGTTTCAGAGCGCAAACGCTCGCGTTGCCTCGCTAGACTCGGCCGTCCTGCCGCTATCGTCTAGGGGACTAGGACGCCGGATTCTCAGTCCGGAAACCGGGGTTCGAATCCCCGTAGCGGTGTTCGCCGGGCTCTTCTCGCTTCCCTTCGCCCCTCGAGCCCAATGCCGCAGGGGAGCGGAATTGGAGCGGACATGGTCCCTTCGAAACAGGCGAGGCTCACGCGTGAGCTCTCAGCCGATATCAGCACCACGATGGAGGCGCTCTGGACGCGCTACGCGGGTGCCGGGCCGATCTCGACTCGCACCGAGATCCACGAGGACGAGGTGACGGTCTCGCTCGCGGGCGTGGTGGCGAACTTCGAGCGAAGGACGGCCCCCGATGGCGGGGCCGAGACGGCACCGCTGACCCTCGCGTCGTACAAGCGCGAGGCCCAGGCGACGATCGGGCGGCTCACCCACAGGCGTGTGCTGTCGATCACCACCGGCCACGATCGAGAGAGCGACGTCGCGATTGACGTGTTCAAGCTCGAACAGGCCGACCCGGTGGTCATAGGCCCCGACGATGCCAGGCGGGCGAGACTTCGTCGAGCGCCGCGCGGAGCCCGTTAGTAATCGAGTTCGCTGAGCGCGAACACCATCGACACGCAGGTCCCGTCGGACCCCGCCTCGACGTGGAGGTCCTCGACGACCTGGCCGATCAGCGGCAGACCGAATCCGAGACCGGGGGAGTCCGGATGCGGCGACATGCCCACGCCGTGGTCGGTAACGCTGATCACTAGCTTGCCGTCCTCGACCGTGCCCGAGATTTCGATGGTCCCCGCGGGTCCGTCCCGGTAGGCGTGCACGACGACGTTTCCGACGGCCTCGCTGATCGCGATCTTGACGTCGAACTCGTGGGCACCGACCTCGGCCGCCAAGCGCGCGGCGGCATGCCGAGCGGTCGGCACGCTGTCCGGGACGGCGGGGAGCTCCAGTTGGAGACGACTCGCGAGGCTCTGCATTGCGCCGGTAGTACCCGATCCATGCCGAGCTCACGCACGAGCCGGCCAATCGTGCAACGGCTTGCAACGCAACCAGTAGTCTCGGCGCCGTGGAGTTGACCGAGCGGCGGCGCGACGATGGCGCCATCGAGATCTCGATCGAGGGGGAGCTCGATCTGTCAAACGCGTCCAAGTTGCGCGATGCGATGTTCGCTGCCTTCGATGCCAATGGCGACGGTGCGATCTGGGTCGACTTCGGGAGCTGCACGTTCATCGACTCGACGGGCCTGCGAGTGATCATCGAGGGTGCCCGCCGCGCCGGCGAGGACTCGCGGAGGCTCGGGATTCTCAATCTCAACGAACAGCCCCGACGGCTGTTCGAGCTCACGTCCGTCGACCGCTCCGAGCTGCTCGACTTCGCCTAGTCGCGGCGCGACCAAGGCCCGGGGTTGACATTTATCAACCGGTTGGATAAGAATTGCGGCTGATCCTGCTCAGCGGTCCAACCTCCCGGAGGAACGATGTCGACGATGGAAACCCGGACCGAAGAGGGCTCCGACGAGCTCAGCGCCCTGGACGTCCTGCTCGACGGCGACATCGACAAGGTCATGGGCCAGCTCGACAAGGTCGTGGCTGCCGCGCCGTCCTATCGCAAGCTGATCTCCCGCTGGGAGAACCAGGGCTGGAGCTCGGAGAGCTTCGATTTCACCGCCGACGCCGAGGAGTGGGCCTCGGACATCTGGACCGCTGAACAGCGCCAGTACCTCAACTGGATCCTCTCGTCGTTCTTCATCGGCGAGGAACGGGTGACGACGGAGCTGTTGCCGTTCGCCATCGCCGCCCCGAACGACGACCAGCGGATCTTCCTGGCCTCGCAGATCGCCGACGAGGCACGTCACTGCGTCTTCTTCGACCGCTTCTACCGCGAGGTGCTCAATTCCGGCACGTCGACGATCGCGGAGAACCTCGCGGAAGAGCGCAAGAAGATGCACAACGAGTACCTCGAGCTCTTCGACGGGATCCTGCATGACGCCGCCGAAACCCTGCGCAAGGACCCCTCGGACATGGACGCTCTCGTCCGCGGCGTGACCATCTACATGATCGTGATCGAGGGGACGCTTGCCCTCACCGGCGCCCGGTTCATCCTCCGCTACCTCAAGGAGGCGGATCGCCTGCCCGGGTTTCCGCGATGGGTTCACGCACGTCAACCGCGACGAGTCACGGCACGTCGGGTTCGGCATCCGTTTCCTCAACGACGCGATCAACACGGACGTTCACTACCGCGACCTCATTCAGGAAACGCTCTCGGAGACGATCCCGACCGCGGTCCTCGCGTTCTCGCCCGGGCTGGGTTGAGAATCGCTACGACTTCGACACGCCGTTCGGGTACCACTCATCCGAGATGTTCGAGTACGCGATGAAGTCGTTGTCGAAGAAGCTTGCCGCGATGGGCATGGAGCCCGCCGCTGCCGGAGCCCCCGCTTGAGCCGCGGCAGCTGCCGCGCCGGGCCCGGAGCAAGCGGCGCGCCGGCCGGGACGGCCGGCGTCGGACGCTCCCGAGCGCATCCTCAACGCGGCCTACGAGGTCCTTCGCAACGAGGGTTACATCGGGTTGACCACCGCCAAGGTCGCCGCGAAGTCCGGCCAGAACAAGGCGATGATCTCCTACTACTACGGCTCCAAGCAGGGCCTCGTCGCGGCGGTTGCCCGGCGCGTCTCGGAGACGCTGACCAAGGAGGTTCTCGCCGAGGTCGGCGGGGCTCGCACCGCCGCTGACCTCGTCACGGCGATGACCGACTCGCTCTGGGCCGTGATGGACCGCGACCCGGGACTCCAGCGCGTCTACTTCGACCTCTCCTCGCATGCAGTGGTCGACCGTGAGGTTGGCGGCATCATGCTCGAGATGAAGGAGGGCCACCGCGCGATCCTGCGCGAGGTCCTTCGCGGCCTCGACACGGAGATCGCCGCGGACGAGCTCGACGCGATCGCGATCTTCATCATCTCCGGCCTCGAGGGGATGTCGCTTGAGCGGCTCGACCGCGGCGACAGCCCCGCCCTTCGCCGCGCTCGCGAGCTCTTCATCTGAGGCCGCGATCACGCGATCGAGGCTGGCCACCAGGCCTAGATGAGGTAGGCGTGCTCCAGCTCCTGCGTAAGGCGGTGACGCTGCGCATGCCGTGGCGGCTGCACGTGCGGCTGTGGCGGTGGATGGCGCGATCGGCAGTGCGCGAGTTTCCGTGGGCGCTCGGCGCGCTGGTCGCGATCGTGATCGCAGTCCTCGTGGTGGCCGGTGCCCTGGACTCGACCGCCGGCGCGATCGTGGTTGGCGCGCTCGTCGGCGTCGAGCTTGGCCTGGCGCGCTTCGCCGTGCAGGCCCTGCGCACCGCCGAGACGATGCGCGAGGCGCTCGCCGATCTCGAAGCGGAGCCGGGTGGCGACCGTTCGCGATTCCCGTTCAGCCACGTGATCTTCCCGCTGCTGATGCTCTGGCCCCGCGGAGTTCGCCGGCTTCGCGGTGTCGAGTTCGCCCGCTACGGCCGCCATCGCCTGCTGCTGGACGTCTTCATGCCGAAGGACGGCTCCTCGGAGCCGCGTCCCGCCGTGATCCAGGTCCACGGCGGCGGGTGGATCGTCGGCAGCCGCCTCGAACAGGGAATCCCGCTGCTCAACCACCTGGCCGCCAGCGGCTGGGTCGGCTTCAACGTCGACTACCGGCTGAGTCCGGGCGCGACGTTTCCCGAGCACATCGTCGACGTCAAGCGCGCGATCGCCTGGGTTCGCGAGCACGCGCACGAGTACGGGGCCGACCCCGACTTCATCTGCATCACCGGTGGTTCAGCCGGCGGTCACCTCACGGCGCTTGCCGCACTGACGGCCAACGACCCTGCCCTGCAGCCGGGCTTCGAGGACGCCGACACCTCGGTGGCGGCCGCGGTTCCCTTCTACGGCGTCTACGACCTGGTCGAACTCCGCGGGCGTCTACTACCCGGAGCTCCGTGACTTCGGTGCTCGAGCCGTACGTGTTCAAGGCCACCTTCGCCGACGAGCCCGAGCGCTTCCACGAGGCGTCGCCGACGTCGCGCATTACGGCGGACGCGCCGCCGTTTCTGGTCCTGCACGGCGATCAGGACACGCTGGTTCCGGTGCCGGACGCGCGCACGTTCGTCGAGCGCTTGCGCGAGGCGACCGAGAGCCCGGTGCTCTACGCCGAGCTCGCCGGCGCCGAGCACGCGTTCGACATCGTCCCGAGCGTTCGCACGGCGCGAGTGGTCGAGACGATCGAGCTATTCCTCGCAACCGTGCGTGAACGGGGATCGGCCAGTGTCGCGGCATCCGAGTCGATCAGTTAGGTTCCCCGCGACGATTCCGAGCGGAGGAGACCCGTGGACGTAAGCTCGCTCAAGAACACGCCGTTGTTCGCCGAGGTGGACGACGAAAAGCTCTCGAAGGTCGCGACCTTCGCGACGCTCGAGTCCGCTGCGGAGGGCAAGACGATCATCCGCGAGGGTGGCTACTCGAACGACTTCTACGTCATCGAAGACGGCACGGTGAAGGTCGAGCGCGAGGGCGAGACGGTCGCCGAGCTCGGGCCCGGCGACTTCTTCGGTGAGCAGGGCCTGCTCGAAAAGCAGGCGCGGTCGGCGACTGTCGTGGCGACCTCGCCCGTGCGCCTGATCAAGATCGAGCACTGGGAGCTCGCACGCATGAAGCAGGCGATGCCCGAGGTGGTCGAGCAGCTGCGCGCGAAGGTCGAAGAGCGCTCGAACTAGCGTTTTCGGCGGGAGCCTGACTAGGCTGCCTCCCGACATAACGGTCGGTGGTTCAAGGGAAGTCCGGTGTGAAACCGGCGCGGTCCCGCCACTGTGAACGGGCAACACGGCATCGCACGACGCGAGTCAGCCACTGAGAGGCGAAAGCATCTCGGGAAGGCGCGATAGCCGGCCCGCAAGCCAGGAGACCTGCCTCCGGCCAGCCAATCTCAATCCCTCGAAGGAAGGGTGGCTCTCATGACCACACGTCTCTGGCTCACGCTCGGCGCGCTTGCGCTCGTGCTCGCTCTCATCCCCGCCTCCGCCGGTGCGGCAACCGTCCCCGCGAAGCTGCGGGTCCTGACCCCGGACACCGTTCTCGATCCCGGCACGACGTACTACGTGCCCGGCGACATCACGGTCCCCACGACACCGCAAGCCGACTGTTTCGGCCCTCCCGGCGGTTCCGGGGCTGAGTTCACGTACGACACACCGAATGCGCTCAGCCTGCTCGCGAGCGCTGCGCGTACGGACCGCAACGTCGGGCCGCTCGCGCTCACGGATCAGTTCGGATTCGGGCTCGGTATCTGCGCTATCGGCGGTCAAGAGGCCTCAAGCGGTTCCAGCTTCTGGTACTTCAAGGCAAACCACGAGGAGTCCTCGCTCGGTGCCGACCAGGTGGAGCTCAAGAGTGGCGACGAGGTCCTCTTCTACCTCGCCCCCGACGCATTCCCGAACCCAAACCCCGCCGAGCTCGAGCTTCTGGCTCCCGCGGGCGTCAAGGCCGGCACGCCGTTCGACGTGACCGTCGATCGAGCACAAGTGCGTGACCGATCAGGACACGTTCGAGACCACGTGCGCTGGTACTCCCGCGAGCGGCGTGACTGTCAGCGGTGCCGACGACGACGCGACCACGGGCGCCACCGGCACAGCGACCCTCGTGGTCGATGAGGTCGGCGTCGCGCAGCTGGCCGCTACGCGCGGTGGCGACATCCCGTCGGAGGTGCTCGACACATGTGTTGGCCCCGAGTCGAACTCCTGTCCGAAGCAGCGCGGCAAGCGCATCGTCGGAAGCCCTGAGGGCGACAAGATCAAGGGCACCTCTGGCCTCGACGAGATCCGCTCACGTGGCGGCGATGACACGGTCGACGTCCGCAAGGGCGGCGCTGACACGGTCAACTGCGGCACCGGCAGCGACGTCGTCCTGGTCAAGCGCGCGACGGCCAGTGACGGCCTCGTGATCAAGGGGAGTTGCGAAAAGGTCCGGCGGTAGTTCGTGATCCGCAGCCGCAGCGCGGTCGCGACGGCGACGCTTCTTGTCGCCATCGCGACCGCGGGCTGCGGGCTCGGGCCGGGCGAGTCGAGCGATGGCACGGCGAGGCTCACGGTCACTCACAATTACGGATCCGAGTTGATTCAGCGGGCGACCGAGTCGGACCCGCCGGAGTCGGAGACGGTGCTGCGACTGCTCGATCGCGAGGCCGAAATCACGACTCGCTATGGCGGAGGCTTCGTGCAGTCAATCGACGGGGTCGAGGGCAGTTCCGCGGGCGGCCGCGTTCGCGATTGGTTCTTCTTCGTCAACGGGATCGAGTCGTCGACGGGTTCCGCCGAGGTCAACGTTCGCGCCGGCGATCGGGTCTGGTGGGATTACCGCGATTGGACAGACGCCATGCGGGCGCCGGCCGTCGTCGGATCGTGGCCCGCGCCGTTTGCGAATAGCACTGCGGCCGTCGAGTGCTTCGCCGAGGACTCGGTCTGCGAGCTGGCGCGGGAGACGCTGGAAGATGTCGGCGCTGAGCCTGCGACCGCTGTGACCTCCGAGTGGCCGCGCCTTCTCGTCGGGACCTGGGACCTCGTGCGCCGCGATCGTGCGGCAGCGCAGATCGAGGAGGGCCCTGCGACGAGCGGCGTGTTCGCCCGCTTTGTCTCCAACGACAGAGGCTGGACGCTGCTCGGCCTTGATGAGACCGGGAGCACGACATTTGAGACTGACGACGGCGGGCTCGTGGCGGCGGTGCGCCACGGCGAAGACCCGCCAACCTGGGTCGCTACCGGAACGAATGCCCGCATGGTTCGCGAGGCGGTCGACCTGCTCTCCGAATCAGCGCTTCGTGACCACTACGCGGTTGCCGTCGATGGCGCAACCCCGGTGGCGGTGCCGGTTCGAATGAGGTCTCCGCTCGCCTACAGCCCGAGGCCGCTGCCGCTCTCGAACGCCTCCGCGGCGGCGGCCGGCATCTATCTCGGCTCGCTGATCGTCATCGCGTTCGCCTACTCGAATCCGATCGTCCTCGCGGGTGTGGGCGTCGCCGTTGTCATCGCTGGACTGCTCGCCGATGCCGGTCCCGCGCTGCGACTCGCGGGCCGCTGGGGACTCATTCTCGGCGTGTTCGTCATCGCAATCAACGTCCTCGCCTCCCAGCGCGGCGACACGATCCTCGTTCGCGGCTTCGATCTGCCCGTCCTAGGCCAGATCGACATCAGCGCTGAGGCGCTGGTTGAGGGCGCGGTGCTCGCGCTGCGGATTACGATCGTCTTCGCCGCGTTCGCCGTTCTCTCCGCCTGCGTCGACCCCGATCGGATGATGCGGCTGATCCGCCCGCTGGCACCGCATTCGGCGCTGACCGCGACGCTGATCACGCGGTTGGTTCCACTCGCCGCTGCCGACCACGCCCGCCTGCGCGAGGCCGCGGCGCTGCGCGGGCCGGGGGCGGCACCCGTCGGACGCGTCGAGCTCGCGCGGCGGCTGTTCGCCGGATCGCTCGACCGAGCCGTCGATGTAGCGGCGACGCTTGAGTTGCGGGGCTACGCGCGCGGGGTCCCGCGACGTGGGACTCGTCCGCGCAGCTCGCGCCACAGCTGGCGCTTCGTCTCAGCGGGCGTAGCCATCCTGGCCGCCGGTATCGCCGTGAGGCTGGCGGGCGCGGGCGACTTCGAGCCGTATCCGACCGTCGAGATCGACGCCGGCGTTCGCCACGCATCGCCCTGGCGGTCGCGTTGCCGCTGATCGCAGCGGCACCCTACGCCGGCCTCGCCCGGCGCGGTCGCGGGGGGCGCGATGCCTGAGCCGCTGGTCCAGATGAACGGCTTTTGGCTATCGGTACCCGGGCACGGGCGCCGATGCCCTGGCGGGGGTCGATCTGGAGCTGGCGGAGGGTGAGTTCGTCGTCGTCGCAGGACGCTCGGGCTCGGGCAAATCGAGCTTGCTGCGCGCCCTGTGTGGCTTGATTCCGCACTACCACGGGGGTGAGGTGGAGGGCTCGCTCACGGTCTGCGGTCTCGACGTCCGCGATGCGGGTCCGGCCGAGCTCGGCGGACGCGTCGGCCTCGTCGGGCAGGACCCAGAGACGCAGGTCGTCTCGGCGACCGTGCGGGGAGAGCTCGAGCTGGCGCTCGAGTTGCGCGGTGAGACGCAGATGGCCTCGGCGCGGGCGATCGAGGAGGTCACGCTCGCGCTCGGGATTGCGGACCTCACTGCCCGCCCCGTCGAGACGCTCTCCGGCGGCGAGCTGCAACGGGTAGCTCTCGCCGGCGCGCTCGTGCTGCGACCGCAGACTCGTCCTACTCGACGAGCCGACCTCACAGCTCGATCCGGTCGCCGGCGAGGAGCTGATCGGCGCTGCTTCGCCGGCTCAACGAGGAGTGGGGGATGGCGGTGGTGCTCGCCGAGCACCGGCTCGACCGCTGCCTTGCCGCCGCCGACCGCGTGCTCGCATTCGAGCGCGGCGCGATCGCCTTCGACGGGGACCCGCAGGGCTTCTGCGACTGGATCGGCGACGCCGACCGCGCGCTCGCCCCGCCGGGCGTGACGCTGTTCGACCTGGCGGGCATCGAGCCGGCGCCGGTCTCGGCCAAGCAGGCGCGCCAGCACGCTCGCAGCGCGCGGGATCGAGCCACGGCGCGCTGATCCAGGTCCGCCACCACCACGCGCGCGCAGCCGCGGCTCGCGTGAGGAGCCTGCGCTTGCGGTCCGTGACCTGTGGGTCGAGCTGGACTCCGGGCTCGCGGTTCGCGACGTGCTGCACGAGGTCGACCTCGCCTTCGAGGCGGGCGAACGCGTTGCGCTGATGGGCCGCAACGGAGCGGGCAAGAGCACGCTTCTGCGAGCCGCGGCCGGTCTTGTCGAGCCGGTGCGCGGCTCGATCGCTGCGCCCCGCGGCTGCGCTCTGTTGCCGCAGAGTCCCGGCGACCTGCTCGTGCGCGAGCGGATCGGCGACGAGCTTCCAGGCGAGGCCGGTCTTCGAGCGCTGACCGCCGTCGGGCTCGAGGACGCGGTCGATGCCGACCCCCGCGATCTCTGCGGCGGCGAGCGCGAGCGGCTCGCGCTCGCGGTCGTGATGGCCGGGCGTGAGAACGGGAGCGTTCCCGGGCTGATCTGCCTCGACGAGCCGACGCGGGGGATGGATGGGGCGCGCAAGGAGGAGCTCTGCGACTGGCTGGAGGGCCTCGCGGGAGCGGGTGCCGCCGTCGTAGTCGCGACACACGACGTCGAGTTCGCAGCCCGCATGGCGACACGCGTCGTGCTGCTCGGCGACGGCGTCGTGATCGCCGACGGCGCCGTCGACGAGATCCTCGCGGGCGGCTGGTACTTCGCAACGGAGGTCGCCCGGATCCTCGGCGCAGCCGGAGCCGTCACCCCCGAGCAAGGAGCAACCCTTTTATCTTCTTCCGTCGGGCGCATGGTCCCTGGCCCCGCGGCAGCGGACGCGAAGCGGAGCAGCCGCGGGAGTAATTCCGAGCGGAGCAGCCGCGGGAGTTATTCATGACCTGGCAGGCCGTTGTATTCCTCGGCCTGCACGCTCGTCCTCGCCGGCGGATTCGTCTGGTACGAGCGCTCGCGGCCGACGGCACGCCTCATCGCGCTCGTCGCATCGCTCGCGGCGCTGGCGGTGGCTGGGCGGCTGGCGCTCGCGCCCGTCCCGAACGTTGTCGCGACCACCGACATCGTCCTGATCACCGGTTTCGCGCTCGGCGCAGCTCCCGGATTTGCGGTCGGCGCCCTGGCCGCCCCGATCTCGAACATCTGGCTCGGTCAGGGCCCGTGGACGGCGTGGCAGATGGCGGGGTGGGGGATGGTCGGCCTCGCGCGGCGCGCTGCTTGCCGTGGTCAGCCGCCGCCGGGTCAGCCGCATCGGCCTCGCTGTCGCATGCGCCGCCGCCGGCTTCGCTCTACGGCGCCCTGCTGGATTTCTCGACGATGGTCACTTACGGCGGCGAGCAGTCGCTGGACCGCTACCTCGAGCTGTCCGCACGAGGTCTTCCGTTCAATTTCGCGCACGCCGCAGGGCAACTTCGCAATCGCGCTCGCGGTCGGGCCGGCGTTGGTGCGGATGATCTCTCGCTTCCGCACCCGGCTCGAATTCAGCTGGCTCGGCCGCCGAGGCTGTGTCGCTGCTGGTCATCGTCGCGATCGGCGCGGGAACGGTTGGACTCGTCGCAGTCCGAGGGCGCCGAGGCGCGCGCCGGAGCGGCCACCTGGCTGCGCAACGCCCAGGGCACCGACGGCGGCTACGCGGCCTCCCCCGATCAGCCCTCCAGCCCGGCCATGACCGGCTGGGTAATGCTCGGCCTCGAGGCGGCGGGGACAAATCCCCTCGACCTGCGTTCAGGGGGCGAGACCCCGCTCTCCTATCTGCGCTCAGAGGTCGACCGGTTGCGCTCGGTGGGCGATCTCGAGCGCACGATCCTGGCGCTGAGCGCTGCGGGAATCGATCCGCGCAGCTTCGCCGGTGAGGATCTCGTCGCCAACCTGCGGGCCAAGCGCGACGGCGACGGGTCGGTCGACGGACAGGTCAACCTGACCGCCTTCTACGCGCTCGCGATGCGAGCCGCGGGTGCCGACTCGGGTTCGCTGAAGCGCTCGGGGCAATGGCTTCGTGGAGCGCAGAATTCCGATGGCGGTTGGGGCATTCAGCCCAAGGCTCTCTCGGAGGCTGACTCGACTGGCGCTGCACTGCAGGGGTTGGTCGCGACCGGCGTTGCGGGCAAGGCCGCGGACGCCGGCGCGGGCTGGCTGCGACGCGCGCAGCAGCGCAACGGCGGCTGGGCGCTCGAGCTCGAGCGGGGATAGTCAATGCCCAGTCGACGGCGTGGGCGGTGCAGGGATTGGTCGCGGCGGGCTCGGGCGGCGACGAGATCGACGCCGCGCAGCGCTACCTCGCCGGTCTGCGCGAGGCCGGACGGCCACTACTCGTACTCGGCATCGAGCGATCAGACGCCGATCTGGGTGACGGCACAGGTGCTGCTCGCGACCGAGCGCAAGGCGTTTCCGTTGGCGGCGGTTCCGCGCGCGCAGCGGTCGACACCGTCGAGCTCCGGCGAGTCAGCAGACAAGCACGCCTTCGCAACAGCCGTCGAGCCGGGGAGGGTCGAGCGTGCGGAGGGTCGGGTGGCGCCGCGTCCGCTGCCAGCGGCTCGGGCTCCGCCGACCCGGGCGGCGGGGAGGGCGGCCGCTCCAGCGGCGCGACGAACGCCGACGACGAGCCGGTGGCCAGTGGTGGCGACGCTGCAGAGCCGGAGGTCGCGCCAGCGGTCCCCGCCGCACAGGACCCGGCGACCGGGGTGCCGCTCGCGGAGAACACGCTCCGCGCCCCGACCCCCGACCAACGAGGACGACTCGACCGTTATCTGGCTGATCGTGGGCTTAACGGCACTCGCAGCGGCGCTCGGCGGCGGGTTCGCTTGGTATCGCCGCCGTCTGTCCTGACCCCGTACCCTCGACGCGATGCCAGAGAACGAAATCAGCCCCGAGGGCAAGGCGGAGGCAGAGGCGGAGCTCAAGGAGCGGACCGAGGTCCGGCGTCGCGAGATCGTCGCCTCGATCAAGGTCGCGCGTGAGTTCGGCGACCTCAAGGAGAACGCCGAGTACCACGCCGCGCGCGAGGCGCAGGGCCACAACGAGGCCCGCATTCGCGTGCTCGAACATCACCTTGCCACGGCGACGGTGATCGAATCCAGCGGCTCTGGTGACGGCTCGGTCGTTGTTGGCGCCAAGGTCAGCTATCGAGACCTGGCCGCTGACAAGACGAGCGAGGTGACGATCGTCCATCCGCTCGAGGCGGACGTCGCCGTCAGGCAAGCTCTCCGCCGAGAGCCCCGTCGGCCAGGCGCTGCTCGGGGCGGCGAAGGGCGACAAGGTCGAGCTCGAGACAGCGCGCGGCGTCGAAGCAGCTCGAGATCCTCGACGTCGGCTAGCCCGATGCGCGTCGACGACGCGATCCGCGGCGCGGCGGACCCACAAGGCGTACGGCCCCGAGCCCGTTACCTCGCGAAATCCTCGATGAGCTCTTCGAGCTCGCGCGGTGGGCGCCGAACCACCACCTGACCAACCCCTGGCGCTTCCGCGTGGTCGGCCCGCAACGCTCTCGAGCGCCTCAAGCAGGCCGCGGGGCCGGAGGCGGCGGCGAAGCTCGATCGCGCGCCGACCCTCGTCGTCTGCTCCTCGGCGCAGAGCGGCGACGAGATCGCCGATGAGGAGGACCTGCACGCGACGCGGTTGCTGCCTACATCGTCCTGCTTGCCGCACATGCCCGCGGGCTGGTCGGCTACTGGCGCACCCCGGGCGTGCTTCGCACCGCCGAGGGACGGGCCGCGGTGGGGCTCGGGCCCGACGAGCGCTTCGTCGCGCTGCTGTATCTCGGTCATCCCGTCCAGGAGAAGCCCGCGCCCGAGCGCGAGCCTGTCGAAGCCGTCGTCACCTATCTCGATTAGATGCTCAGCCGCGAAGACGCACTGAAGGCGGTCACATCGGAGCGCTTCGACGTGGTCGTCGTCGGCGGCGGCATCACCGGCGCCGGAGTCGCGCTCGACGCCGCCTCGCGCGGCTATTCGGTGGCGCTGGTCGAGCGTGACGACTACGCGATCGGGACCTCGAGCCGCTCGTCGAAGATGGTCCACGGCGGCCTTCGCTATCTGCAGAACTTCGACCTCGGGTTCGTCCGCGAGGCGTTGCTCGAACGCCAGCTCATGGTCCAGCTTGCGCCGCATCTGGTTTATCCGACTCCATTCCTGGTGCCGACGCTCGGCGAGGACAAGCGCAAGCGGCTGATCGGCATCGGCCTCAACATGTACGACGTCATGGCGACTACGCGGGTGGGGATGTCGCGCCGCGAACGCGCCGAGCGCGCGACGGGCGAGGACTACTGGGCGCCCAGCCGCCACCGCGACGATCCCCGGCGACGAGGTCGCCGAGCTGATCCCGGCGCTCGCCGAGCGCGACCCGCGCGAGGCCTACCTCTTCTACGACTGCCAGACCGATGATGTCCGCCTGGTGCTCACGGTCCTCGGCGAGGCCGAGCGCTACGGCGCGGTCAGCGTCAACGGCGCCGAGGTCACCGGCCTGCTCGACGAGAACGGGCTGGCCGCCGGCGTCATCTGCGTCGACGGCGCGAGCGGCGACCGGTTCGAGATCGAGGCCGACAACGTCATCAACGCGACCGGCGTCTGGGCCGACCGAATCCGCCCCGAGGAGATCCACGACGAGGCCGAGGTGCCGCGCATCGCTCCCAGCCGCGGCACCCACGTGACCGTGGCGATGGAAAAGCTTCGCGCTGAACGCGGCCTGCGTCGTGCCGGCCGGCGCCGATCGCACGATCTTCGCGCTGCCTTGGTACGGGCGCACGCTGATCGGCACCACGGACAACGACTACAGCGGCGACATCGCTCACGTGAAGCCCGGCGACGACGACATCGACTACCTGCTCGACGGCGATCAACGCGTTCTTCGCGAGCCGAGCTCGACCGCGGCGACATCACCGGCGCCTACGCAGGGGTGCGACCGCTGATCTCGACCGGCGATCCGCGCAAGTCGGTTGACATCTCGCGCAAGGCCGAGCTCTACGAGACGTCGTCGGGGATGCTCACGATCACCGGCGGCAAGCTCACGACCTGGCGGCGTATGGCCAAGCAGGTCGTCGATCGGCTGGTCGAGCGCGACGGCCGGGTGGCGCCGTTGTCGCACCGACGATCTGCCGCTCGGCATGGCGGCGGTGGAGGGCGACCTGGCTCCGCCCGAGGGCGTCGCCGAGGCCGATCTGCCGGACGGCTACGCCAAGCTGCTCGGCTTCCGCTACGGCCACGCGGGCCGCAACGTGCTGCGGCTGGTCGGCGAGCGCCCCGAGCTCGCAGCGCCGATCGTCGAGGGCCAGCCCGACATGCTCG
The DNA here is from genome assembly GCA_963746215.1 of uncultured Solirubrobacterales bacterium. GTDB lineage: Bacteria > Actinomycetota > Thermoleophilia > Solirubrobacterales > 70-9 > WHSW01. The sequence continues at coordinate 117,999 of CAVVAT010000012.1, forward strand.
CCGAGGTCGTCGATCGCCGCCCGGCTCGAGCAGGCGCGCTCGGTCGCGGACGTGCTGTTGCGGCGCACGCGGCTCGGCCTGCTTGCAGCGCCCCAGCTGCGCGACGCCGATTCGGTCCGAGCCGGTCGCCGAGACGATGGGATCCGAGCTCGGGTGGGACGCAGAGCGGGTCTCGGCCGAGGCCGAGCAGTGGGTCGCCGACGCGGCCGCCGAGGGGATCGACCCGGCCGCCACCGCCTAGCCGAGCGTTCGCCGGCGCAGCGATCAGCGCGAGCGCCAAGCGCACCAGCGGCGCCGACCGCGAGGGCAATGGGCAGTGCGGTCGAACCGCCGCAGGCCCGGCCGCGGACGTTCCACCGCCCACGCAACCCGCTTCGGGGCCGCCGAGGGCGTCGAGCTCGGCCGCCGTAAGCGCCTCGCCGGTCGGGTCGTTCACGGTCAGATGACGGCGATTCCGCCGGCGAAGTCGTGGGTGCCTCCGATCCCGTCCTCGAGCGCGACTGACCACGCGCTGGCGTGCGGAAACCGAACATTGAAGGTCGCGGTGGCCCCCGTTGAGCTGCCGTAGATCTCGCTCTCGGTTCGCACGGTCCGTCCGCGCTCGAGGTCGCGTAGGACGAGCGTCGCTTGGGCCCCGGCGGGCGGGCGGGTACCGCCTTCGTGAACATCGACCAGCGCCAGTACTGGCGGTCGGCCTCTATTTCGGTGACGCCGGCGTCGGTTCGTTCAGCGCCGTCGCCGCGGATGCGATCGGTGACCTCGACGCAGTCGCGGCCAGCGAAGAGCGTCGGCGCGATCGCGCCCTGAACGGTGATCGAATCTCCCAGCTCGAGGCCGTACATCGACTTGGCGGCGGCGTTCGGCGGCAGCGACCAGTAGCAGCCAACGACACGACCGCTCGTGAACAGGATTTGTTTGGCCTTCATGCATGCTCTACAACCGTCGGCCGCGATCGGTTCCCTTCAGCGAAGGCTTCGCGCGAGCACCAGCGCCTGCTCCTTCGGGATCTCCGCCTCGAGGCGAAGGGTGAACGGCCCCCGCGTCCAGATCAGCGTGTTGACCGACGTGCGCGGTGGCGTGCCCTCCGGGAACTCGACGAGGTGGTCGGCGCCGCCGATCCAGAAGCCACGTGAGCCGTTGACACGGACCGGCTCGACGCTGGCTTCGATCAGCACCTGCTTGACGATCACGGGATCGCGCCCATTGACTCGGGTGAAAATCAACCCGACAGACGGATGATCGCGTAGGGGAGGCAGGTCATCGCTCGGTGGATAGACGAACGTGACCGCGGGCTGTCCGGCGACGTTCGCGGCGAAGGCTGCAGAGGGCTCGCCCAGGGCTCGCGGGGCGTCATCCGGCTCGATGCGATCGCCGAGTACGAGCGACGCCTCGGACTCGGCGAGCTCCGGTACGCGCTCGATCTCGACGGCGCCGATCCCGAGCAGGTCGCGAACCGCCTCGCGGACGTCGGCGGAGGCCGCGTAGGCGGTTCCGGCCGCAAGCAGGAGGAAGCCGAGCGACGATGGCGGCCGCCGTCCGTCGACGGGCCGGGGCGCGTCGATGGCTCGGCGCCCTGCTCGAGGCGCACGCGCACGGCCGGCACGCAGGTCCGGTGATCGGGTGTCGATCTCGCCGGCAAGCTGCTCGAGCCGGCGTTCGACGTTGAGGCGTCGCTCAGCCATCGCGGTGCCTCCTCGAGCTCCGCTGCGCAGCCGCGCCAGCCCGCGCGATAGGCGCGACTTCACCGTGCCGGGGCGGCAGCGCAGGGCGACCGCCGCCTCGGCCTCGGAGAGCCCGAGCAGGTAGGCGCAGGCGATCGCGTCGCGCTGGCGGGCGGGCAGATCGCGCAAGTGCGGCGAGGAGCTCGCGCCGCTCGGCGTCGGCGAGGAGGCCCGGCTCGAGGGAGGGGGCCGCCTCCCTCGAGCCGGGCTCCCGCGCCAGCCGCTCGATCAGGCGGGCGCTGCGACCGCCGGCCACCCGCCGGTTGCGCGCCTCGTTGGCGACGATTCGCAGCAGCCACGGCCGCAGCGGCGCGCCGGAGCGAAATCGACCAAGCGCGCGATGCGCCTTGACGAAGGCGTCCTGCGCGGCCTCCTCCGCGTCCTCGCGCGAACCGCAGACGGCGTACGCGACCCGGAAAGCGGTTGCCTGGTGTCTGCGCACGATCTCCTCGTAGGCGTCGATGTCCCCGCGCTTCGCCCGCTCGACGAGCTCGTCGTCGGGGCGCGATCCGGTGATGCTCGCGTGGTCGGCCCACCACACTGAGCTTCTACAACCCGGCGGCGCTACTGGTTCCAACGCTTGCGCCGGGCTTCGTTATCGTCAGCCGCGATGGCTTCAGAACTGAGTGAGATGCACCTGGCCGACCTCCACGAGCGCGCGGCCGCAGCCGGGATCGACGGCTACCGGCGCATGCGCCGCGACGAGCTGATCGAAGCGCTCGAGGGCGCCGGCGGTGCGGACGCACCGCGAGTCGCCGAGCGAGACGGCCGAGGAGCGCCCGGCCCGCAGGCGCGGACTGCGCGCCGCGACGGCCGCGGGCGCCGTCGGGCGGCGAGCCGCGCGAGCGCGAGACGCTCGCCCGCCGAGAGCCCCGACGACGAGACGAAGACCGACGAGCCCGACACCGACGAGCTCGTCGTCACCGCGACGGTGCTCGACGACGCCGACGAGACGCCGGTCGAGCTTGGCGCCGGCGGTGCCGAGGAGGGCGACGAGCGCGGCGATCCGACGGCAACCGATGAGGTTCGCGGCGTCCTCGAGGTGACCCGCCAGCGCTACGGCTTCCTGCGCCTCGGCGGCCTCACTCAGACCGATGGCGACGTCTATGTCTCCGCCGCGCAGGTGCGCCGCTGCGAGCTGCGCCCCGGCGACGAGGTCGGCGGCCCGGCGCGCGAGCCGCGCCGCGGCGAGCGCCACCGCGCGCTCGTTCACGTCGACTGCCGTCAACGGCGAGGAGCCTCAGATCGAGGAGGGGCGGCCCGGACTTCGATGCGCTGGCCCCGATCCAGCCCGAGCAGCCGGATCGGCGCTCGGAGCCGCTCGCGAGGACGTCCTCACCCGCGCGGCCGACCTGCTCGCGCCGTTCGCCTACGGCCAGCGAATCCTCGTTCGCGCCGCAGCCGCGTTCGGGCAAGCACGACGCTGCTGCGCTCGTTCGCGCGCGCGGCTGCCGCCGACGGCGACAACACCCGCGTGGTCGTGCTGCTGCTCGACGAGCGCCCCGAGGAAGGGACGGCGTGGCGCGAGGCGATCCCGACCGCCGAGTTCGCGATCGCCACCGGCGATCTCGCTCCCGTCGAGCAGGTCCGCACCGCCGAGCTCGCGCTGGAGCGCTCGCGACGGCTGGCCGAGTCCGGGTCTCGACGCGGTCCTCGTCTGCGATTCGCTTTCGCGGCTGACGGTTGCCGCAGGCGACGTCGCCGAGGTCAAGCGGGTCTTCGGGTCCGGCCGCAACCTATCGGGCGGCGGCTCACTGACGGTGGTCGCGACGGTCCTCGAGGACGGCCGCGACGAGGGCGAGACTGAGCGCGCGGTGCTGACAACCGAGAGCTCGTCGATCGTGCTCGACCCCGAACTTGCATCTGTCGGCGTCACGCCGGCGATCAGCGTCTTCGGCTGCCGGGTCTCCAACGAGGATCAGATCCGCGAGCCGGACGAGCTCGAGGCCGCCCGCAAGCTGCGCGCACAGCTGGCCGACATGGATCCGAAGGAGGCCGCCGACTTCCTACGCGAGAAGATCGAGGGCTCGGCCTCGAACGCGGAGCTGCTGAAGCGCTCTAGCGCCTAGGGGCGGTAGGCCAGGGAAGCCCACGAAGGCTCGCGGCTGAGCTCGATCGGCTCGGAGTCGCGATCGGGCTGAACGTAGCCAAAGGTGTGGGTGTCGTCGTCGAAGACGACGTCGAGCTCGCCTTCCTTGACGCGCTGATCGAGCCAGGCGCCGCGGAAGACCAAGCGGCGAATCCAGTGGACCAGGCTGCGGTTGGCGGGGCCCACTAGCTCGGCCCAATGCTCGTTGATGTGCTCACCGAGCGATGACGTCGGCTCGCGGATCTCACCGTTGACGGCAAGTTCGAGGAGGTCATGGAGCTCGTCGCCGCCAAGACCGCCGTCGACGAAGTCGAGCTTGACCGCGGCCTGCTCTACGCGCTGGCCGAAATCCTGCTCGTTGAACGAAAAGCGCAGCTCGCCGTACTCGAGCACGTAGTCCGAACCGGACTCATAGTTCCCTCTGCGAGTTGCCTTCTCCACTTTCTCCGTGCTCTCCGGCCCCTGTCGAGTTGACCCAGCGGGAGAGGGGCGCTCCCGGTGCGTGCATCTAAGCGGACGGCTCCAACCGGTGTGGAAGAGGTGGCCGACCTGAAAGAGGGTTTGCACCCTGAGGGTCGAAGACCGCGCGTTTGCTCAGATTTCCAACCGGGCGTCCTCGAGGTCGAGCTCGCGCTCGATCCGCCGCATCACGTCGTCGTTGATCTCACCGCGGTCGCGCAGCTCGATCAGGGTCTCGCGCTGGGCGTCGAGGAGCGCACGCTGCAGACGCTGGTAGGCCTCCGAGCGGGTCTCGTAGTCGATGCCGTCGCCGTCGATGCCGCCGTCGAAGTCCCCATCGGGAACCCGCGCGGTGAACCGGCGCTGGCGATAGAGGTAGGCACCGCTGACACGCTCGACGGTGTCCTCGAGCACCCACTCCTCCTCGCGCAGTTCCTCGAGCCGCGCCAGTGCCGTCTCGGTTGCCGCCAGCCGGGCGAGATTCTCCTCTCGCTCGAGCGTCTCGTCGTAATCGTCGACGCCCAGCCACTTGATGAGGAGCGGAAGCGTCAGTCCCTGGAGCAACAGGGTGCCGAGGATCACCGAGAACGTCAGATAGAGGATCAGGTCGCGGTTCGGGAACGCGGCGCCGCCGTCGATCGTCAGCGGGATCGCGAGCGCGGCCGCAAGCGAGACGGCGCCGCGCATGCCCGTCCAAGCCACGATCAGCGTGTTGCGCCAGCCGGGCCGCACGTCGCCGTCGCCGAAGACGAGTCGTGACAGGTAGGTGAGCGGAAAGATCCAAGCGATTCGAACCAGCATCACCGTTGCCGCGATCAGGGCGCCGTCACGGATCAGCTCCGAGGTGCCGAGCGAGTCGATCCCCTCGATGACCGTCGGCAACTGGAGCCCGACGAGGATGAACAGCGCCGAGTTCAGCAGGAAGGTGACGATCTCCCAGACGGCGAGGTTCTGGATACGCGTCGTCGGCGTGGTCAGGCGCGAGGTCAGGCGTCCCATGTAGATACCGACGGTGACCGCAGCCAGCACGCCGGATACCCCGATCGCCTCCGCCGGGAGGTAGGCGAAGTAGGCGGAGAAGAGCGCGATCGTGATCTCGACCGGCGGGTTGTCCAGACGCGAGCGAACCCAGGCGATGACGGCGCCGATCGCGATGCCGACGGCGACCCCGCCGGCGACCGACACGATGAACTCGCCTCCCGCCTCGAGCGCGCTGAAGCTGCCCGTGACCACCGCGGCGACCGCGAACTTGTACGCCACGAGCGCGGTGCCGTCGTTGATCAGGCTCTCGCCCTCGATGATCGTCACCGTCCGTCCGGGCACACCGAGGCGGCGAGCGATGGACGTGGCTGCGACCGGGTCCGTGGGGGAGACGATCGCGCCGAGCACAAAGGCTTCCGCCCAGCCGAAGTCGAGCGCCTCGTGAGCGACCACCGCGACGACGACCATCGTCGCGAGCACGAGGCCGATCGCCAGGAACGAGATCGGGCGGATGGCGCGCTTGAGCTCGCGCAGCGGCGTGAAGAAGGCGGCCGCATAGAGCAGCGGGGGGAGGAGAACGAGAAGGACGAGCTCCGGCTCGAGCTCGACATCCGGCACGTCCGGGATGAGCGCCAGGCCCAGCCCCCCGATCACCATCAGGATCGGATACGGCACACGGATCCAGCTGGACACGATGAGCAGCGCGACGACGGTGGCGAGAACAGTCAGCAGCGCGACATCCGTGTGCATGAGGCAGATAGTTGTAGCTGGCTAGGCTCGGTACTCGATGGAGATCGAGGTCGCAGACAACCCCGTCGAGCAGCGTTATGAGATCCGCGCGGACGGCGAGCTCGCAGGCTTCACCGCATACCGCGAGCGGCCAAAGGGCCTCGCGCTCACGCACACGGAGATCGACGATGCCTACGAGGGCCAGGGGCTCGGCTCGAAGCTCGTGGCCTCCACTCTCGACGACCTGCGCTCGCGCGGGCTCGAGGTGCTGCCGATCTGCCCGTTCGTGAAGTCCTACATCGAGCGCCACCCGGAGTACGTCGGATCTGGTCCCCGAGTCCGAGCGGGAGCGCTTCGGGCTCTAGTCCTCGGGGGGGCGCCAAAAACAGGGGTCGGGCTTGTTGCAGCCGTGAACCCCACCGCCCACCCGTATCGCTTCCGCCGGCTCCCCACCGCGGAGGTCGCTTCTCATCGGGTCCCGGTGGCGGTCACCCTCCTCTCCCGCCTGCTCGGGCTGGCCTGGATGCGGCCCGGGCGGGCGGGGGAGGGCCTGTTGATCCCGCGCTGTCGCAGCGTCCACACGTTCGGGATGCGTTTCGCCGTGGACCTCGCCTTCCTCGACTCGCCAGGGCGAAGCGATCTCTCGCCGGGTGGCGGTTCCGCCGAACCGGGTCGTGAGCGAGCCGAGCGCCGACCGCAGTCCTCGAACTGCCGTCGACCGGCAGGTGGCGCTGATGCTGCCGCGCCACGAGCCCATCGCGACGGTCGTCGTCTGCGAGGACGACCTGCCGACACTCGACCTGCTCTGCGATCACCTCGAGGCCGAGCAATACCGAGCGCTGCCGGCACCGACCGCAGTCCGACGCGCTGCGGCTTTGCACCTACAAGGCGCCCGACGTGCTGCTGCTCGATCTCAACCTCCCGGACGCCCACGGGCTCGATGTCCTGCGCGAGATTCGCGACACCGACGGCGCCACTGGGCGCTACGACCCCGAGCTCTGCCGTGATCGTCCTCAGCGGTCGCTCGGCCGACGCCGACCGCGTTCGCGGGCTCGACTGCGGCGCCGACGACTACGTCGTCAAGCCCTTCTACGTCCCGGAGATCACCGCCCGGATCGCGCGCAGTCATTCGCCGTCGCGCCGGTCGTCGGGGCGGGCCGCTGCGCGTCGGCGAGATCTTCATCGACGCCGCACGGCGTGAGGTCCGCGTCGGCGGTCGCGCCATCCATCTCGCCAACAAGGAGTTCAGCCTGCTCCGCGCCCTCGCAACCGAGCCAACCCGGGTCTTCACGAAGGACGAGCTTCTGCGCGACGTCTGGGGATTTCGGTCGATGGGCCGGACGCGAACGCTCGACTCGCATGCGAGCAGGCTGCGTCGCAAGCTCGATCCGGAGGCGGGGCGCTACGTCGTCAACTGCTGGGGCGTCGGCTACCGGCTGATCGACGCGCCCGACGGCGCCTGATGCTCGAGGCGTTCGCGACCAGTTCGATCGTCGCCTGGCCGCTCGCGCTGACGTTGGCGACGGTCGTCGTCTCCGACCGCGCGCGCCGTCGTCGCCGCCGTGAGCTGCTCAACCGGTCCCTGCATGAGCTGCGGCGACCGCTGCAGGCGTTGACCCTCGCGCAGCCGCGTCCCACGGCCGCGGGACGGGACCACCTCGGGCTCGCGCTCGAGGCGCTCGGCGAACTCGACCGACGAGTCAACGGCCATCCACGCGCCGCGGCGAGCCGCCCCGAGTTGATCGAGGCGCGAGCGCTCGCCGCCGATGCCGTTCGGCGCTGGCGCGGGCCAGCGGCCGAGAACGGCCGGGAGATCGACCTGCGCTGGCTCGCCAGCGCCTCGCGAGTGTTGTGCGACCGAAACGCCGTCGCCCGCGCACTCGACAACCTCATTGCCAACGCGCTCGAACACGGCCACGGCCCGATTCATGTCGAGGGCCGCGTAAGTGGGCGGCAGCTGCGGATGTCCGTCGCCGACGGCAGCGCAGCGGGACGGTCAACCGCCGGGTCCCTTGCCGGCCCGGGTCGGCGCTCGGCGGGGTCACGGTCTGCAGATCGTCGCCGAGATCGCCGCCGCCCACGGCGGGCGTTTCGCCGCCTGCGCCCACGGCGGCGGCGCCAGGGCGGTTATCGAGCTGCCGCTGGCGGGAGTCACAAGCGCCGCCGTGCGGTGAGCCGGCGCGTCCGCGCTGTCGGGTTCGCGGTGCACCGCAGCTGTGTGCGCGGCGCTCGCGGCGGCATCGGCGGGTGGCTCCGGCGCCGAGCCGACGGGGCTCGGGCCCCTACGCGACGTCGTCGTTGTCACCGAAGCGCTCGAGGCACGGCGCGTTCTCAGCAGGGATCGCGTGACGGCCGCGCTGGAGCTGCGCCGGATCCCCGAGGCGTTCGCCGCCCCTGACGCGCTGACGAACCCGGCGCAGGCGCTGGGCCGTCGGCCCGCTGCCCCCATCCCCGCGGGCGCCTACCTGGTCGGGTCGCAGCTGCTCGCCCCGCGCTCGGCATCCACCGCAACGAGCGGGGAGCTGGAGGCCGGCCGTCGGCCGGTTGAGATCACGGTCTCCGCGGCCGGGCCGCTCGCCGGCGAGTCACGCAAGCGCGTTGACGTGATCGTTACCGGCGAACCCACGACGGGCGCGGGCGGTGGCCGCACCTACGTAGCCGCGAATGCTGTTCAGCTCCTTGCGCTTCGGCCGGCCGGTGCCGACGAAACGTCCGCGCCCACTGCGGCGGGTATCGCCGAGCTCTCGATCGCGACACTGGCGCTCACTCGTGCGCAGGCTCTTCGCCTGATTCACGCGCAGAGCTTCGCCAGGGAGGTTCGGCTCATAAGCGCTCATACCGACACTCGTCCAGAAAAGTTACTCAAGTGACATAGACCGTAACTGTGACCGTAACCTTGAGTGAACTTTGACAAGCACACTTCGCGATTAAGGAGTAACGGTGGCAACTGACGCCGTACAACAGGCAAAGGAATTGCTTCGGTCCCGGCTCTCGGAGATCGAGAAGGAGCGGACCCAGCTCGAGCATGCGCTGCGCAGTTTGGGGCCGTCACCCTCCACGCGCCGCGGCCCCAAGGCGGCCGGCAGCCCCGGGCCCAGGCGGCGACGCTCCGGCGGCAAGCGCGCCCGCAGGGGCCAGCGCGAGAGCGAGTTTCTCGCTCAGGTCGAGAGCAACCCGGGAGCGAAGATCAGCGAGATCGCCAAGACGATGGGAGTTGCGCCACAGCAGCTGTATCCGATCGCCCGGCGACTCAGCGAGAGTGGAAAGGTCACTCGCAAGGACGAAGGCTTTCACCCCGTGGCTTCGTAACGAAGGGCCTGGGGGGCGAGAACGCGCCCGGGTGAGCCTCATCTGAGGCATCACCACCGATGACGATCACACCAGGACGCTCGCGGCGGAGCTGCGGTTGCGACTGGTCGAGCGCCGGCGATCCGACGCTGCCGCGGGCGCGCTCGCCGCGGAGCTCCCGGATGCTGTTCGCGACCTCGTCGACGAGGCTGCCGCGGCGCTTTCGGAGAGCCGTCGCGAGCAGATCGCCGGCCTGATCCTCCGCGACACGGTGGGGTTGGGTCCCCTCGAGGAGCTGCTCGCCGACGACGAGGTCGAGGAGGTTATGGTCAACGGCCACGACTCGGTCTACGTTGAGCGCCACGGCCGGATCGAGCGGACGGATGTGCGCTTCGCTTCCGAGCAGGCGCTGCGCGACGCGATCGAGCGGATTCTTGCTCCCGCAGGGCGGCGGGTCGACGAGCTCAACCCGATGGCGGACGCGCGGCTCGCCGACGGCTCGCGCATAAACGTCGTGCTCCCACCGCTTGCGGTAGACGGGCCGGCGCTGTCGGTGCGCCGCTTCGCCGCTGAGCGACCCGGACCGGATGAGCTCGTGGCCAACGGGACCCTGACCGCCGAGCTCCGCGATCTTCTCGCCGCCGCCGTCCGCGAGCGGCGCAGCCTCCTGGTGAGTGGCGGTACGGGTTCGGGCAAGACGACCCTGCTCAACGCGCTGTCGGCCTGGATTGGCGATGACGAGCGGGTCGTGACGATTGAGGACGCCGCGGAGTTGCGGCTTCGTCGCCCGCATGTCGTCCGGCTCGAGAGTCGTCCCGCCTCGGTGGAGGGGCGGGGAGCGGTGACGATCCGCGACCTTCTTCGAAATGCGCTGCGAATGCGTCCGGACCGGATTGTGATTGGCGAGGTTCGCGGCCCGGAGGCGCTCGATCTGCTGACCGCCCTCAACACCGGGCACGACGGGGCGCTTTGCACGGTTCATGCGAACTCCCCGGCAGACGCGCTTCGCAGGGTCGAGACGCTGGCGTTGATGGCGGGTGTCGGGCTTCCCCACGGCGCGATCCGCGAGCAGGTCGCGCGCGGGATCGATCTCGTCGTCCACATGGTCGCGCGACCGTGACGGCCGTCGGTGCGTCGAGGAGTGTCGGCGAGGTGACCAGCATTGCCGATGGGGTCGGCATCCGCGAGGTCTGGCGGCGGTGACGGCCCGCAGACGATCGCCGTCGTCCTCGGAGCGCTCGCCGGCGGCTTGGCCGCCGTTGCGCTCCGCGAGCTCGCGATGTTGAGTCCGGGAGTCGCGCGCTGGGTGGTCGGCGCGATCGAACCACTTCGCCGAGCAGGGCGTGAGGGCCGCGTGCCGACCGAGGCCGAGCGCACCCGGCTTGCGGTGCTCGGCGCCCTAGTTGCCACGGCGACGGCCCTCGCGGTCCTCGGCCCGGGTCCGGCTCCGCTCGCCGCGGCGGCAGGACCGGCTCTTGCGAGCTGGGCGATTGGGCGTCGTCGTGCCGCGTATCGCACAGCGGTTGATCGCGGTCTCGCAGACGTTGCGGTCGCGGTCGCTGACGCACTTGCCGCCGGCCGCTCAGCCCGAGCAGCTCTCGCCGCCGCCCCCGGTTCGCTCACCGGCCCGCCCGCGCGGGAGATGGCGCGGCTGCGCGCCGAGCTGACGCTCGGAACCCCAACCCGTGACGCGCTCGCCGAACTGCGGCGGCGGGTCGACTCGCCGCGTGTCGACGCCTTCGCTGCGGCGATCCTCTCGCAGCGCCTGGCGGGCGGCGACCTGGCGGTCCTGCTGCGTCGGTTTGCGGCAGCCTCCGCCGATCGCGATCGCACCGAGGCCGATGCGCGCTCGGCGACGGCGCAGGCGCGCTTCACCGGACTGCTCGTCGTCGCGATGCCCGCGGCCGCCGCGCTGTTGGCCGAGCTTCTCGATCGTGGCTTCATCGGTGGCCTACTCGCCGATCCGGCTGCTGCGGCGCTGCTGTGTGTTGCGGTGGTGCTTCAGGTCGCAGGGTTCGCTGCGATCCGGCGGCTGTGCCGAATCGAGGCGTGGTGAGCGCGGTACTCGCCGCGGCGTCGGTGCTCGCCGTCTTCGCCGCGGGCTGGGAGCTGCTTGGGAGCCTGTCCGAACAGCTCGGCTCCGGCGCGCGCGGTGCAATTGCCCGGCTCTCCGGGGGTGCCGGATCGCTCGCCGATGCCGCCGAGCGGTTGCGTCTGCCGCAGCGGATCGATCGCTGCGGGCTCGGCGGTCGACTCGACCCGCGCGCGGTTGTCGCCGCGAAGTTTGCGGGGGCAGGGCTCGGCGGGCTTGTCGCCATGCTCGCCGTACCGGCGGTCCCCGGGCGCCTCGGAGTCGTGGTCGCCGTGGGGATGGTCGCTGCCGGTTTCGTAGCTCCCGACGCGCTGCTCGAGCGGGCGACGCGACGGCGGCGTGCGCGGATGGTCGCCGCTTTGCCCGATGCGCTCGACATGCTGGCGGTCGGCGCCGCCTCGGGTCGCGATCCGTTCACAGGGCTCGGCGAGATTGCGGGTGAGTCCAATGGGCCGCTTGCCGTCGAGCTCGCCCGTGCGGTTGCCGAGATCGAGACGGGTGAGCCGGTGGCCGACGGCGATCGCGAGGTTGCGCGAGCGCATCGGGGCGCCGGAGATCGGGGCGCTCGCCGCGACCCTCGAGCGCTCGCGCACCTACGGATCGCCTCTCGCCGATCAGCTTCACCTCCAGGCGACCTCGCTTCGCCGTGACGCGCGCCGGCGCATCGAGGAGCAGGCTGCCCGAGCGGCACCCAAGATTCAGCTTGTCGTCGCGCTGGTCCTGGTGCCGTCGGTGCTGTTGACGATCGTGGCCGCAATCGTCGCGCACTCCGACAAGCTGTTCGCCCAGTTCTGAGCCCTCGCCGCCAGGCGACATAAACTCGTCCGATGGCTGGCAACGACGCGCTTCGAGGCGGCATCGACCTGGGCGGAACCAAGATCCAGGCGGCGATCGTCGACAACGGCGGCGAGGTCAGCGGCCAGGCCCGTCACCCGACGCCGACCGAGGGCGGACCGGAGGACGTCGCGAAGGCGATGGCGGCCGCACTTACCGAGGCGGCGACCGCAGCCGGACTCGAGACCTCGGCTCTGGCGGGCGTGGGGGTCGGCTCTCCAGGCGACACCAACGAGGAGACCGGCGTCGTCGACGGGAGCTCGCAACCTTCCAGGGTGGGAGGGAGCGTTCTCGCTGGGCGAGACGCTGGCGAAGGCGCTCGGCACCGAGGTCCGGGTCGGCAACGACGTCGACGTCGCCACCAACGCCGAGTTCGAGCTCGGCGCCGGCCGCCCGTACAAGTCGATCCTCGGGGTCTTCTGGGGCACCGGCGTCGGCGGCGGGCTGATCCTCGATGGCAAGCGGTGGCTCGGCCGCGGTGCGGCCGGGGAGATCGGCCATGTGGTCGTCGAGCGCGGCGGCGCGCGCTGCCCGTGCGGGCGCAAGGGGTGCATGGAGGCCTACGCCGGGCGCGGCGCGATGGAGGCCGAGGCCCGTCGCGAGCACGAGGACGGGGCGAAGACCAAGCTCTTCGAACTGATGGAGGAGCACGGTCGCGACCGGCTCACCAGCGGAATCTGGGAACGCGCGCTCGACCGCGACGACGAGCTCGCGAAGAAGCTGATGGAGCGCGCCTACAAGGCGCTCGGGGCCGGCGTCGCGTCGGCGGTGAACCTGCTCGACGTCGAGGCGATCATCTTCGGCGGCGGGCTCGGCATCCGCTTCGGCGAGCCGGGCGCCGAGCGGCTCGCGAAGAACATGCACAAGCACCTCTTCGTCGACTCGCGCCCGCCGGACATCAAGGTCGCCGCGCTGGGCGACTTGGGCGGCGCCATCGGCGCCTCACTTACTTTTCAGGTAACCAGGGTTCCCGCCAGCCGCCGTGGGCCTTGACGAGCGCGTCGGCTGACTCGGGTCCCCAAGTTCCCTTCGCGTAGGTCTCGAGCTCGCACGGATCATCGAGCAGCGGCTGAACGATCCGCCAGGTTTCGTCAATCGCGTGCATGTCGGGAAAGAGGCTCGGGTCGCCGCGAAGCGCGTCGTAGAGGAGCCGCTCGTAGGCGTCGGGCTGCTCGCCGGCCTGCGCGCCGAACAGCAGGTCGAGGTGAACGCGCTGGAGCTCGTCGGCACCGCCCTTCTTCGACATCACGCAGATCTCGGCGCCAGGTTCGGGCTTGATGCGCAGGATCAGCTCGTCGGGGTCGGGGACCATCCGCCCGCCGATCCCAAGTCGCGGTGGGCTGTTGAAGATCACGCGGACCTCCGTCGCCTCGACCGGCAGGGCCTTGCCGGCGCGGATGAAGAACGGCACTCCGGCCCAGCGCCAGTTGTCGACCTCCAGGCGCAAAGCGACAAAGGTCTCCGTCTGCGAGTCGGACTCGACGCCGTCGATCTCGCGGTAGCCCTCATACTGGCCGCGCACGTAGTGCTCGCAGCTCGCCGACGGCATCGACCGGAAGAGGTCGTTCTTGCGGTCGCGCACAGGATCAGGATCGGCCGGTCCTCCCGACGGCGGCTCCATCGCGACCAGCGCAAGCACCTGGAGCAGGTGGTTCTGGACGACGTCGCGCAGAGCGCCGACCGGGTCGTAGAAGTTGCCGCGATCCTCGACGCCGAAGTCCTCGGCCATCGTGATCTGCACGCAGTCGACGAACTGGCGATTCCAGAGCGGCTCGAACATCACGTTCGCGAAGCGCAGGTAGAGGATGTCCATGACCGGCTCCTTGCCGAGGAAATGGTCGATCCGCAGGATCTGGTCCTCGCGCAGCCACCGCGAGAGCTGATCGTTGAGCTCATTGGCCGACTTGCGGTCGTGGCCGAACGGCTTCTCGAAGACGATCCGCGCCTTCTCGGTCAGGCCCGCCTTGTGCAGGTGCTCGACGACGAGCGCGAACAGCGACGGCGGGATCTCGAGGTAGAAGACGGCCTGCTCGAACTCGCCCATCTCCTTGGCGAGGTCGTCGTAGAGCTTGTCGTCGTCGAATTCGCCCTGGACGTAGTCGAGCCGCTCCTCGAGCCGCTTGATCGCCTCCTCGTCGGGGTCGTCGTACGCCGCGGTGATCGCTTCGCGGGCGTGGCCCTCGAGCTCGGCCTCGTCCCACTTGTTGCGCGCGACGCCGATGATCCGCCGGCAGTTGAGCTGGCCGCGCTGCTCGAGCCGGTACAGAGCCCGAAATGTCATCTTCCGGGCGAGGTCGCCGGTGATCCCGAAGATCACCATGATGTCGGCTTCTTTCATGCCGCCTTAGTATCAGGCTCGTGCAGCTGGGGATGATCGGACTGGGGCGGATGGGCGCGAACATCGTTCGCCGTCTCATGCGCGATGGCCACGAGTGCGTGGTCTACGACGTCAACCCCGACGCCGCCAAGGCGCTGGCCGACGAGGGTGCGACCGCCGCCGAGTCGCTCGACGACTTCGTCGCGAAGCTCACCAAGCCGCGAACTGCATGGGTGATGGTCCCCGCCGGCGAGATCACCGAGAAGACCGTCGCCGAGATCGGCGCGAAGCTCGAGTCCGGCGACGCGATCATCGACGGGGGCAACTCGTATTACCGCGACGACATCCGCCGCGCCGCCGAGGTGGGTGACCGCGGCATCGACTATCTCGACTGCGGCACGTCCGGCGGGGTCTTCGGCCTCGAGCGCGGCTACTGCCTGATGATCGGCGGCCCCGACGATGCCTTCTGCGAGGCTCGAGCCGATCTTCGCGACGCTGGCCCCGGGCATCGAGTCGGCCGAGCGCACACCCGGGCGCGAGGGCGACCCGGCGCCGTCCGAGCAGGGGTACCTGCACTGCGGCCCGACCGGGGCCGGTCACTTCGTGAAGATGGTCCATAACGGGATCGAGTACGGCGTCATGGCCGCCTACGCCGAGGGCCTCAACATCCTTCACAACGCCGACGCCGGCCTGCACGAGCGCGAGGCCGACGCCGAGACCGCGCCGCTCACCGACCCGCAGTTCTACGAGTACGAGATCGACGTTGCCGAGGTCGCCGAGGTCTGGCGGCGCGGCAGCGTTATCGGCTCGTGGCTGCTCGACCTCACGGCAGCAGCGCTGCAGCAGTCTCCGACCCTCGAGGGTTTCGAGGGCAGGGTCTCCGATTCCGGCGAGGGCCGCTGGACGTCGATCGCGGCCATCGAAGAGGGCGTGCCCGCGCCCGTCCTGAGCTCAGCGCTCTACTCGCGGTTTGCCTCGCGCGACCTCGACGATTTCGCCGACAAGGCGCTCTCGGCGATGCGCAAGCAATTCGGCGGACACGACGAGAAGAAGTAGAGCTCGTGCAGCTCGAGGTCGTCGCGGACGCCGAGGCCGCCGCGCGTCGTGCTGCGGGCCTAATCGCCGCAGCTGCGAAGGACGCGGTGGCGGAGCGCAATGCGTTCTCGCTCGCGCTCAGTGGCGGGAGGGCACCGTGGCGAATGGTTCAGCTGCTGGCCGACTTCCCGATCGACTGGGATCACACCGAGGTGTTCCAGGTCGACGAACGCATCGCCCCCGAGGGCGACCCCGACCGTAACCTCACTGAACTAGTTCGCAACACACCGGCGCCGGCCCTCGGGCGCCTGCGTCCGATGCCGGTCAACAGCGAGGACCTCGAGCAGGGATGCGCTGACTACGCCGCCGAGCTGCCGCCGCAGCTGGACCTCGTGCACCTCGGCCTCGGCCCCGACGGCCACACCGCGTCGCTGGTCCCGGATGACCCCGTCCTCGACGTCGCCGACCGCACCGTCGCGCTGACAGCGCACCCGTATCAGGACCGCCGCCGCATGACGCTGACCTATCCGGCGCTTGCAGCCGCCCGTCAGGTCCTCTGGCTCGTGACAGGCGCCGACAAGCGCGAGGTGCTGCAAAAGCTGCTGGCAGGGGACGTGTCGATCCCGGCTGGACGTGTGAATGCAACTGACGCGGTCCTGATCTGCGACGAGGCGGCTAAGGGCTGACCCCGGCCCCGTCGAACGGCGTGAAGATCACGCTGAGCTCGGCGGCTCCGACATCGGCGTCGCTGATCTGCGCGGCCTCGATATCCACCTTATGCGCGCCGGCGGTGACCAGCCGCGTGGCATTCGTTGCGCACTCGGAGTCGACGTCGGTCGTTCCAGAAATGTTGAAAACCCGGCGCGAGTTGGTGATCGTCGTCTCGTCGATCTGCAACACGCACTCAACTTGGTCGGTCGCCGCCATGTAGCTGTAGTCCGCGCTTCCAAGGATCGTCAGGTAACCGGCAACCGGCGCCTGGATTGTGGTGGTCACCACGGTTCCGTTCGTATTCGCGGCAAGCGCGTTGGCCGTGTTGGCGGAGGCGGTCCTGACCAGCGCGTTGGCGTTGTAGCCGTCGAGCGTCGCGGCGTTGTCGGCTTCGGCCGCGGCGTCCGCGCGGGTCGCCGAGTCCGCGCGGGTCGCGCTGTCAGCGCGGGCTGCCGTGTCGGCGCGGCCTGCTGTCTGCGCGCTCCCGGCCACGGGCACCTGGCCCAGGCTCGCCTCGTCCACGTCTGCGCCCTTCGCGGCGTTGGCCTTGAGCTCCGAGCCGCCGACCGATCTCGGCGCGAGGTTCTTCGCGGTGACATCGTTGCGGCCGAGTTCGCCTGCGGCCCAGACCACACCGCCGCTGAGTGCGAGGAAGAGCGCCAGGGTCGCGACCACGTTCGCGTAGGTCAGACGAGATCGAATCCCGCGCATGCTGACGACACTAACCGCGCCATCGCGCGGCGTCCACCGGCTAGATCGGGTGCGCGGTGTGTTCGACCTCGTCGCCGCGGCCGATGAGGACGTCGGAGACGAGGGCGGGGGAGAAGAGGCCGTGATCGACCACTCCCGCCGTACCGCTCAGCCTGCTCGCAAGGCCAGCGGGCCCCGGTACCTCGCCGAGAAAGTCCGCGATTACGCCGTCGTCGGGTGAGGCGGGCGCACCCTCGCGCAGGACCGCGTCACCGAGCTCGCGCAGGGTTGCCGCGAGGCCGAAGCGATGCAGCTCGAGCGGGATCGGGGCGGTGATCTGGTCGACGGTCTTGGACGAGTCCGCGATCACGACGAAGCGGGCGGCGGCCGAGGCGACGATCTTCTCGCGGGTATGCGCGCCGCCGCCGCCCTTGACCAGCCAGCCGTCGGGCGCGATCTGGTCGGCGCCGTCGATCGCGATGTCGAGGCTGTCGAGGGCGTCGAACGGCTCGATCGAGATGCCGAGTTCGCGCGCCTGCTCCTCGGTCGCGACCGAGGTCGCGACGCAGCGCACGTCGAGTCCGCGCTCCGCGATCGCCGGCAGCAGATACGCGACCGTCGAGCCCGTGCCGAGGCCGACGGTCATCCCGTCGGCGACGAATTCGGCCGCCGCCTCGGCGGCGCTGCGCTTCTCCTGATCTTGTGCCGAACTCACCGACGGGCTATAAAAGCATGCATGCGAGCAGGGAAGCTCAGGGGGGTGCTGGCTGGAACCGTGTGCGCCGTTGCATTCGCGGCGCCAGCGCCGGCGGCGACGACGATTGGCAGCAATCTCTCCCAGGCACCGACGAACACGATCATGGATGCGGCCACCTACGCGAACGCCACGGTGCGGACGGTCAGTCTCGCGTCTGGCGGCCTGACCGCACCCGCGTCTGGGGTGATCACGTCCTGGGCGGTGCGCACCCTCGGCGCGAGCGGTCCGACCACGACGATGCGCCTCGTCGTGATCGCGGGCAACACCGGAATTGCGAAGGGGCCGATTCTCCCAGCGCCGCCGCAGACCGGCATCACAGCGAACGCAACGCGAATGCCGGTCGCGGCAGGCCAGCGGCTCGGCCTCGAGGCCGGCTCCACCGACGGCAATATCTTCCTGCCGGCGGTTCATAAGGGAGGCGGAGGCTCGGGTGCATTGCTGCACTACTGGAATCCTCCGCTCGCAGAGGGCGAGGTCCGCGCACCGGGAGCGCCCCCGGCCATCCTCTCCGACAGCCAACTCGAGCTCCAGGCCACGATCGAGCCCGATGCGGACGGCGACGGTTTCGGCGATGAGACCCAGGACGACTGCATCGGCACTGCGGGCACCGACCACGGCTGCGCGCCCGCGGTAATCCCGGACCCGGAGCCACCGGTGCAGATCCCCGTCGTCCCGCCGCGCCCCGACACGACGATCACGTCCGGCCCGACGAAGGTGAGGAAGCCAAAGGCCACGTTCGCGTTCAGCTCGAACGTCGCCCGCGCAACCTTCGAGTGTGCGTTGGATGACTTTGGGTTCAGCCCGTGCACATCTCCCGGCACCTTCAAGCGCCTACTGACGGGCAAGCATCGCTTCCGCGTACGCGCTGTGAGTCCCGAGGGGCTGTTCGACGCAAGCCCCGCCGAGCAGGCCTTCAAGGTCAAGCGCAAGCGCAAGCCAAAGTAGGCGCGCATCGCTGGGTAGTCTGAGTCCGTGCCCTCAGAGGAGCCTGGATTCGGCGAGATCGATCAGCTCGCCGATCAACACGATCCGCACGCTCGCGATTGACGCGATCGAGAAGGCAAACTCCGGGCACCCCGGAACGCCCATGGCACTGGCGCCGGTTGCCTACGTGCTCTGGCAGCGCTTCCTCCGTTTCGATCCCGCGGAGCCGATCTGGCCGAACCGCGATCGCTTCGTGCTTTCGGCCGGGCACGCGTCGATGCTGCTCTACGCGCTGCTGCACCTCACCGGGGTGCGTGCCGTCGACCCCGACTACGAGGTCGAGGGCACGCCGGCGATCTCGCTCGATGACATCAAGTCGTTTCGCCAGCTCGACTCGAAGGCGGCGGGGCACCCCGAGTACCGCTGGACCTCGGGCGTCGAGACCACGACCGGACCGCTCGGCCAGGGCGTGGCCACCTCGGTCGGAATGGCGATCGCCTCGAAGTGGCAGGCCGCGCACTTCAACCGATCCGGGTTCGAGCTCTTCGACTTCGACACCTACGTGATCTGCGGCGACGGTGACCTGATGGAGGGCGTCTCCCATGAGGCCGCGTCGATCGCGGGACACCAGCGCCTCGACAACCTCTGCTGGATCTACGACAACAACCACATCTCGATCGACGGGCATACGGACCTCACCTACGACGACGACGTCGCGGCCCGTTTCATGGGATATGGCTGGAACGTCACCCGCGTCGGCGACGCCAACGACCTCGACCTGATCAACCGTGCGTTCGAGACCTTCCGCGCCACCGAGGACCGACCGACGCTGATCATCGTCGACAGCCACATCGGCTGGGGCTCGCCCAACAAGCAGGACACCGCTGCCGCCCACGGCGAGCCGCTGGGCGAGGAGGAGGTCCGCGCGACCAAGCGCGTGTACGGCTGGCCCGAGGACGAACAGTTCCTGGTGCCCGACGGCGTGCGCGAACACTTCGACGACCAGATCGGCGCGCGCGGTCACGAGCTGTTCCTCGAATGGCAGCGACTGCTCGTCTCATACGGGCGCGAGCACGCGACCCTCGAGACCCAGATCCACCAGATGCAGCGACGCGAGCTGCCGGACGGATGGGACCGCGACATCCCCTCTTTCGAGCCCGACCCCAAGGGCATCGCCACGCGCAAGGCCTCGAACAAGGTCCAGAACGCGATCGCCGAGCAGATCCCCTGGTACATGAGCGGCTCCGCCGATCTGACCGACTCGACGTCCGTTCGCCTCACTGCTGAGGACGACGCGGCGGATGTCGATTTCGAGCCCGGCGCGTACGTCGGCCGCCAGCTCCACTACGGGATCCGCGAGCACGAGTCCGCCGCCATCTCGAACGGCCTCTCGATCTCGAAGCTGCGTCCGTCGTGGTCCACTTACCTCGTCTTCTCCGATTACGCCCGGCCGGCGATTCGGCTCTCGGCGCTGATGGAGCTGCCGGTCATCCACATCTTCACCCACGACTCGATCGGTCTTGGTGAGGACGGCCCGACGCACCAGCCGGTCGAGCACCTCGCCTCGCTGCGCGCAATTCCGGGCCTCAATGTGATCCGCCCCTGCGACGCGAACGAGGTCGCCGAGGCCTGGCGCCTGACGATGGAGCAGACGCATCAGCCGACCGCGCTTGTGCTGACACGCCAGGACGTCCCGGTGCTCGACCGATCCAAGTACGCATCCGCCGAGGGCCTTCGCCGAGGCGGTTACGTCCTGGCCGACCCCGAGGACGGCGACCCCGACGTGATCCTGATCGCCACAGGGAGCGAGGTCGCCCTTGCGGTCGAGGCGCACGAGAAGCTGATCGCCGACGGTGTGAGCTCGCGCGTGGTCAGTCTCCCGTCGTGGTTCATCTTCGACCAGCAGGACCGCGACTACCGCGAGTCGGTTTTGCCGCCCGCCGTTAAGGCGAGAATCTCGATCGAGGAAGCGTCGACGCTCGGATGGGATCGCTACGTCGGCCCGGAGGGCCAGGTGATCGGGATGCACACCTTCGGCTCGTCGGCGCCCCTCAAGGACGTCCTAGGGAAGTTCGGCTTCACGCCGGAGAAGGTGGTCGAGACGGCGAAAGCGCTGCTCGACGGAAAGGAAGCAAAGCGATGAAGTCAACGCAGGAGCTGCACGACCTGGGCCAGAGCCTCTGGGTCGACAACATCACCCGCGACATGCTCGACGACGGCACGCTGGCCGGCTACATCGACGAGCTCTCGGTCACCGGGCTGACATCCAACCCGACGATCTTCGACAAGGCCATCGGTGGTGGCAGCTCCTACGACGATCAGGTCGCCGAGCTCACCGAGCAGGGACTCGAGGGCGAGGCTCTGTTCTTCGAGCTCGCGCTCACCGATCTGCGCCGAGCCGCCGAGCTTTTCAAGCCGGTCAACGAGCGCACCGGCGGCGTCGACGGCCGCGTCTCGCTCGAGGTCTCGCCGCTGCTCGCCGACGACGACCAGGCGACGATCAAGCAGGCCGCGGAACTCTACGGCCGCGCCGAGGACAACTTCTTCATCAAGATTCCGGGCACGATCGCCGGCCAGACCGCGATCGAGGAGACGATCTTCGCCGGGATCCCGGTCAACGTCACGCTGCTGTTCTCGACCGAGCACTACGTCGGCGCGGCAGAGGCCTACATGCGCGGGATCGAGCGTCGCATCGAGGCCGGTCTCAACCCCGACGTCGCCTCGGTCGCCTCGCTGTTCATCAGCCGCTGGGACGCAGCCGTTGCAGACGACGCTCCGGGCGAGCTCGTCAACACGCTCGGGATCGCCGTGGGCAAGAGGACCTACGCCGCCTATCGCGAGCTGCTCGAGTCCGACCGGATGCTGCGTCTTCAGAACGAGGGCGCGCGCCCGCAGCGGCTGCTCTGGGCATCGACCGGCACCAAGGACCCGAACGCTTCGGACGTCCTCTACATCGAGGGCCTGGCCTCGCCGTTCACGGTCAACACGATGCCCGAGAAGGCGCTCAACGCCTTCGCCGACCACGGCAAGGTCGGGGGAGCCGCTTCCCGCGGACGGCGGCGACGCCGAGGAGACCTTCAAGGCGTTCAACGACGCAGGCATCAACACGGACGCGGTCGCAACGAAGCTTCAGGACGACGGCGCGAAGGCGTTCGTCGACTCTTGGAAAGAGCTACTCGACACCATCTCCAAGGAGCGCCAAGCCGCCTAGCCGGCTCAGGGGGTGGTCCGACCACCCTCATGGGGGGTGGACTAGGCGGCCCATCCGCAGCAGTCTCCGTTTGGTGAAGAGGTGCGCCGCAGCCATCGCAACGGTTCTGGCTCTCGCCTGCGCTGAATCGGCGTACGCCGCGTGGGAACAGCCGGTCGGCGGAGCCTCCCCGATCAACCTGTCGCCGACCCTTGAATCAGACGGTCCCAGCCTGGCAACAATCGGCGGCGTGGTGTACGTCGCGTGGGCGGAGGAGGACGGGGTTAACGAAGAGCTCCGGGTTGCGCGGCTCAACGCCTCCGGAACGGCATGGGAGACGGTCGCCTCAGACGGATTCTCGCCGATCAACGTGAGCTCGACCGAGACCGCGCTCTACCCCAGCCTCACCAACGTCGGCGGCGTCCCCTATGTGAGCTGGGCCGAGTGGGATGGCACGAATTACCAGATTCGCGTGGCCCGACTGAACTCGACCGGGACCGCGTGGGAGAAGGTTGGCCAGACCAGCAACCCGGGCGCGCCGATCAACTTCAACCCGAACGCATCGGCGCTCGAGCCGAGCCTGACGTCGGTCGGCGGAGTCCCGTACGTCGCCTGGATGGAGTACGACGCGACAAACTACGAGATCCGCGTGGCCCGGCTCAACCCGTCCGGGACCGGCTGGCAGCAGGTCGACAGTGGCACGTCCCCTATCAACCAGGCGCCGGACCGAAATGCTGATACGCCGAGCCTCGCCACCGTCAACGGTGTCCCCTACGTGGCATGGATGGAACTCGACGGCACCAACGCGGAGATCCGCGTTGCCCGTCTTAACGCCGCGGGCATCTCCTGGGAGAAGGTGGGCCAGGGCTCCAACCCCGCCTCGCCAATCAACCAGGCGCCCACGCGAAACGCCAGTGCGCCATCGTTGACCGAGGTCGCCGGAGTTGCCCATGTCGGCTGGCTCGAGGAGGACGGTGCCCTCGTCCGCAAAGCCCGCGTCGCCCGCCTCAACGCGGCCGGAACCGCTTGGGAGAAAGTCGCCCAGGCAGCAAATGCGGGATCGCCAATCAACGTAACATCGTCGCAGTCCGCGCGGGAACTCGGGCTTGCGGCGATCGGATCCGTCCCGTACGTCGTCTGGGTCGAAGGCGACACCGTCAATGGCGAGCTACACGTCGCCCGCCCTGACGCCGCAGGCACCGACTGGGAGGAGGTCGCCGCCTCCGCGTCACCGATCAACGAGTCGGCCAGCGAGTCCGCAGAAGCTCCCGGCATCAGTTCGGTCGGCGGCGTCCCGTACGTCACCTGGACCGAACCCGACGGGACCAATGAGGAAGTGCGCGTCAGCCGCCTCGAGCCGGAGCTAATCAGCCAGTCGGCCGCAGCTTCGGAGACGACTGCGGCGCTGAGCGCGACCTGGCGAACCTACGGCCTGCCGTACCCGCTGGGCTTCGACTACGGCGCCAATCTCGAGCGCTCGACCTCACCGACCTCGGCAACCGCCGGCCAGGACCCGGTCACGATTGAGCAGCAGGCCAGCGGCCTCGCGGGTGGCTCCAACTATTCGGTCCGCCCTTACGCGACCGCAGGAGTCGCCGAGCCGCGCGTCCTCGGCGCGGTGAGTTCGTTCACAACAACTCCCGCGCCTCTCGTGCCCGACACCACACCCCCCGAGACGACGATCACCAAGGATCCCGACAACAAGCTCGAGAAGACCAAGGCGAAGTACAAGTTCACCTCGATCAGAGCCGAACTCCACCTTCGTCTGCAAGTTCGACAGAAAAAGCCGAAGCCGTGCGACGCCGGCAAGGCGAAGTTCAAGCGCCTCGACGACGGCAAGCACAAATTCCGCGTCTACGCCGTGGACGCAGCCGGCAACGCCGACTCCAGCCCGGCAAAGGATAAGTTCAAGGTCCTGTGAAGCGAACCGTCACAGCCGTCGCGGTCGCGCTCTCGCTGATCGGAGCCGCATCGGCATCCGCCGCGTGGGAGCAGCCGGTGGGCGGCGCCCTGCCAATCAGCAAGTCGGCGGACGGGTACTCACAGGCGCCGAGCATTCTTGCCATAAACGGCGTTCCCTACGTCGCCTGGGACGAGTACGACGGCAGCGCTTCAAAGGTTCGCGTCGCGCGGCTGAACGCCACAGGCTCGGCGTGGGAGCGCCTGGGGGAGACCCTGAACCCGGTCGCGCCGATCAACCAGTCCGCGACTCGTCAGGCCTACAACGCGAGCCTCGCGGCGGTTAACGGCGTTCCTTACGTCGCGTGGGACGAGCAGGACAGCCTCAGTTCCAAGGTCCGGGTAGCCCGACTGAACGCCGATGGCACCGGCTGGGACAAGGTGGGTGCGACGCTCAACCCGGGCTCGCCGATCAACCAGACAGCGAATCGGAGTGCTTTCGACGCCAGCCTGATCGCAATCGGTGACGTGCCCTACGTCGCCTGGACGGAGGACGACGGGACCAACCAGGAGATTCGCGTCGCGCGGCTCAACGCCGCGGGAACGGGGTGGGAAAAGGTCGGCCAGACATTGGCCCCCGCGTCCCCGATCAATCAATCGAGCACCTCGCGTGGTGACGCGCCGTCGCTCACCGCTCTGAACGGCGTTCCCTACGTCGCGTGGTCGGAGTCGGATGGCACGAATTACGAGATCCGAGTGGCTCGCCTGAACGCGGCGGGGACCGGCTGGGAGAAGGTCGTCAACGCCTCGTCGCCGATCAACGAGTCGAACGGGTTCGACGGCAAGGAGCCCAGCCTCGCTGTGATCAACGGGACGCTCTACGTCGCCTGGTCGGAGGAGGACAACGTCAACTACGAGATCCGCGTCGCGCGCCTGAACGCTACGGAGACAGCGTGGGAGAAGGTTGGTCAGGCGACCAACCCCGCCTCGCCGATCAACGCGGCGTCGAACCTCGACGCAGTCGAGCCAGGCCTGGTCGGCGTGGACGGCGTTCCCTATGTGGCTTGGCGCGAGGAGACGGTCCTCGGGGACGAGATGCGCGTCGCTCGCCTCAGTGCCGACGGGACCGCGTGGGAGCGGGTCGCCGACTCAGCCTCGCCGATCAACGAGGTTCCCGACGAGGGCGGATACCAGGGCAGCATCGCGGCGGTGAATGGCATCCCGTTCGTCGCCTGGGCGGAGGAGGATCAGCAGGGGGCTCAGACGCGGGTCGCTCGCCTCGAGCCCGAGTTCGTCAGCCAAGCCGCGACAGCGACCGATACCACGGCGACTCTGAGCGCCACCTGGCACACCTACGGTCTGCCGTACCCGCTGGGCTTCGACTACGGGGTCAACCTCGAGCAGTCGACTTCACCGACACCGGCAACGGCCGGGCAGGACACGGTCACGGTCGAGCACCGAGTCGCAAGTCTCGCCCCCGTCTCGAACTACTCGGTTCGTCCATTCGCGACGGCGGGCGTTCCCGAACCCCGGGTGCTCGGCGCCGTTGGCTCCGTCACAACGGCACCGACGCCGCCCGACACCACGCCACCCGAGACCACGATCACCAAGGACCCGCCGAACAAGCTCGAGAAGTCAAAGGCCAAGTACAGGTTCACCTCCTCGGAGCCCAACTCCACGTTCGTCTGCAAGTTCGACAAGGCCAAGCCGAAGCCGTGCGATGCCGGCAAGGCCAAGTTCAAGCGCCTCGACGACGGCAAGCACAAGTTCAAGGTCTATGCCGTCGACGCGGCTGGCAACGCCGATTCCAGCCCGGCCAAGGATAAGTTCAAGGTCCTCTAGGGGGTGGTCCGTCCACCCTCATGGGGGCTGGACCACAGCGTCTCGTGGCCAGATGCTTCCCTGCATGAGACCCCCTCGCTTCCGGACCGTGGCATCTGCGCTGGCGGTCCTCTCAGCTGTCGCCGTCACCTCACCCGCCCAAGCCGCATGGCAGGAGCTAGTTGGCGGACCATCGCCAATCAACTTCGGAGGCGTGGACAGATCGGCTCACGACCCGAGTCTGGCGTCGATCGCAGGGGTGCCCTACGTCGCGTGGACCGAGAACGACGGCATGAACCTGGAGGTGCGCGTCGCCCGTCTCGGCGCCGACGGCACAACCTGGGAGCGTGTGGCCGACTCGCCCTCCCCGATCAATCAGTCCGCCACCGCCAATGCAGACACACGCCTGGATATCGCCGACGTCGGCGGCATCCCATACGTCACCTGGGCTGAGAGGGACGGCACGAACGACGAGATCAGGGTTGCCCGCCTCAACGCTGCCGGCACCGCCTGGGAGAAGGTCGGCCAGACAACCAATCCCGCATCGCCACTCAACCTGGATCCAAATCAGAGCGCGAGGAGCCCTTCCCTGACGTCCGTCAACGGCGTGCCCTATGTCGCCTGGAGTGAGGCTGACGCAGCGGGATATGACATTCGGGTCGCTCGTCTCAATGCCGCCGGCACGGGTTGGGGGTTCGTTACGGGCGGCTCGTCACCCGTCAATCAATCGGCCACCGGGAGCGCCTTCGATCCCGACCTCACAACGGTCGGGGGCGTCCCCCACGTGGCTTGGCGAGAGAGTGAGGGAGGGGATCCTGCGCAGATTCGGGTCGCCCGTCTGAACGCCGCTGGGACCGCCTGGGAGAAGGTCGGCCAGGCCGAGAATCCGGTGTCTCCGATCAACAACTCCCCAACTAAGCGCGCAACCAAGCCAAGTCTGACGGCGATAAACGGGCTTCCGTACGTCGCCTGGATCGAAGAGGAAGACACCAACGATGAGGTCCGCGTTGCCCGCCCGAATGCTGCCGGCACCGGATGGGAGAGGGTGGGTCAGGCCAACGACCCCGAATCGCCGATCAACACGTCCCCGACCGAGGACGCCGACGAGCCGATCCTGCGCTCGATCGACGGAACCCCATATGTCGCCTGGCACGAAAATGTCGGGACCAGTGATGAGATTCGCGTTGCCCGGCTGAGCGCATCTGGCGCGGATTGGGAGCACGTCGCCGACGCTCCGGCGCCTATCGAACGCTCCGTCGAAACCTTCCCCACCCGTCCGGATCTCGCGATCGTTGGTGGCACTCCCTACGTGAGCTGGGTCGAGTACGACACCTCGGGAAACGCGGCCCAGGTGAGGGTCAGTCGCCTCGAGCCGGAACTGATTAGCCAGGCCGCTACGCCCGGTCACGTCACGGCCAATCTCAGCGCCACCTGGCGCACCTACGGACTGGCCTATCCGCTCGGCTTCGACTACGGCACCAACCTCGAGCAGTCGACGGCGCCGACACCGGCGCCCACCGGTGCCAACGAAGCGAGCGTCTCCCAGGAGGTCAGCGGCCTCACTCCGGTGACGGGATATCAGGTGCGCCCGTTTGCGCTAGCCGGCTTGGCAGCGCCCCGGGTGCTTGGAGATGTCGGCGCATTCACGACGACGCCCGTGCCACCCGACACCACGCCCCCCGAGACGACGATCACCAAGGACCCACCGAACAAGCTCGAGAAGTCAAAGGCCAAATACAAGTTCACCTCGAACGAGCCGAACTCGACCTTCGTCTGCAAGTTCGACAAGGCAAAGCCAAAGCCGTGTGACGCGGGCAAGCTGAAGCTGAAGCGCCTCGACGACGGCAAGCACAAGTTCAAGGTCTATGCCGTCGACGCGGCCGGCAACCAGGACAAGAGCCCGGCCAAGGACAAGTTCAAGGTCTTGTGATGCGACGGGCCATCTCTCTCGCGATCGCGGTCCTGCTGATCGGCGCCGGCGCCGCGTCGGCCGCGTGGAACGAGCCCGTCGGCGGCGCCTCGCCGATCAACGTGTCGCCCACCCAGGACGGGTCCGCCCCCAGTCTGGCGAGCATCGGCGGCGTGCCCCACGTCGCGTGGGCGGACTATGACGGCGTCAACGACGAGGTGCGTGTAGCCCGTCTCAACGCCGCTGGGACCGCGTGGGAGCGTGTCGGAGAGGCCACCAGCCCGGCCTCGCCGATCAACGTGTCACCGACGCAGGACGCTTCGGATCCCAGCCTGACCGAGGTCGGCGGCGTCCCGTACGTCGCGTGGATCGAGAACAACGCCGGCGCCTTCCAGGTCCGCGTCGCCCGCCTCAACGCCGCCGGCACCGATTGGGAGGCGGTCGGCGGTGCGTCGCCGCTCAACCGCTTCGCCAACCAGGACGCACGTTCGCCAAGCTTGACCGCGGTCAACGGGGTGCCTCATGTCGCGTGGTCTGAGGACGACGCGACGAACAACGAGATCTTTGTGGCCCGCCTCAACGCCGGTGGGACGGCATGGCAGCTGCTCGGCATGTCGCTGAACCCCGATTCCCCGATCAACCAGTCCTCGTCCGATGATGCGTCCGACCCAAGCCTGGCTGCGGTTGGCGGCATTCCCTACGTCGTGTGGTCTGAGTTCGGAGTTATCGGTCAGGTTCGAGTCGCGCGTCTCAACACCGCCGGTGACGGCTGGGAAAAGGTCCCCGCAAGCGCTACGCCGCTCAACGAATCACCTGCCCAGAACGCGAGCGAGCCGAGCATGGCCGTGATAAGCGGCGTCCCGCACGTCGTCTGGCGAGAGATCGCTGGGACGAAGAGCCAGGTTCGCGTCGCTCGTCTGAACTCCGCCGGCACGGCGTGGGAGAGGGTCGGCCAACTCGATAACCCGGCGATGCCGATCAACGAGTCCCCGGGCGGGTCCGGTTTCGAGCCGAGCCTGACCGCGGTCGGTGCGATCCCATACGTCGCCTGGATCGAAGAGGACGACGCAAGCGTCTATCAGGTGCGGGTTGCCCGGCCCAACGCAGCCGGGACGGGCTGGGAGAAGGTCGCGGGCGGGCCCTCGCCAATCAACAGCTCGCCCGCGGACGCCGCTGACCTCCCGAGCATCGCTGCGATAGGTGGCGTTCCGTACGTCGCGTGGGAGGAGCAGGACGACGACAACGCTGAGGTCCGCGTTGCGCGTCTCGAGCCCGATTTCCTCGGCCAGTCGGCCGAAGCCGGCCACGAGAGCGCGACCTTGACCGCCACGTGGCGGACCTATGGCGTGGACTTCCCGATCGGTTTCGAGGTCGGCGCCACACTGGAATCGGCAACTGCCCCGACGCCGGCGCCCCTCTACGCCGACACGCCCACGATCACCCAGCAGGTTTTCGGACTCACGCCGAGCACGGCCTACCAATATCGCTCGTTCGCGCTCGCGGGTGTCGAGCCGCGCCTGTTGGCGAGTCCGTCGAGTTTCACGACAGCGGCGACCCCGGCGCCACCCGACACCACGCCCCCCGAGACCAAAATCACCAAGGACCCGCCGAACAAGCTCGAGAAGTCCAAGGCCAAATACAAGTTCACCTCGAACGAGCCGAACTCGACCTTCGTCTGCAAGTTCGACAAGAAGAAGTCGAAGCCGTGTGACGCGGGCAAGCTGAAGCTCAAGCGCCTCGACGACGGCAAGCACAAGTTCAAGGTCTACGCCGTCGACGCTGCGGGCAACCAGGACCAGAGCCCGGCCAAGGACAAGTTCAAGGTTCTCTGACCGGGTATAGGGTCCCGCGACGATGGAGGGATCCACCGTGGATGACGCACAGGTCCGCCGGCACGTTGCCAAGATCGCCGCGATCGCCGGGCTCGGTGGTCTGCTGTTCGGCTACGACACCGGGATCATCGCCGGGGCGTTGCTGTACATCGACCCCGACTTCGGCCTGTCGAGCTTCGAGTCAGGCGTCGTGGTCGCCGCGGTTCCGATCGGCGCGGTGTTGGGCGCGATGCTGGCCGGGCGGTTCTCGACACTCTGGGGGCGGCGCAGCGTCATCGTCGCGTCCGCGATCGTCTTCGCGATCGGCGCTGTTGGGAGTGCGGTCGCGCCTGAATTCGTCACCCTCACGATCGCCCGCGTGATCCTCGGTGTTGCGATCGGGCTCGCCTCCGCAACTGTCCCGATCTACATCTCAGAGGTAGCGCCGCCGCAGGTTCGCGGCAAGCTCGTGACCTTCTTCCAGCTGGCGGTGACGGTCGGCATCGTCGTCGCGTATCTCGTCAGCCTTTTGTTCGACCCGGTCGAGGGCTGGCGCTGGATGCTCGGCCTGGGTGCCATCCCAGCCCTGGCTCTCGGGATCGGGATGCTGTCGACGCCACCGAGTCCGCGCTGGCTGGTGATGGCGGGGCGCCCTGATGACGCGCGAGAGGTTCTCGCCGAGATCCGGACCGGGGGCGAGCAGGCGATCGAGGACGAGATCACTGAGATCGACGACGGCCTGCGCACCGAGGGCAGCGGCAGCTGGCGCGACCTGCGAAACCCCGTGGTGCGTGCGGCACTCGTGGTCGGTGTCGGGCTCGCGATCCTTCAGCAGGTCTCCGGGATCAACACGGTCATCTACTACGCGCCGACGATCATCAAGTTCACCGGCATCGAGTCCTCGGCGGCCGCGATCGTCGCCTCGATCGCGGTTGGCCTCGTGAACGTCGGGATGACCTTTGTCGCGATCCGCCTGCTCGATCGTGCGGGTCGCAAGCCGCTGTTGCTCTGGGGATCCGCGCTCATGGCGGTGGCGCTCACGTCGCTCGCGATCGTCTTCGCGACAAACACCGACAGTGGTGTGGGATCCGCCATCGCGATCCTCGGGTTGATGCTGTACGTCGGCGCTTTCGCCGTCAGCCTCGGGCCGGTCTTTTGGCTGATGAACGGCGAGATCTACCCGCTGGCGGTGCGCTCGCAGGCAGCGGCGGTGGGCACGATGGCGAACTGGTTGTTCAACTTCATCGTCTCCCTCACGTTCCTGCTTCTGGTCGACGCGATCGGCCGCGACGGCGCGTTCTTCTTCTACGCGGGGATCTGCGTCGTCACGTTCTTCTTCTGCCGGGCGCTCGTGCCTGAGACCAAGGGCAAAACGCTCGAGGAGATCCAGGACATCTTCCGCAAGCGCGCCGGGGTCAAGACCACAGCCGAGCAATTTTGAGCGAGCTGCGCGAGACGGCCGCGTGGAAGGCGCTCGAGGCTCACCACGCCGAAGTCGGGGACACGCACCTGCGCGACCTCTTCGATGCCGACAGCCACCGTGGCAAACAAATGACGGCCGAGGGCGCCGGGCTCTTCCTCGACTTTTCGAAGAACCGGATCACCGACGGGACGCTTGAACTGCTTATCGCGCTCGCCGAGGAGCGCCATGTGGCCGACCGTCGCGACGCAATGTTCAGCGGCGAGCACATCAACGTCTCCGAGGACCGGCCAGTGCTCCACGTCGCCCTGCGGATGCCGCGGGAGCGCTCGCTGCTTGTCGATGGTGTAGACGTCGTCAAGGAGGTCTACGAGACGCTCGACCGCATGGCGGCCTTCTGCGAGCGGGTCCGCTCCGGGCTCTGGCGCGGTCACACCGGCGAGCCGATCCGGAACGTGGTGAACATCGGCATTGGCGGCTCGGACCTGGGGCCGGAGATGGCCTACGAGGCGCTGCGCCACTACTCCCGCCGTGACATGACTTTCCGCTTCGTCTCCAACGTCGATGCGACCGACTTCGTCGAGGCGACCCGCGACCTGAACCCGGCCGAGACGCTCTTCATCGTCGCCTCCAAGACCTTCACGACCCTCGAAACGATGACCAACGCGCAGACCGCGCGGCAGTGGCTGCTGTCGGGACTTGACGGCGACTCAGACGCGGTGGCCAAGCACTTCGTCGCGGTCTCGACCAACGCCGAGGAGGTCGCGAAGTTCGGAATCAACACCGACAACATGTTCGGCTTCTGGGAGTGGGTGGGAGGCCGCTACTCGATGGAGTCGGCGATCGGGCTTTCGACGATGCTCGCGATCGGGCCCGAATGGTTCACGGAGCTACTCGCGGGATCACACGCGATGGACGAGCACTTCCGCGAGGCTCCGCTCAGCGAGAACCTGCCCGCGCTGATGGGACTGTTGGGGGTCTGGTACGGCGACTTCTTCGGCGCGCAGACCGTTGCGGTGCTGCCCTACGAGCAGTACCTCAAGCGCTTTCCCGCGTACCTCCAGCAGCTGACGATGGAGTCGAACGGCAAGCACGTAACCATCGGAGGGGAGGCCGTCGACTACGAGACCGGCGCCGTGTTCTGGGGCGAGCCGGGAACCAACGGCCAGCACTCCTTCTACCAGCTGATTCACCAGGGAACGAAGCTGATCCCGTGCGACCTGATCGGCTTCCACGAGCCGATCAATCCGCTGGGCGAACACCACGACCTGCTGATCGCCAACGTCTTCGCCCAGGGCGAGGCGCTTGCGTTCGGCGCCGACAACGAGAACCCCCACCGCCAGTTCCCCGGCAACCGGCCGACCAACACGATTCTCGCCCAGCGTCTCGACCCGCGCACGCTCGGCGCCCTCGTCACGCTGTACGAGCACTCGGTGTTCACGCAGGGCGCGATCTGGGGGATCGACTCGTTCGACCAGTGGGGGGTGGAGTTGGGCAAGGTGCTCGCGAAGCGGATCGTGCCCGAGCTCCAGAACGACACCGACCTCGAGCACGACAGCTCCACCAACGCTCTCATCAAGCGCTATCGGGAAAATCGCACCGGTGGCTGAGAACGTTCCGGCGCTGCTGTTCGACATCGACGGCACGCTGATCACAACGGGAGGAGCGTCAGATCGAGCCTGGCACCGCGCCTTCCTCGAACTGCACGACGCCGACGTCAACGTCCCCGATTACACGGGTAAGGGTGTGCCCGACCCCGAGGTGGGGCTCCAGTGCTTTCGCGGCTCGATCGGGCGGGAGCCCAGCGGTGACGAGATGGCGAAGCTGATGGCGCTGCGCCAGCGCTATCTCGCCGAGGAGGTCGAGTCCTCCCCCGGCTACCGGGTGATGCCGGGCGTGGTCGATCTGCTCGAGCGACTGACGGCGGAAGGGCGATTGGTCGGGCTCATCACCGGCAACACCGAGCCCGCGGCCCACATAAAGCTCGCCCGCGCCGACCTCAACCGCTTTTTCACCTTCGGCGGCTACGGGTCCGACGCGAATCAGCGCGTGGACGTTTGTCGCAAGGCGCTCGACCGAGCTGCGGTCGCTGCGGCCGGGAACCTCGATCGCGAGGGTTCGATCGCGATCGGCGACACCCCGCTCGACATCAGTGCCGGTCACGGAGCCGGCATCAGGGTTCTCGGCGTCGCGACAGGCGGGTACTCGGTCGACGAGCTGCGAGAGGCCGGCGCCGACCATGCAGTCGCGACGCTCGAGGATGCGGCGCTTCCGTTCTGAGCTGGTCGCCGCAGCGGTCGCCGCGTTCGCGCTCGGCGGCTGCGCGGACGTCGAAGTGCCGCGCGACCACCTAACGGTCATCGTCAACGGCGAGCAGACGACGATCGCGACGGCCGGGACGATCTCGGTTGAGATCGACGGTGCCCCGGAGCTCAACTACAGCGGCCCCGCGGGATGCAAGGGCCGCTACTTCGCCGACGGCGAGCAGAACTACTTCCGCTACACGTCGCGCCGTGCCTATCTGCTGTACGGCGATCAGCTCTACACGTTCGCCGAACCGCCGCGCCAGCTTGGGGAGAACATCGTCTGGAGCCGGACCTTCGGGCCGGACGAGGTCACGGTTCTCGCGAATTGCCCCCTACCGGGCGCGGCGGCTGCGGCGGTGCGTCAGACGGTCGGTTCGGGCTCCTCCTCCTGAACCTTGGTGGAGACGCACTTACCGAACGCATTGCGGTCGTTGTCGTTGGTGCCGTAGGTCGCGGCGAACGCAGCCGGGTCCAATGTGCGCTCGGCGCGGCACGCCTGCGCCGCGTTTTGAATTTCCTCCGGGGTTGCGGTCGCGACCTCGTCGGCATCGCGGCCGGCGCGGATGCAATCGCGCATCGCGTGCTTGCCCCAAAGCGCCTTGAATGCTGCGGAGTCGGCCTTCTTTTGCGCAGCGCAGAGCTTGGCTGCGTCGCTCGAGCCGTGGTTCGGCACTCCGCCGGGCTTCGCAGCTGCGCCCGGAGCGGCAACCGCCAGCATCGCCAGCGAAACTCCGACCGCGATCAACTTGATTCGCATTTGGTCCTCCTGCGTGAATCCCTAGTCGGACGAGCTTGGAGCTCGCCCCTTCCTCCAAACAACGCGGTGGGGGAGCTGGGGTAAGGCGCTACCTTCGTCGGCTCATGTCCTCCGAATACATCTTCACCATGCACGGCGTCTCGCGGCTGCATCCGCCAAACAAGGAGGTGCTCTCCGACATCTCGCTGAGCTTCTTTCACGGCGCCAAGATCGGCGTGCTCGGCCTCAACGGCTCGGGTAAGTCGACGCTGCTGCGGATCATGGCCGGCGTCGATCAGGACTACCGCGGCGAGGCCCAGCTCAAGCCGGGCGCCACAGTGGGGCTGCTCGAGCAGGAACCGCAGCTCGACGAGTCCAAGGACGTTCGCGGCAACGTTGAGGACGGCGTGCGCGAGCTTCGCGATCTGGTTGATCGCTACAACGAGGTCGCCGCCAACTATTCGGACGAGACCGCGGACGAGTTCTCGCGCCTGCAGGAGCAGATCGATGCGCAGGATCTCTGGAGCCTCGACACCATGCTCGACACGGCCATGGATGCGCTGCGCCTGCCGCCTGCCGATGCCGACGTCAGCAAGCTCTCCGGCGGTGAGCGCCGACGCGTCGCCCTCTGCCGCCTCCTACTCAGCGCCCCCGACCTGCTGCTGCTCGACGAGCCGACCAACCACCTCGACGCCGAGTCGGTCGCGTGGCTGGAGCAACATCTCGCCGAGTACAAGGGGGCCGTCGTGGCCGTCACGCACGACCGTTACTTCCTCGACAACGTCGCCGGCTGGATCCTCGAGCTCGACCGCGGCCGCGGGATCCCGTTCCAGGGCAACTACTCGTCCTGGCTCGAGCAGAAGACGGCCCGCCTCGAGCAGGAGCAGCGCGGTGACAAGGCGCGGGCGAAGACGCTCGCGGCCGAGCTCGAATGGGTTCGCGAGAACCCGAAGGGCCGGCGCAAGAAGTCGAAGGCCCGCCTCGCGCGATATGAGGCGTTGCTCGCCGAGGATCGCAACGTCAAGCTCGACAACGTTCAGATCCACATCCCCGCCGGCCCGCGCCTGGGCGGCAAGGTGATCGAGGCCGCCGGCCTGCGCAAGGGCTTCGGCGACAAGCTGCTGATCGACGACCTCTCCTTCGACCTGCCCCCGGCCGGGATCGTCGGCGTGATCGGGCCCAACGGCGCCGGCAAGACAACGCTCTTCCGGATGATCGTTGGCTCAGAGCAGCCCGACTCGGGCTCGTTGGAGCTCGGCGAGACGGTGCAGCTGGCGTATGTCGACCAGTCTCGTGACGCCCTCGACGGCGAGAAGAACGTCTGGGAGGAAATCTCCGAGGGCTACGACCAAATCAAGGTCGGCGACCGCGAGATGAACTCACGCGCCTACGTGTCGGGCTTCAACTTCAAGGGCTCCGACCAGCAGCGCAAGGTCGGCACGCTGTCAGGCGGCGAGCGCAACCGCGTGCACCTGGCGAAGCTGCTGCGCTCGGGTGGCAACCTCCTCCTGCTCGACGAGCCGACCAACGACCTCGACGTCGACACCCTGCGCGCCCTCGAGGAGGCGCTGCTCTCGTTCGCAGGCTGCGCGGTGATCATCTCGCACGACCGCTGGTTCCTCGACCGCATCGCGACGCACGTGCTGGCCTTCGAAGGCGACTCCGAAGTCGTGTGGTTCGAGGGCAACTTCGAGGCATACGAGGAGAGCCGCCGCGAACGTCTCGGCGCGGCGGCCGACCGCCCGCACCGGATCACGTACAAGAAGCTCGTGCGTAGTTAAAGCCGGACCGTCCTGACGCCGAAGAGCGGGACATGTCCGCAGGCATCCGGACACCGGCGAAGGGGGCCGAAGATGGGTTCACGTTGGTTGAGCTCCTCGTCGTCATGCTGATCGTCGGGCTCCTCGCGGCGGTTGCGATCCCGGCGTTCTTCAACCAGACGGCGAAGGCGAAGGACACCTCGGCCAAGAGCGACGTCCGCCACCTCGTCGAGGCGGTTGAGGCCTGCCGCGTCGAGGCTGCCGGCTACTCCAGCTGCGACTCTGCCGCCGAACTCGACGGCGTCGACGGACTCGCGTTCGGTACGGGCGAGGGCAATGTCGGCGTGATCGCCGACAGCTCGGGATTCACCGCGTACGCCATCTCGAAGGCTAAGACGAACAACCTCAACCACGTCTACGCGTGGCAGAAGAACGGGTCGACCACGTCACGTATCTGCCTCAACCTGGCGCTTCAGCCGCTCCACTCCGGCGGCTGTCAGAACTCTGGCTGGTAGGCCGCTACGTGGGTGCGCAGCGCCTCGGCTGACTCCCACTCCTCGACGGCGATCAGCTCACTCGGGTCGGCGATCGAGCGAAAGAAGCCGCGGGAGCGCTCGCGACTCTGCCGACGACATGAGCATCAGGCGGGGGGAGGCACGCTTGGCTCGCGGATGACCTCGTTCGCCTCCTCTTGGAGGCGGCGGGCCACCGCCGCGCTCGCCTGGCAGAGCTTGTCGAGCTCCGAGGCCGACTTCTTGTGGCCCTTTACGTTGCAGACGAGCGAGCCGGCCACGAGCTCGAACGCGTAGGCATCGGGCGAGTTCTGGTCGAGCCAGACGAGGAAGCTGGGGGAGAGGACCTGGCGCGCCCTGTTCATGTCGTCCTGCTCTCCGATGAAGATCTCGTAGGCCTTGTCCACGGCCTCGGACTCCTGCTCGACGCGCTGGCGCTTGCGGAACGCATCCTCCATGCCGTCCATGAAGCGAAAGCCAACCCGGCGCTGGCAGAACAGCTCCTGGAGATACGGCGCGGTATCTGGCAGGTCGCTCATCACCAGCGTGAAGTGGACGTAGGTGGTCTGCTTGTTGCCATCGGAGTCGCGCGTTTCGTCCTCGTAGGTGAAGAGAACGAGGCTGCCGTTGATCCCGCCGGGGAGGACGCCGTTAAAGCGTTGCGCGGCGTAGCGGCGGTCGCCCTTTCGCAGCAGCGGTGTCAGCGGCGGCAGCTTTGACTTGCCGGAGACCCGAGTGAGGCTGCGGCCCTTCGAATAGGCGTTGAAGAAGTCCTCGTGCGCCAGGTTGTTGGCAATTAGGAAGACGACGAGCAGCGCGAGCAGGACGACGATGCCCGCAGCCCCCGCCCCGATCCCAAACCCGGCGCTGGTGCCGGCGGCGACCAGTGCTATCACCGCGATGACGCCCGTCGCGATCAAAGTCACCGGGTGGCGGAGCAGACGCCGCAGGTGCGGGCCGCGGGTGTCGTCGGAGTCCTCCGGAACCGGTGCGAGCTTTTCGGGCGGTGCTGGCTGGTAGGGCTCGGAGTCGCTCACGCGCGGCAGCCTAATGCAAGCGCGGTTGCAGCCCAAGGGCCCTTGGAGGGACCGCCCCGGACCGTGTCGGACGCCGCCGGTGGCGCTCTCCCATGCGGCAAATGGCGAGGGGCGACTCGCCGGTAGCAAGTCCGTCCGACGGATCGAGTCCACTTCCAGGCGTCGTATGTGTTGCAAAGTGGGACACAGTGGGTTAGCGTGGCCCAACGAGTTGACCCAAGGACCGGGGTGGTGAGGCTCCTCCCACCTCATCACTCCGGTCCAACTTTCTTCTCCAACTCCCTTTGCGACTCCCTTGATCTCCTTCCGCGGTCAGTACGACCACAGCCTCGACGCAAAGGACCGCTTGACGGTTCCGGCTCGCTGGCGCGGACCGCTCTCGGACGGGATCGTTCTCGTTGCGGGGCTCGACCCCTGCGTCGAGGTCTTCACGCCGCAGGGTTATGAAGACTGGAGTCAGCGCTGGCTCGCCAGTCTCAACCGGCTCGGACGCAAGGGCCGGATGATGTACCGGCGCTTCAACGCCTCCGCCTCCGACGAGACGCTGGACTCCGCCGGTCGCGTCCGCCTCGCCAAACATTTGATCGAGCATGCCGGCCTCGACGGGCCGTGCAAGGTCGTCGGCGTCGGCGACCACGTCGAGCTGTGGAACCCCGAGCGCTGGGCCACGCACTCCGCCGAGCTCGATGAGCACGCCGAGGCGATGGCCGAGGAGCTCTCGGGGCTGGGGGAGTAGCCGCGAGCGATGGCCACACTGATTCGAATGCCCACTGCGCACCTACCAGTCCTCGCCCCGGAACTGATCGCGCTCGTCGAGCCCGGACCGGGTGACGTCGTCGTCGACGCCACGTTCGGCGCCGGCGGTCACGCGCGGCTCGCCGCCGATCGGATCGGGCCGACCGGGACGCTGATCGCGATCGACCGCGACCCGGCTGCCGCAGCGCGGTTCGCCGACCTGGAGCCCCAGCTCGGCTGCGACGCCCGCTTCGAGCCCGGCGATTTCGCCGACGTCCTCGATCGGCTCGTTGCCGACGGCCTGCGCGCAGACATCGTCTACATGGATCTCGGAGTCTCGTCGATGCAGATCGACAACGCCGACCGCGGCTTCTCCTACGCCTCGGACGCGCCTCTCGACATGCGCATGGACACGAGCCAGGAGCTCAGCGCCCGCGAGATCGTCAACGAGTGGCCGGTCACCCGGCTGGCCGCGACGCTTCGCGAGCTCGGCGAGGAGCGCCACGCGCGGGCCATCGCGTTCGAGATCGAGCGCCGCAGGCCGCTGGACACCACTTCCGAGCTCGTCGAGGCGATCCGCGCGGCGGTTCCTCCCGCGTACCGCTTCGGCCGCGGCCATCCCGCCAAGCGAAGCTTTCAGGCGATCCGGATCGCCGTAAACGGCGAGCTCGAGTCGCTCGACCACGGCCTCGAGTCCGCGTGGAGCCTGCTGGCCGAGGGCGGGCGCTTCGCCGCGATTGCCTTCCACTCGCTCGAGGATCGCCGCGTCAAGCGGGCGCTTGCCGCCCGCGCGACCGGCTGCATCTGCCCTCCGGAGATCCCGGTCTGCATCTGCGGTCGCGAGCCCGAGGCCGAGCTGATCACGCGCCGCGCGGTGAAGCCTTCGGAGGACGAGATCGAGCGCAATCCGCGATCGCGATCGGCGCGCCTGCGCGTCGCTCGCAAGTTGACCGATGCAGGAAGTCCCCGCTCAGAGGGCGAAAACGCGCGGAGGTAGGGATGGCGGCAACAGCAACAGCCAGATCGACAGCACCAGCGAGGCGAGCCCCGGCGCGCCGTGGCGCGCCTGCGCGCAGCCCAAGGCGCCATACGCCGGCAACCGGGTTCGTTCCGGTCGCTGTCGGCGCCGTCGGTGGGATCGCCGACTCGGGAATCTTCGTCTGGCTCACCCGCGGTCGTCTGTGGATCGGCCTCCTCGGGACGCTGCTCGTCGGCATCGTCGCGCTGAATGTCCTCGCGCTCGGGTTCAGCGCATCGTCGAGCAACGCTGCCGGCGAGGCCGAGGATCTCGCACGCCAGAACTCGGCGCTTCGCGCCCAGATCGCGACGACTCTTTCGAGCGAGCAGGTCCAAGGCACTGCCAGCCAGCTCGGCCTCGTCGTCCCCGAGCCCGGCGCCATCCGCTACGTCAGCCCGGCATCTGGCGACGCCGCCCGCGCCGCGCAGCGCCTGCGTGACGGTGACTTCGCCGTGGCGGCCTACGTCGCACCCGCGCCGACCGTGGTCGAGACGACCACGGATCCGGCGGTCGTCACCGAGGAAGGCGTGACCACCGACGCGGCGGCCACGACGGAAGCGGCGGCAACGACTGAGACCACGACCGCGCCGGTAACCGATCCGGCGACCACTCCGCCCGCGACGGAAACCGCGGCGGTTCCCACCACGGATACGGGGTCGGTAGTAGCTCCATGAATCTGATCGATCGCCGCCTCGGCCTTCTGTTCGCGGCGTTCGTGACCCTTCTGGCCTTGGTGATGGTCCGGGCCGCGTGGGTTCAGGGCGTCAGCGGCGGCTCGCTCAGCGCACAGGCGCAGAGCCAGCAGATCGAGAACATCGAGGTCCCGGGCTCGCGCGGGACGATCTACGACCGAAACGGCAACGAGCTGGCCGTCTCGGAGGACGCCGCGACAGTCATCGCGACGCCGTACCAGGTCGAGGACCCGCCGGCGACCGCGAACAAGCTCGCGAACATCCTCGATGTCGACGAGGACGAGGTGCTCGAGGCAATCGCGGACCCCAGCTCGGGCTTCGCCTACATCCAGCGCAAGGCGACCCTCGGCCAGGCCGAGGCGATCGAGAATCTGAATCTGCCCGGGATCGCGCTGCTGCCCGACAGCCGGCGCGTCTATCCGCAGGGCGAGTTGGCGAGCCAGGTGGTAGGCACCGTCGGCGTGGACAACCAGGGGCTGACCGGCCTCGAGGCGTCCGAGGACGACGTGCTCCATGGCACCGACGGCGAGCGCGAAGTTGTGCGCGACGCGCTTGGCGACGAGCTCGAGCGCAACACGCTCGACGCCGCGCAGGCGGGCGCCGACATGAAGCTCAGCATCGACAGCAATATCCAGGGTGAGACCGAGCGCATCCTCGCCGGCATCGGTGAGACCTATGAGCCCGACGGAGCAACGGCGATCGTCGTCGACCCGCGCACCTCGCAGGTCCTCGCGATGGCCAACTACCCGACCTTCGATCCAACCGACCTCGGCGACGCCAAACCTGAGGAACTTACGAACATGGCGACCGGCTTCGCCTACGAGCCAGGGTCGACGTTCAAGGCCTTCACGGTCGCCGGCGCGCTCGATGACGGCGTCGTTACGCCCGAGACGACCTTCCCGCTCGGTCCGACCATCCAGGTCGCCGACAGGACGATCGGCGAATCACACGACGTGGGCTACGGGACGCTGTCGGTGGCCGACATCCTCAAGTTCTCGTCCAACGTCGGCGCGGTGACGATCGGCCTCGAGCTCAACGACCACTTCGGAGACGCCCAGTACGGCGACCGCTTCGACTACTGGGTGCGGCGCTTTGGCTTCGGCCAGCCGACCGGGATCCAGTTCCCGGGCGAGGAGCAGGGGATACTGCTCGACCCGAAGGACTACTCCGGCTCGACCATGGGCAACCTGCCGATCGGCCAGGGTCTCTCGGTGACCCCGATGCAGATGGTCGCGGCCTATTCGGCGATCGCAAACGGCGGCATTCTGCGGAGCCCGCAGCTCGTGCTCGCGGAGGACGGCGAGCGGATTCCCGAGGACGCGGGCGAGCGGATCATCACCGAGAGGGACTCGGCCGAGCTGCAGGCAATGCTCGAGGGCGTATTTGCGGCCGGCGGTACCGCGCAGGAGGTGAGCGTCCCCGGATACACGCTCGCCGGCAAGACCGGAACCGCGCAGAAGGTCGACCCGGACACCGGGACCTACTCGGAGACCGAGTACGTCGCCTCGTTCATCGGCTTCGCCCCGGCTCACGACCCGGAGCTCCTGGTGTCGGTGGTTGTCGACAACCCGAAGGGCGACATCTACGGCGGCACGGTCGCCGCTCCGGCCTTCGGCGAGATCGCAAAGTTCGCACTGCCGTACCTCGGGATCGCGCCCGACGCGGGCTGAGCGCGACCCACGCGCCCTTTCGCGCCCCGGTCGAACCTAGACTCTCCCGTCGATGGAGCTGCGAGAGCTACTCGCCGGCGCCGACGTGGTGGAGATCACCGGCGATCCCGCGACCGAGATCACCGCGCTTGCCTACGACAGCCGCCAGGCGAGCGCCGGGACGCTGTTCTTCTGCATCCCCGGGTTCACCGCCGACGGACATGAGTTTGCGCCCTACGCGGTGCAGGCCGGGGCCACGGCGGTTGTAGTCGAGCGCCGGCTCGATCTCGACCCGCGCGTGGTCCAGGTCCAGGTCGGCGAGGCCCGTGCGGCGATGGCCCACGCCGCGGTGCGCTTCTACGGCGACCCGACCGAGGAGTTGCGTGTCGCTGGCATCACCGGAACCAACGGCAAGACCACGACTGCCTTCCTGATCCGCCACATCCTCGAGCGCCAGGGGGTTCAGACGGGCCTGATGGGCACCGTCAAGCGGATCGTCGCCGGGGCATCGGAGCCGGTCGAGCGCACGACGCCCGAGGCGATCGAGCTCCAGCAGACCTTCCGCCGAATGGTCGATGGCGGCGACCGAGCCTGCGCCATGGAGGTTTCGTCGCACGCGCTGAGCCTCAACCGCGTCGACGGAATCCGCTTCGCGGTCGGGGCATTCACCAACCTCACCCAGGACCACCTGGACTTCCATCACGACATGGAGGACTACTTCCTCGCAAAGCGGCGCCTGTTCGTGGGCGATCGCGCCGAGCGCGCGGTGATCAACATCGACGATGAGTACGGCGACAAGCTCGCCGCCGAGTTCGACGCGATCACGTTCTCGGCCGGCGGTGACCCGCGCGCAGACCTGCGAGCTATTGATCTGACCTTCGACGCTGCCGGCTCGCGCTTCACCTGCGCTGGGTTCGACGCCGAGCTGGCCGCGACTGTGCCGCTGCCGGGGCGCTTCAACGTCGAGAACGCGCTCTGCGCGATTGGCGTCGCAGTCGGTCTCGGCATCGAGCTCGCCGATGCGGTGGCGGCTCTCGCGGACGCCGATCGCGTTCCTGGCCGGTTCGAGCCCGTCGACGAGGGTCAGTCGTTCGCTGTCCTGGTCGACTACGCGCACACGCCGGACTCGCTCGAGAACGTGTTGGTCTCCGCGCGCCAGATCACCCCCGACGGCCGGCTGATCTGCGTGTTCGGCTGTGGCGGCGACCGCGACCGCGACAAGCGGCCGCAAATGGGCGCGATCACGGCCCGGCTCGCCGACGTCGCCGTCGTCACCTCGGACAACCCGCGCTCCGAGGAGCCAGCCGCCATCGTTGCCGAGATCCGCGAGGGCATGAACGAGGGCACCGCCGACATCGAGGTCGAGGTCGACCGCGAGGCGGCGATCGCCCTCGCCCTTGGCCAGGCGCAGCCGGGTGACACGGTCGTGATCGCCGGTAAGGGTCACGAGCAGGGCCAGGAGTTCGAACACGGCCGCAAGATCCCGTTTGACGACCGCGAGGTCGCCTCAGAACAGCTGCGGGCCCTTGCGTCGGCCCCGGGCGCACGGACGTGATCGAGCTCGCGCCCGAGCGGATCGCTGAGAAGTACTGGGGCCGGCATCGCCGCCGAGGGCGGCGATGGCAGGCCCGTGAAGGCTGAGATCGATTCGCGGCTGGTGGGGCCGGGCGATTTGTTCTTCGGGCTCACCGGCGGCAGCAGCGACGGCGGTGAGCACGCGGCGGCGGCAATCGCCGCCGGTGCCTGGGGCGTAGTGGTCGAGCCGGAGCGTGCGAAGACGCTCGATCCCGGCGGCGCCTGGGTATTCGCAGCGGCGGATCCGCTGCTCGCCCTTCAGCGCTTGGCCCGAGAGTGGCGCCGCGAGCTCGACTGCAAGGTGGTGGGGGTCACCGGATCGACCGGCAAAACGTCGGTTAAGGACATCACGCGAGCGCTGCTGCCATCGCGCGTCCACGCCAGCCCCGAGAACTTCAACACCGAGATCGGGCTGCCGCTGACGATCCTCTCGGCGCCGCCCGAGACCGAGACGCTCGTCCTCGAGATGGCGATGCGGGGCCTCGGGC
This sequence comes from uncultured Solirubrobacterales bacterium, assembly GCA_963746215.1. Lineage (GTDB taxonomy): Bacteria > Actinomycetota > Thermoleophilia > Solirubrobacterales > 70-9 > WHSW01. The sequence continues at coordinate 161,184 of CAVVAT010000012.1, forward strand.
AGATCGCCGAGCTCTGCGAGATCGCCGAGCCCGACGTCGCCGCGATCACCAACGTCGGACCCGTACATCTCGAGCTGCTCGGCACCCTCGAGGCGATCGCGGAGGCCAAGGCAGAGATCCTCGTTGGCCTCGCCGACGAGGGACGCGCGGTGATCCCGGCCGACGCCGATGCGCTCGAGCCCCACGTCTCGCCGACGCTCGAGACGATCACGTTCGGCCCCGGCGGACTCGTCTTCGCCCGCACCCACGAGGTCAGCGACAACACGATGCGCGCCGAAATCGTGAGCCCGCTGGGCGAGGCGACGTTCGAGCTCGGCTTCGGTGAGCTTCACAACCTGGCGAACGTGGTGTGCGCCGTCGCGATCGGCACAGCGCTCGGGATCACACCGGAGGCGATGGCGGCGCGGACCGCGGACATATCCTTCTCGCGCCTGCGCGGCGAGCTGATCGAGCTGCCAGGGGGTTCCGTGCTGGTCAACGATTGCTACAACGCCAATCCGATCTCGATGCGCGCCGCGCTCGACAGCCTCGTCGCGCGAGACGTCTCCGGGCGCCGCATCGCCGTCCTCGGCGGGATGGGTGAGCTTGGCCCCGACGGCCCGGGCTATCACCGCGAGATCGGCGCCCACGTGCGCGAGCTCGGCGTCGACGTGCTCATCGGCGTCGGGGAGCTCGCCCGCGACTATGCGCCTGACGAGTGGGCCGCCAGCCCGGTCGAGGCCGTGCCGCTTGTCCGCGAGCTGTTGAGCGATGGTGACGCGATCCTCGTCAAGGGCTCGCGCGCCGTCGGGCTTGAGGAGTTCACCGAGGAGCTGGTGCGGTGAACGCAGCTCTGGTTCGTATCGGGGAGATCGACTCGAGTCCGATCGATCGAGGCGAGGTGCTCATCGCCGGCATGGCGGCGATGCTGATCACGATCTTCCTCGGGCCGAAGTTCATCGCGTTCCTGCGAGTCAAGGAGTTCGGCCAGCAGATTCGCGAGGAGGGGCCGCAGGAGCACCACGCGAAGGCTGGGACGCCCACGATGGGCGGGCTGGTGATCTTCCTCGCGATCGCCGTTCCGTACCTGGTGTTGTCCGACCGGGATACGGCCAGCCTCGCTGTCTTCGGCGTCGCCCTCGCCTGCGCGCTGCTCGGCTTCGCCGACGACTTCATCAAGATCTCCAAGCGCCGCTCACTCGGCCTCGGCGCGCGCTACAAGCTGCTCGGGCAGATCGCGATCGCGCTCGCGCTTTGGTGGGTGGCGTTCGACACGCTCGGTCTCGACCCGGTGCTCGAGTCGAGGATCTTCGACACGGAGATCTACGTCGGGCCCGTGCTCTACCTGATCTTCATCTTCCTGGTGGTCGCCGGCGCCTCGAACGCGGTCAACCTCACGGACGGCCTCGATGGGCTTGCGGCCGGTTGCTGCTCGATCGTCTTGCTCGCCTACATGGCCATCACGATCACCAACGGGCAGGCTGACCTTGCGCTGCTCGCCGGGTGCTTCGTTGGGGCCTCGATCGGCTTCCTCTGGTTCAACGCCTTTCCGGCATCGATATTCATGGGCGATACGGGCTCGCTCGGGTTGGGAGGCGCTATCGCGGGCTTTGCCGTGATGACGCAGACGGAGCTATTGCTCGTGATCATCGGCGGGATCTTTGTGATCGAGGCGCTCTCGGTCGCGGTCCAGGTGATCAGCTTCAAGCTGTTTCGCCGGCGCGTGCTGCTGATGGCCCCGGTCCATCACCATTTCGAGCTCCTCGCATGGTCGGAGACGAAGATCATGCTGCGCTTCTGGATCATCGCCGCGGTCTGCAGCGGAATCGGCTACGTCCTGTACCAGAACTCGATCGGCAGCTAGGCGCGCTTCGCGTCGGTGAAGGCGCCGACGGCGTCGCGCATCTTCTTGCGGCCGAGCAGCAGGGACCACATGCCGCCAAGCGGGCCCGCGACGTAGAGACGATGGATGACCTCGCTGCCGGCGCCGCGCGGTTCGACGATGTGCTCGTGTCCCACGCGTCCGCCCGGGAGGGCGTATTCGGTGAGAAGCCGGCGATCCGGCTCGAGATCCACGACGTGCTGGCGCACTGTGCCGCCCTTGCGCAGCTTGACCTTCACCTGGGTACCCACGGCGAGGTCCCCTTCGGCAGTCGCCGAGGCCACCCGTGGATCCCAGTCGCTCCACCGATTCGGGTTGACCCAGCGCGCCCAGATTGCCGTCGCGGGCGTCTGCGTCGACTGCGAGCTCGTTGCCTCGAACATGCCTAGGTCGGAAGCGGGGAGCCGGCGAAGGCGAAGAACCAGATCAGCATCGCCACCGTCGCCACCAGCGCGGTGCCGACGAAGACCGCCTCAACCGGGCTGAGCTTGCCGGTGCCGGGCCGGTAGGGCTCGTCGCGCATGCTGCGGTTCCACGGGTAGCGAACCGGAGCCTTCTCCTCGGCCGCCTGACCTCGTGCCTGGATCGCGCCGGCGATCATCAGCACGATCACGTAGGTGGCGACGATTCCGACGAAGATGATGGCCGCCGTCGTGCCCTCGACATGGTCGGCACCGCGCGAGCTCTGAATCAACGATCCGATCCAGATCCACAGCAGCGGGACGCCGGCGCCGATCAGCACCGCTGCGAAGACTTCGAGGACTAAACGGCCAGTAGTGCGCACGTTGGGAAGGTAGCGGGCACCGGCGCCGCGAAAGTAGCTCCCGTGAGCCCTTTCAAGCCTCGCCCGCCGCTGCCGCCGGGTCCTTACGGCGTCATCGGACTGGCGCGATCCGGACAAGCGGCGGTGCGATTGCTGGCCGAACGCGGGGAAGAGGTCATCGCGATCGACCGCGGGGCGCCTGACGGCGCGGAAGGTCTAGCGGGGGACAACGTCGAAGTTCTCCTGGATGGGGATCGATCGGAAGTCGTCGAGCGGGTGCGCTGCATAGTCAAGAGCCCCGGGGTGCCAAGCTCCGCGCCCGCGGTCGCCGAGGCTCGGCGTCGCGGCATTCCTGTGATCGGCGAGCTCGAGCTGGCCTGGCGCCTGCTGCCCAATCGGTTCGTCGCCGTCACCGGTACGAACGGGAAGACCACCGTCGCCGAGCTCCTCGGCCACGTCTGGCGCACCGCCGGTGAGCCGGTCGCCGTGGCCGGAAACGTCGGGACCGCCCTGACCACCCTCGTCGGCGAGATCGCCGCCGACACGACGATCGTCTGCGAGGCCTCGAGCTTCCAGCTTGAGGACACGGAGGCCTTCGCCCCGGAGTGCGGGGTCCTGCTCAACGTGACCCCAGACCACCTCGACCGCCACGGCGACTTCGGCTCCGTACCGGGACGCGAAGCTGCGGATCTTTGCCAACCAGGAGACAGACGACGTCGCGGTCTTCAACGCCGCGGATCCGGCCCTCGCCGGCGTGGACCTTGGCGGCCGCGCGCGCAAGCTCGACTTCGCGGCTCGGATCGGCGAGTTCCCGTTCGCGCTGCCCGGTCCTCACAACGCCGAGAACGCCGCTGCCGCTGCGGTCGCCGCGGAAGCCATGGGAGTCGATCGCGACGCGATCGCGTCCGCGCTGGCGAGCTTTAGCGGGGTCCCGCACCGCCTCGAGCTTGTCGGCGAGGTCGACGGCGTGGCCTACGTCAACGATTCGAAGGCGACCAACCCTGCCGCCGCCGCCGCCGCGATCCGCTCGTTCGACGGCGGAGTCCGCGCGATCCTTGGCGGGTCGCTGAAGGGCGGCGAGTTCTCGGAGCTAGTCGCACCGGTCACCGAGCGCGCCACCGGCGCATACCTGATCGGAGAGGCTGCCCAGCGCCTCGAGGACGAACTCGCTCCCGGCGTGGGAGGCAGGCGTTTCGCACGGCCGCTACGCGGGCCTGGCGGACGCGCTTCGAGCCGCTGCTGCCGACGCACAGCCGGGGGAGACGGTTCTACTGGCGCCGGCGTGCGCGAGCTTCGACGCCTACCGCGACTACGAGGAGCGCGGCGAGCACTTCCGCGCCCTCGTGCGAGAGCTATGAGCCGCGCGAAGAAAAAAGCGGCCCAGCAGCCGATCGAGTACTCGCTGCTGCTGACGGCGACGATGTGCCTGCTCGCCTTCGGCGTCGTCATGGTGTTCAGCGCGAGCTCGACGACCTCGCTGCTCGGCGACTCCGGCGATCCCTACTTCTACCTCAAGCGCACCGCGCTCTTTGGCGCGGTCGGGCTGGTCCTGCTCAAGTTTCTCGCCAGCAGCGGGGTCAGGATCGTCCGCGGCCTGACGCCGTTGATCCTCGCCGGGTCGTTCTTCCTCTGCTTCGTTGTCCTCATCCCGGGGATCGGGATCGAGGTCAACGGCGCCAAGCGCTGGCTCGGCGCCGGGTTGTTCCAGATCCAGCCCTCCGAGGTGATGAAGGTCGCGCTGATCCTCTACGGCGCCCAGCTGCTGGCCACACGGCCGAAGATGACGCGCGAGCTGCGCACGATGATGCCCTACCTCGGAATCGTCGGCCTGGCATGCGCCCTCGTGGTCGTCGAGCCCGACCTGGGAACGGCGATGGTCGCCTGCTTCGCCGCCGGAGCGATGCTGATCGCAGCGGGAGCGCGCATCTCCGACATGGCCAAGCTCGGCGGCGTGATCATCGCCGTGATCATCATCGCGGCGCTGATCGAGCCGTACCGGATGGAGCGCATCACGGGCTTCATCAACCCGGGCCACGATCCGAGCGGCACGGGGTTCCAGGCGATTCAGGCAAAGATCGCGATGGGCTCCGGAGGAATCTTCGGCGTCGGCCTCGGCGAGAGCCTGCAGAAGGCCTTCTACCTGCCCGAGGCCCACACGGACATGATCGCCGCCGTCATCGGCGAGGAGCTCGGCATGCTCGGGATCGGCGGCCTCGTCTGCCTCTACGGGCTTTTCGGCTACGCGGGGCTGCGAATCGCCCAGAACGCGCGCGACCGATACGGCAAGCTGCTGGCCGCCGGGCTCACCTCATTGGTCCTCGTCCAGGCTGTGATCAACCTCTTTGCCGTGCTCGGCTTGGCACCGCTCACGGGTGTGCCGCTGCCCTTTGTCTCCTACGGCAACTCGAGCATGCTGACCATGCTCGCCTCCGTCGGATTGCTGCTGAACATCTCCAAGTCCCCGTCGGGTGGAACACTCCGCGTCGTCGATGGAGGCCAGAAGAGTCGTAATCGCAGCCGGGGGAACAGCGGGACACGTCGTTCCGGCGCTGGCAGTCGCCGACGCGCTTCGGGCTGACGGCGCAACCGTCTCGTTCATCGGCGCCCGCGATCGCACCGAGGCAGAGCTCGTCCCGGCCGCCGGATACGAGATCGACCTGCTCGACGTTCGCGGCCTCGACCGCAGCAACCCCGTCCGGGCGGCGGGCGCGCTGCGCCTCGCCGCGGCGGCCTTTCCCGCGGCGCGGACCGTCCTTCGCGACCGCCGCGCCGAGGCGGTGCTCGGCGGCGGGGGGTACGTCGCTGGCCCGGCCGGGCTTGCCGCGCTCTCGCTCGGCCTGCCGCTTGTGCTCACCGAGGCCGACCGCCACCTCGGCCTCGCCAACCGCCTGCTCGCCCGCCGCGCCCGGCGCGTCTGTCTCGCGTTCCCGATCGACGGCCGCGACGACGGGCGCTACATCGTCACCGGGCGGCCCATTCCCGCGGAGATCACCGGCGCCGACCGCGAGGCCGCTCGCGAGCGCTTCGGTATTGCCCCCGCCGACACTTGCCTGCTCGTCTTCGGTGGCAGCCAGGGCGCCCGCTCCATCAACCGTTGTGCGCTGGAGGCGTTCGCGGGGCCCGGCTCGGCGGAGCGCGACTTCCACGTCCTCCACATCAGCGGCAATCGCGACTACGAGGAGATCCGCGAGGGACTCGCCCAGGGCTCCAACCCCAACCGGTACACGCTGCTCGCATACGAGCCCGGGCTCGCCGACTCGCTCGCGGCGTCCGATCTGGTCCTCGCTCGCTCCGGCGGCTCGATCTTCGAGATCGCCGCTGCGCAGCGCCCGGCGATCCTGGTTCCCTATCCCTATGCCGCTGCCGACCATCAACGCGCGAACGCCGAGTGGATGGAGAGCGCCGGGGCCGCGGCCGTGATCGATGATGCCGATCTCGACCCTGCGGCTCTGCGCGGCCTCGCCGCCGAGCTGCTCGGCGACGGACGAGCGGCTGAGCGCGATGGCGACGGCGAGCGCCGCACTGGCGCGCCCCGATGCAGCCGCCGCGGTAGCGGCAGAGGTGCTCGGCGCGATCCGAGACGGCGATGGCTGAGGCCGAGTGGGCCGGACGGCCACTTCACTTCATCGCGATCGGTGGCGCTGGGATGAGCGGGCTCGCGCTCGTCGCTCACGAGCTCGGCGCCCGGGTTAGCGGCAGCGACCGCGCCGAGAGCTCCTATCTGAGCGGGCTGCGGGAAGCGGGACTCGAGCCGCGGATCGGCCATGACGCAGCCAACGTCCCGGCGGATGCCGAGGTCGTCGTGTCGACCGCGATCGCCGAGGACAATCCCGAGCTTGCGCTCGCCCGCGAGCGCGGCCAGCGGGTCGTTCACCGCGGTGAGTTGCTCGCCGAGCTCTGCGCGCTGCGCCGGCTGATCGCGATCGCGGGTACGCACGGGAAGACGACGACAACCGGGATGGTCGTCCACGCCCTTGCCGCCGTCGGCGCGGATCCAGGCTTCTTCATCGGCGGTGAGCTCCCTGGTGCGGGTCCCGGCGGCAGGTCGGCGAACGCCGGGTGGGGCGGAGGGGAGTGGGTGGTCGCCGAGGCCGACGAGTCCGACGCGAGCTTCCTCGAGCTCCATCCCGAGATCGCGGTGATCACCAACGTCGAACTCGACCACCACGCCCGGTGGGGCTCGCGCTCCGAGCTGGAGGCCGGCTTCGCCCGCTTCGCCGCCCCAGCCGCGGGGCTGGTCCTCGGCGGCGGAGATGCGCTTGACCGGGTCGCGGCGAGCGCTCCTCACCAAGCTGCCGCCCGCTTTGACGACGAGGGTCCCGGCCCCGCACTCGACCTCGCGGTACCCGGCCGCCACAACCGCCTCAACGCCCGCGCCGCGATCGCTGCGCTCGAGCTGGCCGGCTTCGATCCGGCGCCTGTCGCTGCGGCTCTTTCGACCTTCCCGGGAATGCTGCGCCGCCAGCAGCGCAAGGGCACGCGCGACGGCGCGGAGATCTACGACGACTACGCCCATCACCCGACCGAGGTCGCGGCGACGCTCGAGGCACTGCGCGAGCTCCAGCCGAAGCGGCTGATCGCGGTGTTCCAGCCCCACCTCTACTCGCGCACCAAGGCACTGGCCGAGCGTTTTGGCGCCGCGCTCGCCGCCGCCGATGCCGTGGGCGTCCTCGACGTCTATCCGGCGCGTGAGGAGCCGGTGGGCGAGCTCGCGGGTGTCAGCGGCCTCGACGTGGCCCGCGCGACCGCCGACCACGCAGGAGGCCGCCCCGTGTGGTGGCTGCGCGACGCCCAGACCGCTCAGAACGCACTCGCCGGCCAGCTGCGCGACGGCGACCTGTTGGTGACGATCGGCGCCGGAGACGTCTTCAAGCTCGGCGAGGCGCTGGTCTCGGGTGAGTGAGCCCGCCGGCATCGAGCGTGATCGCCCGCTCGCGCGACTGACGACGGTGCGCACCGGTGGCGCCGCCGAGGCGTTCGCGCGCCCGCGTACCGAGGCGGAGCTGGTCGAGCTGCTCGCATGGGCCGCAGCTGAGGGCCTGGCCGTCGAGGTTGTGGGCTCCGGTTCGAACCTGCTAATCGCAGACGCCGGCGTCCGTGGCCTCGTTCTCAAGCTCGACGGTGAGCTCGCCGCGCTCGAGCGCGACGGCACGATGCTGCGCTGCGGCGGCGGCGTGCGCCTGCCGTCGGCGGCGGCGAAGGCCGCGGGGTGGGGGCTGACCGGGCTCGAGTTCGGGATCAACATCCCCGGAACCGTCGGCGGCGCCGTGCGGATGAACGCCAACGCCTACGGCGGCCAACTCGCCGCGGTCCTCGAATGGGTCGACGTCTGCACCGCTGAGGGCTGCAAGCGCCGAACGCCGGACGAGCTCGGGTTCGGCTACAGGCGCTCGGCGCTACGCAGCGGGGAGGTGGTGGCGCACGCCTCGTTCGCCCTCGACGACGCCGACCCAGCCGCCGTCAAGGCGACCCTCGCCGCAATGCGCGACAAGCGTCGCGAGGCGCAGCCATCCGGGATCAAGACCTTCGGTTCCACCTTCAAGAACCCGGACCCCGACGCTCCCGGGGTCGAGGGACGGACGGCGGGTCTGCTGCTGGCCGAGGCAGGAGCCCAGGAGATCGAGATCGGCGGTGCTCGCCTCTCGCCCAAACACGCCAACTTCGTCGAGAACACGGGCTCGGCGACGACCGCCGACGTGCTCGCCGTGATGGCGGCGGCGCGCCACCGAGTTCATGACCGCTTTGGCGTCGAACTCGAGCCCGAGGTTCAGGTGCTCGGCGAGGTCCAGTGGCCGAAGGATTGGGAGCTCTAAAGAAGAACCTCACCTTGATGAGCTCTTCCCGTGCCGCCACCCCGGCCGGCCGTAGTCGTAAACCCGCCGCTAGGACCCGCGCTCCCGCGAAGCCGAAGCCCAAGGCCAAGCCGGCAACCAAGCCCAAGGCTAAGCCGAAGGCGAAGGCGGCGCCGCGGCGCAAGCCCACGAAGGCCCGCAAGCCGACCAAGGCCCGCAGTGCTCCGAAGGCCCGTCTGACCACGCTCTCCTGGCGCTATCGGCTCGGACTGGTCGCGGTCCTCGCCGTGACGATCGTCGCGGGCTACTTCCTCTGGCTCCGCGACTCGTCGCTGGTCGCAATCGACAACGTCGACGTCGTGGGCGTCACGGCCGGCGAGCGTGCGGCCATCATCGGCGAGCTCACCGATGCCTCTGAGTCGATGACCACCCTTCATGTTGATCGCGAGCGCCTTGATTCGATCGCCGCGAAGTTCCCGACGGTGGCATCGATCAGCATCGACCCGAACTTCCCGCACGGGATGCGGATCGAGGTCACCGAGCGTCCCCCGACGATGGTGGTCCAGGCCGGTGACCAGGCCGTTCCCGTCGCCGGGGACGGCACCCTGCTCACCGGGGTGGAAATTCCGAAGGATGAGAACCTGCCGGTGCTCGAGGTGGAGCAGGCGCCGCAGGGCGCGATGCTCGAGGGTGAAGAGCTCGATCAGGCGCTGGTCGTGGGCGCGGCGCCCGAGGAGCTGCTCCCGCTGATCGAGAAGATCGGCCTGTCGAAGGAGTACGGGGTGGAGCTGACCTTGCGCGGCGATATCCCGGTCCGTTTCGGCAACGCAGCCGCTGTGGCTGAAAAGTGGTCGGCCGCGGCCGCCGTGCTCGCCGATCCGAAGCTCGACGCGCTCTCATATCTCGACGTTCGCGTTCCCGAGCGCCCCGCGGCCGGGGGAGCGGACACCGCCGTCACGCCGACCGAGCCGCCGGCCTAGTCTCGACGCCAGATTGAGACTTTAGAAAATATGGAAACCTTCGAGTCCAAGTCGAGAGTTGGCCGAATGCACGATTCCATGCCGGTGCGGCGGTCTGAGATTGACACTCATGCGACGATGGCCTACCGTCGTCCTCACGTCTAGGCTGCTCATTGCGGAAAACGATCAAGTTTCCCTTTAGGCTCGGACGGAACGCAATTAGGCTGTTAACGGGTCAATCGACTTAGGAAACGGGAGAAAATGGTCGAGTCGTCCTATCTCGCGGTGATCAAGGTCGTCGGTGCAGGCGGCGGTGGTACGAACGCGGTCAGTCGCATGGTCGACGCCGGTCTCAAGGGCGTCGAGTTCATTGCGATCAACACCGACGTTCAGGCACTGCAGTCCTGCGAAGCCGACATCAAGCTCGCCGCTGGACACAACCTCACTAACGGCCTCGGTGCCGGCGCGAACCCCGACGTTGGGGCCGGCGCGGCAGCCGAATCGCGTGACGACATCAAGGAGGCGCTGAAGGGCGCCGACATGGTCTTCGTCACCGCTGGTGAGGGCGGCGGCACGGGCACCGGTGCTGCCCCGGTCATCGCCGAGATCGCCAAGGAGGAGATCGGCGCGCTCACGGTCGGCGTCGTCACTAAGCCTTTCGAGTTCGAGGGCAACCGGCGTATGCAGCAGGCGCTCGAGGGCATCGACAAGCTCCGCGCCAAGGTCGACACGCTGATCATCGTCCCGAACCAGAAGCTGCTCGAGGTCGTCGAGCGCCGGACCTCCGTCCAGGAGGCCTTCCGGATGGCCGACGACATCCTGCGCCAGGGCGTCCAGGGGATCACGGACCTGATCACCACGCCGGGCCAGATCAACCTCGACTTTGCCGACGTCCGCACGGTCATGGCCGATGCCGGCTCGGCGATGATGGGTATCGGCACCGCCGCCGGCGAGAACCGGGCGCAGGAGGCCGCAAAGATGGCGATCAACTCCCCGCTGATGGAGGAGTCGATCGAGGGCGCCACCGGGATGCTCCTGAACTTCACGGGCTCCGAGGACCTGAACCTGTTCGAGGTCAACGAGGCGGCCGACATCGTCGTCTCGACGGCCGACAAGGGCGCCAACATCATCTTCGGCACCGTGATCGACCCGAGCATCGGCGACGAGGTTCGAGTCACCGTGATCGCGACCGGGTTCGAGGGTCGCGAGACGCTCGCCCGCAAGCCGATGCAGGTCCGCGAGCGCAGCCGCGCTCGCAGGGTCGGGGGGCTTGCCGATCGCGAGCGCCGCGAGCTTCAGGTCTCCGACGACGACATCGACGTGCCGTCGTTCCTGAAGAGCAACTAGGCCGCTCCCGCCGGGTTTCCACCGTCGTAACGACGCGTGGGAAGGAACTGATGTTCTCGTTCAAGTCTCTGCGGCCGACGCCGGCGATGTTCGTCGCGCTCGCGGCCCTGGTGATGGCGATGTCGGGCGCCGCTGTCGCGCTCCCCGGCAAGAACTCGGTCGACTCAACCGACCTCGCCAAGGGCTCGGTGACGGCGAAGGCGATCGCCAAGGGCGCGATCGGCTCGAAGCAGATCGACGGGAAGTCGATCAAGGGCAACCGGCATCAAGGACGGCGCTGTGAAGGACAAGCAGCTCGCCGACGGCGCGGTCACTTCGGCAAAGCTCGTCGACGGGTCAGTCACCGCGGCGAAACTGGCCGATGGCGCGGTGACCGCGGCGAAGGTCGGCGACGGGACGCTTTCGACCAAGAACCTGTCGGATGACTTCGTCATCTCGAGCGACGCGGGCAGCTTCGTGAAGCTGACTGCGACCGAGGGTGCCGACGCTGCGGCCGCGCGTGCAGCAGCGCCGGTGACGACGCTGTTCACGAAGGGTGAGCTCACGATCTCGGCGAAGTGCCTGCAGGTCACGGGCGGTAACGCGATCGCGGAGGTCTACATCGCCACGGCGACCAATGGAGCGGTCTTCAATGGCTCGGTGGACGCGCTTGAGGGTGGTCCCGCAGCGACCGACTTCCTTAATACGGACACCGCGGACGTTGATCGCACGCTCGACAACGCCACGGCTGCGGCGAGCGACGCTGCGTTCAACGAGGGAGAGTTCACCGCCCTCGCGCCCGATGGCACGAGCCTGATCGGCCAGACCACCGTCGGTGTCAAGAGCGGCACGCTCGCCGGCGGCAACGGTGTCTACGGCGAAGGCAACGTCTGCATTTTCGGCGGCGAGATCGCCGGCTGAACTCGGAACTCGTTGGGGAGATAGCCTCGGCGTCGTGGAAGCCACTACGGCGCTGAGGCGCACTCCCCTCTACGAGCAGCACGTCGCCGCCGGGGCGAAGCTCGTCCCGTTCGCCGGCTGGGAGATGCCGGTTCAGTACGAGGGCGTTCGGCCCGAGCACCTCGCGGTGCGCGAGGGTTGCGGGGTCTTCGACGTCTCGCACATGGGCGAGATCGAGACCTCAGGACCGCAGGCGCTCGACCTGTTGCAGCGGCTGCTGTCGAACGACGTCGCGAAGCTCGAGATTGGCGGCGCCCAGTACTCGGTTCTATGCCGCGAGGACGGCGGCATCCTCGACGACCTCTTCACCTACCGGCTCGGCGAGGACCGCTATCTGACCGTCACGAACGCGTCGAACCACGACACCGACCTCGCCTGGTTCACGCAGCACGCTGCGGACTACGACGCGGAGGTGACGGACCGGATCGACGACTACGCGATGCTCGCCGTCCAGGGCCCGAAGGCGCGGGAGATCGTCGCGACGCTCGTCGACGGCGAGCTGCCTCCCAGAATGCACACGGCCGAGCTGGGAACTGCGCTCGTCTGCGGGACGGGCTATACGGGCGAGGATGGGGTGGAGGTGCTGCTCCCGCCCGCTGACGCACCGGCTTTCTGGGACCAACTGCTCGAGGCCGGGGCGACCCCTACGGGCCTGGGCGCCCGCGACACGCTCCGACTCGAGGTCTGCTTCCACCTTTACGGCAACGACCTGTCGACGGACCGCAACGCGATCGAGGCAGGGCTCGGCTGGTGCTGCAAGGAGGCGACGGGGTTCATCGGCTCCGAGGCCGTGGCCGCGGTCCGCGAGAACGGCACCCCCGAGAAGCTCGCGCCGTTCAAGCTCACCGCCCGCGGGATCCCACGCCAGGGCAACGCCGTGCTGGACGCCTCCGGCGAGCCGGCCGGCACCGTGACCAGCGGGACGCTCTCGCCCTGCCTCGACGAGGGCGTCGGGATGGCATATGTCCGGACCGACCTCGCCGAGCCCGGAACCGATGTCGAGATCGACGTTCGTGGCAAGCGCCGGCCAGCGCGCATAGAGTCCAGGCCGCTTTACGACCCGCACCCGAAGGAGAGCTGACGCAAGTGGCCGACGAGACCTATCCCGATGACCTCAAGTACCACCCCGAGCATGACTGGGCGAGGATTAACGGCGACGAGGCCACGCTCGGGATCACCTGGTACGCCCAGGATGCGCTCGGCGAGGTCGTCTTCTACGAGCCACCGGAGGTCGGCGCCACGATCGCCAAGGACTCGGCCTACGCCGAGGTCGAATCGGTCAAGGCCGTCTCGGACGTGATCGCGCCGCTGTCAGGCGAGATCACCGCTGTCAACGAGGCGCTCTCGGACGCGCCCGAGAAGATCAACGACGACCCGTACGGCGATGGCTGGCTGGTCAAGGTCAAGCTCACCGACCCTGCAGAGGCAGAATCGCTGCTCGACGTGTCCGCATACAAGGACCTACTTTCGTAGAACAAGGCGCCTCAACGGCGGCGCGGCTCCGCTTCGGCCTTCGGCCTCCGCGATCGCGGCGCTCGCTAGCCTCAATCGGGTGAGCCGCTACACGTCCGCAACCGACGCCGACCGGACCGCGATGCTGGCGACGATCGGCATCGACTCAGTCGACGAGCTGTTCGCCGACATCCCCGCCGAGCTGCGCCTCGACCGGCCGCTCGAGCTGCCCGACGGGCTCTCGGAGGCAGAGGTCTTCGAGCGCTTCGCGAAGCTCGCAGCGCGGAATGCCGACACCGACTCTGAGACCTGCTTCATCGGCGCGGGGATGTACGACCACTACGTCCCCGCGCTCGTCGAGGCGATCATCTCGCGCTCGGAGTTCCTGACGCCGTACACGCCGTACCAGCCCGAGGTCTCGCAGGGCGGCCTTCAGGTGATGTTCGAGTTCCAGACTGCGATCTCGGAGCTGACTGGACTACCCGTGTCCAACGCGTCGCTGTACGAGGGTCCCTCCTCGGTGGCCTCGGCCGCCTACCTCGCTCTGGGCGCGGGCAAGGGCCGGCGCAAGCTCGTCGTCTCCCGCGGTCTCCATCCCCATTCCCGTGAGACGCTCGCGACCTACGCGCACGGCTTCGGCGCCGAGATCGTGGAGGTCGGGCTCGACGGCGGCGTCACCGACGCGGGCGAGCTCGCAGCGGCGCTGGACGACCAGACCGCGGCGCTCTTCGTCCAGAACCCGAACTTCCTCGGCGCCATCGAGGACCTCGAGTCCCTCGCTAGTGCTGCCCACGAGGCTGGCGCCCTCTGCGTCGCATCGGTGGATGCGATCACCCTCGGCGTCCTGCGCCCGCCGGGTGAGTGTGGGGTGGACGTGGCCGTCGGCGAGGGCCAGCCGCTCGGCAACCGCCTCGACTTCGGCGGCCCCTCGTTCGGGTTCTTTGCCGCAACCGAGGAGCACCTGCGCCGGATGCCGGGCCGCATCGCCGGCGAAACCACGGACTCCGACGGCCGCCGCGGCTTCGTCTTGGCGCTGCAGACCCGCGAGCAGCACATCCGCCGCGAGAAGGCGACACACAACATCTGCACGTCCCAGGCGCTGAACGCGCTCGCCGGCACGATCTACCTCTCCTGGCTCGGGCGGCGCGGCATCGTCGAGCTCGGCGAGCTGCTCGTGCGTCGCACCGCCTACGCGCGCGAAGTGCTGAGCGCCGTCGAGGGCGTGGAGCTGCTGCACGAGGCGCCGGTTGCGCGCGAGTTCGCGGTGCGCGTCGACGCGCCCGTGGCCGAGCTCCTCGATCGAATCAGCGAGGAGGGGATCGCCGCGGGCTATCCGCTCGCTCGCGAGTACCCGGAATACGAGAACGGGCTGCTGGTGGCGATCACCGAGCGGCGCTCGAAGGGCGACATCGATCGTCTCGCCGACGCGCTTGAGCGCGCGATCTCGAGCTCTGGAGCCCGCGAGAAGGTCGAGGCGGCCACATGAGCAACGTCGCTCCACCGCCGCGCACCGCCGAGATCCCGACGCCGCAACAGCGCGAGCACGCGACGACGATCTATGAGCGGTCCGTCGAGGGACGTCGCGCCGCGACTCTGCCTCCGACGGGCGTCGACGAGAAGCCCCTCGACGAGCTCATCCCGAGGAATCTGCTGCGCTCCGAAGGCCCGGCCCTTCCCGAGGTCGCCGAGCCGGAGATCGTGCGTCACTACAACCGCCTCTCGCGCCGCAACTTCGACCTCGACACAGGCCCGTATCCGCTCGGCTCGTGCACGATGAAGCACAACCCGCGCCTCAACGAGAAGATCGCCGCCCTGCCGGGTCACGCCCGGCTGCATCCGGCCCAGGATCCGAAGCGCGCTCAGGGTGCGCTCGAGCTGATGTGGAATCTCGAACGCTCGCTGAGCGAGATCTGCGGCCTCCCGCACGTCTCACTGCAGCCGTCGGCCGGCTCGCACGGGGAGCTCGCCGGGCTAATGCTCACGCGCGCCTACCACGAGGACCGCGGCGAGCAGCGAACCAAGGTGCTCACCCCTGACACCTCGCACGGGACCAACCCCGCGACGGTGACGATGGCGGGCTACGAGGTCGTCAAGGTCGCGACCAACGAACGCGGTGGGGTGGATCTCGACGACCTGCGCGCCAAGGCCGACGACGAGGTCGCGTGCCTGATGCTGACCAACCCGAACACGCTCGGGCTTTTTGACGAGAACATCGCCGAGATCGCCTCGATCGTTCACGGGGTCGGGGGAACGCTCTATTACGACGGCGCCAACCTCAACGCGATCATGGGCTTCACCCGCCCCGGCGACATGGGCTTCGACATCGTCCACGTCAACCTCCACAAGTCCTTCAGCCAGCCGCACGGCGGCGGCGGGCCGGGCGCTGGCCCGATTGCCGTCTCCGAACGCATCGCCCCGTTCCTGCCGGCGCCGCGCATCATCAGAAACGAGTCGGGAAACTCGAACAACGGTGGAGGCCCGAGCTTCGACCTCGACCACGACCTGCCGAAGTCAATTGGCCGCCTGCGCGGGTTCCAGGGCAACTTCGGCGTATTCGTGCGCTCGTACGCCTACATCTCCAGCCTCGGCGGCGATGGCCTGCGCGAGGCCTCGGAGACCGCTGTCCTCAACGCCAACTACCTGCTCGCCAAGCTGCGGACGGGTCGCGCGGGCAAGTACCTGCCGATCGCCTTCGACCGCGCGTGCATGCACGAGTTCGTCCTCTCCGGCGCGCCCGCCAAGCGCGACCTTGGCGTCCGTACGCTCGACATCGCAAAGCGCCTGCTCGACTACGGCTTCCATCCGCCGACGATCTACTTCCCGCTGCTCGTCGACGAGGCGCTGATGGTGGAGCCGACCGAGACCGAGACTCGCGAGGCGCTCGACGACCTCGCCGAGGCGATCGAGTCGATCCTGCTCGAGGCGGAGGAGGATCCCGAGATCCTGCGCAACGCGCCCTACACGACTCCTGTTCGGCGCCTGGACGAGGCTGCGGCAAGCCGCAAGCCCGTCATCCGCCAGCCGCTCGCTTAGTTCCGAGCCGCCACGCCTGGCGCAGCTTCAGCGGCGCCCCCATCCGCAGGACCGTGCGCTCGTAGACGCGCGTCGCCAGCAGGATCAACAGGACCGTGGCCACCACCATCAACGTGAGCGACACGACCAGTTCCCACGCCGGCAACGCGTCCAGAGCGGCGCGGCCGGGGACGACCATCGGCGCGACGGGCGGCAGGAAGGTGCATACGGTCGCGAGCGTGCCTGACGGGGCATCGATCGTGGAGACGCCCGCGATGTAGGAGGCCACGAGCAGGATCGAGATCGGCGCCGTGCTGCTCTGAAGATCCTCCTGGCGCGAGACGATCGCGCCCGCGACCGCAAACGCGGCGGCGTAGAGCAGGTAACCACTGACGAAGTAGACGAGCACGAGGATCGCCGATGCCGCCGTCGATGAGGGGAGATCGAGCGTTCCGATCGCGACGGCCACGCCGATGCCCACGCCGGTCGTGAGCAGTACCTGGAGCAGGCCAAGCAGGCCGATCCCAATGACCTTCCCGGTCAACAACTGGACCGGGCGGATCGCAGACAGGACCACCTCGATCACGCGTGAGCTCTTTTCGGTGACGATCGCGGACGCGACAAGGAAGCCGGAGCCGAGAATCGCGACGTAGAGCAGAAGGCTGCCGATGAACGCGATGCCGCTGCCAGCACTGCCGGTGCCGACCTCCTCGACGGCAAGCGGGGGCGGGGGCTCGACGCGCGTGCGTACGTCAGCCGAAGCGCTCTGGAGCAGCGATACGAGCGCGGTCGACGGATCGGAATCCACGATCAGCCCGGCGGCTGTGACCGCGGCATCGACGTCGCCGTCCGCCACCGCCGACCGCGCGGCCTCCGCGCTCTCGAGCTCGCGCGCGGTGACCTCCGCGTCAAACGCCGCCTCCGAGCGCACGGCGGCCTCGACCACGACCCCCGAATCGTCGCCGACGAACCCAACCTTGAACTTCTCGGAGCCTTCGCCACCGGCGAGCGCCGAGACGACGACGATCGCGAGCACGATCACCAGCTGGATGGCTGTCGAGATGAGGAAGGCTCGGCTGCGCAGCCGCTCGCGGATCTCGCGGCGGCCCGTCAGGTACATCGCTCGGCGCGGGCTCATTCCTTGCTCTCCGACGCGACGACGTCGCGGAACAGATCGGCGAGTGTCGGCAGGTCCGGGCCAAAACGAACGACGCGCCCCGCAGCCCGACCGGCGTCAAGAAGCCGTTGAGAATCCACGCCCTCCTCGAGTTCGAACAGTCCGTCGCCAAGCGTTCGAACGCCAGGGAGGTCAGGCGTCCATCCGTTGCCCGCGCCCTCCAGCTCGAGGCGCCAACGGTTGCCGGCGCGCCGACGTCGAAGCGTCTCGACGGTGCCCGAGTCGACAAGTCGTCCCGAGGAGACGATCGCAACCGCGTCACAGAGCCGCTCGACCAGGTCGAGCTGGTGCGACGAGAAGATCACCGGCAGGCCACGCTCGCGCGCGACGTCGACCAGAACCTTCGCAAGAACGTCGACACCCACGGGGTCGAGGCCGCTGAATGGCTCGTCCAGGACGAGCGCGATCGGGTCGTGGACAAGGGCGACCGCGAGCTGAACTCGTTGCTGGTTGCCGAGCGACAGCTTCTCGATCTCGTCGCCAGCCCGTTCGCGCAGCCCGAGTCGGTCGATCCACCGATCGCTGGCGGCCTTCGCGTCTGTCTCGCTCAGGCCGTGCAGCTCGGCGAAGTAGACGAGCTGATCGGCGACGGACATCTTCGGATAGAGGCCGCGCTCCTCGGGCATGTAGCCGAACTGGCTGCGGGTGGCCGTGTCGAGCGGCGCTCCCTGCCAGTGCACCTCGCCCGAGTCCGGCTCGAGAACGCCGATGACAATGCGCATCGCAGTCGTCTTGCCGGCACCGTTCGGCCCGACGAATCCGAACAGCTGGCCGGCCCCGACGGAGAAGCCGAGGTTGTCGAGAGCGACGGTCTCGCCGTAGCGCTTGCTGAGTCCCTGCAGCTCGAGCACCGAGCCAGGGATACCAGATCAGCCCGGCTTCGTCCCCTGCGTGATCAGATACTCGCCGTCGAACTCGACGCCGCCGTCGGTGGCGGAATTAACGTCCTCGTACATCGCCTTGAGGTCCGCGAGCAACGCCTCCCAGCGCCCATCGGCCTCCAGCGCGGGGCGCAGCAGCACGATCGGGCCGAACTTCTCGGAGTACTCCGCGACGGTCTCCTGGACGGAGTCGAAGCGCCAGTGCGCGGCGCCATCGGTGAACGAGAGCTCGACGCCCGTCGGCTCGAAGATCTCGGTGACGTGGTCGCGCAGACCCCACAGCGGCGGCGGCTGAAAGCCCTCGGGTGGCGGCGGCGCGTACTTGGAGACCGTCATGAAGAACTTGCCGATGTTGCCCTCAGGCCTCCACGCAACGACGCCAAAACGGCCGCCCGGCTTGAGCACGCGCGCGATCTCTGACGCTGCCTTTGCGTGGTCGGGAGCGAACATGCAGCCGAAGGTCGAGACGACGACGTCGAAGGAGTTGTCCTCGAACGGCAGGTCCTGAGCGTCGCCCTCGATCCACTCGACCTCGACCCCGTACTTGACGGCGTTGCGCTTGGCGTCCTCCAAGAGCTCCGGCGTGATGTCGAGGCCGGTGACGTTTCCGCCGGCACCCGCCGCGGGAATCGCGGCGTTGCCGGTGCCGCAGGCGACGTCGAGGACGCGCTCGCCCTCCTGCACGTCGACCCGCGCGACGAGGTTGTCGCCGACCTCCCAGATCCGCTGGGCGATCGCGTCGAAGTCTCCGGCCGACCAAGTGGCCCTGGCTCGCTCCTGATGTTCCGTCATCGCGCCTCCTTTGGAAGCTTCTGCTTCAGCTCGAGCACGGGCGCAAAGAGATCGCCGTGCTTCTTCACCCTCTTCAAGACGTCGGCTGCCTCGAATCGCACGGACTCGGGGTCACCATCATTCGCAAGCTTCTCAACTTCGTCCCAAGTAAGCGGTGTCGAGGCGGTCGGCCGCTCGCGGCCGCGCAGCGAGTAGACGGCGACTGTGGTCTTCGAGTAGTCGTTCTGACTCCAGTCGACGAGCACCTTTCCCTTGCGCAGATCCTTCGCCTGGCGCGAGACAACCAGGTCCGGGTCCGACTTCTCGAGCGCCTGGGCGATCGCGCGTGCATAGGGCTTGGTCTGCTCGTACGTGGCCGCCGTGTTCAGCGGGACGTAGACCTGGATGCCCTTGGAGCCCGAGTGCTTGGGGAAGCACTCCAGTTCGAATTGGGCGAACAGGCCGCGTAGCTGGAGGGCGATCTGCGCGCATTCGACCGCGGTCGCCGGCTCGCCAGGGTCGAGGTCGAAGGCGAGGACAGTCGGGCGCTCAGGCTTCTTCGCAAGCGAAAGCGAGGGGTGGAGCTCGATCGCCGCGAGCTGCGAGAGCCAGATCAGGGTCGGGAGGTCGTCGCAGACGATGAAGTCGAGCACGCCCGCCGTGCCCATCTCGACCGGTGCGGTCTTGACCCAGTCGGGCGTGTGCTTCGGCGCGCGCTTTTCGAAGAACCGCTGACCCTCGACGCCGTCGGGAAAGCGAACCCGCGTGAGCGCGCGGCCCTTCAGGTGGGGCAGCAGCACAGGCGCGACCTTCGCGTAGTAATCGAGCATGTCGGCCTTCGCGAACCCGGACTCGGGCCAGAGGACCTTCTGAAGGTTCGTGAGCGCGATCTCGCGCCCATCGACCTCTACTTGGCGGTTTTGGCCTTGCTTCTTGATTTCGGCTTCGCCGCGGCCTTTGGCTTGGCCTTCGCCTTGCCGTTCGACTTCGTTTCCTCATCGCGGACCGCGGCAAGGCTCTCCTCGAGCGCCGCCATCAGGTCGGGCGCCTTGGTCGGCGTGACCTCATCGGGCGTCGCAGAGACGATGCTCTCGCCCTTGGCCTTGCGCTCGATGAGCGACAGCAGCTCCTCGCGATATTGGTCGTGATAGGCGTCGGCATCGAAGTCGGATGCGAGCGAGTCGATCAGCGCCTTCGCCATGTCGAGCTCCTTCTTCTTGGGAGCCTCGATGTCGTCGGCAAAGAGTTCGGTGATGTCGCTGGGCGAAACGACCTCGTCGGCAAAGCGCATCGTCGCCATCGTCATGACGTCGCCCATAGGCCTCAGCGCGGCGAGGCTCTCGCGGTTGCGAAGGACGAAGCGCGCGATCGCGACCTTCTTGGAGTCCGCCATCGCCTTGACCAGCAGCGCATAGGCACGCTCGGCGCCCTTGTCCGGGCCGAGGTAATACGGGTGGTCGAAGTAGATGGGGTCGATCTCGTCGAGGTCGACGAAGTCGGAGATCTCGATCGCCCGGGTCTTCTTCGGATCGAGCTCCTCGAGCTCGTCCTTGGTGATCACCACGTACTGCTCGGGGGCGATCTCGTAACCCTTGACGATGTCGCCGTACTCGACGTCCTTGCCGTCGGCCTCGGCGACGCGCTTGTGGCGCACGCGCGAGCCGTCGGACTCGCGGAGCTCGCGGAAGCTCACCGACTTCTTCGAGACGGCGGAATAGAGCTTCACGGGCACATTGAGGAGCCCGAAGCTGATTGATCCTGACCAGATAGCGCGTGCCATGGGTATCTAGTACCTCAGACTACCCCCGGGCTCCTTTCTAATCGGTCGGGAGAAAGAAATCCTGCTCACGTCTCCCTGACCACATCGCGGGGGTCCTTGTCTTCGCGCAGGCCCTTGAACGACGGCTGGCGCAGGGTGCCCTCGTTCGTCCACTCGGTGAACTCGACCTCGGCAACCAGCTGCGGCTCGACCCAGACCGGCCCGGCACCGCGGTCGCGTGCGCGCTGCGCGTACTTGACCTTGGGGTCCTCGCCGAGCTCGAACGGGGAGTCGGGGCGTTCGAGCGGCTTCAGCAGCTTGGTCAGCTCCAAGAGGGTGTCCTGGGTGAAGCCGGTGCCAACGCCGCCCGCGTAGGCGAGCTTGCCGTCGACGTAGTGACCGACGAGCAGCGATCCGACCCGCCCGCCGCGGCTGCCCTCACCCGGCATCCAGCCGCCGATAACCAGCTCCTGGCCGCGCCGGTTGCGGACCTTCGCCCACTCACGGCTGCGTTTGCCGGGCCGATACGGCGAGCCGAGGCGCTTGGCGACGATCCCTTCCAGGTCGCGCTCCTGCACAAGGTCCCAGAGCGCGGCGCCGTCGCCGACGTGGTTGCGCGGCGCGCGCCAGTGGGCACCTTCCAGCTCGAGCGCGTCAAGTCGCTCGCGCCGCTCCTCGTAGGGCAGCTCGATCAGCAACTCGCCGTCGAGCCAGAGCACGTCGAAGACGACGTACGTCGCTGGCGTCTCGACCGCGCGGCGACGGATCGTCGCCTCGGTCGACAGCCCCATCCGCCGCTGCAGGAGCTGAAACCGCGGCCGGCCCTCGTCGTCGAAGGCGACGATCTCGCCGTCAAGGATCGCGTCGCGGCCGCCCAGCGCCTGCGGAAAGCCGGCGAGCTCGGGATAGCGAGGCGTGTGGTCGGCGCCGCGGCGAGCTGAGAGCTTGAGGCTGTCGCCGGCGATGTAGGAGAGCGCCCGGATGCCATCCCACTTGATCTCATACGCCCAGCCGTCTCCGGTCGGGGGTTCGGCGAGCGGCGTGGCCAGCATCGGCTCCAGGCGCGGCGGCATCTTCGACACCGCCGCATCATCGCGCCTCGTGCACGAGCTGCGGATAACGTCCTAACCGAGGACGCTTGCGGCAGTTCGCGGCGGGGCGCGCTATTCGGACGGCAGCGGCGCCCAGCCCAGCACTCGGGGGAACCCATCCGCGCGCATCGATCCCGGATCGAACTGCTCGGCGATCCGGTCGAAGTAGACGCCCTTGCGCGAACGATCGGCCGGAATGAAGAGCCACTGATCAGCGTCCGGCCAGCCGACCAGCAGCCACTCGCCGTCGGGTGACACCGTCGGACCGGTGAGCTTGCCGGGGGCCTCAAAGAGGGTTCGTTGACGGCCGCCGCCCGTCATGAGCACCAGCCGGGAGCGATTGCGGACCTCGCGAATGAGCGCGAGGCTGCCGTCGAGATCCGACGGGCGTGTGCGGACCCGCTTGCCGGTGTTCACGTCCACGCTGACAACGAGGTCGTCCGACGTGCGGTACGTCAGGACGTGCGCGTCGTCCCGCCAGCTAGGGGTCCGGAGCGCGACATCGCGTGCGATCAGGCGGTCATCGGTCCCGTTCGCGTCGATCACGTGTAGATCGTTTCCGCTGAGGTACGCGATCCGCTGGTCGGGCGCTGGGCCGGCGCAGCACGCAGACCACACGGGCCGCGTCACGCGACCGCTTGCGGGATGGGTCCACTGGACGGTTCCGGCGGGGTCGACGGTCGCGATCTCGTGGCCGTCGGCGACCGCTACGTAAAGACCCCGCGGTGACCATGCCGCAGCGCTGTAGTCGCCCAGCAGACGTTTCGAACCGTCAGCCTGCACCACCCACGGGCCGTCCGCCGACTGAACCAGGAGCTGGCCGGCTGTCGGTAGGGACCGCAGTTGGGGCTTCGCTTGAGGCTCGCCGGCCGGCTCGGGCTCGAAAACATCGGAAACGAGATCGCCGACCTTTGCGCCCGCAGGGCTCAGGCCAAATGCGAGCGCAGCTGCGGCACAGCCGACGCCAACCGCGATTCGCCGCGTCGCTCGCGACGGGCGCAACGGCACATGGTCCTCATAGGCCGCCTTCACCAGCCCGAGCGAGCGCTCCTCGGCCTCGGCCTCGTCCGGGGCGCGCAGGTCGCGCAGGTGCCGCTCGAGCTCGCGATCTGAACGGCGGCTCATTCTCCAGCCTCCTCGATGACCGGGCGCAGGCGATCAAGCCCGCGGCGCAAGCGCGAGTTGACGGTGCCGCGCGGGACTTCGAGCATTGCCGCGATCTCCCCCGGCGTGTACTCCAGGACATATCGCAGCACGATCACGGCGCGGTGATCGGGCTCGAGCTCGCGCAACCCAGCCAGCAGCTCGGCTGAGATCTCGTCGAGGGTGTCTGCCGTGCCGGCGGCCGCGTCGGTCCACTCGGCCTCGGGCCGCAGCGCGCGCGCTCGGGCGTAATCGATGGCGCGGTTGACCGTGATCCGGTGCAGCCAGGGACCGAACGGGCGACTGCGATCGAACCGATCGAGCGCCCGGACGGCAGCCAGAAACGCTTCCTGCGCGATGTCCTCGGCGGCGGCGGCGTCGCCGACGACCAGGAACGCCGCACGGTGCGATTGCCGCCAGTGGCGGCGAAACAGCTCCTCGAATGCATCCGCCGAGCCGCGCTGGGCTTCTCGCACGAGCGCCGGCTCGGACCGCGGGCGCCTCACGCCCGCGAGGAGGATCCGCGGCTTCGCCGGCTCGGCGCTCATCAGATGTAGCGATTGTCGCGCGATCAAGATGCGAGCGGGCGCGGCCGCCGGCGCACCGCCAGGACTCCGACCAGCGCGGCAAGCGCAAGCCCGGCGCCGATGGCCCCGACGGCGATCCATGGGCCGGCTGTCGAGGGTCCCGGCGGCTCCGAGCCACCGCTCCCGATCGCGCCGCCGACGTCGGAGACCGGCGAGTCGCGGACCTCGAGCGTTTCCGGATCGACGATCGCCTCCGGCCGCTTGCCGCGCAGCACGGTCACCACGCCTGTCTCGGGGTCTATCTCGAGCTTCAGGTCATAGAAGTCGACCCCGTGGCCGAACATCTCGAGGTCGATGCAGTCCGCCTGACCGATCTCCGTGTGCAGCGCGTGGATGAACGTTTCCTCGCCGCCGCCGTAGAGCGTGTAGACGGTTGCGCCGTCAGGGCTCGTCACCCGGGACACGGGAACCCCCGTCATCTTCTCCTCGGGTTCGTCCAAGTCGACTATCGCGCCCCCGCGCAGAACATCACCGCGGACGTCGTACTGACGAACTCGATAGTCGAGGGGATTGCGGAAATCGCGGTACTGGACGAGGTACATGAGTCCCCCGTCCGGCGAGAGCGCGTCGAAGCTCCAGATGCCGTCGAGCTCGATCTTCGAGCTGACCCGCAGGGTTCTCGCGTCGAGAACCAGAAACTGCGTCTGGTCGTGGTCAGGACCGGCGTAGGGGCGGATGAGGACCAGCCTGTTGCCGTCCGCCGACAGGCCGCCGGCTGTTCCGCTGGCCGTTACCGCGGGCAACATCCAATGGTCGAGGAACTCGCGCTGCTGAACGACCTCCCCGCCGTCGGTCGCAATCCGCGCCACGATCGAGTGCCCGTGTCCCAGTGCGTTGTAGTTGAAGCGACCGGTTGAGTCGCTGACGTGGGTGGTTCCCGCCACCCCGCCGAGTGGGTACGGGCCGCCGCCGGCTGATGCCGAGGAGGACAGGACGAGCATGGCGATGACAACCGCACCGCCCAGTCGAAGAGCTCTCATGATCCCCATACGGCCGTCTGCGCTCCGGAGGTCCCTCTACATTCTCGCCGCGTGAGGATCTTCAGCGGCATTCAGCCGACCGGGCGCAAGCACCTGGGCAACTACATCGGCGCGATCCGCCAGTACGTCGAGGGTCAGGACCGCGCTGCGGCAACCGGGGACGAGGCGATCTATTTCATCGTCGACCTGCACGCGATCTCGGTCGCGTATGACCCGACCGAGCTGCGCGAGCGCGTTCACGACACCACGGCGCTGCTCATCGCCGCCGGCCTCGATCCCGACCGATGCATCCTCTTTCGCCAGTCCGACGTCCGCGAGCACACCGAGCTCTGCTGGCTGCTGTCGGCGGTGACATCGCATGGCGACCTCAACCGGATGACCCAGTTCAAGGACAAGTCGGCAAAGCAGCGCGAGCTGGTGTCGGCGGCCCTGTTTCTCTATCCGGTGCTGCAGGCGGCTGACGTACTCGCCTACAAGGCGGACGAGGTCCCTGTCGGTGAGGATCAGCGCCAGCACATCGAGCTGACGCGCGAGATCGCGCGGCGCTTCAACGAGCGTTTCGCGCCGCCCGACAAGCCGATCCTCAAGGAGCCCGAGGTGCGGATCCCCGCAGTCGGAGGACGGATCATGGACCTCCAGGATCCGACGAGGAAGATGTCGACCACGGGCGGTTCCGAGCAGGGAACGATCCTCGTGCTCGACGAGGAGAAGGCGCTGCGCAAGAAGGTGATGAGCGCGGTCACCGATTCCGGCTCGGACGTCACGCGCGGACCGGGCAAAGAGGGGATCGCGAACCTGATCGAGATCCTTTCGGTGACTCGCGGCGTCGATCCAGCGGCCATCGAGGCGGAATTCGCGGGATCCGGCTACGGCGACTTCAAGCGCGCAGTTGCGGACGCCGCGGTCGAGATGCTGGCGCCGGTGCGCGAGCGCTACGCGGAGTTGCGCGGCGACGAGGCCGAGCTCGAACGGATCCTGGCGGCGGGGGCCGAGAAGGCCCGCGCGATCGCTGCGCCGACGGTCGCGGAAGTTCGCGACGCGATGGGCATCGGCCCCGCCTAGTCCCCGTCCTCTTCGCGGACCTGGCCGTAGTTGATCGCGGCGACGATCATCACGCCGCCAGCGATGTTCCCGACGGTCGTCACGAGGAGCCAGCCGAGCAGGTCGCCGAGCGAGAGCGGGCCCTCGAACAGAGCGCAGAAGGCCTCGACCGTGGTCGCGATGCAGTGATCGAAGCCGCCGAGACCGACCAGCAACGTGATCGAGAAGATCACGGCGATCTGGCCGATCGCGTGCTCGGATGCCTCGACCAGCCAGGCGACGAGCGCCAGCAGCCACCCGGTGACCACGGCGCTCCAGAAGGTGTCGGTGAGCGCGCCGGAGGTGTCGCCGACGCCCTCGGCCACCAATACCGCCTGGGTTGGCTCGCCCAGCGCGCCGGTGAAGATCGCCAGCAGCGCGAACAACAGGGCGCCCGCCAGGTTCGTGGAGTAGACGATCGCCCAGAGCCGGCTCGAGGTGCGCAGGAACTCGGGCTTTCGCATCGAGACCATCACCGGATAGAGCGTGTTCTCGGTGAAGAACTGCGCCCTGCCCATGATCACCGCGATGTACCCGATCGGATAGAGCAGGGCGGCGATGAACTTCGCCGAGTCGTCGTCGCCCAGAGCAACCCGGGCGAGGGCATAGGCGAGCGGGGCAAGCGCGATCGTGAAGCCGGCGAACAGGCCCGAGAAGGCGAGGCTCCCGGGCGGTCGCTTGAGCTCCTCGACCGTGTCATCGCAGACTCGCTCGTAGATGTCGACCGCATGCGGCCTGCGGTTCGAGCTCCGAGCCGTCCTTCGGCTTGACCCGTTCTTCGTCGCCACCCATGCTTGCGCGAGCCTAGTGCGTCGGTTCGCGCCGACCGCGCTTCTAGGCTCTCCGCATGAGAGCCGCTGACCTCGATTTGGATCTCGACGTCTTCGCGGGGCCGTTCGACCTCCTGATGACCGTCGTCCTGCGCGAGGAGATCGCGCTGGCCGAGGTTGAGCTCGGGGAGATCGTGATCGCCTACCTCGACCACGTCGAGCGCCAGGGCGACCTCGACCTCGAGGCCGCGACCGAGTTCCTCGTGTTGATCGCGTCGCTGCTCGAGCTCAAATCGCGGCTGCTGCTGCCGGTGGCCGAGGAGGATGCGATCGAGCTCGGGCCGGAGGAAGCGGCCGAGGAGCTGCTCGCCCGCATGCTCGAGTACCGGCGCTACCGCGGCGCGGCGGAGCACCTCGCCGAGGCCTTTACCGAGAACCGCGAGTTCGGTTACCGCGCGGCGCCGCTGCCGCCGGAGCTGCGCCAGGTCGCGCTGACCGCGGCCCGCCCCTCGTACGAGCCGGACCTGCTCGCCGCATCGATCGGCGATCTGCTGCGGATCCCGCCAAAGCCCGACACGAGCCACATCCGCCCGACGGTCTCGCTCGAGGCGCGGCTGCGCGTCCTGCGTGATCTGCTCGGCAGTCGCCGCTCGCTGGACTTCGACGAGGTCTTCGGCGGCGAGGAGAAGCTGACGCAGGCGGTGACGCTGTTCGCGCTGCTCGAGATGCACAAGCGCGGCGAGGCCACCTGGGAGCAGGGCGAAGTGTTCGGGCCGATCGAGGTGTCGAGCGCATGAGCCAGCTCGAGCAGGTCGTCGAAGTCGCTGCTGTTCCTCTCGCCGGAGCCCGTCTCCACGGCCGAGCTCGCCGAGGCGTGCGAGGCGAGCGAGGCCGAGATCGACCGCGCGCTCGACCTGCTCGGCACCTCGTTGAGCGAGCGCGGACTGATCCTGCGCGAGGTGGCCGGCGGTCACACGCTGGCGGCGCGGCCGGAGTCAGCCGATGCGGCACGGCGCCTGCTGGCAAAGCCCAAGACGCCGCCGCTGACCCAGGCGCAGGCCGAGACGCTCGCGATCATCGCCTACCTCCAGCCGGTCTCGCGGCCGGAGATCGCCCGCATCCGCGGCGTCTCTTCGGAGTCGGCCGTGCAGACGCTGAGCGAGCGGGGACTGATCGAGGAGGCCGGGCGCTCGCGCTTCGGCGCCGTCATCCACCGCACCACACCGCTATTCGAGCGCCTGTTCGGGCTTGCCGGGATCGACGCGCTGCCGGATCCGGCGCGGTTTGACCCGACGCCCGAGGACGAGGGCGAGCTACGCGAGCGCCTGCTGAAGGCCGGGGAGCAGCGGGCCGAGTAGTTGCGGGCTAGCCTCGCTGGATGAGGCTTGGCAAGTACCTCGCGCACTCGGGCGTCGCTTCGCGGCGGCGTGCCGAGGAGATCATCGCCGCAGGGCGCGTGCGCGTCGGCGGCAGCGTCGTTCGCGATCCGGCGCGCGACGTCGATTACGAGAGCGGGGTGGAGGTCGACGGTCGTCAGGTCGGCCCAGAGCCGCGCGAGGTCTGGATGCTGAACAAGCCCACCGGCGTCACCTCGACCGCGCACGAGCCGGGTAGCCGGCGCGCTGTCACCGATCTGATCGGATCTCGCCGGCGCCTGTATCCGGTCGGCCGTCTCGATGCCGAATCCACGGGCCTGATCCTGATCACCAACGACGGCGAGCTCGCGAATCGGCTCATGCATCCCAAGTTCGAGGTCCCGCGCACCTACCGCGCGCGTCTGCGGCGGCCGCCGACGGACACCGACATCGGCCGGCTGCGCGACGGAGTCATGCTCGAGGACGGGCCGACGGCGCCCGCCAAGATCCGCCGCGTCTCGCCCCGCGTTCTGGAGATCACCCTTCGCGAGGGGCGCAACCGCCAGATCAGGCGGATGGCCGAGGCGATCGAGAACTACATCG
Source organism: uncultured Solirubrobacterales bacterium (assembly GCA_963746215.1). GTDB lineage: Bacteria > Actinomycetota > Thermoleophilia > Solirubrobacterales > 70-9 > WHSW01. Next base: position 189,506 of record CAVVAT010000012.1, read on the forward strand.
TCGACCTCGAGCGGATCTCGTTCGGCCCGCTGCGCCTCGGCGAGCTGCCGCGCGGACAGGCCCGCTTGCTGAAGCCCGCCGAGCTGCGCCAGCTCTGGAAGGATTCGCCGCCGAGCCGGAGCAACCGATGAACCAACCTTCGCCAACTGACCGCATCTGGGCCGTCCGCGGCGCCGCCTGCGCGGACCGAAACGACGAGACGGCGATCCTCGCGGCGACGACCGAGCTGATGACCGAGCTGATGGCCCGCAACGCGATCGGCGCCGAGCAGATGGTGTCGGTGATCTTCACCGCGACGTCCGACCTCGACGCAGCGTTCCCGGCTGCAGCGGCGCGCAAGCTGGGCCTCGAGGCGGTGCCGCTTCTGTGCGCCCGCGAGATCGCGGTGCCCGGCTCCATGGAGCGGGTCATCCGCGTCCTCATGCACTACTACGCCGGCGCCGACGCTGGACCCGACCACGTCTACCTCGGCGAAGCCCAGGGGCTCAGAGCCGACCTCCACGCCGCGCAGTGAGGCGGAGTCTGAAAAGACGAAGCCGAGCAGCGCCGCTGTTGGGGCGCCTGCTGTGAGTGTTCACTTCGCCGAGAAGCTGGCCCACATCCCGGGCTACGTCGCCGGAGCGCCCGCTGGCAAGGCCCCCGAGTCGCTCGCCGGCGAGGGCATCGCCCAGCTCGCCTCGAATGAGTCGCCGTCGGGTCCGCACCCGGCGGTCGCCGAAGCCGTGGCTCGGGCGGCAGCCGCAGCCAACCGTTACCCCGACCCGCAGGCAAGCCTGCTGCGACGGCGGATTTCCGACCGCTATGAGGTCGAGCCGTCGGGCGTCGCGCTGGCCAACGGCTCCTGCGAGATCCTGCTCGCGGCGGCGATGGCGCTGTGCGAGCCCGGCGCGGAGTTGGTCTACGCGTGGCCGTCGTTCTCGATGTACCCCTACCTAGCGCCCCTTTCCGGCGCGCGCGAGATCCGCGTCGACCTCACCGACGGCGATGTCCACGACCTCGACGCGATGCTCACGGAGATCACCGCGGCGACGCAGCTCGTGATCGTCTGCAACCCGAACAACCCGACCTCGACCCACCTGCCGGCGGCCGACATCGCGAGCTTCTGCGAGCGGGTCCCCGACCACGTCACGGTGCTGGTCGACGAGGCCTACGTCGAGTTCCAGCTCGACGACGACCCCGATGACACTGTCGATCTGCGCAAGCAGTTCCCGAACCTCGTGCTGTTGCGGACCTTCAGCAAGGTCTACGGGCTCGCCGGGCTTCGAGTCGGCTACGCGCTGTGCTCACCAAAATTCCGCGCGGCGGTCGATGCGGTCCGCCAGCCGTTCAGCGTCAACGCGATCGCGCAGGCGGCGGCAGCCGAGGCAATCCGCCATCAGGACGACGTGATCTCGCGGGTCGAGCAGAACCTCTTCGCACGGGTGGCGGTGGAGGAGGGCCTGCGCGAGCTCGGGCTCGCGACCCCGGATTCGCAGGCGAACTTCTCCTGGGTCGATCTCGGCGACCACGACGAGGGCGAGATCGTTGGGGCTCTCAGCGAGCGCGGCATCCTGGTGCGCGCCGGCACGCCGCTCGGCGGACCGGGCCACATCCGCGTCTCCTACGGCACCCAGGCCGAGAACGAGCGCTTCCTCACCGCGCTGGGTGAGATCTTAGGTGATGAAGAGACTCGCCGTAATCACCTGCTGCTTTTTCCTCGCAGCCGCCTCGGCCGCTTTCGCCAAGACGGTGATCTACTCCAGGTGCCCATGGCGGGAGCTTTCCGAGCGAGCCCGCGAAGCTCAAGTACTCCGAGAGCGAGACCGGCAGCCGTGCAGTCACTGAAGCTCAAGGCTCTGGACTGGAAGAACTGGGGCGGCTCGAAGGCGACCTCGCCAGCCGAGCTGAAGGCGTGCTCGGACGCGGCCGGGTGCTTCACAGTCGACGCGTCTGTGAAGGCAAAGAAGCGCGTTTCCCTCGACACGGTCGGTTACTACACGAAGCTGGTGGTGAGCTTCGGGCAGAACGCGATCAAGTTCTCGCTGCCAACTCCATAGCGGCTAGTCGCCGGTCGAGGAAAAGTGCTGGTAGTCGCGGATTGACTGCGGCCCGTCGCCGAGCCACTCCCAGCCGGCCTTCTTCGCAAACGCCTCCTCGACCTCGTCGCCGTCGTGGATCATCCCCCGCGCGTTGCGCGAGCGGTCGGCGTACGGCCGTCCCTCGGGCGGGGAGACATGCGAGCCGGAGACGTACGGATTCTCGATCGGGTTGACGTCGATCGCCAGGCCGTATGCGTGCAGCGACCACCGAGTGGTGCCGGCCACGAAGCGGCAGTTGAACGCTGAGGTGTTGTCGGCCGCCATCGAGCGGTCGTCATCGGAGTCGTAGCGGTCGATGAGCTGCATGCTTCGTATCGGGTAGCGCAGGTTGTAGAGGCGCTTCATCACGGCGATCATCTTGTCGTCGAACTTCGCGTTGACGACGAGGCGCCCGTTGTGCGGGCGGTCGTCAAAGCCCCAGTAGGTGACCCGAAGCAGTCGCAGGTCGCCGATCGGAACCGGGCAACCCTGGTGCCAGGAGTTGCCGACGATCCGTTCGCGCACGTGGCCTGTGATCGGCTCGGAGCGACCCTCGAACGCGGGCTCGCCTGATGCGGCAATCGAGGTCGCCAACACGGCGATCAACGCGGCGGGTGCGATCACTGACTGATCTTGGCAGGCGTGTCGAGCAGTGCAATTGCCTCGTCGGCCGGTACCGGCCGGGCGAAGAGAAAGCCCTGGGCGTAGTGGCAACCGAGCGCGGCGATCATTTCGAGCTGCGCCTCCGTCTCCACGCCCTCGGCGACGACGACCAGCTCGAGCGCCTCGGCAATCGAGGTCACGGACTTCACGATCGCGGCGGTGGCCGGATCCTCCCCGAGCGTCGCGACGAACGATCTGTCGATCTTGAGCTGGTCGAAGCGGAAGCGCTGGAGATAGCCCAGCGCCGAGAAGCCGGTGCCGAAATCGTCGAGGGCGAGCTTGACGCCGAGCTCGCGCAGAGAGGCGATCGCCATCACCGCGTTTTCGATCTCGTCGACGAGGACCGACTCGGTGATCTCGAGGCTGAGCGACAGCGGGTCGAGCCCGCTCGCGCGGAGGATGCTCGAGATCCGGTCAGGCAGCCCGCGATCGGCCATCTGGCGTGGTGAGACGTTGACGGAGATTCCGATCGGCGGCGAGTCGGGGCGCTGCTCGTGCCAGGCGGCTGCCTGGTTGCAAGCGATCTGCAGGACACGCTCGCCGAGCTCGACGATCAGCTCGCTCTCCTCCGCGAGCGGGATGAACTCGCCGGGTCCGAGCAGGCCACGCTCCGGGTGTTGCCAGCGAGCAAGCGCCTCGAAGCCGACTACCTCGCGGCTCGGGACCGACACGACCGGCTGGTAGTGGACGACGAGTTCATCGCGAGTGAGCGCGAGACGCAGGTCGTTCTCGGTTCGCAGGTGGTCGACGACGCGGTTTCGCATCAGGTGGTCGAAGATCTCGTAGCGACCACGTCCGCGCTCCTTGGCGCGATACATAGCCAGGTCGGCGTCGCGGATCAGAGCCTGCGGAGCGTCGCCCCCGGCACCGATTGCGATCCCCACCGAGGCGCTCACGAAGTGCTCGCGGTCGCGCAATACAAACGGCGCCGCCAGGGCCGCGCCGAGCCGCTCCGCGACGCGCGTGAGGTCATGGATCGAATCGGCCTCCGCGACGATCAGGCCAAATTCGTCGCCGCCAAAGCGCGCGACGGTGTCGCCGCTTCGCAGGACCGATCCCAGGCGCGGGGCGACCATGCTCAGCAGCTCGTCGCCGGCCTCGTGGCCGAGGCTGTCGTTGACGAGCTTGAACTGGTCGAGGTCGCAGAAGAGGACGCCAACCTGCTTTGCCTCGCGCTTGGCATTCGCAAGCGCCTGCTCGAGGCGGTCGAGGAAGAGGACGCGGTTGGGAAGGCCGGTGAGGGGATCGTGAAGCGAGCGGTGGCGGGTGTCGGCCTCAGCCTCAACGCGGTCGATGGCCGCAGCGAGCAGGTTCGCCAACGACTGGGCGAAGTTGACGTCGTCGCGGTCGAAGTGGTGCGGTTTGGCGCTGAGGGCTCCGAGGATTCCGAAGGCGCCGTCGCGCCGGCGGACGATGACGCTGACGCTGCTGCGCGCGCCGATGCGCGTGATGACCTCCGAGGGCTCGAATCGGGTCTCCGTCGCCCAGTCATCGACGAGGAGCGGCTCGCCGGCCACGAGGGTCGCGCCGGATTGTGTGGCGTTCCCCGGCGGCGTAGCGAACACCGAAGAGGTCCCCGACGCCAGCCTCGGCAACGACCACGAACCCCTCACGCTCGGGCTCGTGTTCGGCGAGCAGGACGGTGTCGACGTTGAGCGCTTCGGCTGCTGTCGCAGACGGCCTCGTAGAAGAGGCGTTCGAGGTCGGTCGCGGCAAGGGCGACCTCGCCGAGCTCAGCGATCACCCGTTGCATCTCAGCGCGTCGCACCGCGTCGTCGCGTGCCTGTTCGCGCTCGGTCACGTCCTGGCTGGTGCCAACGAGCCGCGCGGGGTGACCGTTTTCGAACGCGATCTCGGCCCTCGCGTGGATCACTCGGGTCGAGCCGTCGGGGTGGTGATAGCGGTAGCGCCGATCGAGCGGCTCGCGATGTTCGATCGCGGCATCGAGCGCCTGCAACATGGCTTTTCGATCGTCCTCCGCGAAATGCGAGAGGTGCTCCTCGGCCGATGGTGGGTCGTTGGCGGGATCGAAGCCAAAGATCCGGAAGTGCTGGTCCGACCATTGCGCCTCACCTGTGCGGAGGTCGTGTTCGAAGCCACCGATGCGGGCGAGCTCCTGTGCGTCCGCCATTGAGCGTTCGCTGCGACGCGCGATCCGGTACGCCCGCTCGCTCCCCAGGCGCTCATTCTCGTTCAGGCGCCACGCGACCACCCCGGCGAAACCGGCGGCACCGACGAGCGCGGCGTGGATGAGTGCCCACTTGATCGGGTGGGCAATTGCGTCCGGATGGTTGTAGACCGAGCCGGGGTCCGCCAGCCCGGCGGCCCCGTGATGGAGGAGGACGTATGCGGCCGCGAGCAGGAACGGGACCCAGTCCTCGTACAGGGTCAGGAGGATGATCACTACGAAGAAGACGAAGTGCGCCTCAATGAATCCGCCGGAGACATGGACCGAAACGGAAGCGACACTGATCAGCCCAATCGAGCGAGCAGGACCGAGGCAAAACGCTGATGATCCCGGGTGACCCACGCCGCAAGGGCGAATACCTCGAGGATCCCGCCCTCGAGCATGGAATGGCCGACCGAATACCCCTCGAGGAGAGCGAACGCGAACATGCCGACGCCGCTTGCGCCAAGCAGGACGACGAGCCAGCCATGCCTGATTAGCCACACGTCGTGTGGCAGCGTGTTTCCCTGCGGCAGCCAGTTACGGATCGCGTGCGGAGCGTGCCCAAAGTTCCATACCCCCTGAACATCGGCCGATCGACCGTCAGTCTTGACGTTTTCGGCCGCTCTCTGGTACAAACGGTGCGTGAACCGCAACGTCGCACCGGCTCCTTCGACCGCCCGCCTGGGGCTCGAGCCGTGCGCGTGGTTTACCTATTACTGGCGATTTAGCTAGGCGCCCGGCCGGCCGCAAGGCCCGTGCAAGAGCAGGAAAAGCACCGCCGGACGCCGTAGCAGCTGATCGATGCCAGTTTTATATGAAAAGAGCAAGAGATGACCGTGATGGAAGACGTGATTGACCCGAATTCGACGGTAATCCGCGACAGGCGAATCGAACGCATTGATCCGCTGGCGCGCCCGACGGAGCTGATCGCCGAGCTGCCGCTGCCGCAGGCGGGTGAGGATCTGGTCGTGGCCAGTCGCGAGGCGGTGAGCGCGATCCTCGATCGGGTCGATGACCGGCTGCTCGTGATCGTTGGGCCGTGCAGCGTCCACGACGCCGAGGCCGCACGCGAGTACGCGACCCGACTCGCAGAAAAAGCCAGCGAGCTTTCCGACGAGCTGCTGATCGCAATGCGTGTCTACTTCGAGAAACCGCGGACAACGACCGGGTGGAAGGGGCTGATCAACGACCCCCACCTGGACGACTCCGGTGATGTGAACACCGGCCTGCGCCGAGCGCGCGGCCTGCTTCTCGATGTGCTCGAGCTCGGTCTGCCGGTCGGCTGCGAGTTCCTCGACCCGATCATCCCGCAGTACATCTCGGACACCGTCTCCTGGGGTGCGATCGGTGCGCGAACAACCGAGAGCCAGGTCCACCGTCAGCTCGCCTCTGGCCTCTCGATGCCGGTCGGATTCAAGAACGGGACGGATGGCAACGTCCAGATCGCCCTCGACGCGGTTCGAGCGACTGCGGCCTCGCATGCGTTCACAGGAATCGACTCGACCGGTGCCGCGGCGATCCTGCGAACCACGGGCAACCCCGACGGCCACGTGATCCTGCGCGGAGGTCGCGGCGCTCCCGAACTACGGTGCCGACCAGGTCGATCGGGTGGTCGGCCAGCTCGCCTCCGCTGGTCTGGCGGAGCGCGTCGTGATCGACGCGTCGCACGACAACAGCGGTAAGGACCCCGACCGCCAGCGCCTCGTCGTCGACGAGATCGCCAAGCAGGTTGCGGCGGGCAGCGCAGAGATCGTCGGCGTCATGTTGGAGTCGTTCCTCGTCCCCGGGCGCCAGGACCTCGGCTCGGGCGACTTGACCTACGGGCAATCGATCACCGATGCCTGCATGGGCTGGGAGACAACGGCAGAGGCCCTCGACGAGTTGGCCGGCTGCGTGCGCTCGCGGCGGGGCGACTGAGCACGGCGTGAAGCTGGCGGTAGTTGGCGTCGGGCTGATCGGTGGCTCGATCGGTCTCGCCGCCCGCCAGCGCCTCGGCGCGACGGTCGCCGGCTTCGACCCCGAGCCGGCAAACCTCGCCCGAGCGCTCGAGCTCGGAGCGATCGACTCGGCGGCCGCTGATGTGGCCACGGCGGTGCACGGGGCGGAGGTCGTGTTCTGCGCGGCACCGGTCGGCGCCCTGCCCGCCGCCGTCACCGCAGCACTCGATGCGACCGACGAGGGCACGGTCGTCACCGACGTCGGCTCGACCAAGCGCGAGCTCGTCGACGCAGCTGGGCGCGACCGAACACGAGCGAGCGCTTCATCGGCGGCCACCCGCTGGCCGGCGCCGAGACGGCGGGTGTCGAGAACGCGCGCGCCGAGTTGCTCGAGGGCGCGCGGTGGTACCTCACGCCGACCGACCGCTCGAGCGGGATCCTCTACGACCGCTTGCAGCGCGCGATCGCCGGTCTCGGCGCGCGCCCGCAGGCGATCGACGCGGCGACCCACGACCGGGTGATGGCGACCGTCAGCCACATCCCGCACGTGATCGCCAACGCGCTGGTTCGCGAGGCCGCTCGGCGCTTCGCGGCGAGTCCGAGCGCCTGCCGGAGGTCGGGCACCAGCTTCCGCGACACGACCCGCGTCGCCGGCGCGAACCCGGCGATCTGGGGCGACATCTTCGCCAGCAATCGCGACGCGGTCGCCGATGGCATCGATGCGGTGATCGAGCGCCTCGGCGAGGCTGCGGCGCTGATCCGCGCCGGCGATCCGAGCGCGGTCGCCGCATGGCACGCCGCGGCGGGCGATGACCGCCGCCGGCTGCTCGAGGCCGGCGGGCCGGGGGCGAGCGCCGCGAGCTGCGAATCGTCGTCGAGAACCGGCCCGGCACCGTCGCCGAGATCGCTCTCGCGCTCGGTCGCGAGCAGGTCAACATCGAGGACATGGCGCTGCAGGCCGCGGCCGACATGCGCACGGGCGCGATCTCGATCTGGGTCGCGGGCGATGACTGAGGCCGACCGCGCGGCGGCGACCGTCCGCGAGCTCGGCCACACCGTCACGCTCGTGCCCGGCGCCGGCGGATGACCCGGTTCGACCCGGCGGGGTCGCTGCGCGGGACGCTCGCGTCCCGCCACCCGACAAGTCGATCTCCCACCGCGCGGCGATCGTCGCGGCGATGGGCGAGGGCGAGACGGTCGATCGCACAACTACCTCGACGCTGCCGACACGCGCTCGACTCTCGATGCAGTCGCCGCCGTCGGTGCCGAGGTCCGATCGGAGGCGCGGATCCCATCGCAATCCGGGGCGTGGGCCTGCGCGGCGCCCACTCGGCAACGCATCGACGTCGGCAACGCCGGAACGCTTCTGCGCCTGCTGCCGGGCTGGCTCGCGGGCCAGCCGAGTGGGGCAGTGGATCCTCGACGGCGACGAGTCGATCCGCCGGCGCCCGGTCGACCGGGTCGCCGATCCGCTGCGTCAGATGGGGGCGGACGTCGAGTCCCGTGAAGGGCTGCCCCCGCTGAGGATCTGCGCGGTGCGCAGCTACGGGGATCGAGTACCGGATGCCGGTGGCGAGCGCCCAGGTGAAGTCGTGTCTGCTGCTCGCCGGGCTGCTGGCTGACGGCGAGACCGCGGTGATCGAGCAGCGCCCGACCCGCGACCACACCGAGCGGATGCTCCGTGCCGCGGGCGCGCGCGTCAAGACAACCGACCAGGGCACCTCGGTGACCATCCACGGCGAACTGCCGGCGAAGCGGGTGACGTCGAGCCCGCCGAGCGACTCGAGCTGGGCGAGCTCACCGTCCCGGCCGACTTCTCCTCGGCCGCGTTCTTCATCGTCGCTGCGCTGCTTCGTGCGCGGCAGCGAGGTTCGGCTCGAGGGCGTCGGCATCAACCCGGGGCGGATCGGCCTGCTCGGGATCCTGACCCGGATGGGTGCCGCCGTCGACGTGATCGAGACGGCGCGCCGCAGGGCGCGAGCCGGTGGCGACGATCGTCGCGCGCTCGGGCCCGCTCCAGGCGACCCGCATCGGCGCCGGCGAGGTTCCGCTCGCGATCGACGAGCTGCCGCTGGTCGCGCTCGCCGCCGCGTTCGCTGACGGCGAGACGGTCGTCTCCGGTGCTGAGCGAGCTGCGCCACAAGGAGTCGGACCGCATCGCGACGGTCGTCGACGGGCTGAGCGCGCTCGGCGCCAAGATCGAGGCAACCGAGGACGGCTTCGTCGTGGGCGGCGGGGCCTCGCGGCGGGGTTCTCGATGCCGCGGGCGATCATCGCCTGGCGATGCTCGGCGCGGTCGCCGGGTGCGCCAGCGCCGAGGGGTCGAGGTCGAGGGTTCGAGGCGGCCGGCGTCAGCTACCCGGGCTTCGCCGGCGACCTCGCGACTCAAACGGCCTGACTCGCCGAGCGGGGGACCGGGTCGACGGCCTCCCAATCGATCGCGATCTTGGCGCGGTCCTCGGCATCGACGCGGACTGGAGGGCATCCCCAACGGCCAGGTTGGCGGCGCGGGACGAGGTACTCGTTGGCGACGCGGTAGGCGGACCGTGCGAGGACTCAGATCGACCTGGTTGTAGATGTTGCGTCGGGCGGGCGTCCGATCGACCGGTCGGTCGCGGCGATGCCCTCGCTTCCGGGAGGAGTCGGGCGCTGGGCGTTGAGCGCCTCGACCTGCGCATTCATGGCTGATCGATCGCTATCTGGAGCTCGCGGGCGTTCCGCGTGAGGCTGAAGAGGTCCTTGAAGAGTCCCACCGGGTCAGACTGCGCGCGGGTGGCCGACGCCGGGCCAGGGGGAGAGCACGAGCAGCAGCCGCGCATCCTCGGTCGCCGCGACCTCGTGGCGCTCGTTCGGCTCGAACGCTGCGAGCAGGCCGGGGCCGCCGCTGACCGCATCGCCGCCGGGCGTGCTGATCTCGACGCTACCGCTGACCACGACCACCCAGGCGCGCTCGTGGACCTGGTGTTCGGAGAGACGCTCGCCGCGCAGGCAAGCTCGATCGCGATGACCCGGCCCTCGCCGTCTGAGGCGAGGACCTCCGGCTTGCGGGGGGCGACATCGAGCTCGTTGACGTTCCAGGTCTCCACACCGCCAGCCTATCCTCACCGCCGCCATGGTGATTGCCATCGACGGCCCCGCGGGCGCCGGAAAGTCAACGGTCGCGCGCGGCGTCGCAGCCGCGCTCGGCGCGACGTACCTCGATTCCGGGGCGATGTACCGCGCGGTTGCGCTGGCGGCGCTGCGCCGGGGCCTCGACCTCGACGACCCGTCCGGCATCGGCCACCCTCGCTGCAAGCCTTGCGATCGGCTTCGACGGCGAGCGCTGTCCTGCTCGACGGTGAGGACGTCAGCGCGCGAAATCCGCACGCCACAGACCACGGCCGCCGCCTCGAGAGTCTCCGTTCACCCGGGGGTTCGCTCGGCGCTCGTTGAGCGACAGCGCGAGCTGATCGCCTCGGGTCCGTACGTCGCTGAGGGCCGCGACATCGGCACGGTCGTCAGCCCCGAGTCACCGCTGAAGATCTTCCTCAACGCCAGCGACGACGAGCGCGCACGCCGTCGCGCGGAGCAGAGCGGCGAACCGGTCGAGCAGGTCCTTGCCGCTCAGATCGATCGCGATCAGCGCGACCGCGAGCGCGAGCACGGCGCGATGGTCGCGGCTGCCGAGGACGCGGTCGAGCTCGACACCACGGGCCTCAGCATCGACGAGGTCGTCGCGAGGGTCGTCAAGCTGGCGCGTGAGCGGGGGCTCGGATGAGCGCCTCGACTTCCGCCGCGCCGCGGCTAGCTCGCATCGCTGTGGTCGGCTTCCCGAACGTCGGCAAGTCGACACTGGTCAACCGCCTGGTCGGCGGGCGTGAGGCCGTCGTTCACAAGGAGGCGGGTGTCACCCGCGACCGCAAGGCGTTGGAGTGCGAGTGGAACGGCGTGCGGTTCGAGCTGATCGACACCGGCGGCGTCGACCTCGAGGCCGAGGATTCGCTCTCGCGGGAGGTCCAGACTCAGGCGCGGGCGGCGATCGCCGACGCCGACGCCGTGGCGCTCGTCCTCGATGCGCGCGCCGGGCTGCGCCAGGGCGACGCCGAGGTCGCGGAGATTCTGCGCCGGGGCGACCTGCCCGTCGTCGTGGTCGCCAACAAGGTCGACGGGGCCAAGGAGGAGCCGCTTGCCGCCGAGCTCAACGCGCTCGGCCTTGGCGAGCCGATCTCGGTCTCAGCCAGCCATGGCCGCGGCACGGGCGACCTGCTCGACCGGCTCGCGGCACTGGCGAAGGAGGCCGCGGTCGAGCTCCCGGAGATCGGCGAGGAGCCGGTCGCGGTGGCGGTCATCGGACGCCCGAACGTCGGCAAGTCCTCGCTGGTCAACGCCTTCCTCGGCAACAACCGCGTGATCGTCTCGGAGATGGCGGGAACGACCCGGGATTCGATCGACACCGCTCTGCAGTTCGGGGACCGCGCCGTGAAGCTCGTCGACACCGCGGGGATCCGGCGCCGCGCCAAGGTGGCCGGCACCGTCGACTACTACGCCCAGCTCCGCTCCGAGACCGCCGCCGAGCGGGCCGATGTCGCGATCGTCGTCTGCGACGCGGTGGAGGGCGTCACGGCCGAGGACCTGCGCGTCGCCGAGCTCGCGATGCGCACCGGCTGCTCGACGCTGATCGCGCTGAACAAGTGGGATCAGCTCGACTCCGACGCCGGCGACTTCCTCGAGGATGCGAAGGCGCGGCTCGCGAAGCGGATTCGCCAGCGGCCTCCCGTGATCGCCTGCTCGGCGCTCAGCGGCCGTGCCGTGCCAAAGCTGCTCGAGACGGCGATCGGCTCGCCGACCGCCGTGGCCGAGCGGATTCCGACGCCCGAGCTCAACCGCTTCGTCGCCGAGGTCGTCGCGAACGCGCCCTCCGCCGCAGCGCGCGCGGCAAGCGCCTGCGCCTCTATTACTCCGCTCAGGCGGGCGTGCGGCCCCCGCGGATCGCGATTCAGGTCAACGATCGGCGCCTGATCACCCAGGACTGGGCCTATCACCTCGAGAATCGGCTGCGCGAGCACTACCGGCTCGAGGGCGTTCCGCTGGTGATCGATTTCATCCCGAAGAAGAAGCGCTCTCGGCGCGAGTAACCGGCGTCGGTATAACGGCGCCATGACGATCGCGGAGCGAAGCGAAGCGGAGTTGCGCCGCCGTTGAGGCGCCTTCCTATGAAGGAGCGCCTGAGAAGCATTCGCTACGGACTCGGCGACTCGGCCACGCGATCGTGGCCCCGTTCCGCAAGCTGTCGTCGGTCGCTCGCCGGCGCCTGGTTGCGCTGATCGTTCTCGTCGCGGCGATCGTCCTGATCGTCACCGTGGCGGTTCCGGCGCTGCCATGCAGCGCCCCGGGCGGCGAGACTGCGCGCCCGAGGACGAGGCGATCGCGCTGGTTCCCGGGGACGCGCTTCGTCTACGTGCACGCCAATCTCGACTCCGAGACCGACGAGTACGCGGACTTCGCCGCGCTTGCCGAGAAGCTGCCGCTGTTCAGCGGTCAGATCGCTGACTCGCGCCGCCGCCTGGCTCGTGATGTCGGGGAGAACGCTCGACTTCGACAACGACATTCGTCCGTGGTTCGGCGGCGAGGTCGCGGTCGCGATCCTTGACGACCCGGCGACCCGGACCCGAGTCGACGCTGATCGAGGTGGCCGACGCCGAGGGCGCCGACGAGTTCGCGGCGTCGTTGCTCGTCGAGCGACGACGTCGGCGAGCAGATCGAGCGGCTTTCTCGTGATCGGGCTCGGCCGACGGCGTCGCCGCGATCGAGGACGTCGCCGAGGGCGACTCACTCGCCGACGACGAGGCCGCGACCAGCGTCCGCGACGAGCTTCCCGAGCACCGAGTCGCTGACGCTTGGATCTCGGCCGACGGGGTCGAGGAATGATCGCGGGCCCGGAAACTCAGCACTCAGTCAGCTGACGCCGCTGCTCGCGCCCGGCGCCAGCGAGGGCGCCGCCGCCTCGCTCGGGACCGAGCGAGGACGGGGACGGGTTCGAGCTCGCGATCCGCTCGTCGCTCGATCCAAAGGAGGTGAAGAGCTCGCCCGGGTTTCTTCGCCGCGTTCCCGGGGTTCGAACCGGAGCTGCCCGAGCGCCTGCCCGCCGACTCGCTCGCCTACCTCGGCTTCGCCGATCCCGGCAAGACGGTCCGACCGCTGTCTGGCCCAGGCCGGCGAGGAGGCGCCCGGAATCGCCGAGAGCTTCACCGACCTGGCCGACAGCCTTCGCGACGAGGCCGGCCTCGACCTCGTCCGACCTCCTCGATGCTCTCGGCGACGAGGCGGCACTCACGCTCGACGCGACGAGCTCCTCGGGCAGCGAGCTCGAGCGCCGGCCAGCCGTTCCCCTACCTCAGCTTCGGTCGCGCCGGATGTCGACGACGACGATCTGCGCGAAGCGCTGGCGGCGCTTCAGGCTCCGCTCGGTGACGTCTCGAGCGAGCAGGAGATCGCCGGCGTCGATACGCGCACGCTCCAGGTCTCGCCGACAGTCGCGATCACCTACGCGATCGTCGACGGGCTCGCTGTCGCCGCGACCTCGCCCGACGGCATCGCCGCCGCGTCGCGGGCGGCGAGGGCGATGGCCTCGACGAGTCGGACGCGCTACGGGCGGCCACCGAGGACTTCCCCGACGAGGTGTCTCTGATCGGCTACGTCAACCTCCAGCGACCTCGTCGCCCTCGGGGAGGAGCTCGGCCTGGCCGAGGACCCGGTCTACGCGACTTTCGCCGGCGAGTTCCGCCGCCTCGACGCGCTGGGCTTCGAGGTCAGCACCGCCGACGATGTCCTCTCCACCGATGCGCGGCTTCTGATCGGCGAGGCCCCGGCCGCCGACGAGGCGCCGAGCGCAATTCCGGCGCCGCCGGACGACTGAGGCACTACCCTGCCCGACGATGAACTTCCGAGAATCTCGCGGACAACGAGTACCTGTTCACCTCAGAGTCGGTCACCGAGGGCCACCCGGACAAGGTCGCCGACCAGATCTCCGACGGCGTTCTCGACGCCGTTCTGCGCGACGACCCCAACGGGTCGCGTCGCCTGCGAGACGCTCGTGAACACGGGCCTCGTCGTCGTCAGCGGCGAGATCTCGACCGAGACCTACGTGGACATCCAGGACATCGCCCGCGGGACGATCTCGAAGATCGGCTACAACGACGCGACGCTCGGCTTCTCGGCCGACTCGTGCGCGGTGATCAACGCGATCGACAAGCAGTCGCCCGACATCGCCCAGGGCGTCGACCACGCGCTTGAGTCGCGCGACGGTGGCAACGACGACGAGGCCGAGGTTGCCGGCGCCGGCGACCAGGGAATGATGTTCGGCTACGCGAGCAACGAGACCGACGAGCTGATGCCGCTGCCGATCTCGCTCGCGCACCGGCTCGCCGAGCGCCTCGCAGAGGTCCGCAAGAGCGGCGAGCTGACGTACTTGCGCCCCGACGGCAAGACCCAGGTCACGGTCCGCTATCGCGACGCTGTGCCGGTCGCGATCGAGAAGGTCCTGATCTCGACCCAGCACGCCGAGAGCGCGACCACCGAGGAGATCCGCGCCGACGTCTTCGAGCACGTGATCGAGCCGATCCTGCCGGCCGGCCTCTACGACGCCGGCTGAGCTCAACACGCCGGAGAACTACTTCTGCAACCCGACCGGGCGCTTCGTGATCGGCGGCCCCGTCGGCGACGCGGGCCTCACCGGCCGCAAGATCATCGTCGACACCTACGGCGGCATGGCCCGCCACGGTGGCGGCGCCTTCTCGGGCAAGGACCCGTCAAAGGTCGACCGCTCAGCCGCCTACGCCGCGCGCTGGGTCGCCAAGAACGTCGTCGCCGCCGGCCTCGCCGAGCGATGCGAGGTTCAGGTCGCCTACGCGATCGGCGTCTCGCACCCGGTCTCGGTGATGGTCGAGACCTTCGGCACCGAGGCGATCTCGAGGGGCGAGATCGTCCGGCTCGTGGGCGAGCACTTCGACCTGCGCCCCGGCGCGTTCCGCAAGGAGCTCGACCTGCACCGGCCGATCTACCAGCAGACCGCCGCGTACGGCCACTTCGGCCGCGAGCTCGACGACTTCACCTGGGAGCGCACCGACCGCGCCGACGCACTGCGCGATGCGGCCGGCATCGCCTCGGGCGCTGCGGTTTAGAGCGGTCTAGCGGTTAGGCCGGGCGGCGCGGGCTGGCGCTGCTCGGGCTCGGCATCGCCGAGACCCTCGGACCCGCCGCGGCGGGTGGCCTCGTCGACCATGTGGACGACGTCGGCCGGGTCGGCGACGCCGTCGAAGACGAAGTTGTAGTCGTCGCCGGCAGCGGTGTCGAAGTCGACGTTGCCGATCTGCAGGAGCCGCTGGATCACCGACTGCGTGTAGTTGACGTTCTGCACGCGCTCGAGGCGGGTCTCCTGGATCGTCCGCGAGACGATGCCGCGCTTGATGTGCAGGCGGCGGTTGGTGATCGTGTAGCTCGTCGCGACGCGCCTGACGAACCCGATCAGGATCGTCAGTGCGACGCCGACCAGGGCGATGATCGTGACCAGGCCTGTGTCCGGCCCCGCCGTCGCCCATGCCGGTGATGATCGCGACGATGAGCGCGATCACGGCCGTAGCGGCAATGCCCTTGAGATAGAAGTCGAGGATCGAGCGCCAGGAGGGGTGACCCTCGTAGAGGATCTGCTCCCCGGCGTGCAACTTCGGCGCCACGGCGGCAGTGTAACCCGGCGCCTCAACAGCGGCGCGCCTCGGCTTCGCTTCGCTCCGCCTCACAACCGCCGAAGTAGCGCCTAGCCTGGCTCCTCGATGAGCACCGCGATCGCCAAGGTTGAGCCACTCACGACCGCCAGGGCGCTGCGCGGGCCCGTACGACTACCGGGTTCCCGAGCGGCTGGGCGATGTGGGGGTCGGGACTCTGCTCGAGGTCCCGTTCGGCCACCAGCGCCTGCTCGGCGTCGTCGTGGAGATGGCCGACCGCAGCTCCGTCCCCGCCGAACCGCTTGGTGGAGCCGATCGCAGCGCTCGAGGCGGGTGTGCCGCGCGACCTGGTCGAGCTCGGCCTCTGGGTCGCCCGCGAGTACTGCTCGACGCCGGCGCGCGGGCTCGAGCTCGTGCTCCCGCCCGGCACGCAGACCGCTCGCGGACAGACCGCGGCGCGGACCGAGACCGTCGCGGTCGCGACCGTCGGCGCCACCGCCGCGCTCGGAGGCGGACGCGTCGGGGCTCGGGCCCGTCCAGCGGCGCGCGCTCGAGCTGCTCGACCGCCGACGGCGCCGAGGTCGGCGCGGCGACGCTCGCCGAGGCGGGGGTCGCTCGCGACGCGCTGCTGCGGCTCGAGCGACGGGGTCTAGTCGAGCTTTCGGACCGCGAGGTCCGGCGCCGGCCGGTGGCGACGTCGATCGGCGCGCTCTCCGGCGCGGTCGAGCTCGACCCGGCTCAGCGCGCTGCCGCCGAGCGGATCGTCGCCGCCTTGGACGGGGCCGGCGAGGAGCTTCTCCTGCACGGCGTCACCGGCTCGGGCAAGACCGAGGTCTATCTCGCCGCCGCCGAGCAGGCGCTTGCTCGCGGCCGCGGGGTGATCGTCCTCGTTCCCGAGATCGCGATGACTCCGCAGGCGCTGGCGCGCTTCACCGCGCGCTTCGGCGATGGCGTCGCGATCCTGCATTCGAAGCTCAGCGCAGGCGAGACGGCGCGACGAGTGGCACCGGCTGCGCAGCGGCGAGGCGCGGATCTGCGTCGGGCCCGCGCTCGGCGATCTTCGCGCCGATCGACGGCCTCGGGCTGGTCATCGTCGACGAGGAGCACGACGCCTCCTACAAGCAGGAGGGCGATCCCAAGTACGACGCGCGCGAGGTCGCACGCCGTCGTGCAGCCGAGGCGGGCGCCGCGCTCGTGCTTGGCACCGGCGACGCCACGGCCCGAGAGCTGGAGCGCGCTCGAGCGGCTGGAGCTCCCAAATCGCGTTGACGGGCGGGCGATGCCGGCAGTCGAGATCGTCGACATGCGCGAGCGCGACGGCCGTACCGGGGCGCTGCACGAGCGAACTCGCGCGGCGCTTGCCGCGCTGGGCGAGGGAGGTCGGAAGGGGGCAAGGCGATCGTCCTGGTCAACCGCCGTGGTTGGGCTCCGCACCTCGCCTGCCGGACTTGCGGCTGGGTGGCGGAGTGCCCGAAGTGCGACGTCTCGCTTGTCGTCCATCGCGCCGGCGAGCCGTGCCGCTGCCATCACTGCGGCCACGCGGAGCGGTTGCCTGCATCGTGCCCGGAGTGCGGGTCGGTGACGCTTGCGCGCGCCGGGGCTGGCACGCAGCGCATCGAGGAGCAGATCGCGGCGGCGACGGGCGGGCTGCCCGTGTTCCGCCTCGACGCGGACACGACGGCCGGCGTCGGCGGCCACCTCGAGATCCTCGCGGCGTTCGAGGCTGCCGATTCTGGCGTGCTCGTCGGCACCCAGATGGTCGCGAAGGGTCACGACTTCCCCGACGTCGTCCTCGCTGTCGTGGTCGATGCCGACTCGACGCTGCGGTTTCCTGACTTTCGGGCCGAGGAGCGAACGTTCGCGCTCGTCGCTCAGCTCGCCGGACGCAGCGGCCGCGGCGCTCGGCCCGGTCGCGTGATCGTCCAGACGATGACCCCGGACGCGCCCGCGATCGTCCACGCGGCCCAGCACGACGCGGCTGGCTTCGTCGCGGGCGAGCTCGAGCGCCGGCGCGAGCTCGGCTATCCGCCCTTCGCACACGTCATCCGGATCGAGCTCGGCGCCGTGGACGGCCCGCGGCTGCAGACGGCGGCGGAGTCGCTGCGCGAGGCACTCGATCGCGCCCTGCCTGAGGGTGCGCGGGTGCTCGGGCCGGCGCCGCGGTTTCGCTTGCGCGGGCGCGAGCGCCGCCAGATCATGATCAAGGCGCCCGATCGCGCGGCAGCCGTGGCCGTGGTTCGCGAGACCGTGCATGCCGAGGCACGAGCGAAGCGCCTGAAAGAGATCCGAATCTCGGTGGACGTCGACGCTCGTGACGAATAAAATTGGTTGACGTGAGCGACGTAACCGAAGAACAGCTCGAGGCGACCGCCGAGGCTGAGGAGTCCGGAGGCGGGGACGGTCTGAGCGAGCAGGAGCGCGCGCAGCGAGCGCGTGCGCTGTCTGAGGTCGTTCAGTACGGCGATCCGGTGCTGCGCTCGGAGGCCTCGGAGATCAAGGACTTCGGTCCCGAACTCCAGCGTGAAGCCGAGCGGATGGTGGCGATCATGCACGGCGCTATGGGCGTCGGGCTCGCTGCGACGCAGCTCGGCGTCCTGAGGCGGATGCTCGTCTTTCAGGCGGGCCCCGACGCGGTCGCGACGGCGCTCGTAAATCCCGTGATCGAGTGGCTTTCCGAGGATTCGGAGACGGCTGAGGAGGGCTGTCTGAGCCTCCCTGGGATCGGCCTCGACGTCGAGCGCCCGCTGCACGCGCGAGTCAGCGGCGTCGACACCTCCGGTGAGCGGATGCTGCTCGAGGCGTCCGGGCTCGAGGCGCGCGTGCTCCAGCACGAGATCGATCACCTCAACGGCGTCCTCATCCTCGACCGCAGCCCGCGCGACCAGCGCAAGGGCGCGATGCGGGCGCTGCGCGAGGGGACCACGTTCAGCCCGGAGCGCGAGCCGGAGCCGGAGGCCGACTCCGGCGACGAGTGAGCCTCGTCTACCTCGGCACCTCCGACTTCGCCGCGGAGATCCTGCGCCGGCTGGCCGCCACCGATGCGCACCGGCCGAGTCTCGTCGTCAGCCCGCCCGATCGCCGCCGCGGGCGCGGGCGCAAGACCTCGCCGACCCCGGTGGCGACCGTCGCTGGACGAACTCGGCATCGACCTCGTGAAGACAGAGGCGACTGCGGACCCTGAGACGCTCGAGCGGATCCGCTCCGCCGAGCCCGAGGTCGGCGTCGTCTGCGCCTTCGGCCAGCTGATTCGCGAGCCATTGCTGTCGGAGCTGGAGCTGCTCAACGTCCACCCGTCGCTGCTGCCGCGCTGGCGCGGGGCGGCGCCGATCGAGCGGGCGATCATGGCCGGCGACGTCGAGACCGGGGTCTCGATCATGCGACTGACCGAGGGCCTCGACTCCGGTCCGGTTGCGCTCGCAGCGCTCGGTGCGCGGTGGGCGAGGCGGACTTCGGCGAGCTCTCGCGGCCGGCCTCGAGGACGTGGGTGCGAAGCTGCTGGTCGAGGCGCTCGACCGGCGCATCGCCGGCACGCTCGAGTTCAGCGACCAGGACGATGCCGGGGCGACCTACGCGGAGAAGATCGATTCGGGCGAGCGCCGGCTCGACCCGCGCGCGACCGCGATCGAGCTCGAACGCCGGGTGCGCGCGCTCAACCCGCACGTTGGCGCCTATCTCGAGCTCGCGGGCGGCGAGCGCCTGGGCGTCGTCGCCGCGCGCGCCGAGCCGGGTACGGTCGCACCGGGCGAGGTCGAGGCATCCGACAGTGCGCTTCGCCTCGGAACGGGAGACGGCGTGCTCGCGCTGATCGAGGTGCGTCCGGCAGGGGGCAAGGCGATGGACGCGCCGCGTACCTGCGCGGTCACTGCAGCGCCGCTGTTGAAACCGGCGTGAGCGAGGTCACCCCGGCCCGGCGGGTCGCCTACGAGATCCTGCGGCGAACGTTCGAGGAGGGTGCGTGGACCGATCGCGCGTTCAGCGCTGCCGCGACCCGCGAGGGACTCGAGGGCCGCGATCGAGCCCAGGCCCGGCGCCTGGCCTACGGGGCGGTCCAGCGCCGCGCGACGAGCGACCACCTGATCGGCGTCCTCGCCGGCCGCCGCGGCGGCAAGATCGACGACGCCGCCCTCGCCGCGCTTGCGGCTCGGCCTTTACGAGCTTGCTCTATTCCGAGACCGCTGATCACGCCGCCGTCGACCAGGCGGTGGAGCTCGCGAAGCAGGGCATCCGGCGCGGCGGCATGCCGCACGCCCGCGCTCGCGCAGCCTCGGGCTTCGTCAACGCGATCCTGCGCCGTGCCGCGGCCGAGCGCGCCGAGTTGCTCGCAACGCCTCGACGACTCGACGCCGGAGGGCGCTGCGATCGCCCATTCCTATCCGCTCTGGCTGGTCGAGACCTGGTGGGCACAGCTCGGCGCAGACCGAGGCGAACCTGCTGATGGCGGCGATGAACGAGCCCGCCGAGACCGCGCTGCGCGTCAACACGCTGCGCGCCGAGCCGCCGCGCGGTCGCGGCCGAGCTGCGCACGGCTGGGGTGGAGGTAGAGGGTCCGGGCGCTGGCTCGCTGCTGGATCCCGCCGACGGGATCGTGGTCGACCTCGCGACCGAGCCGGTCGGCGCGCGGATCGCAACCGGCGAGCTGGTGCCGCAGTCGCGCGGCTCGCAGGCCGTCGTCGCGCTGCTCGACCCGCAGCCGGGCGACCGGGTCCTCGACCTCTGCGCGGGCCCGGGGATCAAGACGACCGGGATCGCCGCGCGGCTGCGGCGACAGCGGGCTCGATCAGCTCGATCGAGGCCGACTCCGCGGCGCGCCTCCGAGATCGAGCAGCTCTGCGCGCGGACCGGAGCCGCCCAGGCGACGGTCGTCGTCGCCGACGCGGCCGAGGCCGATCTCGGATCGGACTACGATCGGATCCTCTTGGACCCGCCGTGCTCAGACCTCGGAACGCTGGCGTCGCGGCCCGACGCGCGCTGGCGTCGCGGACCGGACTGACCCCGAGCGGGTTGCCGTCGCTGCAGCGGCGTCTGCTCGTCCGCGCGGCACGGGCGCTGGCGCCCGGCGGCACGCTCGTCTACTCGACGTGCACGATCTCGATGCCCGAGAACGAAGGGCGTCGCCGCGGCGCTCGAGACCTACGCGAGCGGGGTCGAGGCCGACGACCTCGGCTCGGCCCATCCGCGGCTCGGCCTCGCGCGCGGATCGGCGCTTCCTGCAGCTGCTGCCTCAGCGCGACCACACGACCGGGATTCTTCTGCGCGCGCTTTCGGAGGGCTCGGTGATGGACGAGCGAGTGCTCAAGCGACCGAACTGCCCGGGCTGCGGCGAGCCGTGGCTGCGCCCGACCCAGCTTCCCGGGCGCTATCGCTGCGTCTACTGCCTGCGCCGCTACGAGCTCGTCTCCGGCTGTCCCAACTGCGGCGAGCACCAGACGATGGTGCGGATGTCGACCGATGAGGACATGCTCTGCCAGAGTTGCGGCCACTCGATGCTGCAGCCGGTTTGAGCTCCTCCGTCTACAAGCAAGCGCCGGATCGCGCCGTCGATCCTCTCGGCCGACTTCTCGAAGCTCGGCGCCCAGGTCGCCGAGGTGATGGACGCCGGCGCGCGGGTGATCCACGTCGACGTGATGGACGGCCACTTCGTCCCGCCGATCACGATCGGGCCGCTGGTCGCGGCATCGATCGCCGACCAGGTCCACGACGCCGGCGGCGCGATCGACGTCCACCTGATGATCGCGCGGCCCGAGGAGCACATCGCCGAGTTCGCCAAGGCGGGGGCTGACTCGATCACGATCCACGCCGAGGCGACCGCGCACACGAACCGCACCCTCAACGCGATCCGCGAGGCGGGATGCCTCGCCGGTCTCGCGCTCAACCCCGGCACGCCTGCGGCAGCGGTTTCCGAGCTCGCGGGCGTTGCCGACCTCGTGCTCTGCATGACCGTCAACCCCGGCTGGGGCGGTCAGAAGTTCATCGCCACGCTCGCCCGACAAGGTCGAGACGTCTCGCGCGAGCTCGTCCCGGACGCGCTGCTCGAGGTCGACGGGGGCATCGACGCCGAGACGGTGGGCAGTGTCGCCGACGCAGGGGCGACGCTTTTCGTCGCCGGCTCAGCGATCTTCGGCGCCGGACGATCCGGCCGACGGCCTACCGCGCGCAATCGCGGCGAAGCGGCCGGCGCGGAGTCGACAGCCGCACCGCGCGGGGTCCGAGCGCGCCGCGAGGCGGCGCCGGGGCGCTCAGAGCGCCCGACGAGTTCCTGCCACCAGGCGCGCTCGGCCGGTGTGAGTCCCTCGCGCCTGACCCGTCGCGCGCACCACTCGGCGAGTCGGCGCCGGCCACCGACCGCGAGCAGCTCGGCACTCGGTCGCCGCATAGCGCCCGTCGGCGAGCACCACCAGCGAGCCGCTGCCGTCGCGCCGCGTGCGCAGGCGGCTGGCGACGGTGACGCCGGCGATCTCCGCGGGCGCGCTGGGATCGCCGTCGGCGTCCGACCACGGTCGCACGGTGAACACCTGCGAGGCGCCGCGCGGCAGGCAGCGCGGCAACCGGCGGCTCGCCAAGCGGGCCGTCGCGCCAGCGGCCGGCGAGCTGCTGAACCGCGTCCAGCACCTCGAGCCGGGCGACGATGTGGAGCTCGTCGCCGGCCATGCAGCTCGGTCGAGCCCGCGGGGTGGCAGCGCCTCGCCGTCGCGGACGATCAGGTTGACGAGCGCCTCGCGCGGCAGCTCGAGCTCCTTGGCCATCACGCCCGCGGCCGCGTCGCCCTCGCGGATCCTCCAGACGAAAGACTCGGCGCCGAGCTCGTGGATGATCCCGGTCTCGATCAGCGGTGGCGGCAGCGTTGCCTCGTCGGAAACGACGCCGAGCCGTCGCGCCAGCGGCTCGAACGTCGCGCCCTGAATCAGGGTGGAGGTGACGACGACGAAGAAGATCGAGTTGAAGATCAACTCGTTGTCGCCGACGCCGGCGACGACGGGGAACGTCGCAAGCCAGATGGGGATCGCGCCGCGCAGCCCGGCCCAGCCGAGCATCAGCCGCTCGCGGTTGTTGAACGGCGAGAACGCGCTCGCGATGAACGCGGCGAGCGGGCGCGCGACGAAGATCAGCGTTGCTGACAGCAGCAGACCCTCCCAGGCGATCTCGCCAAGGCCGCTCGGGAAGACGAGCAACCCGAGCAGCGCGAAGAGCGAGATCTGCGCGACCCACGAGAGCCCCTGGTGGAAGGCGATGACCGTTGGCTTCGCCGGAACCGGGCCCGTGCCGAGGATCAAAGCCGCGATGTAGACGGAGAGAAAGCCCGAGCCGTGGACCAGCTCAGGCACGCCGTAGGCGAGCGCGACCGTGGCGATCGACGCGACCGGATAGAGGCCCGGGTTCGGCAGGTCGAGGTTGCGAAAGCACCAGCGTGCGCCGAAGCCGATGGCGACGCCGAAAGCGATCCCGAGCGCCAGCTTCAGCGCGAGCGTTCCGGCCATGTCCGCGAGCCCGTAGCCCGGGTCCTGGATCCAGTCGATGAAGCCGAGGACGAGCAGCAGCGCTACCGGATCGTTCATCCCGGACTCGCCCTCGAGGGCGCGGGCGAGCGACTTCTTCAGGTGCGAGCCACGCAGCACGGCGAAGATCGCCGCGCTGTCGGTCGCGGCCACCGCGGCGCCGATCAGCAGTCCCTCGAGCGTCGACAGGTCGAAGAGCGCGACTGCGGCGAACCCGGTGATCACCGCGGTAACGACCGTGCCGATCGTTGCCAGTGAGATCGCCGTTCCGAGGACAGGCCGGATCTCACCCCAACCCGCGGTGAGACCACCCTCGAAGAGGATCAGGATCAGCCCGATCGTGCCGAGCGTCTGAGCGAGTTCGTAGTCGGACGGGTCGCCGCCGAAGTCGATCCCGCCGATGCCCTCGGAGCCGAGCAGCATCCCGAGGCCGAGAAACAGCAGCAGGCCTGGAACACGCACGCGGTCGGCCGCCTTTGCCGCGAGGAGACCAACCGCGAGCAGCAGGCCAGCGACGAGGATCAGCTCATAGTCCGACAAGCAGTGACCGTAGCGGCTAGGCGGCCGGGTTAGCTCGCCTGCGATGGAGCCGCAGCAGCAATGCGAACAGCACCGCCGCAGCACCGAGG
The DNA here is from genome assembly GCA_963746215.1 of uncultured Solirubrobacterales bacterium. Taxonomy (GTDB): domain Bacteria; phylum Actinomycetota; class Thermoleophilia; order Solirubrobacterales; family 70-9; genus WHSW01. Next base: position 213,154 of record CAVVAT010000012.1, read on the forward strand.
AACCCGACCTCGATGCGGCGCGCGGGCTCGAGCACGGGGAGCACGCTCCACGCCAGGAAGCCGGCGGCGCAAGCGATCCAGCAGGTCGCGGCCTCGCGCGACAGGCCGCGGGCCAGGGCGGCCTGGTTGAGCGTGGTTGCGGCGAGATAGAGCCCCATCGCGGCGGTCACCAAGAGCAAATCGAGCCGGTGGTAGGTGAAGCGATCGGAGAACGCGATCTGCATCAGCGCCGGACCGGCCACGGCGACGATTGCTGCGACGACCAGCGTGAACACCGCGACGGCTCGCAGGGTGAGCTCGACCGAGCCCGAGAACTCAGCGTCGGCCTCGGCGTGGCCGCGCGAGCGCAGCCGGGTGAGGTGGGGGAGGAGGCTGATCGAGATCCCCTGGAACACCAGCAACGGCGCCCGCGCCAGCATCAGCACGTTGAAGATGTACCCGGCCTCGGCCGAGCCCTCGATCGCGTTGATCAACAGCGGGCCGGCGTTGAGGAAGATCTGCTCGCTGAGCATGATCAGCAGCACGGCGCCGGCAAAAGCGCCGCTGCGAGACAGTCCCGGGACTGCCAGCGCCGAGGACTCGGCGGGCCGGGTCTGTGCGGAGGCGCGAGCTGCCCGATGTCCGAATGCGAGCGGCACGACGGTGAGGGAGAGCAATGGCGCGGCAACGATCCCCGCAGCGACGGCATCGCGCCCGGCCGCGATGCCGACGGCGACCGCAAGCGCGAAGGCCATGCGAGAGAACGACTCGCTCACCAGCAGCGCGGCAAGCAGCCCGAAGCGGCCCTCTCCCGCGAGGTAGCCACGAGCGAAGAAGCTCGCTGCAAAGGCGAGGACGGAGCCGACGTAGATCCAATAGAGCGTGGTCGAGCCCGAGAGCAACTCGTCGCGCACTGGCTCGCGCAATACGAGCGCCACGGCTGCGAAGCCAAGCGCCACGAGGCCCTGGATCTTCGCGGCCTCTCGCAGCACCGGCCCGATCGGCTCTCCGCGCGTGCGCCGCTCGGCAACGCCTCGCGAAATCAGCTGTTCGACGGGCCGGTGGAGCACCGAGATCGTCACGAACACGGCCGACCAGAGGACGACGATCTCCCCATAGGCGTTCGCGTCGAGGTTGTGCGACGCGAGGGCGAAGTAGACGTAGGTGAGGAGCCCGGCGGCGCCCACGCCGGCCGAAAGCGTGCCGGCGGAGCGCTTGAGAGTATTCTCAGCCATTGACTGACCAGTCAATCACCACCCTCACCGGCATGACAGCTACTGCCACAGCCCAGGATCGCGCTCACCTGCGTCGCGCCTGCGAGCTGGCGGCGCGCGGGGTCGGCCGGGTGAGCCCGAACCCGCCCGTCGGCGCGGTGGTTGTAAGCGGCGACGAGGTCATCGGCGAGGGCTGGCACGCCGAGCTCGGCGGCGTCCATGCCGAGGTTGCGGCGCTCACCGACTGTCGCGAGCGGGGTGGCGACCCGGCCGGGGCGACCGTCTACGTCTCGCTCGAGCCCTGCGCGCACCAGGGACGCCAGCCGCCGTGCACTGACGCGCTCCTGGCCGCAGGGGTTGCCAGGGTCGTGATCGGCTGCGACGACCCCACCGAGAAGGCCGCCGGTCGGGGCCCCGGAATTCTTCGCGACGAGGGTGTGGAGGTGGTCTTCGCCGACGGGGCCGAGGCGACAGCAGCGCGAATCCTGGCTCAGGCCTTTCGCAAGCACGCGATTACCGGTCGGCCGCTGGTGACGCTCAAGTCCGCGATCAGTCTCGACGGCTTCACCGCGACCAGCGGCGGCGACTCGAAGTGGATCTCCGGGCCGGAGAGCCGCGCCCTGGTTCATCGCTGGCGCGCTGAGGCCGATGCGGTCGCGGTCGGGATCGGGACGGCCCTCGCCGACGATCCCCTGTTGACCGCGCGCGACGTCGACGATTCCGACGCAATTCGCCAGCCCGCGCGGGTGATCTTCGATTCCGAGGCGCGACTGCCGCCGGACTCCGCCCTCATCGGCTCGATCGACGAGGCACGCCTGCTGGTCGTCACCGCCGCCGAGGCCGACCGTGACCGCGTTGAGGCGCTGCGCGTCGCCGGCGCCGAGGTGATCGAGCTCGGCGGTGACCGCGACCGCCGCCTGGCCGACGCGCTCGACGCGCTTGGCAGCGCGGGCATCACATCCCTGCTGGTCGAGGGTGGCGCCGAGCTCGCCGGCTCCCTGTTGGCGGCCGAGCACGTTGATCAGCTGCGGATCTTCATCGCACCGATCCTGCTCGGGTCAGGGCGGCCGCTTGCCGTCGGCCCCCAGGCGGACACGGTGGCCGACGCTCTCGGCCCGCTCGCGGTTGACTGGACGCGAAGCGGCGCCGACATGCTCGCGACCGCGCGACTGCGGGAGTGGTGATGTTCACCGGGATCGTCAAAGAGCTGGGCAGCGTCGCCTCGATCGATCACGGCGACGCCGGAGCGCGGATCGCGATCACCGCGAGCTTTGCCGGCGAGCTCGCCGAGGGCGACTCGGTCTCGGTGTCCGGCGCCTGCCTCACCGCAACGCGATTGAGCGCCGCCGGTTTCGAGGCTGACGTGATGAACCAGACGCTCTCGCTTACCTCGCTCGGCGAGCTCGCCGCGGGCGACCCGGTCAACCTCGAGCCGGCGCTGCGCGCGGGCGATCCGCTCGGCGGCCACATCGTGCAGGGCCATGTCGACGCCGTCGGCGAGGTGAGGTCGGTAGCCGAGGATGGCTTCGCGAGGCGAGTTCGCATCGGCGTCCCCGACGGCCTCGAGCGTTACCTCGTCGAGCACGGCTCGGTGACCGTCGCCGGCGTCAGCCTCACGGTCGCGGCGCTCGACGCCGACTGGTTCGAGGTCTCGCTGATCCCCGAGACGCTCGAGCGCACGACCCTGGGCGCCGCAGCCGAGGGCACGCGGGTCAACTTGGAGTTCGACGTGGTGGCCCGCTACGTCGAGCGGCTTCTAGGCTTCAACAAGGAGTGAATCGATGAGCGACACCGCAACCGAGTCCAAGTTCGCGACGATCGAAGAGGCGATCGATGAGATCCGCCGTGGTCGGATGGTCGTCGTCTGCGACGACGAGACGCGCGAGAACGAGGGCGACCTGACGATGGCTGCTCAGTTCGCGACGCCAGAGGCGATCAACTTCATGGCGAAGGAGGGAAGGGGCCTGATCTGCCTGACGCTCACCGGCGAGCGCTGCGACGAGCTCGGTCTCAACCTGATGGCGGCAAAGAACGAGGCGCCGCTGCAGACGGCCTTCACGGTCTCCGTCGAGGCCCGCGAGGGCGTGACCACCGGGATCTCCGCCGCCGACCGCGCTCACACGATTCAGGTCGCGATCGATGCGCGCTCGACTCCGGAGTCGCTGGTGCAGCCTGGCCATGTCTTTCCTCTGCGCGCCAAGGACGGCGGCGTCCTCGAGCGCGCCGGCCAGACCGAGGCGTCGATCGACCTCGCCCGCCTTGCCGGCCTCAATCCGGCCGGGGTGATCTGCGAGATCATGAACGACGACGGGACGATGGCTCGCGTGCCGGATCTAGTCCCCTACTGCGAGCGTCACGGGCTGAAGATGGTCACGGTCGCCGACCTGATCTCCTACCGGCGGCGCACCGAGCGGCTGGTCGAGCGGGTCGTCGCGACGAAGCTTCCGACCGCGTTCGGTGAGTTCACCGCCGTCGGCTACCGCTCGCTGCTCGACGAAAAGCACCACGTGGCGATGGTCAAGGGCAACGTCTCCGGCGCGGAAGACGTGCTCGTACGCGTCCACTCGGAGTGCCTCACCGGGGACGTCTTTCACTCGCTGCGCTGCGATTGCGGTGAGCAGCTTGAGGCGGCGATGGCGATGATCGAGCAGGAGGGCTCGGGCGTCCTGCTCTACCTCTCGCAGGAGGGCCGCGGGATCGGCCTGCTGAACAAGCTGCGCGCTTACAAGCTTCAGGAGGAGGGGCTCGACACCGTCGACGCCAACCTCAAGCTCGGGCTGCCGGCTGACCTCCGCGATTACGGGATCGGCGCGCAGATCCTCGTCGACCTCGGACTCACAAGCATCCGCATCCTCACCAACAACCCGAAGAAGATCCACGGGCTCGAGGGTTACGGCCTCTCGGTCGCCGAGCAGGTGCCGATCCAGTCGGTCCCGAATCCGCACAACCAGAGCTACCTGGACGCCAAACGCGACAAGATGGGCCACGTGCTTCACCACCAGGGCCTACCGCTCGACGAAGAACTGATCCGCGCCGAGCACGAGAAGGATTCGAAGCTTGACTGACCCCGACGGCAGCGGACGCGAAGCGGAGCAGCCGGCGGGATTTGTTCCGACAGGGGAATATGCGATCTGCGTCGCAACGTTCTACGAGGACCTTGCGCAGTCCTTGACCAACTCCGCGACCGAGGCGTTCGTCGAGCACGACGTCAGCCCGACGTCGGTCCATGTGTTCGAGGTGCCGGGTGCGTTCGAGCTGCCGTTCGCGGCAAAGCTCTGCGCCGAATCCGGGCGCTTCGACGGTGTCGCCTGTCTGGGCGTCGTGATCCGCGGCGAGACCGACCACTACGACTTCGTCTGCGGCGAGGCCGCCGCGGGCATCACCCAGGTTCAGCTCACCACGGGCGTGCCGTGCGCCTTCGGGGTGATCACCTGCGACACCCGCGAGCAGGCGGAGGCGCGCGCCGGTGGCGACAAGCGCGACCAGGGCCGCAACGCCGCGCTTGCCGTGCTGCGTTCGGCCGAGCTGCGCGCGACCATCTAGAAACGCAGAATTAGCTGGCTCAACGGCGCCAGGGCTCCGCTTCGGCCTCCGGCCTCCGCGATCGCAGCCGCTACTCTTACGCGCCTCATGGCAAAGGTCTGCTTCAGCTGCGGCAAGGGTCCCGCGTTCGGCAACTCGCGAAGCCACTCGATGGTCGCGACCCGCCGGCGCTTCAACCCGAACCTTCAGAAGGTCCGGATCGATGACTCCGGCCGCCCGCGCCGCGTGTACGTCTGCACGCGCTGCCTGAAGTCGAACAAGGTCACCAAGCACGCTTAGCTTCCCGCGCGGGAAGTAGTCTCTTCCGCCGTGCCGGACTTATCGATAGTCCGTTTCCGCCACGTGGTGGGCGTCGCGCTCTCGCATCTCGAGGAGCGCCGCGAGGAGATCAACGACCTCAACGTCTTTCCGGTGGCCGACGGGGACACGGGGGACAACATGGCGCTGACCATGCGTCACGTGCTTGACGAGCTCGACACGCTCGAGCAGCGCTCGAACGGCAACCCCCGGCGGCCTGAGATCGTCCGTGAGGTCGCCCGCGCCGCGTTGATGGGCGCGCGCGGCAATTCCGGCGTGATCCTCAGCCAGATCGTCCGCGGCGCAGCCGAGAAAGTCGCGACCCCGCCCGGCCGGCTGATCGACCCGGAGCTGATCGAGGCGGCATTGACCAACGCGGCCGACCGCGCCTACACGTCGGTTCGCGAGCCGGCCGAGGGCACCATGCTCACAGTGATCCGGGCGATGGCCGACGCCGTCAGCGAGCGCCGCGCGCAATGGCAGCGCGAGCGCCTCGATCCTGAGGCGACCGCGGACGAGCAGAACGCCCTGCTCGCCGAGATGCTGGCGACGGCGCTGGTGTCCGGCGAGGAGGCGGTTCGCCGCACGACCGAGCAGCTGGAGGTTCTGGCGAAGGCGGGTGTCGTTGACGCGGGCGCCCTGGGCCTTGTCGTGATCATCCGTGGCATGGTCGCCGGGCTCGCAGGGGAGCAGGCGCATCTACCGGAGATCCCGCACTACGCGGCGGCGCGCCTCGACCAGGTGCACCACGCCGATTCCGAGTACCGCTTCTGCACGAACTTCATCGTCACCGGCGATGACCTCAACGGCGACTCCTTCGTCTCGGGCCTCGAGGGTCTGGGCGACTCGGTTCTGGTCGTCGGTGACAGCTCGACTCTGAAGATCCACGTCCACACCGACGATCCCGAGGCCGCGAAGGCGCTGTTCGCCGAAGCAGGCGACGTGACCCGCGAGGACATCGCCGACATGCACGAGCAGGTCGCCGACCAGCGCGCACGGCTCGGCGCCGGCCATACCGGCGTGGTCGCGGTGGCAAGCGGTGAGGGGATGAAGAGCATGTTCAAGAGCCTCGGCGCCACGGTCGTCGACGGCGGCCCGACGCTGAATCCGTCTACTCAGGACCTGCTCGCGGCAATTGAGCGCTGCCCTGGCGACCAGGTGGTGCTGATGCCGAACTCGAACAACGTGATCATGGCCGCGGAGGAGGCCGCCAGGCTCGCGGGCAAGGAGGGGCGCACTGTCGTCGTCGTCGCGTCGACCGCCCAGCAGGCCGCGCTCGCCGCGCTCGTCGAGCTCGATCCCACGGACGACGCTGCCGCGAACGCGGAGCGGCTGTCCAGCGGGCTGTCGGAGATCCGCGTTGGCGCGGTGGCCCCGGCCGCCCGCGACGACGCCGAGGGCCGCTTCGTCCGCGGCGACTCGGTCGGGTTCGCCGATGACAAGATCGTGGCGTGGGGCGGCATCGGCTCGACCCTCGTCGAGACCGTGCGGACCCTCTCTGAAGGCGCCGAGATCGTCACCGTGATCGACGGGGCCGCGGCACCAAGCGACGTGACCGTGGAGGATCTGCTGCTCCCGCTTTCGGACGGCGCCGAGCTCGAGCATCACGCGGGCGGCACCGAGAACTATTCGTGGCTCATCGCCGTTCAGTGAGGCGGAGCGAAACGAAGCCGAGCCGCGCCGCTGTTGAGGCGCCTTATTCAGTCCCTTGAAGCTCCTAGATGACGTGATCGCCGCGCATGGCGGACGCGAGCGCTGGGCCGCCGCCAGCCAGCTGCACGCGCAGATCGACTGCGGCGGGCTGCTGCTGCGCACGCGGGTGCCGGGCCGGCAGCTCAAGGGCGAGATCACCGTCGACCTTCACGATCCCGTCTCCAGCTTCTCCCCGTTCCCCGCGCCCGGCAGCCGCGGTGTGTTCGACCGCGGTGCCGTCCGGGTTGAGACCGACGACGGGGAGGTGCTCGAGTCGCGCGAGCACCCACGCGAACTGTTCTTCGGGCGGGCCGGCGTGAGGCGCAACCTGCGCTGGGACACGCTGGACCTCACCTACTTCGCGGGCTACGCGTGGTGGAACTACATCGCCGCGCCCTTCCTGTTGGAGGAGCCCGGTGTCGCGGTTGAGGAGATCGAGCCGTGGCGCGACGGCGGTGCCAGCGGAGATGTTTGGCGGCGCCTCGCGGTGACCTTCCCGCCTGAAATCCACACCCACTCTCCGGACCAGGTCTTTTACTACGACGCCGACCTGCGCCTGCGCCGCCACGACTACACCGCCGAGATCGTCGGACGCTGGGCGCACGCTGCGCACATGTGCGCCGACCACGTGGAGGCTGACGGGCTGCTGTTTCCGACACGTCGCTGGGTGCGCCCGATCGGCCTGCGTAACCGCGCGCTGCCGGGGCCGACCCTCGTATCTCTGCGACTATCGGAGATCGAGGTTTCCTGATGGCAGACAAGCCGGTCCTCTGGCATCTCCCGGTCTCGCACTACAGCGAGAAGGTCCGCTGGGCGCTCGCGCACAAGCGGGTCGACCACGAGCGTCGCGCGCCCCTGCCGGGTGCGCACATGGCGATCGCCGGCGTTCTCACCCGTGGCCGATCGAAGACGTTCCCGGTGCTGCAGATCAACGGCGAGGCGATCGGCGACTCGTCGGCAATCATCGCCGCGCTCGAGGAATACCGGCCGGACAAGCCGCTCTATCCGGAGGATCCCGAGCCGCGCCGACGTGCCCTCGACCTCGAGGAGTACTTCGACGAGAACCTCGGTCCACAGATCCGCCTGCTCGTCTGGCACGAGCTCCGCCGGGATCCCGAGCGAATGGCCGACCTCTCCGAGCAGATGGCGCCCGGCCCACTGAAGCGCCTGCCCGGATCCCGCGATTTCGCTCGGGTCTTCGCGACGGGCTTCACCCAGCTGCGCTACCGCGTCTCGGCCGACACGGCAGCGGACGACGCTCGGGCCGCGGTGCTGACAGCGCTTGACCGGCTCGAGGCCGAGCTCGAGACGACGGACGGTCACTACCTCGTCGGCGACGAGTTCACCGTCGCCGACCTGACCGCCGCGGCGCTCTTCTACCCGGTGGTCAATCCGGTCGAGGGTCCGCACATGCTCGGCGACTTCCCACCGGCGCTCGAGGACTTCATCGCGCCGCTACGCACGCGGCCCGGGTACGCGTACGTCGAGCGGATGTTCCGCAACCATCGCTAGTGGATCTGGACGACCGCTTCGATCTCGACAGGGGCGTTGAACGGGAGCTGTTCGACGCCGATCGCGGAGCGCGCGTGGCGACCGGCCGGCTCGCCCCAGATCTCCAGGATGAGGTCGGTGAAGCCGTTGATGACCGCGGGCGGCTTGTCGAAGCCGTCGCCGCACTGGACCATCCCGAGCGCCTTCACCCAGCTCTTGACTCGGTCGAGGTCGCCGAGCTCCTGCTCGAGCGAGGCCAGGATCGAGAGCCCGACCAATCGCGCTGCCTCGTAGCCGGCGTCGACGTCGAGCTCATCCCCGACGCGCCCGGTCACCAGGACCTCGGCACCATCCATCGGCAGGTGCCCTGAGACGAAGGCCATGTCCTCGAGGACATGTACGAGGTCGAACTTGAACTCGATTCCGGGAGGCGCGGCGAACGGCTTCGGCAGCTCGAGCCCGAGTTCCGCAAGTCTGTCGGCAATCGGTGCCATCCCAAGCGCAGCCTAGCCTCTGCGGGCGTGGGGATACCGCGCGCGATCGGCACAGGCTCAGAGCAGGATCGCGAGTCGTTGCGCGACATCCCCCGGCGGGGGGCGGGTCGCCCGAGTCGCCTCGATGCGCCGATCACGACATTGAAGGGCGCCGGGCCGAAGCTCGCCGAGGCGGCGGCGGCGATCGGCATTGAGACCATCGGCGACCTGCTCTGGCATCTGCCGCACGGCCACCGCGACCGCGCCGGCATTCGCGAGGTCTCGGAGCTGCGGCTCGGAGAGGAGGCGACGGTGATGGTCACCGTGCGCTCGGCGCGGTTGCGCCATACCAACCGCCGCAATCTCAAGATCATCGAGGCCGCCTGCGCGGACGCCAGCGGGCCGGTCAAGGCGGTCTGGTTCAACCAGGCATACCTCGCGGAGCGACTGAGCCCGGGCACCCGCCTGCTTCTCAACGGCAAGCTCGACCGCCGCGGCTTTCGCGTCACCACACACGAGATCGTCGCCGGCGGCGGCTCCCCATCCGCCGGGCAGCGCGAGGCCGGCCTGCACACCACCGGCATCGTTCCCGTTCACAACGCCTCGCGCGATCTCTCGGCCACGCGTCTGCGTGAATGGGCCTGGCAGGCGATGGCGGTGGCTCCGGACGCCGTCGAGCCGCTGCCGGCTGAGCTGCGCGCGCGGCGCGGGCTCTGCGGCGAGGCCGATGCGCTGCGAGCCGCGCACTTCCCTGAATCGTCGGAGGAGGCGACCGCCGCCCGCGAGCGGCTTGCCTTCGAGGAGCTGTGCCTGCATCAGGCGGCGCTCGCGGTTCGGCGGGGGCGCCGTCGCGAAGCGCGAGCCGGGATCGCGATCGGCGACGCGGGCGAGCTGGTCGGCCGCTGGCTCGCATCGCTTCCGTTCGAGCTGACAGGCGACCAGCGCGCGGCCTGCGCCGAGATCGATGCCGATCTTGCGGCAGGCAAGCCGATGCAGCGGCTGCTGATGGGCGAGGTCGGCTCGGGCAAGACGGCGGTGGCGGTCTACGCGATGTTGCGCGCGCTGGAGGCCGGACACCAGGCCGCGCTGATGGCGCCGACCGAGACGCTCGCAGAGCAGCATGCCGCGACGCTCGACGCGCTGCTGGGCAACGAGGCGATCCCGTTCGCACTGCTCACGGGGGCAACCGGCGCCGCCCGGCGGCGCGAGACGCTGGCGCGACTGGCGAGCGGCGAGCTCGGCCTGATCGTCGGCACGCATGCGCTGATCGAGCCCGACGTCGCCTTCTCCGGGCTTGCCGTGTGCGTCGTCGACGAGCAGCATCGCTTTGGCGTCCGCCAGCGCGCGGCGCTCGACGCGAAGGGCCCGGGGGATGCGGCGCCACATGTTCTGCACATGACCGCGACGCCGATCCCGCGGACGCTGTCGCTGACCGCCTACGGCGACCTCGATACGACGACGATCCGCCAGTTGCCCGCGGGGCGCCAGCCGATCAAGACATGGGTGGTGGGGGAGGAGCGTCGCGCCGGCGCTTATGAGTTCATCCGCGAGCGCCTGCGTGAAGGTCGCCAGGCCTACGTCGTCTGCCCGCTGGTCGCGGACTCGGAGAAGCTGCGGGCGAAGGCGGCGAGCGCCGAGGCCGAGCGGCTGCGCGCGGGGGAGCTCGCGGAGTTCGAGGTCGAGCTGCTGCACGGCCAGATGTCGTCGCGCGAGAAGGCCGCGGCGATGGAGCGCTTCGTCTCCGGCGCGGCGGACGTCCTCGTTGCGACGACCGTGATCGAGGTCGGCATCGACGTTCCAAACGCGACCGTGATGCTGATTGAGGGCGCCGAGCGCTTCGGGCTCTCACAGCTGCACCAGCTTCGCGGCCGCGTCGGCCGCGGCGAGCACGAGAGCCACTGCATCCTCTTCGCCGACGTCGAGTCGCAGTTCGCGAAACGGCGCATGGAGGCGATCGCCAGCGCGGCCGACGGCTTCGAGCTCGCCGAGGTCGACCTCACACTGCGGGGAGAGGGCGAGATCCTCGGGACCCTGCAGAGCGGGTTGCCTCGCTACCGCGTTGCCGAGCTGCCCGAGGACGCGGAGCTGCTCGCTGCGGCGCGTGCCGAGGTCCGCGAGCTGCTCGAACGCCATGGGCGTCTGGACGCACCCGAGCTCGGCCCGTTCCTCGATGCCGCTCGGGCGCAGTTCGGCGATGAGAGGGAAGGCATAGCCGCATGAGGATCACGGGCGGCAGGCTCGGTGGCCGCAAGCTCGCGTCCCCTCCGGCGGGATCGAAGGACGTGCGACCGACCTCCGACCGCGCCCGCGAGACGCTGTTCGCGGTCCTCGACCACCTCTCGGGGCTGAGCGTCCTCGATCTCTTCGCCGGCACCGGAGCGCTCGCAATCGAGGCGATCTCGCGCGGCGCCGACTCGGCGGTGCTCGTGGACAAGGCGCCTGCGCTGGCTCGGCGAAACGCCGAGGAGCTGGGGATAGCCAACCGCTGCGAGATCGTTCGCTCCGATGCGATCCGCTACCTCGAGCGAAGTGACGACCGCTTCGGCCTGGTCTTCTGCGATCCGCCCTATAAGCTTGCGCCCAGTCTTGAGCCGAAGCTCGAGGAACACCTGCCGCAACGTCTCGCAAAGCACGGCCGCCTCGTGCTCGAAAGCTCCGCGCGCCACCCGCTCACGATCGACATGCCCAAGATTGAGCTCGTCGACGAACGGCGGATCGGCGAGGCGCTGATCCGGATCTACGCCAAACGATGAGGGCTGACCAGTGAACGGAGAACGCGTTGCCGTGTGCCCGGGCAGTTACGACCCGGTGACCAACGGTCACGTCGACATCATCACCCGCGCGTCGAAGGTCTTCGACCGGGTGATCGTTGGCGTCGTCGGCCAGGGGATCCGCAAGTCGAAGTCGATGTTCACGGCGGACGAGCGTCGCCAGTTCATCGCCGACGCGACGTCGCACCTCGAAAACGTCGAGGTCGAGATCTTCACCAACCTCGTCGTCGACTTCGCGCGCGAGCGCGGCGCCTCCGTGATCCTCAAGGGAATCCGCGCGATCTCGGATTTCGAGTACGAGCTGGAGATGAACCAGCTCAACCGCAAGCTGGCACCGGACGTCGAGTCGGTCTACCTGTTCTCGTCGTCGGAATACAGCTTCCTGTCATCCACCGGCGTGAAGGAAATGGCGACCTTCGGAGGCGACGTCAGCGACCTCGTCCCAGCTGCCGTCGCCGAGGCGCTGCGCGAGCACACGCGGGAGGCGTGATGGGCAGGAGCTTGCAGCAAAGCGCCGAAACCCGCGTCTAGCAGCCGTTACGGCCGCCGCCCCGTATCCTGTCACGACTCAATGGACGTCCTTGTACTCATAGACAAGCTCGACGACCTGATCCACAACGCGCGGCCGGTGCCGCTCACGGATCAGGTTCGTGTCGATCGCGAGGAGATCTACGATCTGCTCGACCAGATGCGTGCCACGATCCCCGAGGAGATCAAGCAGGCGCGCTGGATCGTCAAGGAGCGTCAGGAGATGCTCGCCGAGGCCAAGCGTGAGGCCGAGCGCGTCGTCAAGGAAGCCCGCGAGCAGTCCGAGCGTCTGATCTCGAGCGAAGAGGTCTATCGCCAGGCCGAGCGCGCCGCCGAGGAGATCATCGAGGACGCTCGGGAGACCGAGCGCCAGATCCGCCTTGGTGCCGAGGACTACGCCGACGAGATCCTCTCCACCCTCGAGGTCAACCTCGAGAAGTTCCTCTCGGCCGTGCAGCGTGGCCGCGACCGGCTTGCCGGCCGCGACGACGAGCCCGTCGAAGTCGGCTAGAGCGCTAGAGTCGCCCCTGCTTCAGCAGGGAGACGGCAAGGAGGCGTTCGTGCAGGGAATTCGTGCGCGTTTGATTTGGCTGGCCACGCTGCTGGCCACCGCCGCGGTGACCATCCCCGCAACCGCCCAGGCGGGCGCCGGCGACGACGCTCATTTTCTCGTACACCAGCAGAGCGCGAACAATGCTGGGGTGCCGTCTTCGGACGTCGTCGCATGCCCGACGGGCGAGGTGGCGCTCGGTGGTGGAGTGCGTTACTTCAGCTTTCCGAAGGACATCGTCGTACGCGCTGGCGGCCCGCTGTCTTCGACCGGGGGATTTCTCGAAGAGGGCGGACTCCCCTCGCAGTTTCAGAACTTGGTGCAAAACGTCGGAACCCAGCCTCGAACGGCGGTCAGCTACGCGATCTGCTCGGCGAGCACGGACGCCAAGAGCGTGCGGATGGTCAAGTTCACGGCCGCCAAGGGCGCAGGCGACTTTCCTATCGGCCGGGCGGTCGCGACGTGCCCCACGGGACAGCGCGCGATTGGTGGCGGCGTTATCGCGGAGAACGCCAATTACGCGGGATTCGTCATGGCCAACGGCCCAGTGGACGAGACCTCGCAGGTATCGAGCACGAACGACGGCGATGTCCCAGTCGGGTGGCTCGGCGCGGTCAAGGGCGACGAGGGTGACCGCTTCCGTGTGTATGCGATCTGCTCGGCAACTTCCACGGCGACCGTCCAGGTTGAGTCGCTGGTTCTCGCTCCAAACACGGGTGGTCACACCGGCCTGACATGTCCCACGGGCCAGCGAGCCCTGTCGGGCGGCGTGATCGACGATGCCGGTTACGCGTGGATCGTTTCGAGCGCACCCGGTAGCGCCACCAACTACGCGTCGGCCGGCACGCCGGGCATCGCCGGCGGGTGGCATGGCTCGGTCTGGAGCATCGTCGGCTCCAACGTGCTGTTCAAGGTGGCCGGTGTGTGTGAGAGCGCGACCGCTCCGAATGCTCCGCCTCCGACGATCGACCCCGGCGATCCCGCGCCACCGGAGCCGCCGGCCGGCGGTGAGCCCGACACCGTGTCGAACCAGTTCGAGATCGGCCGCTTTTACCGGGATAAGGAGAAGGGCCGAGGGGCGATCGTCCTCGCCGTTCCTGGCCCGGGCACCGTGACCCTTCGGTCGTCGAAGCTCAGGTATCAGGTGAACGTCGCCAAGAAGGCCGAGGACGTCGGCTTGTCGGTGTTGGCTGCCAAGGGCCCGCCGCAAGAGAAGCTGCTGCGCAAGGGCAAGCTCAAGGCAAAGGTGCAGCTCACCTTCATTCCGGACGGTGGCTCGCCCAGCGTTCAGAAGGAAAAGCTCAAGCTGATCTACGAGTAGGGCCGGTGGGGGTGGTCCATCCACCCTCTTGGGGTATGGACGGCGGGAGAGGATGCGCCAATCATGCGTGTGGTGAGACGCCTCGCCACGATTACGCTTGCCTTGACGCTCGGCCTTGTCGGCACCGCTCACGCCGCAGCCGGCGACGACGCGCGGCTGGTCTACGTGGAGACCGGGTTCGTCGGGACCGGGACCATCGCCACGGCACCGGTCGGGTGTGCGAGCACGGAGGCTGCGCTTGGGGGAGGCATCCGCTCCTCTTCGGGCGGCACGATGTGGCTCCAGGAGAGTGGTCCGCAGGCGGCGAACGGTGGCTTTCTCGCCACCGGTGACCGCCCGGGGCGCTGGTTCTCGAGCCTGTACAACAACAGCGGCCAGAGTAAGAACTACTCGACATACGCGGTCTGTTCGGCCAGCAGTGACGCAACCGTCCACACCACCACGCTCGGGGTCTCCGCGAGTCCGGATGGCGCGAAGCAGGGATCGGGGACGATGCCATGCCCGACCGGTCAGCGCGCGGTCGGCGGCGGCATCCTCGGAGCCGGTCGGCTTGAGGCCAGCGGGCCCGTCGACGAGACCTTCCAGTCATCCAACACCGTCACCGGAGACATCCCGCGAGGATGGTTCGTGTCGATGGTGACCGACAGCACAATCCCTCCGACCTACCGGATGTACGCGCTGTGCTCACCGACCTCGACGGCGACGGTTGCGATCGATACGGAGACGCTTCAGCCAGGCGAGGTCGACAACATTGGCGTGGTCTGTCCGTCGACCCAGCGCATGGTCTCAGGGGGAGTTATCGGCACGATTCCCCGCGGTGAGATCGTGAGCAGCGGCGCGGCCCAGGACAACGGTCTCGTTTACGCATCGCAGGACAAGAACAACGCACCAACCATCGGTCTCGGTTGGCGGACCCAGGTCTTCAACATCGGCCCGGAGGCCGAGTTCAAGGTGGCCGCCGTCTGCGAGGCGCCGACGCCGGCGACGCCGACACCCCCCGCCAATCCGACCAATCCCACCAACCCGACGAATCCGAACAATCCCCCCTCGAACCAGATCCTGCTCGGCAAGCTGAGCCGCAATAAGGACAGGGGGACCGCCACCCTTCCGATCACGCTCCCGGGCCCCGGCACCGTGTCGCTCGAGTCGCCGAAGCTGAAGCCGCAAGCCTTGAGCTCGGCCACGGCGGGGAACGTGGTGGTCAAGTTCAAGTCGGTCGGCTCGGCTCGGCAGAAGCTCAAGCGCAAGGGCAAGCTCAATGTCTCGGCGGCCGTCACGTTTACGCCGACGGGTGGTACGGCGAACACCGTGACCACGCAGACAAAGCTCAAGCGCGACTAGCATCGCCGCGCGAATGGACGACGGACCCGATCCCGGGGCCGTTCGCGAGGTGCTCATCGAGGCCGATCGCGCGGATCCGGGCGAGCTTGAGCTATCCCCGATCGAGGGTGGCGCCTCCCGGGAGGCGTGGCTGATTGAGTCGGCGGACGTCCGCTGGGTGCTGCGGCGCGACCCGCCCGGTGGGGAGTCGTGGATTCCACTGGCGCTCGAGTTCGCGGTGGTGGAGCTCGCTGCCGAGGGGGGCGTGACGGTCCCCGGGCCGATCGCGTTCGAGCCGGCCGGCGGGCGCTTCGGCACGGCGGGCTTTCTCATGCGCCATGTCCCTGGCACGTCCGTCGCACCGCGGATCCTGCGCCGCAACGAGTACGCGGCCGCTCGCGAGCGAATGGCCGAGCAGATGGGAGCCGAGCTGGCACGCATTCACGCGCTCGATCCCGAGGGTGTTGCGGACGGTTTGCGAGGCGGCGAGGACGGGGATCCGGCGCTCGAGGCGTGCGATTTCTGCGAGGCAGAGCTCGACGCGATCGGCGAGCCGTTGCCGGCGCTCGAGGCGGGCCTGCGCCTGCTGCGCTTGAGCGCGCCGGAACCGCCGGAGCGGCCCGCGCTCGTCCACGGCGACTTCCGGCTGGGAAACCTGATCGTCGATGAAGACGGGCTCGCGGCGGTGATCGACTGGGAGCTCTGTCATCTCGGCGACCCGGCCGAGGACCTCGGCTGGCCCATGATCCGCGCGTGGCGCTTCGGCAACGACTCGCTTCCGGTGGCGGGGATGGGGGAGGTCGACGAGTTTCTGGCCGCCTACGTCGATGCAGGTGGTGCGCCCGTTGAGCCCGAGCGGCTGCGTTGGTGGGAGGCGATGGGCAATGCGAAGTGGGCGGTGATCTGCGCGCGCCAGGCGCACGATCACCTCACCGGCGTCCGCCCAAGCGCCGAGCTCGCGTCGCTCGGCCGGCGGATCTGCGAGCCGGAGTGGGATCTGCTGGAGCTGGTCGCGTAATGCAGGACCGACCGACAGCGCCCGAGCTCCTCGATGCGATGGCGGCGGACCTATTCGCGAAGGTGCGCGAGTGGGTACCGCGCGAGCGTCGCTTTCAGGTGCTCGTGCTCGCGAACCTCTGCGCGGTGATCGCGCGCGAGCTGCGCGCCGGGGCAGAGCCGTCGCTGGCGGATGTCCGGCTCTTTCGCGAGCTGCTGGGCCGTCCCGTCGAGCCGCACGTCCCGGCGCATGAGGCCGACGCGGCAGCTCGGGCGTGCGCGGTTGATCTCGCCGCTGCGATTCGTCGCGGCGAGTTGGATGGTCGGCTCGACGCTGTCGCCACCCGGCTGCGCGAGCACGTAATTCGCAAGCTGGATGTAGCCCGTCCTGGCTACGCGGAGGCGGCGGTACCGCGGAACCTCCCCCAAATGGGGTAGATAATCGCGCCGAGGGGCCCCTGGAAAGTTCCGTCCGCCAGCCCACCTATTCTACGAACATATGTTCGATCACCCGCCCGATCCGAGTGAGATCGAAACTGAGCATCTCGAGCACGAGATCAAGACGCTCGCCGCTCACATCTACGCCGCGACATGCCGCTGGCTGCTGCTGATCGCGGAGTTCGACCGCCGTGAGTGCCACCTGTCCTGGGGCTTTCACTCGGCAACCTCCTGGCTCGCCTGGACGTGCGGTCTGACGGCGCGGGCCGCGCGCGAACACGTCCGCGTGGCGCGGGATTTGAGGGAGCTGCCACGAATCCGCGACGCGTTCGGTCGCGGCTCGATCAGCTACTCGAAGGTTCGCGCGCTCACGCGAGTCGCCGTACCTGAGACCGAGGAGGAGTTGCTCGAGCTCGCGAACGCCGCGACCGCTGCTCAGCTGGAGCGCACGGTGCGTGCATACCGCAGCGCCATTGCCGTGGCGGAGGACGGACCCTCGCCTGACACGTTCTTCGCGTGGGCGTGGGAGGACGACGGGACGCTCTCGGTGCGCGGGCGGCTCAGCGCGGACGACGGCGCCCTGCTGGTGGAGGCGATTCGTCACGGTCATCTCCTCGCGGGGGGACCAATCGGGCAACGGGTGACGACGAGCGACGGGACGCCGACGCCTCCGCAGCGCAACACCGATGCCGTTGTCGCGATGGCAGAGGCGTCGCTGACGCCCGGGAGCGGCCGGCGTGGCGGTGGCGACCGCCATCAGGTGGTGCTGCACCTCGACGGCGCTGGCCACCGCGAGCTCGAAGACGGCTCGGCGGTAAGCGCGCAAACCGCCCGCCGGATGTTGTGCGACGCCTCACTCGTGCCCCTGGTGGAGTCCAGCGACGGTGAGCCGATCTCGGTCGGGCGACGCACGCGGACGATCCCGGGAGCGGTCCGCCGGGCGCTGCATTTCCGCGACGGTGGCTGCCGCTTTCCCGGCTGCACACACGAGCGCTTCGTCGACGCCCACCACATCGAGCACTGGGCGGACGGCGGCGCAACTGCGGTTGACAACCTCGTGCTCCTCTGTCGAAGACATCACCGCTTGATTCACGAGGGTGGCTTCAGCGTTGCGAGGACCGGCGGAGGACCGATCGAGTTCCGCGACCGTTTCGGCGCCCTGCTTACGGCAGCTCCTCCATCGCTTCCCGAAGGGCGCGCGGATGCGCTGGTCGGCGGCGGGGATGTTGGGCCGCCGCCGCTTCCGAGCGGCGATCCGCTCGACCTCGGCCTGACTGTCGACTGCATGATCGAACGGCGAGAGCGGGCAAGGGCCGCCTAACCTCGGCGGATGGCCATCGCTGCGCGGATTGCGACCGTCGACGACGCCGCCGAGATCGGCCTGCTGCTCGACGCCTTCAACCGCGAGTACGACGACTTCACGCCGGGGGCGCAGGCGCTGGCCGAGCGCTGCGCGGAGCTGCTCACGGCCGACGAGATCAGCGTGCTCCTCGTCGACGATGGCCCGGACGGCATCGCGGTGATGCGCTTTCGGCCATCGCTATGGCAGCCCGCCCCGGAGGCCTACCTCGAGGAGCTCTACGTGGCGCCGGAGTTGCGCGGCGGCGGACTTGGCCGGGCGCTGCTCGACGGTGTCCTCGCCCTGAGCCGCGAGCGCGGCGCGACCTACATCTCGCTCGGGACGAGCACGGACGACATCGCCGCGATCGGCCTCTATGAGAGCGCCGGCTTCACGAACCGCGAGGGCAAGCCCGACGGCCCGTCGATGCTCTGGTACGAGCTCGAGCTCTAGGCGTCGTAGACCGCACGAATGACCGCGAGGTCCTCGACCTCCCAGACGATCTCGCCCCCGCACCACTCGGCCTGATCGGCGGCCGGGAGGGCGGTCGAAATCGGGCGTGAGCGAGGCCACGCGCTGCTCGGCGTACCTCGACGACGTCGCCGATCACCAGCGCGCGCGACTGCTCGCGGACGCGGCGAAAGAGGTCGCGCTTTTGGTCGGCGTCGAGGTGGTGGACCGAGAGCACGGCGATCACGAGATCCCAGGGGCCGTCGGGGAGCGGGTCCTGCATGCGGCCGAGGCGCATCTCCTCCCATCCGAGCTCGCGGGCGCGAAAGACCATCTCCGGGGTCGAGTCGATGCCGGTGATGCGCGCCTGCGGGTAGCGCTCCCAGATCCGCTGGGTGGTCTCAGCGGTGCCGAAGCCGAGCTCGAGGACTCGTGCGGGCTCGAACGGGATCGCCGTCGATTGCCGCCTCCTGGAGCTCGTCGTAGCGGGGCAGGTCGGCGCGGATCATCTCCGCGTAGGTGGCGGGGGTGAAGTGGTATTGATCGGGGTTAGATGGCAAGCGGCGCAACCATAGATCTGGGGAGGCTCGCGACTCCATTCTGGCGAGGGGCGACGGGTCGATCTCGACCTCGTCGTCGACGGGCTCGAGCTCGCCGGGCAGTCGCTATTCGCTCGCTCCGAATCCGGTCCCGGCGCGGCTCGACATCTCGCGCACGGCCTCGGGTCATGCGATCCGGCTCGCGTTCACGGGTCGCGTCGAGGGCCCGTGCATGCGCTGCCTCGGTCCGGCCGCGGTCGCGGTCGACGTCGAGGCGCGCGAGGTCAACCAGCGCGGCACCGAGGACGAGGAGCTGCGCAGCCCCTACGTCGACGAGGACGTGCTCAACGTCGGCGCCCTGGCCCACGACGCGCTGGCGCTGGCGCTGCCGGCAGCAGCTGCTGTGCCGCCCCGACTGCGCGGGCCTCTGCCCGGTCTGCGGCGAGTCGCTCAACGACGCCGCCGGCGGGCGCACACGATCACCCCGCGGAGCCCGATCCCGCAAGCTTCGCGAATGCTGCCGAGCGAAGCGAGGTTGCGCCGCCGTTGAGGCGACTACGCTACCATTCCGCGCCGCAATGGCCGTTCCGAAGAAAAGGCAGTCCTCGACGCGACGCGACAAGCGCCGCGCCAACGCACAAGGCCGCGAAGCCGCGGCTGAACGAGTGCCCGCGCTGCCACAGTCCTCGTCTCCCTCACCGGGTCTGCCCGGTCTGCGGTACCTACGCAGGGCGCGAGGTGATCGCGCATGAGATCGGCGAGGACGACGCCGTCCGCTAGCGCCCGCAGGTCAAGCGGTGACCACCGTCGCCCTCGACGGGCGCGGTGCGGAGCGCGGGCCTGAGGTGATCGTCGCCGGCGCCAAGCGCGGCCGCCGCCGACGGGATCGCGGTTCGCGTCTTCGGCGACCCGCCGCAGCTCACCGGCCTTGACGGAGTTGATGGCGTCGGAGCTCGTCGAGGCCGCCGACGAGATCACCAACGACGACGACCCGGTCGCCTCGGTGCGCGGCGACGCCCCAGTCCTCGATCGTGCTCGCCGCCGCCGACGTCGCCGACGGCCACTCGCAGGCGCTGGCGAGCGCCGGGCCGACCGGAGCGACGATGACCGCAGCCCTGTTTGCGCTGCGGCGTATGCACGGCGTCCGCCGGCCCGGCGCTGACGGTGCAGCTTCCGGTGCCCGGGGCGAACGGGACCGCCGACGATCCTGCTCGACGTCGGCGCCAACACCGAGGCCCGCGCCGGCGACCTCGTCCAGTTCGCCTATCTCGGCTCCGCCTTCAGCCAGGCGGTGCTCGGCATCGAGCGCCCGCGGGTGGCGCTGCTGTCGGTCGGCGAGGAGGCCAAGAAGGGATCGAACGACGTCGTCGCCGCCCACGAGGAGCTCGCGGCGGCCGAGGCGATCGACTTTCGCGGCAACGTCGAGGGCCGCGACCTGTTCGGCGACGGTGCCGACGTGATCGTCACGGACGGCTTCACCGGCAACGTCGTGCTGAAGACGCTTGAGGGCACCGCGAAGGCCGTCGCCGGCGCGGTTGGCGACGCGGCGCGCTCGAACCCGATGGCGATGCTCGGCGGCCTGTTGTTGCGCCCGGCGCTCGGCGGGCTGCGGCGCGAGATGGACCCCGACACCACCGGCGGCGCGATCCTGCTCGGTCTGCGCGGGGTCGCGGTCGTCGGCCACGGCAGCTCGGGCGCCGACGGAATCGCGAACGCGATCCGGTTGGCGGCACGCGCCGTCGACGTCGATGCGGTCGCGCGCACGGGCGAGCTGCTCGAGCGATCGGGCGCGACACGTGCGGCCATGCGTGATAGGAAGGAGGAGCAATGAGCCTCGACCGCGACCAGGTGATGGCGAAGGTGCGCGAGCATCTGTCGTCCGAACTCGAAGTTGAACCCGATCGGATCGACGATTCGACCCGCTTCAAGGAGGACCTCGACGCCGACTCGCTGGACCTCTACGAGCTGGTGATGGAGCTCGAGGACTCCTACGGCATCAGCGTTTCGGAAGCGGACGCCGCCCGGATCGAGACGGTCGGCGACGCCGTCGACTTCGTCGTCGGGAAGCTGCCCGCATAGGGCGTGGCACGCGGAATTCGCAGGCTCGGGCGGGGGAGCCGAAGTCGCCGCGCGTCAGCGCGCCGGCCACCGGTCCGGAGCCCCTGCGCGCGCTTCTCGACTCGCTGCCCGACGACCTGCGTCGCCAGGCGCTGACCCACTCGTCCTGGGTCGATCACCGCGCCGACTCCTACGGGCGGCTTGCGTTCCTCGGCGACGGCGTCCTCGGTCTCGCGCTCGGCGAGTACCTCTTTCGCAGCTACCCGCGCGCCGATATCGGCCGGCTGACGAAGATGCACGGCCAGGCGGTCAGCGGTCGGGCCTGCGCCGAGGTCGCGATCGAGCTGGGCGTCCCCGATCTGCTTGCCGAGATGGCCCCGGTCAAGCTCGAGGGCGGGATCGACGTCGACGCGCTGCTCGCCTCCGAGCGGGCGCTCGCATCGGTCTGCGAGGCGGTGATCGGCGCCAGCTATCTGCACCACGGCTTCGAGATCACGTCCGAGGCGACGGTGGCCGCATTCGCGACGCGAGCTCGAGATCGCCTCCGAGCGACTGCTCGACTTCAAGTCGGCGCTGCAGGAGCGGCTCGCGCGCAGCGGCTCGCGAGTTCGCTACGAGGTCACGCGGCGAGTCGGGGCCGCCGCACGACCGCATCTTCGAGGTCCGCGCCAGCGTCAACGGCGAGAAGCTCGGTCAGGGCTCGGGGCGCTCGAAGAAGGCCGCTGAACAGGCGGCTGCGGAGCAGGCGCTCCAGGCGCTCTCGTAGCCTTCGCTTAGGCGTCCGATCCGCCAGGGAAGCTTCCGACCGGAGCGCCATCCACCCATGCATCTGAGCTCGATCAACATCAAGGGCTTCAAGTCCTTTGCCGAGCGGACGAATCTCGTCTTCTCGCCCGGCGTCAGCGTGATCGTTGGCCCGAACGGCTGCGGCAAGTCGAACGTCACCGACGCCGTCCTCTGGGCCCTCGGCGAGCAGAGCCCGCTCTCGGTTCGCGGCCAGACGATGCAGGACATGATCTACGCGGGCGGCGAGGGCGTCGGCCCGTCGCGCTACGCGGAGGTCGAGGTGGTGCTCGACGCGGATGGCGCCGACAACGCGGACTTCTCCGAGATCTCGATCACGCGCCGTCTCGAGCGCGGGGGAGAGGGCTCGTACCGGATCAACGGTGCACGCGCGCGGCTCGCCGACGTCATCGAGATCCTCTCCGACGCCAACCTCGGCCGCGAGATGCACTCGGTGATCAGCCAGGGTCGCGTCGAGGAGATCGTTCTCTCCGCGCCGCGCGATCGCCGCCTGCTCGTCGAGGAGGCGGCCGGCCTCGGCAAGCACCGCAAGCGCCGCCGCCGCGCGCAGCTCAAGCTCGAGCGCACGCAGGACAACCTCGACCGCGCGCTGGACGTCGAGCGCGAGGCGCGCAAGACGCTGCGCCCGCTCAAGCGCCAGGCCGAGGCGGCCGACATTCACGCCCGGCTCGAGCGCGAGGGCGCCGAGCTGCGCGCGAAGCTGCTCGCCGCCGAGCTGCACGGCCACGACGACGAGCTCGCCGCCGCGGAGAAGCACGCACGTTCGGCCGCGGGACGGCCGCGCCGAGCTCGACGCAAAGCTTGCCGTCGTCGCCGAGCGCCGCGGCAGGGATCGAGTCCGAGCTCTCCGAGCGCGAGAGCGAGCGCACCGAGGCCTGGGGCCGCCTGACGGCCGTTCGCGCAGCGCACGAGCGGATCTCGGTACGCGCCGAGGCGCTGGCCTCGCGCCGCGCCGACATGCTCCGCGGCCTCGACCGCCGGCGCGCTGCGCTCGGCGCGCTCGCCGAGGAGCTTGCCAAGGCAACAGGGCGCAAAGGCTGGCGACGATCCGGTCGCGGCCGGAATGGAGCGCGTCGGCGAGTCGCTCGCGGCGGCGCTCGAGGCTTTGTCGGACGCGCGCGAGGCGCCGGGCGACGGCGACCGCGTTGCGGGGCTTGCCCGTGTTCGCGAATCGGCCGAGCGCGCGGCGCAGATCGCACGACGCGTCGAGGACATGCTCGGCGACCGCCAGCAGGACTCGCTCTCGGCGCGGATCGATCGCGAGGCGGAGCTCATCGCTGCGCTGGAGGAGCTGTCAGGGGCCGCAGCCGACGCACGCGACGCCGCCGGCGAGCGCGCGGCCGCGCTCGAGCGCCGGATGCTCGGCGAGAGCGGCGAGGACACCGTCACCGAGCAGCTGCGCGCCTGCTCGCGCGAGGAGGCGGAGCTACAGGCCAAGCTCCGCGCCGCGGGCGAGCGGGTCACCGAGGCTGAGGTTCGCGTCGCTCATCTCGGCGACCGCCGCGCCGAGGCTGCCGGCGAGCTGGCGAAGATCGCGGCGACGCTCGGGCGTGAGATTGGCCCGGCGGCCGAGGCCCTCGAGGAGGACCAGCGCACCGAGATCGAGGTCAAGCTCGACCGCGTCGGGCGCCGGCGCGAGCAGCTCGGTCCGGTCAACCCGCTGGCGGAGGCGGAGTACGAGCAGGCCCTCGAGCACGTCGAGAGCCTCGAGACGCAGCGCGCCGACCTCGAGAGCGCGCTGTCGGAGCTGAAGGGCCTGATCCGCGAGACCGATCGCAAGATCCACGCGGCGTTCGAGGAGACCTTCGAGGCCACTGAGAAGAACTTCCAGGAGCTGATCGAGCACCTCTTTCCCGGCGGCCGTGGCCGGCTGCGCCTCGTCGACGACGCTCGCCAGCTCAAGGCGGTGCTTGGTGGCGCGGATGCGGAGCCTGAGATCGAGGCCGGGACTGTCGCGCCGGGCGTGGAGGAGGGCGAGGAGGAGCCCGCTGAGCAGGGAGACGAATTCAGCACCCAGGGCGTCGAGATCGAGGTCACGCCCGCCGGCAAGGCGATGCGCCGCCTCTCGCTGCTCTCCGGTGGTGAGAAGGCCCTCGTCGCGCTCGCCTTCGTCTTCAGTGTCTTCCTCGCTCGCCCGTCGCCCTTCTACATCCTCGACGAGGTCGAGGCGGCGCTCGACGACGCGAACATCGACCGCTTCCTCCAGCTCGTCAACCGCTTCTCGGATCGCGCCCAGTTCATCGTCGTCACCCACCAGAAGCGCACGATGGACGCGGCCGAGGTCCTCTACGGCGTCTCGATGGGCAAGGGCGGCGCGACGAAGATCGTCTCGCGTCGCTTCGACTCAGAACCGGCCCAAGCCGTGTTGGGCGAGGAGTCCGAAGCGGCCTGAGTAGCCTCCCGCTCCGCATGGAGTGGGAAGAGCTAATTCCGAGCTCGGCGGGTCCCCCGCCGGACTCCGAGCCAGAGCCGGTCAGGCAGGGCCGCCTCGCCCGCCTGCGTGAGCGCCTTTCGAAGAGCCGCCAGGCGCTCCGCGCGGAGCTCTCGGCGAGCCTCTTCGAGCAGATCGACTCGGAGACCTGGGAGCGCCTTGAGGAAGCGCTGATCCTCGCGGACGTCGGCGTTCGTGCGACCGCCGATGTGGTGGCGAAGCTCGAGACCGAGGTCGAGGGCGGCGAGGTGAGCGGAGCCGACGCAATCCGTGATCGCCTGGTCGAGCTCCTTGCCGACGTGGCCGGCTCAGAGCCGCCGACGCTCGATCTCAGCGCCAAGCCGACCGTGATCATGGTCGTAGGCGTCAACGGGACCGGCAAGACGACGACGATCGGCAAGCTGGCGGCGGTGCTCAAGGAGCGCTTCGGGCTAGACGTGATCGTCGCGGCGGCCGACACCTACCGCGCGGCCGCGATCGAGCAGCTCGAGACGTGGGCCGAGCGCGCCGGGACGCAGATCGTCAAGGGCAACGCGGGTGGCGATCCCGGAGCTGTCGTCTTCGACGCCCTCGCCGCCGCCGAGGCGCGTGGAGCGGACGTCGTCATCGTCGACACCGCCGGGCGCCTGCACACGCACAGCAACCTGATGGAGGAGCTGAGCAAGGTCTACCGCGTCGCCGGCAAGCGCCTCGAGGGCGCGCCGCACGAGACGTTGATCGTGATCGACTCGACCACCGGTCAGAACGGGCTGCGCCAGGCGCAGGCTTTCGCCAAGGCCGTCGACATCTCGGGAATCGTCCTCACCAAGCTCGACGGCACCGCCAAGGGCGGGATCGCGCTTGCGATCGCGGGCGAGCTCGGCATCCCGGTGAAGATGATCGGTGTCGGGGAGGGCATCGAGGACCTGCGCCCGTTCGACCCGAAGGACTTCGCCGAAGCCCTGCTTGCCGAGTAGCCTCAACGGCTCGTGTTCGACCAGCTTTCAGACCGCCTTCAGGAGACGCTTTCCGAGGTCCGCTCGCACGGCAAGCTGACCGAGGCCGACGTCGACAAGGCCATGCGCGAGATCCGTCTCGCGCTGCTCGAGGCCGACGTCAACTTCAAGGTCGTTAAGCAGTTCACCTCGCAGGTGAAAGAGCGCTGTCTGGGTTCGGGCGTCCTCGACGCGCTGAACCCGGGCCAGCAGGTCGTGAAGATCGTCGACGAGGAGCTTGCGGCGCTGATGGGCGGCTCGGGCCGCGACCTCGCGTTCGCCTCGAGCGGGACGACGGTGATCCTGATGGCCGGCCTCCAGGGTTCCGGTAAAACGACCGCCTGCGCCAAGCTCGCCAAGCACCTCGGCGACCAGGGCAAGAAGGTCGCGCTGGTCGCCTGCGATACGCAGCGTCCGGCCGCGGTTGAGCAGCTGGTGACGATGGGCAAGCGCTCCGGCGCCACCGTCTACGAGCAGGGGACCGAACGCAGCCCGGTCGATATCGCCGAGTGGGCCGTCGGCCAGGCGCGCTCAGCCGGGCAGGACGTTCTGATCGTCGACACCGCCGGCCGCCTGCACGTCGACGAGGAGCTGATGGACGAGCTCGCGGCGATCCGCAAGCGCACCAAGCCCCACGACATCCTTTTGGTCCTCGATTCGATGACGGGTCAGGACGCGGTGAACGTCGCCGAGAGCTTCGCCGAAAGGGTCGACTTCGACGGCGTCATCCTCACCAAGCTCGACGGCGACGCCCGCGGCGGCGCCGCGCTCTCGGTCAAGGCGGTCACCGGCAAGCCGATCATGTACGCGTCCACCGGCGAGCGGATCGAGCAGCTCGAGCGCTTCCACCCGGACCGGATGGCGCAGCGGATTCTCGGCATGGGAGACGTCCTCTCTCTGATCGAGAAGGCCGAGGAGGTTCAGGACGCCGAGAGCGCCGCGGAGCTCGAACGCAAGATCCGCAAGCAGCAGTTCACGCTCGAGGACTTCCTCACCCAGATGCGCCAGGTGCGCAAGATGGGCCCGCTTCAGAACGTGCTCGGAATGATGCCCGGCATGGGCAAGGCGATGAAGCAGCTGCGCCAGGTCGACATGGACGACAAGGAGCTGGACCGCCTCGAGGCGATCATCCTCTCGATGACGCCCGCCGAGCGTGCCAACCCGACGATCATCGACGGCTCGCGGCGAAAGCGGATCGCGCAGGGCTCGGGCACGACGGTCCAGGCGGTGAATCAGCTCGTCAAGCAGTTCGGCCAGATGCGCAAGATGATGTCCCAGCTCGCCAAGGGCAAGATGCCGGACCCCGCTCAGCTGATGAAGGGAATGAGGTAGTCGGGGCCATCCCGCTAACCTCCTGCGCCGAAATGGTCCGAATCAGGCTTAGAAGGGTGGGTTCACGCAAGAACCCGATCTGGCGCGTTGTCGTCGCCGACAAGCGATCGCCTCGCGACGGTCGCACGATCGAGACGATCGGCCACTACAACCCGCAGACCGAGCCCTCGGTCATCGTCATCGACGAGGAGCGCGCAAGCACTGGCTCGACCACGGCGCGCAGCCGTCGGCCACCGTCGCCACGCTGCTGCGCACCAAGGGCATCCGGGCGACGGGCACGTAGCCCCGCGGTCTATGCGCGACCTGGTCGAGTTCCTGGTCAAGTCACTCGTCTCCGACCCCGACGCCGTCCGCGTTGAGGAGACCGACGAGAACGGCGACATCCTCATCGAGGTCCACGTCGCTCAGGACGATCTCGGCCGTGTGATCGGCCGCGAGGGCCGGGTCGCTAACGCCATCCGCACCGTCGCCAAGGCAGCAGCGACCGCACGCGACGAGGGTCGCGTAATGGTGGAGATCGTCGAGGACTAGGAATAACCGCCTGGCGGCTGCTCCGCTTCGCGTCCGCTGCCGCCAGGGTGGTGCGCTAGTTACGAACCATGCGCATAGACGTCTTCACCCTCTTTCCCGAGTGGTTCGAGTGGTTTCGCTCACAGCGCCACGTCTCGAACGCGGTCGGCCTCGGCTCCGAGCTGCGCACCTACAACTACCGCGACTCGTCGACGCTGAGCGGCAACGTCGTCGATGACACGCCCTACGGCGGCGGCGCGGGCATGGTGCTGCGGGTCGACATCGTCGATCAGGCGCTGGGCGACGCCTACGGCGAGGAGCGCCCGGCGCGCAAGATCCTGCTCGCGCCCTCGGGCCGCCAGTTCGACGACGCGATGGCGGCCGAGCTGGCAGGCGAGGACCACATCGCCCTGCTCTGTGGACGCTACGAGGGTGTCGATCAGCGCGTGCGCGAGCACCTCGTCGACGACACGCTGTCGGTCGGCCCGTACGTCTTGAGTGGGGGAGAGCTGGCCGCGATGGTCGTCGCCGACGCTGTCATCCGCAAGCTGCCGGGCGCGCTCGGCCATGCCGACAGCGCGCTCGAGGAGTCGTTCTCGGAAGCGCTCGAGGGCGGGCCGGAGTACCCCCACTACACGCGGCCGGTGAGCTATCGCGGGCTGGGATGTGCCCGAGGTTCTGCTCTCCGGAGACCACGCCCGCATCCGCGATTGGCGCCTCGCGCAGAGCCGCGCGGCGGGGGCCGAGAGCTCTTAGACAACTATTAGCAACGGGTTGTCTACTATCTGACGCCCGCGCGGACCTTTCGGTGCCGCGCTTTTTCCTCGTTATGAGCACGATCATTGAGAGCATCGAGCAGCGTCAGCTGAAGAAGGTCCCGCGCTTTGCGGCGGGGGACCGGGTGCGCGTGCATTTCCAGGTGATCGAGGGCACCCGCCGGCGGACCCAGGTGTTCGAAGGAATCGTCATCGCCCGTCAGGGCAGCGGCTCCCGCGAGACGTTCACCGTCCGCAAGCAGTCGTTCGGTGTCGGCGTCGAGCGGACGTTCCCGCTTCACTCGCCGAAGATCGAGCAGCTCGAGGTTGTTGCCCGCGGCGCCGTGCGTCGCGCAAAGCTCTACTACCTGCGCGGCCGCGTCGGCAAGCGTGCCCGCGTCGCCGAGCGTCGCTGGGGCATCGAGGACGATCTCGTCCTCGGCGAGGCGGAGGAGCCGGTGGCGGTTGATGCCGAGGGTGCTGTCCAGGAGGAGGCCGAGGTCGTCGCCAGTCCGGAGGGTCCGGACGCAGAGGCGGACTCCGAGGTCGAGCCCGAGGCTGACGGCGAGGAAAATGCGGCCGCGGAACCCGCGGAGGAGGCCCCCGAGGCGGAGCAGGAATCCCCTGAGCCCGCCGCCGACGAGGCCGAAGAGTCCGAGGAATCCGACGGCGAAGCCGAGGATTCCAAGGACACCTCCAACTGATCCCGAAGCCGACAACAGCCTTCGGCATGGTCGTCGAGGTGATCGTCATCGTCGCGCTCGCGATCGGCCTCGCGCTCGGCATCCAGGCCTTTCTCGTAAAGCCGTACCAAATCCCCTCCGAGTCGATGGAGCCCACCCTCGACGTCGGCCAGCGGGTGCTGGTCAACCGTGCGTTTCACCACCTCGGCTCCGATCCGGAGCCCGGCGACGTCGTCGTCTTTCACCCGCCCACCGGCGCGACCAACGGCAATCGCTGTGGCGACGAGGACAAAGAGCCCGGTGAGGCCTGCTCGATGCCGGTGCCCGAGGAGGACGACACCAACTTCATCAAGCGCGTCGTTGCCGGCCCTGGGGACGAGTTGTCGATCAAGAACGGGATCCCGATCGTCAACGGCGAGCCGTTTGAGGGCGACTGGGAGATCAAGCCGTGCCGTGGGGCAGGGAGTTGCAGCTTCCCCCAGACCATCACGATCCCGGAGGACCACTACTTCATGATGGGCGACAACCGTGGCGCCAGCGACGACAGCCGATTCTGGGGCCCGGTGCCGCGCGACTGGATCATCGGGCAGGCCTTCTTCACGTACTGGCCGCCTGACCGAATCGGCACCCTCTAAGCCCGGATCGGATGCAGGGAAGTGATGCGGCGCCCGACCGGCGGCTTCGGTGCCGTGATCGAGGTGGTGGTGATCGTGGTCGTGGCGATCGGTCTCGCCCTTGGTATCCAGGCAGTTGCGATCAAGCCCTATCGGATTCCATCCGGTTCGATGGAGCCGACGCTCGACATCGGTCAGCGCGTCCTGGTCAACCGGCTCTCACACCACCTCGGCTCCGATCCGAAGGTCGGCGATGTCGTGGTCTTCCACCCGCCGCTCAGCGCGATTCCGGGCAACGGGCCCGAATGCACGGTGCCGCAGGAGGCGGAACAGGTCTGCCCGATGAACGAGCCGCGCGAGGCCATCGACGACAGCTTCATCAAGCGCGTGGTCGCCGAGCCGGGCGACACGCTCGAGGTAAGCGAGGGGATACCGATCGTCAACGGGGAGCCGGTCGAGGGCGATTGGGAGATTCGCCCTTGCGGGGAGCTCGGTTCAGGCTGCAATTTCCGCGAACCGATCACGATTCCGCCGGATCACTACTTCATGATGGGCGACAACCGTGGATCCAGCGATGACAGCCGCTTCTGGGGACCCGTCCCCCGAGATTGGATCGTCGGCAAAGCCGTCGCCACCTACTGGCCCCCGGACCGCATCGGCAGCCTCTAAGCCACACGAGGCGCCTCAACGGCGGCGCGGGTCGGCTACGCCTCCCAGCGGTCAGGCCAAGAAGGCCGCGGCCAGACGCCGTCGCCGCGCCGCGAAGCTCTTCAAGTTCGATCGCGAGCTCGGATGCCGGTTCGTCGCCGGCGCCGACGAGGCCGGGCGCGGGTCTCTCGCCGGGCCGCTCGTCGCCGCCGGCGTGCTGCTCGACTACGAGCGGCTGACCATGCGCGATCGCCGTGCGCTGGGCGACCTCGACGATTCCAAGGCACGCACGGCCGAGCAGCGCGAGACCCTCTACCCGGTCGTTATTCGTGCCGCGGCGAAGGTCGCGGTGACGATCCGCTGCGTCCGCGGTCTCGACGACCGCGGCCTGCACGTCACCAACCTCGAGGCGCTCGCGCGTTCGTTGGAGCGCGTCGCGGTGCCCGGTGCGACCTGTCTCAGCGACGGCTTCTCGCTCGGCAAGCGCTGTGCGGTCGAGCATCGCGCGGTTGTCGACGGCGATGCGCGCAGCGCGGCGATCGCGGCCGCCTCGGTCATCGCCAAGGTCACCCGCGACCGCTATATGCACCGCATCGCTGCCGACTACCCGGTCTACGAGTGGGACGGGAACGTCGGCTACTCAACCCCTGAGCACCGCGCCGCGATCATCGAACACGGCCCCTCGCCGCTTCACCGCCGCTCGTTCGCGTCGATCGCGTACTCGCAGTTGCGGCTCGGCTAGGCGTCGACGATCACCTCAAAGCCGCCGAAGAACATGCGCTTCGAATCCATGATGTCGTCGGGCTCGCCTTCGTCCATCATTTCCTTCATCCGCGGGTCGGCCATGACCTTTTCGTTGATCTCGTCGCGCCTCGCCCGCGACTCGTACTTGATCCAGGAGAAGACGACGAGCTCGTCGTCGGCCAGGTTGACGCTCTGTGGAAACGAGGTCACCTCACCGGACTTGACGTCGTCGGCGACGCACTCCTTGTACTCGGTCGCCCCGAACTCGCGATAGAGCTCGCCGACCTTCCCGGACATCTTCCGGTACTCGTCGACCTTGTCCTTCTTGATCGGAACGATGAACCCGTCCACGTACTCGGCCATCTCTAAATCTCCCTGTGTCGTTGACGCTTCGATCCTATGACCGAGCCGGTGGCTTGAACTAATCGGGCCGGCCTAGAAGGCGCCGCGGAGATGCTCGTACTCGGTGAGCCGATTTGCGCCGTCGAGGCGGAGGCCGACGACGTCGAAGCGCAGGTCGCGATGGCGCGGCACGTCGTAGCCCCGGTCGCGCAGCCAGGCCGCGGCCAGAGCCCTCAGCTTTGCGCGCTTGCGCGGGCCGACCGCCATCGCGGGCCGCTCGGGTCCGAGCTCCGAGCCGGTGCGGCGAGCCTTGACCTCCACGAACACGAGCGCGTGTCGATCGACCGCGATCATGTCGATCTCGCCGCGCAGCCCGGGCGGGCGGGCGTTGCGCTCGACGATGCGCCAGCCTGCGGCCTCGAGACGCCGCGCGACGAGCGTCTCGGCCACGCGTCCGAGGTTCTGGCGGGCGACGGTCATGCACCGATGGTGCGCTGCGATCGACGCACGTGTGGCGCGCGAAATGCGCCAGGTCCGTGACTCCGAAAAGTCCTGACATTCAGCGCGCCATCCGCGCGTCGAGCCCGCTTACGGTCATCCGATGCTTGCGATGGCGCGAACTTTCAGCCTGCTCGGCGTCGAGGCCCGCGAGGTCCGAGTGGAGGCGGACGTTCGCCTGGGGCTGCCGTCCTTCACGCTCGTCGGCCTCCCGGATGCGGCCGTGCGCGAGTCGCGGGAGCGAGTGCGCGCCGCGATCGTCAACAGCGGCTTCGAGTTTCCGCAGCGGCGCATAACGGCGAACCTCGCACCAGCCGATCTGCGCAAGGCGGGCCCGGGGTTCGACCTTGCGCTGGCGGCAGCCGTGCTGGCCGCAACCGACCAAGTGCCGGCCGCAGTCCTGGCCGATCTCGCGCTTGCGGGCGAGCTTGCGCTGGACGGGTCGCTGCGCCCGGTGCCAGGCACGCTCGCGATGGCCGAGGCCGCCGTGCGCGGTGGTGCACGTGCGATCGTCGTCCCGTCTGCGTGCGGGCCGGAGGCCGCGCTGGTGGCCGAGGCGACGGTGGTCGGGCTCGATCGACTCGACCAGCTGGTCCTGCTCGGCGGTTCCGCGGAACCGCCACCGTGCCAGCCGGCGGACCCGCCACCGAGAACGACGACCGGCCCGGACCTCGCCGACCTCCGTGGACAGCCAGCGCTGCGCCACGCGCTAGAGCTTGCCGCGGCGGGTGGCCACAGCCTGTTGATCAGCGGCCCGCCGGGAGCCGGCAAGTCGATGGCGGCGAGAAGGCTGCCATCGATCCTGCCGCCGCTCGATCCAGCCGAGCGAATCCAGGCCGCCCGCGTGGCGAGCGCATGCGGTGTACCGGTCGAACCCGCGATCGCCGGCCATCGACCGTTTCGCGCGCCGCATCACACGATCTCGGCCGCGGGGCTCGTTGGCGGTGGCAATCCGCCGCGGCCCGGGGAGGTGACGCTCGCGCACCGCGGCGTCCTCTTTCTCGACGAGCTTCCTGAGTTCGGGCGCACCACGCTCGAGGCGATACGTCAGCCGCTCGAGGACGGCACGCTGCGGATCAGCCGCGCTCGCTACTCGGTCGAGCTGCCGGCACGGTTTCAGCTGATTGCAGCGGCGAACCCCTGCCCGTGCGGTCGCGGCGCGGAATCGGGCGAGTGTCGCTGCGACCACGGGGCGATCCGCGCGTACGAGGCGCGGCTGACCGGTGCGCTCGCGGACCGAATCGACATCTCGCTCGTCGTGGCCCAGCCGGATCTCCGCGAGTTCGCGTCGCCTGGCGAGGGGTCAGCGGCGGTGCGCGAGCGAGTCCTGGCCGCGCGCGAGCGCCAGCTCTTTCGAGGTACGCCCACAAACGCGGCCTGCCCGACCCAGGAGATCGACGTCGACGAGGATGGCGCACGCTTACTGGAGGAGGCGGGCAACGCGACCGGTCTCAGCGGGCGCGGTCGCGATCGCGTGGTGCGGGTCGCGCGGACGCTGGCGGACCTCGCCGAGCGCGACTCGGTCACGCCCGAGGACATCGCGGGGGCGCTGGCGATGCGGCGCCGTCAGCCACGCACGGGGGCGATGGCATGACCGTCGACGTATGGCGCTGCGCGGCTGGAGACGAGGCCTACCCGGCGTGCCTCGGCGACCTCGACGGTGATCTTCCGCGCCTGTTCGGGGTGGGGGAAAGGACGATCTTCGCGGGGCTCGATCACACGACGACGGTCACGATCGTCGGTGCGCGCCGAGCGAGCGCGTACGGGCTGCGAATCGCCGAGAAGCTCGCGTTCGACCTGGCGACGGCCGGCCTCACGGTTGTCAGCGGAATGGCGCTCGGGATCGATGCGGCGGCGCATCGAGGCGCGTTGCGAGCGGGCGGAGCGACGATCGCAGTGCTCGCCAATGGACCCGACGTCGTCTACCCGGCCACCAACCGCCGCCTCTATGCGGGGATCTGTGAGCACGGGGCGGTCGATTTCCGAGTATCGGCCCGGGAGTGGCGCGCGCAAGCATCAGTTCCCCGAGCGCAACCGGTTGATGGCCGCGCTCGCGTCCCTGGTCGTGATCGTCGAGGCGGCCCAGCCGTCAGGTTCTCTGATCACGGCAGACGAGGCGATCAGGATCGGTCGCAGTGTCGGCGCGGTTCCGGGTCACGTCGACGCTCGCATCGCGGAGGGCTCGAACCAGCTATTGCGCGAGGGAGCGGCCGTGATCCGCGACGCGCGTGACGTTCTCGACGCGATGCTCGGAGTGGGAGCGGAGCGGCGGCCGCGCCAGCCACCGGCGCTCGAACCGCTGCTGGCCGAAGTGCTCGACCTGGTTGAGGGCGGAGCCATGACCGTCGACCAGATCGCGGTCGACTGCGGGATCGAGGCGGGTGAGGCGGCGGTGGCGCTGGCGCGGCTCGAGCTCCTCGGCTACGTCAGCGCGGGACCGGTGGGCGGCTTCACGCGGTCGGGGAGGTGAGCACAGGCCTCTACATTGAGCGAAATATGAATCGAGTCCCCGTCTGCCTGTCGATCGCCGGTTCGGATTCCGGCGGAGGCGCCGGAATCCAGGCTGACCTGAAGGCGTTCGCGCGCTGCGGTGTTCACGGGACGACCGCGATCACGGCGCTGACCGCGCAGAACACCGTGGGCGTGGAGATGGTCGCGGCGGTCGCGCCGGAGATGATCGTCGCCCAGGTGCGCGCGGTCGCGTCGGACCTCGGCGTGGACGCGGTCAAGGTCGGGATGCTCGGCGATGAGGCGACGATCGATGCCGTGCTCGAGGCGCTCGAGCTAGTGGGCGACGCGCCGGTCGTGGTTGACCCGGTGATGATCGCGTCGAGTGGCGCCTCGCTGCTCGACCCCGCCGCGAAGGCGGCGCTGATCGAGCGGGTGCTTCCGCGAGCGCGGGTGATCACGCCGAACGTTGCCGAGGCGCGGGCGCTGTCGGGGCTCGGCGACGGGGCGACGAGTCGCGAACTCGGCGAGGCGCTGCTCGCTCACGGACCGGGGGCGGTGATCGTCACCGGCGGCCATGCCGAGGACGGCGCCGACCTACTCGTCGAACCGGACGGCGCGATCACGATCGACGGACCGCGCTACGCCGACGGTGCTTCGCACGGGTCGGGCTGCACCCACTCGTCAGCGCTTGCCGCGTTCCTGGCGCGCGGCGAGGACCTTGCCGACGCCGCCCGATGGGCGCGCGAGGTTGCGTCGGAGGCGGTGGGCAACGGGCTGCGCGACCTTGGGCAGGGCGTCGGGCCAGTCGACGTTTTCGGGCTCGCTCGAGGCGAGCGGCCGGGCTCACCGCCCGCGCCATAATCAGCGCATGCGACTTGTTCGGATGAAGGCCGGCCATGGCGACCTACTGCTCGCCGAGGGAGACCCCGAGCTGGCCGCCGACGAGGAGCGGCTGTCGCCGAGTTTCGCCGCCAGCTCGATCTGGGTCTCGTTGCCGCCGTCCCGACCGAGAGGGCCGGCCGCCGCGAGGCGACGATCGTGCGCGACTTCTCCGAGGTCCCGCGCGATGCCGAGCGGGTGATCTTCTTCCCGCCGGCGGCCGGCGGATGAGCGCTGCGCCTCGGCCTCCGCCGCCGAGGCGAAGGCCCGAGAGCTGATGCGCTCCGTCCTCGGCGCCGAGGACTTTCGCGCCTACGAGGAGCTCGGTTTCATCAGCGTGCCTGGGCGCGGCGATCCAGCGAGCGGTTACGCCTACCTGGTCTACCCGCACCGCCCGCTGGTGGCCTACGAGACGGCGACCGGTCGGCTGCTGACCGAGTACTGCGTGCGCTTCGAGGATGCCGGCGAGCGCCTCCCGGACGCCGACGACGTGCTCGCCAAGTGGATCGCGGTCAGCGGCGGCGAGCGCGAGCTGATGGCGACCGCGAACGTCGGCCGGCCGGGCCAGCAGATCGATCCGGCCCATGTCGGCGCGACCTCGACCGCCTGCAGGCGTGGCGGGCTGCTTCTATAGCCGCATGAGCGCCAACGAAGCCGCCCTGCCGAGGCCCCGATCCGCCGCCGTCTTCGACGGCCCCGACCGCGCCGCCGCGCGCGCCTACATGAAGGGCATCGGCTTCGGCGACGACGCGCTGAGCCGGCCGACGATCGGGATCGCCAACACGTGGACCGAGGCGATGCCGTGCAACTTCCACCTGCGGGCACTGGCGGCGCACATCAAGGACGGCGTCCGCGCTGCCGGCGGCACGCCGATGGAGTTCAACACGGTCGCGATCTCGGACGGGATCACGATGGGGACGAAGGGGATGAAGACCTCGCTCGTCAGCCGTGAGGTGATCGCCGACTCGATCGAGCTGATGGCGCGCGGCTACCAGTTCGACGCGATCGTCACCCTCGCCGCCTGCGACAAGACGATCCCCGGCGCTGTCATGGCGATGGCCCGGCTCGACATCCCCTCGGTACTGCTCTACGGCGGCTCGATCGCGCCCGGTCGCTGGCACGACAAGGACGTGACGATCGTCGACGTCTTCGAGGCGATCGGCGCCCACGCCGCCGGCAACATGACCGACGAGGAGCTGCGCTCGCTCGAGGATGTCGCGAGCCCCGGTGCCGGCGCCTGCGGCGGCCAGTTCACCGCCAACACCATGGCGTGCGCTTTCGAGGCGCTCGGGGTCTCGCCCGGCGGTGCCGCGATGGTCCCTGCCGAGGATGACGAGAAGGACACGGTCGCCGAGAAGGTCGGCGAGCTGGTGATGCGCGTGCTCGCTGATGATCTGCGGCCAAGCAAGGTCATCACCAAGCAGTCGCTCGAGAACGCGATCGCCTGCGTCTGCGCCTCGGGTGGGTCGACCAACGGCGTGCTGCACCTGCTCGCGGTCGCCCGCGAGGCCGGCATCGACCTGAACATCGACGACTTCGAGCGCATCTCGGCGCAGACGCCGCTACTGGCCGACCTCAAGCCGGGCGGGCGCTTCGTCGCCACCGACCTCTACCGCGCCGGCGGCGTGCCGTTGATCCTTAACCGCCTCACGAGCTCGGACTGCTGCATCGCGACGAGATGACCGTCAGCGGCCAGACGATCGGCGAGGAAGCCGACGCGGCCGCCGAAGCAGGATGGCCAGGAGGTCGTGCTGCCCGTCGACGCCCCGCTCAAGAAGCAGGGCGGGCTCGCGATCCTGCGCGGCAACCTCGCGCCCGACGGCGCGGTGATCAAGGTCGCCGGCACCGCGCGGACGGGGCAGACCGGCCCGGCGAAGGTCTTCGAGTCGCGAGGAGGAGTGCTTCAAGGCGCTCAAGGCCGGCGGCATCGAGGCGGGCGACATCGTCGTCATCCGCAACGAGGGCCCGTCGGGCGGGCCCGGGATGCGCGAGATGCTTCAGGTGACCGCTGCGATCGTGGGGGAGGGGCTCGGCGAGGAGGTCGCGCTGCTCACCGACGGGCGCTTCTCCGGGGCCACCCGCGGGCTGATGGTCGGCCACGTCGCGCCCGAGGCGGTCAAGGGCGGCCCGATCGCCGCCGTGCGCGACGGCGACACGGTCACGATCGACGTCGAGAAGCGCGAGCTCTCGGTCGACCTCTCCGACGAGGAGATCGCCGAGCGCGTCGCGGCCTACGTCTCGCCTGAGCCCGAGTACACGACGGGCGTGCTGGCGAAGTACGCAAAGACCGTCGGCTCGGCGAGCCTCGGCGCGATTACGTCCTAGCGCCTACGCCAGAAACCCGTCGAGCAGGCGGTTGAAGCGCAGCGGGCGCTCGGCCTGGACGAGGTGGCCGCAGTCGTCGAAGATCACCGTCGTCGAGTTGCGCAGCCGGCGCGCGTATTGGGTGGCATCTGCGGGAGGGACGACGCGGTCGTCGCGGCCCCAGACGATCAGGGTCTGCTCCTCGACCTCCTCGAGGCGATCGAGGATGTCGTAGCCGGCGAGTGAGGTGAGCGCGTCGCCGAAGCCGTCGCCGCGCTGACCTCCGTTGAAGAATTCCCAGAGCAGCTCCGGGCGCAGTTGCTCGGGGTGGCGTACGAGGCCGCGGAAGGCGGCGGCGCGGGCTCGCGGGCGGCGAAACGAACGGGTCTGCACGTTCATCACAAACGGGGCGCCGGCGACGACCATCCGGGCGAACACCTCGGTCGGCTCGCGGCGAAGGCGTCTGCTCGAGACCCCGGCGGCGGAGACCAGGCCCAGCCGCTCGAAGCGCTGTGGCTGGTTGATCGCCGCCTCGGCCGCGACGAACCCGCCCATCGAGTGGCCGACGATGACCGCGTCGTCGTCGAGGCCGAGGGCGTCGCAGAAGTCGGCGATCAAGCGCCCGTAGGAGGGGATCGAGATGTCCCACCCGGAGGGCATCGGCGAGGAGCCAAATCCGGGGAGGTCGGGGGCGACGACGCGATGGCGGCGGGCGAGGTGGGGGATGTTCTCGAGCCAGTTCTGCCAGCAGCCGCCGAGCCCGTGGATCAGGACGATGGGCGGTGCGTCCTCGGGCTCGACCGGACCCATCTCCGCGTAGTGGATCTGCTCGCCGTTGACGTCGACATCGTCGAGCAGCTCGCGCCAGTCGACCGCCAGCCAATCGGGGTGCGCGTTGCCGTAGGGATCGGGACCGTCGGGCTCGGTCGCGTCCGGCCGCGGCCCGAACGGCTCGAAGCGCGGCAGGCGCGCCGCCCGGGAGGCGAGTCGGCTACGGGCTGACATCGGCTCGCCATACTGCCACCTAATGGCCCGACGAACTTCATTGACGGACCGAGAGGAAGAGGCGGAGGAGCAGAGCACCTCCGGCGACAACCTCCCGGCGCGGCGCTCCGGCGAGGAGATGCGCGACCTGCTGCCGGCGATCGAACCCGACCGCCAGCTCGACGATTGGGGCCGCTCCGAGCGCGTCGAGGGCTTCATGGATCAGACGCTGATCGAGTTCTTCTACCGCTACTGGTTTCGCGCCGAGATCGAGGGAGTAGAGAACGTGCCGGACGAGGGCGGCGCGCTGCTCGTCTCCAACCACTCTGGCGCGCTGCCGCCGGACGCGGCGATGATCGCCAAGGCGATTCGAGAGGAGCATCCGAACCCGCGACCCCTCTATCTCACGGTTGAGCATTTCTTCAAGGGCTATCCCGGCTTTTCGATGCTGATCCCGAAGATCGGTGGTGTCGCCGCGCACCCGGCCAACGTCCATCGGCTGCTCTTCGACGAGCGCCAGCTCGTGCTCGTCTTTCCGGAGGGGCGCAAGGGAACCGAGAAGCTCTACAAGGACCGCTACCGGCTACGGCGCTTCGGCCGCGGTGGCTTCGTCGAGGCGGCGATGCGCGCGGAGGCCAAGATCGTGCCGGTGTGCGTGGTCGGGGCGGAGGAGGCGGCCCCGATCTTCGCTCAGGTGCCAGCGCTGCAAAAGCTCACCGGCCTCATCTACTTCCCGTTGACGCCGACGTTCCCCTGGCTCGGACCGCTGGGCATGCTCGGCTACCTGCCAGCCAAGTTCAAGATTCGCTTCCTCGAGCCCATCGACACGATGGAGTTGGGCGGCGCGGACGCCGTCCACGACAAGGCGCTCGTCCAGACTGTCGCTCAGGAGATTCGAGCTCGGATTCAGGAGAACGTCAACGAGATGATCGCGAAGCGTAAGTCGGTCTGGTTCGGCTGATGCGCGTACTCGTCACCGGCCTCTCGACCTACTGGGGCGGACGCCTCGCCCAGGCACTCGAGAGCTTCGAGCAGGTCGAGGCGATCATCGGCGTCGATTCGCGCGAGCCGACCCTCGAGCTCGAGCGCACCGAGTTCGTCAAGGTTTCCAATCAGCACTCGCTGTTGCAGCGGATCGTCCGCGCGGCGGAGATCGACACGGTCATCGACACCCGCCTCAGCGTCAACGGGCTGGGCGGCTCAGAGCGCGACGTGCACGAGAACAACGTCATCGGGACGATGAACATCCTCGCGGCCTGCTCGGGACCCGACTCGCCCGTGACGAAGGTCGTCTTCAAGAGCTCGACTCACTATTACGGCGCCGAGCAGGACGATCCCGCGTTCTTCACCGAGCGGATGCGCCGCCCGCATCCGCCGCGGTCACGTCTCGAGCGCGACATCGTCGAGGCGGAGGCAGCCGTCGCCGAGTTCGCCGCGCGCCAGCAGGAGACAACGGTGACCGTGCTGCGCTGCGCCAACGTGCTCGGCCCCGACGTTGACACAGGCTTCACCCGCATGTTCGCGCTGCCCGCAGTGCCGATGATGCTCGGGTTCGACCCGCGGCTGCAGTTCATCCACGAAGACGACGTGGTCCACGCGCTCGAGCACGCGGCGGTCAACGAAACGCCTGGCACGTTCAACGTCGCCGCGGACGGCGTCCTCGCGCTGTCGGAGGCGGTCGGCCTGCTCGGTAAGCGAGCTGTGCCGGTCCTGCCGCCGGTCGGCCTGGGCCTGCTGATCGGGCCGCTGCGCCGGCTGGGCCTGCGGATTCCGGCTGAGATGACCAACCAGCTGCGCTTCGGCCGCGGTGTCGACAACCGGCTCTTCAAGGCCACCGGTTTCCGCTACGGCTTCACCTCGCGCGAGAGCGTGGTCCGCCTCGGCGAGCACCTGCGTCTGGCGCCGATCCTCCGCGTTCGCGCGGGCGACGACACCTATCACTACGAGCGCGACGTCGAGGAGTTCCTGCGCTGGAGCCCGCACGTGCGTCGCGAGCGCGACGGTAGCCAGAGTGGCGTGGCCGCCGACAGCGAACCGCTCGGAATCTGAAGAACTCTTTGCACGCGTAACCTTTGTGCCTGAGCAGGACGAGGGTGGCCCTACACTTTTCGTCCCCTTGGTCCGAAGGCTGCAAATAGGCGTCGTTTTCTTGGTCGCGATCATGCTGCTTGCAGCTGTTGGCGCCTACGCGTGGGACTCAACCCGCTACGGGTGAGATCGCCGAGGGGATCACGATCGGCGGTGTCGACGTCGGCGGGATGAAGGCCGACGAAGCCCGCGAGGCGGTCACCGACGAGCTCGTCGCTCCGCTGCGCCGCAAGATCACGGTGACCTACGACGGGGTCAAGTACCAGCTCAGCGCCAAGCAGCTCGAGGTCAGCTCCAACGTGAACGGCATGGTCGACCAGGCTCTCGACGAGAGCCAGGAGGGCGGCCTGCCGGGGCGCGTTTGGCGCTATGCGACAGGCGGCGAGGTCGACCTGGCCATCTCGCCCCAGACGACTTACTCGAACAACGCGATCGAGGACTTCATCGCCAAGGTCGTCGGCCGAGGTCAACACCGAGCCGGTCAACGCCACGCTCGAGCCGACCACCGGGTCGCTGGCAGGGGTTGCCGGTCATCCCGGCATCAGTGTCGACAAGGACGCGCTGCGCTCACGGATCGAGTCGGTGATCCAGCGCACGAGCCGCCGCACCGTGACCGTCCCGGTCAGCGAGGTCGAGCCCGACATCAGCAAGGCCGAGCTCGCCGAGCAGTACCCGACTTATCTCACCGTCGACCAGTCGACGTTCACGGTCACCCTCTGGAAGGACCTCGAGCCGGTCCAGAAGTACACGGTCGCCGTCGGTGCAGCCGGAGTACCCCACGCCGACGGGGCTCTACTCAATCTCAGAACAAGCAGGTCGATCCCGTATGGAGCGTCCCGAACTCCGACTGGGCCGGTGAGCTCGCCGGCACCACGGTCGCCGGTGGCACAGCCGAGAACCCGCTGCGGTCGCGGTGGATGGGAGTAACCGACGGCGTCGGCTTCCACGGAACCTCCGACGTCGCCTCGCTTGGCTCAGCAGCGTCGCACGGCTGCATCCGCATGGACGTGCCTGACATCGAGGAGCTTTACGACCAAGTTCCGGTCGGCACGCCCGTCTACATCGGCTAACGCAAACTTGGAACGCGCTTTGCGCGTGCAGGCGTCGCCACCCAGGCGACGAATCAGCCCTCGGGTGACTGACCGATCCGCCCTGCAGGCGACGCCTGCCGACGAGCTCAAGCTGAGCCCGGCGTGGCAGCGAGCGCTCGACGGCTATGCCGCCGAGCTGACCACGCGCGGCTCCTCGCCGGCGACCCTGCGCGCCTACAGGCGCGACCTTCTCGAGCTGGCCGACTGGGCGACGACGCAGCAGCGCGAGCCCGGAGAGCTCGCCTACCGCGACCTCCGTCGTTACGCGGCTCTGCTTTCGGAGCGGCGCCTGGCCCGGACGACGATCTCTCGCAAGCTCGCGGCGGCCCGCAGCTTCCACGCACACCTCGTGACGGTGGGCACGGCCGAGTCGAACCCTGCTGACCTGCTGCCCGCGACCAAAAAGGGTTCCAAGCTTCCGCGCGTTCTGGCCCGCGACGAGGTCGCCGGCCTGCTCGAGCGCATCCCGGCGCGCAGCCCGCTCGAGATCCGCGACCGCGCGCTGTTCGAGCTCGCATACTCGAGCGGCCTGCGGGCTGAGGAGATCGTCTCGCTCGATCTCGACGGACTTGATTTCGAAGGAGAGCTCGCTCGCGTGACCGGCAAGGGATCGAAGACCCGCCTGGTCCCGATTGGCGAGCCCGCTCAGGCGGCTCTGCGCCGCTATCTCGATATCGGGCGCCATGCGCTCGGCCCTGCCCGCGACGAGCCGGCGCTGTTCGTCTCACGGCGCGGACGCCGGCTATCGGCGTCGGATATCCGCCGCCGGCTCAACAAGTGGGTCCGCGAGGCTGCGGTCGCGGGAAGGATCTCTCCGCACACGCTCCGTCATTCGTTCGCCACGCACCTGCTCGAGGGTGGGGCGG
Organism: uncultured Solirubrobacterales bacterium; assembly: GCA_963746215.1. Lineage (GTDB taxonomy): Bacteria > Actinomycetota > Thermoleophilia > Solirubrobacterales > 70-9 > WHSW01. The sequence continues at coordinate 255,151 of CAVVAT010000012.1, forward strand.
ACCTGCGATCGATCCAAGAACTGCTCGGGCACGCAAGCGTCTCTACAACACAGATCTACACACGCGTCGAACCATCACGCCTCCGCCAGGAGTACGCAAAGTCTCATCCACGCGCATGACCAAGCGATTCACACACAATCAGCGGGTAGCCTTCACGGACGAGTACAGGAGTTAATGGATTAATGGAAACCAATGTCAAAGCGGTCGAGCTGCGCGAGCTGTGGCGGCGCTACAAGGTCGATGGCGACGACAAGGCACGTGAGCGACTCGTAGTCGCCTACTCGCCGCTGGTGAAGTTCATCGCCGGTCGGATGGCCTCGGGCCTGCCCTCGCACGTCGAGGAGTCCGACCTCATCTCCTACGGCCTCCTCGGCCTGATCGGCGCAATCGAGCGCTTCGACACCGAGCGCGAGATCAAGTTCGAGACATTCGCGGTCGCCCGCATCAAGGGCGCGATCATCGACGAGCTGCGCTCGCTCGACTGGGTGCCGCGCTCGGTTCGCGCACGTGCGCGCCAGGTCGAGAAGGCGCACGCCTCGCTCGAGGCCAAGCTCCAGCGGTCGCCGACCGACGAGGAGATGGCGGACAAGCTCGAGATGACGGTCGAGGAGTTCCAGGGCGTCCTGCTCGAGATCGCCAACTCCTCAGTGCTGGCACTCGACGACCTCTGGACCTTCGCCGATCCCGAGGGCGGCAGCCAGGTTTCGATCCTCGACACGATTCAGGACCCGGCAGCGGTTGACCCCGAGTCCGAGGCGGCCGCCTCGGAGCTCAAGGATCGCCTCGCGGACGCGATCGAGTCTCTGCCCGAGCGCGAGCGCTTGGTCATCGCCCTCTACTACTACGAGAACCTGACGCTGCGAGAGATCGGCGAGGTCCTCGGCGTGACTGAGTCGCGCGTCTCGCAGCTGCACACGAAGGCCGTCATCGGCCTTCGCTCGCGCTTCACGCTGTAGCCACGAGGGCCCGCACCCCCGGAGGCGCAGCCGAGGAGGTGGCGGGTATATGTTTCGCGGCATGCCGCACAAGGCCCCCGACCGCATTCGCAACGTCGCGCTTGTAGGTCACCGGGGGAGCGGCAAAACCAGCCTCGCTGAGGCGATCCTGTTCGAGTCGGGCGTCATCAACCGGCTCGGTCGCGTCGACGATGGCTCGACGGTCTGCGACTTCGAACCGGATGAGCAGGACCGGGGGATGTCGATCGGCGCCGCCGTGACCTCGTTCGAGCACGACGGGCGCAAGGTCAACATGATCGACACGCCCGGCGAGCCGAGCTTCGTGGCCGACACGCTTGCGGCGCTGCGAGGTGGTCGACGCCGCGGTCTTCGTCGTCAACGGGGTGATGGGCGTCGAGGTTCACACCGAGCGGCTCTGGCGCCGCGCCGATGGTCTCGCGCGGCTTGTCTTCGTGAACATGCTCGACCGCGAGCGCGCCGACTTCTTCCGTGCGCTCGACTCGCTCAAGGCCGCCTTCGGTCCGCACGTGGTGGCGACCGAGATCCCGATCGGCTCCGAGCACGACGTCCGCGGCATCATCGACCTGATCGACATGACCGCCTTCGAGTACGAGGGCGAGGGCCGCGGAAACGCGAAGGAGATCCCGATACCGGAGGAGCTCCAGGCGCAGGCCGAGGAGTACCGCGAGAACCTGATGGACGAGGTCGCGGAGAACTCCGACTCGTTGATGGAGCGCTACCTCGAGGGTGAGGACATCGCCCACGAGGAGATCGTCGTCGCGCTCAAGAAGGGCGTCTGCGAAGGCCACCTGTTCCCGGTCACGTGCGGCGTTGCGACCAAGAACCTCGGCACCAACCGCCTGCTCGAGGCGCTCGTTGAGGACCTGCCCTCACCGGCGATGCGCGGCGCGGTCACCGCCTTGGGTGCCGACGACGAGCCCGTGGAGATCGAGCCCGACGAGTCGGCCGACCTGCTCGCCTACGCCTTCAAGACGACGGCGGACCCGTACACGGGGCGGATCAACATGCTGCGCGTCTACTCGGGCGTGCTGACCTCCGATTCGCAGGCCCTCAACGTCACGCGCCGCGAGAAGGAGCGAATCGGCCAGCTCGCCGCGCCCGAGGGCAAGGAGATGACGCCGATCACCGAGCTCGGGCCGGGCGACATCGGCGCCGTGCCGAAGCTGCGCGAGACGCGCGCCGGCGACATCCTCGCCGCGAAGGAAACACCGGTCCACTTCCCGCCGCTCGACCTTCCGGCGCCGGTGATGGCGTTCGCGTTCGAGCCAAAGACCGCGAGCGACGACGAGAAGGCCGCGAGCGCTCTTCGCCGCCTGTCGGAGGAGGACCCGACCCTCGACGTCCACCGCGACCCCGAGACCAGCGAGCAGATCATCGCCGGCCTGACCCAGATCCACGTCGAGGTGATCGTCGACCGCATCAAGAGCCGTTTCGGCGCCGAGATCGTCCTGCATCCGCCGCAGGTGCCCTACATCGAGTCGATCCGCCGCTCGGCCAAGGCACACGGGCGCTACAAAAAGCAGACTGGCGGCCGCGGGCAGTTCGGCGACTGCCACATCGAGATCGAGCCGAACGATCACGGCGAGGGCTTTGAGTTCGTCAACGCGATCAAGGGCGGCGTGATCCCCGGTGGCTTCATCCCGGCGGTCGAGAAGGGCATCGTCGAGGCAATGGCGGGCGGGGTCATCGCCGGATACCCGATGAAGGACGTGCGGGTGCGCCTCTACGACGGCCAGCATCACAACGTCGACTCATCGGAGATGGCCTTCAAGATCGCCGGCTCGATGGCCTTCAAGCAGGCGGTCGCTGAGGCCGGCGCCTACCTGCTCGAACCGATCATGCAGATGACGATCGCGGTCCCGGAGGACGTGGTCGGAGACGTCATCGGCGACCTGAACTCACGGCGCGGCCACCCGCTCGGCATGGAGCCCAAGGGCACTGCGACCGAGATCAAGGCGGAGGTGCCGATGGCGGAGGTTCTCGACTACGCACCGGACCTGCGGGCGATCACCGGCGGTCGGGGCGATTACACGATGGAGTTCCTGCGCTACGACGAGGTCCCGAGCCACATCGCGCAAAAGGTGATCGCCGCGGCGACGGCAGAAGAACACGCGGCTGCCTAGACCCTGGCGGCGCGTACGGCCTCGCGGGCTTCCTCGCCCTCGAGTCCAAGCACGCCCAGTAGGTCGACAGCGATCGCGCGGACCTGGCCGACGATCACGTTTGCCGAGAGGTTGCCAGTGACCTCGAGCGCGGCGGTCGCGCCGGCGGCAGCGCGAACGACGACCCGTTCCACCTCCTCGACCGAGCCGGGGTCGGACAGGTAGTCCGAGAGACTCGGCACCGCCTCCGCAAGTTGGCGTATCGCCACGAAGACCGACTCGGGAACCCGATCGTCGACCTCGATCGAGCTGATGGCACGCCGGGCCAGGACGCGCGTGTTGCGCACGGCGTAGTCGAGCTGGTCGACGGCGCGGCTGTACGGGTCGAGGGAGGGCCGGTCCTGGCGTCTTGTCGGGGCGAGCATCGTCGTCTCGCGTCCGGCCAGCAGCGCATCGCGTAACGCGGCGACCTTCCGGTCAAGCCCGCGTGCGAGGGCGAGACCATCCCGGGCACGTTCGATGTCATGGGTCTCGAGCCCGTCGGCAATCGTCTCGAGTGACTCAGCGAGGCCGTGGAGCAGGGGATTGGCCTCGTCGCGAACCATGCGCAGGGGGTTGGACGGAATCAGAGCGTTGAACAGAAGCGCAACGGCCGAGCCGATGAGCGCGTCGAGAAACCGCACGCCTGAGAACCCATCCGCCTGCGAGAGGGTCACCACCAGCGCACCGGAGATCGCCGCCTGGTTGACCAGGAGAACGCCTCCGCCGGCAAGCACAGCGCCGGCCATGGCGAGGACGACCACCACGCCGAGCTGCCACGCACCCGTTCCGATCAGCAGGACGATGAGGTCTGCGATTCCGATTCCAAGGGCCACCCCAAGCCCGATCTCCCAGGCGCGCCTGCCGCGCTGGCCCACCGTCAGGCCGAGTGTGAGGATCGCCGCGACGGGCGCGAAGAAGGCCTCGCGGTCGTCCTCGAACGCCTCGCGAGCGATGAACCACGCGAGCGAGGCCGCGAGAGCGACCAGGACGAGGCTGACCGCGGATGCGCGCAGCTCGTCGAGACGGACTCTCAGCCAGCGATTTGTGCGAGACATAGCCGCTGCTAGGTTGGCGCATCGTGGCTGAGCGAGTTGTCGTGAACGTTGATGGTGGAGCTCGGGGAAACCCCGGCCCGGCGGCGATCGCTGCCGTGGTCGCGACGCCCGAGGGTGAGGTCATCGATGAGGTCGGTCAGACGATCGGGCGCGCGACCAACAATGTCGCCGAGTACAAGGCGCTGTTGTTGGGGATCGAGCGGGCCGCCGCTGTCGGCGCGAGCGAGGTCGAGCTGATCGGCGACTCCGAGCTGATCGTTAAGCAGGTCCGTGGCGAGTACCGCGTCAAGGACGCGGCGCTTCGCGAGCTGCACGCCGAGGTTCGTGGAGCGTTGGCACCGTTCGAGCGCTGGTCGATCCGCCACGTCCGCCGCGAGCACAACGCCGCCGCCGACGCGCTGGTCAACCAGGCGCTCGACGCAGCCGGCTAAACGCGGCTGCTGAAGATCCCGTGGAAGTTGAACGGGATGTGATGGGGGACCCTTGCGCGAGCGACCTCGGACAGATCGGATGCGTCGAGCACCAATAGGAACGACGTCTCGCGCTCGGAGTCGAGTACGACCGAGAGGACCACGCCCGCGTCCTCAGCCTCGGCGCCCGGCTCGGCGACGAACACCGGCTCGCCCGGATAAGCGCCCGGCTCGTGCCACTCGATGTGCGTGCGGGCATCGAGATCGCCCTTGACGATCCGGTCGATCCAGTTGCCCGGCGTCGCGACCACGCCCCAGGCGTACTGGTACGGCCGTTCATTGCAGCGCCCGTAGTTGATCCGCCCGAGCTCCATTGGAGTGTCGAGCACGGCCTCGTGCTCGATCGTCTTGGCGCCGGGGTCGATGCGGAAGCGGCGCAGCTCGGTCTCCGGGAGGTTGACGCCATCGCCGCGGACATGGTCGAGGTAGAACTCGTCGACGATCGAGGCGTCGGGATAGGTCTGGATGTCGGCGACGATCGTGCCGTCGGCCTCTTCGTAGGCGTTGAGGTGGTGAAAGGCGAAGCAGGGATCGGTCGTGATCGGCTCGCTCGCTTTGCCCGTCCTGCGGTCGACGAGAAAGAAGCGGGTGCCGCGGTCGGGCTCCCACTCGAAGTTCTCGGCGTATGGGCGTCCGGCCAGCGCGAGCTTGAGCGGGTTGACTACCCAGGGGAACTCGGCGAAGACGATGTAGTTCTCGGTGAGCCCGAACGAGTGGACGTAGCCGGGGTGCTTGACCGGGATTGAGGCGATGACCTCGGGGTCCGTGGAGTCCGGCGCGAGGTGGAAGAAGCGGTACTCGTTGCGCGGGCCGAGCTTGGCCGCGTAGTTGAGCATGCCCTTGGTCGCGCGGTCCATATGAGGGTGCGCGGTGGTGACCATCCCGGGCGGCATGAACGGCACGCCGGCGGCCTCGAGGGTCTGAGGGTCGAACTGGACTGAGATCGGTGCCTCGGTCATCGTCAGGAAGCGCTCGCCAAGGCGGACCACGTTGATGTTTGCGTTGTCGCCGAAATCGGGTGAGAACACGGTCTGGATCCGCTTGAAGACCGAGCGGCACGGGTCGGTGGCGAACTCCGGGTATGGGATCTCGCCCGTTTCCTCGGCGGCCGTCCAGGTCTTGCCGCGCAGGTAGCGGTTGCCGTAGGCGACGTCGCCATCGCCGAAGCTGAAGCGGTGCAGCATCGTCAGCCCGTCGAACCAGTGGCGGTAGGCGTGCTCGCCGACCTCGAAGCGGGCGGGACCGGTCCGCAGCAGCGAGCCCGCGAGCCAAGCCGGCAGCTCGCCGGTGACGTCGAGCCGATCGATCGTGCTCTCCTGATTGAGGGTCTCGAAGCCCTTGAGGTAAGGGGGCGCGGCGGTCTTGACGGCGGTCGCTGACATCGAAATTCCTCTCCCAGGTGGTAATAGTTCGGATCGAACCATTCAGACCGTACGTTACGCTCCCGTCGATGTCAAGCACCAAGCTTTCGGCGACCTCATACGTAGTTCTCGGTCTCGTTGAGCGCTGCCAGCCGGCGACGCCCTACGAGATCAAGCAGGTCGCTGAGCTGAGTACGGCCAACTTCTGGTCAGTGCCCCATACGCAGCTCTACACCGAGTGCGCGCGATTGGCGGAGGCGGGACTGCTCAACGAGGAGCGCGAGACCACCGGCCGGCGCCGGCGCATCTATTCGCTCACCAAGGCGGGGGCGAAGGAGCTCGACGCCTGGCGGTCGGTCCCCGCGGACGCGCTGTTCGAGGCCCGCGACATCGGCACCCTCAAGCTCTTCATGGGAGCGGATCCCGCGGTACTGGCGCCCGGGCAGCTGAAGCTGCACGAGGCGAAGCTGGCGGAGTTCGAGCAGACCGCTCAGCTGGACATGGACGAAGGGATGCGACTCGCGCTCGAGATGGGCATTGGTCTCGAGCGCGAGTTCATCCGCTTTTGGAAAGGCGTCGCTACTCGGTAGCGGCCTGAACCAGGTCGACGCGACCGAAGCCGAAGCTCGCATCGCGTCCGGCGGGACCGAGGTCGTCGACCGCGCCGTCGAGCTTGGCGACGATCTGTGCCGCCGTTGAGCTCGCGTAGCGGGCACGGATGATCGCGGTGACGCCCGCAACATGAGGCGTCGCCATCGAGGTGCCCGAGATCGTGTTGTACGCGCCGTCGTTCCAGGTCGAGGTGATATCGACGCCGGGCGCGGCGATCTCGACGTCCGAGTTCGCGTTCGAGAAGCTCGCCCGCGCGTCGTTCTGGTCGGTTGCTGCGACGGAGACCACATTCGGATACGCGGCCGGGTAGTTGAGCGTCGCGTCACCGTCGTTACCGGCGGCAGCGATCAGCACCGAGCCGTTTGCCGCACCGCCCTTCCAGGCGTAGTCGACCGCGCTCTTGAGCGTGGTCGATGCACCGCCCCCGAGGCTCATCGAGATCACCTTGGCGCCCTTGTCGTGCAGCCAGGTGATGCAGTTGGCCACGTCGGCCGTCGAGCCGCTGCCGAGCGGTCCGCCCAGCGCCTTGCAGATCGACAGCGGTGAGTTGAACGCGACGCCGGCGACGCCGACCCCGTTGTTCGCCTTCGCGGCGATCGTCCCAGCGACGTGGGTCCCATGACCGTTGTCGTCGGCGCAGGTGCCCTCCTGGATCGACCCGGAGAAGATCGGCAACGTGCCCATCGACTTCGCGCAGTCGACGACCTTCCCAGCGAGATCCGGGTGTGACGACTGGATGCCGGTGTCAACAATCCCGACCTTGACCCCACCGCTTGCGGGGAAGCTGCCGAGCCCGGCCGCATCCCAGCCCTCGGGGGCGTCGATCTTGTCCATCCCGTACAGCCCGCCGAAGAGCGGATCGTTGGGCACCGCGGCGGTGCGCAGAATCTTGTTTGGCTCCGCGTAGGCGACGAGCGGTGAGCTCGACAGCGTCTTCGCGGTTGCGGCCGGACTGTCGGCGGCGATGACGACGGCGCCGAGACGACGTACTTCGCCGATCTGCTGGCCGAGGCCGAGGCTTGTGGTCAGCGAACTGACCTGTGCGGCCGTGGCCGTGCCCTTGTACTTGACGATTACCGAGTCGGCGGCGTTCGCGGAGGCGGCTGGCACAGCGGCCAGCGCGATCGCGAGCACGGCCGTTCGCAGCGTGCGCTTCATGTGTTTTACGTCCCTTTCCCCTAATCCCGTTAAACGAACGCTGCTTGACTTACCCAGATGAGCCCTAATCCCAAACCACCCATCGATTCCGGCGTCCAAATCGGTCACGTTCATCTCAAGGTGGCCGATATTCAGCGCTCCCTCGAGTTCTACGTGGGGGTGCTCGGTTTCGAGCTGATGCAGGACTTAAACGGCGAGGCTGCGTTCATCTCCGCCGGCGGCTACCACCACCACATCGGCCTCAACACCTGGCAGTCCAAAGGGGGCTCGCCGCCGCCGCCGGGAACTACCGGGCTTTTCCACACCGCGATCCTCTATCCGACCCGGGCGACGCTGGCCGACGCGCTGAAGCGCGTGATGGACGCGGGCATCCCCCTCGACGGCGCCTCCGACCACGGCGTCAGCGAGGCGCTCTACCTCCGCGATCCCGATGAGAACGGGGTGGAGCTCTACTGGGACCGCCCCAAGGAGGCGTGGCCTCGCGATCCCTCGAACCCCGAGCGCGTTGCGATGTTCACCCACGCGCTCGACCTGCGCGACCTGCTCTCCGAGCTCGACCTCTAGACTCTCCGGCTCGCGCGGCTGTAGCTCAGCTGGCTAGAGCGTCTGCTTGCCATGCAGAAGGTCGTGGGTTCGAATCCCATCAGCCGCTTTTTTCTGGACCTCCGTCAGATCGCGACAGGCGTGTCACGCCTCGCGCCAGCAGCGATGGAATCGCTTTCGCGCCGATAGCGGTGACGAAGCGTCGCGGTGCGGGGTGGTCATGCGCGCGGCCACGGGGGCGCGGGTCGTATCCGTCACGTTGACGCTCCTTCGGGACTGTGAGACGCTGGCCGGGTGGCTAGGGCTCCGGAAGGCGGACACACGCGTGGCGCGCAGATGCGCCGGTGGCGCTGGCCGGCCATTGTCGGGGCCGCTGTTCTGCTGGCGTGGCCGGCGAGCGTCGGGGCGGCGCCGACGATCACCGAGTTCAGCGCGGGCCTGAACGCCGGCAGCAGCCCAGGTCTCGGGATGGCGCTCGGCCCCGACGGCAACGTGTGGTTCACAGACACGGGCAGCCCCCCGGCGATCGGGCGGATCACCCCGGCGGGCGCGATCACCGAGTTCAGCGCGGGCATGAACCCGGGCAGCTCCCCACAGGGCCTCGCGGCCGGGCCCGACGGCAACCTCTGGTTCGCCGATAACGGCACCACCAAGGCGATCGGGCGGATCACGACGGCGGGCGCGATCACCGAGTTCAGCGCGGGCCTGAATGCGGGCGCGGCGCCATTCGGGATCGCGGCCGGGCCCGACGGCAATCTCTGGTTCACCGACGAGGGCACCACGAAGGCGATCGGGCGGATCACCCCCGCGGGCACGATCACCGAGTTCAGCGCGGGCCTGAACGCGGGCAGCCACCCCACAGGGATCGCGAGCGGCGCCGACGGCAACCTGTGGTTCGGCGATCAGGGCACCACCAAGGCGATCGGGCGGATCACCCCGGCGGGCGCGATCACCGAGTTTCCGGGGAGCAGCAATGCATATGGCGTCACGGCCGGGCCGGATGGCAATGTCTGGTTCACGGAGTCCTGCTCTCCGCCGGGAATCGGACAGGTCACGCCGGCGGGTGGGATTACCGTGTTCGGCGCCGGCCTGAACGCGGGGAGCTGTCCCTATTTCGTCGCCGCGGGAGGAGACGGCAATCTCTGGTTCACCGACGAGGGCACGACCGCCGCGATCGGCCGGATCACCCCGACGGGCACGATCACCGAGTTCAGCGGGGGTCTGAGTCCGGGCAGCAACCCATATGGAATCGCGGGCGGCGCGGATGGCAACGTGTGGTTCGCCAACCCCGGCACCACCAACTCGATCGGGCGGATCACCACCGGCCCGGGAGTGGTCACGGGCCCGGCGAGCGACGTCGGCTCGAGCGCGGCGACGCTGACCGGCTCCGCGCGTCCCAACAGCCAGCTGACGATCTTCCGGTTCGAGTACGGAACTGACACCTCATACGGCTCGGAGACAGCCATCCAATCCGCCCAAGACGCCTCCGAGCACCAGGTGTCGGCTGCGCTCTCGGGCCTCAGCCCGGACACCACCTACCACTACCGGCTGGTCGCGACCAACCCAACCGACACCGCAGCCGGTGCAGACGCCACCTTCACCACTCCGCCCGACGGTGCCGGGCCGCCCGACGCCACCCCGCCCACGCTCGATCTCTCCGGGAAGAAGACCCAGCACCTCGGTGCGTTCGTGGCGGTGCGGGCGAGCTGCCCGACGGAGGCCTGCGAGGCCAAGGCCTCCGGCACCGTGATCGTTCCCTCCGGCCAGTCCAAGCACGGGGAGCGGAAGCTGCGGCGAGTCAAGCTCAGGCCGGCGAGCGCCCAGCTCGCCGCCGGCGGCAAGGCGAAGCTGAAGCTGCGGATCTCGCGCAAGGCGCGCAAGGCCGCCGTGAAGGCGCTCGATCGGGGCGGCAGGGTGCGCGCGAAGGTCGCGGTGGTCGCCACCGATGCCGCCGGCAACTCGGCCACAGCCCGGCGGACCGTGCGCCTGTTGCCGTAGCGCGAGCGTTCGCACCGTCCTAGTTCACGACGCGTTACGCGCGATCCTGGGGCCCGACGACCGCTCAGGGAACAGCGTTGGGTGCTGTCCAGGTCGGGATCAGCTGAGCGAGGCGAGCGCTCCGGTCGGTGAAGAGCTCCACGTGCACAATCTTGCCGTTTCGCACCGTCTGGACCCAGATGTCCGCCTTGGCTTGGGTGCTGGGCGCTGAATGGAACGAATCTCTCGACACGTGAGGCAGGGCGGCCTGAGCTGGCCGGAATCGGGTAACGGAACGACGTGCGCGCGCTACGGCTGTACCCGCAAGGACTCATGTTGGAGGAGATCGCGCGGCCCGAGCCGGGTCCCAGCGAGGTGCTCGTCCGTGTCCAGGCGGCGGCGATTACCCGTGACGAGCTGACGTGGCCGGGCGACCGGCTGCCGGCGATCCCGTCCTACGAGCTCGCCGGCGTCGTCGAAGCGAGCGGCGAAGAGGTGATCGCGCTGACGCCGTTCGACCGCGACGGCGTCGCCGCAGACTACGCGGCCGTGCCCGAGACACTGCTTGCTCCGAAGCCTTCCGACCTGAGCCACGAGCAGGCGGCGGCCCTACCGATGCCCGCGCTCGCCGCGTGGCAGGGGCTCGTCGTCCACGGCGGGCTAGAGGCGGGCGAGCGCATCCTGATCACAGGTGCGCGCGGCGGCGTCGGGCATGTCGCGGTGCAGCTCGTCCGCGCGCTAGGCGGCGCGCTCGTCGGTGAGGGCGAGCCCTGCGACCTGCTCTTCGACACAGTCGGTGGGGAGGCGCTCGCGCGCAGCGCCGACCTGGCCGGGCGCGTTGTCACGATCGCAGCGGAAACCCCGGGCGCCGAGTATTTCGTGGTGGAGCCGAACGGCGCGCAGCTCGCCTCAATGCCCGAGCTGCGGCCGGAGGTTGACTCCGTATTCGCGCTGGAGGATTTTCGCGCAGCGTTCGAGCGCATGCGCAGCGCGGGGTAAGCATGGGAAGGTTGTTCTGCGTGTCGCCGACTAGCCGGCAGATCTGCGGCTCGTTCACGGCTCCCATCAGCCGCTTCCTTCGTTTTCGGCGACTTTTGAAGTACGCGTCGCCGCGTGTAGTGTCGCGCTGACGACGATCGAGGGGGATCATCATGGCCGCGGTACGGAAACGGATTTCTTTCGCGAATGTGATGGCGGTGCTCGGCGATCTTCGTCGCGCTCGGCGGCAGCGCCTACGCGATCAAGAAGAACAGCGTCACCTCGAAGCAGCTGAAGAACAACGGCGTCAAGAACATCGATCTCGCGAACGACGCCGTCACCTCCCTGAAGGTCGCCGATGGCTCGCTCCTCGACGACGACTTCGCCGCGGGCCAGCTCCCACAGGGACCCCAGGGCCACAGGGACCGGCGGGGTCGCCCGACACCCCGCAGCAGGTTCTCGACAAGCTGAAGCAGGTGGACGGCGCGGGCTCCGGCCTCGAGGCGGACTCAGTCGCGGGCTTCGGGGCGAGCGACCTGGGGACCATGGGGAGGAGCACCCAGGCCGCGAACTGCTTCGACGACCAGTCGACGAATCAGGTCTGCGCCAGTGTGGACCTCACGATGCCCCGCGCGGGCCGCGTGCTCGTGGTCGGCGACGGCTTCGCGGTCGGCCTCCGGGCTGGACGACGGTGTCGGGCCCGGGTCGGGGTCTGATCCGGCCACCAGCGTGCAGGGCACCTGCAGCCTCCACGTGGACAACGCGAAGCCTGACCCGGTCCAGCTCACAGAAGATGCTCACCGCAGACGCCACCGATGGCCTCGCGATACAACGGTCACGGACTCCTCGCAGCCGGAACCCACACGTGATCGCGCTCCGCTGCCTCGAGGAAGACGGTGACATCGACTGGGGCCAAGTCCCGCATCACCGCGGTGATGCTCGGAAACGGCTGGACGAACTAGAGCTACGCTGTTCCGCGATGAGCGTCGCTCGACCCCCCGTCGTCTCCCAGGCCGAATGGGAAGAGGCCCTGGCCTCTTTGGCCGAGCGTGAGGCGGAGGTCGGCGCGGCGATGCACGAACTCGGCGCCGCCCGTAAGCGGATGCCGATGGTGCGGGTTGACGGCGACTACCGCTTCGATGGGCCGGACGGCAATGTGTCGCTGCTCGAGCTGTTCGAGGGGCGCAGTCAGCTCATCCTGTACCGGTTCTTCTTCGAGGAAGGGGTCGGGGGCTGGCCGGATGCCGGCTGCGTTGGCTGTTCGTCCGTCGGCGATGCCATCCCTCAGCTCGGCCTCCTGCACTCCCGCGACATCACGTTTGCGATGGTCTCGCCGGCGCCACAGGAGAACCTGCGCGGCTATGCCGAGCGAATGGGGTGGACCCACGTCCCCTGGTACACGATCTGCACCGAGCGCTTCTCGGCCGACTTCGGTGTCGACAAGTGGTTCGGCTTCAACGTCTTCCTTCGCGACGGTGATGACGTCTACCGCACGTACTTCCTTCAGAACGGGCGGATGGTGCAGCAGATCGGCAGCCTCTGGACGCTGTTCAACCTCGCGCCGTACGGCGGGCAGTCCGAGGACGAGGATGCGCCCGAAGGTTGGCCGAAGGCGCCGGATTCGTTTTGGTTTCGTCGTCACGACGAGTTCGACGAACCCGCGCCGTCCGCCAGCGGTTAGCTCGCGCTACTCGCCCTCGCCGGCGGCGACCAGTGCGTCGAGCACGGCCTGGTCCTCGTCCGCGGAGGTGTACAGACGGGTGTCGCGTACCTCGTTCAGGGAATCGCCAAAAGCCTTGGCGACCTTCTGCGCGTCTGCCGGGTCCGTGAAGAAGTAGACGCTCGCGTTCATGCGCTCGTCCTGCGGGTCGTACTCGACGCCGAGGTAGAGCTCGGCGTCGATCTCGCCCGTGGGCGGCAGCGCCAGGTTGGCGCCCTCGGTGATGTCCTCGCCAAGCACGTAACCCGCCTCTTCGAGGTTCGAGCGGACGTCCGCGGGGCCGAGGGCAGCTGGGGCGGAGTCGGATGCATCGTCATCTCCGCCGCAGCCGGTCAATAGCCCACCGAGAAGGAGGGCGGCGACTGCGTAGGTGGCGATCCGTCGCACGCCGCTCACCCTACACGCGCTTTCCTTGCACATCGGCTCCGTGGTATAGGGTCAGACAGCAGTGATCGCAGGGGGCTGTTCAAGCAAGAGGACGTCGGCCAGGACCGTGCTCGTCGCGACCCTCGTCGCTGGGGCGCTTCTGGCGCTCGCAGCTCCGGCCACCGCTACGCCCGTCGCGGGTGAGAACGGCAGGATCATCCTCACCAGCGGGAGAAACGGGGCGAACGACAACCTCGCCGAGCTCTTCCTGCTGCCGGTCCCGTTCCTGCCGGGCGGTCCGCTCAGCGCCCCGGTGGCGACCTCCGCCACCGAGCAGCACCGCCATGCGACGTGGGCTCCGGACCGCACCAAGATCGCCTACGCACGCGGGCCCTCGGCGGGCCCGTATGACATCTTTGTGCAGGACCTCACGCAGCCCGTGAGCGCTACGAATCCGGTCAACATCACGCAGTCGGTCGGCTCGAGCGAGGATCGGCCCGCGTGGGCCCCCAACGGCACGCACATCGCGTTCGAGCGCGACGGCGGTGTCCCCGCCAACCGGGACGTCGTCGTCTCGCTGACGAACGGAGGTGGCCAGATCAACATCACGAACACGGCCGGTGCCGTCGAGGGCAAGCCAGCATGGAACCCGAGCTCGTCGACCATCTACTACGAGAAGGGGAACCCGCAGGCGGCCGTAAACGCTGACATCGTCAGGCGGTCGATCTCCTTCCCGAACAACGTTCCTACGGTCGGCGCGGAGACGCTCGCCGTGGCGGACTCGGGTCAGAGCGAATTTCAGCCCGCGATCTCTCCGGACGGCGACAGGATCTGTTACACGCACTCGAACAACGGGTTCAACAACACTGCGGACATCCGCGTCGCGCTGGTCACGAACCCGCCGAACCCGCCCGCCCCCGGAGTCGTCTTCTCCCAGGATGCCGCCGTCGGCGAGTACAACTGCACCTGGTCCCCCGACAGCACGCTCATCGCCTACGTGCACGGCATATTCGGAGCCGGGAGACTGCTTGCGTTCGAGGCAGACGGATCGGATCCGCTCGGCTTCGAGCTCGCACAGGACACCGGCGCCAACAACTTCGACGGCAACCCTGACTGGGCACCCGACGGTCGGCCGCAGTGTTCCAACCTGGCGGTCACGACTACGCGCGGGCAGGCCGTCTCCATCCCCGTCGAGTGCACCGACAGCGGACCGGAGTACGAGCACAGCAACGTGCGTGAGTTCATCACCGCGCAGCCGCAGAACGGGACCACGGAGCAGGACCTGGCCGGCGACCCCGTCATCTACACGCCGAACGCCAACTTCGTCGGTGTCGACACCTTTGAGATCGGCAGCTTTGACGAGTTCGGATTCGGGAGCGACCGGGGCACCGTGGTTGTCACGGTGAACGCTCCGACGCCTCCGGATGATCCCCCAGGCGGTGGCGGCGGCGCCGATACGACGCCGCCGGTCGGCACCCTCACGGGCAAGGGCACTCAGGACGTCGACAAGCTGAAGCTGAAGGCTGGCGCCAACGAGGCCGCGACGGCCAGCGGTCAGGCCAGGGTGAACGTAAAGGGCGCCAAGAAGCCGGTGACGTCGAAGGCCGCGACCGCCACGATTGCCGCCAACGCCACGGCCAAGCTGAAGTTCAAGTTCAAGCGCAAGACGCTGAAGGCGATCAAGGCCCAGCTGGAGCAGACCGGCAAGGCAAAGGCCAAGATCGCGGTCACGTTCACCGATGCCGCCGGCAACCAATCGACCGTCGATGCGAAGGTCAAGCTGAAGGATTGAGGCGGGGCGTGGGCATGGTGTGTCGCGTTCTCGAGGACTGATTCAACGCGCGGTCGCGGCCGCCTCGGCAGTTGCGAGCGAAATGGGGCTTGCGGTTATGGACGCCGCCCCGATTGGAACCGGCAGCAACGTGATCGTTCACCTGCGGCCGCATCCGATCGTGGCCCGGGTCATGTCGGGCACCGTGGTTCTGCATGCCGATCCGCGTGAGTGGCTGACGCGGGAGATCGATGTCGGCGCGTTTCTCGCCGATCGCGGAGCGCCGGTCGTCGCGCCGACGAAGCTGGTGGAGCCAGGCCCCTTCGTCAGCGACGACCTCTGGGTGTCCCTCTGGGAGTACGTCGAGATTCGCCAGACGCGGTTGGAGGCGAAGGAGATCGGGCGCGCTCTGCGCTCCTTGCACGACGAGCTCGCTGTATATCCGGGGCCGCTGCCGCCACGGACGGCAGTTCTGGACGAGATCGACTGGCTGCTCGAAGCTCTCTTCGGGTGGGGAGGGTGCTGGCGAGCTGGCGGCCGAGAGGGACCGAGCGGCGGAGGTCATTCTCGAGCCCGTGGCAGACCTGCAGCCCATTCACGGGGACGCCTCGTTCTCGAACCTTCTGTCGACGAGCGAGGGGCCTCGCTGGAACGACCTCGAGGACGTGTGCATCGGGTCGGTCGCGTGGGACGTTGCGGGCGTGCTCTCCGACGCGCGGTCCGCCCACGGCGAGGCCTTCAGCGCTGAGGTGCTAACGGCGTACGGCCGCGAGTTCGACCCGACTGCGCTCGAGCGACTCGATCAGGTCCACGCGCTCTACGGGAACCTCTGGCGCCGATATCGGCGGCGCCTTGCCGACGCCTGACGAGCAAGTTACGTGCGCGCCCGCCGACGGTCGCTACGTGGGTGAGTACACCGGTGGCAATCACGGGTCGGGCAAGGTTCGGCTCCAGGTCGATCACCGCAGCTCGCATCGGCCGCATCACGTTCGCGGCGCAGCGCGTGGAGGAGTAGCCAGCAAAACCGGCGTGCCGTTGCGAGGCGAGAACGTGATGTTGCGGCGGGCGATGCGTTCGGGCGCGGACTGGGCACTTTGAAGGTCACAGCTCGTGAGCACTTCCCGAAGGACGACCCGCATCTCGAACTCCGCGAACGCAGCGCCGAGGCAGCGGCGAACGCCGCCGCCAAAGGGAACCCACGCGTAGGTTTGGGGTGCGCCCTCGAGGAAGCGCTCGGGGCGAAACTCCAGCGGCTCGGGATAGATGTCGGCGCGGGTGTGGGCCAGCCAGATGGCGGGGGTGACGTCGGTGCCCTCGGGCAATTCGTAGCCGTCGACTCGCAGGGATGAATGCAGGCGCCTGCCCGCGAGCGGGACCACCGGTCGCAGGCGCAGCGACTCGGAGATCGCGGCGCGCAGATAGTCCTCGCTGCCGTCCGCGAGATCCGTTTGAAGCCGGGTCAGCTCGCGCGGGTTGCGCATGAGGAGATCGAAGGTCCAGGCCAGGGCGGTCGCGGTGGTTTCGTGGCCGGCGAGAAGGAGGGTGATCAGCTGGTCGCGCAGCTCCTGATCGCTCATCTGCTCGCCATCCTCGAAGCGCGCGGCCACAAGCATCGAGAGGATGTCGGTGCGCTCCGCAAGCGCCGGGTCGGCTCGTCGCTCTGCGACCTCCGCCTGCAGAAGGTCGTCGACGGGCTGAGTCTTTCGCCGCAGCTCCTGCATCGGGTCCTCCCGGTTGAAGCGCCGGGCGGCGAGCACACGCACCTGTAGGCGCGGGGATGCCATGTCGGCCAGCATCTCCCCGAGCAATCCGCCGAGGCGGTCGAGGCGAGAGGCGTCGCTGACTCCGAAGACGGCGCGCAGGATCACCTCGAGGGTCACGGCCTGCATCCGAGGGTGGATCGGGAAGGTGGAGCCAACCGGCCACTTGTCGATTTCCGCGCGGGCCACCTCGGAGATCACGCTCTCGTACGCGCGCATGCGCTCGCCGTGAAACGCGGGAAGCATCAGCTTGCGCCGCGACAGGTGCTCCTTGCCCTCCAGCAGGAGCACGGAGCGCGAGCCCATCACCGACTCGAGCGCAAAGCTGCGTCCGGGAGGCAGCCCGTTCTCGCGGCTCTTGTAGAGCGCGCTGATCGCCTCCGGATCGGAGATCATCACCATCGGCGTTTGAAAGCCGATGAACTTGACGCTGAAGATGTCGCCGTAGCGACGGCGGCAGCGATCGAGGAAGGCGGTCGGCCGAAACAACCATGCCGCGGTCTGAAGTGCGGGCGGGGCGGAGACTGCCGGAGGGGCCTCGAGAGTCATAGCTTGGCTACCAGTATCGCCTGCCTTCCCGATCGGATTGACATACCCCCGGCGCCGTGAGAGGCTCGCCCTGAGGAGTCTGGAATGCAATGACCCTCGTACTGATCGGCAGCGTGGTACTGGCAGCTGTGTTTGCCACGGCTGGCGTTGCCAAGCTCCGTGATCTCGCGGGCTCGCGGGAGGCGCTGCAGGGCTTCGGCGTCCCGGCTTCCCTCGCCGCGCCGCTCGGGGTCGCCGTGCCGCTCGCGGAGCTGGCCGCAGCCCTCGCGTTGCTCGTCGGCCCGACCAGAACATCGGGCGCGCTTGCCGCGCTCGCGCTTCTCGTCGGCTTCTCCCTCGCCATCACCTGGAACCTCGCCCGCGGCCGCTCCCCCGCCTGCCACTGTTTCGGGCAGCTTCGCTCCGAGCCCGCGGGTCCCCGGGCCCTGGCGCGAAACGCGACTCTCATCGCCCTCGCGGGCCTCGTCGCCAGCCGGGCCGATCTCGCTCTGGTCGCTCTCGCATCCGCAGCGGGACTCGCGATTGTCGCCGCGGGATGGGCGCTATCGCGCCGGGCGTTGGCCGGCGGTTCCGCCACACCGAGCCGCGGGCTCACCGTTGGCACCCCGGCGCCGGACTTTGAGCACTCGCCTCTCGATGGTGCTGCGGTTTCCCTGCAGACGCTGCTGGGGCTGGGGAAACCGGCAATGCTCGTCTTCTCGGATCCGCAATGCGGTCCCTGTCAGGCGCTCGCCCCCGATATCGCCGACTGGCAGCGCCTGCACTCCGATCAGCTGACGATCGCCGTGATCGAGCGCGAGAGCGAGATCGCCGGCGCCTACGGAGCGCGAGGCACCCCCTCTGCGGTGTTGGTCGGTAGGGACGGTCGCGTGGCCAGCCCGGTTGCGGGCGGGTCGGGCGAGATCGAGACGCTGATGGCGCGGACGGTGACCGGCTTCGAGCCGCATCCGGTCGAGGCGGAGGGCGGGTCGGCGTGGACCGTGCCGGTGCGCCTGGGCGGCCCGCTGGCCAGGCGCGAGCTGCTTGCTCGCGGGGCGGCCGTCTCCGCGGCCGCCGCCGTGTTCTCATGGCCGGCACGCGCGCTGGGAGCATCGCCGCCGCGAAGAGCGCCGCGATGCGAGCGAGACCGAGATTGCCCAGACGGAACCGAGTGTCGGCGTGGGCGCTGCGCCTGCACGGGCTTCTTGCCCGACCGATGTGCTGGCGAGTGCACCAACTACGACGCCGACAATCGGCACTGCGGCGGTTGCAACCGGCCCTGCCCGGCGGGGACGGGCTGCGCCGGAGGACGCTGCGTAACCGGCGACGGCAGTGCCTGCCCCGAGTGCGGCGCGGGCGAGGTCTGCTGTCAGGGCGTCTGCGTGTCCCTCGGAGGTAACAGCCACTGTGGCGGATGCGGGATCGTCTGTCCCAGCGGGCAAACCTGTTGCTTTGGCCGCTGCATCGACGAGCGGCGCGACCCGCGCTACTGCGGCGGCTGCCTGGATGGCGAGAAGTGCGCGCCGAACCAGGTCTGCCATGCCGGCAGATGCCGCGACGAATGCCCGAAGCCGCTGCGCCGATGCGGGCATGCGCTGCGGCAATCCGCGAACCCAGATCTGCTGCGGGCATCGAGACGTGATCGACACGGACGACATCGACAACGGTCTTGTGAGGTGCTGCGGCGGCCACGCCGTGAGCGTCGCGTCAGACGTCGACAACTGCGGATCATGCGGGTGCCGATGCGTCGGGCGCCAGGAGTGCACCTGCGAGAACGGGAAGTGTGTCTGCGGACCCAACCCGCTCGACGGCGGCTGCTTCTTCAGCCCGTAGGGGCGGATACTCCGAAGCGTGGTCCGTCTACGCGCCCTCGTAGGAGTGAGCCTCGCCTTGGCCCTGCTTGCCGGCACCGGCCACGCGGCCGGTGCCGTGACTCAGCCTCCGCAGCCGAAGTCAGGGCCAGGCGGCAGCGACTACACCCACAAGGGCATGCGGGTCACCTCCGGGGGAGAGGGCGCGGATGCCTGGTACGTCTTCGAGCCGACCAAGCCGCGGCCGAAGAAGGCACCGCTCACGATCGTCATGCACGGCTACTTCGAGTTCTCGGGTTATGAGTCCATGTCGGCCCTGATCGAGCACACGGTGCGCAAGGGCGCCATCGCCATCTATCCGCGCTGGCAGACCGACATCGCGACGCCATGCCCCGGCCCGTACGACATCGAGCCCTGCATCGCGTCGGCGGTCAGCGGGATCAACGGGGCGCTCGATTACCTGCGCTCCTATCCCGGGCGCGTCCAGCCGCAGCTCGACAAGACGAGCTACTTCGGCTTCTCGTTCGGAGGCATCGTGACCGCCAACATGACGAACCGCTACGCCTCGCTCGGCCTCCCCAAGCCGCGGGCGATCTTCCTCGAGGATCCGCATGACGGCGGCAATACCGGTGCGGGCGAGCCGGCCCTCGACGACTCGCTGAGTGGGATCCCGTCGAAGACGCTCGTTCAGTGCCATTCGAGCGCCGACGGGGTCACCGGTCAGCCCGGGAAGGAGCTCTCCAGCTGCAACGCGGTGTTCCCGAAACTCGGCCACATCCCGTCAAAGAACAAGGACCTCGTGATGGTCTCACCCGACGAGCACGGAGAACCGGCGCTCGGCGCTCCTCACGGCGTCTGCGCTGCCGGGGGAATCCTTGGCCCTCCCAACGCCTATGACTGGAACTTCTGCTGGAAGGTGTGGGACGCGTTGCGCAGCTGCGCGCTTTCAGGCGATGACTGCAACTACGCGCTCGGGAACACCCGCAGGCACGGCTCGATGGGCAGGTGGAGCGACGGGACCCCGATCGCGCCGCTGAAGATCCAAGACGCCGCTCCGATCAGGCCCTGACGCGGAAAAGACCTGCTCAGCGCTTAGTGGTTGCGGGCGTCCGGGGGGCTTGGTTAACCTGCGGCCTTCGGATAATCGGTAAAGCCGAGTCCTTGGGCCGTCGGGCCTGGGGAGCGGGGGAACCAACTGTTTTGGGGCTAACCCACCGTATGTGGGGGCGCAGGCTCTTTCAGCGCCAGCCCGTCAGCTAACCCCGTAGGCCGACGAAGGAGGCACACACGTGGCGTACGGATCTTCGCGGGGCGTCGGGGTACTTCCGCTTGCGCTGGCACTCGCTGCCGTGCTCGCGACCATGGCGGTGATTTCCGGCGTCGCCACCGCAAAAGGCGGCAGCGGCGGCGTGGGCACGACGCCTGCCGGGGGCACGACGACAACGGGCGAGGGCGTATTCCCGGTCCGTGCGAAGCACACTTATGGCGACGGATTCGGCGCCGGTCGCGGTCACGAGGGCCAGGACCTGATCGCGAACTGCGGCAAGACGGTCGTCGCGGCGCAGCCGGGCCGGGTGCAGATGAACAAGTACCACTCGGCCGCTGGCAACTACGTCGTCATCGACGGCGCGGGTCAGCTCGAGGACACCGTCTACATGCACCTTCAGAGCCGTTCACCCCTGCGCACCGGGGAGAAGGTTCTCGCTGGAGCCCCGATCGGCCTGGTTGGCGACACCGGCCGGGCGACGACGTGCCACCTGCACTTCGAGCTTTGGTCCAATCCCGGCTACTACGAGGGCGGCTCGGCGATCGATCCTGAGCCGAGCCTTCGCCTCTGGGATCAGAGCGGCTGAAGGGCCTCGTGTAGGGCCCGACGGCCGGCCTCGAGGCCGCCGCGAATCACGTCGATGTCGCGCTCGAGCCGGCTCGGTACGGGTGAGTCCGGTGCGGGGCGGACCGACAGGACGTGGGGCGTCATCTGCGGATCCTGATCGTGGCGCGCGAGGAGTTCCTCATCCGCCCCTTCACGCTCTGCGCGTGTCACGAAGCCGCGGGCGATAGAGGGGTCGACGCGCCTCAGTAGTCGGGTCATCACCCGCGCTCCCACGCCCGCCGGCGGGGTCGCGACGTGCCCGGCGCGGCGCGAGCGCAGCACGAGGACGTGCGTCGCTCCGTCGGCAAATGCTGCGTGGTACGGGATCGCGGCGCTCAGACCCGCGTCCAAATAGCGACGGCCCTCGATCTGGACCGGTTGCCCCGACAGGAGCGGCAGCGTCGCCGATGCGCGAATCGCCTCGCGGACGCTTGCCTCGTCGGTGATGTGGCGGTGCAGGTCGACCGCCTCCCCCGAGGACACGTCCGTCGCGATCGGGTGAAGTTCGGTCCGCGAGGCAAGGACGGCCTGAAAGAGGCCGGGGGAGAGCTGCTCGTAGCGGCGCTCGACGAGCGTCTCGACGTCGACTATCGGCCGACTGCGAAAGGCGCGGCGCCGGCTGATGAGCTCGCGGACCAGCTTCGGGTCGGTCCACGTGGGGATGCCGTCACGCAGGCGTCCGCTGACGAGCCACATTGCGTTCAGCGTCCCGGCGGACGATCCGTACGCGGCGTCGAATGACCCGCTGAGACCGAGCTCGTCGAGACCGAGCGCCATGCCGCCGGAAACCGCTCCGCGCATACCGCCGCCCTCGACGACGAGCGCCACGCGCGTCCGGCTGGAGGGCTCTCGAAGAGCGGCCAGAACCGGATGGACGGCGTCGGGCATCGACGCAGCCTACGACTGGCGGCTAGAGCTCCTGCGCGGTCGGGCGGATCAGGATCTCGTTGAGGGTCATCCGCCGTGGCCGGCCCACCGCGAAGGCGATCACCTCGGCGACATCCTCCGCCGGGATCGCGAAGTCTTCGTAGAACTGATCTATGCCCTGCTTGGTCTCGGCGTGGGTGATGTGGTCGGTCAGCTCCGTCGCGATCGCACCGGGCTCGATGACGATCACGCGGACATCGGGCTGAAGCTCCTGGCGAAGGGCTTCCGACCAGCCGTTCATTCCCCATTTGGTCGCGTTGTAGACCGAGGCGCTCGGCCGCGCGGTGCGCCCTGCCACCGATGAGATGTTCACGAGATCGCCCCCGCCGTCGCGAAGCTGATCGAGGAAGACCTCCGTGGTGGTCATCGCCCCGAGCAGGTTGACCTCGACCATCTGGCGATGCTCATCGCGCTGTTCGGAGACGAACGGGCCCTGGAGCATCACTCCTGCGTTGTTGATCAGGACATCGGTGCCGCCGAACTCGCTCTTCACGCGCTCCGCTGCGGCGACGATCGAGTCGCGGTCGGTGACGTCGGCCTCGATTGCGATGGCGCCGTCGCCGAGCTCGGACGCGAGCGCCTCGATGCGGTCGGCGCGACGCGCGAGCAGCGCGACGCGGTAGCCCTCGGCGGCGAGGGCGCGAGCTGTCGTCTCACCGATTCCCGACGAGGCTCCGGTGATCACTGCAACTCGGCCTGAATCTTGTGCGCTCATGAATGTCCTTTCGATGGGATGGCTGGAGGGTCTGAGAGGGCTTTCGCTGGAGCCAGCCTGCGTCGCGGCGCAGTTGCGCCACGTAGGCCTCTTCTACCAGGAGGTCGCGTGTTGCCAACTGGGTCCACCTTTCTATGCCGCCGCGCGCTCGGGACGCGCGTGCTGTTGAGGATTGCCGGCCGCCGGGGCAGGCTGAATGACCGTCCGTCGCCGCGGCACGTAGACCGCGACGATGAGCGCTCCGATGATCGCGACGAGGCACATCGAGAAGGCGAGCGTGAAGCCCTGTGAGGTGGGCAGGCCGTCCGCCGCGAGGTTGCCGGCAAGCAGCGTCGCCGCGAGCTGGCCGCCGAAGGCTCCGCCCAGGGTGCGCGTGACGGCGTTCATGCCGGTCGCGACCCCGGTCTGCTCCTGGCGCACGTTCTCGACGATCAGGTTCGCCATCGCCGAGAACGAGAGGCCGATGCCGATGCCGAGCAGGCCCGCGGCGATGTAGATCTCGAGCTCCGTGCTCGCGGTCGATCACCAGCAGCGCGTAGGCGGCCAAGGCAAATGCCGTGCCGCCGATCAGCGCACCGCGCGAGCCGATCCAGCGGCTCGAGCCTCCCGGCCATCTGGCCGAGGATCGTGATCGCGATCGTTGAAGGGAGCAGGAAGAGTCCCGCCGCCGTCGCCGAGGCACCGAAGCCGTAGCCGGTGCTCGTCGGCGCCTGGACGAACTCCGGGAGCAAGACGAAGGAGGAGTACATGCCAACGCCGATCAAGAAGGCGACGGCGTTGGTGGTCCAGACACCGCGGATGGCCATCATCCGCATGTCGACGAGCGGTTCCTTCGAGCGCAGCTCCTCGCGGATCCAGGCCCAGATCACCAGCAGCGCCGAGCGCGAGCAGGCCGAGCGTCTTCGGTGAGCCCCAGCCCCAGGTGCTGGTCTCGGTGATCGCCAGAAGGGTCGCCGAGATCCCGACCGTCATCAGGGCCGCCGCGCGGTAGTTGACGTGCGCCGGCGTCTTGACCGGCGATTCGGGGATGTAGCGCCAGGTGAGCAGCGCGGTGAACGAGATCATCGCGAGCGGGAACCAGAAGAGCCAGTGATAGGAGAGGTTCTCGGTCACGACGCCGGCGAAGACGACGCCGGCGCCGCCACCGATGCCCGAGCAGGGAGGAGACGAGGCCGATCCCGCCGGCCACCCGCTCGCGAGGGAGCTCGTCGCGGATGATCGAGAAGGCCAGCGGGAAGATGCCGCCGCCGACGCCCTGGATCACGCGACCGACAAGCATCAGCGGTAGGGAGGAGGCGACGGCGGAGATCAGCGTCCCAACGGCGAGCACCACCAGGACGATCAGCAGCAGGCGCTCCTTGCCGTACATGTCGCCGAGGCGGCCGACGATCGGGGTCGTGACCGAGGCGCTCAGGAGGAAGGCGGTGAGGACCCAGCCGACCGCGCTCTGCGAGGTGTTCAGCGATTCCTGGATCTGCGGGAGCGCTGGAACGACGAGGGACTGCAGCAGGGCGTAGGCGATCCCGCCGAGCGAGAGGACGGCGAGGATCACGCGGGGGCTCGAGGAGTTCGCTGGACGTTGCACGATGGATGACAGTAGCAGATGGTTTGTCAGGGCAAACTATTTATATTTGGTAACGTTTGGTGCATGGGAACAGAAGCGCAGACAACTCCCGCAGGCATCACCCAGCGATGGCCGACGCTGCTCTTCATCAAGCTCGGCCGGATCACGATGCACCGGTTCACCGAAGCGCTCGCCCCGTACGGGCTGCGTCCGCGCCACCTCGCCGCGCTGATAGAGCTGCGCGACCACGGCGAGCTCAGCCAGCAGTCGCTGTGCGGGCGCCTTCATGTCGATCCGACCAACCTGGTCGAGATCCTCAACGAGCTCGAGGAGAAGGGCTTTGCCTCACGGCGCCGCGACCCGGAGGACCGCCGCCGCCATCGCGTCGAGGTCTCGAAGAAGGGCCTCGCGGTGATCGAGAAGGTCAGCGAGACGATGGACGGGGTGGAGGATGAGCTCCTCGCCGACTTCGAGGGCGACGACCGCGCCCAGCTCGAGCGCCTGCTGCTCTCCATCTGGGAGCACGCCGGTGGCTACGAGGCCTACGAGAAGGTTCCAACAGACACCTAGCCCAGCAGGGGTTAGGGGGTTAGGATCGGCTTGTGAGGCGCCGCGGGGGTCAAGCCGCCCAAATGATCGTGATCGTCGGGCTGCTGGCGTTCCCGCCGGCCGCGGACGCCGTCAGGGAGTGGAAGTCGGTCAAGGACCAGCCGGGCGGCGGGGTCAACATCGCGAACACGAACGAGATTGGGCTCGAGCGCGACAGCGATGACGTCCTGCACATGCTCTGGGTCAACGGCCGAACCGATGGCACCCAGGCGCTGTTGCACACCGCGGTCTCCGGGCCAGACAGCTACAACAACCTCGACGTCGCGAAGCCGGAGCTGGTGATGTCCGTCAGCCCTGCGGCCGGGCAGAGCTTTAACGACCGCGTCGACCTGATCGGCGCGCCGGGCGGCGGCCTGCGCGCGCTGTTCTCCACAACCTTCCCCGCAAGCCCCTACGACGGGATCGTCGCCACATCCACCTCGGCTGACGGCGGCGCGACCTGGTCGGCGGCGGAGGCGGCATCGGCGACAGCGGTGGCGCAGCGAAGCCCGGTCTACGCGGCCGCGGGAATCTCCGGTGGCCTCGGGCTCGACGGCACCGTCTACTCGACCTGGGGCGACTCCTCGCCGGATGGTGGCGGCTATCACGTCGGCCTTGCAACCAACGTCGCCGACCGAGAGTTCTCGCCCGCCTGCTGCGAGATCGACCCGAACGTCGGCGTGGACTCCGTCACCGGCGATGTCTTCGTCGCCGCCAACCTCGCCGACGACGGCATCCAGGTCATGTCTGCGGACGGCGGCACCTCGGCGACGGCGCCGCAGTCGGCGCACGCCTGGACGCTGCAGCGGACTTCGATCACCGGTCGGATTGGCGCCCCCGGTGTCTACGTGGGCTACGGCGCGGGCGAGAACATGTTCAGCGCACGGCCGGCGATCTGGAGGGTGGGCGATCCGACGGGGATCGTCCTGAAGAACCAGCACGATGCGGCGAACGTCGGCATCACCCCGGCGCCCGACGGCCGGCTGTGGATCTACTGGGAGCGCGAGGGCGTCGTCTACGCGTCGCGCACGAACCCATCGGTGACGAAGTTCGGGCGGATCGTCCAGCGAAACGCGCCCAAGCCGGAGAACTCGATCTACCGGCTCGCGGGCGAGGGCTCGAGCGGCCAACTCGACCTGTTCGCGCTCGACGGACCGGCGAACGGGTCCCCCAGGTGGTGGGTGCGGCCTCTCTTGCCGGGCGTGACGATGAAGGCGCTCGGCAGCGGCAAGGTGGCGCCGGGCCACAAGATCAAGTTCCTCCTGACTGACGCCGGCGACCCGATCGGTGGTGCCGACGTCTACTCGTTCATTGACGGAATTGAGGTCGACGCTGAGACCAACGACGACGGCATCGCCAAGCTGAGGGTTCCTAAGGCCGCGAGGCCCGCGAAGGAGCGAGCGTTCGGCGGCACCTCCGGCTACGAGTGGGGCGAGGCCTCCTTCAAGATCACGAACTGAGCTCGCGTGCAGCCCGTCGGCTGAGCTCAAGGTGCCCTACGACGCTCGACTCGGCCAAGGTCAAGGCGAAGAAGGGTAAGGCGACCTTCGCGTTTTCAGGTTCAGGCGGTAACGGAGCGCTGCGCTTCGAGTGCGCGCTGACCAAGGGCAAGGCGACGCCAAGCTTCGCGACCTGCTCTTCGCCGCAGACCTATAAGCGCTTGAAGAAGGGCCGATACACGTTCGCCGTCCGCGCG
Organism: uncultured Solirubrobacterales bacterium; assembly: GCA_963746215.1. GTDB lineage: Bacteria > Actinomycetota > Thermoleophilia > Solirubrobacterales > 70-9 > WHSW01. Next base: position 281,745 of record CAVVAT010000012.1, read on the forward strand.
GTCGACGCGGCTGGGTCGGTGGATCCGTCGCCGGCGACCCAGCCCGTCAAGAGCAAGCGCAAGCGCCGATAGCCACCGATTAGTTCTTCAACCGCCTCCGGTCTTTGTAGCGTGGACCATCAACAACGGGGTGAAGGAGGCAACTTGTCGGGGAGTTCCGGCCCGGCCGTATTGGCCGAGGGCCTAGTGAAGACCTATGGAAGTGGCGACGACGCCGTCGAGGCCGTTCGCGGTGTCGATCTCGAGGTCCAGCCCGGGGAGGTCTTCGGATTTCTCGGGCCGAACGGGGCCGGGAAATCGACGACGGTGCGGATGCTGACGACGCTGCTGACGATCACGTCCGGGCGCGCGTCCGTCGCGGGAATCGACGTCGCGGGTGACCCAGACGGCGTTCGCCACAAGATTGGCGTCGCGCTGCAGGAGGCCGGGCTCGACCCGCGCCAGACAGGGCGTGAGCTGCTCGTTCTTCACGGCCGCCTGTTCGGGCTCGACAAGGAGCGCGCGGCGACCCGCGCGCAGGAGCTGCTCGAGCTCGTCGAGATCGAAGACGCCGCGGACCGGGTCACGAAGAGCTACTCCGGCGGCATGCAGCGCCGGCTCGACCTCGCGGCTTCGCTGGTGCATGAGCCTGAGGTGTTGTTCCTCGACGAGCCCACCACGGGACTCGATCCCGCGAGCCGGCTGACGGTCTGGGAGGAGCTGCGGCGCATCAACGCCGAGGGGACCACGATCTTCCTCACCACCCAGTACCTCGAGGAGGCGGACCAGCTGTGCGATCGCATCGCGATCATCGACGCCGGCAAGATCGTCCGCGAGGGCACTCCAGATGCCCTCAAGTCGGAGCTCAGCCAGCGACGCGGCGGCGAGAGCGTGAGCCTCGACGACGTCTTTCTCGACGCGACGGGGCGCAGCCGTGATCGAGCGGCCGGCGAGGTCCAGGAGGTGCACGCATGAACGCGACCGTCGTACTCGGAGCCCGCGCGCTGCGCGAGGCGATTCGCCAGCCCGACGCCCTGTTCATGACGATGTTCATCCCGATCTTCTTCCTGGTGGTCAACACCGGCCAGGCGGCGGACATCTTCCCCTCGGAGTCGACCGGATTCCTCGAGGGCCAGGGCTACGGTGCATTCCAGCTGCCGATCACGCTGCTGTTGGCGGCGTCGTTCGGGATGGCCGCGCTGTTTCTGGTCGAGGAGATCGAGGGCGGCTACTTCGACAAGCTGCGCGCGATTCCGGTCCCGCGCTATTCGATGGTGCTCGGCCGGCTTGTCGCCGAGGGAGCGAAGTGCGTTGTGATCGCGAGCCTGATCATCGTGATCGCTCTGCCGTTCGGCGTCGAGATCGCCAGCGGAATCCCCGGCTTCCTGCTGATCGTCCTGCTGACGTCGCTGTGGGGAGTCGTCTACGCGGGCTTCATGCAGCTGATTGCGCTGAAGACGCGAAGCGCGGCAGCGACGAACTCCGGCGGGCTGATCTTCTTCCCGCTGCTGTTCCTCACGCCGAACTTCGTGCCCCGAGAACTGCTGACCGAGCCCATGGAGGTCGCGGCGACGCTAAACCCGGTCACGTATCTGATGGAGGCGCTGCGCTCGCTGATCCTGGTCGACCTCGACTGGGAGAAGATCCTGCCCGGCTTTGCGGTGGTCGGGGTGCTGGGCGCGCTCGCGCTGTTTCTCAACGTGCGGATGATCCGAAACTACGACTAAGCGGAAAGTTCAGGGGGTGGGATCAGGGAGTCCGCTGATGTACGGGGGACTGCTTCCCGGGATTCTGGATACATCATCCATTGTCTAAGGAGGCACAAAATGAGGAACGGAATCCGCCGGCCATCGCCGGCCATGATGGTGGCGCTCATCGCTCTATTTGTCGCGATGGGCGGCTCGGCCTTGGCCGTAACCGCCGCGAAGAACAGCGTCAAGTCCAAGAGCATCAAAAACGGGGCGGTCAAGAGTCAGGACCTGGCCACCGCGGCGGTCAAGACCGACAAGCTTGCCGACGCCGCGGTCACGGTCTCGAAGCTCGCCGACAACTCGGTGACGACGACCAAGCTGGCCGACGGAGCCGCTACGACGCCGAAGCTCGGCGACGGCGCGGTTACGACAGACAAGCTCGGCGCCGATGCGGTTTCGACCGCCAAGATCGCCGACAACGCGGTGACGACGGCCAAGATCCCGCAGTCCGCGGTCACGGGCGTCAAGCTCGCCAGCGAGTCCGTCTCGTCGGGCAAGATCGAGGACGCGTCGATTATCGCGAGCAAGTTCTATCGCGCGACGACGCACAACTACAACGTCCCGCCGATTCCGGCAAACGACTGCACCACCGACAACGTGGGCGGCAACTTCGCCGACATCCAGGCGACTGACCGCATCTTCGTCGGCTACCCGTCGGGATCGCCTGCCCCCCTCGTCGTCCGCGGCACGACAAGCAACGGCAGCGTTCTGTTCACGTTCTGCAACCTGAGCGCAGCCGGGATCGACCCGGACGCCGCCGGCTACCCGGTCCTCATCGTCCGTCAGTAGTCAACTGATCCGTTGCCTGAGAGGATGCGCGCATGTTTGCGCGCATCCTCCTCGGCAATGGCAGCCTCGGCGGCGAGGCCCGAGCTCAGCTCGAGGCCGAGGGCTTGGTGCTCGTCGAGGAGAACCTGTCCGGAAGCGTTCGCTACACGCGGTTCAAGGCGCCCGGCCGATACCACAACGGCAAAGTCCAGCCGCAGCGTTTCGCGCTCGCGATTAGCGAGAGCCGATTCGTCGTCTACTGCCGGTCGGGCAAGGTCGAGCTGATGGACTCCGCGTTCGACCAGCCGAACCTCGACGCGCTCGAGGTGACGACCGAGGGCGAGGACAGGCTCATTCTCCGCGTCGACTACGACAGGCTCGCCAAGCCCGGCATCTCCGGCGAGGTGGCGATCCACCTCAAGACGCCGAGCGCTGCGACGATCGCCGAGCAGCTGCGGGCGCGGATCCCGACTAGCGCGGACGCCGCGGGGTAGCTGAGGGCTATGAACGCCTCTCTTCTCGGATTCGCAGCCAGTCGCGTCGCATACGCGGTCGCCGTCGTCGTCGCACCAGGCCCCACCGCGAGTGTGTGGCTGGGCGATGAGGTCAAGGGCGGTGGAACCCGGGTCGCCGCACGCGCGCTGGTTGCCCGCGACGCCTTCCTCGCGATCGGCCTCGCCGACGCTTCAAGGCGAGGAGCGGCGACGCGCCCTTGGCTTGCCGCTCTCATCGCGAGCGACCTCTCGGACATCGCCTCGACCCTCGCCGACCGCAAGCGCCTGCCGAAGCAGGCCGGACCCGGCGTCGTGGTCGTCGCCGGTGCCGCTGCCGCGATCGGCGCGGCATTCTTCGCTGCCGCCGACGAGTAGCGGCCGCTAACCCCGCGCGAAGCCGTTGATCAGCTCGGCGGTCTCGAGCGGGACGTCGAGCTGCGGGCAGTGGCCGATGCCGTCGAGCTCGACCCAGTCGGCATTGGGGAGCCAGTCGTTGCGATACCGCGCGGCGGACCGTGGCCACTCGAGGATCTTGTCGTCGGTTCCCCACACGACTCGCACCGGGCACGTGACGTTCTCGGCGTCGAGCTTCCAGCCCTCGCGCTCGGCGTAGTCGATTAGGTCGTAGACGGCCGGGCAGGCCGCCGCTCCGCGGATCTGATGGGCGAGCAGCTCGGCCGGGATGTGCTCGAAGTTGGTCGTGGCGAAGAGCGTCGCGCGCCGCCGCCCCTCGGGCGTCGAGACGATCGCATCGGCCTGAGGGCCCGCCTGTTCGAGCAGCTCCTGCATCGTCCTGAAGAAGGCGAGCGAATCCTGAAACGACCCGTCGCCATCGGCCCACCCGCCGGCCGGCGCGAGCGCGACGACCGTCCGCGCCCGACCGCGAGCTGCAAGCTGCAGCGCGATGTAGCCGCCGAGCGAGTTGCCGACGATGTGCGCGGTCTCGAAGCCGGCGTCGTCCATCGCCCGCTCGATGGCGTCGGCAACCGCGTCGTCCGTGACCGGGCCCTCGATCGCCGGCCCGCCGGAGTGCCCGGCGAGGGTGGGGGCGAGGACGTCGTGGCTGCGCTCGAGCATCGGCAGCACCAGCTCCCAGCAGCGCCAGGTATCGGTGAAGCCGTGCAGCAGCACCATCGGCGAGCCGGAGCCACCGCGGTGGAACGGGGTGAAGGCGGAGTCCACGGGCGCGAAGGTATCGACAAGCCGGGCCGGCTGGGTTAGGTTTGTGCTGATGAGAACAAGGACCTGCGTCTCCGTACTTGCGGCGATGGCAACCGCAGGCATGTTCGGCGCACCGGCCGTGGCGTCAGCGGTCACCCGTTACGCAGAGCCCGGGGCCGGTGGCGCCAACCCGGCGTGCCCGCAGAGCGACCCGTGCGATCTCGAAGAGGCCGTGGAGTCGGCGGCCGCCGGGGACGAGATCGTGGTGCTGACGGGTAGCTACACGATGACCACCCCTCTGAACATCAATGGCATCGGCACGACCGTTCACGGCGAGGCCGGCCAACCGCGCCCGGTGCTGCAGACGAGTGGCTTCACCGGCATCAGTTTGGGCAACACCGGCGCGACTCTTCGCCACTTCGCCATCGAGCACACAGGGTCCGGTCCCAGCCTGAGCTCGATCGGCGAGGTGGAGCGAGTCGTCGTGCGCGCCACGACGAACGCGGCGGATACGGCATGCGACCTGGGCCTCTCAGCGCTGCTTCGCGACAGCTTTTGCTCGATCGCCACAGGGACTGCGCCGGCGATACGCGTGATCGAGGCTGGCGCGTTCACGAACGCTGCGGGACTTCGCAACGTGACCGCCGTCTCAGCTGGCGGCTTCGGCCTGATCGCGCGTGCCCAGACGGGCTTCGACCTGACCGTGAATGCAAAGGCGACGATTGTCCGCGGAGGGGGTGGTACCGATGTGCGGGCAGAGACCGACGGCGCCGCCAGCACGACGGCAACAGTCGTCCTCGACCACTCGAACTACGCGACCACGAGCACGGGAACCGCGGGGGTGATTACGCCGGCGGGTTCGGGCACCAACCAGACCGCAGCGCCGTTGTTCGTCAACTCATCCACAGGCGACTTTCACCAGGTCGTCGGGTCGCCGTCGATCAACGCCGGCGCCCTCGATGCGTTCAGCGGCGCGGCGGACATCGATGACGAGCTGAGAACGCAAGGGATCGCTCCCGACATCGGCGCGGACGAGTTCGACGAGCTCGCGCCGCTCGTGTCGATCACAGCCGGGCCGGGGGAGGGCGAGACGATCGGATCGGGCAGCGCGAGCTTCGAGTTCGGTTCCGACGACCCGACCGCCACCTACGCCTGTGATCTCGACGGCGGAGGGTTTGGCGCGTGCTCCGGTCCCGGCCTGACTCACACGGTGAGCGGGCTCGCAAACGGGCCCCACACCTTCACCGTGCGAGGCATCGACGCGAACGGGAATCTCGGAAGCGCGAGCCGCAGCTTCATCGTGGCGGTTACACCGCCACCACCTTCGGCGGTCGACAACCTCGCGCCGCAGACAGAGATCACCAAGGGGCCGGCGAACAAGACCGAGAAGACGAAGGCCAAGTTCAAGTTCACGTCGACCGAGGCCGGATCCACGTTCGAGTGCAAGCTCGATAAGGGCCCGTACAAGCCGTGCACGTCACCGCGAAAGTACAAGCGCCTCGACGAGGGCAAGCACAAGTTCTTCGTGCGGGCGATCGATGCGGCAGGCAACGTTGATCCGTCGGCCGCCAAGGACAAGTGGAAGGTGACCGAATAGGGGCTGTTGGACGGCAATTGGACGCTGGTTCGGGAAGGTTTCGCGCATGAATGGATTCATCGGCCGCAAGGCTGCGGTCACATTGGCACTGGCACTCGGATGCGCTCTCGGCGTGGTGGCGATCGCCCTCGGCGCCGCCGGCTCGCTCACGTTCGTCGAGCAGGACAAGAACGGCGACCCCGGGATCTCCTCGCTCTCGCTGGCGATCGACGTGGCGGTTTCACCCGATGGCGCGAATGTCTACGCGGTCGCCAGCAGCTCGAACGCGGTCACGACCTTCAAGCGCAATCCCGACGGCACGCTCGAATTCCTAGAGGCGGACGTGGATGGCGCCGCTGGGGTGGACGGACTCATGGGTGCCCGCGGCGTTGTCGTGTCTCCCGACGGGACCAATGTCTACGTCACCGGCAATGGTGAGGCCGCCATCGCGTCGTTCCACCGTGTCCCGGGGACCGGTGCCCTCACCTACCTGGGCGTGATCAAGGACGGCGACGCGCCCGGGGTCGACGGTCTAACAAACGCCTGGGGCGTGGCGATGGATGCGGACGGCGACAACGTTTACGTCGCGGCCAATACCGACAACTCAGTTGCCACCTTCGATCGCCTCGGCACCGGCGCCGGCGGCCTACTCAGCTGGGTCGAGGTCGATAAGGAGAGCGACCCCGTCACCGATGGACTGACGACAGCCACAGGCGTCGCCGTCTCGCCGGACGGTGCCAACGTCTATGTCGCCTCGTGCGGCTCCAGCGCGGTGGCGACCTTCACGCGGACCGATGCGACCGGCGCCCTGGGCTTTCTCGAAAGTGACAAGAACGGCGATCCCGGCGTGAGTGAAATGAACTGCGCGCGCGGCGTGGCCGTCTCGCCCGACGGCAACGACGTCTACGTCGCCACGGAGTCCGACGATTCCCTCGTCGGCTTCGACCGCGATCCCGGCACCGGCGCCTTGACCTTCGCAGGGTTCAAGGGCGACGGCCTTGACGGCGTCACCGGACTCAATGGCGCCCGCGATGTGACCGTCTCGCCCGACGGCAAGAGCATCTATGTCGCGAGCCTGGTCAGCGATTCGGTCGCGTCGTTCTCGCGCCAGGCCAACGGAGCGGTGGACTTCGTCGAGACCGACGCCGACGGCGTCGACGGGGTGGACGGTCTCAACGGTGCGAACGGCGTCGCGGTCGCGCCGGGCGGTGCGCAGGTGTATGCGACCGGGGAAGTCGACACCGCCGTCGTCACGTTCAACCGCGAACCGCCGCCGGCCGATCCCGACCCGACAACCACCACGCCGACCACGACCACGCCGACGGATCCGCTCCCGCCCACGGGCGACAAAGCGAGGACGCTCGAGCTGACCGTCTCCAAGACCAAGGTCAAGAAGGGCAAGAAGGTGACGGTCTCCGGAGCGATCGTCGCGGCACAGGCGAGCTGCAAGTCCGCCCAGGCCGTCGAGCTTCAGCGACAGATCAAGGGCAAGCCTGCGTTCACGCCTCGAAAGCAGCTGACGACTAGCGCGGCTGGCGCGTTCTCGGTCAAGGAGAAGCTGAAGAAGACGGCTCAGTTCCGCGCCACGGTCGCGGCGGGTTCGTGCGACTCGGCGACCTCGCCGACACGCAAGGTCAAGGTCAAGAAAAAGAAGAAGCGCTAGCCGCTCAGGAACTCGACGACCGCGGCGGTCGTTTCGTCTGTCCGCTCGTCCCAGACGAAGTGCCCCGTGCCGTCGAGAAGGATCAGCTTCGCGCCCGGGATCTCGCTTTCGAAGCGGTGCGCGGTGGCGAGCGGGGAGAAAGGGTCGTCGGCTCCCCAGAGGATCAGCGTCGGAACGCCAAGCTCGCCTAGCTTGCCGTCGTAGGGCTCGAGCTTTTCAAAGTCCATCGAGCGATAGAACTCGAGCGTCGCGCGGCCGCCGTCGCCGTGCTCGAACGGCGCCCAGTAGGCGTCGATCTCCGCTTCGGTGAAGACCGTCTTGCCGTCGGCGTTGAGAAGGCCGGCGAACAGGTTGCGATCGATCGCCGCGACGATCGTCTCGCCGTGCTCGCTGCGTAGCCCTTGCGCCATCTCATGCCACTTACCGTCGCAGAAGAAACCGGTGTCGCTGATCACCAGCGCCTCGACGCGGTCTGGGTGATCGCACGCCCAGGAGAGGCCGATGAACCCGCCGAAGTCGTGGACGACGATCACGACCTTGCCGTCAGGATTCGTCTCATCCATCCACGCGTCGAAGCGCTCGCGCGAGTGCTCGAAGGTCGCCTCGCCGAAGTCGGTCGAGTCGCCAAGCGCGTAGAGGTCAGGCGCGTAGGCGGGGCGTCCGGCGTCGGCGAGCGCCGACATCAGCGGCTCCCACATCAAAGAGCTCTCCGGGAATCCGTGGACGAGGACGACGGGGGTGGCGGTTGCGTCGCCCTCGGGTTGCGCCTCGCGGTACGCGACGGGTCCGTCTGTTCTCAGTTCGACCGTGGCCATCGCTGGCACCCTAACCGGACGTGTGGGAGATGATCGCCTCGCCGATGCGATCGAGGTCGTCGGCGTGGAGCTCGTGGCCGGCGCCCTCGAGCTCCACGAGCTCGGCACCGGGGACCGCTTCCGCCAGCGCGCGGCCGTGCTCGATCGGGAAGAGCGGGTCGGCGGTTCCGTGGATGACGAGCAGCGGCGCCGTGACATCTGCCTGGCGAGGGCCGGGACCCTCTTCGCGCCCGAGCAGCGTGTGGTTGGTCAGGCTGAGCGGGTTGCGGGCTCGCTCGAGGTCGCGGTCGATGAACGCGCGGACGGCCTCGCGATCGAACTCGCGTCCCGAGCCGGAGAGCGCCGCGCAATCGTGGACGACGAAATCCTTGATCGCTTCGGCGTCGGTCCAGTCGACCTTCTCACCCGCCGCTGCGTGCTCCATGTACTCGGGAGATGGGGGAGGGAGATCGGGCCCGGAGTCGTCGAGCATCGAGGCGCTGATCGCCGTCACCGTCGCGACGCGGTTGGGATGCTCGGCGGCGATCGCCTGAACCAGCATTCCGCCCATCGACATCCCGACGAGGTGCGCGCGGTCGATCTCGTAGCCGTCGAGGACCGCGACGACGTCGCCGGCTAGGTCTGCCGAGGCATATCCGGGCTCACCCGGGGGATAGGCGGTCGAGCGGCCGGTGTCGCGATGGTCGTAGCGGATGACGTAGAGGCTGGCGGCTGCAAGCTCGCTCGCATAGCTCGTCCGGCCACCAGAGCATCGACGCCATCTGTCCCATGACGAGGAGCAGGGGCGGGTCGGTAGGCGCGCCGAAAGCTTCGGTGCACAGCTCGACGCCGTCGAACTCGATCATCCGCTCGCGCGCCGTTCCCACGCGGCCGATGTCTATCAGCCACAGCCGAAACGACCGCTACGCTTGCGCCCGCTCTGGCGCCTTGGCGGAGTGGCTACGCAGCGGCCTGCAAAGCCGTTTACGCCGGTTCGATTCCGGCAGGCGCCTTCGGCTCAAACAAGCGAGACGGGCTTGCTAGAGCCACGTACAGCGATGTGTGTTGAACCGCTCAGAGCCGCAAAAAGGGGCAATCAACGATGGTTGCCGCTCAGCCACCCGGGGCATCGCTCTGCAGCTCCCGTCCCAGGGCGTCCAGGAGGCTGCCCATGCCATCGGCGCGCCCGGCCGGGGACTCGTGGCCGTCGAGGTAAGCACCCTGCTCCGTGAAGATCATGTGGGTGCCCCCGTCGCCCATCGGTGTGAACTCCACCGTCGCCAGCGAGACCGAGATCCTCGTCCCCTCCAAGTGCATTTCGTAGGTGTAGACGATGCGCCGGGCCGGGACGATGTCCTGGTAGAGCGCCTCGTAGCTATACGCGCGGCCATCCGGCGCAGCGCCCTGGCTGCGCTCTCGCCCGCCGACGCGGAAGTCGAGCTCGAGTCCCGCATCGGAGTCGACGTACCAGCGTGCCTTGGCCTCCGGATCCGCCCAGGCCGCGAACGCTCGCTCGGGCGATACCTCGTACCTGCGCTCGACGACGAAGGTGGCGTGCTCCACCGATCCTGCGCTCACCGCTGATCGCCCCTCGCCTCGTCGCTGTCCTCGGCGAGGTGCTCGCCAAGGCGATCGAAGCGGCGCTCCCAGCTCGACCGCCGTTCGCCGATCCACCGCTCCACAGGCTGCAGCGCCGCCGGCTCGATCCGACAGGTCCGCACCCGCCCAACCTTCTCGGAGCGGACGAGGCCGCTCACCTGCAGCACGTTTAGGTGCTGGACGACCGCCGACAGCGACATCGGCAGCGGCTCCGCGAGCTCGCTGACCGTGGCCGACCCGCGGCTCAGCCGCTCGACGATGACCCTTCGGTTGGGATCGGCCAGCGCGTGAAGGACGCGATCGACGGGTTCACCTTCACGCTCACGCTTGGGGAGTTGCTTAAGCATTCACTTCAGTATATTGCGGGCCCCTGACGATTCGCCGAAGGAGCATCAGCCATGTCACTCACCCGCGTCCACAACTTCGCCATCTCACTCGACGGATTCGGCACCGGTGAGGGACAGGACAAGGACGCGCACTTCGGTCACGCCGGTGAGCGGCTGCACCAATGGATGTTCGCCACCCGGTGGTGGGGCTCCGACGGGAGTGGCGGCGTCGACGATGCCTTCGTCCAGCGGACCGGTCCGGGGATCGGCGCCGAGATCATGGGTGCCGGGAAGTGGGGCCACCCGGGATGGCAGGAGGATCCCGACTGGAAGGGCGCCTGGGGTCCCAACCCGCCGTTCCACACACCGACCTTCATCCTCACCCATCACACCCGCCCCTCGATCGAGATGGAGGGCGGCACGACGTACCACTTCCTCGATGCATCGCCTGCTGAGGCCCTCGAGACGGCGCGCGAGGCTGCGGACGGCAAGGACGTGCGCATCGGCGGGGGTCCCACCGTGATCCGCGACTTCTTCGCCGCCGGGCTCATCGACCACGCCCACATCGCGGTCGTCCCGATCCTGCTCGGCCGAGGCGTAAGTCTCTGGGATGGACTGGAAGGCCTCGAGGAGAACTACGACGTCGAGGCCACCTCTTCACCCAGCGGCGTCACGCACGTGACGTTCACCCGTAAGGGTGCCTGACGCGGCTCGGTCAAAACCCGGGGCGCGGGCGGGCTCCAGCTACAGGAGCTTGAACGTCCGCGGTATCGCCGTGTCTCGTCACGATCTGACCGATGCCAAGTCTCGTCCCGTCCGTCCGCCCGCCGCCCGAAGCGAAAGCACAGTTACGTGAACCGCCAGCGAGTGGGCATGAAGTCGGCCGCCTCCGGCAGAGCGATCACCTTGCGCGGCACGATCTGGTAGACGCGATATGGCGGACCGCCTGAGGTCGGCGCGCCGTACTCCGAGTCGAGCTCGTCGCCGGCGATCGTCGTCGGCCACCCGTAGACCTGCTCGAACGCGGCCGACGCGCGCCCGAGTGCGTCCTCGTCGAGCACCCGGCTGGCATTTCCTTCGACGATCAGATGCACCTTGTCGACCGCGGTGGTCAGGACGCACCGCCCATCAGCATCGAGGTTTCGGCTCTTTCGCGCGCTCGCCTTGGACGCAACGAAGACGACTGACTCCGACCACGCACCGAAAACCGGCATCACGTGAGGCGAACCGTCGGGCCGCAGCGTTGTCAGCCAGCGGAAAGAACCGGTGGTGAGTCGACGCACCGCGTCAGTCCAGTCGAGAACCTGTGATCCCGCCGGCACGCTCGCGCCCTTCCCCGTCGGCGTAATCGCCTCCGCGTCCGGCTCCTGTTTCCTCATCACCGCCTCCTCGAATCCATGCTCGACGTGCCGCTCGCGCGGTCGACGTCCTCGACGACAAGTCCGATCTGGACGAAGTCGTTGGCGCCGGGCCGATGGCCGTTCATAGCTCCACCGCGCGCAGGTGTTGCGAGCCATCCCAACCCTCGGCGGCGCCGCTGACCATCCCGAAGAAGGCGTGCAGGCCCTCGTTGTCGACATGGATCTCGATGTCGTGTCCGAGGGTGGTCGAGGCGTCGTGGAGCGTTGTCTCGACCCCGCCGAACCAAGAGCTCAGGTACTGCGCGAGACCTCGCTCTTCGAGAGAGCTCCGCAAGTCGGCCACCTCCGTCGGTGCTGCCACGTAAGCGACGTGGTGGACGCGCGGCAGGGGAGGGGAGAAGGCCTTCTCGACGCGCTCGGGCGCCAGGCGGACGACCTCGATCAACTCGATAGTGGCGTCGCCACAGCAGCCGAAGGCGGAGTTGTGAGCGAACTCCGCCGGCTCACCGCCGGAGACGACGTGGTCGAGCGGCACGTTCTCAATGCGAAAGAACGGCCCGGCTCCGAGCTGGTCGACTAGCCGCTTCACCGTCGCCTCGATCGTCTCGACCACGTAGGCGTAGTGGTGGGGCTCGCCGAGGTGTGGTCTGAACAGGTCATCCGGCACGTTTGCTCCCATCTCGCGTAGCTCAGGGTCAGTACGCCGTGGGCGGCTGTGTCAGAGACAGTGTCGCCCCCTGAGGGTCGGTGACCACGGCCTCCCGCAGCCCCGTGTTCGGCACGTCGAACGGTGGGACCACCAGCTTCCCGCCTCGTTGCGTCACCTTGCCCGCCGCCGCATCGACATCGGCGACCCAGAAGTCGACGCTCCAGTGGGGCGGGGGCGCCTCGCCGCTCGGGCCCGGAGGCATCATCGTCGCGACGACGTCACGCGGGACCGGCTGTTGAGGCTCCCCGCCGACGTAACCCGGGACGGTCCACATGACCAACTCGGCGCCGCCCATGTCGAAGCTCTTCGTCTCCCAGCCGAACACGTTTGCGTAAAAGCGCTTGGAGCCTTCGGGATCGTCTGTGTTGAGCGCGCTCATCGCCCAGGCGCCCGGCTCGTTGACGAGCTCGGCGCCGTAGCGCTCGCGCGGCTCCCAGACCGAGAGCACCGCCCCGGCGGGGTCGGCAAGGACCGCTTGGCGGCCGCCGCCGGGGGAGTCGAAGGGCTCTGCGATGACTTCGCCGCCTGCGCCGGCGGCTCTCGATGCGACCTCGTCCGCGCTGTCCACTGAGACGAGCGTCGTCCACACGGCCTGAGGCGGCGCGGGAGCGCCATGCTGGCTGACGATCGCGGCGACGTCTCGGCCGCGCAGACGGCAGAGGAAGTAGTCGCCGGGGTGGTCCGGTGTCATCAGGTTCTCAGCTTCCCAGCCGAATAGCTCGGTGTAGAAGGTGACAGCCGCCTCCGGGTCGCCGAAGACGCCGGAGACGAAGCAGGGGACACCGTGCTCGTAGCCGTCGCGCTCGCTCATCTGAGGTCCTCCAGGTTCATTCCATCTTCCCTTTCGTTCGTGGCGTCTGCTGAATATCGCGAGCGCACCGTACTAGACAGTCCTAAAACACAACGGATGCGTTCTGTTTCAGGAGTCTCACCCGGTAGACTGGTCTCGCTATGGCGAGGACGAGGACCCAGGACGACGGCTGCGGGATAGCCCACGCCTCTGACTTGCTTGGGCAACGCTGGGTCCTTCTGGTCGTCCGGGAGTTGCTGCTCGGTCCGAAGCGCTTCACGGACGTGCGGGCCGGGCTTCCCGACATCAGCCCGAACGTCCTCAGCCAGCGACTGCGCGAACTCCAGGCGGCTGGGATCGTTGGGCGGCGAAAGCTCATTCCGCCGGCCGCGACCCAGGTCTATGAGCTGACCGACTGGGGACGAGAGCTGGAGCCGGCCGTGCTCGCCCTCGGCCGCTGGGCGAGCCACTCGCCGAGCTTTCCCCTCGGCACCGAAATGGGCCCCGACTCGCTCGTACTGGCCCTGAAGGCGACCTTCCAGCCGGAGAAGGCGGATGGTCTTGACGCACGGTACGAGCTCTGGCTGGGCGAGATCCCGTTCGCGATTCGCGTTCGCGATCGGGCGTTCGAGGCCGGGCGAGGCGAGTCCATAACGGCGGACGCGACCATTCGCACAGGGCCCGCCGAGCTGGCCGGCGTGGTCTTCGGGGGAGACCCGCTCGGGAAGGCGCTGAAGTCCGGCGAGCTCGAGGTCGAGGGCGATCGCGGGTCCGTCCGCGCTCTGTTTCGGGCGCTCACCTAGCTCTCGGAGCGATACATCCGCGAACGCGGCGTGCGCTTCGGCTTGCGCCCGCTGTTGATCATCGACAGATGGCACTGGGCGTATCATATAACCAGCTGGTAATATAATGCTGTGAGCGCCTACGCCGCACTGGCCGAGCCCCACCGCAGGCAGATCCTCGATCTGTTGCGTGATGGGGAGCGGCCCGCCGGAGAGCTCGTACAGAGCCTCGAGCTCAGCCAGCCGGGGGTGTCCAAACACCTGAAGGTCTTGCGCGAGGCCGGGCTCGTCGTGGTACGCGCGGACGGCAAGCGGCGCCTGTACTCACTGCATCCCGAACCGCTGGCCGAGGTCGATCAGTGGCTGGAGCCGTATCGCGCGTTCTGGTCGCAGCGCCTCGACGCCCTCGAACTACACCTGGAGGAGAACCCATGACCGACGGAACCCTGGAGACGATCGATGGCCGCCCCGCGCTGCGTTTCGAGCGCGCGCTCCCCCACTCGGTAGAGCGCGTGTGGCTAGCGATCAGCGACCCGGCAGAGCTCGAGCAATGGTTTCCCGCCGCCGCCGACTGGACACCGGCGACGGGCGAGACCTTCGAGGCGTACGGCGCCACTGGCGAGGTGACTGAGGTCGATGTACCCAATCGCCTGGCCTGGAGCTTCGGGGGCGAGCGGTACAGCTTCGAGCTGACCGCCCAGGACAGCGGCTGCCGATTGGTCTTCACCCACGTCTTCGACGACCGCGCGCTCGCAGCGCAAACCGCGGCCGGCTGGGAGACCTACCTCTCGCGGCTCGACGCCCATCTCGCCGGTGGGCACCTGTCCGAAGAGGCGGCACACGAACCGTGGGAGGAAGTTCACGAGCGGTATGCGCAGCGCTTTGACGTTGACCCAGGGCCGGGTCGACGCTTTCTGGCGGCTCGACGAGGGGATGAGACCGAGATCTAGGCGATCCGGTTCGATTCCGGCAGGCGCCTTCGCTTGAGCATCGGGGGTTTGGTGTCGATCGGCATGGGGTACCCGCGCCTCCGGCGTCTCGGGACGATCCCCGGGCGCTGTAAAAGTGGGCGCCGGCTCAGAAGGCCACCGCCCCGGGACTATGGGAGGAATCGTGAATAGAGCTCGTATTGCGGCCGTGTTTGCCGTGGCCGCCACGCTCGTTCTCGCCCCCGCCGCCTCCGCCATCGACAAGGTCAACACCAATAAGTTGCGCAAGGGTGTGACCGTCGCCGGCATCATGGAGCACCAGCGGGCGCTGAGCGATATCGCAGCTGCCAACGACAACACGCGCGCGGCAACGACCCCCGGCTACGACGCTTCGGTTGCCTATGTGCAGGAGCGCCTCGAGGCCGCCGGCTACGAGGTGACGCTCGATCCGTTCGAGTTCGCGCAGTGGGAACAGAACGGCCCCTCGACGTTCGAGCGGCTGAGCCCGGACCCGCAGACGTTCGTCGAAGACACCGACTACATCGTTTCCCAGTTCTCCGCTGGCGGCGATGTGACGGGTGAGGTCTTCGTTGCCGGCAACACGGTCGTGCCCCCTCCGGGCGGGCCCGGGTCGTCGGTGAGCGGCTGTGACCCCGCTGACTACAACGGGGCGGCCGGGAAGATCGTGCTGATTCAGCGCGGCACCTGCCCGTTCACACAGAAGTACGAGAACGCCGACGACGCTGGCGCGAGCGCGGCGCTGATCTTCAACGACGGGTTCGAGGGCCGTGAGGAGCCGGCGTTCATTACGGCGGCCACGGACATGTCGATTCCGGCGGCGATGATCCACAACGACATCGGCGAGGAGATCTACGCGCAGGCGCAGATGGGTCCGGTGACGCTCCACCTGGTCGTGGACGCGACCACCACCCCGACCACCCAGTACAACGTGCTCGCCGACACGGCGGGCAATCCGGACCGCACGACAGTGGTCGGCGCCCATCTCGACTCGGTCGAGGAGGGACCCGGCATCAACGACAACGGTTCCGGCTCGTCGGGGATCCTCGAGATTGCCGAGGAGGTGGCGGAGCTGAAGCAGGCGCCGCGCAACCGGATCCGATTCGCGTGGTGGGGTGCCGAGGAGGCTGGGCTCGTCGGCTCGACTGCGTATGTCGAGGGCCTGAGCAACCAGGAGCTCTCTCAGCATGAGGCGAACCTGAACTTCGACATGATCGGTTCGCCGAATTTCGTTCGCTTCGTCTACGACGGTGACCTCTCCGATTCCGCCCCGCCGCCCAGCGGCGCTCCGGCGGGCTCGGCGCAGATCGAGGACATGTTCCTGCGCTACTTCGACTCGCAGGGCCTTGCCACCGATCCGACGGCGTTCGACGGGCGCTCCGACTACGGCCCGTTCATCACCGACGGGGTGCCTGCGGGCGGCCTGTTCACAGGTGCCGAAGGAGTCAAGACGGCCGAGCAGGAGGCCACCTACGGCGGTGTCGCCGGGCAGGCCTACGACCCGTGTTACCACCAGGCCTGCGACGGCATCTTCAACCTGAGCCAGACGGCGCTCAATCAGATGTCAGATGCGGCGGCCCACGCTACGTGGACGCTCGCACGATCGCAGAGCCCGGTCACGGTGTTCCAGGCGTCTGGCGGCAAGGACAAGAGCAAGAGCAAGGGCGGCCCGGCGTGGAAGTACGTCGGCCCCTTCCGCGCGCGCTAGTCCGAATTCGCTAAGAGCACGCGACGGGTGGCCCCGTGGCCGCCCGTCGCGCGTTGCTCAAGCTCTCGCGAGGTTCCCACGCGTCACCGGTAAAGGATCAGGGGCGCCGGTGCGATACTGAATACCGTGGGTACCAGGAGGATTCGGGTCGCTTTCACGGCATTCGCCGTGGCCTTGGCCGGCGGTGCGGCGCTGGCCGATACCGCTGCGCTGGGGCAGGCAGACTCCGATGCGCCCGCATCCGGTTCGCACGGGGACATAGCGACGATGACCCAGGCCATCAACGCCGGCGTGGACACCGTGCTGGGCGACATGGTCGCTGAGAACACTCCGCAGAGCGCGCTGCCGCCGAAGCAGATCAGCGCGGAGGACCGCAGGGCTGCTCGCCCCGAGCGACCACCCAGGATCCCCAAAAACCCGACGCCTGAGGAAATCGCGGCTATGCCAGCGGCCTCCGCAGGCACGAACGGAACATCCGAACGGCCCTCGGCTGAGGAGCGTCAGTACGCCAGCCAAACCGCTGTTGCGGAGATCACCCATACGCCTCCGAATCGTGTGGCCGTGATGCTCGGCGACATCGCGGTCCCGCCCGCAAGTGCGCCGCAGAGAGTCACGAACGCCATCAACTCGGCGAACACGCTGGTGGGCCAGCCATACGTCTTGGGCGGCGGCCATGCGTCGTTTTACTCCCGCGGTTACGACTGCTCTGGTGCCGTCAGCTTCGCCCTGGCCGGTGCAGGCATGCTCCAGGCGCCGCTGACCTCCGGGCAGCTCGAGGGCTGGGGCGCGCCCGGGCCGGGCAAGTGGATCACCGTCTATGCCAACGCCGGGCATACCTATGCCGTGATCGCGGGCCTGCGCTGGGACACGGCCGGCGAGGAGGAGGGCAGCGGCCCACGGTGGCACGTCGCGCTGCCCTATCCCGAGGGGTACGTCGCGCGCCATCCTCCTGGGTTCTGAGCGGGCTCAGTCCTCAGGCCGCCCGATCGCCGAGTTCCCGGGCTCGCTCCGGCGCGGAGTGGCGCGCGTCCCAGAAGAGAATGCGCATACGGTGCGTAAAGATCTCACGGTCCGCAGTTCGCAACAAGAAGACCTTTGACGCTCGAGCTCATAAATCCCGACGAGCTCCCCACGCCGGAGAGCTACACACACGTGGTCGTAGCGACCGGTACTCGGCTGGTGTTCATCGCCGGGCAGGTGGCCGAGGACGCCGAGGACAACCTCGTCGGTCCGGGTGACCTCGCCGCCCAGGCTCGGCAGGCGTTTGCCAACGTCGGCCGGTGCCTGGCCGCCGCGGGTGCCAGGCCGGACCAGGTCGCCAAGCTCACGATCTACGTGGTGGGCCATCAGCCGGAATACCTGCCCGTCATCTCGGAGGCTCGCATCACGGTCTTCGGTGACCACAAGCCCACCGACACCGTTGTCGGCGTCGAGACCCTTGCCGAGGCCGGGCGCCTGATCGAGGTCGAGGCGATCGCGGTGATCGACTGATGCCAAGCCTGATCTACTCGATGAACCCCTCCGCGGATGGCTTCATCAACGACCGCGACGGCAACTTCCAGTGGACCGCCCCGATCGACGAGCTGTTTCGCTTCCACCTCGCGGAGGTCGGCAAGCTCGGCGGCTATCTGCTGGGCCGCAGGCTCTACGAGTCGATGCTGGTGTGGGAGACGGACCCGTCGATGCGCGACGGCGAGGACCGGGCTGCGTTCGCCGACGTCTGGTGCGCGCTCCCGAAGGTCGTCTTCAGCCGCACGCTCGACAGCGTCGAGGGCAACGCCCGGCTCGCGGAGGGGTCGGTGGCCGAGGAGATCGCTGCGGCGCTTGACTCGACCGACAAGGACGTCTCGATCGGCGGCGCCGGGCTGGCCGCGCAGGCGATCGAGCTCGGCCTCGTCGACGAGCTGCGGATGTTCCGTTATCCGATCATCGTCGGTGGCGGCACGCCGTTCTTGCCGCCGGTCACCGAGGACGTCCCGCTGGATCTGATCGAGACTCAGACGTTCGGATCGCGCGTGATCTACGAGCGCTACCGGCGCGCCCGTCCGGTCTAGGCTCTCGTCGATGACGATCACCACCACCAGCCGCCTCTTCAACCCTGCCACCTACGACGCGGAGGAGCTCGACCCCGCGAGCGCGCGGCTGATGCGCGCGACCATCGACTGGTTCGAGAGCGAAGGGCAAGGAGCGCCTGACCGCGGAGGTCCACTCCGACGACTGGTACGAGGACTTCATCGAGTTCCTCGGGCGCGAGCGGGCGTTCGCGACGCTGCTCACGCCGGCGCGCGACGGCGGCGGCGACCCCGACAAGCGCTGGGACACCGCCCGCAACGCGATCTTCAACGAGATCCTCGGCTTCTACGGGCTTCAGTACTGGTACGCGTGGCAGGTCACGATCCTCGGCCTCGGACCGATCTGGCAGAGCGACAACGAGGCGGCTCGTTCGCGAGCCGCCGAGCTGCTCGAGGACGGCGCGATCTTCGCCTTCGGCCTCTCCGAGCGCGACCACGGCGCCGACATCTACTCGACCGACATGGTCCTCACCCCCGACGGCGAGGGTGGCTTCAGCGCGAGCGGCGGCAAGTACTACATCGGCAACGGCAACCTGGCCGGCATGGTGTCGGTCTTCGGGCGGCGAGCCGACGTCGAAGGCCCCGATGGCTATGTCTTCTTCGCCGCCGACAGCTCGCACCAGGCCTACGACCTGATCTCGAACGTGGTGCACGGGCAGATGTACGTCAGCGCCTTCGAGCTGAATGAGTATCCCGTCCGTCCCGAGGACGTCCTTCACACCGGCGTCGAGGCGTTCGAGGCGGCGCTGAACACGATCAACGTCGGCAAGTTCAACCTCGGCTTCTGCTCGATCGGGATGTCGGAGCACTGCTTCTTCGAGACGGTGACCCAGGCGGAGAACCGAATCCTCTTCGGCAACCGGGTGACCGAGTTCGGCCAGGTGCGGCGGATCCTCATCGAGGCCTACGGCCGGCTCGTCGCGGCGAAGCTCTACGGGGCTCGCGCCGTCGACTACGTGCGAAGCGCGAGTCGCGAGGACCGCCGCTATCTGCTCTACACGCCGATCAACAAGATGCAGGTCACGACCGAGGGCGAGCGGATCGTGCGCCTTCTCGGGGAGGTGATCTCGGCGAAGGGCTTCGAGCGCGACAGCTACTTCGCAAGCGCCAAGAACATCATCGACGGGCTTGCCCAAGCTCGAGGGCACCGTCCACGTCAATCGCGCTCTCACGCTCAAGTTCCTGCCGGCCTACCTCTTCGGCGCCGAGGCGCTCAGCGCGCCCGACCCGCAGCGCGAGCCAGACGACGACGCGTTTCTCTTCGCTCAGGGCCCGACTCGCGGCCTCAGCAAGATCGCCTTTCCGGATTGGCGCCCGGTCTTCGACCGCTTTTCGCAGCTGCCCAACGTCGCTCGCTTTCGCGAGCAGGCGGAAGCGCTGGTTGGGCTGATCGCGGAGGTCAGCCTGACCTCAGAGCAGATGACCGATGACCTCGACTTCCAGCAGTCGCTGTCCCAGCTCTTCACCCTGCTGCCCTACGGACAGCTGGTCCTCGAACAGGCGGAGCTGGCCGAGATCGACCCCGACATCGTCGACCTGGTCTTCGAAACGCTCGTGCGCGACTTCAGCGCCACGGCGATCGAGCTGCACGGCAAGGCCTCCTCGACGGAGGCGCAGCAGCGCTGGGCGCTCGACGCCGTGCGCAAGCCGGTGGTGGACGAGTCCCGCGACGACCGCGTCTACGCCGAGGTCCGGGCGTTGTCGGGCGCGTACGTGATGCCGGCCTAGCGGCCGACGACGCAGCTTATTTCCACCCTGGCACGCGCCCCGCTTGCTCGATCCACTCCTGCATCTGCGGGCTCTGCGCTTCTTCGATGGTCTTCAGCTTGATGTAGCGGGACCGGTCGGTATCTCCGAGCGGCGGGGGGTTCTCGAAGTCCGCGCCGCCGAGGAAGACGACGTTCACGGAGATGTCGTACGAGACCATCTCGATCACCCACCCGAGATCTGGCAGCCCGTAGTAGGCCTTCTTCCACTTGACCCCGTAATGAAGCCCGTCGATGGTTTCGCGGAACATTTCGTCAAGCCGCTTGACCATCGGACTCAGGTCCGGCATCACTCGCCGCATCCAATCGACGATCTCGGCGTGACTATCGGATGGCTCGGGCGGCTTTCGCGTCGAATTTGGCTTGCGCTGCATCGGCATTTCGAGTTCTCCTTCAAGGTATTGCCCCGGCTAGGGGTGATCCGTCCACCCTCATGGGGTGTAGACGGCGGCCCGTCTCGCCCGCATCCTCCCAGGCGAATGGATTCGCGACGTATCTGCGCCCTGCTCGGGCTGCTCGCCTGCTGGGCGCTCTCCACGAGCTCGGCCGACGCCGCCACCGGCGACTTGACCTTCCAGAGTTGCTTCAGCGACGCCAACGCGTCGATTGCCTCATGCACCCCGGTCCCGGGCGCCGCGGCGCCGCTCGCAGGCGCCGCCGGGGTGGCTGTGAGTCCAAACGGTGGTTCGGTGTATGCGACCGGCCTCGGCAGGGCCTTTGAGGGTGAGCCCTTCACAGGGTCGCTCGGACACTTTGTCCGCGGTTCGGACGGTGCGCTCACGTTCAGCGACTGCTTCGGTGACGACGCGACCAACGGGTGTAACGACCTTCCCGCCACGCCGCTCGATCGCGCGCTCGATGTCGTGGTGAGGCCTGACGGCACCGGTGTCTACGTCGCTTCGTTCGGCTCCGACTCGATATCCCACTTCTTCGTTAATTCGGCGGGCCTGCCGATCTACGACGGCTGCATCTCGAATACCAACGCCGATAGCTGCGCCGTGGCCAGTGCGCCGAACGTCCCGCTCGACGGTGCGAGTTCGATGGCGTTTCGCCCGGATGGCAAGACGCTCTACGTGGTTTCGCAGGAAGCCGAGACGATCTCGCGGATCGAGGTCCAGCCCGGCGGCCAGCTCGTCTACGGGGCGTGCTACTCGAACACGGGGACGAACGGGTGTGTCGACCTGCCTGGTTCTCCGCTCATCGGGGTCGCCCAGGCTGCGGTAAGCCCGGACGGGAACTCTCTATACGTCGTCGCCGATGGTCAGATTTCGCGATTCAGCATCAACGTGAACGGGGTCCTCACGTTCAAGGACTGCGTCGATGACAACGGCTGCGACGTGGACCTGCCGCAGACACCACTCGGGCCGGGTACCTCGATCGCCGTCGACGCGGGCAACGTTTACGCAGCGGGGGACAACCTTCTGCATTTCTTCCGCGGCGCGGACGGCTCGATGACATACGACGGGTGCATCGGCAGCGTCGACGACAACTGCGCCCCTGGCGGAAGCACGAAGGGCCAGCTCGCATTGAGCCCCGACGGGGGATCTCTGTATTCAAGCTCGTTCGACACGATGCGAATAAACCAATACCTCCGCTCGCCCCAGGGGCAGCTCGCCTTCCAGCGCTGCTACTCGAGCAGCGGCGACGAGGGAGCGTGCGTTCAGGTGCCTGCTCCGTTCTTCCCAACCAAGATCGCGTTCAGCCCGGATTCCGCGCAGGCGTATGTCACGGACATGGGGGCCTCTGCGTTGATCCGCTTCTCCCGCGAATCCGGCTCGGCCGTGGAGCCCGACCCGCCGACAAGCGATCCCACAACACCTCTCGTCCTCAACCTCGACGCGAAGGCGAAGCAGAAGGCTAAGAAGCTCAATGCCACCGCGACGTGCTCGATCGCCTGCTCGCTCACGCTCTCGGCAAAGGGGAAGGCCGACGGCGACAAGTTCAGCTCGAAGTCGACGACGCTCGATCTGCAGGCGGCGGCGCCGACCAAAGTCAGGCTCAGCTTCAAGCGCAAGGTCCTCAACGCGATCGCGGGGGACAGCGGTAAGGCGACATTCATCGCGACCGCGAGCGATACGAGCGGAGCTCAGACGGATACCGAGAGCGCGAAGGCGAAGCTCAAGTGAGCTATCACGGCCTAAATGTGAACCCGTCGAGGCCTTGGACGCAGCTCACTGTGGCTCCACAATTGATCTGCACCTCGCCTCCGGTGAGGAGCGGCGCCCACCGTGAACCCCGAGGCGCCGAACGAGGTGAACGTGAGCCGGCCGTCCGTTCGCCGTGGCTACAGACCGCTCAAAACCAAGAGCTGGTAGTTCTCGTTCGCGGGACCGTCGCCAGAGTGGACGCCGAAAACCGCCGCCCGCCTCGTGTAGACCTGGAAGTCACCGCCCGCTCCCGCGTCAAGGGCCGCATCGCACAACTCACCGGTCGTTAGAACGCCCGCCGCCCGGACGCCGTTCAGATAGGTGACGTAGGGCCGGTCCGTGGCGCTCACCGACGGTCTGCAGACCTGGAACTGGCCTGCCGTGGAGTTCGTTCTCAGCATGATCTGACCGATCATGTAGTCCCCGGTGGTGCCTGTGTTCATGAACATGCTGCCGACGGTCATCGGCGTTGGATTCAGCGTCGCCACCGAGCTGCGCGTCGGGATGTCGTTGATATTCGTTCCGTCGAGCTCGTCGGCGTTCAGGCCGCTTCCCGAACCGTCATTCGCGAGCACGTCCGGGAAGATTTCGGCGTCCCGCGCGATGCCGGCGACCGCGCTCGGGTTTGGGTACGTGCCGGTGAGATCGCCTCCCGCGAGCGCGCCCTGGATGCTCCCGTCAGGCCCCGGCACGCCCTGCGGACCCTGTTCGCCCTGGAGGCCCTCGGCGCCCTGTGCCCCCTGGGGACCCTGTGAGCCCGCCTGCCCCTGCGGCCCGACCTGACTCCACGCAACCGGCTTCTCGCCGCGGTTGCACTTCGTTCCATTGAGGAGGTCGAGATCGCCGCTCTTCTTGTCGTAGCACGCATCGATGTCGCCGTCGGGGCCAACGGGGTCCTTGATGATCGCGGCGTACGCGCCACCGCCGAGGGCCACGAACAGCGCCAGAGTCGCGACCACGTTGGAGTAGTTAAGTCGAGGCCGAGTGCGTGATTCGTGATCACGCGAGCCACGCGCCTTGCCGTCCTTGGACACCGGTGCTCCTTCCGTAGCGGTGCTTGCGACCCTAACCCACGAACGGGCGACGTCAAAAGGCGCTTAAGCGCCGTCTAGGCTCCGTCGCCGTGGAGCGGGTCACCGGAATCGGCGGGTTTTTCTACCCGGAGGCGTAACGCGGATAGGGCGCTATCCGGTCAGCGGGCCGGACGGCGGCTATAGAGGTAGCGCGCCCAAGAGAACCCGCCGGCGGCAATCACAAGGCTCCACGCGACGGCCGCGATTGCCTCCCCGCCGACGTGCCCACCGCTCAGCAGGTCGCGCAGCGTGTTGGTGATCGGGGTGAACGGCTGGTTGTCGGCGAACCAGCGCAGGCCGCCGGGCATCGAGTCGGTGGGTACGAATCCGCTGCCGAGGAAGGGCAGCAGGAACAGAACCATCGGCAGGTTGCTCGCGGTCTCGACGCTCTTGGCAAGCAGGCCGAGGGCGACCGAGAGCCAGGTGAGCGCGAATGCCACCAGCGTGAGCAGACCGACGACTGCGAGCCACTCGAGCGGTCCAGCCGTGGGGCTGTAGCCGATCATTAGCGCGACCGCGAAGAAGACGGCGACGCTGACCGCGGTCAGCACCAGGTTGCCGAGGACATGACCGGTCAGCACCGAGGGCCGCCAGATGCGCATCGTCTTGAAGCGGGCGACGATGCCCTGGGTCATGTCCATGGCGACCGAGATCGCGACGATCTGCGCCGCGCCGGCGATGGTGAACACCAGCATCCCGGGCGTGACGAAGTCGATGTAGGCGTCGCGCCCGCCGCCGACCTCCAGCCCGTTGCCGAGCGTGCCGCCAAAGACGTAGACGAAGAGCAGCAGGAAGACGACCGGCATCAGGAGGGGGAACAGCGACAGGCCCGGATAGCGGCGCAGGTGAAGCAGGTTGCGACGCAGCATCGTGGCCGAGTCGCGTAGGGCGTAGGCGGTCATTGCGGTACCTCCTGGGTCTCAGGCTCGCTGGACGGCGACTTGCCGGTCAGTGCGAGGAACACGTCATCTAGGTCGGGGGTGTGAATCGAGAGGGTCTCGAGCTCGACCCCGGCGTCATCGAGCTGGCGCAGGACATCACGGACGTTGGCGACGTGGCCGTTGCTGGCGATCTGCAGAGCGACTGAATCGTCGTCGCGCGCGGGCACCGCCAGGACGTCCGCGGCCGCTTGGTAAGCGTCAGGGTTGGCGAAGGTGAGGTCGATGTGGCCGCCGGGGACGCGCGCCTTGAGCTCGGCTGGCGTGCCCTGGGCGACCAGCCGGCCGCCGTCGAGGATCGCCACGTGGTCGGCGAGCTCATCCGCCTCCTCCAGGTACTGGGTGGTGAGAAACACCGTCGTCCCGTCGCTCACCAGGCCGCGCACGATCTCCCACATCGTGTGGCGGCTGCGAGGGTCCAGGCCGGTCGTGGGCTCGTCGAGGAAGATGATCTGCGGGTCACCGATGAGCGTCATCGCGAGGTCGAGGCGACGCCGCATCCCGCCGGAGTAGGTGGCCGCCGTCCGGTCGGCCGCGTCGGTGAGCTCGAAGCGAGCCAGTAGGTCGGCGATCCGCATCTCGGCGTCGGCGCGCGACAGGTGGTGCAGGTCCGCCATGAGCCGCAGGTTCTCGCGGCCGGTCAGCAGGTCGTCCACGGCCGAGAACTGGCCGGTCAGCCCGATCGCGTCGCGCACCGCGTCGGGCTCGCTCGCGACGTCCCGTCCCGCGACCTGCGCCTCTCCGGAGTCGGCGGCCAGCAGCGTCGTGAGGATGTTCACCGTGGTCGTCTTGCCCGAGCCGTTGGGTCCGAGCAGCGCGAACACAGTGCCCTCTTCGACGGTGAAGTCGAGACCGTCAAGGACGACGTTGTCGTCGAATGACTTGTGCAGTTCGATGGCGCGAATCATTGGTTCAGTCCTCTCCGGGAAGCTCGCCCGAGGCCCGAAGTGCCTCGCGGTGTGCGTCCCACTCTTCTTCCAGGGCTCGGGTCCGCTCAACCAGCCAGTCGGCGAACGCCGCCATCTCGGTCAGGGTCGCGCGGCGCTCTGGCGGGGCGTCCTTGAGCACCTCGAGGCCCTCCCTGGCCAGGCCGCCCAACTCCTGATACTCGGTGACGTCGAACCCGCGTGACTTGGCGGAGGAGAAGTCCACGTGGATGCGGTCCATCCGCTCTCCGGCGGTGCGCGAGCGGCGAACCGCGTGGATGCGCTCCAACACGTCCAGCGCCCCGGTGACCGCGCTGCGGCTTGCCAACAGCGCGTCGCTCAACTCCGCGATCGTCGGGTCGGGGCGCTCGGACACCAGCAGGTAGCCCAGTACGCGGCCGGCCATGGGCGGGAACGCGTAGCGGCGGGCGTAGAAACGGCCTAGGTGGTCGGCGAAAGTGATCTCTTCATCGCGAGGCATACGACAAATATAACAGGTCTAACGGAGATATCACGGATTTGTGTTATCACAGTCGTCAGGCGACGGGCGGTCGGCTGCTCAAATACAGCGGCGCGTGAACGGAGATCCAAAGGTCGACTGGGAGTGCGTCGTCGTCGGTGGCGGCGCCGCTGGCCTGAGCGCCGCGCTCGTCCTCGGCCGGGCGCGACGGCGGACCCTGGTCTTCGACCTCGGGGGCCAGAGCAACCGTGCTGACGCGCACGTCGGCGGCGTGTTGGGCCTGGACGGCACGCCGCCCGATGACCTTTATGCCCGGGCCAGAAGCCAGATCGCCGTCTACGACTCGGTCGAGTTCCGCGACGTGGAGGTCAGCGCCGCTCGGACGGACGGTGAGGGCTTCATCGTCTCCGCCGGCGACGCCGAGGTTCGCGCCCAGACAATGGTCCTCACGACCGGGATGGACTATGCGGTCCCGGACGTCCCGGGCTTTCGCGAGCACTGGGGCGGTCAGGTCTTTCACTGCCCGTTCTGTCACGGCTGGGAGGTTCGCGACCGCAAGGTCACCGTGTTCGCCGACGGCGAGGCGGCTGATCACCTCATGCCGCTGATCCGTGGCTGGACCAGTGATGTGACGTTGGTCTCGCCGGCCGACGTTGCCGAGCTTCGAAGCGAGGACGGCGTCGCCAAGGCTCTCGTGCTCAACGATGGCTCGGAGGTCTCCTGCGAAGCGGTCATCGTCCCCGCTCCGCTGAGCCAGCGCGGGGAGCTGGCCGAAGCCCTCGAGCTCGAGATGACCGAGCAGGGGCTGATCGCCGTCGACCAACTCGGGCAGACGAGCCTGCCGGGCGTATTCGCCGCCGGCGACGCTGCCGTTGCACCTCAGCAGGTGGTGGTTGCGATGGCGAGCGGGCACATGGCCGGTGTCGCCGTCGTGCGCGAGCTGCTGCTCGGACGCACGAGCTAACCGCGCGCCAGGCGCACTGCGTCAGATCCAGGCTACGGCCACGGGCCGGGTCAATCCGCCTGCGACTGGGAAGCTGTCATCTCGGCAATCGCAGCCGCCGCCGCTTTGGCAAACGGGGTCGGCTCGACGCCGAAGGCCTCCCGCACGTGGTTTCGGTCGACCAGCAGGTCTCCGTCGAGTCCGGCCATCAGCGGTTCCAGTAGCTCGCGGTCCTCGCCGGTCACAAACGACGCGGCGGCGGCCTCGAGCCTGGGATTGCTGAACGGCAGGGGGATTGATCTGTGCTTGTCGCCGAGTAGATCCGCGATCACCTCGGTCATTTCCTCGAACGTGAGCGTGTCGGGTCCGGCGAGCTCGTAGATGCCGGGCTCGATGTCGCGGGCCCGAACCAGGCAGGCGACGACATCTTCGATCGCGACCGGCTGCGTCTTGCGATCTCTCCACGTCGGCAGGGCCAATACAGGCATGCGACTGACGATCCGAACGAGCGTTCCGAACGAGGCGCTTTCGGCACCGACGATCATCGACGCGCGCAGCGCGACGAACTCGGGACTGGCCTGCTCGAGGATGACCTCAACTTCGCGACGCGAGGCGAGGTGCTCGCTTTCCTCGTCCTCGGCGCCGACTCCGCCCAGGTAGATCGTGCGCTTGACACCGGCTTGGATGGCCATGCGGGCGTAGTTCTCGGCAGCGGTCCGATCACGATCGGAGAAGGCCTCATCGCCGCCCGGCTCCATCGAATGAACGAGGTAGTAGACCTCGTCCATCCCCTCAAGCGCGGGAACGAGCGAGTCGGCGTCTGAGAGGTCCGCCTCGACGGCGAGCGAGCGAACCCCCTCCTCGAGGCGAGTCGCGTCACGAACCAGACAGCGCAGCGAGCCGAGCTCGGCCAGCGCCGGCAACAGCGCCCCGCCGACGAAGCCGGAGGCGCCGGTCAAGAGCACCGACGCGCGTTCAACGTCTGTCATCAGCTGAGTCGCGTGTCCTGCATCGCATCGCCAAGCGTAGGCCAAAGGGACGCGGTCTCCGACCGTGTAGCCCGCATACTCCATCGCGCCGTTGTGCCCTGCTGATCAGCCAAGGCGCATCGGCTAGCCATTCGACAGCGGGGCTTACCCTTTGCGCGGACTCGGAGTCAGGCCGCGGTCTCGCGGTGCGGAAGCTTCCAGCCCGGCCGGGGGTAGTGGCAGGTGTAGCCGTTCGGGATCCGCTGGAGGTAGTCCTGGTGCTCGGGCTCGGCCTCCCAGAACGGGACGGCCTCGCTGATCACGGTGACGACCTTGCCCGGCCAGATACCTGAGGCGTCGACGTCGGCGATCGTCTCTTCGGCGACTTCGCGCTGCTCGTCGCTCGTGTAGAAGATCTCCGAGCGGTAGGAGGAGCCGACGTCGTTGCCCTGGCGGTCCATGGTCGACGGATCGTGGATCTGGAAGAAGAACTCGAGGATGTCTCGGTAGGAGATGCGCTCGGGGTCGAAGACGATCTCAACCGCCTCGGCGTGCCCAGGGTGGTTCGGGTAGGTCGGGTTGTCGTTCTCGCCGCCGGTGTAGCCGACGCGGGTCGAGATGACTCCGTCGCGCTGGCGCAGCAGTTCCTGAACGCCCCAAAAACAGCCGCCCGCGAGGATCGCGGTCTCCGTGTTGTCGCTCATCGGATGGTCCCTTCTCGTTTGATTCCCGCTCGATATGTCTCGTCTTCGGCTTCGACGTTACGCGCACCGGCGATCACCGCTTCAACCTGTGCCGCCGGGATGACCACCGCGCCGGAGGAGTCCGCGAACACATAGGCACCGGGCATCACCCCGACGCCCTTGACGACCACCGGCACGTTCGCCTGAAAGGGCGTGACGCTGTCGCCGCCCCAGCGCGTCGTCTCGCCAGAGCAGTACGCGGCGAAGTCGTAGCCCGCGAGCTCGTCGAAGTCGCGCAGCCGGCCATCGGTCAACACGCCGGCGCAGCCGCCCTCCTGAAGACGGAGGAGCTTCGTGCCGCCGCCCATCGATGTGTCGGTGTAGCCGTTTGACGCCAACACGACCACCTTGCCTGCCGGGTCGTCGCCAACCGCCTCGTGAAAGAGGTTGCCGAGGTTGTAGCGCTCCGGGTCGAGCCCGGCGTTGCAGGTCGGGAAGTAGGAGATGGTCACCGCCGGGCCGAACAGGACCCGCCCGGGAGTCGGGCTGACGAGGTCGAGGATGTGGCAGCGGTGGCGATGCAGGCGGCCCATCGCATCGACCAGGTCCGCGCACTTGAGGCCGTCAACCATCATCCGGGTTCGCGCAGGAACTCTCGTGCATCCTCAGCGTCCTGCGGTCTGACCAGGATGTCGTGCGCTCCCACGGTGCCCAGTCCGTCTCCGGCCCCGGCCCCGGAGTTCGTCAGCCGGGGCACGCAATCGATGCCGGCGTCGCGCAAGACCGAGCAGAGCAGCTCCGCCTCGGGCTCGCTACGTGCGACCTCCACTACAACCCAGTCGTCCATCTCGGTTATCCGAAGGTAAAGCAGTACGCCTCGGCGCGGGGCTCCAGGAACGTGATCGGCGATGCTTCCACCCGGCTCCTTGAGGACGACGTTCTCGCTGTCGATTGTCCAGTCACCGCTGAGGGCCCACTCGTTGAGGTGCAGATCGTCAGGCGATCCCATGCCTCCGCCACGGCTAGAACCGAGGTAGGTCTCGGGCGTGCGCAGGTTCGGCCAATCGGCTCCGGCCTCCACGCTGGACCAACGAGAGCCCATCCGCGTTTTCGTTGTCGACGACCACGACGTCGTGCGCCGCGGACTACTTACGTTCCTCGACGATGGATCGGATCGCCGGGAGTTGCGCAAGGGCGATCCCTTCTTCGAGCTCAATCTGAGCTCGCGTACGCAGGCAGCGCTGCTGGCCGTGAGGGTGGGATTGGTGGAGCTGCGGCCGCTACGGGTGACTGGTTAGGGCTTGGGCCCGCCGCCCGGCGGCGTCTGGCTCTGCCCTGGAGGCGTTTGAGCCTGACCGGGAGGGGTCTGCGCCTGACCGGGTGGGGTCTGGCTTTGCCCGGGAGCCTCGGCCTGCGCGGGAGGCGTTTGAGTCTGACCGGGAGGCGTCTGGCTTTGTCCCGGCGGGGTTTGTGACTGCCCTGGCGGCGTCTGGCTCTGTCCCGGTGGCGTCTCACTCTGACCTGGGGGCGTTTGTGACTGACCCGGAGGCGTTTGGCTCTGACCGGGCGGCGTGTCGGCGTGTCCCGGTGCATTGCCACTGTTCCCTGGGTCCGCCGCTGCTGCGGAGGGAGTCCCGGGGGCACCGGCGTGAGCGGCCGCGGAGTTGCCAGGAGATCCGTTGTGGCCGGCGGCGGCCCCGTTGCCCTGGTCGCTATTCGCGTTGCGCCCATTGGGGCTGAGGCTGTTGTCGCGGCTGACGGCAGATGCACTGCTGCCAGCTGCGCCGTCGGGTTGTGCCGAACCTGAGTCGCTCGCGGCGGCCGAGTCGGCCGGGCCGGAGGCCTGAGTGGCGCTGGCCTCGTTGGAAATACTGGCTGGCGAGCGGTCGTTGGACTTGCTCGCCTCGATCGCGATCCCGCCTGCACCCGCGGCGACGATCGCCACGGTTGCCGCCTTGACCGCGATGCCGCCGCCGAAGCCGAGCGCGGCACCGCCGCCGCCGGCCGCGATGCCGCCGCCTCCGCCGCCTCCGCCGAGAATCCCGTGCAGGAGGCCGAGGGCGACTGGTGCAGCGAGCGGCGGTGCGATCGCGGCCAGAGTCTCTCGACGCGAGTCGAGCTGTCCGGCAAAGTCGCTGCAGGACTTGCAGGTCTTCAGATGGGAGCGGACTACCCGAGAGTGCCGGCGGCGCCGGTCATCGGCCGAAATGCGCCCACAAATCTCGTCGCAGCTCATCTCACGCCCCCGCTCGAGGTCGACCAGCGCCATTCGCGCTTCGTAGACCGATTGTTTGGCGCCCTGCGCAGTGGTGTCCAGCGCCTCGCCGATATCGCTGAACTCCAGACCGGAGAGCTCGCGCATCACCAAGGACGCGCGCTGTCGCTCGGTCAGCAGTTCGAGGTCCGTGAACAGTCTCTGTGCACGCATGCGCGTCTCCGGATCGAGCTCCGGGGCCGCGACCGCGGCAGCGCTGTCCAGATCCGACTCCGGTCGGCGCTTGCGCACGAGCGAGATCGCCTCGTTGTGCGCGATCCGAAAAAGCCACGGCTTCAGCGCGATGTCCCGCGTTTCGCCGGCCAGCGCCTCGTAGGCGGAGGCCATCGTCGACTGCAGCGCGTCGAGCGCGTCGTGGTCGTTGCCGAGAATCGTTCGGCAGTAGCGATAGAGGGCCTGGTGATGGCGCTCGTAGATGGTCGTAAACGCCGCCCGTGAACCTCGCGATGCGAGCTTCGTCAGCTGGGCGTCCGACCGCGTTCGCATCAGCGGCGAGCGGGCAGGGGATTTCGACAAGGTGAGCGTTCCTTCGCCCATAAGGCCTCCTATCGGCATAAATCGTCCCAAACATTAGGCAGCAAGCGCCATCGCGCGGTTGGGGCGACAAGAAAAAGTATGGCCGAGAGACCCGAGCAGCGCGTCGACGACGGCGGGATCGAACTGCGCGCCCGCCTCGGAACGCAGCTCGGCAGCAGCCTCCTCGATGGTCAGGGGCTCGCTGTAGGGACGCTCCGACGTCATCGCGTGGTAGGCGTCAGCGACGGCGAGGATGCGGCCTTCGAGCGGAATCTCGCTACCGACGAGCCCATCGGGATAGCCGGTGCCGTCAACGCGCTCGTGATGAGAGCGCACCCACAACGCGATGTCGCTCAGGCCCTCGCCGAGAAGCATCAGCTGGCCGACGGCGGGGTGGAGCATCACCCGACGCCACTCGTCGGAGTCGAGTGGGCCGGGCTTGTCGAGTATCTCTCGCGGGATCTCGCGCTTGCCCACGTCGTGAAGCAGTCCGGCGAGGTAGATCTGACGGGCGTCCGAAGGGCTGAAACCCAGCGCCAGAGCGACGCGCTCGGCGAGGTTGGCCACGGCGCGGTCGTGCACCGCGTCCCAGCCGGTTTCTTCGCCGCCGAGCCTGCTTCTGATTTCGTGCGCTGCCGTCACTGGCTGCTCCCTTGAACTGATTTCCGACGCGTATTTCGGTCGGTTATGAACAAAACGCAAAACGCGCGTATTGGTCAGGACCCACTTCGGAGCTTCGGTCAGCAGCTCTTCGTGATGTCTCGTCCGGCGCCGCCGCGACACCTGTCGCGACCACGTCCGCCCAGCAACCTGTCGTTTCCTGCGCCGCCCTTGAGGACGTCGCGGCCAGCGCCGCCACAGACGATGTCGTTGCCCTGCAGCCCGCGCACGGTGTCGTTGCCGCCACGAGCCTTGATGACGTCGCGCTGGTTAGTGCCGGAGATCGTGTCCGCGCCGCCGGTGCCGAGCTGAGTCACGGCCTGGCCCCCACAGGTAGGGCCGCCGCCTCCGGGCGCGACAACCGCCGTCGTCTCGATGTCGCTGTTGTTCTCGGTGTAAGCATCTGAGTCGGTGCTCGTCACGGTCGCGGTATTGGAGAGCTGGCCGATCTTCTTCGTCGTCACGGTGATCGTCACCGTCGCCGTCGCCCCGCTCGCGAGCACGCCGAGCGCGCAAGTGACCTTCTTGCCCTTGGTCGTGCAGGTGCCCTGCGAAGCGCTTGCCGAGACCGGATCGACCTGGCTTGAGAGCTCGTCGATCACCTCGACGCCGTTTGCGGCGTCGGGCCCGGCGTTCGCAACAGTGACCGTGTAGGTCAGTGCGGAGCTCTCGGTCGCCGGATCCGCGCTGTCGACCGTGGTGATGGAAAGGTCGCTGGCCGCGAAGGCGTGCGTTGGTGCGATCAGGCCGATGGCCACGATCGGCGCGAGCGCGATCCAGCCCCGCCGCCTGTGTGTCCCTGTCTTCATGCGCCCTCTTCCTCCGCGTAGTGGTCTCGTCCTTACAACGAGCTCCGCGGGGCGAAGTCAGGCCCTACTTGTTCATGTGTACGGATCCTTTGGCTCGCGATCGCTCGAAAGGGACGCACGCGACCGCTCCGTGAGCGCCCCGATCGCGTCCGCGAGGTGAATCTGAGCGATGTTTCGGTCGCCGCGTTCGGTCCTGATCGCGTGCGCTTCGAAGAGGACATCGGCGTGGGTGTGGCCGGCAGGCGGCTCGAACCGGTAGGCCGCGAGCTCGATCAGCAGACCGAGCGGATCCTTGAAGTAGATCGAGTCCATGAAGCCGCGGTCCTTCACACCGCTGTGATCGATCCCGCGCTCGTCGAGTCGTTCCACCGCCTGATCGAACGTCGCCTTCGAGATCGCGAAGGCGATGTGGTGGACGCAGCCCGGGTCCGTCGGGGTCCGCTCGGGATCGCCCTTGCGTTCCTCGTTGGTGAAGATCGTGATGAGGCGGCCGTCGCCGGGATCGAAGTAGAGGTGGCTCTCGTCGGCGTTGTCGAGATTTGGCTGTTCGAAGATGAACGGCATGCCGAGGACGCCCTCCCAGAAGTCGATCGACGTCTGGCGATCGGCGCCCGTGAGCGTGATGTGGTGAACGCCCTGACTCTGGAGCTTTCGGATAGTCATGGGTGAAACCTAATCGCACGGGAGCCCGCGACACTGACTAGGCTCGGCGCGACGCAATCAACCGGAGGAGCGAGATGGACGAGCGCGCGGTTCGAGATCACATTCACCGCCACGCCGATGCGGTCGTTGACGGCGACATGGCGACGGTCGTCGCCGATTTTTCCGAGGAGCTGCGCCCTCAGGCGCCCGAGCTCGCGAAGCTTCTGCCACAGCCGGTCACGAAGGCCGACGTCGAAAGCCTCGACCTCGGCGACGAGGAGACTGTCGCGGTCATCCGTTACTCAGGCGACGGCGCGACGCTCGCCATCCGCTCGCATTGGCAGGAGCACGACGGCACCTTCCAGATCGTCGCCGGTGAGCCTCTCGCCTAGGTCAGCAGCGCCGTGACGCGAGTCGAGGAATCGATCGAGATTGCGCGCACGCCGCAGGAGGTCTGGGACTTCGTAGTCGATCCGATGAACGATCCGCGCTGGTGCTCGAAGGTGAAGTCGGTCGAGCCGGTAGGGGAGAGGCGCTGGACCGTCATCCACAAGCCGGTGCCGATCATGCCGGTCGCAGTGCTCTCGCTGGAGCAGCTCGAGTCCGAGCCGCCAGCTCGCTTGACGATGCGAGAGGAGGATCAGACCTCGGTCTTTGAAGTCGAGTACCGGCTCGCCCCGTCCGGCGAGGGCACGCACTTCGTGCAGATCAGCGACTTCGAGTGGAAGAAGCTGCCGCGCTTCCTGCACAACACTTTCGAGCGCGGTGTCCGCCGCGACCTCGCTCATCAACTCGGCGCTCTCAAGCGAGAACTTGAGCGATCTTGACTCTGAGCCCTAGAACTACCGCAAACTTGCCCATTTAATACCGCAAAGCGGGGATCAAGTCGGTCCTTACGAATGCCGATGAAAGGGTTGAGCGAGCCCGGGGGGGTCACACGCCGGGCGCACACCGCCTTCGACCTCCCGCCTCATGCTCAGTCCACTCAGCACCACCGGCCACCTCATCGGGAAGCCGAACAGGCGTCCCAAGCTCGAGCTGACCCTGGTCGTCCTCAACGTCGGTGCGTACGCGTTCGCCGCGCTGGCGATCTTCGCGACGCTCTAGCCCGAAGCTTCGAAAGCGCACTGCTGCTCGCCGCCGGTGAGGCCGGCGACGAGCGTCTGGGCGTTTGCCGCGAGCGCGTCGACGTACGTGGCGCCGGTCGGAACCCGCCGGGCCGAGCGCGTCGGCCCACAGTTGGCCGGCGACGGTCGCGCCTGTCTGCGAGGCAATCGCCTGCTCGAGCTTCTCGGAGACACCCGCCTCCGGAAAGATCGCTCGCACGTCCTCGTTGAGAATCAGCTCGATGAGGTCGGCGGTCTCGCCAGCTGATGCCTGCGCCTGAGTGGTTGACGCCGGAATCGCCGCTCCGATCACGCCGAGCCCGTAACGGGCGGCGAAGTAGCCGAGCGAGTCGTGGCTCGTCACCAGCTTGCGGTCGGCGGCAGGCACCTGGTCGATGCACGTGGCGATCTCGCGGTCGAGCTCGCGCAGGATCGAGATGTAGTGGCGCGCGTTGGCGTCGTAGGTTTCTGAGCCATCCGGGTCCGTGGCGGTGAGCTCGTCGCGGATCGCTTCGACCGCTGCGATCGCGTTGCGGGGGTCCTGCCACCAATGCGGGTCGGCGTCGGCATCGGTGACGCTGATCGTCTCGGCCGAGTCGATCAAGGCGACGACCGGTGCATCAGTGCCGGAGCTCTCGACGATTTGATCTAGCCAGAGGTCGAGGTCGCCGCCGGATCTAAAGACGACGTCGGCTTCGGCGATGGCAGCGGCGTCGCTGGGTCGCGGCTCGTACTCGTGGGGGTCCGAGTTGGGGGCGAGGATGCCGTCGACCTCGGCGCGGTCGCCCGCCACGTTGCGGACGAGATCGGCGACCTGGGTGGTCGTGGCGCTCACGCGGACCGCGCCATCGTCGCTGCTATCGCCGCAACCCGCGATTAATAGAGCGACCGCAACGCACCCGGCTCGCGCGGTGTTCGCAACGGTAGAGTTCTTAACGATGACCATATCGAGAATCATTCGCATTATTAGCAGCTCGGCGGCCGTGCTCGTCAGCACGGGGCTCGTTGCCGCGAGCGCCGAGGCTGCACCGTGGTCATCCCCGGGGAAGGCGCTGGAGAAGGCCGATCGCGCGTTGTCGGGCCAGGCGTGGGGCGACAAGGTGGCTCCGGAGGCGACCCTGGCGCTTCGCGACCTCCACGCGGCCCTGCCGCGACTTCATGGTGAGCGCCGCCAAGAGGCGTTGCGGCTGCTCGCCCGACCGACCGACGGACGCGACCCGTTCCGCAACTCCTACAAGGTGCCCGAGGCCGCACCCTTCTGCACCGCGAACTTCTGCGTGCACTACGTCACCTCCACCCAGGATGCGCCCGACCTCACCGATGTCGGCGGGGTGATTGGCGTCCCGGATTACGTCGAGGCCATCGATACGGCGGCTGAAACCTCATTCGCCGTGGAGAACGGCCAGCTCGGCTGGCCCGCGCCGCGCTCGGACGGAAAGCTCGGCGGCGGTAGCGGGATCACCGACATCTATCTCGTGAACGTCGGCGCCGACGGTCTCTTCGGCTACGCCGCGCCCGACCCGACCCAGAGCTGCAAAACCAAATGCTTCGCATTCCTGGTGATGGACAACGACTTCTCGACCCTCGAGTTCGGCTATCCGAACCCGCAGATCCCGCTCGAGGTGACGATCGCCCACGAGTACAACCACGTGCTCCAGTTCGGGATCGACGCCGCCCTCGACAGCTGGCTGTTCGAGTCGAGCGCAACGTGGTCGGAGGAGAAGGTCTTCCCCAACGACAACGACTACGTCAACTACCTCAACGTCTTTGCCCGCACGCCCGGTGTGCCGATCACCGAGTTCTCCGGCGGCCGCGGCCTTCGCGTCTATGGCCTCGCCGTGCTCAACCACTACCTCGACGTCGGCGAGGGCGGCCTCGGGCCCGGCGTGGTCCTGAAGACCTGGAAGGGCGGCGCCTCGGCAAATCCGGCGCACTTCGCACTTAACGCTCTCGACGCCGCGATCCGCAAGCTCGGCGGCGCCGGCTTCGGCCAGGAGTTCACGCAGTTCGCGGCCGCCACCGCGGAATGGCGCACGTCAGGCGGATTCCCCGACTCGATGCTCTACCCCGACGTCAAGCGCGACGGGGCGCTGGCGCCGGGCTCCGGGAAGACCAAGGTGGTCCTCGACCACACGGCCTACCGCCTCTTCGACGTCGGCGCGACCACGGTCCCGAGCTTGAAGCTGACGCTCAAGGCGGGCAACGTCAGGTCCGGCGTCGCGCTGGTCGGGCGCGACGATGACACCGAGACAGTGACGACGGCCGTGCGTTATCTCGGCCACGGCGGCAAGGCGACGGTCGTTCTCGACAACCCCAGCCAGTTCGAGCGAATCACCGCGGTGGTCGTGAACGCCGACGCTCGGATCAAGGGCAGGTCACGTGACGGCCGCGACTGGAACTACGTCTACGACAACGCCCAGCTCAAGGCCACGCTGAGCGGCTGATCGCTCAGCGGGCTGCCGAGAACGCTTCGACCGGAGAGCGGGCCGGGGCCGGCCGCTCGCCTGCTCCGCGCGTGAACGGCAGCGTCAGGGCGAAGACGGCGATGGCGGCGAGCGCGATTGCCGCGCCCGCGGCGACATCGAGGTAGTAGCTCGCGTACAGCCCGCCGAGGCCGGCGGCGAGGCCGAGGGCGGCCGCGAGAAAGAGCGCCCCACGCAGGCTGCGCGCGAGACGCAGCGCCGCGGCGCCCGGCGCGATCAGGGCCGCGACCACGAGCAGGTTGCCCAGCGCCTGGATCGCGACGAGGGTCGTCAGCGCGAGGATCACCAGCAGCGCGGCCTCGACTCGGTTCGGGCTGGCACCGAGGCTGCGAGCGCTCTGCGCGTCGAAGCCCGGCGAGCGCGAGCTGGCGGTGAAGGGCGACGAGCGCCGCGAGAACGATCGCGGTGAGCACCGCCGACGCCGCGAGGTCGGCGCCGGTGACGCTGAGCGGATCGCCGAAGAGAAGCTCGCCGAGGCGTGGCGGTACGTCCGGCGAGAGCGCCAGGAGGGTTCCGAGCCCGAACAGCGAGGTGACGGCGACGGCGACGGCAAGATCGGCGCTGATTCCGCGAAGGCGCCCGGCCAGCGCAACGGCGAGCGCGGCCACCAGCAGTCCGGCGCCCGCGCCGATCACCAGTGAAACGCCGGCGAGCGACGCGAGCACAAGGCCCGGCAGCGCTCCGTGGGCGATCGACTCGGCGGCGTAGCTCTGGCGGTAGAGGACGATCCACACGCCCAGCGGCCCGCACGTGATCGCAAGCAGGACGACCTCGACGAGCGCTCGGGTTCCGATCGTGCCGGCGAACGGGTCGGTTAGGGCGTCGAGGGACATCGCTCAGTGCTCGTGGTGGGCGACGACGACCGCGTGCTCGCCGCCGTCGAGCACGATCAGCTCGGCGCCGTAGGTGGCCTTCAACGTCGCGGGGGAGAGCGTCTCGGCCGGCGCGCCGAAGGCGATTTGGGAGTGGTGAAGACAGAGGACGCGGTCGAACCGCCGCGCCTGGGCGATGTCGTGGGTGGCGACAAGCACCGCCGAACCCTCGATGCGAAGCTCGTCGAGAACCGCGAGCACCCGCTCGGCCGACGGCGCGTCGACGCCGCTGAGGGGCTCGTCGAGCAGCAGGATCGGCGCCTGCTGAGCGAGCGCGCGGGCGATGAGCACGCGCTGGCGCTGGCCGCCGGACAGGGCGCCGAACGGTGTCGATGCCTGCGCCTCGAGGCCGACGCGTGTGAGCGCCGCCGCGGCCCGGTCGCGCTCGGTGCGCCCGACCGGGCGGTACCACGGAACGGTCGCGTAGGTGCCCATGAGCGCGACGTCGAGCGCGCTCACCGGGTAGTCGAGGCGCGTCCGCTCCGTCTGCGGCACGTAGGCGATCGACCCGTTCGTCTCGATCTCGCCGCGGACCTCCGACAGCTCGCCGAGCAGTGCGCGAAACAGCGTGGTCTTACCGCCGCCGTTGGGACCGAGCACGGCGACGATCTCGCCCGCCGCCGCGGTGAAGTCGACAGCCGAGATCGCGGCGCGACCGGGGAGGTAGCCCGCCTCGAGGCCGGCCACGCGCAACAGCGGCTGTGGTGCCTCGCTCACCCGCCCGCCTCTGCTGCGCGCGGGGCAAAACGGGTCCACAGAGCCGTCAGGGCGAAGACCGCGCCGCCGAGCGTCGCGATGGTCGCTCCCGGCGGGACGTCGAGCTCGTAGGCGATCAGCAATCCGGCGAAGCCCTCGACAAGCGCGATCGCCGCTGCGGTGAGCTCGAGGCTGCGAACGCTCGTCGCGACGAGGCGAGCGGTGGCCGCCGGGATTACGAGGATCGCGCCGACGAGCAGTGCTCCGATCGCATCGAGAGCTGCGACGACAGCGATTGCGATCAGGGCGATCAGGACCCAGTCGGCAACCGCGACGGGCAGCCCGAGAGCGCGACTGGAGGCCGATTCAAAGCCGCCCGCGACCCAGGCGCGGCGATAGCGCGTGCCAAGGACGAGCGTGATCGCGAGAACCGCGGCCGTGACGATCAGCTCCTCGTTGCCGATCGCGAGCAGGCTCCCGAACAACAGCTGGTCGACCTGGGCGCCGGACTCAAACACGTCGCTCGCCAAGACGATCCCGATCGCGAGCATCGCGACCAGTAGCAGCGCGGTTGCTGCGTCGAAGGCGAGACGCGCCGAGCGCGAGAGCCGGTCGAGGCCAATGCCGAACAGCAGGGCCGCTCCGGCGGCGAAGAGGAGGGGAGGGCCCCCTGCGGACCCGGCGACGACCAGGCCGGGGAACGTCGCTGTGCCGACTCCGTGCGTGTAGAAGGCGAGATGGCGTAGGACGATCTGCGCTCCGAGCAGGCCGGCCAGCGGTGCGAGCAGGACGATTTCAAGCGTCGCTCGCTGCATGAATGGGAGCTGAAGTGCATTGAGTGCGTCCATCGCGGGGTGCCATTAAAATGAAAACGAGTCTCGATTGCGTCAACGATGAGCCCAAGCAAGGAAAAGCAGAGCACCCCGACGACCCCGCCGGCCGACCGCTGGGTGAAGCTGGCGCGCGCTGAGCTGCAGCGCGCCGGCCATCGGTCGAGCGCCCCGCGGGCGGCCGTGGTCGAGCTGCTCGGGCGCCAGAGCTGCGTGGTCAGCGCTCGCGAGATCTCCGACCGTCTTCACACCGAGGGCAACCCGGTCGGGATCGCGACCGTCTACCGGACGCTCGAGTTGCTGGCGCGGATGCGCCTCGTGCAGCGCCTTGACATGGGGACCGATCCCGCCCGCTACGAGCCGGCGCTTCCCGATGGAGATCACCATCACCATCACCTCGTCTGCGAGCAGTGCAGCCAGGTCACAGCGTTCGACGATCCGGCGCTCGAGAAGGCGATCGACCGTCTCTCGCGCGAGCTTGACTACCGGGTTGGCGACCACGACGTCGTCCTTCGCGGGCTCTGCCCGGCCTGCCACTCGAACTAGCGCCCGATGATCCTCACGCTGGCCATCATCGGGCTGTTCTTCATCCCCGATCCGTGGCGGGTTGTGATCCTCGTTATCGCGGTGTTTATCGAGGTTCTGGAGGTCTTCTTCTGGATCAAGTTCCTGCGCCGGTACCGCGTGACCACCGGGGCCGAGGGGATGATCGGCGAGCTCGCCGTGGCGATGAGCCCGCTTGAACTCGAGGGCAACGTGCGGGTGCGCGGGGAGATCTGGAACGCGCGCTCGAGCGGGCCGGTCGCGGAGGGCGCCGAGGTTCGCGTCGCCGCGGTTGACGGCCTGACGCTGGTCGTCGACCCGAACACGACTCGGTAACGCGACTGCAACATCGCCGCTGCTCGCGGGAGTAGGGTCCGCTCAACATGGGAGCGTTGGGCAGGCTCGTGAAGTTGACGGTCGTCGCGGCGGTCTCCTTCGGCATGCTCGGGGGGCTGGCCGTCGCGCTCAACACGAGCACCGGGTCGCGCCAGGCCGACCGCCTGGAGGGGACCGAAAAGGCCGACGTGCTCAAGGGCCTCGCCGGTAATGACGTGCTCATCGCCGGTGACGGCGCCGACGTTCTGATTGGCGGCAAGGGCAACGACAAGCTTCGAGGCGGTCCGCGGCGTGACGGATTCAACATGCGCAACGGCGTCGAGCTGGCTGCGCCGGGCAACGACAAGATCTACGCGCGCGACGGTGGCAACGACGAGATCAACTGCGGCGCCGGCGAAGACATCGCCATCGTCGATGCCACCGAGGACGGCGTCATCGACTGTGAGGTGGTGAGAACACCGTGATTCCGCGAGGCGATAGACGAGCCGCGCCGCCGTTGAGGCGCCTTGTTCGACCAGAAGACCATTCCGACCACCTCGCGCAGGGCGAGCTCGCCGACGGCGATGAGGCTGAGCGGCTCGAGAGCGTCGACCGCGAAAGCCATCTGCGCCGCCGCGACTTCCTCGCGCGGACCGCGACGCTCGCGGGCGCGGCGGGTATGGCGAGCCTGCTGCCCGCTGAGACGCTTCTGGCGGAGGCCGCCAAGCGCGCCCGCACGCCCTTCCCGAAGCCGCGCGACATGCCCATCGACACCTTCGTCGTGCTGATGATGGAAAACCGCTCGTTCGACCACTACTTCGGCTGGCATCCGCGCGCCGACGCGCGGAACTCCGGCCTCACCTATCCCAACCTCGACGGCACCCAGCAGTTCCCGACCCGGCACCTGACGCCGGACTTCCAGGGCTGCGACTTCCGCGATCCTGACCACGGCTGGAAGGGCGGGCGCCACCAGTTCAACGGCGGCAAGATGGATGGCTTCTACAGCGGCAACGAGGACGGCACCGGCTCGGACGAGTTCGCCCTCGGCTACTACCTGAAAGAGGACCTCGGGTTCCTGCCGGCCGCCGCGGACGCCTTCCAGCTCTACGACCGCTACTTCTGCTCGATCATGGCGTCGACCTACCCGAATCGCCACTACCAACTGGCGGCTCAG
Source organism: uncultured Solirubrobacterales bacterium (assembly GCA_963746215.1). Classification (GTDB taxonomy): domain Bacteria; phylum Actinomycetota; class Thermoleophilia; order Solirubrobacterales; family 70-9; genus WHSW01. The sequence goes on from CAVVAT010000012.1 coordinate 323,050, forward strand.
AACGGCGGTCAGAAGTCGAACGAGTTGCCGCCCGAGACCGAGCAGTCGACGGGCTTCCAGTGGGAGACGATCCTGGACCGCGCCAAGGCGCGGGGCGTGACGGTCGCCTACTACGTCTCCGACCTGCCGGTGCCCGCGCTGTACGGCGCCCGCGGCCTCTCGTGGGTCCGCCCGGCGTCTCAGTTCTACATCGATGCCGCCGCAGGCAACCTGCCGCAGATCTGCTTTGTCGATCCGCCTTTCCGCGACGGCGGCGGCGGCGACGGGATCTCCGCAGATGATCACCCTCATGGCGACGTCCGCCTCGGCCAGGCGTTCATGTCCGACGTGGCCCACGCGTTCATGGAGTCGCCGCAGTACCGCCGCGGCGCGATGTTCATCAACTACGACGAGTGGGGCGGCTTCTTCGACCACGTCAAGCCGCGCCACGTCCCCGACGACCGCGAGAACCGCGCGGACACCTTCGAGGACTGGTCGCTGACCGGGTTCCGAATCCCGGCGGTTGCAATCTCGCCGTACGCGCGAGCGAAGAAGGCCGGCGCCAACGTCAGCCACATGACCGCCACACACGAGTCGATCCTGAAGTTGATCTCCTACCGCTTCGGGCTCGGCTATCTGACCAAGCGCCACCGCTACGCGTCGAACATCGGTCGCGCGTTCGACTTCTCGTTGCGCGACTTCGACCCGCCCGAGTTGCCCGACCCCGAGGCGGTCTCGGCGATCCCGTGTTCGGTGGGCGGAAGCGCTCGACCCAAACCTCATGACCTGGCGACCCTCGAGACCTCCGGTCTGCTCGAGAACCTCGGCTACGAGATACCGAAGGTCACCTACGACTCGCTGTTCCGATACCCGGACACCGTGCGCAAGGCGTTCGCGAACTCGGACTGACCCCGGCCTTGTTCTAAACTCGCGCCTCGCGTACCCCGGGCGCATAGCTCAGTTGGGAGAGCGCCGCCTCGACAAGGCGGAGGTCGCTGGTTCGAGCCCAGCTGTGCCCACTAGACGGGCCAGACCCTCATCGGGTCTGGCCCTTTTTCGTGGTCGCTACCGGTGACCGTCGAACGAGATCACTTGCTGGATCCCGCTCGGGCGGTTCGTGTAGCGGAGGGTTGTCTCGAGCAGGCCGGGGGCGAACTCGATCCGCTCGCGCTCCGCGTCTGAGCGCCACTTCTTTGGATCCTTCGTGCCCTGTTCGGCAGCGATCTCCTTGCCGGACTTGGCGATCGCCTTCCAGACTGCCTTCTGGCACTTCTTCAGGTTGCCCTTGCCGCAGTAGGCATTCTCGAACGGCTGCTTGACCTTCTCGCCGAGCAGCGCGCGGATGTCGCGGTCGAAGTACTGATACCAGCCGCTGTACTGACCGCCCGGGGGTAGGTCGAAGCGGCTGAACAGCGTGTCGAGCTCGTCGAGTTGCGAGCCGAGCTGCGGCTTCATGAACGCGTTGGCGATGTTGTCCCACGAGCCGTCCATTACGGCTGCGCCTGGATCGTCGATCTCTCCGTCGAGTCCGACGTCGAGACGGCTGCCGCCCCTGCGGTTCCACTGCATGAGCAGCTTGAACATCATGTTCGCCTGGGCGTTCGGTGCCTTGGTGCCGGCGAGCAGATCCTCGAGCAACGGCACGGTGTCGATCGCACGAACATCCTGGGTTGCTGCCGCGTTCATCGCTGCAGTCACCTTTGCGAGATCCCACTTGCCCTTCTTGTTAACGAGGGCGGCGAGGTTCTTGTTGAGCAGATCAACGCGACCGACCGATCCCTGGGTGCCCCAGGAGGCGTCGGAGGCGGCGAAGCCCTTCGCCACGGTCTGGTTCCAGTTGGTGATCGTCCCGTCCTTCGGGTTCTTGCCCTGCGGGTGGTCAGCGGCCGAGAGGAATCCGGTCCACTCGTACTCACCGGTGCCCCAGGTCGGGAGCCCTGGATCGACGTTCGGGTTGCGCAGCGGCAGCAGGCCGGCGGTGAAGAGCGCGATGTCCTTGTTGTCGATGTAGAAGGAGTTGAACGTCTGCGGAGTCAGCGCTGCCGCCTCCATGAACGACTCGGCGCTGTTGACCTGGCCGTTCGACAGACGCCGGTTGTAGAGCAGGTCGAGCACGTCCTTGCCATAGGACGAGCGCTTCGACGAGATGGCGACCTTCTCGCCGTCGACGGTGGCGTAACCGACGACCGGGCCGTGCACGGTGGTCTTGAAGGTCACCGGCTGGCCGTTGAGCGTGCCGGCATCGAAATTGCCCATCTCCAGGCACTGTCCGTTGAAGAGGTACTTCGTGTCGCTGCCCTCGCAGAGACGCTCGACGTACTGGTCGATGATGTCGCCGCTGGCCGAGGTCAGCGTGTGCGCGAAGTCCTCGCCACGGCCGATCAGCACGTAACCGGGGAACGGAGCAGAGGTCGCACCGCGCCATTGCAGGTCGCCGGCGTTCATGTCGATCTCGTACGTGAAGCCGGGATAGAAGTAGCCGATCTGCGGGCCGCCGACCATCAACGGATTGCCCGTCTTCGACTTCTTGCCCGAGATCATCAGCGTGTTCGACGCCTGCGTGGGCTCGCGCTGCGTTTCAGCGGCGAGCTTGGCGGGGGCCGCGGGGGTCGAGGTGAAGCTGCCCGGATCGAGCACGGCGCTGCCGCTCGAGTTCTTCGGAATCGATCCGTAGGGGAACTTGCCGTCGATCGACGTCGGCAGCTCCGGGTTCTTGAACTGGCGCAGGTCGTTGAAGACGCTGAGGCCCTTCTTGTCCCCAAGTCGCTGCTGAAGCCCGCCGAGGAACTGCGAGCGCCGCGCCTCGTCGCCACCGCCCTCGCCCACGAACTGCCCCTTCAGGGCGTTGAGGGCGAAGATGTCGTTGCGGGTGAACGGCGGCGTCGTCGGGCTGTTGAGCTCGTAGTAGTCGTTGATGCCCTCGATGAAGACGTCGATGTCGTGCAAGACGGCCGCGCCCTCGGGGCCGGCTGCGAGCAGGACGTCAGCCTGCTTTGCGATTTCGTCCTCGGTCTGCTGGCTCGGCTGGAAGTTCTTCAGCCCGGCGATGAGGCCGACCGCGTCTAGCCCCGGCGCGCTGATCGCGGCAACGCGCGCGTTGTTGCGGGCCTGAGAGAGGAGCAGGCCGCGATCCGCGGCAGCGATCCAGCCGGAAGCCCAGACGCCGTCGTCGTGGGTTGCGCCGGTGACGTGCGGGACGTTGTAGGAGTCGCGGATGATCGTCACGCCCGGACGCGGGACGTTCTCGACCGTCGTCGGCGTCGCGTTGTCGACACCGAGGCGCTCCGACTTGAAGTACTTGGTCAGGTCCGATGGCTTGACGTCGTCGAACAGCGGCGTGAGGCCGTCGTACATCTCCGCCTGCACCGAGGCCTGAGGCGGCGTGGGAATGCTGCCGTACTGGCCCGAAGGGATGATGTTGAGCGCCGTATCCGAGTAATCGGTTGGCGTCTGCGCGATGGCAGCGGTGGATGTGGTCAGCGCCAGCGCGATACCGGCCGGCAACAGGATGCGTCGAAGCAAGGAGCTCCCTCTCTCAAATTTCGGGCGGCCCCTGCCAAGGTGCCGCGACCTCTCTCTCGCCTTGCAACATATCGCGCGACCCAAAGTCGCGCGATCGCTGGTACATATCCTCGCCGCGTGTCCGGGGCCTTAGCGACCTACGCGAGCTTTGCGCTCATTCTTCGGCTCGGCTGCCCTCGTCGGCCAGGCGATTTTCATCGCTTGTGGTTACCGCCGCTGGAACCGTTTGGCACCCGCCGTCGGCCTCGCGGCGATCTTCGTGCTGGCCTGGTGGACCGTGCGCCTGCCGAGCCACGGCACCGCGGCGATCGTCGCGCTGGCGCTGGTGACGGTGGTCGCTGGCTTCCTCGTCGTCACCTTCGTCGAGGACCTCGCTGACTCGCTGCGACAGGGGGTCCCGGTTGCGGTGGTTGCGGTGATCGTGGCGTCGCTGCCGTTCCTCGCCGAAGGTCGCTTCGGGATCCTCGGCACCGGTCTCAACCCCGACATGTCGCAACACCTGTTCGCCGTAGAGCAGCTCGCAAGCGGGATGGGGGACCGCCTGATCGATGGCGGCTATCCGCTCGGCCCGCACTCGCTCGTAATCGCGATCTCCGAGCTCAGCCCGAACACGGTGCACGCGTTCGGCGGCTTGATGCTGGCGACGGCGGTGTGCGCGTGCTTGGTTGGCCTCGTCCTGCTTGAAGGGCTCACAACCTGGCGGCGGATGGCGGGTGCGCTGGTGATCGGCTTCGCCTACCTCGTCGCCTCGTATCTGACCCAGGGCGCGTTCAAGGAGACGATCACCGCGCTGTTTCTGCTGGCGTTTGCCGTCGGCCTCGATCAGACCGCGCGCGGCTGGGACGACGGCAGCGGGACCCCCCGGCGCCTGCGGGCGGTGCCGCTCGGCGTGCTCGTCGCCGGCGCGGCCTACGTCTACAGCTTTCCCGGAGTTGTCTGGCTCGGGGCGGCGTTCGCCGTCTGGGTCGGGCTCGAGCTCGTTCGGGCGGCGGGGGAGGGTCGCGCCGCCGCCGCCTTCGCGGTGGCACGTGATGTCGCGCTCCCGGTGGCGGCCGCAGGTGGCCTCGCGCTGCTCGTGATGGCCCCCGAGCTGGGGCGTATGGCCGACTTCGCGAACTTCGAGACGTTCAACCCAGCCGGGGCCGGTCTCGGCAACCTCTTCGACCGGCTCTCGCCCCTCGAGGCGCTCGGGATCTGGCCGTCGGGCGACTTCCGAGTCGAACCCGGCGACGGCGCGGTGCCGGCGGTCGCGTTCTACGCAGGCGCGCTCTTCGCGGCGGTGGCGCTCGGCCTCGGTCTTCACTGGCTGTGGGCGCAGCGGCGCCTGGCGCTGGTGGGGGCGACACTCGCGGCGACGTTGCTCTGGCTCTACTCGCTGGTCGACGGCACTCCCTACCAGGAGGCGAAGACGCTGCTGCTGCTGGCGCCGCTGGTCGCTGCCGTCTCGGTATGCGGTCTGCTGTGGTCGAGATTGCCCGTGGCGGTCCCGGTCGCCTTCCTCGCGCTTGCCGGCGGCTCGGCGACGCTCGCGCTGGCGAACGGGCCCGGTTGGCCCGTCGGCCTACTCGCCGAAGCTCGCCGACCTGCGCCAGAACCTGCCGGACGGCTCGGTCCGCGTGCTCGTGCCCGAAGCGGTCCTCGACGAGCACGCGATCGACTACCTCTCATGGGAGCTGCGCGGCAACCGGCTGTGCATTGAGCCTGAGGCACGTTCCGGGCTGCCGCTCAAGCCGGGCATCGCGGCGACGGTGACTATCGCGGTCGACGACGGCGCGCTCGTGCCCGGGAGCGTTCGCGGTCGACGACCAGGTCGTCGGCGACGGGCCGTGCGAATTCGTCGAGGACTCCGCGCGAGCCGATCCCGGCGCTGACGGCAACTAGCATGGCCGCCGTGGCTGGAATCAGCGTCAAGCTCCCCGATGGCAAACCGCTCGAGCTCCCCGAGGGAGCCACGGGTGCCGATGCCGCCGCGGCGATCGGGCCACGGCTTGCCAAGGATGCGCTCGGGATCAAGGTCGACGGCGAACTGAGCGACATGTCGGCGCCGCTGCCCGACGGGGCCACGATCGCCATCGTCAGCGCCAAGAGCAAGGGCGAGGACGCCGACGACGCGCTCTGGCTGATCCGCCACGACGCCGCCCACGTGATGGCGACCGCCGTCGTCGACCTCTGGCCCGGTACGAAGGTCTCGATCGGTCCGCCGATCGAGAACGGCTTCTATTACGACTTCGAGTTCCCCGAGGGGCAGCGGCCGAGCGAGGCCGACCTCGAGCGGATCGAGGCGGCCATGCGTGAGCACATTGCGGCCGACGAGCCCTTCGAGCGCTCCGACGTCAGCGCGGCGGACGCGATCGAGCGCTTTCGCGCCGAGGACCAGCCGTACAAGGTCGAGCTGATCGAAGACCTGGTCCGCGACCAGGGCGTCGAGAGCGTTTCGCTGTATCGAAACGGGCCGTTCACCGACCTCTGCAAGGGTCCGCACGCGCCGTCCACCGGGCGGATCAAGGCGTTCAAGCTCAACTCGCTCGCCGGTGCCTACTGGCGTGGCGACGAGAGCCGGACGATGCTCACCCGCATCTACGGGACGGCCTTTCACTCGCAGGCCGACCTCGACCGCCACCTCGAGCAGCTCGAGATGGCGCGCGAGAACGACCACCGCCGCCTCGGCCCAGAGCTCGACCTCTTTCGTCTGCGCGAGGAGTCGCCGGGGATGCCGTTCTGGCTTCCGAACGGCACCGTGTTGCTGCGCCTGATCGAGCAGGAGGTGCGCAAGCAGCTGAGCGTTGGCGGCTACGACGAGATCAAGACGCCGCGGGTTCTAGACGAGGAGCTCTGGCACCGCTCCGGCCACTGGGAGAACTACCGCGAGAACATGTACTTCGTCGAGCCGTCGCAGCGCGAGGGCGATCAGCGCCGCTACGCGCTCAAGCCGATGAACTGCCCGGGCGCCTGCCTCGTGTTCGGTTCGAAGCGCCACTCCTACCGGGAGCTGCCGCTTCGCCTCTCCGAGTTCGGCGACGTCTCGCGCTACGAGCGCGAGGGCGTGCTCCACGGCCTGCTTCGCGTTCGCGCGTTCACCCAGGACGACGGCCACGTCTACTGCACGCTCGACCAGGTCCCCGGCGAGGTCGACTCGATCTGCGCTGCCATCGACGCGCTCTACTCGCGCTTCGGATTCGACCAGGTCCGGGTCGAGCTCTCGACCCGGCCGGAGAAGTCGATCGGCACCGATGAGCAGTGGGAGCAGGCGACGACCGGACTCCGCGAGGCGCTCGAGCGCCAGGGTCGCGAGTTCGACATCAGCCCGGGGGAGGGCACGTTCTACGGACCGAAGATCGACTTCCACGTCACCGACGCTCTCGGGCGCTCGTGGCAGCTCGGCACCTGCCAGCTCGACTTCCAGATGCCCGAGCGCTTCGAGCTGACCTATCAGGGCGAGGACAACGCCGATCACACGCCGGTGATGATCCACCGCGCCCTGCTCGGGTCGATGGAGCGCTTCGCAGGGATCCTGATCGAGCATTACGGCGGTCGCTTCCCGGCCTGGCTGGCGCCCGTGCAGGCGGCGATCCTGCCGGTCTCTGACTCCTTCATCGACTACGCCAAGTCGGCCGCGGCCGAACTCGGGGCAGCCGGCCTGCGGGTCAAGGTCGACGAGCGCACCGAGTCGGTTGGGCGCAAGATCCGCGACGCCGAGCTCTCCAAGGTGCCGTTCATGCTCGTCGTCGGCGAGCGCGAGCGCGAGGCCGGTACCGCCTCGGTGCGCGTCGCACGAACGCGGCGACCTCGGCGCGATGGCACTCGGCGAGATCCCGCAGCTGGTCGAGGCCTGAGCGTTCGAGGCCTGAGGGGGTAAGTCGCGACCCGGTCCGGGGGTATGAGGACCGGGCCGCGAGGCTTCCCTAATAATAACGTCCCTGTTCCGCGGAGTTGGATGCACGGAGGTTCCCCGCGAGGATTCGGACGACTACCACAAATCGGGTAGTTGAAGTGCGGTAATGAACTGTAGGCGACAGTTGGTGCCGTGACGCCGTCTATACTGTCGCGCGATGGAGGGCACCGAGATTTCGCAGCGCCGCTAGTTGTTGTTCGCGCCTGCACCCGTGCCCCCTGCCTCGTACCGTGCCTCTTCCCTCGGCCTGCAGGTAGCTTGACGCTCCCCGCCAGCGTGAATCACTAGTGCCGGTCCCGAGGCGTTTCGACCGCCAGCCGCCGGAGCGCGATCAGACCCGGATCAACGAGCGCATCCGCGTTGCCGAGGTCCGACTGGTCGACGAGGACGGCAGCCAGATCGGCGTGATCAAGACCGACGAGGCTCTGGCGATGGCCCAGGAGCGCGATCTCGACCTCGTCGAGGTCGCCCCGGAATCGCGGCCGCCGGTCGCGCGACTGCTCGATTACTCGAAGTACAAGTACGAGCAGGAGCAGAAGGCCAAGGCTGCGCGCAAGCACCAGCAGCAGGTCAACGTCCGCGAGATCAAGCTGCGGCCGAAGATCGCCGACCACGACTACAACACGAAGAAGGGCCACGTCGAGCGCTTCCTCAAGCACCAGGACAAGGTCAAGGTGACGATCATGTTCCGCGGTCGCGAGCAGGCTCACCCCGAGCGTGGCCGCGCGCTGCTCGAGCGGCTCTTCGAGGACGTCGGCGAGCTCGCGGTGATCGAGTCGAGCCCTCAGCAGGAGGGGCGCAACATGCACATGATGCTCGCGCCCTCGCCCGAGAGCGCCGCACGGCTCGCGAGGAGCGCCAGCGCGAGCGCGGCGAGGAGCCCACGCCGCTGATGGGGACGCTGAAGCTGCGCCACTGAGGCGCCTGCCGAGGCAGCCCGCCGAAGCGCCTGCCGCCGAAGCACACGCCGCGGAAGCTGAGCCGGAGGCCGCGCCTGCGGCCGAGGCCGGCGACGAAGCCGCTGCGACCGGCTGAGCCAGCCGGCCTGCGAACGCGCGACGTCTGCTTCAATAAGCCGGCCGCATGCCGAAGATGAAGACTCATTCGGGCGCAAAGAAGCGCTTTCGCAAGACCGCCACTGGCAAGCTGCGCGGTCGGCGCGCCTATTCGAGCCACATCCTCGAAAAGAAGTCGCCGAAGCGCAAGCGGCGCATGGCGAAGCCGGTTGACATCGCCCCGAGCGACGTCAGGACCGTCAAGAAGCTGCTCGGACCGGGGGGCAAGTAGATGAGCCGCGCCACCAACGCCGTCGCCCGCAAGCGCCGTCGCAAGAAGGTCCTCAACCAGGCCAAGGGCTACTGGGGCCGCAAGCACTCGAGCTACCGGTTCGCGAACGAGCAGGTCATGCGGTCGGGCCAGTACGCCTACCGCGACCGCCGTGTGCGCAAGCGCGAGATGCGCAAGCTCTGGATCATCCGCATCAACGCCGCCGCCCGGCGCGAGGGCATGAGCTACTCGCAGCTCATCCACGGCCTCTCGCGAGGCCGGCATCGAGGTCAACCGCAAGATGCTCGCCGATATCGCCGTGCGCGATCCTGAGGCGTTCCGCCGATTCGCCGAGCCAAGCCCGGGAGGCCGTGGCGGCCTGAGCTGACCGCCGCATTACGACTTTCCACCGGGCGCCCCACGAGGCGCCCTTTTTGTTTTCTGGGACTGAAAATAGACAGTGATCACGAGCAAGGACAACGAGAAGCTGAAGCTGATCCGCAAGCTCGCGGAGCGCAAGTGGCGCGATCGCGAGGGGCTGTTCGTCGCCGAGGGCGAGGATCTCGTCGCCGCCGCCGAGGCGCGCCGGGTACGCCGACCGAGTTCGTGCTGCGCGCCGGCGAGGACGTGGAGCCGGAGCTGCTGGACGGGGTCTCGTCGCTGGGCTCGGGAACACGGGTGATCGGCGTCTACCGCCGCCCAGGCCCCGCGACGGCGGCCGGCCTGCAGACATATCTGCACGAGGTCGGCGATCCGGGCAACGTCGGCGCGATCGTCCGCAGCGCGACGCGCTGGCCGGGGCGTACGTGGTGCTCGGGCCGGGCTGCGCTGACCCATACAGGCCGAAGGCCGTCCGCGCGAGCATGGGCTCGATCTTCGCGAGGCCCCGTCGCGGCGGGTGAGCCCGCCTTTAGGTTCGGCGCCGATCGTGGGGCTCGTCGCCCACGGGGGCGACCCGCCCGACGACGAGCCGGTGGGAGCGCTCATGCTGGGCGGCGAGCGCGAGGGGCTCCCGGACGCAGCTCGTTTCGCGGTGCGACCGGCTCTGGACGATCCCGCTGCGTGAGGGTGTCGAATCGCTCAACGTGGCAGCAGCGGCGGCAATCGCCCTGGGACGGATATCGTCGGCCGCCTGATGGTGGAACGCATCGACAGCCTGCGACGGGAGGCCTCGGCGGCGATCGCGGCCGCGGGCGATCTCGCCGCGCTCGAGGAGCTGCGGGTTCGCTACCTCGGCCGCAAGTCGGAGCTGACCTCGATCCTGCGCGGCATCGTCCGAGCTCGATCCCGCCGAGCGCGGGCCGGTGGGCTCAGGCGCGAACGCCGCGCGCAAGGCGCTCGAGGCCGAGCTCGCGGCGCGGGAGGCCGATCTCGAGGCGGCGGAGCTCGAGAGCTCGCTGGCGGCCGGTGCGATCGACGTGACGATGCCCGGAGCGCCGGCGGCGGCGAGCGCCGCGCAGAACCTGCTGATCCGCACCCAGCGCGAGATCGAGGACGTCTTCGTCGGTCTCGGCTACCGGGTGATGGAGGGGCCGGAGGTCGAGCTCGACTACTACAACTTCACCGCGCTCAATCATCCCCCGGGCCACCCGGCGCGGATGGCGCAGGACACTTTCTACGTCGATCCGACGACGCTGAGTGCCGAGCTCGCGATCGAGGACCTGCCGCCGGGGCCCGAGGACGTGGTCCTGCGCACGCACACCTCGCCGATGCAGGTGCGTTCGATGGAGAGCCAGGAGCCGCCGATCATGATCGTCTGCCCGGGCCGCTGCTATCGCTCGGACCCGTTCGACGCTACGCACAGCCCGGTCTTCCACCAGGTCGAGGGGCTCGCCATAGGCGAGGACATCACGCTCGCCGATCTCAAGGGCACGCTCGACGAGGTCGCCCGCGCGATCTTCGGTCCTGACCGCGAGACCCGGTTCCGGCCAGGGTTCTTCCCGTTCACCGAACCGAGCGTCGAGGTCGACGTCTCCTGCTTCAGATGCGGCGGCACCGGCCAGCTGCCGGACGGCTCGCGCGATCCGCTGTGCAAGGGCGTGGGCTGGATCGAGATCCTCGGCTCGGGGATGGTCGACCCCAACGTCTTCGGCTTCGTGCGCGAGAACGGCTACGACCCCGAGAAGGTGCAGGGGTTCGCGTTCGGCATGGGAATCGAGCGGATCGCGATGCTCAAGCACGCGATCCCGGACCTGCGCAAGTTCTTCGAAAACGACGTCCGCGTGCTGAGGCAGTTCCGATGAAGGTGCCCTATCAGCTGGCTCAGCGAGTACTGCGATCCCGGGCTCTCGCCCGAGGAGATCGGCGCGACCCTGTCGATGCACTCGATCGAGCTCGAGCGGATCTCCCACTTGGGCGCGCCCAGCGACGAGGGGTTCGTCGTCGGCCGGGTCGTGAGCGCCGAGCAGCATCCGAACGCCGACCGGCTGCGCGTCTGCGAGGTCGACATCGGCGCGGAGTCGCCCCAGACGATCGTCTGCGGCGCGCCGAACGTCGCGGCGGGTCAAACCGTCGCCGTCGTCACCCCCGGCGCGCGGATGCCCGGCGGCGAAAAGCTGAAGAAGGCCAAGCTCCGGGGCATCGAGTCCAACGGGATGATCCTGTCGCGAACGGGAGCTGGAAATCGGCGAGGACCACGACGGGATCATTGATTACTTCCGGCCACGTCCTCCGCTCGCGACCGGGCGTGCCGGCACCGGGAACGCCCCTTTCAGCGAGGTCTTTGCCGTTTCCGAGCCGGTGATCGAGCTCGAGCCGACCTCCAACCGCGTCGATTGCTTCGGCGTCTACGGCGTCGCGCGCGAGCTCCACGCGGTCACCGGCGCCGAGCTCGCGCCGGCGCCGTGGGACGGCGATGCCGAGGCGACGGGGGAGGGCTCGGTTGAGGACTACGCGCTCCGTGACGGTCGAGGTTCCCGACCTCTGCCCGCGCTTCAGCGCCCGGGTGTTCACCGACGTCCAGATTGGCCCGTCGCCGCCGTGGCTGAAGGCGAGGCTGACGGCCGCGGGGATGCGGCCGATCAACAACGTCGTCGACATCACGAACTACGTGATGCTGATGACGGCGCAGCCGCTGCACGCGTTCGACCTCGACAAGGTTCCCGACGGCGAGATCATCGTTCGCAGCGCGCGCGACGGCGAGAAGATGACCACGCTCGACGGCACCGAGCGGACCTTCGACGCCGACACCGTGCTCGTCTGCGACCGCAACGGCCCCACCGGCGTCGCCGGGATCATGGGCGGCCTGGTCTCGGAGGTCAGCGAGACGACCACGCGGGTGCTGCTCGAGGTCGCGACCTGGAACGGGGTCAACATCCTGCGGACCTCGCGCAAGCTCGGCCTGCGCTCCGACGCGTCGAACCGCAACGAAAAGCAGCTGCATCCCGACCTCGCGCTGCGCGCACAGCGGGTGGCCTCGCAGCTCATGGTCGAGCTCTGCGGCGCGCGCCTCGTGCCCGGCACGATCGACGCTGCGGCGGAGATTCCCGAGGCCCGCCAGGTGCGGCTGCGCGCCGGCCGCGCCGAGAAGCTGCTCGGGCTCGCGATCCCGCTCGACGACCAGGTCAAATATCTGCGCCGGCTCGAGTTCGGGGTTGAAACGACGGGGGACGACATCGAGGCGACCGTGCCGTTTCACCGCCACTACGACGTCACGCGCGAGGCCGACCTGATCGAGGAGGTCGGACGGATCCACGGCTACGCCGACCACCTGCCCGCGACGCTGCCCGACCGGGACCGGGAGCGGTGGCGCGCTGAGCCGCGAGCAGCGCCTGCGCCGCCGCGCCGAGGATCTCGCGCGCGACCTCGGCTTCGACGGCGTCGTCACGCTCAGCCTCACCGATCCAGAGCAGCCACAGCGGCTGCGGATTCCGGCCGACGATCCGCGCGCCGCGACGATCGCGATCTCCAACCCGCTCTCACGCGACCACTCGGTTCTGCGCACGACACTTGCTCGGCGGCCTGCTCGACGTCGCGCGCTACAACCTCGCCCACGGGACTCGCGCCGCCGCGATTTACGAGTCGGGCCGCGCGTACCTGCGCGATGGTCAGCCGATCGGCGCCAGCACCCTCGGCAGCAACTTCCCCGGCAAGCGCCCGGCGCCCGCGTATGAGCCGTGGCGCCTTGCCTGCCTCGCGACCGGCGCAGACTTCTACGCGCTCAAGGGTGTGCTCGAAGGGATTGCCACCGGGCTCGGCGGGGCCGATTGAGGTCGAGCAGGGCTCCGAGCCGTTCCTCAGCCCCGGCCGCGCAGGCCGCGTCCTGGTCGAAGGCGAGGCGATCGGCTGGGTGGGGGAGGTCCATCCGCTCGTCTGTCGCGCCTGGGACCTCGACGCCGCGGTCGGGTTCGAGATCGACCTCGCCCCGCTGGTCGACGCCTCCCCCAGCGGCGACGAGCAGTACGAGGACGTGATCACCTACCCGGCGGTCGAGCAGGACATCGCCGTGATCGTCGCCGATGACATCGAGGCCGCGCGGGTGCGGGCCGTCGTCGCGGACGCCGGCGGCGAGCTGCTGCGCTCGATCTCGATCTTCGACCTCTACCGCGGCGACCAGGTCGGCGAGGGGCACAAGAGCCTCGCGCTGCGGCTGGAGTTCCGCGCCGCCGATCGCACCCTCACCGACGAGGAGGTCGCCGAGGTCCGCGAGCGGATCGAGGCGGCGCTTGCTGAACAGCTCGACGGGTCGCTGCGTGGCTGAGTCCGCCGACAAGCGGGTGCTCGTCGCCGGCGCCACCGGCTATGCCGGCGCGCTCGCGGCCGAGCTGGTCTGGCGCCATCCTGAGTTCGAGCTGGCCGCGGCCACCTCGCGCAGCGAGACCGGCAAGCGTCTGAACGAGCTCTATCCGCGCTACCGGGCGCCAATTGAGCTCACCGAGCTCAACCTCGAACTGCTCGAGGAGGACATCGAGGCGGCGATCGTTGCCTACCCGCACGCCGCGGCCGCTCCGGTCGTCGCTGAGATGCGGGGGATGGGGCTGAGCGTGGTTGACCTCTCCGCCGACTTCCGGCTCGTCGACGCGGCGATCTATGAGCGCTGGTACGCGCCCCACGGGGAGCCCGAGCTGCTCGACAACGCGGTCTACGGGTTGACCGAGCTGTCTCGCGACGCGCTGCGGACTGCGGAACTGGTCGCCAACCCTGGCTGCTATCCGACCGCAGCGCTGCTGGCGCTCGCCCCGCTCGCGGAGCGAGGGGTGGTCGAGTCCGTGATCGTGGATGCCAAGTCGGGCGTCTCCGGCGCGGGGCGCGATGGTGGCGAGCGGCTGTCGCTCTCCAACCTCACCGAGAACTTCATGCCGTACGCGATCGATGGCCACCGCCACCTGCCGGAGATCGAACAGGAGATGAAGCGGATGGGAGCCGACGTGCCGATCTCGTTCGTGCCGCATCTGCTCCCGATCGATCAGGGTCTGCTGGCGAGTTGCTACGTCGCCCTGAGCGAGCCGGTCGAGGACATTGCCGCCCTCTACGCGGAGCGTTATGCCGGCGAGCCGTTCGTCGAGGTCGTCGCGACGCCGCCGGGGCTGCGCGACGTGCGCGACTCGAACCTCTGCCGGATTCATGCCGCCCCGCTCGGCGAGGGTCGCGCGGTCGTCTTCGCTGCGATCGACAACCTCTGGAAGGGCGCGGCCGGCCAGGCGATTCAGAACCTCAACCTGATGTTCGGCCTCGATGAGACCACTGGGCTCCGATGACGTTCTTTCGATCGCGCTGGGTGACCCCGCCGGGCGGGGTCGAGGAATTGGACCCCTCGGAGCTTGCGCCCGGGTTTCGGGCTGCCGGCGTCGCCTGCGGTCTTAAGGGCAATGGCAAGACGGACGTCGGCATCGTCGTATGCGACGCGCCTGCCGTTAGCTCGGCGCTGCTGCTCACCCGTAACGCCGCCGCCGCGGCGCCGATCCGCGTCTGCCGCGATGAATGCGACGCCGCCGGGATCCGTGCTGCTGTCGTCAACTCGGGCAACGCCAACGCCGCCACGGGCGAGCAGGGCTACGCGGACGCGCTCGCGATGCGCGATGCCGCTGCGACCGCCGTCGGCGCTGAGCCGCGCACGGTGGCCGTCGCCGAGACCGGCGTGATCGGTGTGCCGCTGGCAATCGACGACGTCGTCGCTGGAGTGGGGGAGGCGGGCGCGGCGCTTGTCGCAGCGCGGTGGGGGTGCCTTCGCCGAGTCGATCATGACCACGGACAGGACTGCGAAGGCGTGCACCGTGCGCGCGGGCGGCGTGACCGTATCCGCCCAGGCCAAGGGCGCCGGGATGATGCAGCCGGGCTTCGCCACCATGCTCTGTTTCGTGCAGACCGACGCCGAGATCGCCGATCCCGCCGCCGAGCTTCGGCGCGCGGTTGACGCCTCGTTCGAGCGGATCTCCGTGGACGGCCAGATGTCGACCAACGACACCGTGCTGCTCCAGGCGACTGGCGACGGCCGGCGAGCCGCTGCCCGAGGGTCTGCTCGACGCGATCCTGCTTCAGCTCGCGCTCGAGATCGTGGCCGACGGCGAGGGCGCGACCCGCGTGGGGAGGATCGAGGTCGCCGAGGCGGCAAGCTCCGACGAGGCCGAGCGAGTTGCACGAGCGATCGCCAACTCGCCACTGGTGAAGACCGCGCTGTTCGGCCACGACCCGAACTGGGGCCGGATCGCCCAGGCCGCCGGAATGGCGCTCGCGGGCGAGGAGCTGGCCGAGCTCGGGCCCGCCGAGATCGATGCCGACTCCCTTGCCGCCGACGATGCGGAGGCCGAGATCGCGGTGCGCCTCGGCCGCGGCGAGACCGGTTTTCACCTGTACTTCTCTGATCTCAATTACGAATACGTGCGAATCAACGCCGAGTACACGACATGACTCCACAAAGAAGAACCGAAGAGGGAATCGCGTCCGTCGAGACGCTTCTCGAGGCCCTGCCCTACATCAAGGACTTCCACGGCAAGACCGTCGTGATCAAGTACGGCGGCGCGGCGATGCGCGACGAGGCTCTGCGCGAGGACTTCGCCACCGACGTCGTCCTGCTCAAGTACGTCGGGCTCAACCCGGTGATCGTCCACGGCGGTGGGCCCGACATCACGCACTACATGGAGCGCCTGGGGATGGAGGTCCGTTTCGTCGAGGGCGTCCGCGTCTCCGATCCGGAGACGGTCGAGATCGCGAAGATGGTGCTGCTCGGCAAGGTCAACTCCGACATCGTCATGCGGCTCAACCGCCACGGCCAGCCGGCGGTCGGGCTCTCGGGCGAGGACGGCGACCTCTTCCACGTCCGCCCGCACGCGAAGGCCGACGAGCTCGGCTTCGTCGGCGAGATCGCGCGGGTGCAGGTGGACGTGCTCAACCACATCGCCGAGGACTACATCCCGGTGATCGCCTCGGTCGGCGTCGACGCCGAGGGCAACTCCTACAACGTCAACGCCGATACCGCCGCGGGCGAGGTCGCCGCTGCGCTCGGCGCCTACAAGGCGATCTTTCTCACCGACGTCGCCGGCTGGCTCGCGGATCCGGCCGACGCGACGTCGCTGAACTCGCGCGCGACCGTCGACGAGGTCGAGGCGGCGCTTGCCGAGATCGGCGGGGGGATGCGCCCGAAGCTGGCGGCCTGCGTCGGTGCAGTGCGCGGCGGGGCGGGCTCCGCGCACATCATCGACGGCCGTCGTCCGCACAGCCTCCTGCTCGAGCTCTTCACCGACGCCGGCATCGGCACGATGGTCACGCCGTAGCCATGACCGTTAGCGACCTGAAGGCGCTCGAAGAGCGCTATGTAATGGACACCTACGCCCGTGCGCCCGTCGAGTTCGTCCGCGGGGAGGGCGCGCGACTGTGGGACGTCGACGGCAAGGAGTACCTCGACTTCTTCGCCGGGCCTCTCGGTCCACAACGCCGGCCACTGCCACCCGCAGATCGTCGCCGCGATCACCGAGCAGGCCGGGCGTCTGGCCGGCTCGTCGAACCTCTTCTACACCGAGCCCGCGATGCGGCTGGCGGCGCGGCTCGCCGAGTCGAGCCTCGGCGGCGCGGTCTTTCTCTGCAACTCGGGGACCGAGGCGAGCGAGTGCGCGATCAAGCTCGTGCGCAAGCGCGCGCACCCGCGGGCATCGACCGGCCGGAGATCGTCAGCCTCGACGGCGGCTTTCACGGCCGCACGCTCGGCGCCCTGGCGGCGACGCCCAAGCTCGCTCGCAACGACCTCTTCGGCCCGCTGCCCGAGGGGTTCGTCGCCGTCCCGCGCGACGATCCGCAGGCGCTTCGCGACGCGGTCGGCGAGAACACGGCGGCGGTGATGATCGAGCCGATTCAGGGCGAGGCCGGGCATCTTCCCGATCGACGACGAGGTGCTGGTCGCCGCCCGCGAGGCCTGCGACGCCGTCGGCGCCGCGCTGGTCTTCGACGAGGTCCAGTGCGGGATGGGGAGGACCGGAACGCTCTGGGCCTACGAGCAGCTGCCGGTGAAGCCCGACGTCCTCACCGCGGCCAAGGCGCTCGGCGGCGGCCTGCCGGTCGGCGCCGTCGTGACCACGCCCGAGCTCGCCGAGGTCCTCACGCGAGGCGACCATGGCTCGACGTTCGCCGGTGCGCCGATCACCGCTGCCGCGGCGCTCGCCACGCTGGACGTGATCGACGACCCGGAGCTGCTCGCGCGCGTCGGCGAGCTCGGCGAGCGCCTGCGCGACGGCCTCGAGCGGATCGACGCGCGTCGACGAGGTGCGCGGCCGCGGCCTGATGGTCGGGCTGACGCTGCACGAAGGCATCGATGCCGCCGGCGTCGCTGCGCGGGCGCTCGACGCGGGCCTGGTATCAACGTTCCGGGCGAGCGGATGCTGCGGTTGCTGCCGCCGCTGGTGATCGACGTCGACGACGTCGATCGCGCCCTCGATCTGCTCAGCGCCGCCATCGGCCGAGTCCTAACTCGCGTGAGCGAGCCCTGGCTCGGCCGCCTGCTGGCGGTGTTCGCGCATCGCAATCGTGGCGATTGCCGTACTGGCGGCGACCCGTGATCGTGAGGTTGACTCCCTGGCGCCGGAGCCCCTCACGATGGGGCCTGTCGAGTGCGACCGCTTCGCGGCAGTCGACGGCGACGACGACGGACCCGGGTCGCTGGCAAGCCCTTACGCCACCGTTCAGCACCTCGCGGACGAACTTCGAGAAGGCGAGACGGGCTGCCTACGCGCAGGCACCTACGAGGGCGTCGAGATCGACCCCGATGAGAGGCCCGGGTACCGCGAAACGAAGATCACCTCGCCTCGCATCACGCTCTCGAGCTTTCCACGCGAGCGGGCGCGGCTGGACAACCGCCTGTGGATCGCGGCCTCCGACGTGACCGTGGCGAACATCGATCTGGCCGGGACGAACCCGCTGCGCTACGCGCCATCCAGCCTCACAATCTCCGGCGACCGGGGAGCGGCACCGATCGAGGGAGTGCGCCTGCTCGGCAACGACATCACCAACGACCACCAGCGCATCTGCGTCAACCTCGGCGTACTTGGCTATGGACGCCCCGTGGGGACCGTGATCGAGGGCAATCGCATCCACGACTGCGGCGTCTACGAGTACCCGCCCACCGCGACGGACCCGCCGGCGGGGCGCGAGTTCACCGGCCACTGGAACGAGGACCACGGCATCTACGTCGGCCTGGCGACCGACACCGTGATCAGACGCAACCTGATCTACGACAACGCGTCGCGCGGCGTGCAGCTCTATCCGGACTCGGCGAACACGCGTGTCAGCGCCAACGTGATCGACAACAACGGCGTGGGCGTGCTCATCGGCGGCACGGGCGATCTGCTCTCGGCCGGGAACGTCGTCGCCGGCAACGTGATTACGGCTTCGTCGGAGCGGTTCAACGTCGAGCACAGTTTTCCGGGCTGCGATGCCGAGGCGACGGATGGGTGCCCACCCGGCAACGTCGTGCGGTCCAACTGCCTCGTGGCCGACAGCGCGGCGATCGACTACATGCCTGCGGTCGACCCGACGGAGCTCGACTACCGCGAGTTCTACGCGACCAACGGAGGCCTGCTCGACGCCGGCCGCGGCGGGCCATACTCGGCGCCGATCGCGGAGGGAGACGACGGCGCCAACGTCGCCCTCGATAACTCGACCGATCCCTATCGCGGCCGCGCCGCGAAGGACTTTCGACTGGCGTCCGATGGCGAGTGCACGGGGGTCGTCGGGCCGGATCCGGGCGCTGGCCTCGGCCGGTGGACAGCCGCCGAGCGAGTGGCCGACAGCGGCACAGGCACCCCGGCAGCCGCGATCTCCAGCGATCGCACGGAGGCGGTCGCGTCGATACCGAATCCGAGTGAGGACGTCGTTGTCAGCTTGCGCCGGCCGACACGGCCATCGATGGCGTCGCCGGAGGTCGCCGCGTGGGAGCAGACGACGGTGCCCGACAGCGCGGGCGCGCTCGAGGTGGCAATCGCGGCGGCGGGCGACCGCATAGAGGTCATGTGGACGACGCCGTCGCAGATATTCGTGTCGACGCTTGAGGATGCGGGTGAATGGACCGACCCCGTCGAGCTTGCTGCGCCGAATGCCTCCGACCCGGCCATCGCGATCGGACCCGAGGGGAACCGGTCGCTCGCCTGGGTCGAGGGCAGCAAGGTGATCGCCGCCGTCGCAGGCGCTGAGCGGGTTGCCGTCGGGCCGGGCCGCGAGCCCGCCCTGGCGGTCGCGGATTCGGGCAGCCGCTACCTGGCCTGGGTGAGCCGAGACAAGGTCAAGCTGGCTTCCACCCACCCCGACGGCACCGTCGGTTCTGCTGAGACCGTGCGAACGACTTCGTCCGGCGACCGCGACGAGCTCGACCTCGCGGTGGCCGGGGATGGCTCGGTCGCGCTCAGGCCCGCTGCGAGCGACTCAGGCGCGCCGGCGAGCCCGCCTGGACTAGCCATCGCACCGGGTGGTGCTGCGCTGGTCGTCTGGAGCGGGCCAGGGAGCTGTGAAGGCTGCGCCCCGGTGGCGCTTCAGGCAGCGCGCTACCTGCCGTGAGCTAGGCCGCGATCGGAAGCGGCTTGCTCTTGAGCTCGGCCGGGATCTCGACCCCGAACGACTCGAGGATCGTCGGCGCGATCGACATCAGCTGCGCGCGGCCCTCGTGGACCTGGTGGCTGCGCGAGGGGTGGCGCACCCAGAACAGACCGTCCGGGTGGTGCTGACCGCTCTTGAGCAGGTCGAGGCGATAGAAGATGTCGAAGAACGGGACCGAGTCGGCGCTGCCTTCGACCTCGAGCTTGGTGTCCTCGGGCAGCTGGGTCCAGATCATGCACTGGCAGCGCAGGCCGTTGTCGGTCCGCTTCGCCGCCATCGCCACCTCGCCGTTGACGCGCAGGGCTTCGAGCTTCTCCTTGCCGGTGATCGCCGCTTCCTCGGTCTCGAAGTCGATGTTGAACTCCTCGGCCATCACCGGTGTGACGTCCGCGGGGTCCGTGATCTGAGCCACCTCGAGCAGGCGCTGGAAGTTGTTGGGCCGGTAGAGGTTCTTGCCGCCGATGTCCTCGTACTTGACGCTTGGCTGCTGGCTGAGCGCGGTGACGAGGACGAGGCTGGCCTCGTCCCCCGCGAGCTCCACCATCTCGCCGATCTGGCGATCCATCTGCTGGTAGCCGTAGAGGATCGCCTCCTGGTAGACCTGCTGCTCGTCGGCATCAGGCTTGACCTTGAAGTGCTCCGGCTCCATGTTGCGCCAGTAGAGGTGCTGGTAGTGGGCGGTGCTGTTGAGAAACAGCGTCGAGAAGTCAGGACGTGCCTTCTTGTAGTGGCTGCGGAAGAGGTCCGACTGCAGCCGATCAAGGATCACGGCGCGCTTCCAGCTGATGTCGGCACGGCGCTCACCGGCGAGCTGTCCGACGATCGAGGCGACCGTCTGCGGGCGCAGCCCGTTGGTGGCCATGAACTTCAGGAAGGCGAGCTGATCGGAGCGCGTCAGCTGGACGTTGCCGCTGGTGTGTTCCTGCACGTTCGCGGAGACGTACTTGTAAAACGGCTCAAGCTCCGAGGGGGTGGGGGCCACCCGTCGCACCCAGGGGTCGGGGAGAACCCAGCCGTTGATCGGGGCCTCGTAGTCGACGTTCATCGAGCCGCACACCCAGACCGATTTGCCCGCCTTTGAGAGGCGGTCCCAGATGTTCGGGTACTCGAGCTTGTGGCCGTCGCCGAGGTGGTGAATCTGATGCTCTTCGTAAGGAATCCCAGAGTGCACGCTCACCCACTGGATCCACGGCTCGAGATCGGGCGCGGGCGCGTCGGCCTCGGTCGTGAAGACCTGTGACTCGTCGTGAAAGCGCTTGAAATTGGGGAGCTTTCCCGCCGCGATGAACTTCTCCATCAGGACCGGCGACAGCTCGTTGAACTCGAGCAGGATCATCTTCATAGGGCGGGTCAGTATAGGAACGGCGGTATCCGGAACCGGGAATAGACTGGCCGCCGTGCACGAGGATCCGACCAGGCGGATGGACGTCCCGCGCGAGCAGCCGCGCAACGGCGGCTACGGCGAGGAGCCACCCAGCTCTGGCATGAGCGGGGGCATGAAGGCGGCGATAGTGATCCTCATCGCCGCTGTCATCGGTCTCGGAATCGCGCTCGCGGTAGTCGCGGGCGACGACGGCGACGACCCGACGACGAGCTCCACGTCGACCGAGACGAGCTCGACGACCACAGCTACCAGCACCACCTCCACGACCTCGACGACGACGTCGACCAACTCGACCACGACCGAGCCGACCACGAGCTCGACAACGACGACGACCGAGCCGACGACCACCACCACAGAGCCGACGACGACAACCACGGATCCGGAGACGACCACCGACCCCAGCGGCGGTCTGGAGTCCTCATAGCGGGCGCCGAGCCCGCGATCGCATCCGCGCCGGGGACGAGCGCGCGACGGGTCGCCGAGGCACTCGCGTGGCTTTGGCGACTTGGTCCGGTTGCCAACGCGGCAAGTCCGAACGCAGTCATCCTGGGCGACGCGGACGGTGCGGCTGCGCTCACCGCGGCGGTTCGCGAGGGTCGGGCACGCGCGGCGATCGTGCTTGCGCCGGGGGAGGGGCCCGAACTTCCGGGACTCCCCGCTCGCCGGGTTGCCGAGGGCGTCGCCCGGTTCGCCTCGGGCGCGAGGGTCTTCGACCACCACACGGTGTTTGCCGGTGGGTCGCCGGTGGTCGAAACGAGACTGGGCCGCCACGCGGTGTTGCTCGACGAGCGGGTGCTGGCCCTCGGGGTCGACCTTGCCGAGCGCTGGGGCCGGCTCGGGGCGCTCTGGGCCCTGACGCCGATCGAGGACTTCCTCGTCGAGGTCCTCGAGCGCCCACTGCTCAAGCTCCCGCCGGTCGGGGTCCTGCGCCTCGACGACGCCCCGAGCACGGCGCAGATGCAGCTCGAAGGCCGGGAAAAGACCGACTCCGTGGGGCTGCGCCGCGCCCGCAAGCTCCTGCGCAGCTACAGGGAGGCGGGCGCCAAGCTCAGCATCGCCGTCGCGGCGCGCGGGCTCGAGGATGGCGAGCCGGTCCCTGCCGAGCGCGTTTGGCCGGATGCGATCGCCGAGCTCGGGCGCGGTTGCAAGGAGGGCGTGTTCGAGCCGATCGGCCACGGGTGGCTGCACTACGACCCAGAGCGAACGACGCCCGAGAAGGTCGAGCCACGCGAGTTCGGCGCCCTCGACGAGGCCGCGGCGGGCGAGCGAATCGACGCCGTGCTGGGCTGGCAGCGCGAGCACCTCGGTGACCCGAAGACGTTCGTTGCGCCGGCTTGGGGCTACAGCGAAGGCGCGCTGCGCGCCCTGGCGGCCCGCGGGCTGCCGGCGTGGCATCGCGCCGCGCCCGAGCCGCTGCTGGTCGACGGCAACCCGCGCGAGACCCTGATCGGACCCGGCGGCATCGGCGGCGTGTTCCGGCTCGATTACGGATCGCTCGTTCGCCTTGCGCACGCCGGGCTGCCGCCGACGCTTGCCCTCCACGGCGGATTGATGGACGATCGGCTCGAGTCACGAATTCTGCGCGACGCCAGCGGCTACGCCCGCCTGCTCCTGCGGCGCGACGCCCACCGGTTGCCGCGCATCGAGGGCATTCGCTGGATCGGCGCCGCCGAGCTGGTCGACCTCTACCGCGCCCACGACCGCAGCGAGGTGGTCGACGGCGAGCCGCGACCCGCTGCCGGCGCCGAGCTCGTCGTCCGCGATCGCAGCGGCGAGCGCGCGCTGCGCGGTTAGATAGGCGCGATGCGGATCCTCTTTTTCACCCAGTACTTCGTCCCTGAGGTGACCGCGCCACGAGTGCGTGCCGAGGCGTTCGCCGAGGGGCTGGCGCGGCTGGGCCACGAGGTCGAGGTGATCTGCGAGGTCCCCAACCACCCGACGGGGATCATCTATCCCGGCTACGGGGAGAAGTCGGTGGACCGGCGCCGTATAGGCGACTACGACGCGACCTACGTGCGCGTTTACGCGCGCCCGGAGAAGACGACCCGCAACCGGCTGCTGCTCTACGGGACCTACGCCGCGGCCGCGGCCGCCGCGGGCTCGGTCGCGCGTCGGCCCGACGTGATCCTCGCCTCCTCGCCGCCGCTGCCCGTCGCAGCCGCCGCGGCGGTGGCCGCGACTCGCCACCGCGTTCCGTGGGTGCTCGACGTGCGCGACCTCTGGCCGGAGGCGGCGGTCATCCTCGGCGAGCTGCGCGGCGAACGGGCGATCGGTGCGGCCGAGTGGTTGGAGCGGCGGCTCTATCGCAGCGCTGCCGCGATTGCGACCGTCACCGAGTCGTTTCGCGAGCAGATCGCCACCCATGTGCCCGACAAGCGGATCGAGCTCATTCCCAACGGGACGACGCAGCGCTGGATCGAGGCCGGGCGCCGACCGGTCGATCGAGTCGCCGCCGCCCTCCCCGAGGATCGCTTCTGCTGGGCGTATGCCGGCAACCTGGGGATCGCACAGGGGCTCGAGCATGCGGTCGAAGCGCAGCGGCGTCTCGGCGATGAGTTCCGGCTCGTGCTCTTGGGGGGCGGTCCTGAGCGCGGGCGCCTCGGTGAGCTTGCGGCGCAGCTGCCTGACGGCCAGGTCGAGTTTCGCGAGCCGGTGCAGCCCGAGGAGGCCGCCGTGCTCATGCGGGCGGCCGACGCGCTGCTCGTCTCACTCGGGGAGGCGCCTGAGCTCGCCAAGTTCGTTCCGTCGAAGCTTTTCGACTGCTGTGCACTCGGGCGTCCTGTCGTGCTCGCCGCTCGCGGGGAGGCGCCGCGGATCGCTGACGCACATGATGCCGCGCTGGTGGTCGAGCCGGGCAACCCGGACGCGCTCGCCGAAGCCATACGCCGCGTTCGCGACGACGCCGAGCTGCGTGAGCGGCTCGCCACCGCCGGGCCGCAGCTTGCCGGGGGGTACCTGCGCGAGCGGACCGTCGAGCGGCTCGAGGGCCTGCTGGCCTCGGTCGCGCGCGGCTGATGGCCACACCGACGGTCTTTCACGTCGCCGACTACGGCGGTCCCTACTCAGGGTCGTTCATCCCGATGCTCCGGGCGGCCGCCGCCGCGGTCCGCGCGCGCGGCTGGGATTTTCGCTGCGCGTTCACCCCGATCGCCGCGGATCGTCCATGGCACGCCGACCTGGAGGCCGACGGGATCGCCGTCGAGCTGGCTCCGGGGTGGGGGAGGGGCGAGCTCGCCCAGTGGTTGGAGGAGACGACCCGTACGGTCGAGGGGCCGCTGCTCCTGCACTCTCACTTCACCGCGTTCGACCTGCCCGTTCGAACCGTCGCATCGCGGCGCGACGAAACCGCCCCCATCTGGCACGTCCACAGCTACCTGCCGCCCGGGGCGCGAGCTGCGCTGAGGACCGCGGTCAAGGTCGGCGTGCTGGGCCGCGGCGTCGACGTCGTCTGCGTCAGCGAGGACACGGCCGCCGGCATGCGCCGGCGCGGCGCCCCGCGCAACAGGGTCCACCTGATTGAGAACGGGATCGAGACCGCGCGCTTCGGGCTCATCGGCGCTGAGGAGAGGACCCGCGCTAGAGCCGCTCTCGGGCTCGCGCCGGCCGATCGCGCTCTGCTTCATTTCGCGTGGGACTGGGAGGTCAAGGGCGGGCCGCTGTTCGTCGAAACGCTCGCGCGCCTCGACCGAGAGCCGGCGTGGATCGGCCTCAGCGTCGGCGGTGGCGAGGACGCCAGCGCGGCCGCGGCCGGATTCGGGATCGCAGACCGAATGCGCCCGCTCGATCAGACGGACGATGTCCGCTCGCTTTACGCCGCCGCCGACGCGCTGTTGGCGAGCAGCGTCGCCGAGGGAATGCCGTTCGCCGTGCTCGAGGCCCTGTCAAGCGGACTGGAGATCGTCGCCACCGATGTCGCAGGGCACCGGGTCGCATCGCCGCTGCCGCCGGGGATGCGGCTCGCGCCGATCGACGCCGGGGCGCTGGCCGCCGCGCTCGAGGAAGCGGTTCCGGCCGATCCACAGGCTCGCGCCACCGACGCGGAGGGCGCGCACGATTGGGCCGTTGCCGAGCGCGACGTCGGACGCTGGGCCGAGCGGATCGTCGGCCTCTACGACGAAATCCTCGCCCGCTGACCTCGGGCTAGCTGCGCACGAGGTCCGGAAACGCGCGCTCGACCTCGGTGGGTGCACGCTCGAGCCAGCGTCGATCCGGCATCAGCGCGTCGCGAACCCTGCGTGCCGCGCTCGCAGCGCGATCGCCAGGGCCGGCGCGCCGCGCGAGTGCCCGGTCGACCTCAGCGATGCGCTCTCGAGCGGCCGCCACGACGGCGGGTGAGCTGCGCGGGTTGTCGACGACCCGTTCGAGGACGAGCCTCAGGTTGCGGTCCATCATCGACTCGTCGGCCGATTGTGAGTCGTGGCGGCCACGCTGGAGCAACAGCGGCCGGGCGCCGGCACGGACGGCTCCGTGGCCGGCGAGCATGATTCGCAGCCAGAGGTCGTAGTCGTCGGTGCCGCGTACGGTCGCGTCAAAGCCGCCGAGCTCCTCCAGAACGGAGCGGCGGGTGCAGACCGAGCTCATCACGAAGTTCACCCGCACCAGTTGTTCGAGCGTGGCCTCGCTGCCGGCGCCGGGGCCTGCGTCGGGTCGGCTCTCGAGCTCCGTGCGGCGCAGGAAGCGGCGGGATGCATCGTCGAAGCCCCAGGCATCGCAGTAGGCGAATCCAGCGTCGGGCTCGCGGTCCAGGGCCGCGCCGGCCTCGGCCAGGTATTCGGGCATCCATAGGTCGTCGTTGTCGAGGAACGCGACGTACTCACCCTGAGCGGCGGCGATCCCTGTGTTGCGCGCCGCGGCCGTGCCCTGGTTTTCCTGCTCGATCAGCGTCACTCGCGAGTCGGAGCGAAACCGGCTGACAACCGCGACCGTGTCGTCGGCCGATCCGTCGTCCACCACGATCAGCTCGAGATCGGTCTCTGTCTGGCCGAGGACCGACTCGATCGTGGCGGCGATCGTCTCGGAACCGTTGTAGGCAGGGACGACGACGCTGAAGCGCGGCACGGGCATCGGCGCTCAATCTACGGAGCGAGCGTCTCGTCGAGGGGCTCGGGCTCAGGGAGGTCGGGGTCCGGACCGCGAAAGCGCGCGAGACGGGTCAGTGCCCGGCGGGCGCCCGCCCCGAGCTCTCGGGACGCTGCCGGCGCCAGCAGCGCCAGCAGCCCGATGTAGACGACCACCCCGGCGAGCGCCTCCGCCACGAGCAGCAGCGCGGCGATGACGGTTCCATGCGAAGCGGCGTCGACGACCCAGAGTTCGAGCGGGACGATCGCGAGGGCAGCGAGCGCCGCTGCGACGGCAATCGGCACGACCTCGGCAAGCATCGTCCGCAGCGGTATGTCGAGCGCGCCCCGAGCGAGCACCAGCGCATAGATACCTCCCGCCATCGCGCCGACCGACATACCCGCGGCGACCGCGGTGAGGCCCGCTGGGATCAACGCGAGCATGAAGACGATCGTCACCCCCGAGGTCACCGCGTGCATGCGGGTCAGCAGGCGCGGCTCGCCGATCGCCTTCAACGCCTCGGAGACGACCGATGCCAGCATCCCGCCGGCCGGGAAGAGGCACATCGCGATCAGGGCCTGACCGGCCGGTCGCCAGACCTCGCCGAACACGGTGACCATGAGGGGCTCGCCGAGCGGCACGAAGACCAGCCCTGCCGGAAACGCGAGCAGGCAGACCCAGCGCAGCGAGCGCATGAACGCGCCGCGAAGCCGAGCGACGTCCTCGGCGATCCGCGAGAACGCGGGGAAGAGGACATATGCGGCCCCCGCAAGCAGCAGGGCGAATGGCATCGAGGCCAGCCGCAGCGCGTAGCGGAACTGTCCGAGCGGGCCGCTGCCGAGAGCGCGCCCCACGATCAGCGTGCTGGCCTGCTCGCCCGCATGGAGGATCGCTGTGGCGACAAGCACATGGCGTCCGTAGCCGACGAGCTCGCGCCACATCGCGAACGAGGTGAGGCTGGGCGAGGGCCGCCAGCGCACCAGGATCCAGGAGAGCGCAGCATCGATCGTGAACCCCGCGTACTGGCCGATGACGAGCGCCCACGGGCCGAGGTCGGCGGTCGCGGCGATGACCGCGGCGACACCGAAGCCGATCACGGTTGCCGGCTCGATCACCAGGCGCCGCAGGAACGAGAAGCGCCGCTGCAGCAACGCATCGGGGACCGAGCCGAGGGTCCGGAGCAGGATCGTGCCGGAGGAGGCGGCCGCCAGCGCGGTCACGGTGGAGCTGTCGAAGAACGCACCCACCAGCGGCGCCGTGGCCAGCGCCAGGAGGCTGAAGAGGACGCCGGCCACGAACGTGGCAAAAGCGGCCGTCGATGCCGCGGCTTCGAGGTCGGTCCGGCGCTGGATCACCGCGGACGCCATGCCGGACTCGGTCAGCAGCAGCGTGAACCCGATCAGGACCGTGGCGGCAGCGAACTCGCCGAAATCCGTCGGCTCGAGCAGCCTCGCAAGCGCGATGTAGAACGCGAGGTTGAGGATCTGGGCGGCGATGAAGCCGCCCGCGGCGAAGCTGACGCCACGAACGACGGTCGACGTTAGATCGCGGGGTGCGTCTTCGTCGCCGGCTGCCACGCCCGATCGATGCTAGTTGCGAGACCGGCCGCCCAACTACTCCCTTGTGCGTCAAATAGCAAGCAAGTCTGGACGAACGTCCAAAAAACGGGCATTCAGTGGGGTTCTGCGCCCCGCTCCCGACAAAGAGGACTGTGAAGCATCGGATTTCCATCCTCCTCTCAGCCGCCGCCGCAGCCGCACTGGCGATCCCGGCCTCCGCCTCAGCGCAGGACACCACTGCCGCTCCGGCGCCCACCACCTGCGATGTCGTCGCTGCCGCCAACGGTAACGACGCCGCCGCCGGCACCGTCGAGCAGCCGCTGCGCACCGCCGGCAGCCTCGCCGACGCCCTCTCAGACGGCGAGACCGGAT